>NZ_JAESDH010000030.1 GCF_019249295.1 Alteromonas antoniana
AGAGTACCACCAACAGGCAGTTGATCTCTTCTCACCGTTTAACCATGAGTGGTGCACTTATTATCTGAATTCGGGGCCACGTCACGGTGACAGACAATGGATTTGTTCGTCGTTCCTTTGGGCTTAGCGGCTTTTACACTCAGCGTCTTTGACTGAAATGAACCTGCTAACTGAAGTAAGGCGTGTTGCTCTTGAATGCCGCAATATTGGAAATGGTGACGTCGGCTGGCGTATCTATGGCATCGAATTTACCACTGGCAAATAACACCATTTCTCCGAAAAGTGCGCGTTCAGCCAGTTTGGTAGCATACAGGCGAATATCATTAAAACTGATACCTGCGATACATTCAGCCAGTCGGGTGTTGCGGTTAAACTCAAGATCCTTGGTACCCAGACTCACCCACAATCGTTGAGACTTCATCGACAATGACAAGTCCCTTTCTTCCAGCTGTTTGAGCAGGTTTTGTTGAATGCTTGACCAGTAATACTGATAAAACTCTATTTCGTTAAGTTGCTGGAACAGAAACCCTGTCATGGCGTTTAAGAGCGCTTCGGGCCCGTGTGTAGGGCTTTGCACATAAAAAGAAATGCCCGGGTGCTGATTATGCGGCACATAGCCGGTGCCCACGACGTATCCGAGCTGTTGCTCTGTTCGCAGCGCATTGAAAAACGGTGCTGCGAGCATCTGTTCTAACACCATGCACATCGCAATATCATTAAGGCTGGCGCTGGGTGCCTGCAAGTATAATACGACAGCAGCATCATCATGCTCGCACTGCACCTGATGATACAGAGATCTTCCTATTGGTAACTGCGACACGGCACGGGACAGGGGGTTGCCAGACGTATTGGAACAGCGAGAAGACACGATATCAGCAAAAGCGCGGGCATCATCGGCGGACCAGTTGCCATGCATAAACCCTTCGACATAATAGCTGCTGAAAGACGCGTCGCGAATAGTATTCACATTGGCAAACTGGCAAGATTCCACGGCTTTCAGTAATTCGACCGGCGCTTGTGTGTTGCGCTGAACTAATACGCTTAAGCGGGAAAACAGCCGGTTAGTCGGCTTATTCAGAAGTGAGTTCTGTAGGGCCTGTTGCTGAGCGCGCTTACTGCGCTCAAACGCATCGGGCGTCATTGAAAACGCCATCACAGCGTCAAGAAGCTGTTCGGCCAGTAGCATCTGTTGATTCGTGAAGCCGCGGGTATGTAAAGTCAGACCGGCCTGATGCCCGTAAATGCGGTAGTTCAGACCGGCAATTTCTGCACGGTAATATTTTGCTTGCAGATACTCATCTAATGCTCCCAGCCATATTCGTTTTGCCGCAACGGCCTGCAAGTCATGTGAGAAAGAAGCCATGTCAAAAGAGAGATAAATGTCGCCTTTCGGACTGTGGAAATGATGGTCCTGGGCGAACCAAAAATTAAAACCCTGCGCAGACGCGATAACATGGGGGGTATCCTGGCCGTGCTCGGGTAATACAAGATGATATTCATCACCAAGATAAGGATTGGCGTCGGGGAGATAAACTTCTGCTGGCGGTTCATGCCTGCTTGCCAGTGTTTCAAGCAGTGCAGGCGACAACTTTTCTACTTTATATTCAGCGTCGTAAAACTGACAGCTGCGGTCGGTTTCAACGTCCTGAGAGATAATCTTTATCCGCATGTTATCAGGACGGAAGTATGACAGCGCCTCTTCCAGCAGGGGTTTGTCAAAACTGTCGATAGTGCTACGTAGTCTGACGATATCTTTAGGCGTAAACGAAAATAAATGTTGTGCATAATCGCAGGCAAGGTTTAGCGGTCGTACATTCTCTTCATACTGCAGGGCCAGTGTAGCGAGTCTGGCTTTCTCCTGATACCGCCAGGGTTCCTCCAGAGACTGGCGGACTAAAATAAGCGTATCGAACAGGGTTTTCAGCACCTCCTCATAATGCTGAATGCCTGACTCAGTTAACTGAAAGCTCACATTGAAGTCTTTAAAATGCTCCCCTTCAATACCTGAGCCTGCGATAAGGTTCGTTACCCAGTTTTTCGACTTTAAAAACGACAGCAGACTGCCTTCGCCCTCATCGCCCAGAAGGTGACTGATATAGTTTAGCGGTTTTGTTTTGTAATCGTTGTGAAGCCCGGGGAGCGCGAATGTCACAATCATTCGCCTTGCAGCTTGCAGCGGACGGATTCGGATTTCCACACCCAGTTGGTCTGCTTCGTACAGTACCGGCCAGTCCTGGTGCGCCTCTTCTCCAGAGGGAAACTGCCCGAATGCAGGTTGGATAAGATTCAAAGCGTCATCCGCCGGCAACGGCGAAATGACGCACAGCGTCATGTTACTGGCACAATAGTACTGACGGTGAAATTGCTGCAACATACTGTGCAGTTCATTAATATGCAGCTGGTTGAAAATTTCTGCATTGCCTACCGAAAACTGGCTAAACGGGTGATCGGGGTTGCAGGTTTCTTTGTGGATCTGATACAGCCGACGTAAATCATCTTTTCGCTTAAATTTAAATTCTGCATCGATAGAGCGAACTTCGTTTTTGATGACGTCTTTGTCTATCAGCGGGCGACGAAGCATATCCGCAAATGCGGGGATAATGCCTGGCAGTGATGCGGTATGGCAATGAAAGTGATAGTTGGCGTATTCTGTGCCGGTCCACGCATTGATATTACCGCCGTGCTTACTAACCAGATCGTTTATTTCGTTCGGGGCAGGAAGGTGCCGGCTCCCCATAAACAGAATATGCTCTAACAGATGTGCCAGCCCCTGACAGTGCTTCGGGTCATAAAAGTGACCGGCTTTGACGGCCATGGAAACGTAGCTGGTAGGAGAATCCTGCTGCTGGCAGAACATGACGCGCAATCCGTTTTGCAGGGTGACAAATTGCGCGTTTTCAAAATCGGGTGATGTCGTCAAAATGCTCTCAATATTTACGAAGTGTGCATTTCAGGAAAAATCGAACAACATATATCCCTGATACTTACGATAATCCGGCCTTATACTGAATATGCGTACGTTAAAACTAGGCGCAGGCATATCGGTCTGCTATCGTTACCGTGTCTGAATTTATAGTATGCGTAATGTTATGTCAGGTCAAAGTAGCAGTGACGACATTTTTGTTTTTATTATGCGCCATGGTGAGGCGGAGTCTCTGCGTCTGGACGATAAAAGCAGGCAGTTAACCGATGCTGGTCGAACGCAGGTTTCCCGTGCCGCGTCGTGGTTGCAGGAAAGCTGGTGTCGCGATGGCAAGGTGGATATTGCGCTTGTCAGTCCGTATCGGCGCGCGCGGCAAACCTACGATATGCTTTCGCTGGATATTCACGCGTCGAAAATGGAAATATTCGAAGATATTACGCCAGATGGCGATGCACAGAGCGTGCACGACTATCTTGACGCCAGACTTGCAATGTCAAAAGCCCGGGACCAGAATCTCAAGCGTATTTTGCTGGTTAGCCACATGCCGCTGGTCAGTTATCTGGTCGATGCGATGTGTGACTCCTATACTACCAGTCTCTTTGCAACCGCATCAGTCGCGGTAATTCGATATAACGTACATACTCATAAAGGCATTCTGGAAGCGCATTACCAGGGCCGCTAAGCTTTTCTCAGCCTCATTCCGACAATGGTGCCCTCCCATTACCACACTTGGCGTGAGGCAAAAAAACTTGCCGTTTTTTCAAATTTACTGCTATAGAAGTTGCGATACTGTCCGATACAAAGAGAGTAATTTCTGTTCTTGTGAACCGGGATTAGGCATTGAGAGGCCAGGCTGTTAATCGGATCATGTGAGTTATTCTGCACGCTTTTTGTGTGCTTTCACGTCGTCTGAGTTTCGTATTTCCTTTCACTATACTGTTGTGCATGCATCTGGCTTTGCCGGTTGCCATAGCAGCGCCGAACACGGTTTACAAAACGTTTAATTTAACGTGCTTCGGAGGCATCGCAGGGCGATGACGACTAAATCAATACCAGAACTGCTTAAACGTTCACTCGAGTCTCACCTCGAGGAAGCAGATCTGCGTGATGATGAGGAAATGCGGGCACTAATGGAAAAGCTGAACAACCTTTCCTCAAAAGTTGCCGCTGCCAAGGCGCAGGTTTTGGCCAGAAGGGCAGCTAAGAAATAGCTGTCGCCCATTAGTCCGACGACGGTTCTGGCGATTCCCGATAAAACTCCGGCAATATTCTTACCGTTTTTATCATGTTCTCTGAAATGTCCACAATTTCCACCGGATATCCTGCCAAACGCACACTAACCTTGTTCTCCGGGATTTCTTCTAAGTATTCCAGGATCAGGCCATTGAGTGTTTTAGGGCCCTCAGTCGGGAGCTTCCAATCCATTTCTTTGTTCAGGTCGCGCACGTTGGCACTGCCATCCACCAGTACACTGCCATCTTGCTGTACGTGAGCTTCTTTGCTGTGGTCAGGCACCATACTGGTAGTAAAATCACCGATGATCTCTTCCAGAATATCTTCCAGTGTCACCAGTCCCATGATATCGCCGTATTCATCCACGACCAGGGCAATCCTTTCTTTCTCTGCCTGGAACTTGTACATCAGGGTATGCAGCGGGGTAGACTCAGGAGTAAAGTAAATTTCACGTACCGCTCTGAGCAGACTGGATTTGGTGAACTGATCTTTGGATAACAAGCGTAAGGCATCACGCACATGCACAAAGCCGACGGCGTCATCAATGCTGTCGCGATAAAGCAGTACCCGGGTATGCTGCGCATGGGTCAGCTGCTTCTGAATTTTTTTCCAGTCATCATTAATATCAATCGCCACAATTTCAGCTCGCGGCACCATGATGTCCTCAGCCGTGACGCTTTCCAGGTCGAGAATACCTACCAGCATGTCCTGGTGCTTTTTCGGGATCATGGCGCCTGCTTCGTACACCACTGTACGCAACTCTTCGCGACTGAGAGAATCGTCGTTACCGTGCAGAGGACTTATCCGCAGCAGCGATAAGATACCGTTGGTGATTCCATTTATGAATGCTACCAGCGGGTACAGGATCGTCAGCAAGGGCAGCAAAATCACTGAGCTTGGAAACGCGACCTTTTCCGGATAAAGCGCAGCCAGAGTTTTGGGGGTGACCTCGGCAAAAATAAGCAGAATAAATGTCAGCCCGAAGGTGGTAGCGAAGAAGCCCCAGTATGCACCGAATAGCCGAAAGCAAATTACCGTAGCGATGGAGGATGCGGCGATGTTGACCAGGTTATTGCCAATCAGGATCAGGCCGATTAGACGGTCTGGGCGGTCCAGTAGCTTTTGTACGCGATTCGCGGCACGGTTGCCTTCGCCCTGCAGGTGTTTCAGGCGATATCGGTTTATCGACATCATGCCCGTTTCAGAACTGGAAAAATAAGCAGAAAGTAAGATGAGTACGCCTAATGCAATAAAGAGCGTACTGGTAGATATGTCGTCCAACTAAAAGGTCCCTGTACCGGTAAGATTCACAATGTAGTAATTCGAGCCCGGGGTTTCAAGGGAAATCTGGTTTTTAGTGTGTTATTCGAATTCGTAACTCGTTAGGGAGCCCTACCTGCTAAAGAAGAATTTCTCGTACGAAGCGACTACCAAAGTAAGCCAGCGACAGCAGCAGCACGCCCAGTATCGTCATTGCAATCACCTGCTTGCCTCGCCAGCCGCGGATCCTCTGACCAATTAACAACACGACGTAAACTGCAAGCGCAGCTAACGATAAAATGGTTTTATGGGCATACAGCGAGCTGAACATATTTTCCAGAAAAACGAAGCCACTGATTAGCGATACCACCAGAAATAATGTACCGGCCAGAAGCAGTTTGAAAAGAATACCTTCAACCAGCATCAGCGGGGGCAGCGATGAGTGCAGTAAAGACGCGCCTTTCTGTTTAAGTTTATGCGTGATGTATGACATCTGAATCGCATACAAGAATGCGATAACCAACAGTCCGTATGCCACCAGAGATAGCGTAATATGTATTACCAGTCCGGGTTCCAGTTCGATGTGCATAATATAGGAAACCGGAATAAACCTCGCAGCGAGCACGGTAAGCCCGGCAAAGCCGTAGACCACGGGCAGTAAAATGGTGTTGGGTAACACACTGGCTGACAGCAGCATGGAGACGGTAATTAACCACGATACCAGCGATAACACATTGGTAATGCTCATATTCTGACCGGGTGCGATCATAATCGCGCCGCTGAGAAACCCAACGTGGGCAAGCACAGCGATTATCGCCATGATAGTCGCCAGTCGCTGGTTCGGCCCCTCTTTATGGACGAACCTGCCCATCAATACGAATGCAGCCAGAAAATAAAGGCCAGCTGCTATCATGGCAAACATCGTGTTCATAGAATTCCTGTGGGTGTCGTGACAGGTGTGTCTGTCTTAAGCCGGTATTGATACTGTAAGTCCATGATAAATTCAACCCGCACGTTGTTTTTCGCGAAAACGTATCCATCTTTTCACTAGTGAATATGCGACTAAGTCTGCAGTCGCTCAAGCTCACTACCAAGTGACAAATCATGGCGGTCTTTTGCAGGTCTTACGGTTTAAGTCAAAAAAGACCCAGGATGCGTCGTTGCTTTATCGTTCTTTGGAGAGCATTTGCCACACTTACTTTCAGGTGATTTTTCTGCGCTGGCCTGCAACAGGTAGGGGTAAACAGGCGACAAGCAATCCTCGTTTGTACAAATGCCGTTTTGATTTACGTTCAATGGTACGTTAGCCAGCGAATTTACGATACAATAGCGCACAATACGTTCAAAAATTGACAGAAGCTTTTTCTATTATGTTTGAAAATTTATCTGAACGCCTCGGCCAGACGTTACGCAACGTCAGCGGAAAAGGGCGGTTAACAGAAGACAATATTAAAGACACCTTGCGTGAAGTGCGCATGGCGCTGCTGGAAGCGGATGTAGCGTTGCCAGTGGTAAAGTCGTTCGTAGCACAGGTCAAAGAGCGGGCCGTGGGAACCGAGGTAACCAAAAGCCTCAAGCCGGGTCAGGTCTTTATCAAAATTGTTCAGTCTGAGCTAGAGTCCGTAATGGGCGAGGCGAATGAAAAGCTGGACCTGTCAACGCAACCTCCGGCTGTCATTCTTATGGCGGGCCTGCAGGGTGCGGGTAAAACCACCAGTGTGGGTAAACTGGCAAAGTACCTGACCGAACGAGAAAAGAAAAAAGTTATGGTCGTGAGTGCGGATGTCTATCGTCCTGCGGCTATTAAGCAACTTGAAACCCTGGCCAGCGAAGTCAATGTTGGCTTCCATCCTTCCACGGAATTTCAGAAGCCGGTAGACATTGTAAACGGCGCTATCGATGCGGCGAAAAAGCAATTTTATGATGTGTTACTGGTAGATACCGCCGGCCGCCTGCATGTCGATAATGACATGATGGAAGAGATTCAGGCATTGCACGGTGCGGTTAAACCAATTGAAACACTGTTTGTGGTTGATGCGATGACCGGGCAGGATGCTGCAAACACAGCAAAAGCCTTCAATGACGCACTGCCTCTGACGGGTGTGATCCTGACGAAGGCCGACGGCGACGCTCGTGGTGGTGCCGCACTTTCTGTTCGCCATATTACCGGTAAGCCCATTAAGTTTATCGGGATGGGCGAAAAAGTGGATGCCCTTGAACCTTTCCACCCGGAAAGAATTGCATCACGCATTCTGGGCATGGGTGACGTACTCAGTCTGATTGAGGAAGTCGAGCGCAAAGTTGATAAAAACAAAGCCCAGCAACTGGCGAAAAAGGTTCAGAAAGGCAAAGGGTTCGACCTTCAGGACTTCAAAGACCAACTTGAGCAGATGAAAAACATGGGCGGCATGATGGGCATGCTGGACAAGCTGCCTGGTATGGGCGGCATGACCGATAAAATTAAAGATCAGGCCAACGACAAACAGTTCGTGCAGATGGAAGCGATAATCAATTCTATGACCCCGGGCGAGCGTGCGCGGCCGGACATTATTAAAGGGTCGAGAAAACGCAGAATAGCGGCAGGGTCTGGTACCCAGATTCAGGACGTAAACCGGCTGTTAAAGCAATTTACGCAAATGCAGAAAATGATGAAAAAGATGTCTGGCGGTGGCATGAAGAAGATGATGCGCCAGATGAAAGGGATGATGCCGCCAGGTGGCGGCGGTCCCGGTGGCCCGGGCGGTATGGGAGGGATGTTCCCTCCGCGCTGATCCGCAGGCAAGTGCTTTTGTTAAAGAAAAGGTCGCTATCAGGGCGGCCTTTTTTGCATTCACGGCGTTCGGCACCCTGTTTAACATTGCGTCCTTTCTCTGCGCTTGAAGCAAAGTTGCTATCCTCTTTGCTTTAGCTATAGTGATTAAAGGCAGTCCGTTTCCCATTTTTGAAAGGAACGACGGTTAAATGAAGTGTAGTTTTTTTTCGTTTTTCTTTTTTAGTCTGGCCTCCTTGCCGTCACTGGCACAGACTGATGAGCGCTTTACTATTCACTGGGCTATTAATCCTTCGCCTCCATTCCATATTGTTGATGGAGCTCTCAAAGGACAGGGAATTTGCGATGTGCTAATTGATGAACTCAAGCAGTACATGCCGGACGTTAATCATACCGTATCGCAGTTGCCCCACAGTCGTATACGCATGCACTCAGAGCAAAAAGAGAATTTGTGTTTTCCATGCATGATTAAGCGAGAGAGCAGTCCGGTCTGGATTTATTCAAATATTACAGTAGTGCATCCCCCTCTGGGGATCATCGGTGATCGTAAACGGCTTGCGCCTTTTGCTGATGAGCAGGCGCGTATTTCACTGGCAAAACTGGCGGCTGATAAGACGCTCCGTTTTGGTCGCCCTGCGGCCAGGGCTTACCCTCCCGTCTTACAGACAATCGTTGATGAAAACAGTGAAAATCCGTTGTTCTTTAAGCTAAGCGGACAAACCGCAACGGTGCGGATTTTAGAGCAGATAGTGATGAACCGTTTAGATTACACCCTCGAATACCCTACTATCCTGCGCTATTACCGCTTGTCTCAGTCTTCCAGAGATCTGCAGTATTATCCCACGACCGAGCTAGGCAATAACCCGGTACCGGGCGCTATTGGATGTACGAAAAGTGACTGGGGCGAGCGTGCAATAACGCTGATAAACAAGGGGCTGGAAAACGTGCTTGTCGATGAGGATTACGTTAACCAGCAGGCATTTTGGAAACGTCTCGATGAAAACCCTGGCACCTTGGTGAAGGATGGAGAACAGCCAAACAATACGCCTTGACATCATCATAATGATGGCATCATTATGAGTGCAATCTTCATCAGGGACTACGCCAAAAATGATTGATGTCACACGGGAAAGGGATGCGTTACCGCATGCTCAGCGAGAGCGTCTCGCATTTATCGATTTCAGTTTACAATATTTCGGACACGTCAGCAGACAGGAGCTGATAGACAGATTTGCTACAGGACTGGCTGCCAGCACCCGGGATTTTTCAGCTTATAAGTCCCTTGCGCCTGATAACCTGACACTCGACCATCACGCCAAACGCTACCGACGTAACCCTGCATTTAAAGCCGTATTCTCGCACAACCCGGAAGTCATATTAAACAGCCTGAGTATGGGGTTCGGTGACGGGATTGCCACCGCAGTAACACCATCATCTCATTGTGTAAATGCGGTAAACCTCATTCATCCCAAAGCGGAAATCATTGCGGGTCTGACCCGGGCCATTCACAACCGGTACCCGATCAACGTCCATTACGTAAGCGTGACATCAGGTGGCAAATACCGCCTCATTGTGCCACACGCCATTGTGAACAACGGGCACCGCTGGCACGTGCGTGCGTTTGATGTGGAAACTGGCACCTTCCGGGATTTTGTGTGCACCCGATTTACAGACATTGAACCGGTATCGCGGGAACTGGCACATAAAGAGCTGGCAGAGCAGGATAGCGCCTGGCAGCGAACTGTTTCACTTACCCTCATTCCACACCCATCACTCTCGCACAGTGAAGCCATTGAGCTGGACTATGGCATGGAAAAGGGGCGTAAGTCTTTGTCTGTGCGTGCTGCTCTGGCGGCGTATCTGTTACGGTACTGGCAGGTCGACTGCTCAAGGGGGGCGAAGATCACGGGGCAGGGATGTCAGTTGGCGTTGCAAAACCTTGATGCGCTTGAGCAAATCGAGAATGCCCATCTTGCGCCGGGAACCAGTCGCTAAAAGTCGGTGGCGAAATAATGCGCAGTCGACACGCCAATGCCTGCTTAAAGGCCCGCCATGACTGTGCAAAATCACCAATTCATAATACACTGGCCGGCTACGCAAACGCGGGCAGGCAAGCGATGCCGAGAATCAATAACTTACAATAAATGCCCCGTGGTGTCGCGTTCTCAGGCTCATGCAGAGGGCGACATTTAACCAGTATTAACCGACACAGGATTTATATGGCCGGCTTAAAACGCATTATTTTAATCGACACCCACTTGCCGGGCGTGGTCGAACTGAAGCTGGATGGACATACCAATATTTGCGGTACCAATGCATCAGGTAAAACGACCCTTCAGCGCCTAATTCCGGTTTTTTACGGTGAGTACCCAAGCCGGGTTGTACCCGCTACCCGCGACAGTTTCGAGCGCTGGTATCTGCCACGGCAATCCAGTTTTATCATTTACGAATATACCCGCGCCGAAGGCGATCTCTGTCAGGCGGTACTGACTTCCAACGGGACTGGTGTTAACTATCGTTTAGTTGGTAAGCCGTTCGACATTGACGATTACCTGTTCAAACAGAAAAGCGGTAAATTCAGCAGTACCAGTAGTGCAGAACTCGCCCGTGCGATGAAACGGAACAATGTGCTGGTAACCAGTTTGCTGACGACAAAAGATTTTCGTGCCGTGATGCAGAACGATCAGGGCGTGCTAAACCAGAGCAGTAATGCGCGGGAGTTGCTCGGCTACGCAAAAGTATTCAGCTTGTGTACGCCCAGCCAGCATATGCGTCATATCGAAAAGCTGGCGAAAGCGGTGCATTCGAAAGAAGGCAAGATGGAAACCATCAAGGCCATGATCGCTGCCATTCTGGAAGAAGATGGCGTGCAGCCGCCAACGTCGAGTCTTAGCCGCAATCGTGTGGACGACTGGATCCGTGAATGTCATCTCATCAAGCAGTTTGATCAGATTCGCCCTGAGTTTTCCAAGCTGGAACAGGCGGACATGGCGCTGACCACTTCAGAGCAAACCCTCGGCGGCCTGAAAAAGCAATTCGAACTGGATAAAACGCAACTCTCAGTCAAAACAGAGACGTTAGGTAATGAGCTGGAGGAGAACCAGTTTCAGCGCAAACAAAATGAACTGTTGTGGCACGACAGCCGTGATGAACTGAACCAGATCGTGTCATCTGCGCGCGCAGACGTTGACAAGTACACCAGTGAGCTGGATGCCGTTGAACGTGAATTCGACAACTGGCAGCAGCAGAATATTGAACAGCTTAAAGACGATGTCGCCAACCTGCCGCAGTGGCAAAACGAACTGGAAATGACGTCCAGTCGTTACCAATTGCTTACCGAAAAGCACCAGGACATCGAGTCGGCATTTAACCGCCGTATGGCTGAACTGGGCGAGAAGCTTAGCCTGACGCTGGAGCAATTGTCAGCCTCACGGCAGGAAGCGGCTGACAAACGCAGCGAACAGCAACAGAAAGAGCGTGATGCTCTGCAAACTATTCGTGATGATTTTTCACAGCAGATCCAAGAGCTTAATGCCACGCATCAATCGCAATTGAGTGATCTGAAAGTCACCGAAGCCGAACTGAAAGCGTCGCTGGCAAACGCCGGTTACAACGAATTTGAGCAATCGCAGCTTGATCTGCTGGATGCCACAATCAAAGAAGCGTCTGTGACAGAAGATGCCGCTCGCACGGAATATCGCCAGGCTCAGCAACGTCACAGCAAAGCGGTACAGGTAAGGCAGGAAGCCTCGACTGCGCTGGATAAAGCGCGTCAGGTGTATCAGCGCGAAGAAAAGGCGGTGGATAAGGTCAAAGCGTTACTTTATCCGGGGCAGGGCTCGTTACTGGAATTCTTGCGTGCCAATGTTGATGACTGGGAGTCCAGTCTGGGTAAGGTGCTGCGCCCGGAACTGCTGGAGCGCACAGACCTCACCCCCACCACGGGCGAGGGCGACAGCTTTTATGGCCTCAGCTTAGCACTTTCTGCTATCGATACACCGGATTATGCGCATACCGAACAGTCTCTGAAGCAGTCATTATCTGACGCTGAAGAGGCCCTGGCTCAGGCGCTGGCAGCACAGAATGAATGCGAGACAACGCTGGCAAAAGCCAATGAAGATGTGCGCAATGCTGAGTTGGCAATGACGCAAAAAGACAACGCCGTGAAAAGTGCCGAAGCCAGCCGCAAGCGTGCACAGCAGGACAGAGACAGCGTGCTCAGCGAATATCAGGCGGCCTTGTCTTCACGCAAGCAGAAAGCGAAATCTCGTCTGGAAGCAAACCAGCAGGCGCAAAAACAGTGTAAGGCGCAGTTTGAGCTTGACCGCGATGACATGAAAGACCAGCAACGTGAATCAGAAACTGAACACAGCTTCCACTGGCAACAGCTCATCGCCGATACCGATGCCCGGATATCTCAGCTTGATGCTGATATGAAAAAAGCCCGCGACGCTGCTGCAAAAGATCGCAAAGAGATGGAGCAGTGGCTGGAAGACGAGCTGAACAACCGTGGCGTAGATGTTGACGAAATTGGTCAGCTTAAAAAACGCATCAAGGTACTCAAAGACGATATTTATAAGACAGAATCGCAGCGTCACAAAGTCAGCGACTATGCGCGATGGTATGAAACCGTTTTCAACGGTCACAAAGTTACCTGGCAAAACGCCTTAGCGAAGGCGCGTAAAGCGCTTGGTGAAGCCGAACGTTCACTGGCGCAAAAGCAGTCGGCGTATAAAGAAGCCCGTGAAAAACTGAAAGACCAGCAGGTGGCACTGGAGTCTTCTCTGAAAACCGCAAGCGAACAGCTCGATCAGGTACAGTCTTTAAGTAAAGCCCTTGCGAAACTGAACCTGCGGGTGAAAGACGACAATGACGCTAAGTTCGAAGATGCGAGTATTTCTCAGCGATTGTCTGAAGCGCAGAGTCTGCTGCAGGAGCGCGAGAATCTGTTAAGCGATGTGCGCGCTTATGTGGAGCGCTTTGATCAGCTTATCGCCGCGCAGGCTGGTACCGGCTTATCAGATACCTGGGAGCGTGCCCGTGAAGAGTGTGCGGTTATTAATGCCCATGGTGTCAAAGGCATTGACCACCGTCGCATGGTATCGCACCTGTCACAGTTGCTGAATGTGATCGTGCCGCAGAAATTGCAGGGCTTGCGTGAGCAGGGCCGGATTTTTGGCGCGGACCTGAACCAGTATTACTTTGTACTGGCCGATATTGATAAGCGTATTGTGTCGCAAAGCCGTCGTATCACCAAAGAAGTCGATGGCGAGCTGTTTCTGGATGGGGTGTCTGATTCCGCAGTTAAAATTCGTTCACGCATAAGTGAGCTGGAGTTCTGGCCAGAGCTGGAGCAATTCCGCAAACATTACGAAGCCTGGATGGAAGGTGGTGCTAACGAACTGCCTGATGAAGATTATGGTCTGAGCATGCGTAAAGTACTGGATATTCTGGGGCGTGCGGCGTTAAGTGGCGGGATCAGCAAGCTGCTGGATATCGAACTTCACCTGCGTGAAGGCAACAGTGATCTGGTCATACGGACCGATCGTCAACTCAATGAGTCTTCCAGTCACGGTATGGCATACCTGATTTTGTGTAAATTCCTGCTGGCATTTACCCGCCTGCTGCGTGGTGAAACTGATGCCACAATTCACTGGCCAATTGACGAGTTGGGTACGCTACACCAGAGCAATGTGAAGAAGATTTTCGACGCCTGTCAAAACAACAATATCAGTGTGGTAGGGGCGTTCCCGAACCCAGAATCAGAAGTACTGACACTTTTCGAAAACCGTTATCTGATAGACAAGGTGACCCGCAAACTGCAGGTAGTGCAACCTAAAGCCAGTATTATTGCTGAGCGCTTAAAAGCACGTCGTGGACAAGAGGAGGCTTCAGCATGATGACGGAACAAGGCCGTGTGGTCAGCAAACTTTTGCAGGGTGACTTCATTTGTCAGGTCAGCGATGAAGACGCCTGGCGTTTTCTGAAAAGCCGGGATAATGCACAGCAGCTCGAGCCCCATTTAAACCTGTTAAACCGTACACTGGCAACTACGGCTGATGGCGATGTATTTTTTGCCGCGTATCTCACGTTAGGCGATAGCGAGCGCAAAATTCTGATGCAACAGTTTCAGGAGACGGCATCCAGCCTGGTGCCGCTGGTCGAGTGGTTATTGCTCGTGCAGCAGGCCAGCGAGTCAGATTTACCGGTAACGATGGGTAACGCTATCCGCCTCAATGAGTTGCAAAGCACCATAGAGGATACGCCTGCGTACGCTGAACAGCTGGAAAAAATTTCCCGCTACCGTTTGTTCGGCTCAACCAGTGTGAATCTTGATGGGCAGCTAAAACAAGTATTTAAACGCTTAACCGACTTAGGGTATCTGCTTAAGCCAAACCCGGAAAAGCAGATTTATCTGGCAACCGGCAAAGTTGAACATTTGTATGAGATGATTCGCTTTATTGATGAAACCGAGTCGTT
The DNA here is from genome assembly GCF_019249295.1 of Alteromonas antoniana. GTDB lineage: Bacteria > Pseudomonadota > Gammaproteobacteria > Enterobacterales > Alteromonadaceae > Alteromonas > Alteromonas antoniana. The sequence continues at coordinate 14,667 of NZ_JAESDH010000030.1, forward strand.
GTCGTTGTCTGAGCAGGCAGAGGCGGCCATTCAGCAGGGTAGCCTGCTATGAGTCAGGTGCTTATTCAGGCTGGCACCAAGCTGCTAAACGCGCTTGGTCGTCATAGTGAACTGATAATGCAGGCTTATGTGAATGGTACGGTAAACGAGCGCGATCACAGCCCCAAGGTACTTGAGCAACTGGTGCAGCTGGGCGTGTTATGGCGACCGGATCCGCAAAGCGAACTGAGACTCAAAGGCGCAGTGCGTACTCTGCTGGAGGGCAGTTTACAGGATGAGCGGAACCGTACCATCAATGCCAATATAGGTGCTGCGCTTGCAAGTTTAAAAACCCTTGCCGAGCACTACAAAGAAGCGCTGCACTACGGACGCTACAGCGAATCTGCTGCACACATGTCGGATTTAACCGAACATGTATATCAACTGGCGGAATCGCTGAGCAACAGCGTACGGGTGATGTTTAGCCGTATCAACAATGAATTCGGCTACGTGTCATCGGTTGAAGCTAAAATCCGGGAAAATGAGCTTGCGCAGGGGCAGGTTACCGAGCTGCTGTATCAGCTTGAGTGCTTCCGATTTGATGAGCTCAGTGAGATTGCCGGCAGTAACCGCGAGCTGCGACATTTACTGGTGGTATCGCTACAACAAAGTTTCTCGCGGGCTGCGCAGGAACTGTCGGTAGCTCAGGCCCGTTTACTGGATCTGCTGGGGCGTTTCCGTGAGTTTCAGGGGCGTACACGTCTGCTCAAAGGGTATTTGCTTCACATGGAGCAGCAGCCTGATTTCGTGCCGGGAAATTATCCCAACCTGACAAATGTACCGGTTTTATTTAATCAGGCGGCAGGCATGCTCAGTCCTGCTGCAGTGGATGTGAACAACGTCAGCCAGGAAGCTGAACTGCAGGAAATTGTGGCGTCGTTAACCCACGTGCATCGCCGCAAGCAGCAGACAGAAGAATCATCGTCCTCGCAGGATATTGATGTGTCAGAACAGGATACTGTGTCGCTGGAAAGTGATCCGCTGCAGCAGGCAGTCGATGATTATTTCTGTGATGTTATTGACACTGGTCAGCCGCAGTCGGCGTTAACTTACTATGCTGCCCGTGCAATGGAATTTGATCCCGAGGTATGGATTTATCAGGTCATTGGTAATTATCAGTCTCTGGATGATGCAGACAAGCAGTTTTTCGCACTGGATCCACACGGACAGGAAGATGCGGTGTTTAACGGCAACTTCTACATTAACGACATCACCCTGGGGCTACGCTAGAGCCTGTTTATTTTTGTTCAGTATTTATGTTGGATGCTAAAACGCCCTACTACAAGGCAGAAGCTGCGTGGTTTGGCAATCCAAATAAGCGGCTGATTACGCAGTAGTAGGGCGTTTTAGCTCCAACCCTGTGGGCAGTGGCCAGTTTTGCGCCATACGGCCCACAAATTCACTTATTTAGGCCCACTAAACTTCGCTCATTTGCGATTGTCTGGCACAAAACTGGCCGTCTGCATAAGCACTGAACAAAGATAAACAGGCTCTAGGAACAAGATGGCAGCGCCGTAAGTGCCTGACGACAGTGGTCTTGCTGATAACCAGTTACAGTCACTGGGTGAGGTCTTCTGCTGCCTTTATTATTCGCACCGCCGGAAAATCCAGTCCTTTTTGCGTACAGAGCACTATCTGGATCTACGCCGCACTTTTGCCCAGCAAATTGCTGCGCTTGCCAATTTTAGCCAGCTTTCCCTTTTTATTTTTCATAACAACATCTTCATGAACGGCAATCTGTCGTCGTCTGAATCGTTGTGATTGACGTGAAAGTGCAACTGATTGTTTTCCCGATGACTTCTGAAAATACGGGAATCTATATAGCAAAATAGTCTGTAAAAAGGGCTTGGGAATCAAGGTAAGAGGGCTATAATTAACAATTAATTAACGCGGGTGAACTTATTTTTCGAACTTGCGTAATACGCTTGTCACCGATTGAGATTAAGGTGACAGAAATGTAGTTTCCTGGCCAGTCAGGAGAGCAGGTCAGTAGTAGTAGCGTTGACGCGTACAGCGCATAAGGAGAACCTCTCATGTTTAATACCCCGAAGCAGTCTTTCAATGAGGCACTAATCAGAATGGCGGTGTTACTTTATCAGGTCGATGGTATGGTGACATTGTCCGAACAGGATTATCTTGAAGACATCATGGAATCACTTGATTGGCAAAGTCCAATCAGCCGTGATGCCTATTTTAACGATGCGATATACCAGACCCGCAAAGCACTGGATACCGGTGATGCTCAGGCCTATCTTAAAGCGATGAAGCAGGACTTATTGTTTGATGCAGATAAGGCAATGGAAGTGGCCATGGCAATTACCGGTGTAGATGGTGAGCGCTGTGAGGAAGAAACCGAACTGCTGTCATTGCTAACGCATAAGCTACTGGCAAAAGCGCTGGTCAGTGGTATGCATAATACGAGTGGACCGGCGTCTGTAGGGGCATAGTCAACGCACAGACTTTCTTATTTTTCATCACGCATGGTAAATTCTCTACACGAATAGTGTAATGGGAATGCCATGCGTAGTTTGTGTGTCTTTGTGGTTTTGTTGTTGCTGAGTGCATGCCAGCAGGTACAGTCTCCGCGTTTCGAGCGGGCGACGTCAATGCCACCTTATCAACTCAATAGCTTTTCAGAATACCAGCAGGCCACTCATCAGTGGTTGTCCACACACAGAATGCCGGTAACAGAAAACGCCTCGTGGGAAGTGACGCTGAATACGCCGTTTTCATGTGGTGAAACCAGCACAGTCGGTGTGTTGTTGGTGCATGGTCTGGGTGACTCTCCGTACTTTTTTCACGATATCGCCCGAGATCTGTGTGCCAGCGGATATCAGGTGAGAACCATCCTGTTACCCGGTCATGGCTCTAAGCCCGGAGACATGCTGAACGCTGAGTTTTCGCTGTGGGAAAACGCCACTGCGCATCATGTATCATTGTTTGCTGAGGAGGTGGAGACGCTATTTCTCGGTGGGTTTTCTACCGGGGCCAATCTGGTCACGCTGGCAGCGCACTCCCGAAACGATATTGCAGGTCTGCTGTTGTTCTCTCCCGCCTATGAATCGAATATTTTCGCAACCCGTCTGGCCCCTTATATCACCGGCATTTACCCCTGGCCGAACCTCGAACCAGAAGACAACCCCACGCGTTATAACTCTGTCGCCATGACCGGTTTTGCGGCTTATCAGCGCAGTGTCGAAGCGCTGTCTGATGCGTTTGAAGAGCGTGCGCTTTCACTACCGGTATTTATGGTTGTGGCAGAGCAGGACAGTGTGGTCGATGTGCAACGTGTGGCAACCTATTTTCACGAGGGCTTTCATACCGCAACGAAAACGCTGATGTGGCTTGGTGAAGCGGTGCCCGATTATCCTCATGTTACCGGTTATACGATGCAGCTACCTGAGCAAAGAATAGGTGCATCTTCGCATATGGCGGTACTGTTTAGTCCAGGTAATGTACTGTATGGAACCAAGGGCCGGTTGCGAATTTGTGACAACGGCCAGTCAGATGAGAAAACCCGGGCCTGCGAAAATGGTGAGCCAGTTTGGTTTGGCCCCTGGGGGCTTACAGAAGAAGGGAAGGTGTATGCAAGGCTCACCTATAACCCTTACTATAACACCATGATGACAAAATTAACGGACTTTATGGCAGAGGCCCAACGCCACTAATAAAACATCGCGATTACTTTGCGTGAGAGCAGCGCTTACACTATTTTTGCCGCTCTTCTTCGCGCAGGGTGAGGACTTCATAGCCCTCCTTTGTCACCGCCACGGTATGTTCCCATTGCGAAGATAGCTTTTTATCGCGGGTGATCACAGTCCAGCCATCTTTTTTAAGTTTCGTCTTATGCGTTCCCTGATTTATCATCGGCTCGATGGTAAACACCATGCCCTCTTTCAGGATCAGGCCTTCCCCCTTGCTGCCGTAGTGAAGCACTTCGGGCGCCTCGTGCATATTCCTGCCAATCCCGTGGCCACAATAATCGCGCACTACACTGTATCCATGTTGCTTGGCAAGGCGGGAGATAGCATAACCAACATCACCCAGTGTGGCTCCAGGTTTAACAGCGCGGATCCCTGCCCACATGCAGTCATAGCTGGTGATGACTAACTGACTTGCAAGTGGAGATAGTTTACCAATCCGGTACATTTTACTGCTATCAGCAATGTATCCGTTTTTCTCCAGCGTGATATCAATATTGACAATATCGCCGGCTTTAAGTTTAGTGAACGCGCTGGGAACCCCGTGACAAACTACCTCGTTAACCGATGAATTAAGCACATACTGGTAACCGTATTGACCCTTGCTGGCAGGGCGGGCTGATAGACTGTTTACGATATAGTCCTCTACAAAACTGTCTATCTCAAGTGTGGTTATGCCTTCGCTGACAATGTTATCCAGTGCAGCAAATACAGACGCGAGTAACTGACCGGATTGGCGCATTAGCGCAATCTCATCCGCTGTTTTAATAATGACGTTACTCACTGACTAACCTTACGGAGGTAACGTTTTTATTTTGCATCTCCCTCTGAAGAATTTGCTCGTAAGTCAGCGTCGGGTTCTGTTCTGCGAGCCGCCCTATCTTCATCCAGAATTCAGCCTGAGAGTTAATCGAGCGCTCCATGACTGCACTGTTTTTTCTGACTTCCTCATGAAGTTCATTCGAAATTTTTACAATGCCCATACTATGTTTTGATATAAAGTGCTATGAAATGTAGCATAATGCATATTAAGTGGTAATGCCAGATATCTGAAGAAAAAGGGGGGCATCAGCGCAGGAAGTGCACTTTCAGAGAGTTTGATAGTAAAGAGCTGATAACAATGGCAAACGTGCTGTTAACGAACTAAAAGCAGTACTACGAGTGAGCGTCACTAACGACATGTTGGTGACAACAATAAGTTACATTGGCGGGGATTTCAGAAATGTAATTGTATTTGCCTTCTATATAGTGTCGCCGTTTTGGGCTCCGGGCTACAGAGAACGGCAGCGCCGGAGCATTACTTACAAGAAGGCTTGGCAGGCTAATTGTCGTTACTGAATTGCCGTACCGCGTCCGGCACTTTTTAGATCCGCCAGCCAGCGGGATGTGTCAGCATTCACGACATCTTTGTTAATGGTGTAGCCAATCAGTTTTGTGAGCTGTTTATTCATATTGTTACGCAATTTACCCAGAAAGCCGGATTCAGCAATGATGTCGATGTGATAAATTTTTTCTCCACACCGTTTGTTATCCAGCCAGTCGGCAATGGTGGAGGCAAAACGTTCGGCTTCGGTTTCCGATGCATCTTTTCTGCTCATGGTATCGACGCCCTGTACCGCCCCACTGGGAGAGGAAATTGCTCCGGGCCTGTCAGTGACCAGGCTGGCATCGGTAGCGCGACCATCATCATTCGACAAGGTGGTGACGGGTTCTAACTGAGACGCGCCGTCCTTCTCAAGAAAAATTTTCGCTTCAGCCTGATTGGCAACGACCAAATAAGATTTACCTAACATGTCGGCTCCTTTTTCTATTGGGTATGGTTTATAAGCATAGCCTGCAGAAAAAGTTTTGCGTCATTGAGAAGTTTAATATGCCGTGCCCGCTGAGCATGGTGCTGTCTTTACGAGTCGCGTACAGTGAATATGGTAAAGAGCAATAAAAAAGCCCGGCTAACCGGGCTTTTCAGTAGTATGCGTTTGTAATTTAACAGCAGTAGCTATCGGGTTCACCAGCATTAGCCGTGATGGTGTTCAGCCTGCTCCATTTCCCGCTCCAGACGCTGACTTTCGTCTGCACGAGGTTTGGTAAACCGTGCCAGCGCCAGATACAGCACTGGTGTCAGGTAAAGCGTAAATACGACCGCAATGCCAAGGCCTCCGAAAACGACCCAGCCAATTGCGTTTCGTGATTCTGCACCTGCGCCGGATGACAGGATAAGCGGTAATCCACCCAGGATGGTTGATACCAGCGTCATCATAATGGGGCGCAGACGAACTTTACCCGCTTCGACGATGGCGTCGTAAACGCTGTATCCTTTGTCCCGCAACTGGTCGGCAAACTCAATCAGTAAGATAGCGTTCTTCGCCAGCAACCCTATCAGCATGACCAGGCCGATTTGCGAATACACGTTAATGGTGGTGCCGGTTAAAAACAGAGCATAAACAGCAGCCGCGATCCCAAAGGGCACGGTCAGCATCACAACCACTGCACTGTTAACACTTTCAAACTGAGCGGCAAGTACCAGCAACACGATGATAAAAGCCAGCACATAGGTCATCATGACCTGGTTTGAGGTTTCCTCAAAGGTTTGCGCTTCACCCAGAAATACCAGGCCAATGCCATCCGGCAGGCTTTCACCGGCAAGACTTCTTATCGTTTCTACCGCATCGCTGAGCGCGACCTCTTCAGGTAGCTCCATTTCGAGTTTTATCGCGCGTCGTTGAGCCTGACGCTCCAGCTCAGCCGCTACACCTTCTTCACTGATGTAGGCCACACTCGACAGTGGTACCAGGTTGCCGTCCACAGATTTCACATAAAGATCGGTTAAATCTGAAGGCGCACTCTGACTGCGGTTATTGGTTTGCAGCATGATCGGGATGGCCTGATCACCCACGTTCAAATCGGCAACATCAAACCCGTTCACGGCGGCGCGCAACGTACTGGAGATATCATTTAGCGGCACGCCAAGTTCTTCCGCCCGGCGACGATCGATATTCACTCTTAGCTGTGGTTGCGTTGGCTCGTAGCTGATCCTTGGTCGACCAAGCTCTGGAAGGGCCTCTTCAATTTTCAGCGCAAAATCCTGTGACACGTCAAAAATACGTTCGTAGGTGTCACCGGTCAGCGCCAGCTCCAGTCCGCCCCCCTGGCCGCGCAGGTTAAGGCTGTTGCCACCGAAAGCGTTACCCGGCGCTCCGGGAATAGATTGTAATGGGGGACGAATTTCTTCTACGACTTCCTGCAGTGATTTGTCGCGTTCATCCCAGTGCTTTAAAGGCGCGGTAATGAAAACAATATTTGGATCCCACTGACCAACAACGGTATAAATCGAATCGATGGTGCCGTTATCGACATAGGGCATCAGTAATGCCTCCATTTTCTCTGCCTGACGGTCCATAAAGTTCAGACCAGCACCATCCGGGCCGCGGGCAAAAATACGTATGGTTCCCCGGTCCTCGCTGGGCAGCAACTCGTTGTCGATGTTCTGAGCGGTAAAGTATGCGCCAACCGCAGCCAGAATACTTCCCAGTACAATTAACCAGCTGTATTTTAATGCCCAGGCCAGCGAGCGCTGGTAAGCGCTAAGACATTTATAACCAGCCGCGCCAAGTGTTTTGCCAAAGAAATCACGTTTTCCTTCGCCCGGTTTTTTCAGCGGAAGTCTGGCGGTAAGTGCGGGGACCAGTGACAGCGCCACGAATGAAGAAATGATGACTGCGCCGGCAAGGACGCCACCAAATTCACGGAACAGCCTGCCTGCCGTGGAAGGTAAGAAAGCAATAGGAATAAAAACAGAGGCCAGGACCGCGGTAGTGGCAACCACAGCAAAAAACACTTCCCGGGTACCAATTACAGCGGCAGCTCGGGCGCCTAAACCCATCGCGCGACGGCGCTGGATATTTTCTGATACCACAATGGCATCATCCACAATCATGCCGGTTGCCAGTACCAGTGCCAGAAGTGTCAGGATATTGATAGAAAAACCCAGGGCCCAGATGATAGCCAGTGCACCGGCGAGTGACACCGGGATGGACAGGGCAGGGACAATGGTGGCGCGCCATGAGCCGATAAATACCAGCAGAGTAAACACTACCAGCAGTACGGTGAGGCTAAGCGATATCACCACTTCCTGAACGGAATCGCGGATAAACTCTGCATCATCGGACGTCACGACGATATCCATGTCAGTGAAACGTTTGTCGAGATCTCTGACCATCGACAACACTTCATCGGATATCTCAATCGTATTGGAGCTGGCCTGACGAATGACGCCAAGACCGATAACCGGTTTACCGTCTAACCTGACCACGCTGGTGGTATCGGCGGGGCCAAAATACACGCTGGCGACATCACCAATGCGAATATCGCCGGCAACCACAATTTGCTGCACGTCTTCAGCAGTGACTGACGTAGCATCAGCGCGCACAATCAGTGCCTGATCAGAAGACTGAATGCTGCCGGCAGGCACATCAAAGGGCGCAAGACGGAGCACCTCTGCAATGTCGGTCATAGAGAGTCCGAAACTGGTCAGTCGTAGCGGATCGACAGATACGCGCAACACCCGTTCTCTGTCGCCGCTCAGATTGACATCGGCCACGCCGGGAATACTCAGAAATAGCGGAGCCAAATCGGTATCGACCCGTTCAGTGAGCGTTTCCATATCCAGAGTCGAGCTGGACACAGCCAGACTAACGACTGCCTGAGCATCATTATCAGCGCGTATAATAGCAAGTTGTTCGACATCATCAGGGAGCTGGCGTTGAACACGGCTGACCGACTCTCGCGTTTCATTCGCAGCATCTTCTAGGTTTATGCCCGGTCTGAATTCCACACGCACACGTGCTGAATTCTCTTCGCTCTGCGCATAAATGTTTTTCACGCCACTTACCCTGGCCACAGCCCCTTCGAGGCGACTGGTAACTTCTGCATCCACAGTCTCGGGGGACGCGCCGGGATAATTCGCGGTAACCGTAACCGTCGGCGTATCTACATCGGGTAGTTCACGAACTTCAAGGCCGTAAAGGGCAGAGAGTCCGGCAATCGCAATCAGTAAGTTCAGAACAACGATCAGAACCGGGCGACGAATCGCCAGTGAAGGGAGATCGCTGGTAGCCGGTGTTTGATTACTCATCACCTACGCCTCTCGCCAGTTCCGTCGTGATTTCCTGTCCATTGCGCAAACGCTGGATCCCTTCGGCAATCAGCATATCACCGTCCTGCAGGTCGCCGGTTACTAAAATAGTGCCGCGAAGACGTTGATGCACGTTCACGTCGACACGCTTTGCCTTGCCGTTTTCAGCTTTCCACAAGTAAGCGCCGGTGGCTCCCCAGAGCAGTGACGCTTCCGGAATGGCGGCAAAACGGTCGCCATTAATTGAGAGGTTTACTCTGAAGCTCATGCCGGGACGGTAGCTGTCCTGGGTGTTGTCCAGAATGGCGCGGGCGCGTAAGGTTCTGTCATTTTCGTTAATACGCGAGTCAAGTTGTGCGATTTCAGCTTTAAGCGTGGTATCGCGGTTTGTCCAGGGTTCCAGTGTGACATCAGGCGCATTCATTAATACGGGGAGAGAGGCTTCCGGTGCGCGGAAATTCACATACAACTTACTGCGGTCGTCAAGGGTGGTTACCGCTGTAGTCGTGGTAATCCGGTCACCTACCTCTACGTCAGTCAGTCCAACCACACCATCAAAAGGTGCCACTATATAGCGGTCTTCCAGATCAGCTTGGGCATCTTCTACTGTTACCTTCGCAAGATCGCGCGTCGTTTGCGCAATATCCAGTTCGCTTTGCGGAACGGCGCCACGATCAAGACTTTCCAGCAGACGTTTGTAAGTACGCTCGGCGTCTTTTAACTGCAGCTTTGCTCGCTCCAGCGCCACTTTTTGTTTGCGATCATCAAGACGAACCAGCACTTTCCCTGCCTCGACCTGTTGGCCGGGTACAAAATTCACTTCCAGAACTTCATCAGAAACCGCCGAATACAACACAACAGAACGGACCGCTTCAGCGGTTCCAACGGCTTCTACTTTTTTAATTTCATTTTGAAAACGTACAGGCTCAGTGACCACCAGTTTCGCTTGGTTGTCGCCAAAAAACTGGGCGTGAGAGAGTGAACTAAAGCCGGACAGGGCGGCAACAAATACTACTGCCGCCAAATGGCGGCACGTCTTTAATTTCATTGTGATATCCGTAAAAATGGTTAGTACGTCAGAATGGAAGACCGCTTAATTCTTGTTCTCGGCGGTACTGACCATGAGTGACACAATTTGTCATACTTTTTATTATACGCATGGCACCACAGACAGGTCAGCTTAACAACTGCAGCTCGGCGTATTCCCGATACAGTGCATCGTGTTTCAGTAGCTCGTCGTGGTTACCGGTACCGGTTATCGCACCCTCTTTCATGACGATGATGCGGTCAGCATGCTGAACGGTGGCCAGGCGATGCGCGATAACTATCGTTGTGCGCCCGCGCATCAACTTATCCAGAGCTTCCTGAACCCGTCTTTCACTGGCTGCGTCCAAAGCCGATGTCGCTTCGTCCAGCAGTAACACAGGGCGATCCGCCAGTATCGCTCTGGCTATCGCAATGCGTTGACGCTGTCCCCCGGATAATCGCACGCCGCGTTCGCCCAGCTCGGTTAAGTAGCGGTCAGGAAGCTGGTCGATAAACTCATGGGCGAACGCGGCTTTTGCAGCACGCTTCACATCCTCTTCAGAGGCCAGGGGGGAGCCATAGCGGATATTTTCCAGCACTGTGGTGGCGAAAACCACTGGCTCCTGAGTCACGATGGCGATCTGTTGTCGCAGCGATGCCAGGGTACAATCGGCAATTGATTTATCGTCTATCAGGATCTGCCCGCGTTGAGGGTGATAAAAACGCATCAGCAGGTGGAATAGGGTAGACTTGCCGGCGCCGCTGGGGCCTACCAGTGCAACCGTTTCACCGGGAGCAATGGTAAATGATAAATCGTGAAACAGAGCCGGCGAGTCCGCGTAAGCAAAATGAATGTGCTCAAAGCACAGTGACGGCGGCTTATCGCTGTGTGATGGCAACACGTGAGACCCTTCCTGGATATCAGAGCGACTGTTAAGCAGCTGAATTAGCCGTTCACTGGCGCCTACGCCACGCTGCACCTCCCCAATGACTTCAGAAATGGTCGCGACACTGCCGCCTGCCATAACCGCGTAAAACAGAAACGCCGACAACTCGCCCATTGTCATCACGCCGTCGAAAACCTGTCTGGCGCCAATCCAGGCGATAACAATGATTGCACTGAGGCTTAGTGCCATGATGGTGCCAATCAGCAATGAACGATAGTGAATGCGACGCTTTGCGGTATCCATTGCCGCCTCGACACGCGAGGAGAACGCATTCGATTCAAAGGTTTCAGCTGTGTAAGCCTGCACGGTGCGGATCTCATGCAAACTCTGGTCAACATTGGCACCAATATCAGCCACTTTGTCCTGCGAAAGCCTGGCATAATGACGCACCTGTGGGGCAAGCAGGCGGATGGGTAACAGCACTGCCGGTACTGCCAGCAATACGCAAAGTGTTAGCAACGGACTGGTGATTGCCATTAACACCAGCGCACCAATAAATGTGATTACAGAACGGATAGCCATAGACAAACTCATACCAATCACGGTCTGTAATACTGTGGTGTCGCTGGTAAATCGGGATATGACTTCGCCAGTACGGGTTCTGGAGTAAAAGTCCGGCGCCAGCGTAAGTAAATGCCCAAATACATGCTGACGAATATCAGCACTGACACGTTCACCCAGCCACGTCATCAGATAAAAGCGGCAGTAGGTAGCCGCACTGGCCAGCAAACAGATAGCCAGTACACCGGCCACGGCGGTATTCAACGTATCCGGGTTGTTCGCCATAAAGCCGCTGTCGACCGCAAAGCGCACCCCCTGACCCAGCAACAACCATGCGCCGGCGGCAATCAGCAGTGCCACAACGGCGCCGAACACCCGCATTCGGTAAGGCGATAAATAACTGGTCAGCCAGCGTATTACCGCGGGAGTGGAAACCTGTGGTTGTTTGAGTGCCAAAACAGCATGTCCTTCTGATTGTTGCGTTATAAGGTTCGTCGAAGAGTTTACGGTAAGGCGTACAGGAAAGATTGCTATTTGCGATTATAGCGCGGCCTTACACGTTTAATTATCTGGCGTAGCTCCGAAGCAACCTTGAGAAAAAAAGCATAAGTAAAAGGTTATCAGCACATTGCCGTACCAAGACGTTGAAAAGGGCTGTCGTCTGCTAACGCCATGGTGTTCGCTGCGTGAGCACATTAATGACACACCAAATAAGGTTTTGCTGGCCCGAAAAGCGTAACCTCTATTTCTGTCACCACAGATTGTTTCGTGAACAATGACGTGTACAGCAAATCGTATCCTGCATACAGGCTTTGTTGTTGATTCTGCTTGCAATCACCTGTCATTTCCGTATAATTCCGCGGCCTTTCTCCTCGCGCTCATTTTTTGTTCGCAAGCAGAAAGGTAAGTTAACGGTAACGCTACAACGAGTTTGAGGCATTTATGGTTACTATTCGTTTACAGCGTGGTGGCGCGAAAAAGCGTCCTTTTTATCAACTAGTGGTGGCTGATAGCCGTCGTGCAAGAAACGGTCGTTTCATTGAAAACGTTGGTTTCTTCAACCCTACAGCACAAGGTCAGGCAGAACGTCTGCGTGTAGACCTTGAGCGCATTGAGCACTGGGTTGGCCATGGCGCGACGCTTTCTGAGCGCGTATCTAGCTTGGTAAAAGAAGCTAAAAAAGCAGCTGCATAAGCAGCGTGCAACTGGTGGGTATAGATGAGTCAAGCGTCTGACAAAGTAGTAATTGGCAAAATTGGCGCGCCGTATGGCGTAAAAGGTTGGGTCAAGATCAACAGCTATACCGAAACACCGGAAGGTATTTTCGACTATCAGCCCTGGAATCTCAGTGATGATAACGAGTACCAGATTGATCAATGGCGACCAAATGGTAAGAACCTGGTAGCAAAAATCACAGGTGTTGAGTCCAGAGATGATGCAGAGCGTATCAAAAATCTGGATATCTGTATTGATGCAGACCAGTTACCTGATTTAGGTGATGAAGGGTTTTACTGGCGGGAGCTCACCGGCATGCAAGTGGTAACTACGCAAGGTTACGACTTGGGTGTGGTGAAAGAGGTATTTAATACAGGCGCCAATGACGTACTTCAGGTACGGGCAAATGTGAAAGATGCTTTTGGTCAGAAAGAAAGATTAATACCGTTTGTGTTCGACGATGTTGTGCAATCGGTAGATAAAGAAGGCAAGGTCATTACAGTTGACTGGGATCCGGGGTTCTAAGTGACCGCGGAAAAATGGTTTGGCATTGTCAGCCTGTTTCCGGAAATGTTTGCACCGTTTACCCAGCAGGGCGTAACGGGGCGGGCAGTGAAAGCAGGTTTGCTCGGTGTAGATACATTTAACCCACGCGACTTTACCCATGACCGCCATCGCACGGTTGACGATCGTCCTTACGGGGGCGGCCCCGGCATGCTGATGATGGTTAAGCCTTTAACAGACGCCATATCCGCAGCCAAACAGGTTGGCGGTGAAAATAGTAAGGTGATTTATCTGTCACCACAGGGTAAGCCCCTGGACCAGGCAGGCGTTAAGCGTTTGTCAGAGATTGACCGCACAATTTTAATTTGCGGACGTTATGAAGGAATCGATGAACGCGTAATCGATGCCCATGTAGATGAAGAAGTCTCCATTGGTGATTATGTGTTAAGCGGCGGTGAGCTACCGGCAATGGTCCTTATGGACGCAGTTGCCAGATTGGTACCCGGTGTACTGGGTCACAAAGCTTCTGCAGTTGAAGATTCTTTTACTGACGGACTTCTGGATTGTCCGCATTATACGCGGCCGGAGGTTCTCGAGGGTCAGGCGGTTCCTGAGGTGTTATTAAGCGGTGATCACGAGAAAATCAGGCAGTGGCGACACATGCAATCGCTGGGAAGAACCTGGCAGCGTCGCCCTGAGTTATTAAACCACCTAGCTCTGACTGAGGAGCAACAGCGGTTACTTGAATTATTCAAGTCACAGTTGCGGCAAGATGACAGTTAACTAGATGAGAGGAAATGATGAGCAAAGTCAGTCAAGATATCATCAAAAAAATTGAACAAGCACAGTTAAAAACTGATGTTCCTGCGTTCGGCCCAGGTGACACAGTGAGTGTTAAAGTTCGCGTTACCGAAGGTGACAAAGAGCGTCTTCAGGCATATGAAGGTGTTGTTATCGCTAAGCGTAACCGTGGTCTTCACTCGTCTTTTACAGTTCGTAAGATCTCTAGCGGCGAAGGCGTTGAGCGTGTTTTCCAAACACACAGCCCGGCCATCTCTTCTATTGAAGTGAAACGTCGTGGTGCGGTTCGTCGTGCTAAGCTTTACTATCTTCGTGAGCGTTCAGGTAAATCTGCACGTATCAAAGAAAAGCTTAACTAAGATTACTAATACTTGCGTTACCGTTAACTTCGAAAGCCCGCTTCCAGCGGGCTTTTTTGTGTCTTCTGATACTTATTCTTGCACATCTGCATCTTAAGGAATACAAGAACTCTGCAAGCAGACTGGCAACTGCTAGTTACCCAATCCGCACTGCCGCGTCTATTCGTTGTCAATCTGAAGCGGACAAGAAAAAGGCGAATGGCACAAATCACTATGCAATACCGATCTTACCAACGACATTAACCGAATAAAGAGAGTAACTACCCCACTTAGGAAGTACGCAGGGATGTCGTCTGAATATTTTCATTTTCTGAATATAATGGGTGCTGCATTTTTTGCAGTCTCGGGCACGCTGATGGGCCATGAAAAAAATATCAATGGCTTTGGCATTGTTGTGGTTGCCTCAATGACAGCATTGGGCGGTGGTACCGTACGTGACTTGTTGCTGAATACAACGATTTTCTGGGTCGCAAGTCCTGATTACCTCTACGCGACATACGGGGCGATAATCACTACCGTACTATTTATTCGCTACCTGCCTTCGATTTCTAACTATTATTTTTTACTGGTAGATGCCATAGGGCTTGCCATATTCAATATTGTTGGCATAGAAAAGGCGTTAATAGAAGGAACAAGTATGCTGGTTGCCATTACCATGGGAATGACAACCGGGATTTTTGGTGGCCTGATGCGAGATGTGATTTGTCGGGAAGTGCCGCTGGTGATGCGAGGCGATCTCTACGCTACTGCATGCTTATCCGGAGGGCTGGTTTATGCGGTGCTGTTTGCTGTTGATGTGTCCTATGTCTGGTGCGTGGTAGGCGCTATCGCCACAACGGTGCTGTTACGCTTTGGTGCGTTGCACTGGGGCTGGCGACCCAACCTGTTTAAAAAAGGGCGCATTCTCTGACACCCTGCAACCACCATTCATAATGACCAGCTTGATACTATGACCTTCAGTTGCACTGGCAGCCGACCGTAGCGCTGTAAGCCGATCATATGGCCGTCACTAGCAAAACCCTTACCTCTGCTTAAAAGATGTACGTTTCCGTCTATGCTTTAGTCATTGTCATCATGAAAACCTTGGGGAATAGGTTATATCAAGGTAATATGCACTAAAGCTTGCTCCTTCATTCCATTGTTGGTAAAAAGTCAATCAAGTTATAAAATTTAATTGCTTTAGCGGTGTAAATAAATAATTACACTTCGTTGCCCTGTTACTTTCACCGCATTAAAGCCAGCCAAAGATAAGAGATATCATGATCAAGGACACCGTAAACAATGTTCATATCAGCGCTGAAGATGTGCTGGTTACGCCTGAAAGTTTGAGCCAGGAACTCCCAGTATCAGATAAGGCGCTGGAAGCCATTTCACAAGCCAGAAAAACCATTTCCGATATTATCCACCGCCGTGATCACCGCATGCTGGTAGTGTGTGGCCCATGTTCGATTCACGACATCGATGCAGCGAAAGAATATGCGTTGCGTCTCAAAGAGCTGCATGAGTCCTGTAAAGATACCTTATTTATCGTTATGCGGGTGTACTTTGAAAAGCCGCGCACAACAACCGGCTGGAAGGGATTAATTAACGATCCGCATATTGACGGCACGTTCGATATTGAAACCGGCTTGCGAAAAGCCCGCGAGTTGCTGATTTGGCTGGCTGAGCTGGAGTTGCCGGTTGCGACTGAAGCGCTGGACCCTATTAGTCCGCAATATCTTGCCGAGCTGTTCAGTTGGAGTGCCATCGGTGCGCGTACTTCAGAGTCGCAAACTCACCGCGAAATGGCCAGCGGACTGTCTATGCCGGTAGGGTTCAAAAACGGCACTGACGGCAGTCTTGGCATTGCTATCAATGCGCTTAAATCAGCCGCATCAGGTCACCGGTTTATGGGCATCAATAAGCAGGGGCAAGTAAGTATTATTGCAACCAGTGGTAACCCTGACGGTCATATTATTTTGCGCGGCGGTAAACAGCCAAATTACGATTCGGTGTGTGTGTCTGAGTGCGAACTGGAACTGCAGGACGCGAACCTTACCGCAGGCCTGGTTGTAGACTGCAGTCATGCCAACTCAAGCAAAGACTATCGCCGCCAGCCATTGGTCGCGCAGAATGTTGTGAATCAAATCCTTGAGGGGAACCAGTCCATTATCGGCATCATGCTTGAAAGCCACCTGAATTCAGGTAACCAGAATGCGGATGGCAAATCGCCTGCCGAGCTGGAATACGGTATTTCCATCACCGATGGCTGTATTGACTGGCAAACCACCGAAAATCTGATTACCCAGACCAGAGACAAATTGATTACTGTGTTACCCTTACGTCAAAATAAACGTTTTGATGTTGCCTGATATCAACACGACTACAGGGAAACATTGCGATCATGACGGACTCGTCGCAGCGCCTGGCTGAATTACGGTCAGACATTGATGAGCTGGATGCCCAGCTCATTGACATTCTGGCTAAACGTTCCACTCTCACCAGTCAGGTGGGGGAAATTAAAGCCGAAACCGGAATGCCGGTTTACGTACCCGAGCGTGAAGTTGCATTAATCGATAAACTTCGCGCTTTAGCTGTAGAGGCTGATATTTCGCCGGATTTGGCTGAAGATTTAATGCGCAGGATCATGCGCGATTCCTACCACACCCAGAACAATCGTTATCAGGGAGTCAACCCGAAAACGGGGAGCGTGGTTGTCATCGGCGGCCGGGGGGCATTGGGGCGTGTATTTGTTAGTCTGTTCGAAAGAAGCGATTATGACGTTGCTGTCATAGAAAAAGATGACTGGCAGTCAGGCCACGCAGAAGAGACGCTTTCGAAAGCCGCCCTGGTGATTGTAGCCGTACCTATAACCCTTACTGAAACCGTTATCTCTCAGTTAACCGCATTACCAGAAAACTGTGTGTTGGCTGATATTACCAGTATTAAATCTAAGCCTTTGCAGGCAATGCTTGATGCGCACCCTGGCCCGGTTGTCGGACTTCACCCGATGTTTGGACCGGATGCCCCAGGCATGATTAAGCAGGTGGTCGTGGTGTGCCACGGCAGAGCACCTGATGCCTATCAATGGCTTATTGATCAGATGCGTATCTGGGGCGCGACAATCCATGAGAGTAGCGCTCAAGAACATGACCAGGCGATGGCTTATATTCAGGTAATGCGCCACTTTAATACTTTCGTTTACGGTGCGCATTTAAAAGGGGAAAACCCGGATTTAGATACATTAACCGTATTTAGCTCGCCCATTTATCGTCTTGAGCTGGCGATGGTAGGCAGACTTTTTGCGCAGGCGCCTGAACTTTACGCAGATATCATCTTCAATAATCCAGATAACGTGGCACTGCTCAGGCGCTTTCACGAGCGCTTTGGTCTGGCGCTCGATGTACTGGAGCGCGGTGACAAAAAAGCGTTTATCAAACAGTTTCTGGAAATTGGTGGCTGGTTCGGGGACTACGCAAAAATGTGTCTGGTCGACAGTAAACAGCTGTTGCTTAAAGCGGATGACGGTCAAATGCTGCGAAAATAAACCCTCGTATGTATGTTTATCTCCGAATTAGACTAAAGTGTGCTTTTATCTCTGAAGAAATCCCGTAATCTGCAGATAATAATGTTCCCCGGGGGACTTTCAGGACAATCAGGACATGACACTTAAAAGCCGCCTTCTACTCGCTATTATTCCGTTAGTAGCACTTTCCGTTATCATTGTTGCTGCGGTGTCATATCGCGTAGGCGTGGGTGAGTCTACAGCAGCGCTGGAAGCCGCGAGCCTGGATAAGCTGACAATCGAAAATGTGCAGACACGGGAAGCAATAACTGAATATGTAGACTTTATTTCCGCACAGGTCAGTAACTTTTCATCCTCTTCGGTAATAAAAAATGCGACGGAAGCGTTTATCCCCGCTTTTCGTGCTTATGATTTGCAACGTGATCCTCTCACATCCAGACAGCAGCAGTCGCTTAGCAGCTATTACACGCAGGATTTTGCATCACTGTATAAAAAGCGAAATGCGCAGCCATACCGTGATCCCGGTTCTTTGCTATCACCGCTCTCAAAGGGTAGCCAACGATTGCAGTACGATTTTATCATAGGTTCTGATTTTCCTATCGGCGAAAAAGATAAGTTAACCGATTTACCAAATCAGACCGACTATGCTGTGGCGCACCGTCGTTACCATAAAGAGATAAGAGACTTTCTTAATCAGTTTGGTTATTACGACATTTTCATCGCCGACATCAACACAGGCAACATTGTTTACAGTGTCTTTAAAGAGCTGGATTTTGCGACCAGTCTGAAGACCGGACCTTATGCTGATATCGGAATTGGACAGGCTTTCAAAGAGGCCGCTGCGCTGACTGACCCTGGCGCTGTGGTGGTTAGTGAACTGGATACTTACGTGCCGTCTTATAATGCGATGGCTGGGTTTCTGGCCTCGCCGATTGAAATTAATGGGAAGCGGGAAGCCATACTGATATTTCAAATGCCGCTGGACAAAGTCAGTCAGATCCTTACGCACAATTATGAGTGGAAGGACCGCGGCTTTGGTGACTCCGGAGAAACGTATCTGGTTTCTCCGGAAGGGGTTTTGGTTAACGAAAGTCGCTTTTTTGTTGAGGACAAAAATGGTTATTTTGCTGCGTTGTCCGAAAAGTATCCTGAAGTGGTCGATACCATTCGCGATGCCGGCACATCGGTAGGTATTCAGCCGGTACAAACCGAAGCCGCACGTAAAGCGCTGTCTGGTGAGTCCGGCTTTATGCGGTTAAATGATTACCGTGATGTATCGGTTTACTCTTACTTTGCGCCTGTGGAAATTGGTGGGGCTACGTATGCGCTGCTTGCTGAAATCGATGTAGATGAAGCACTCGCGCCAGCACAACAGTTAGGTGAGAAGCTGTTAGTTTCGACGCTTGTTGAGACCTCGGTAGTCTTAGTTGTCGCAGCACTGATCGCGTTATGGCTGGCTCGTCGTCTGGTTCGTCCTCTGGACAGAGTGGGAGAGGCATGCAGCGATCTTGCACAGGGGGATGGTGACTTGACGATACAGCTGGAGCCTTCCCGCATTCCTGAGATAAACCGGATCATCCTGCCGCTAAATCAGTTTCTGTCTCAGGTGCGCGACATCGTGGCCACGGTTAAAGACAATGCAGATTCACTGGCTTCAGCTTCGGAAGAACTGAGTGCCATCACAGAGCAAAGTACTAAAACCACATCGCAGCAGCGTGATGAGACACACATTGCGGCAAGTGCGGTTGAGGAGTTGTCTACGTCTATTGAAGATGTGGCGCGGTCCACGGTGGATACCCGCGATAGCGGTTTAAAGGCGCTGGCCAGCCTGAAGGAAAATATGGAGAGGGCGGACCTCGCTGCTAAGAACATCAAGCTACTGGTTCAGTTGATCCGCGATTCCAGCGAGGTCATAGTGTCGCTTAAAGACGAAGTCAGTCAAATTACCGCCGTACTCAATGTCATCACCAGTATCGCTGATCAGACTAACCTGCTGGCACTGAATGCGGCTATCGAGGCAGCCCGTGCCGGTGAGGCTGGCAGAGGTTTCTCGGTGGTTGCTGATGAAGTCCGGGCACTGGCCACCCGCTCACAGGAAAATACGGTGGAAATCGAAAACATCGTGGGAAATATGACGGCATCTTCAGAAAAGTCTGTGGTTGCAATGGAGAAAGCCGCGACTGCAGCGGATGGAGGTATTCATCTGGTAGACCTTGTTACCACTGCCATGAACGAGCTCTCTGAAACCATTGTACGGGTGCAGGAGCTTGCAGATACTGTTGCAGCGGCGGCAGAGGAACAGCACGTAACCTCCAAAAGTGTCAGCCAGAATGTCAGTCGTATTTCAGAAATGTCATCGGATATCGATTTCGGCGCCCGCCATAGCAGCGAGTCTGCCGCCGAACTGGCCAGGATTGCGGTGGAAACCAAAGATATGGTGGCGCGATTTAAAGTGTAGTGAAACTGCTAGCCTGATGGCATTATTGATAAGTCAATAAAGCAGAGCAATGCCATCAATGAAGTCAATTCGTATTCCGCTGACGAATCTATATGCAAAGGGCGGATTCTCAGCCAGGATGTCGGTAGGTGGAAGTAAAACGCCGGTAAATGTCATTCTGGATACCGGCAGTAGCGTACTGGCGGTCAGAGAGTCCTGCTACCAGAGAACTGAGGATCCACACTTCACAGCCACTTCTTATGTGCAGTGTGTTGAGTATGGCAGTGGTGGCTGGTATGGACCTGTCGTGAAAACCCGTGTCACGGTGGGCATGCCGGGACACCGTGCAATACTGAATGACGTCGAGATTGCGATTGCCTCTGAAGCTGGCGCAACAAGCTTTCTGGATGCAGACGGTATATTGGGGCTGGCATTTTCGCCTCTAGACACAGCATTTGATGTGTCCCAGTTGCTCCTGAGTGAGGGCGTACAGCCCCCGGACAGCTACCCCTACGTTCTGCAGCAGCCAGACCAGACAGTCTCATCATATTCACAGACGCTGCGTGCCTTACCCAAGGCCGCTATCACACCCTATTTCACGCAACTGGAAGAATCAGGGGCGGTCATGGATCAGTTTGCACTGCTCACACATCGCTCCAGTATATTCCACACCGAAAAGCACCAGACTGTCGAGGCGTTGACATGCCATCACCTGAATCATGGCTTGTGTGTATTGGGAAAGCCATTTGAACATACAGAACTCTACTGCAACCCAGTGTATACCGTGCCGGTGCTGCACGATAAATATTACAACGTAAATGTATATGGCGTTCGGGTAGGTGAGTTACCGGAAATTGCAGTGCCAGCGCTGGATGAGGCACACAAAGCCAGTTATGTCAGCAATGGCATTGTCGATAGTGGCGCTTCAATGGTGGTCATGCCTGCACCGGTAATGCACGCCGTTAAGAAGGCGCTTTATTCCTACAATCCCGCTTTTCAGTCTTTGCTGGACGTATTTGGTAATTATTCCGGTAAAGAAGTCGGCGTACCGCTTGATAAACTTGACCTCGCGACCTGGCCAGACATTCATCTCATTCTGACAGGGCAGGGTGGGGAGCCGGTTACTGTTACGCTAAAACCGGATACGTACTGGCAAATTCATGCGCCAGCCCCAAACCAGGCAACCTTCAAGCTATGCAGCCTTGCCGGCTGGCCAAATCAAGTGATAATTGGGCTTCCATTGCTGAATAACTATTACACCATTTTCGACAGGCAAGACGGTAAAAATGGGAGCGTACATTTTGCACGAAAAGTGGATATTCCAGGTCATATCATCAAGGCAATAAGACTGGCTTTGCACGAGTGATGCTGTTTTATTCTCAAAAATCGTTATTGGTACTCAGATAATATAACCTGAACTAACCGTTTCAGTGATAAGAGGCGGTGATTAAACACTACCGTTATTACTTGAAAAACGAGTTACGTTATGGAAAAGAAAGGAAGTTTTGTTGCTGTTGGAGTAGGAATGACGCTCGGAGCGCATATTTGCCCGTTATCCAGAAGTTATATTGAACACGCTGACATCGTGTTCTGCAGTCTCTCAGACAGCTATGTTGAAGAGTGGGTAATGACAATGAACAGTGAGGTCCGAAGCCTTCAGTCATTTTACGCCGTAGGCAAAGATCGCCGGGATACCTACAAAGAAATGGTTGCGGCGATGATGACAGAAGTTCGGGCAGGTAAAAACGTGGTGGGGGCGTTTTACGGCCATCCCGGTGTGTTTGCCCTGGCCCCTCATAAGGTGATAGCAATTGCCCGGGATGAAGGCTTCCAGGCACATATGGAGCCTGGCATATCTGCAGAAGATTGCCTGTACGCTGACATGGGGCTGGATCCGGGTACAAATGGATGCATTCATTACGAAGCCAATCAGTTTCTGATGAATAAAAAGTGTCTGGACACCAGCGCACTGCTGATACTCTGGCAAGTAGGTATGGTCGGCGATCGCAGGCATCAGGAGTTTGAATCGCATAAAAAGTATCGACATTTGCTGATGCAATCGTTGATGGCGTTTTATCCAGCAGATCACAGGGTAGCGCTTTACGAGGCCGCCGTGCTGCCCATCGACGAGGTGCGAATTGAGTGGCTTCCATTGAAAAATGTAGGCGATGCGAAAATTCACCAACACACTACCATGGTGATCCCGCCTGGATCTGAAAAACAAACAGACACAGCTTTTTTGACTAAATTAAATGAATTAGACAGTCTCTGACAAAAGAGCAGTGCACCTCACTTTTGACATGGTGAAGTGTAAGGTGCCCTTAGGAAATGGCTGAAATGAGGTGTTGCGTGCTGAATAAATGTTACCTGAGTCAGAGGCTCAGGTTCAGATTGCTCGATGAGGGTGACAAAGGACAATATATTGCTTTGTATCAGTCGCCAAAAGTGATGCGTAATATTGCTCCACCGTTAAGCGACGAGGATGTTGAAACCGCTTTTACAACAACGCTGAAACTGAATAAAGCAAAAGGAATCAAACAGAAAGTCTGGGCGGTCCACGAACGGCAAGACAACGGGTTTTGTGGTATCGGTATGGCCAAGTGGAAAAATCAAAGCGATGATGTTGAACTCGGATTGATGCTGGTACCTGAATGTAACGGAAAAGATTTTGGTACCGAAGCCGTGGGTAAAATCATTGACATCGTACAAGCCGACTACCACATCACTGATTTTCAGGCCAATTTTCAGAGCCATCACCGACCAGTAAGAAAAATACTTACCAACCTTGGCTTTGCTTTTGAAGAGCCAGAAATCATCGGTGGTCAAAAAATGGTAAAAGCCATCTTAAGAGACACTGAAAGCCAGAGCCACAAGCGACGTATTCTCAATATCTCTGCTCCGATAGGCTGATTTTTGTTAACTTAGCCCTGGTTAAATGGTAATCTTTTTTTTCGCTTCGAAAGTGTATTTCCCACAATATCGATAAAATAAGAAGGTAAAAATGACAGCGATACAGCTTTTAGAGAAATTGGGTGCGGATGCCGCTTTTCAGGGACATAAGCAACTTGTTGCCAATGTCATTGGTGATGCGCTTGAAGAAAACCACAAACAGTGGTGCATTATGTTCCCGGAAAAAGAAGGTGACGACACCGACGAAGGTGAACAGAAAGACAAGGAAGATAAGCCTGAGATTGCGCGCCACTAAATATGTTAGCAAAATCGGTCATAGTCTATTTGATTGGCGCTGTTCTTAGCGCCAGTGTTTTCGCAAAATCTGACATTGACGATAAACTGAAATACGCAGACAGTATAAAAACCAAGTCACCCCAGGAATTCTCTGTAATACTCAGCGAAATTAGTGCGCAACGACAGCAACTGGATACGTCCGATTACTATTACCTCATGCTACTTGAGGGGTTTCACTTAGGATTCAATCGAAAGCCTGCTGAAGCACTTGAAAAATACCGGGCAATTATTCAGCAAAGTTCTGACTCTGATTTAAAAGCGCGCGCCCTTTCTGCTTCTATCAATATCCACGCTATTACAAGAAACATCGCTCAGGGCTACAAAGACGTTCAATCGTTATACGAGATAACGCCTGAAGTGTCAGAGGCGGTCCAACTCGAATCGCTGATGATATTATCGATATTTTTTAATCAGGTTGATGACTATGAAGCAGCCTTGAAAAATGCTTCAGCGGTTCTGGAAAAAAGCCAGCAAAAACGCTTCCAGTGTTTCGGCATGGTAATGAAAATGGAGGCAATGCTTAATCTCGGACAATTAGATCTGCAATCGCCGTTTGACCAGACACTGGAAAATTGCAGAGAAGTAGGCGAGATGATTCCTGCCTCCAGAGTCATTCTGCATAAGGCAACAGCACTTTCCGATAACGATGAGCTTTCCGCTGCTCTGCGATTATTAGAAAGTAATGAAACGATGTTTATCAATACCGGTTACGCGGTTGGTTTGTCTGATTACTATGCAAACATTTCCGGAATGTATCTCACATATGGTCGTCTGAGCGACGCGTTGGAGGCAGCGCAACAAGCGGTATCATTAACTGAGAATACGGGGCTGACAAAACCCAGAGCCGTTGCTCTTGATGTGATTTCCAAAGTTTATGAACAACAAGGTGAGTTTGATCAGGCTTTAGCATTTTTTAAACGAGCTTCTGAAACAGAGAAAGCGTTGCTTGATGAAACCAAAGCCCGACAGCTTGCTATTCAGCAGGCAAAAAACGAGGCGCTGGAAAGAGAAATACATATAAAACTGTTGGATAAAGAAAACTCTCTGCTAAAGACAGAAGCTGCACTTAGCACTAAAGAGCTAGAAAACAGCCGTCTGGTAATCGTTGTGCTGCTGATGTTGGGCGCGCTGGTTATCGTGTGGTTGTTAGTTAACCGTAAAATGCACAAAGAACTTCGCCGCCAGGCAAGAACTGACAAGCTGACGGGGATCTTAAATCGTCATTACTTTACCGAGCTGGCAGAATCCAATCTGCGCTATCATCAGAAAACCAGTCAGACGCTGGCACTGGTGATATTTGACCTGGATTTGTTTAAACGAATTAATGATACCTATGGGCATGTAACAGGCGACTGGGCATTGGTAGAGGTGACCCGTGTTATCAAAAGCGCCTGCCGTAAGCAGGACATTTTAGGGCGAATGGGGGGAGAAGAGTTTGCGATATTGCTTCCCGGCTGCACGGTAGAGAAGGCCGAATCGCTGACAGAGAGTTTTCGCCGCGCGGTTGAGGCAATAGACACATCACACACCGGTTCTGACTTTACCATTACTGCCAGCTTTGGACTGACCGATACCAATCAGTGTGGCTATAAATTTGATCAACTTTATGCCTGTGCCGATGAGGCGTTGTATCGCAGTAAGCATGAGGGCCGCAACCAGGTATATCGTTACGACCCGTCATTTAAAGAGAGTCCGGCATTTCTTAGCACAGATCCTATCGGGACTTAATTGGTTAGAGCACTCGCCGCTGCCACCTTGGTCGGGCTGATTTCTTCACTTGGATAGCAGCCCAGCACCTTGACGTAGCGGGTGATGCTTCTGAGTGAATCCAGTGCATTCTGCACCGGTCCATCCTGCACGTTGCCTTCCACATCAATGTAAAACATTTCTTCCCAGGGGTTGCCCGGAATGGGCCGTGATTCCAGTTTTGTCATGTTAATGCTGTTCTCACGCAGCACTAACAGCGCCTCAACCAGCGCGCCTGGTTTTTGCACCGTTGACATAACCAGCGTGGTTTTGGCCGGAACCTGAAGTGGCACCACAACCGGGTCGCGCGCGACAACAATAAAGCGGGAATGGTTTTCTTTCTGGTTTGCCAGGTTGGACTTGATGGCCAGCAATCCATAAAGGTTGCCGCCCGCTTCGCTGCCGATGGCTGCCACATCATCACGTTGTAATTCACTCACTTTCAGCATGGCTGATGATGTGCTGTCCATGGTTTTTACTTCAATGCTGCCCAGCTCGGCTAAGAAATGGCTGCACTGAGTAAACACCTGAGGATGGGCGTATACCGTTTTGATTTTGCTGATACTGGTTTCTTTTGATACCAGAAGAGTGTGACGAATGGGGTGGGTAAGCTCTCCGATTATGCTTAATTGCGTATGTTGGAGCTGGTCGTATACTTCGTTGATACTGCCTGACGTGGTGTTCTCTATGGGCAATACGGCGTAATCGGCTTCAGTATGCTCGACTTTTTGAATGATTTCACTGAAGCTCTGGCAGCCGATTTCGAGCAGTTCGCCCGGGCGGCGCGAGAAATACTTTTGTGTTGCCAGGTACGAGTATGAGCCTTTATCACCTAAAAATGCCACGCGGTTCAGCGGCAAGGCGCTGCCTGGGTTCGCACGTTCTGCCAGCATCGCCTGCTGGTTAAGTACCGAGTCTTCAATGATCACATGAAAGAGCTGCGTGACATAGTGCGCATCCAGTCCGGCTTTCTGCCCTTCCTTAATAAGCCGGATAAGCAGTTGTTCTTCACGCTTAATATCGCGTACCGGAATATGATGCTTGATCTTGGTTTCAGCAACCTCGTTAGTCAGTTTTCTTCTCTCTGCCAGCAGTGACAGTAGCTCGCTGTCCAGTTCGGTTATACGCTCTCGGATCGGCGCTAGGGCATTGTCAGACATAATGTTTCGGCTCTCCTTCATGGCAAAAAAAAACCTCCCGGTGGGAGGTTTTTTGCACACGACACAGCCTCCCTTACGTTAAGGACATAAACGCAAAAAAGAAAATGACTGTGTGTGTAATATACGTTTTCATAAGCCCGACTTTATGCCCGATAATGGCCTCTGTCAACTGATTTTTACACGCCTTCGTAGTTAGTTGCGGGCTCTGGTATTTTCAAAGTGCATGCATTGTGCTAGCTGGTCATATGCAGTTGAGGAAAGAGATAAAAAAGGGCAGAAGTGAGTTGTCACTTTCTGCCGCAAATGAATCCTGAACGGAAATAAAGCCAGTGATCTGACTGGCTGCTTCGGGCAACCGCCCCGATAATTACTCTCCTAACAACGCGGCCAGCATCGTGCGCACTTCATTGGGTTCAAACGGTTTGTCACACAGTGCATTAACGCCGGTTTGCTGGATGTTTGCCATATGCGCACTGTCTGCAGATTCTGACGTCACCATGATAATAGGAATATGCGTGGTTTCCGGGTTGAACCGGATAAACTCTGACAACTCGCGACCGTCCATCTCCGGCATGTTGTAGTCAGTGACAACCAGATCAAAGGCTTCATCTTTGATAAATGTAAGCGCCATGGCACCATTTTCAGCCTCTTTGATGCGCTTGAGA
This sequence comes from Alteromonas antoniana, assembly GCF_019249295.1. Classification (GTDB taxonomy): domain Bacteria; phylum Pseudomonadota; class Gammaproteobacteria; order Enterobacterales; family Alteromonadaceae; genus Alteromonas; species Alteromonas antoniana. The sequence continues at coordinate 41,650 of NZ_JAESDH010000030.1, forward strand.
CCCATTCCTTCCAGCACGCGTCTGATATGATTTCGCGCCAGCTTGCTGTCATCCACCAGCAATACGCGCACGTCCTGTACATCGAATAAATCCAGGTCGAGCTCGTCGTGGTTGATCAAGTCCAGACTGGCATTCAGCGCCCGTGATAAATGGAGAGGCTCAAATGGCTTCGGCAGGATTGCTGCGACACCAGCTTGTTTGAACTCTTCCAGCTTTGCCAGCCTGTTTTCGCTGGATACCAGCATAAAGGGAATGCTGGCAAAATCCGGTGATTCCTTAACGTATTTTAACAAATCCAGAGCGGTACCGTCTTCAAAGTACATCGCGCTGACAATCAGGTCAGCACTGTGCGAGCGCAGTGCGGCTTTGGCTTCAGCTACTGTGCTGACAGGATCTATCTCTTTTACTTTTTCTTTCAGCAGCAGCGTGGTGATTATTTTTCGTTGCGTATCGGAGGGTTCGATAAGCACAATATGTAGATCGGAAATCGACAGCTTTTCCATTTCAGGACTCTTCTTTTTTCAACATGATTAGGGGCAGGGCTTAACCACCTGCGATTTTAACGGTAAAGCCGGCATCTTGCAGCAGGGTACGCAGTTTTTCACGATCGTCAGTTTGTACTTCAATCGTGCCATTTTTTACCGCACCACCGCAGCCACACTTTTGCTTGAGGGTTTTACACAGTGTTTTTAATTCAGCGGGCTCTTTGTCCAGCCCTTCGACGATTGAAACGCCTTTTCCTTTTCGGCCTTTGGTTTCACGATGGATGCGCACAATCCCGTCTTTATTCACCGAGCGTGTTGACTGTGCTTTCGCCTGTTCAATTTTGCCGCCGTCAGTACTGTAAACCAGATTTGAGTTTTGCATAAGGTTGAATTGTTTCCTAAGGTCTCCGGAACCACTTCCGCTATTAAAAATCTAGACTAATATACTAGAAGAAAGACATTGAAATTGACACTGCTCTGAGCACACACTACGCCTGATAGTCAAAACAGCCTGATTTTATAATAAATTTTCATCAGCCACAGTGAAAGCGTCAGGGCACACAGCAGTTATCGGAGAAAGCGGATGAGTATTGGGACTAAGGTAACCGATGAGGGTAAGCGACTGATAATCAAACTTGATGAGAAGTTTGATTTTGGAAAAGTGCAGGATTTCCGTCTGGCCTATCTGGATTTATCGGAAGACATAAACCATATCGAAGTCGATTTGAGCGACACAGAATACATGGACAGTTCTGCCCTGGGCATGTTGTTGAATATGCAAAAATCACTGAATGAACGTCAATTCAGCTATAGCATCACGCACTGTCGTCCCCAGGTAGCCAGGATCCTGAAAATATCCCGTTTTGATAAAAAGTTTGAAATCAGCTGAGACACGCAATAATGCGTATTCTGATTGTTGATGACGAACCCCTGAATCGCTTTATGCTCAAACACATGCTTGAGCAACAGGGCTATACCGATTGCTATGAAGCTGAAAACGGCGAGCAGGCCCTCGACATTGCCAGAGAGATTGACCCCGATCTTGTTCTGTTAGATGTCATGATGCCGGGGCTAAGCGGTTACGAGGTTGCGCCGCGTTTAAAAGAAATGGCCGGTGAAGCCTACCTACCAATCATTTTTATCACGTCTCTGGAGGATCAGGAAAGCCTGGTTCGTTGCCTGGAAGTGGGTGGGGATGACTTTGCTTCCAAGCCTTTCGATAAGGTCATTCTGGCTGCAAAAATTCGTGCACATGGCCGTATTCGCACGCTAAGTAAACACGTAGAGCAGCAAAACCAGGAACTGCGTTTTCACCAGGCCAATGTTGAGCACCAGCACGACATCGTCGAACACATTTTCAGTAATGCCGTGGTCAATCGCAAAGATGTCGAGCAGTATTTCGACTTTAAGGTATCTCCTGCGGAAGACTTCAATGGTGACGTCTTTCTGTGCGAGAGCAGCCCGAAAGGGGGAATGTATTTTCTGGTTGGCGACTTCACCGGACACGGACTGGCCTCGGCAATAGGGGCATTGCCGGTTACCCGGGCTTTTCAGGCGATGGCGAGAAAGGGGCTGTCGGTGGCGGAAATGGCGATCACGCTGAATAATGCATTACTGAATCTTCTCCCCACAGACATGTTTTTTGCTGCCGCTATCGTTGAAGTTTCTACCGAGGGTAACCGATTTACTATCTGGAACGGCGGCCTACCGCCGATGCTGTTGAAAAGTGCGGATGGCAGACTGGTGCGGCGTTTTGCTCCGCGACATATGGCTTTGGGGATCCTCGAAGAGAACGAGTTTGAAAGCCACTGCGATATTTACGAGGCCGCTGAAGGCGAACAATTGATGGCCTATTCTGACGGTATTATGGAAATCACCGACAGCCAGGGCCGGATGCTTGATGAGGAAGGCGTGACGGAATGGTTTCTCGCCGCTAAGGATGTTACCGCTGCATCACTCTATGACAGAGCCTTGCAATATCTTAAAGGTGAGAAGCCGGCTGATGATATCACGGTGGTTATTTTCACCTGCCAGTCTTTGCTAAGCCTTCGTGATGAATCACTTATTAGTCAGTTTCCGTTTACTGTCACCAGCACACTTCAGCCACACGCGCTCAGGCAGGAGACCGTGCTTGAGCCGTTACTGGAGATGCTTAACAGCCAGTCGGGCCTGGGCTGGATCCGCTCAGACCTGTTTACCGTTCTGACGGAACTGATGAATAACGCCATCGAGCATGGGCTACTGAAAATTGACTCTTCTCTTAAATCCTCCCCTGAAGGGTTTGTTGAGTATTATATGAAACGCGAGTCGGGCCTTGCTGAGCTTGAAACAGGGCACATTACCGTCTCTGTAGAGTACAAGCCGCATCAGCGGGAACTCTATGTCAGCGTGGAAGACTCTGGTGACGGGTTTGAGTACGAAAACATACCGGACGATGATATTAACAACGCCTTTGGCAGAGGGATCATGCTGTTGCGCGAACTTTGCCAGACTGTGTGGCATGAAAACGGCGGGCGCAAAACCTGTGTTACGATGACGCTTTAATGCTCTGGCAATCGTTGAATGGTTTTGCTTTGTTTTCAACTTCCAATGAAAGACTATCTGACTCACTTATACATCATCGGCTAACCTGACCTGCCAACTGTCGCAGAGGACAACGCTAACGAAACCAGTCAGAACCTCTGATGTCTGCTGTCATCTCGGGGCAGAACGTATGATTTAGTGCATTTGTCGCACAACGAACGATAAGGGCTAATCCAAAAACCTAAGAACAGGCTATCAATCGGTAACAACGGATAACGGACAGTAATACTATGCTGAGAAAAGTACTCGATTTACTCAAGGCGCCAGAGCAGGACGCGCAACCCGCATTAACTACCGAACTGGCTACCGCCGCATTATTAAGTGAAATTATTCGTGCAGACCGGCATGCCGATGAACGCGAGCTCAACGCGTATCGCGCTATGCTGGACGCGCGTTTCAGCTTAACCGACGAACAGATTGACGCCTTAATGGAGGACGGTCGTGAGACGGCAGAAGAAGCAGTAGATATGGTGCAGTTTACTCAGGTATTAAATGAACGGTGTGATAACGAGGAAAAGCGCGCTATCCTAAAGAGCCTTTGGGAAGTCGCATATGCGGACAAAGAAATTGCCCCGATTGAGGAGCATACGATTCGTCGAATAGCAGATTTGCTGCATATGCCTCACAGTCAGTTTATTAAAACCAAGCTGGACGTCACGAGTACCTGATAACAGGGGCGTGCACAGGGCCAGCCATAATTACAACAATAATAGGTTCGTAGCCTGTGTTTCGATCAATAAAAAGTCCGCTGGGCATCATCGTTTCCAGCGCAGTGTTTTTTGCCACAGCTATGGTGCTGTGGCTCGCTATTTCTGAGCATGAAGATTTATATCACAAAGCCGTTCGCGGTAATGTCAACGCACTGGCAACCAATTTGACGGATGATCTGGCCGTTGTGCTGGAAGGCGAAAATATAAATTACACAGAGCTTAGTGTTGTGCTTGCGCAGCTTGAAGCGTATGACAACATCATCAGCGCCGGTGTGTATGACGATGACGGCGCATTACTGTCTCAGGTAGACGGCAAGGCGGTAGATAGAGCAACGTCGCCCGTCACTGAAAAAGCCCTGGATGCCCAGACACCCGCCGGTTTCTTTACCGAAAATAATGATCTGGTAAGTATTCATTATATTGGTGAGCCGGCAATGCTGAAAGGCTATTTAAAGGTGGTCACCGATGTCTCTAGGCCAGTAACACGGAGCAAACGCGCGTTGCTGTTCCAGGCGATGCCACTGGTATTTGTTATTTTGCTGGTCACAATCGGGATCAGTTTGTATTTTCTCAGCCGCCTTCTCAGGCCCTTGTATTCGCTGTCTCGCTTCACCCAACAGGTCAATGAGACCAAAGATTATGCCCTGCGCTATGAAACCGGCCATAAAAATGAAATCAGTAAGCTGGGAAACAGTATCAATAACCTGCTGGAAATGATTGAAGTCGAGCTTACCATCAATTACGAGCAGAACCAGACGCTCATCGAACAGCAACAAACCATGACCCGACTGGCAAACTACGACAGTTTAACCGGGTTACCAAACCGTCAGTTTGTCATGGATAACCTGCGCCTTGAACTGGCAAGGGCCCGTCGCGCGGATGAAGATTTAGTCCTGATGTTTTTCGACCTTGACGGTTTCAAGGGAATTAATGACTCGCTGGGCCATGAAACCGGCGACTTAATTCTGATAGAGGTAGCCGATCGGGTTACCACGATGTTGCGGGAAGGCGACCTGGTAGCCAGGCTGGGGGGCGATGAATTTATCATTTTACCCGACCGTGATACCTCCAGAGCCAGCATTGAGAATATGGCCAACAGGGTGATTACCGCATTCTCCGAACCTTTTCAGTTGCGCGGCCTGGCACTCACCGTCGGGGTCAGTCTGGGAATTGCAAAAGCAACAGATGCAGATTTTGATTTAAGCCAGTTAATGAGCAATGCTGACCTGGCAATGTATCGCTCTAAAGCAAAGGGGCGCGGCACCTATACTATCTTCACGCCGGATATGGTGGAGTCGCACAAACGTAAGTTGTCTATAGCCAACAGTATCGATCAGGCTATCAGTAATCACGAGTTCCAGATTTATTATCAGCCGAAGATTGATGGCAAAGGTGTCATCATAGGTTTCGAGGCATTAATCCGTTGGGTGCACCCGGATTTTGGCATGATCATGCCGGCAGAGTTTATTCCTATTGCCGAGCAGGGTGGTAAAATTTCTGCGATTACACGCTGGGTAATTGAACAGGTGTGCGTGGAAATGTCGGCACTGCGACAACATCTGCAGCGTCGTTTTCGTGTGTCGATTAACCTGTCTGGTCACGATCTTCGCCACTCTGGACTGTTCGATTCCATCCATGCGTTGTTCATCAAGCACAATATCAATCCGGAATACATTGAATTTGAGGTGACAGAATCGGCTTACCTGGAGAACTTTGCGCTCTCGAATAAGTTTTTCCGCCGTGTCAGTAATATGGGCTGTGCAATTGCGCTGGATGACTTTGGAACGGGTTACAGCTCGCTAAGTTACCTTACGCAAATCAGTATCGATACCCTGAAAATCGATCGACAGTTTATCCGCGAGCTTGAAACGTCAGAGCGAAGCAGGCTGGTAACCGGTACCATTATCGATCTGGCAAAGCGCCTGTCACTGACTATCTGTGCAGAGGGAATCGAAAATCACGAGCAATGGGAGTATTTGCTGGAGCACGGATGTGATCATGTGCAGGGTTTCCTGTTTAGCAAACCCATTCCTCTACACCAGTTCGATACATTGCCGGCCCGTTTTGAGCGACGCGCACTGATACAGTCAAACCTGTAACTTTGGCGTTATGGCGTTGCTAATTCGAGACACTATTTCACGGAAAATTAACATGGTTTTAGCTAAGTGACTGAATTATAAAGTTTCCTTTCTTTTGGCATGATTTGAGCAACAAGGAATCATCGACAGTTTTTGGGTCGACGGTTTCGAGGCAAAGCGCCTCATTGTTACCCTGTTTATGACCAGACGCGCGGAGGCTACCATGAAGCGTATCGAAAAAATTTTTCTTATCTTACTCAGTGTTGCGGCGTTACAGGCGATATCAGTCGCTAATGCCAACGCACAAGCAGATCTAATGATGCAATTAGACGCCGACCAGGACGGACTCATCTCACTGAAAGAGGCGGTGAGTAATACAGAACTGCTTCGCAACTTCGGACTGATTGACCAGAATGAAGACGGCTTACTGTCAGTAGAAGAACTGTTGGCGAGTGAACTTACGCCTGGAAATGATAATGAACTTGCAGCAGAGCGTACTGCTGAAGTTTCACCCGATGATCAGTAAATCAGGCAGATAATTGTAGGTTAACGCGGGGACGGTGAGTTTCATGCCGTCCTCTCTTGCTAGCATTTTTGGGGTGTGCCATTCTGATTGACCGGATTTCTTTCAGTGAAAAGCTAGTGCAACTAGGATCTCTTCGACAACTCACTTTAGGCAGCTTTTTGGTTGCCCTTATTCCGCTTATTGCTCTGCTGTGGCAGAGTCAGAGTGATCTCGCCAAAGTCGGACAAATGACACGAATCGAAACCCGATACGTGGTCAATGTCGTGGGGCTGATGCAGAAACTCGATGGGGCTGTTGTCGACCTTGAGCGTAGTATTCGCCAGTTCGCCGTGCTTAAAAGCGAGGCAGTGGCGGAACTTTCTGATAATGCCATCAGCCAGTTTATCGCGGCGAAAGAAAGTTTATGCCTGGTGCTTGAGACCAGTGCCACGTGTGAGCGATTGGACAAGCAAATTCGACAGGTTAAGGGCTACCGGCAAATTAACGACCAGTTGTTATTGAATGCTTATCTCGCGTCAATTAATAACAGCGTGTCTGACATGCGCTCAGATGTGGACGTTGCTATTCAGAAGCGTTTGGATATTCAGCGCGACGATCTCAATGCGATGCAGGCTAAGCAGGCATGGTCTACGGCCATGTTGGTCAGTGTTTCCTTGCTATTGATCCTGTTGGGCAGTCAGCTGATTGTAAATCCGGTTAAAAAGTTAAAGCAGATTATCCGTATTCTTGCGCATCAGAAAGGGGAGTTACCGCCAATTTCTACTCAGGCCCCCAAAGAGCTGATTGGCGTAGAAAGAGATCTTCACTGGCTTAATGACCGCCTGCAGCAACTCGAACATATCAGGACGGCGTTGCTACGCCATGCGGCCCATGAACTCAAAACGCCGCTGGCCAGCATTAAAGAGGGGTGTAGCCTGCTATCAGAAAATGTTGTGGGTGAGCTCAATGCGCAGCAAAAAGAGGTATTATCACTGCTGGCATCCAGTACTCAGCGTCTCAATACGCTGGTGGAAAAGCTGCTGGACTATAATCTTCTGCTGCAACAGGCACAACCAAAGTTCTCGCTGGCCAGCCCTGAAAAATTAGTTAATGATTGTCTGGAGGACTACGCCCTGGCATTGCAGGAGCGGGATGTCACAGTAGATATTCAGACCGAGCAGGTTTGGGTAGATGAAGAGCTTTATCGGCGTATACTGGATAATCTGATATCCAACGCCGTAGCACACGGTGCCGTGGGAAGGCCAATTAATGTCAGTATTTATATCAGTGATAATGATGCAGTACTGGATGTAGCCAACCGTGGTAAACGCATTCCGCAAGAAAAAGTCGCAACCTTGTTTGAACCCTTCACGCGAGGCGATGAACCCAGAAACGACAACGTCGTCGGAACCGGTCTCGGTCTGTCGATTGTGTCTGACTGTGCGCGGCTTATGCACGGCGATGTCGCTGTCGTTGACGTGGATTATGCGGATGTATGTTTTAGGGTCACCATTCCACAACAGGAAAAATGAGAATGAAATCGATGTGGTTGATGGTCGCACTGACAGGTTTGTCGGGGTGTGCCGCATTAACAACAACACATGAAAAAAATGAGGCGGAAACTAACCAGCCCGCCACTCCCATCCTCTCCGTACTGGATGACGATGTTTGCGTCTTTAACAACAGTATTGAAGCAGTGAAGGAAAATTGTGAATTAACCTACTGGGTTGGACTTTGGGTGCAGGCAGACAATACCGCCTGGCCGTTACGCAAAAGTCAGATTGCCGCTTTAGGAGAAACGCCGGCTGATAAGTTGCACAAAATTCTCTTATCTATGCCGGTAGATACGCCCTATCAGGACAGATTGCGCGCGAAGCACTGGCTGGATGAAATTACTCCGGTTTTTACGCCACAAATTCAGCAAGCCGTTGCTACGCTGGTGGCATCGCCGAACAACCAAATGCTGGAGTATGAGTCGGCAATAAGCATGCTCAGTAAGGTGAATACCCAACGGGCACTGAATATTGAGAGCCTGAAATCCGAACTGGAAGCACAACGTAAAAAGCTGGAAGAGCTACTTCAGATTGAAGCAACATTGATGGATAAAAACAGGAGTACTCAGCAATGAGCGAGAAAAAACAATCAAAGCCACAGCTTCTATTGGTTGACGATGATCAGAGTTTATTGCGGTTACTCACTATTCGACTGGAAGGTGAGGGGTTTGATGTCACCGCGGTAGAAGACGGTCAGGCGGCGCTGAAAAAAATAAACAGTGATGCCTTCGATGTCGTGTTGAGTGACTTGAGAATGCCGGGACTTGACGGCTTAAGTCTGTTTGAAGAGATAATGGGCGTCAGAAAAGACATTCCGGTTATCCTGATGACAGCGCATGGCACGATTTCTGACGCCGTTGCGGCGACCCAACGTGGGGTGTTCGGATTTCTGACTAAACCCGTCGATCATGAGGAACTACGCACTCTGTTACAGAAAGCGCTCAGTCAGTCACTGGCCGCGCAGCCGGGAGACTGGGCAAAAGATATTGTTACCCGTTCTCCGGATATGCTGAATGTACTGGACCAGGCGTATCGCATAGCGCAGCGGGAAGTGAGTGTACTTATTAGTGGTGCCAGTGGAACAGGTAAAGAGTTGCTGGCGAATGCCATTCATCAGGCCAGTAATCGGTGTAACAAACCCTTCGTCGCCATTAACTGCGGCGCATTGCCGGAAAATTTGCTGGAGTCCGAACTTTTCGGCCACGCAAAAGGGGCGTTCACGGGGGCGGTCACTGCCAATTCAGGGCTGTTCCGGGAAGCCGATGGCGGCACGCTGTTTCTGGATGAAATTGGCGATATGCCAATGACCCTGCAGGTTAAATTACTGCGCGCACTACAGGAGCGTCAAATTCGTCCGGTCGGCAGCAGTAAGCATGTCGATATTGATGTCCGTATCATCTCTGCGACGCACAAAGATTTACACAAAGAGATGGAAGAGGGAACGTTCCGGGAAGATTTGTATTATCGTCTGAACGTGGTCAATCTGAAACTGCCGTCATTGAAAGAGCGTAGTGAAGATATTCCCTTGCTTGCGCGTTCACTGTTGCAACAAAGTGCGCAGCGCCATCAGGTGAATGTGAGTCAGTTTTCTGATGATGCGATGCAGTTGCTGGTAAAATCGGAATGGCCCGGCAACGTGCGCCAGCTGGTGAATGTGGTAGAACAATGTGTCGCACTCACGCAAACGCCGGTTGTGCCACTGCATTTGGTTGAGCAGGCGCTGTCAGCCACCAAGCAAAGCTGGCCGACGTTGACTGAGGCGCGTGACGCGTTTGAACAAAAGTATCTTCATAAGTTGCTTAAGATGACCGACGGCAACGTAACACGTGCTGCTGAGCTGGCTGGGCGTAACCGTACGGACATGCATAAGCTGATGAAAAAGCACGAACTGGATGCCGGTGACTTCCGGTAGTATCACGCCATAGCGCTGGTGTTTTTAAAAGCGTTACCGATGGCAATACGTTATAGAAATATAAGAAAAATCGTTGTGACAGAAACATAAAAGGGCCGGATAACATCCGGCCCTTTTTGTGCTGTTTGTCCCGTCCTGAAATACGTAGACATAAAGAGGACTTCTTTATGACAACTTCAAGTAATCAAAGACCTAAGCGCAC
>NZ_JAESDH010000031.1 GCF_019249295.1 Alteromonas antoniana
TAACGCAGTGCACAATAGAAAAGGCCAGCTTCGAGAGCTGGCCTAATAACTGTCAACCTATATTAGGACGACACAATGGTTAGTGGCGGATGCCACAGAACCGCGCAGAGTTTATCAGGCCTTCACGTCCAGCTCTTTTAGTTTCCGCGTCAGTGTGTTTCGTCCCCACCCCAAACGCTTTGCCGCTTCCTGCTTGTGACCATGAGTATACTGAAGCGCGCGTTCCAACATGATTTTCTCAAAGGTCAGCATGGCATCATTGAGAATATTGAAATGGCCGTCACGAAGCTGTTTGTCGGTCCATCGTGCAAGCAATTCGGGCCAGTCACCACTTTGTGCATTCCCTTTCTCTGCGGTGCCTTCAGAGTGAATTTCTGGTGGCAGATCACTGGGTAATACTTCCTGACCACTGGCCATCACGGTTAGCCAGCGACACACGTTTTCAAGCTGACGTACGTTACCCGGCCAGGGCAGCTGCATCATCAGCTTATCGGCTTCTTTGCTTAACGATTTGGTCTCTACGTTCAGCTCTTTGGCGGCGCGGCGAAGGAAGTGGCGAGCCAGAAGCGGAATGTCTTCCCGGCGCTCAGACAGCGATGGAATGTGAATGCGGATCACGTTCAGGCGGTGAAATAAATCTTCACGAAATTTACCTTCCATCACACGCTTTTCGAGGTTCTGATGCGTTGCCGCAATGATTCGGACATCCACCGATACCGACTGATGACCGCCTACACGATAAAACTGACCGTCGGCCAGCACCCGCAGCAAACGCGTTTGCACATCCAACGGCATATCACCAATTTCATCCAGAAACAGCGTGCCGCCGTTGGCCTGCTCAAAACGACCCTGGCGTGCATTTTGTGCGCCGGTAAAGGCCCCTTTTTCATGGCCAAAGAGTTCTGACTCGACCAGATCGGCCGGAATTGCTGCCATGTTCAAGGCGATGAAAGGGTTTGCTGCGCGGGGGCTGTGACGGTGCAGCGCGTGCGCTACCAGCTCTTTACCCGTACCAGACTGCCCGTTAATTAACACGCTGATAGATGAACGTGACAAACGTCCAATAGCGCGAAACACTTCCTGCATCGCCGGCGCTTCACCGATGATTTCTGTGACGGTCTCATCCTGCGGTACCTGGTTCTGATGCGATTGTTCACGGGCGTGCGCCAGTGCTCGCTGCGTCAGTGTCACGGCTTCATCAATATCAAAAGGCTTCGGCAGGTACTCAAAGGCGCCACTCTGATATGCATTTACGGCGCTGTCTAAATCTGAGTGGGCGGTCATGATGATGACCGGGATCATTGGGTTAATTGCATGCACTTCCTGAAGCAGTGTCATGCCGTCCATCTGAGGCATACGGATATCGGAGATAATGACCTCAGGCGACTGTCCGCTTTGTAGCTGAAGTAACAGGTCCTGCGGGTTTTCAAAACAGTGACAAGCAATATCTGCTGCTTGCAGCGCTTTTTGAATGACCCAGCGAATTGAGCTGTCATCATCAACGATCCATACGGATTCGCTATTCATTCGTTGGCTCCTTTCTGTCGATAGGGAGGTAGAGTACAAATTCGGTGTGTCCCGGGTGGCTGTCTACATCAATTTTGCCACCGTGGTGATTAATCAGTGTCTGAGCGATGGAAAGGCCCAGACCGCTACCATTTTGCTTGCTGCTCACCATGGGATAAAACAGCGTATCTTTGATAGCAGAGGGAATGCCCGGCCCGTTGTCGACGATTTTTATTTTAGCAACCAGGGGATGTCGTTTTCCCTGAATGGTCATTTGTCGTTCTATGCGGGTGATGATAGTAATTTGCGGATCCGGCGTGCGGTTTTCTGTGAGCGCCTGTACGCTGTTTCTTATAATATTCAGCACGGCTTGCTGAATCATATCCTGATCAATATGGATATCCGGAATGCTTGGGTCGTAGTCCCGGATGATGGTGATGGCATTACTGGCATCCACATTCATAAGGCTACGCACTTTCTCCAGCGCCTGATGGAGGTTACTCCACTGCAGACGCGGCAGCGAGTTTGGCCCCAGCAAGCGGTCTACCAGATTACGCAGGCGGTCAGACTGCTCAATGATCATTTGCGTAAATTCTTTGTGTTCTTCCGGAAGCTCTTTTTCAAGCAATTGTGCCGCGCCACGGATGCCACCTAAGGGATTTTTTATCTCATGCGCCAGACCTCGAACCAATTCACGAGCCGCATAATGCTGTGCGTGTTGCAGGTTTTCACGGGATATTTTTCGCTGCTGATCGATTTTCTTAACCTCAAACAGCAAGCGTGGCTGACCATCGATATTCAGATTGGTTACGGTGAGATCCGCCAGCACAAACCGGTTATCTTTAAAACACAGTTTAACTTCGTTTTCAGTGAAGTCTTCGCCGCGCCTGAACGCCGCCCGCAATCTTGAAGTATCAATGCTTTCGGGCATAAAACACTCAGACAAGGGATGTCCGAATAGTTGTTTGCTGCCTGTCTCAAATAAGGCTTCGCCAGCGTGATTAACATAGATAATATTCAGCTGCCTGTCGATCATGACAAGTGCGGTATTAAGGCTGTTTAGCAGCTGTTTTGTTTCAAACTCGGTGGCTTGCATGCCGAGCAAGTCTCCTGTTGCACGATATTGGTGCATTGTAGCGCGCTCTGCCAGATTAGCGTGAAATAAAATATTTCACGGTTTTCTGTATGAACCGCAATGGTGCGGGGGCTGCGCTATGATTGACCGCTAATTGTTATTAATTAACGCTGATGCCTGATGCAAATACAGCGTTTGTTTCTCTGTAGATGCAAGAGTCTTGCCCTTATTGTCAATCCATTCAATGTAGTAGTCGTGCGCGCCACGATTAATTCCGCTGAGGTGGAACATACCGGTGGCATTGGTTTCTGCTACGCTGCCATCAAACCAAAGCTGAAAGCGGCCGCCAGCGTTAGCTGGTGTTGCAGTGCTGGTGATAGTGAAGTTGCCAAGGTTATTGCGGATGGTGGCTTCGGGCTGGGGAGTGGTGATGCTGACACTATATTCAACCTTGTCTTTCCTGGCGCTGGAGTTTGTGGCTGAGGGTTTGACAATGGCCGGATCAGCAATCGATTCTGAGACATTCTCCGTAGACGGCGGCATAGTCACCGACTCACTGCCTTTCACCGGCGTGTCGGTATACAACACGGTGCCATCTTCTTTCACTACCTTATAGACATCTTGCGCCATTACCGGCAGGGTCAACGCAGTAAGCAGTAGTAAAGGAGAAATAAACTGTTTCATAAAGCCTCGTTTGCAGCTATCCATCAGTGAGTAAGACACATTCAGTGCCATATAATTCCCTCGCCGCTTTTGTCGCATGACATGGATGAGCAGGGCAGCGACACCATAGATGCAGTGAACAATGTGTCGGGTTCGTAAATTTCGCAATGCGATACAATGATACTAGACAAGTCTCAGTCATAAAAAAAGCCCGCATTTGCGGGCTTTCGTATTGTTGCAAGCGTAAGGTTATACGCTGTAGTACATGTCGAACTCAACCGGGTGAGTTGTCATGGCAAGCTTAGTCACTTCTTCCATCTTCAGATCGATGTAGGCATCAATCATGTCATCAGTCATAACGCCACCGGCTTTCAGGAAGTCACGGTCGTTATCAAGCGCTTCCAGTGCCATTTCCAGTGAGCTGGCAACTGTTGGGATTTCAGCTGCTTCTTCCGGAGGCAGGTCATACAGATCTTTATCCATAGAGTCGCCAGGGTGGATCTTGTTCTTAATCCCGTCAAGACCGGCCATCATCATGGCAGTGAACGCCAGATAAGGGTTAGCTGTTGGGTCAGGGAAACGAACTTCGATACGACGTGCTTTATCGCTGGTTACGTAAGGGATACGAATAGACGCTGAACGGTTACGCGCTGAGTACGCCAGCATAACCGGGGCTTCGAAGCCAGGGACCAGACGCTTGTACGAGTTAGTCGATGCATTAGAGAACGCATTGATTGCGCGTGCGTGCTTGATGATACCGCCAATGTAGTAAAGCGCTTCATCAGACAGACCTGCATACTTGTCACCAGCAAAGATGTTCTTGCCATCTTTAGAAATAGACTGGTGACAGTGCATGCCAGAACCGTTATCGCCAACCAGCGGCTTAGGCATGAAGGTTGCCGTATGGCCATAGGCGTGCGCAACGTTATGTACAACATACTTGTAAATCTGAATTTCGTCAGCTTTCTTCACCAGCGTGTTGAATTCGCATGCGATTTCATTCTGACCCGCGGTTGCCACTTCGTGGTGGTGAGCTTCAATAACCAGACCCATCTCTTCCATTACCATACACATAGCAGTACGGATGTCGTGCGCTGAATCTACCGGTGGAACCGGGAAGTAGCCGCCTTTTACGCCAGGACGGTGAGCAAGGTTACCGCCTTCAAATTCGGCACCTGAGTTCCATTTCGCTTCTGAGGAGTCGATTTTGTAGAAAGAACCGGCCATGTCAGTGTGGAATTTCACGTCATCGAACATGAAGAATTCTGGCTCCGGACCGAAGAATACGGTGTCACCGATACCGGTAGATTTCAGGTATTCTTCAGCGCGGCGGGCAACAGAACGTGGGTCACGCTCGTAACCTTCCATTGTTGAAGGCTCAAGAATGTCACAGGTTACGTTAACCTGAACTTCTTCTGCGAACGGGTCGACGACGACAGTGCTGGCATCAGGCATAAGGATCATGTCTGACTCGTTGATTCCTTTCCAGCCTGAGATTGAAGAGCCGTCAAACATCTTACCTTCTTCAAAGAACTCTTCATCGATCTGACTCACAGGGATAGATACGTGCTGTTCTTTACCTTTAGTATCGGTGAAGCGCATATCAACAAATTTCGCTTCACTTTCTTTAATTAGCTCTAATGCCTTTTCTACTGACATCGTGTCCTCCAGGTTTGGTATGTAAAAATGCGAAGCGATCAGTCTCGCCTCAACAAGATAGAAAAACGGAAGCGATATTCATGCCAGCTATCTCAAGGCGAATTTATCGGGGATAGCAGCCCGCAACGGCATGGAAAGTACGAATTATTGCACCATAATGGTGCTTGCTCGCTCCAAATGCGTGCAATGTTTTCATCGCTATGTAGACATTGCCTGATTGACTTTACGCTAACTTCAGTGGCTTTGCTAAACGAGTTAAAAAAAATTGTCGCCGTTGCGTGATATCGTAACGTGAGTCGGCGTAAAAATATCGTCGCAATTGATGTGGTGGCGCGATGCTTTCTGTGTTTCTGTCTTAAGCGGTGTGCTTTGCAAAGACCGCTTCGCTTCCAGACATGCCAGAGGATTTTTAGCTAACGCGTTGTATAGACATTATTTTAACGGCTGAGCTAACGTGATTTATCTACCGCATCAAAAATCTGAACAGCTTTTGCACAGATTAATTTTTGGCTACATCGTATTCGCGCCTGTTATTTACTCCCAATAGCCTATATAATCGCGCCCAATTTTTACCCCACCTATGCGGATCATCGCAGCGCCACGGAAGCCACTTCGGTCCCACAGGTCTTTTTGAATTGAGATTTATACATGACGTCTACTCCACACCTTAACGATATTAGTAAGTTAAGGAACATCGCCATCATAGCCCACGTTGACCACGGTAAGACTACGCTGGTAGATAAACTGTTACAGCAGTCCGGCACTCTGGAAAGCCGCGGCGAAGCACAAGAACGTGTGATGGACTCTAATGACATCGAAAAAGAGCGTGGCATTACGATCCTGGCAAAAAACACTGCTATTAACTGGAACGGTTACCGCATCAATATCGTTGACACTCCCGGGCACGCCGATTTCGGTGGTGAAGTAGAGCGTGTTATGTCGATGGCTGACTCGGTTCTGCTGCTGGTTGATGCGCAGGAAGGTCCTATGCCACAAACTCGCTTCGTAACCCAAAAAGCCTTTGCGCAGGGACTGAAGCCAATTGTGGTTATCAATAAAATTGACAAGCCGGGCGCGCGCCCCGACTGGGTAATGGACCAGGTTTTTGACCTGTTTGACAACCTTGGTGCCACCGACGAACAGCTGGACTTTGAAGTGGTTTATGCCTCAGCGCTTAACGGCTGGGCTGCACACGAATCAGATGTGACCGGCACTGACATGACACCACTTTTCGAAACTATTATTGATAAAGTGGCTGAGCCGAATGTGGATTTGGATGGTCCGTTCCAGATGCAAATCTCGCAGCTGGACTATAACTCCTATGTGGGCGTTATTGGTGTTGGCCGTATCAAGCGTGGAAAAGTCAAAGTAAACCAGCAGGTAACGGTAGCGACCGCTGACGGCAAAACCCGTAACGGGAAAGTGGGTCAGGTACTGGGCTATCTTGGTTTGGATCGACACGAAGTTGACGTGGCCAGTGCCGGCGACATTATTGCTATAACGGGTCTGGGCGAACTGAAAATCTCTGACACCGTGTGTGATGTAAATGCGGTAGAAGCGCTGCCTCTTCTGACGGTTGACGAGCCTACGGTAACTATGACATTCCAGGTAAACACCTCGCCATTCTCTGGTAAAGAAGGTAAATACGTAACTTCACGTAATATCCTTGACCGTTTGAATGACGAACTGGTGCACAACGTGGCGCTGCGTGTTGAAGAAACCGAGAACCCGGATAAATTCCGTGTGTCGGGTCGTGGTGAACTGCACCTGGGTATTCTGATTGAAAACATGCGTCGTGAAGGTTACGAGCTGGCCGTATCTCGTCCTGAAGTTATCCTGAAGGAAGATGAGAACGGCAACATTGAAGAGCCGTTTGAAACCCTGACTATTGACTGCGAAAGTGAAGATCAGGGTTCCATCATGGAACAGCTCGGCTACCGTAAAGCTGACCTTACCAACATGACGCCGGATGGCAAAGGCCGTGTTCGTATGGACTTTATCATTCCAAGCCGTGGCCTGATTGGCTTCCAGACAGAGTTTATGACACTGACTTCTGGCTCTGGTCTTCTGTATCACACGTTTGACCACTACGGCCCACATAAAGGTGGCAAGATTGGTCAGCGCAAGAACGGCGTACTGATCGCGAACGCACCAGGTAAAGCACTGACAAACGCGCTGTTTAACCTGCAAGAGCGTGGTCGCCTGTTCATTGGTCACGGTGTAGAAGTTTATGAAGGTATGGTTATCGGCATTCACAGCCGCGACAACGATCTGACCGTAAACGCACTGAAAGGTAAGCAACTTACAAACGTACGTGCCTCAGGTACGGACGAAGCGCAAACCCTGGTACCACCTGTCATAATGTCACTGGAACAGGCGCTGGAGTTTATTGATGACGATGAACTGGTAGAAGTTACACCTAAGAGCATTCGTATCCGTAAGAAACTTCTGACAGAGAACGAGCGTAAGCGCGCGTCTCGTGAGAAAAAAGACTAATCATATGCACGCTGGTTAACAGCATCATTGTGGGAAAAGGCAGTTGCAGTAATGCACTGCCTTTTTTGTTTTCTGATACAGCGAATTTGTAGCCAGTGCGGAGGGGGATATCCGCCATTGTTTGCTACGTTCTTCCTAGTCATACTGCACAAAAAAGACAGCACAAAAAATAAAGCGGACACAGTCCGCAATGAAAGCAGTCGACGTGTATAGCCGGACTGGTATTACACTAATGTCGAGCTTGCGAAACCCATTAATACCGATATGCTGAAAAGAGGCGAACAGGATAGGTGGTTTATGTCCTCATTATCGATAGCGGTTGTTGAAGATGACGCGATCACACTGGAAATGATTACCGCAGCGTTGGAAAACACTTTGGGGGCGACAGTATTTGCGTTTGATAACAGTAAAGCGGCCCGGGACTTTCTTTTACAACAGACTGATGCGTCAATTGATCTGGTTATCAGTGATCATCAAATGCCCGATTACGATGGCCTGACCTTATTAAAAACCTGCAACGCGTCATCGCTGAATGTGCCGTTTTTACTTGTCACCTCCGAAGCCAGCAGGGACCTTGTGATTTCAGCCCGAAAGCTGGGGGCATCTGGCTTTCTGGCAAAGCCGGTCAGCATGACAGAACTTACCGGTAAAGTGCTGGAGATAACTACCGGGGGCTGACGGTTTTTTGGGGGATATAAACCTATACGAACGACAATTTTCGCTTAAGTAATAAAGAGATGAGATAAAAAGACGCTAGTTTCCTCTACGCGCAGCCATTACACTGATGTTATGAAAAATCAGCATCAGGACATCCAGTTGAATCCGCTTTTTGATCAAACTCCAGACAGAACATCGCGCTATTCTTTTAAATGGGAAAAGTACAAAGGGCAGGACATTATTCCAGCCTGGGTCGCTGACACTGAATTCCGCTGTGCGCAGCCCATTCTTGACGCGATTTCCTCGCAAACAGAACACGGTAACTTAGGCTATGTATTGCCGGGGCAGTTCGAACCCGGCCTTAAGGCCATTCAGCGCTGGTTGAGAGACAAGCATAGCTGGGATATCGATACCGACTGGATTGTCTGGATGCCGGGTGTTGTGCCGGCCTTTAATGCTGCGTGCAAGGCGTACTGCGAGCCCGGCGACAAGGTGATGGTGCAGACGCCTAACTATCCACCGTTACTGGCTGCGCCTAAGCTTAATGGGCTGGTGCGCGTTGACATCGGCACGGTTATGGAGAATGGCCGCCCGACACTGGATTTTGATGCGCTTGAAGCCAGCGCCGCCGACCCTGACTGTAAGTTGTTTATCCTCTGCAATCCTATGAATCCGGTGGGTTCGGTGCTGACCCAGAGTGAGATGAACCGTGTTGCCGATATCTGCCAGCGACACAATGTGACGTTATGTTCTGATGAAATCCATTGCGATTTAATTCTAGAGCCAGGCTGCCAGCATATTCCGGCCGGACGGGAAGCGGCGCTTAAAGATAACAGTGTGACGCTGATGGCGGCCAGCAAGACGTTCAATATCGCCGGTCTGGGCGCAGCCTTCGCTATTATTCCTAATCGCAAATTACGCATGCAGTTTACGCAAGCGGCAGCCGGCATTGTGCCCTGGGTAAGCTTAATGGGATTGGTGGCTACCGAGGCTGCCTTTACGCAGTGTGATGACTGGCATCAGGCCCAGCTTGCATACTTGCGGGAAAACCGGGAGAGGGTAGTAGATGCGATAAATGCGATTGAGGGGTTATCCGTACATGTGAACGAAGCGACTTTCCTGGCTTGGGTAGATGCCAGCGGCCTCGGTGTTGAAAACGTTCAGAAGTGGGCTGAGTCCAAAGGTGTGGGGCCATCCCCGGGCGCAGACTTTAACCAAAAAACACATTTCCGTATTAACTTCGGTTGTTCGAAATCGATGCTGCAGGACATTCTTGACCGGCTGGCTTCATAGCTTAACCGCACCATGCAGGCGGGGCTGACGAAAAACGTCGGCCCCGTTTTCTCTCACGGCTGATATTCCTTCGCGCTCTGACATATCAAAGTTAATTAGCTGTGTTAATTACCTCATCGCGTGAAGACGGTTACGCAAACAGGCTGATTAACTTGTATCCCCCCAGTCCTACGACGACGGATACAACGATGATCCCCAGCAAATTACTCCAGGTGCCGTTCTTAAACTCTCCCAGCGCTTTGCTTTTATTCATAACGACCAGCAAAAAGATGGCAATAATGGGCAACAAAAGACCATTCGCGGCCTGAGCAAAAAGGATGGCGGAAAGCGGTTTAAAGTTAAGGCTGGCAACCGCGACACCACACGCGATAACCAGCCCCCAGACGAGCCTGAAGGCCGGGCTTTTCATATCATCCGACAGTGAGAGTGCGCCGCAGACCGCAAATGCAGCAGCCAGGGGAGCAGTGATCGCACTGGTAAGTCCGGCGGAGAATAACCCTAATGCAAAAAAGGCCTGTGCCCAGTCACCCAGAACGGGCTTTAGCTGCTCGCCGATATTTCCTGCATCCAGTGTTGCGGCCTGCTGGTAAAACGCGGTCATCGCGGTAGCAACCACAACCAGTGTAATCAGCCCACCCATAGAAATGGCGGTAGCCGATTGCTTGCGACAAGCATGAATTGCACTGGCTTTATCCTGTCCCCGGGTATTTTTAGCCACAAGGCTGGCGTGAAGAAACAGATTGTAAGGCACGATGGTGGTGCCGATTAGTGCCAAAATCGTGGTAATGGCCCCGACATCCAGCGTGGGGCTGGCAAACTGTGCCAACATAGCTCCCCAGTCAGGGGAAGCGACCAGCAGAGTGAGAAAAAACACACCAGCCATGATAAATACCAGCGCAACCAACACCGATTCAATCCACTGATGCTGTCCTGTCCATAATAGCAGTGCCGCAAGCACGCCCAACAGCAACGCCCAACCCGCCGTTCCCAGGTCGTAAAACGCGTTTAATCCAATGGCTGCGCCGGTTAGGTTTCCGGATTCATAAGCGGCATTTCCAATGCCAATAGCGCTGACAATCAGTGCAATACACAAGCCTCGCAGCCAGGGATGGCGGATCATGTCTTTCATCCCCGATGACAGTCCTTGTCCCGTTGCAATCCCCAATCGGGCGGCCATGTCCTGTAACACAATGGTGGCAATTATTGAAAACACCAGCGCCCACACCAGATGAAAACCAAAGTTCGCCCCAGCCAGACTGGCCGTGGTTATTGTGCCGGGGCCGATAAAGGCGGCTGCGATGATAAAACCGGATTTGTCTTTTGCCATATAATACTCACGTGATTTTGGTTATTGTTGTAGGAGCTTGTTACTATCGGTTTTCAGGAAAGTTCGAATACCTCTGACGTCACTGCGGATTGCAGACTGGAAACTCACCCGGTCACGCTTTCGTCGTTTGGCAGGTCAAGTCAGAAAAGGCTAGTGACGAAAGGTGCCTGGCTGTATGTCTTCCAAAGGCCGGCGCTTCTGGCGTCAGACTCTCTGGCATTAAGCGTAGCTTGCAAGCCGGTCATATGTGCAGGACTTGCCGCGAAACTTCAGACGCATTCGTACTTTCTTCAGGCAGGATACCGGCTTTAGCGGAACCACTGCAAGTGAACCGGCCTTCGTTTATTTGATTAAGGGATCGATTGCGTGAAAACTCTTCAGGAGCTCAGTGCTCTGCCAAAATTCAGCGCTATCCTGCCATCTTACTACGAGATGGATGGGATGATATTTGCTGTCGCAGCGTCGCCGGAGATACCTATGCCGGAAACCTGGATGCCTTGGTTGATTCAGCATTCGGGCAGCACCATGGTAAGCGAGGATGTGGATGAACTGGCTGAATGCCTGATGGAGACGCTGCGCAATCACCTTAGCGCGATGCGTACGCAAGATAATTATTTGCCGCTGACATGCCGTTGGCAGCAGGGAGCGACAATACCTGAGTCGCTCGAACTCTGGCTGGGAGGTCTGCTAAAAGGGCATCAGTTGCTGGAGTCGATATGGCGAAATGCATGGGAAAGAAAGGCGAAAAAAGAAAACTTATCGGCCGATGAAGAGGATCCTGCAACCCGGTTGGCGCGCTGTCTCAAACTCTTTTCCACGCTGGCCAGACATCAGTTGGCATTATCACAACGCTCAGGAGAAAATGCTGAGAAGTTGCGTGCTAATCTTCCTGTATTGTGGCGACAGTTGCCGGCGATGCTTCAGGAATACGTGACTCTGTCCGGCGATCTCGCGCAGGCGTTGCCTAATCAGTTTGAAATGTATAACAAAATTCCGGATGCCTGAGCGGCAATAAGCTGAATAGTCGATTAATACCAATCTGTAATAGTGAGCACGCATTATATCGGATTGGTATAAAAGCCTTCGCCTCTGCGTGCTTTGTGTCGTCAGTAGGGAGTTGCATCCTGGCATAGCCATAATCACGCCCAAATGCACAGATAAGCGTGAATTCACTCGTTTACTTAACTACGTTTAGCATAAGCTTCAGCGTTGATGTTGTCTCTGACTAAGCGTATTGCGTAACGTCGCTACATAGGTATCAAGTTCAATGCGGGCCTGTTCGTACGCTGTGCTGAGTTCGGCAGATTCGGGTTGCTGGCGTAGCGCGTTAAAGGCGCTGTCAGTTCGTTCCAACAGGTATTTGAGGTGTTTATTACTCACGTCCATGATGTTTCCTGATGTTTGGTCGTTCACTGCCTGTAGAACGGTGTTAGCGATTAGATAAAAGTGGTACTCATACAGCGCCAATTTCTATGAGTACTCACTTGTATCGTAAACATCGACATTTAGATCGGTTTTACCACCGCCAGAATAACAATTGCCAGTAAAATTAAAACCGGCGCTTCGTTCAGAATGCGATAAAACCTCGATGAATGGCGATTTTCATCACGTGAAAATTGTTTCCATAGTTTAAACAGATAGAAGTGATAACCGTATACTGCAAGTAAAAGTGTGATTTTTACGTGAAGCCAGGCTGATGCGCGAAACCAGTCCATGCCATATACTGCTATCAGCCAGATACCGAAAAACAGGGTCAGGAATGCAAATGGTGTGACGAAAAACCATAATCTGCGCTCCATAATAATGAACTGGTCTTTGACGTCCTGAGAAGTGGCGTTGGCATGATAGACAAACAGCCGGGGTAAATAAAAAATCCCTGCCATCCACGCAATCATAAAAAAGATATGCAGAGCTTTTAACCATAAAATAGACATGACGACTTCTCTTATCCGTGATTACCGGCAGTGCCGGCGCTGTTTCGAATTGGCAGGTAACCGTTGCATGTTAACAATCTCATCATGATTATCAGTCCCCGGTACCCTTGACTTGCGCTAAGACGACGTCTTTGCGCCACTGGTTTGCGTATTCCTTTGTTCCTGTTAGCTGGCCAAATATCTTTCTTAGTATCTCGCTTTTTGCAGGAAGCTTTGCAGTATATTCCAGGTGATTACGCCCTGAATTTCTGCGGGTTCGTTATCGTAAATAAATACCGCTCCGGAGCGTGAATTTTTTAACTTCTCGTACACTTCGTGCAAGGTCGTTTGCCCGCTGAGACCCTCCATATCATGGTAGGTCAGCGCTTGGGCATCGTGCTCCAGGCTGACATTGTATTGTACCAACTGGTAATGCACATCAATTTCAAACCGGGATTGTTGTACCACAATGTCCGTGGGGTTCTTCTCCAGGTAATCCGATATCGCTTTTTCCGGAGCATCAATGAATAGCTTGTATTCGGTGGTCATAGCGGCAAGCACACCGGTTTTCTCAAGGGCTTCCCGGATTGACGAAATAGCGTATGGCAGGTTCTGATAATCCAGCTGGCGAATAAATACCGATCGGTTACCAAAAAACTGTGTTGCTGTGACATACGCAGGCACTATTACCAACATGGCAGGCAGAATGATTTGCGGCGAATACGACAATTCCATCACTGCTGAGAGCGCGGCCAAAGGGGCGTGAAGCACAGCTGTCAGCATGCCGGCAACCCCCAGTAGTGCAAAGCTGCTGGTGTATTCCTGTACGTTAATCACAGACGACAGAGGGAGCAGTAGTACCGCGCCTGCCAGCATGCCTATAACCATCACCGGCCCCATAATTCCGCCGGGAACTCCCAGGCCAATCGCGCAGACCGCGAGAACAAATTTTGCCACCAGCACCGCGGTAAGAATAAGCATGCCGGGTTGTGAGTCAAACAGGTTCTCTACATCTATAAAACTTGCGCCGAGGGCTTCGGGTAATACCACACCGACAGCGCCGGTAATAAGCGCGGCAAGGATAAGACGCCAAATCATACTGACCGGACGAAATAGCGTCATAATACGCATTAGTTGATTGTTAAACAGGGTTGCCAGCATCCCCAGGATAATTCCCAGAACAATCAGATACAGATACATCCATTCGCTGAACACAGCAAAAGAGAGAAATGACAACTCATTAATCTCTCCAAAAACCATACGAGTAAGTACAGAGCCGCAGGCTGCTGCCAGCATGACAGGAACGAACATATGTATTTTGTATTCCCGGAGCACCACTTCCATCACAAAAATGACGGCAGCAAACGGCGTGTTGAAGGATGCAGAAATGCCTGCTGCAATGCCGCACCCGGCGAGAATACGGATGCTGTTGTAAGGCAGTCTCAGCCATTGCCCGAGAAAGCTACTGCCGGCTGCCCCAAGGTGAACAGACGGGCCTTCCCGACCTACGACAAAGCCGCCGGCTAATGCCAGCATGCCGCCAAAAAACTGATTTATAGTGGTCCGGAAGGGCACATGACCATAATAGTACTTCACCCGGTGAATAATGAACGGAATGCCCATTCGGTAGTGCTTAAAGCCGGTAAGAAATGCAATTATCAAAATCAGCAGCACGCTGATGAGTGGCATCAGAAAATACACCGGCCACTGGTTATCAAACCAGCTACCCAAGGTACCGAAAGCAGAGGTTTCTACCCACTCTACACAAAGCCGGAACAGGATAATCAGCATTGCCGCGCTCACACCAGCGATGATGCCCAGAATACACAGCTGAACAGAGGTTCTTGGATGAGCAAGTTCTTGTCTTAAAGCCGACAGGCGCATGGTGTGGTACAGTGATTCCGTTACATACCGGGCATGTTATCACAACTGCTTGGTAATCATCATCTTATGGTATATAAAACAGACACATGATAATGACCCCCGAGCAGTTAAAAGCGCGCTATGGCGCATTCAGGCTCTCCTTACTGGTGCTGGCAGCACTGATGGCAATGGCATTTTTTGGCTACCAGCTAGCTGGTTACCTGCAGGATAACAACAGCAAACAAAGCGAAGCCATGGCTGAGACTAAAGCGCTGCTGGAGGCAGAAAATGCCGCACTCAAAACACGCGTAAACCAACTTGAGGTGGCGCTTCAGTTGGCGAGGCAGGTGACAGGCAGTGAACGCGATATTCAATCGGCGTTACAGGACGAGCTGCATGATTTGCGATCGCGTCTGGACTTCTACGAAAACGTAATGGCGCCGGAGACCACGCAGGACGGGTTTTACATTGATGGCGTGCAGGTATTTGCGACGAACACGCCTAATTTATACCAGTTGCGTTTTGTTTTGCTGCAGCAGCGCGATAATCGTGCGATCGTGAAGGGAGATCTGGCAATCAGTATTACCGGCAACCTGAATAACGAAAGGGTGACCTATGAGGCCGGCTCGGCCGGTTTCCTACCTGAGGGCACGGTCAAATATCGCTTTAAGTACTTCCAAACCGTGAATGTGAATTTCAGCTTGCCCGAAGAGTTTGAACCTGAATTTCTGCATTTTGAAACTGATGTTTATCAATACACGACTTTACGCGGTAACTATCAGCGCACGATCTCATGGCATGACAGCGCGACTCAGGAAAGCACAATGTCAGAGACGTCTATGCTTGATAAACATCAGAGCGCAGAAGAGCCAATGCGCAAAGGATAACCGGGCTTTCGATTCATAACGTTGCGCATCACCACTGATTAGTCGTTTTCTATTCAGTGGCGATGCCAGTATTTTTGATATGCCCCAGCGCTGAGGGCTTATGCGAACCAGTGGCGTGTGCGGTTTGCAAACCACACCAGCGATAACATTACCGGTACCTCAACCAGTACGCCAACGACGGTTGCCAGCGCAGCGCCCGACTGCAATCCAAATACAGAAATGGCAACGGCAACTGCCAGCTCAAAAAAGTTCGAGGTGCCAATCATACAGGCTGGCGCGGCGACGTTATGCGGAAGCTTCAGCCACTTTGCCAGCCAATACGCCAGCGCGAAGATGCCATAGGTCTGGATGAGCAGCGGAATGGCTATCAGCACAATGGCTTCAGGTTGTGAAAGGATTGTCTCAGACTGAAAGCCAAACAGCAGCGTAACCGTGGCCAGAAGTCCGATAACGGACCAGGGCTTCATGGCGGCAAGGAAGCTGTCTATCCGACTGTGATCACTGCCCTTGTCCAGGCTTTTGCGAACAAAGGCGCCGGCCAGCAGCGGCACTACCACGTACAGCACAACGGAAAGCAGCAAGGTGTTCCATGGCACCGTAATGTCGGTCACGCCCAACAGCAAGCCGGCAATCGGCGCGAAGGCAAAAATCATGATCACGTCATTTATCGAGACCTGTACCAGGGTATAGTTGGCATCGCCGCGGGTAAGCTGGCTCCACACGAACACCATCGCTGTGCAGGGCGCAACACCGAGCAGTATCATACCCGCGATATACTCGCTGGCTGTCTGCGGATCGACCCAGTCGGCAAACACGCCTTTGAAAAACAGCCAGCCAAGCAGGGCCATCGTAAAAGGTTTGATTAGCCAGTTTATGACCAGGGTCAGGATGAGCCCTTTAGGCTTCTTTCCTACATCCTTAATGGAAGCGAAATCGATTTGCACCATCATCGGGAAAATCATCAGCCAGATAAGTACCGCTATCACCAGATTTACATGCGCATATTCAATTCCGGCAACGGCCTCAAAAAAGCCAGGTACCAGTGTACCAGCTGTTATTCCGGCAATAATCGCAAGTCCCACCCAGACGCTCAGGTATCGTTCAAAAAGTCCCATGTATCGCTCCTAAATGCTGCGCTGATTAACGCGTTGACTTACTTGTTCTGCAGTTTCTACCCGCTCTGAATAACGATCGACAAAATGTGTTTTGTTGTCACGTAGCAGCAACGTAAACTTCATCAACTCTTCCATCACATCGACAATGCGGTTGTAGTAGGGCGATGGTTTCATCCTGTCGTTATCATCAAACTCCATAAAGGCTTTCGGAACCGAGGACTGATTAGGGATGGTGACCATACGCATCCAGCGGCCAAGTATTCTTAACTGATTTACGGTATTAAATGATTGTGAGCCCCCACAGACCTGCATGACTGCCAGCGTTTTTCCCTGTGTGGGACGCACACCCCCAACACTCAGCGGCACCCAGTCGATTTGGCTTTTGAAAATACTGGTCATTGAGCCGTGACGTTCCGGCGAGCACCATACCTGACCTTCTGACCACATCATCAGGTCACGTAATTCCTGTACCTTAGGATGAGAAGCATCTTCAGTATCGGTTTGCGGTAACCCGTCGGGATTAAAGATGCGGGTTTCAGCACCAAAGTGCTGCAATATCCTGGCGCTTTCCTCTACTACCAGACGGCTGAATGCCCGCGGTCGCAATGAGCCGTAAAGCAACAGAATTTTTGGCTTATGGGTAGTGAATTGTTTGGCAAAATTGCTCGTCGACGGCGTATCAAGACAGCTTGCCTCTATGTTCGGAAGAGTGTCATAGGTAGTCATGCCTGCGCACCTGCCTGGCAAAGCGCAGCCTGTAGCGACTCCCTGCTATTACAATGCCGGGCAATCGTGACCAGTTTACTAACGCGGTTTTCGATTTCATGAATACATTCATCGAAGGCCCGCGAGATTGTCTCTTCACTGCCCTCAACTTTAGAAGGATCGGCCAGACCCCAGTGCACTTTGCAGCTTTTGCCGAAATACACCGGGCAGGACTCACCGGCTGCTGAGTCACAGACAGTAATGACAACATCAGGCTCGAAATCTTCAAAGTCATCCCACGACTGACTGGTAAGATCGTTGGTTGGATACCCTTTTTCCTTAAGGTATCGCAAGCTTAGCGGGTGGACTTCGCCTACAGGCTGACTTCCGGCGCTGCGGGCTTCAATCGCCCAGTCAGCGAGCTGATTAGTGATAGCCTCAGACAAAATACTTCTGCACCGGTTGTGGGTACAGATATACAGAATTTTCATTACGTTTTTCTCCTCAGGCGCTGTTGATCTTCGGGCATCAAAGATCAATCGCTCTTAACAACAGACCCTGCTGTTCTGACTGTCCTGCAGCCTTTTCAGCGAATCCGAATAATATCCGGGGTTATGATCTGCGGTGAGTGAGATCACGCCTCGCGCCCACTCAGGCAAATCCGGGTGTAAGCGGTAGTACACCCATTTCCCGCGACGTTCATCCAGCAAAAGACCACACTTTCGTAGCGACGCCAGATGTCTGGAAGTTTTAGGTTGGTCGAGCTTAAGCGCGGTCATCAGATCGCACACACAAGCTTCTCCTGCATGCTGTATAAGCAGCATAGACTGCAATCGGGTGTCATCAGCAAGGCATTTGTAGAACTGGCAAGGATCCATAGCTAACATATGCGAAATAAAACATATGTGAATTTTCGTATGTGTTGGCGTATAAGTCAATGTATCGCGAACGATGACACAAAAAATTAATCAGGCATGTCTTGCGGCTGGAGTTTTAGATGGCCTGAGCCGCATGATTGCATTCACCGAATGCTGCCGTATTAATGACTGGCATGATAAAAGTCAGATTGCGGATGAGTGCGGAAGCAGAAAAAGCTGAAAGGAGTGTATAAAAAGAAACGAGAGTGTCAGTGCGGGGCAAACACTGCGGTAAAACTAGTTGGCTACTGTCTCTTTATGTTCTGATAAGGACAATAATCTTTTTATAAAACTTTTCGTTTGCTGACTATTTTCAAACTGGATTTGTTTTTTGCTTTTTGTATCAGTAAACGCAACATGATATTTATTTACAGAGATATTTTTTACAGGCGGAAATGTTTTTATTTCGCCTTGATTGAGGCTGTTTTTATTAATAGGAGTTCTCACTTTTGTATCTTGATAGGGGATTTTTTTGTCGGCAGGAAGCAGATAAAAGAGCCGGAAGAAACCGGCTCAGAATATGGCAGGAATTTACAGAACAACTACGTTGTTCGCCTGCAGGCCTTTTTGGCCATTTTCTACATCAAACTTCACAGCCTGACCGTCAGAAAGGGTTTTGAAGCCTTCAGAAACAATTGAGCGGAAATGAACGAAAACGTCCTTGCCACCGTTGTCCTGAGTCAGAAAACCAAAACCTTTATCTTCGTTAAACCACTTAACTGTACCATTCACAGAATTAGACATAATAGGAACCTTTTTTAAAAAATGTGCGGCGAAATATTAATTTACTCGCCATCAAGCGTTAGATATGACTTGCCTAATAAAGCAGGTGAGTATCTTTAAACGACTTTTTGGGAAAAAGGAGTGTGAAGAAAAAACAGTGCAGTAGTAGAAAAAGCTTTAATTATCTAAAGCCCAATCATAGTACGGAGTATTTTTTATCTTGTCTATCTTATTTTTACTTTTATTTCATAGGGCCTTGTTATTTAAATGATGGGCTGTCTTTGAGATAAATAAGCAGTGCTTTTTAGTCGATAAAAATAAAAGGAGGTGGCGCCTTTTCTACAGGTATGTAGTCACACCAGACCCCGCAAAAAGCGCTCTTGCGTAACCGACAAATATTTGTTTGACTAAAAAAAGAATCTTGTCGGAGTGCCTCGCTTTTCTAAGCAGGCTGAGACCGCGTTTGCGGGATCCGTTGAACCTGATCAGGCTAATACCTGCGAAGGGAACAAGAGAGTCATCGCCAGGATCCGTGTCCGGATTCGGGCAAAGGCTCTGTTCAACACTCCTGACAAGCAACTCGAACTTTTCAATGAGAGTATGCTATGTCAACTACAAAACGTCAGAGTCGCCAGCAGGCGGAATCTTTTTTAAATACCCTTTCAGGTGATTATTTCCCGCAGTCAACCCGTGAATTCATTCACGGTTCAGCAGATGATATTCGTGTGCCATTCCGTCGCATTCATTTGAGTGACACCCTTCATCAGCCGACGCCGGGTGAGACGCTGCCCTCCAATCCTCCGGTGGACGTTTACGATACATCAAGCGTGTATGGTGAACCCGGGGTGAAAGTGGATGTGCGCCGAGGTCTTGAAAAGCGCCGGGCAAACTGGGTGGAGAAGCGCAGACTTCATCCTGAACTGGGTCTGACGCAACTTGCCAGCGCGCGCCGGGGGCTGATTACCCCTGAGATGGAGTTTGTGGCATTGCGGGAAAATCTTGGCCGGGAAGATCTGCCGAACCCTGTGACTCCCGAATTCGTGCGCGATGAGGTTGCCCGGGGCCGTGCGATTATTCCGGTAAACCATAATCATCCCGAATCTGAACCTATGATCATTGGCCGCAATTTTCTGGTGAAAGTGAACGCCAATATTGGGAATTCCTCAGTAACGTCATCTATCGAGGAAGAAGTTGAAAAGCTGGTATGGGCGACTCGCTGGGGAGCCGACACCATTATGGACTTATCTACCGGCAGAAATATTCATCAAACCCGCGAATGGATTTTACGCAACAGCCCGGTACCCGTAGGCACAGTGCCTATCTATCAGGCCCTTGAGCGTGTTGGCGGCATCGCTGAGAACCTCGACTGGCCGACTTTTCGCCAGGTACTCGAGGAGCAGGCGGAGCAGGGTGTGGATTACTTTACGATTCATGCTGGCGTATTACATGACTTCATCCCGCTTACAGCTAATCGGGTCACTGGTATCGTGTCGCGTGGTGGTTCCATCATGGCGAAGTGGTGTATGGCGCACAAAGCCGAGAGCTTTTTGTATCAGCATTTTCGCGAAATTTGTGAGCTTTGTGCCAGCTACGATATTTCTCTGTCTCTGGGCGATGGATTACGCCCAGGTTCTATTGCTGATGCCAATGATGAGGCGCAGTTTGCTGAGCTTCGCGTATTGGGTGAACTTACGAAAATTGCGTGGGAATATGATGTGCAGGTGATGATCGAAGGGCCGGGTCATGTACCAATGCATAAAATCAAAGAAAATATGGACGAGCAGTTAACGCACTGCCATGAAGCGCCGTTTTATACGCTGGGGCCCCTGACCACCGATATCGCGCCAGGGTACGACCACATAACATCGGGCATTGGCGCGGCAATGATAGGCGCTTTTGGTTGTGCCATGCTCTGTTACGTAACGCCTAAAGAGCATTTGGGCCTGCCAAACAAAGACGATGTAAAAGAGGGGCTGATAGCCTACAAGATTGCAGCACACGCAGCCGATCTGGCGAAAGGTCACCCGGGAGCACAGGCACGCGATGACGCTATGTCAAAGGCACGGTTTGAGTTTCGGTGGGAAGACCAGTTTAACCTTGCGCTGGACCCGGTAACAGCAAAGGCGTATCACGATGAAACCCTGCCTCAGGAGTCGAACAAAACCGCGCAGTTCTGTTCAATGTGCGGGCCTAAATTCTGTTCAATGAAAATCTCCCATGAAGTTCGCCAATACGCAGGTAATCGAATTGACATTGAAGTATTGGATGTTGCTGCGAAGGAAGCCAGCGCGTGAGCCGTCCTATTGTCTGGAGTATTGCCGGCTCAGATAGCGGCGGAGGGGCGGGGATCCAGGCCGACTTGCACACCCTGCAAGCGCTTGATGTTCACGGATGCACTGTGATCACCACAGTAACTGCGCAGAATTCGGTGAAAACGCAGGCATTGTATCCTTTAACCAGCGACCAGCTTCACAGCCAGCTTTCCTGTTTACTGGACGACCTTGCGCCGGCAGCAATTAAAATCGGTTTAATCAGCAATAGCGAGCAGCTGAGAACAATCGCTCGCTTTCTGGAAAGCTGGCCTGAACAGATAGCCCGCCCCTTTATCGTATGGGACCCGGTTCTGGTTTCCACACAAGATGACGTACTGTCTGAGCTTCAGCCGCAAGACATCGAATCGCTGTTAAAACAGGTAAACCTGGTTACGCCAAACCTGTCTGAGCTTGAAATGCTGTCGGGCCAGAGTGCCGGGACAGAAGACACATTGCGCGAGGCGGCGTTGTCGCTCTGTCGGCAGGGCGCAAAAGCAACACTTGTGACAGGTGTCGCACCGAATGGTGTCGCACCGAATGGTGTCGCACCGAGTGGTGTCGCACCGAATGGTGTCGCACTGAATAGTGTCGCTCCGAACGATGTAGCCCAGAATGAAGTCGCGCCAGATAATAGCGAGTCGAAGGCCGTTGCTTCAAATGGTGTTTCCCGAAACAGACTTTCGGCGGAGCTCAGCCACAATCGGCGTGACTACTTTATTTCTGAACATGGTCAGTTTGAACTGGAGAAGCGATCCATAAAAACCTCTCATGACCACGGTACCGGCTGCACGTTGTCTTCCGCTATTGCGGCATTTGCGGCAAATCACTATCCGCCGGAAGATTGCCTGGTACTGGCCAGTGCGTATGTAACTCAGGGCCTGCAACAGGCATCAGGCGTTGGCCGGGGTCCGGGTCCGGTTGCACACACCCACTGGCCGCACTTGCCTGATACTTTTCCTTCCATTCGGCGTACAGATTTACCTGCTGCGTCAGCTCCCTTTGCTCCGCTGAACAACCCGCCAGGTTTATATCCTGTAGTAGATTCTGTGGCGTGGTTACAACGACTGCTGGTGATGGGAGTGACGACTCTTCAGTTGCGAATTAAAGCGCAGCCGTCAGCAGCAGTGGAAGACGCTATTTGTGAAGCGATAGCGTTGGGTAAACGCTACAACGCACAGGTGTTCATTAACGATCACTGGGCACTTGCGATAAAGCACGGTGCCTTTGGTGTCCACCTCGGGCAGGAAGATTTGTCGAGTGCGGATATTGCCGCTATCCAACGCGCAGGTCTGCGGCTGGGAATTTCTACACACAGTTACACGGAAATCCTGATCGCACTTCAGTATTCGCCCTCCTACATTGCACTTGGACATATTTTTCCAACCCAAACGAAGTCAATGCCTTCGTCGCCCCAGGGGGTTACGCGTCTGGCTCGCTACGTGAAATTAATAAAACCTACTGGTATTCCCACCGTCGCGATTGGTGGTATCGGGCTTGGCAATATTGATGACGTTGTGCGAGCTGAGCCGGATGGAGTCGCTGTTGTGACAGCGATCACCACATCGAAGAACGCTCGCGAGGCAGTGGATGCGCTTAATCAAAAGCTGGGGCGAAAGACGCATGATGTTGCCGGTGAGGAGGTATCTGATGCTGACTGATCACGAGTACTTACGGTACGGCGCATCCCTATGTCTGGATACTTTTGGCGAAGAGCAGCAAATGACGCTGAAGTGTGCCCGGGTCACGGTGATTGGACTGGGCGGGTTGGGATGTGCTGCCAGTCAGTATCTCGCTGCAGCGGGGGCGGGCACATTGGTGTTGGTGGATGATGATACGGTCCAGCTAAGTAATCTTCAGCGTCAGGTGCTTTACACCAGCGAGCAGATAGGGGCGGAAAAGGCGCACAATGCTGCTAAGGCCCTATCACAGTTAAACAATACGATTGCGATACAAGCAAAAACGTTGCGGGTGAATAAGGATAACGCACAGGAGCTGGTTGCAGGCAGCGATGTCGTGCTGGATTGTACTGACAATCTGACCAGTCGCTGGATAATTAATAAGGCCTGTTATCAGGCTGGTATCCCGCTAGTGACTGGTGCTGCGGAAGGCCTGCATGGCCAGTTGATGAGTCTGAAACCTGCCGAGCAGCATGGCTGCTATGCCTGTTTATACCCGCCAGACACCGAAGAGCGACCAGCTTGTGAACGCACCGGCGTATGGGGGCCACTGGTAGGCATTATAGGTACGAGTCAGGCATTTCAGGCTATTCGCGTCCTCACCGGACAACACTCAGACTGGGGCGTGTTGCATACGTTTGATGGCGCACGTATGACGTGGTCGCAGTTTTATCTTCCCGCTTCAGCGCACTGCTCACACTGTCAGGAGGGAGTATGCAAATCTCAGTAAATAATCAATCAATACAAATCGATGAAGAAGCTACTGTTGCAGCGCTTGTGAAGGCGCAAAAAAGTCAAACCCGGGCCATTGCGGTTGCCGTGAACCAGCAAATTGTTCACCGGGAAAACTGGTCTGAACATCGTTTACATGGCGGTGATGTTGTGGATATTGTCACTGTCGTGGCCGGAGGATAATTATGCTGACGATTGCCGGACATACCTTTCGCTCACGCTTGCTTACAGGCAGTGGCAAGTTTGCCAGTGGCGAGGCGATGGAAAGCGCGCTGGCTGCTTCTGGCAGTGAACTGGTGACGCTTGCCTTAAAGCGGCTGATGCCTGACAGCGCGCATGATGACATTCTCTCTCCGATTGTAAACCTGGGCCTGAAGCTGCTGCCGAATACCTCAGGGGCAAGAAACGCTGAAGAGGCGGTTTTTGCGGCAAGGCTGGCCAAAGAAGCATTAAGGACGAGCTGGCTCAAGCTTGAAATTCATCCTGATCCGAATTATTTGTTGCCCGATCCGGTTGAGACGCTAATCGCTGCTGAAAAACTGGTGAAAGAGGGGTTTACAGTATTGCCATACTGCGGCGCGGATCCCGTGTTGTGTCAGCGATTAACAGACGTTGGTTGCGCGGCAGTCATGCCTCTTGGGGCACCGATAGGATCAAATATGGGTCTGAAAACCCGGGACTTTCTTCGAATCATCATTGAACAGGCCAGAGTGCCCGTGATTGTTGATGCCGGGATTGGTGCCCCCAGTCACGCAGCCGAAGCTATGGAGATGGGCGCGGATGCCGTATTGGTAAACACTGCAATTGCGACAGCGCGGGATCCCGCTGAAATGGCCAGAGCATTTCGTGAAGCCGTTATTTGTGGGCGACGTGCTTTTAACGCCGGGCCAGGCACGGTATCAGTGGGGCCGGCAAGCGCCACGAGTCCTATGACATCATTTCTGGATGCGTTATGAGCTTTTACGAACAATGGCAACAAGCAAGCTGGGAAGACACGCAACTGGCGCTTTACAGTAAAACCGCAGCAGACGTTGAAAAGGCGCTTCGGGCCGAGGTGATTGACCATAATGACTTTCTGGCACTGTTATCGCCAGCTGCCGCGCCCTATCTGGAAACCATGGCTGTAAAATCACACCACCTCACACGCCAACGGTTTGGCAATACGCTTAGCCTTTTCATTCCGCTTTATCTCTCAAATCTGTGTGCTAATGAGTGTGATTATTGCGGTTTTTCAATGAGTAACCGAGTACGTCGCAAAATCCTCAGTGAGGACGAGATCAGACGCGAATGTGAGGCTATTAAATCCAAAGGGTATGACACCATTTTGCTTGTCACTGGCGAGCACGAAACCAAAGTCGGCATGGAATATTTTAAGATGGCGCTGGCTGTAATCAGGCAGTATTTCAGTTACGTAATGTTTGAAGTGCAGCCGCTGTCCGCGCCTGAATACGCACAGCTCAATGAAGCCGGACTGAACGGGGTGATGGTGTACCAGGAGACCTATCATGCGCGGACTTACGCCAGGCATCACCTTCGTGGCAAAAAAGCGGATATTCGCTGGCGACTGGAAGCACCCGACAGATTGGGGGCGGCCGGTATGGATAAGATCGGACTGGGCAGTTTAATTGGCCTGGCAGACTGGCGGGTAGACAGTGCGTTTACCGCTCTGCACCTGGATTATCTGCGCACTCGTTACTGGCGAAGCCGGTATTCACTGTCCTTTCCAAGGCTGCGCCCCTGCACCGGTGGCGTGGACCCGGTTATGCCAATCAGTGACAAAGAACTTGTACAGCTAATTTGTGCCTATCGGTTACGTTTTCATGAGGTGGAAATGAGCCTGTCGACCCGCGAGCAGGCTACGATGCGGGATGGTTTGTTTTCACTGGGCGTTACTGCAGTCAGCGCTGAGTCCAGCACGCAGCCGGGAGGCTATTCTCAGCCTGCCGATGCGCTCGAGCAGTTTGCGATTGATGATACCAGGGCGACACCCGAGGTTGCAGCGGCAATACGCCGGGGGGGATTACAGCCGGTGTGGCGTGACTGGCTGTCAGGCTGGTAAATACGTTAGCTTTTCAACCGGAGGTATAACTCCGCTTGCGCCTGGCGGATGCACAGCCGGGATGGAAGCCAGTATATATTGACCCATTGTCGTTATTTACAAACCGATGCATCGGCGCGGATATCGCTGGAAACAGACTCGTTATTGCGCTTGCTGGTTAGCTCAACCTGACCGTGTGACAGGGTCAAATCGACGTCGCCAATCCAGTCAACCCTGGCCAACTTATGTAATTCGTAGCGGCCAAACGGAAGCGAACATTTCACGTAAATGTGATGGTATGCTTTGCCCATAGCTCCCGGGTCAGACGTATAGACGTAAACTGTCTCGCCGTCGCCGGAGGCTTCTTTGTGCAGATAATGGCTGTGGGTGATATCCGAATGAAAAAACACTGTTCCCAAAAGCAAAAATGCCAGTTGAATCGTGCCTGCCAGAATGACACTTACTTCAATTAACCCTTTTAGTACACCACGCTTAACGCCATAAGGAAGATAGGTTGCGCTTCTGGTTAACAGATACAGCCCTGCACTGATACTGACAATCTTTAGCAACCGTATCCAGTAAGCCAGTTGGCCCATAAGTTCAGGCGAATGCCAGCGTAACTGTCCGGTTGTGCTGAAAAAGACCGTTTCAGCCAGAGGCAAAAATACGAGTGCAAGGATAATCAGGATACGTCCGCCGTGGAGAGCAGGGCTGTCTGGAGCTTTCATCAATTCTGACATCCGGGCTCGGGGAGAGGAAAGCGATGCTCGACGGGTTCACGATCGGTTATTCCCTTTGCAACGAGCTCACCGTCTACGATATCTACAGTGAGCTCCGTCATCCACAAGGCTTTACCAATATAAATTTGTTTGTAGCGGTGAAACGGAAGTGAACACTTAAGATAGAATTGTTTACGTGGCATAAAAAAGCTGCCGTAGGCGTGCGAGTAGACATACACCGTTTTCTCTCCAACCACATTTTCAGCATGAAAGTTCTCTGGTGCGCTGGCCTTAGGGTAAAAAAATATCAGACCCAATATCAGTAATGGTATCTGAATCCAACCCAGAATATGGGTGCTTACGATGTTGAAATTGCGTCGCACTGTACCGGTAACTTTCGTCGAAATAGCGTTAGCAACGGAATGGTGACAGAAGGTAAACAGCCCGAGACCGAATAAAACCATAATCAGTTTAATCGCTCTCATCCAGTATTCAGCAACCTCCATTGCTGCAGGGGAGTACAGGCGGATGTCGGTGCCGAAACTGACAAAAACGGTAAGAATGAGCGGAACATAAATAGCCAGTACGGCTATTCGATACGTTCTCTTTGGCACTTCCATGTTGCCTCCCTCCACATTACGCTGTGAACTCCGCAGTTCAACGATACTCTCAATCAATATAGCGTGACTCTACCAGCGCTAAATGATTCTTTCTCCGATTTTCTGTCTAATAGTTGATAGAACTACTCAAGTATTAGATAATTACCCTCTTCTTTAAGTGCACTGGCACTTACCCTACTTCGAGGTATATATGACTGTAGAAACCGCGTTGCCAATCGAGTTTTCAGATGCGGCAGCCCGAAAAGTAAAAGCCCTCGTTACAGAGGAAGAAAATCCTGAGCTGAAACTTCGCGTGTATGTGACCGGAGGCGGCTGTTCTGGTTTTCAGTATGGCTTTACCTTCGATGAAAAAGTCAACGAAGGTGACATGACCATCGAAAAAGACGATGTCACACTGGTGGTCGACCCCATGAGTCTGCAATATCTTGTAGGTGGCGTGGTCGATTATGTCGAAGGCCTTGATGGCTCACGCTTTCTGGTCGAAAACCCGAATGCCACCACTACGTGTGGATGTGGCGCATCTTTTAGCGTCTGATAATCTTATCGCGAAGCCAACCCATGGCTTCGCGCTTGCCACTCTGCTTTTTTCTCGTCTATTGTAATTGATGCAGCATCGCGTTTCGCGATGCGCTGATCAGGGAATGTGTGCTCCTTGCCCACGTCGTAATTGCAGTAAGGATCCACAGGGCTTTCTTTCGCTTACCCGGTGTGAAAAGGGAACGAAACATGAAATTGTATGGCTCTACCACATCACCGTACGTCCGTCGTATTCGCGTGGTGTTAGCACAGACCGACCATGAGTTTGTCGACTTGCAGATTTTTTCCGGTGAAGACAGGGCGCTACTGGCTTCACGAAACCCGGCTATGAAAGTGCCTTGCCTGGAAGATGATGGCAGAGTGATTTTCGACTCCAGAGTCATATACGGTTATTTGTCTGAAAAATTTGGCTTCTCTCCGCTGACCTGGGACGAAGAAAATATGCTGACGCTGATTGATGCGGCCAATGATTCCTTTGTACAGCTTTTGTTGCTGGCCCGCTCGGACATAGACACCAGCGGTGACGAGCTTCATTTCAGGTTGCAGAAAGAGCGTATTGAGGCAGTGTTCACCTCCCTTGAAGAGCAGCTGTCAGCCGGGCTGTTTGGCAAATGGACTTATCCTGAAATTTGTCTGTACACCCTGATTGACTGGGTTGAGTTCAGAGAATTGCACGATTTGACAGACTATCCGCGATTGCGGGCCTTTCGCGAAAAGCATGAGGATCGTATTGAGCTGACCGCGACCGATCCCCGGCAGCAAACCTGCTAACGGCATGCTTCATTCACACGTTGAGTGCCCGCAGTTCTGCTTGCCGCTGTCCTAATAGCCGCGTTCAAAATCCAGTTGGTAGTGGAGCGGCTCGGCATTGAGATAGCGGTCGAGGTTCTCCGCAAACACGCGCGCAACATCTTCGGGAGCAGAGATGGCTGCCGTATGCTGGCTTACCCATACTTTAGGATGTGACCAGAAGGGATGGGACGCCGGTAACGGCTCCTGACGGAAAACATCTAGCACGGCAGCACGCAACATGCCGTTATCTAACGCGTTTAGTAACGCGGAATCGTCTACAGCACTGCCACGTCCAGCATTAATAAATACCGCGCCTTCCGGCAGCGCACTGAGAAAACGCTCATCAATGAAATTAACCGTCGCGCTGGTATCGGGCAACAGGTTCACGATGGCATGACACTTTGCAGCGAAGGTCTGCTTATCGGCAGAAGCAAACATGGCATCGTAACCCGGTTGGGCTTCGCCTTTGCTGTTAAGGCCGATAACGCGCATACCAAACGCATGCGCTACGGGTAGCAGCGAAGACGCAATGGAGCCTGCGCCCAGTATCCCAAGCGTGGTGCCCTGCAGTGTGCCCGGCGCGGGTTGCATCCAGCGGTGTTGTTGCGGCGCACTCTCAAGTGCTCTGAAAGTATCGATATCCCGGCTGAAATGAAGCAAATAGGCAAACACATACTCACGCATCTTTTCGCCAAATATCCCCCTCACACCGGTTAAGGTGTAATCCTGCTTGGCCAGTTGCAGCAGCGGTTTATTGCCTGCCCAGGTCGACTGACACCACCTTAGCTGATGACATTGTTCTACCACCTTTACCGCTAAATCCGGATCTGCCAGCAGAATGTGAACCTTATCTGTATCAATATCGTCGGCACGGGTAGCACATTGAACGATACGTAACGCATTACAATTTAACGCAGTAATCTCATTTTTCAGTAAGTCAGCATCCCGACTAAGGATGGTTAATTCGGCGTTTCTGTCCGGCATGTCTGCTCCGTTAGTAAAGATATCTTTCCTCGCCATCATCAGCTGTTAACACGCAGTGTGTTTATAAATTGTTATCAACAAATTACATTCTCGTAAAAATAACAAT
This sequence comes from Alteromonas antoniana, assembly GCF_019249295.1. GTDB lineage: Bacteria > Pseudomonadota > Gammaproteobacteria > Enterobacterales > Alteromonadaceae > Alteromonas > Alteromonas antoniana. The sequence continues at coordinate 29,316 of NZ_JAESDH010000031.1, forward strand.
GAGAGAACACCTACATGACAAGCAATCTGGATCACGCGAAATGTCTGTCGCCACGTCGTAATACAACCGCTGCAGGCTCTGTGGAAGAACTGGTAAGCGAACAACTGGAACATTTCGGTATCAGCAGTGATTCTGAGTATGGTAAAGCACTGAGCAGCACCGCGACAAATTTATATCAGGCGCAGTCTGATGTAATGAGGCTGTGGGATATTACCAGCAACTCACTGAAATCATTAAATAAAGAAGACCGTCTGGCGTATTTCAATGCCAAGAAATTTCTGTCCTTTCAGATAGCTAAAATCTTAGATACGCTGCAAAACCCTTTCCGCGCGACGTATCAGAGCTTATCTGGCGGTAACGGCTCGCAGGGACATTACCCGCTGTTTGACAATGTCACTGCACTGTTTTCGGCCACGCCGGTGATCGTGCGCACGGCAACCTATGTGTATGCCTGTACTGAATGGGTCGACGATGCCTTCCAGGGCAAAGAGTTTACGCATCAGATTTATTCGCGGCTGCTCAACCCGACCAATATTTCACTGGCCAATGCCATTGTTGATATGGAAGCGGGCCCGTATTCGGCAGATTACCTTGCCTGGAATTTTAACTCTGGCATGGCTGCGATTGATGGTCTGCTTTCCAACGTGCTGTCACATGGTGACGTGCTGATCGTAAGTCGTAATGTGTATGGCGGCGTGTATCAGTTACTGCACGATTATTTTGCCCGTGAAAATCGTATGAACATTCAGCTGGCCTGGTTTGATGGTTACACCAAAGAGGCGTTTGAGGCGTTCTATGAAGAAACCCGTCACACTTACGAAGACAAACTGAACAATGGTGCGAACCTGCATGTGTATCTGGAGTCGCCGTGCAATCCCCATGGCTATGTACTGGATGTTCCGGGGATCTCAGAGGTCGCTCACGCTAATGATTCGCTGGTGATGCTCGATTCGACACTGGCAACACCGGTACTGCATCAGCCACTGCAGCACGTCAACAAAGCGGCAAGACCGGATTATATTGTTCACAGTTACACGAAAGACATTTGTGGCAGCGGCGCGACCACCGCCGGCGTTGTGATCGGGGAAAACTATCGCATGTTCCAGCCGAAAGGCGCCTGCATGAACGGTTACGACTGGTCAAAGACCCTGTTCTGGGATGTGTATTACATTAAAGGCGCGTTTCTCGATTCGGAAAAAGCGTTTGATGTATTAAACGGCATGAAAACACTGGAACAGCGTATCAAGAGCAAAGTCATTAATACGAAAGTGTTCACGGCATTTCTGAATGCCCATCCGCAGCTGCGTGTGAACAGTCACGCGGTGGTAACTCATGACAATGCCGGGTTGTGTGAAAAACAACACACGCATGGCTGGCCATGTGCGCTGTTTACCGTGGATATGGCGCCAGCAGAGCTGGAGCGGGAAGTCTTTGTGCGTTTCTTTGATGCGCTGGAGCCGGCATTCAGTCATCAGGTCAGCATCGGGCAGACCAATACCATTATTCTGTGCCCTGCACTCACCTCGCATTCTGAACTGAGTCCTGATGAGCAGAAAAAGGCCGGTATTGAACTCACAACCATGCGCATAGCCATGGGGACAGACAACGTGAAGCAACTTATCGCCCATTTCATGCTGGCTGCTCGCCACTTTATCGACCCACACGCTCCGGGTTTTTCGGCAAAGTTCATGTCGCCGGAAGACGTTGATAATCTTTATCAGCGGGTCAGTATGGAAGTGTGTGAACAGTACTATTCCAGCGTGCCGAAGACCGCTGAACTGCTTCAGGAATAGCACAAAACGCCGATACCCTGTAGACTCAGAATTCGCATTTTCTACCGGGTATCGGCATGTATCATTTCACCCTCAACGTCACATTCCACGCTTCACCGACGCATATTTTCGACGCTTTTCACAAACCTGAACTGTTAATTCAGTGGTTTGCACCGGGAAACGTGCAGGTCTCGCAAATCATGTCGAACTTTACCGAGGGCGGCCGTTACCGCATTCAGATGACAGAGCCAACCGGTCAGCAATACACACTCACCGGTGAATACACACGCATTCTGGCCAATGAAAAGCTGGTGATGTCCTGGGCATGGGAAGACAACGACGAAGAATCGATCATCACCACGGTAGATATCGAGTTTGAATCGAAGGACGATAACACCACACAGCTTACGCTGGTGCATTCAGGGTTTGTGAATGAGCAGGAACGCGACCAGCACCAGCAGGGCTGGATGGCGTGTTTTGAAAAGCTGGCGGGCATTCAGCAGTCACTGGAGTAAAAAGTTGCGAGACCGTTTGTTGCGCTCAGTATGCCACGTCAGAGGCATTTGCAGGGCAGGGGACGTACCGGTGTTCAATAGCTCTGGCGCTAAGACATATGCGCTGACAGGTGGTTTCACTGTCAGGCGGTAACCGCCATCCCTCATGAAACGGACCTTGATCCATAACAACCGCTTGTTACTATCCACACGATGCACAGAGGACGACCTTGCTGCATCATTCTTACACTCTTGGGGACGACCCCAATATGGAGCAGTCATGAGCTGGTTGATACTTATTCTCGCGGGCTTATTTGAAGTCGTCTGGGCGGTAGGCCTTAAATTCACTGATGGATTCAGCAAGCCGCTACCTTCTGTGATCACACTCGCTGCGATGGGGGCAAGTTTTTACTTCCTGAGTCTGGCGATGAAAGCATTGCCATTGGGGGTTGCTTACTCAGTATGGGTTGGCGTAGGTATGGTTGGCGCGGTCATCGTGGGTATCATGGCGTTTAACGAATCTGTAAGTGTGTTAAAGCTGGTGAGTGTGTTGCTCATTATCAGCGGCATTATCGGACTGAAATTATCCAGCGTGCAGTAATATCATTGTTTTTCTCTGAACTTAGCCTTTCTATTGAGGATAGACAGCGCGTTTACGTTATGCTCCTACCGGAAAGCGGAAAGCGGAAAGCGGAAAGTTAAAGCGAAGCGTTGTTGATGATGCCCACCAGAGGGCGGGCATCACTAAAACATAAGCGCAATAAAACGGTGTTACTCGCTTAGTTTTTCAAGCTCTGTCCTGTGGCTTTCCTCACGAAACTCGTCATAATCTGAATACCCTTCAGCACCGCCACCGTACCATTGTGACGGGTCATCGAACGAATGCAGTTCCACGTTGTGTTCGTAGCGATAAGGTAAATCCGGGTTAGTGATCCAGGGGCGGCCGAACGCTATCATATCCCCGTCGCCATCAGCGATACGCTTTTCAGCGGTCTCTTTGTCGTAACCACAGTTTCCGATGAGCAGACCATCGAACAGGGCACGAAACTCTGCCAGCGTCATCGGTTCACCGAGTTCGTGAAAACCAAATGCCAGGCCATCCATCACATGCAGATAGCCTATCTTCAGCTTATTTAACTGCTGTGCGACATACGTGAAAGTATCGCGATAGCTATCATGCCCCATGTCATTGAATACCCCGTTCGGGGATAATCTTACGCCGACCTGAGCCGCAGGCCAGATCTCAAGCACCGCATCCATTACTTCAGACAGGAAACGATACCGGTTCTCCAGGCTGCCGCCGTATTCGTCATCTCGCTGGTTGCTGCGTGCATCCAGGAACTGGTTGATGAGATAGCCATTGGCTGCGTGTACTTCAATGCCGTCAAAACCAGCAGCTTTGGCGTTAATTGCTGCCTGCCTGAAATCCTCAACAGTGCGACGAATGTCATCATGGGTCATCGGCTGAGGTACTTCGTAATCTTTTTTGCCTTCAGGCGTGTGAATTTGATCGCCCTCCAGTTTTACTGCAGACGCTGACAGTGGTAACTCACCATTATGAAAGTCACTGTGCGACGCACGTCCGCAGTGCCAGAGTTGCAGGACCATCCGGCTGTCAGCAACATGAACGCGCTCCGTCACCGATTTCCAGCCGGCAACCATTTCCTCTGTCCAGATCCCTGGTGAATCCACCCAGCCCAGCGCTTCTTCTGATATTGACGTCGCCTCTGAAATGATGAGCCCGCCGCCAGCGCGCTGAACATAATAGTCTCCCATGATCTTATTTGGGACGCGGTCAGAGCCTGCACGCCCACGTGTCATTGGAGCAAGCACCATTCTGTTTTTTAATGTGAAATCAGCCCATTTAGCGGGCTGAAATAACGGAGAGTCCGACATACATCGTTTCCTTATTCATTGTGCCGGGTTCGCCCGGCGATAGTATTTTGTTTCGCCTGGTATCCAACTGTCACTGACGACAGCTGCAGCGGGTTGCTTTGATGACAGGCGTATTCTTAACCTGATTCAGTACGACTGAGTGTGGCAATACCTTCGTCAGTTGCGTGAGAACAGGCAAATACCCGGCTGTCTGCCATGTTGCGATACCGGCATCGACAATGAATACAGAAAAACGCCGACATTGGATTGCAACAGGCGTCGCATGCGGCAAATCAGTAACTCGTTAAACGTATTATGAAGCGGGGGTCAGTGTGCCTAGAACAGCCGGACGGCTTGCGCCAGTGACGGCAGGAACGTTGCCTGGAATTTTCTGTGTAAATGCATAGGCCAGCCACGCAAACGCCGCGCCTTCAACCCACTGCGGATGGATACCCACGGTTTTACTTGTTGATATCTGGCAATCAGGTAACGCCCGGGATAATGCGTCCATCAAGGTGTGATTAAACGCCCCGCCACCGCAGACTATGATATCTCCTGAAGACGGCTGGCTACGAACAGCATCACTGATACTTGTTGCTGTCAGTGAAAGCAGCGAGGCCTGAACGTCCTGGGGCGCGATAACCAGAGGTGTTATGACATCGTGAAGCCAGGTAAGATTGAAGTACTCTCTGCCGGTGGATTTTGGGCCATTACGGTGAAAGTACGGGTCGTCCAGCATTCGCCTGAGTAAGCGGTTGTCAGGTGTTCCGCCCGCAGCCCACAGGCCCCCCTCATCGTACGGGTTACCTGTGTGTTGCCTGCACCAGGCGTCCATCAGAGTATTGCCCGGGCCGGTATCAAACCCGGTAACCCCTTGTGAGTTGTGCTTTGGGGCAAGTACACTGATATTGGCAATACCACCTATATTGACTACGGTTCGTGATGCCTGCTCGCGGGCGAATACTGCCTGATGAAAGGCGGGCACCAGCGGCGCGCCTTCACCCCCCAGCGCAATATCTTTACGTCTGAAGTCAGAGATGACATCGATACCGGTCAGAATCGCCAGGGTATTCGGATCGCCGATCTGCAGAGTAAAACCGAAGGTTGACGCAACGCGGTGTACGGCTACACCGCCAGGGTGGTGCCTGACCGTTTGGCCATGAGAACCCAGCGCGACGATATCGTCGGGCGCAAGATGATTTTTCTCAAGCAGTCGGTTGACGGCGCGGGCAAAGGTATCTGCAACAGCGCGGTCGGCACTCCCCATTAAATTAATTTCTTCGCTACCGGGCGAGCACAGTGAGTGCAGAATAGTGAGCAGTGGCGTCGGATAAGGATAAGAAACGCAGTCTATTGTTTGGACGCTATTCTCGGAAATGTCACAAAGGACGGCGTCAACGCCGTCCATGCTTGTTCCTGACATCAGCCCGATGAAGTAGGCCACGGGCTTACTTCATCGCTAGCATAATGCGCTTTGTGGTATCCAGCTGTGCAAGACGGTTTTCTGCAATTTGCATAAACTCTTCCCGCTCTTCGGATGCAATCGGACGTGCTTTCGGTAACTCCACGGTACGTGGGTTGCGGTGAACACCATCAACCAAGAATTCATAATGAACATGCGGACCTGACGCCAGGCCCGTGCTGCCGAGATAGCCGATGGTCTGGCCCTGTTTTACCGTCTCACCGACTTTAACCGCACGCTTGGTAAAGTGAAGGTACTTCGTGGTGTACTTCTCGCCGTGCTGCACAAACACGTGGTGACCGTTGTACTTGTCGTAGCTGGACTTGACGACTTTACCGTCACCCGTTGCCATGACTGGTGTACCGACAGCCGCGACATAGTCGGTGCCACGGTGTGCTTTCCACCGTTTCTGTACCGGATGAAAGCGCGCTTTCGTGAAGTTTGAACTGACGTATTTGAAGTTTACCGGCGCTTTTAAGAAGCTTTTGCGCATGCTGCGGCCTTCAGGCGTGTAGTAGTTACCGTCAGTGTGCTGAATGGCCGCAAAACGCTCACCGCGATTCACAAATTCCGCGGCAACAATATCACCATAACCGACAAACTCGCCATCGATGTAGTGCTCTTCATAAACGACATTAAACGTATCGCCACGGCGAATTTCCATCGCGAAATCAATATCCCAGCCGAAAATACCTGCCAGGTGCATGATTTGGTTATTGCTTAATCCGGCGTCAACGCCAGCATTCCAGAAACTGGAGTCAATTTCACCCTGGGCAAAGTTGTAGCGAACGTCGACATCTTTTTTCTCAAGATCGGCTATCAGTTTTTCGCCACTCTTGTCGGGTTGGATTAATAACGTCTCTGTGGCGGAAAGGCGATACTTGAGTTCACCGAAGCCACCCTGGGCTGATGGTCTCAGGAAGAGCTCGTCTCCAGGCAACAGGGTAACCAGCGTTTTCGCCAGTTCACCTGCCTGCGTGACATTGTAAACATCGCGAGCGCTCAGGCCGGCGCGTTTAAAAATTTTTGCCAGTGTATCGCCGCTGCGAACTTCATAGCGATCCCAATTACTGTCATCTTCCGTAAGTACAATGTCGGGGGAGTCGGTAATCGACAACTCAATAGGATAACGCACACCGGCGTCCAGCGTGAAAGCTTCCTGATGACGGCTGGCTTCCACCGGATCCGATGGCAGTAAAATTAATGCACCCAGAAACGCGGACGCGATCGCCAGACCGGTACGATGGGGCTTGGGTAAATGTTTGAGGTTTTTTACAACCGCAGAATTCTTCAAAATCATTCTCATATAACTACCTAACCTGAGAATATCGCGTTCTACCGCGTCTTTCTACATGGATTGCTCAAAAAAGCAACATATTATCCATTCTTATTAGAAATGCGCTTTCCAACTGGAAATCCGCTTTTTGACAGTCAGGTCTTTCATTGGTTCATTCTGATGCGTAAAATGCCCGACCTGGAATTTAACGCGAACACGAATGAGTGCAGAATAAAACATGAGTGACTGGCAAACTGCTTTAGCTGAAATAAAACGGGGCACGGATGAAATCCTGCCTGAAGACGAGCTAATTGAAAAACTCAAATCAGGTAAACCTCTAACCGTAAAGGCCGGGTTTGACCCCACAGCGCCCGATCTTCACCTCGGTCACACTGTACTTATTAATAAACTGCGGACATTCCAGCAGTTAGGCCACAATGTTGTTTTTCTGATTGGTGATTTCACCGGCCTTATTGGCGATCCTACAGGGAAAAATGTCACACGCAAGCCTTTAAGCAAAGATCAGGTATTGGAAAACGCTAAAACGTATCAGGAACAGGTGTTCAAAATACTTGATCCTGAAAAGACCGAAATCCGCTTTAATTCTGAGTGGATGGACAAGCTGGGTGCCGATGGCATGATCAAGCTGGCTGCCAGTCAGACTGTGGCCCGTATGCTGGAAAGAGACGACTTTAAAAAGCGCTACACTACCGGCCAGCCGATTGCTATTCATGAATTCCTGTACCCGCTGGTACAGGGCTGGGATTCTGTTGCGCTGGAATCCGACGTAGAGCTGGGCGGTACCGACCAGCGTTTTAACCTGCTGATGGGTCGTGAACTGCAAAAAGAGCAGGGACAATCTCAGCAGGCTATTGTCATGGTGCCGTTGCTGGAAGGCCTGGACGGTGTTCAGAAGATGTCCAAATCACTGAACAATTATATTGGGATTACCGACACCCCTAACGAGATGTTCGGAAAGGTGATGTCGATTTCTGATGAGCTAATGTGGCGTTATTATGATTTGGTAAGCTTTCTGCCATTAGACGAGATTGCAGCATTGAAAGCGCGCGTTGAGGGTGGCGAAAACCCGCGTGATATTAAGATCCTGCTGGCAAAAGAAATTATCGCGCGCTTCCATGATGATGACGCGGCAGAAAAAGCCCATCAGGACTTTATTCAGCGCTTTCAGAAAAACGCCATTCCGGATGACATGCCTGAACTGGACATCGAGCTTGGTGAGGAGGGGATCGCAATTGGTAACCTGTTAAAGCAGGCGTCCCTGGTGGCTTCAACCTCCGATGCCATGCGTATGATTAAGCAGGGCGCAGTGAAAATTGATGGCGAAAAAGTGGAAGATACCCGTTTGTTGCTTAACCAGGCCGGTGAGAATGTCTATCAGGTAGGTAAGCGGAAGTTTGCCCGTATTACCCTGAAGTAAATGATAAAAGCTTTGCGGGCAGGCTGCGAGCCGCGTGGATTGCTTCCTGCAGAGCTACCCGTTTAAGATAGAAAAAAGGCGCTTCGATAGCGCCTTTTTTGATCGTGTTTATGATTAATTACGCAAGTGACCGGCAGCAGCTAACAGGCAACCTTTTTTCTGTCAGTCTTACTCTGCCACTTTCGCCCAGGCATAAAGGGCGCGCAGCGCAATGCGTCGCATGCCGGAAAAAGGATATTCTGGCAGGTGATCATGGTAAACCGGTAACCGGGTATCGACGGGCGTGCCTAACATCTTTTGCGCCAGGCGCTTACCCGCCAGTGCCGCGAAGGAAACTCCCGAACCACAATAGCCCATGGCATAGCCGATTTTACGCTCTTTGTCCGTCATAATGCGCGGCAGATTATCCAGCGCAACGCTTACCCAACCGTTCCAGAAATACTCTGTTGAGATGTTATGAAGCGCTGGAAAACTGTACTGCATGGCCTTTTCCAGACGCAGGCGAGATGCGGCGTCTCCGCGCTCACTGGCACTCACTGCACCCCGTCCGCCAAACAATAAACGACCATCAGGTAAGACGCGGTAATAATACTTCATCATTCGCGTATCCATCATCATCATTGGTCGGTTGAGACCGGTTGCATTGCGCTGTGCCTCAGTTAATGGCGCGGTAACAATGATACTGGACTGTACCGGGAACTGGCGTTTATCGACGCAGGGATGAAGCACTTTCGGGGTGTAGGCATTTGAGGCGATAATGAGTTTTTCAGCAGAGATCTTGTGTGAGTCTGTATGCAGTTGGAACTTACCACCTGTATCACTGATACCCGTGATCGGGGTGTGGGTGACAATGCGAACGCCACGCTGATGACAGGCGCTTGCATAGCCATCAACCAGCTTCAGCGGATGTAAGGCAAGGCCGGGTTGAATAACGCCACCAAAGGCATGCTGAATGTTTAGGTGATCACGAAGCGCATCTGCATTGACGAATGTCTCGTCGCTGTCAAATGTGCTGCGGTTATGCTTTTGCGCAGTCTCAAGCGTTATTGCACTTTTGGCGTTGTGCGCAATTTTGAGATAGGGACCTGCCTGCATATCGCAATCGATAGCGTACTGCTTCACCCTTGATTTCAGCAGGTCAACGGCGTAATTAAATTCATCACGCATCCGAAGCGCAATGTCTGTATTCCATTTTTCGGCAATGGCGCTGAGGGAGTAGCGACCGGTGCCCTTAAGCACAAATCCTCCGTTGCGACCGGCGCAGCCAAAACCAATATCATGGGCATCAACCACCGTGACATCTTCTCCGGATTCGGCCAGCTCAAGCGCGGCTGACAGACCCGTGTATCCGGCGCCGATCACAGCAAAGCGGGTGTGGATGTCGCTATCAGGTGGCGCGTACGATGCGGGGGTATGCGTGGACGCCCAGTAACTGTCAGGCCGAGGCAGATCCGGTGTGACGCCAGTGCTTTTAAGCGGATCGTACAACACTTAAAATTCCAGTAACATTTCCGCGCCTTCACAGTTGCAATGTTCCGGACAAACCGGACAGTCATAGCCTTCATAAATCGACTCGTAGCGCCATTTATCAGCATGTTTTTTGATAAGCACGCCCCCGTTTTTGCTGAAATAACGATAGGCGCTGTTGCCGGGGCTGGCCAGCCAGATATGAGCAAGCCCTGCCTGGGCGCCTTGCTTTTTAGCCTGTTCCACAGAGAGTTTAAGCATGGTGCTGCCAATGCCGGTGCCCTGCATTGCAGGGTCTACAGTATTACATTTGAAGTAACACACTTTGGTGGCATCGACCGGCCAGTCATCCGGCGTACACCACTTGTCTTCCTGCCATTTTGAGTGGGCATAGGTTAGTCTGAAGCCGACAACCTTGCCCTGATAAAGCGCTACCCAACTGGCATTTATGCCATCGTGAAAGCTCTTTTCATACATGTCTTTGAGACTTTCTTCGCTGAGGTATCCGTCTCCCTGTACCTCATTACCCAGAGTAATTACGCCCGCAAAATGGTCTTCGGCCAGTTCCTGATAGTCAATATCCTCAGCGTTAATGTCAGTTGTCATCGCTTTTTACTCCATCTAAATGCACGTCCAGCGCCTCTACTGAGATAAGAATTTCGCGCACCGACATCCATAGTGAATATAACAGTGCGACCAAACTGGCGGCAAACACCCAGTTGCCCACTTTCTGGTAGGTCAGATAAATAGCCAGCATCGAGACAACACAGAGGAAAAAGCTGGAAACGCCGGCAATTTGCATGCGCTTGATAAGCTGTATGCGCGTGCGAAGATTCTTAAGCTGAGCCTGCGTGTTTTCGTCGCGCTCTTCTTTGGCAAAGTTTCTGATAATCGTTGCCAGCGTCAGAAAGCGGTTGGTATATGCCAGCAACAGCAGGGATATCGCGGGGAACAACATCGCCGGCGTAGCAATATCAATGATCATGAGTAGTCTCTATACACGTTAAGCAGTTTCTATACATATTTAGTTGTCTCTACACTCTGGGTGCGTTGAAAATCGCGGAAGGCGACGGAAGATGCGACCCCGTCTTCCCTGGTAAAAAGAGTAACCGTTTGTCGCCTTTGCGGGAAGTGTAGTTTACACGATGAACGGTCAGGTCGCTGAGAAAGAATGCGCATTGTGCCAGACAAAACTTATGCTGTTATTTACGCGTCTGGTCCGTCGACAGTGAAGATGAGATGCCTGCGCATGTCTTTTAATACGACGCCCTTTTTGAGTAAGGCCGCGCTTAAACGTTTTTGCCACTTCTTTACTTCAGGTTTCGCCGCAGCCAGTGCCTGCTCATCAGTAAACTGAAAGCGCAGCAACAGCGAGCCGGGAAATTGATGATATTGCACGTCGAACCAGCACTGCACCATACCATCAAGCGCTTCCCGGGCCTGTGCTTCAAGCATGTCGGCAACACTGAATACAATGGCCTGCTGTTTTTTCTGTACTGCGGAAAGGGTTTTCATTACAGGTGTTTCTCAATCGCTATTTCTACGCTTTCGGTCACGTCAGCCCCTTCAATGGTTAACCACATTTGTCCGTCCTGTATGGTTACCTGAATTTGCATGGAGCGCTGCACGGCGTTGGCCAGCGTTGCAGCCAGAGCTTCCGGCAGCGTAAATACCGATAAATTCTTTCTTAGCTGTAGCTTCGACTTCTCTTTTTTCCACCAGGCATCAAAGCTGTTATCGGCGTAAGAATAAATCATCATCTGCTGACTCTGATTACAGCCTTTCTTTATGCGCTGCTCTGACGGCTGACCTAACTCAATCCACAGCTCTATTTCATCGCTGAAGTTCTTTTGCCACAGGTCGGGGACGTCATCATCAGATAAGCCTTTGGTAAACTGCAGTCGCTCATGGGCATTGACGATAAATGCAATTACACGAAGCATCATGCGTGCGTCGTTCTCTGAGGGATGTCGGGCAATAGTCAGATTGTGATCGTTATAGTAGTTGCGGTCCATATCGGTAATCGATATGTCAGCTTTAAATATGGTTGCTTTAAGAGCCATGGTTATCCTGAGTAGTCACGGTGCAGCGACGGAGACATTGGCATCGATGTCATCCGCTAAATTTGGCGCGTATATTATCAGTTATTGTTAGCTGTCGTCCGCAATCAATCTCAAAATACGTTGAGAGCGTGCTGCACCTGGATGCTCATCAATCATTTATTACCACTACACCACGTCTCTGTCTGATAAAGACCGCACTGGCACGTTTGTGCAGAATTCTGGCCCTATCCGCGCCAGACAAGTTGTTTTTGACGCGATTTAACGTTGCATTACCATTAGCACAATAAAAACGCTGCAACCGGGAAACCGGAAGCAGCGTTTGAATCAATGCGTCAATTTCAGAAGCACGCTTTACGACATTACTCGTTTTGGGGCTTGAACAGTTCTACGTTCGCACCTGGCTGAGAGCGCTGCGCGTGCAGGAAGTGCATGTGGCGCTCGAAGTGCTCAAGGATATCGGCAATCACTTGATCCTTGGTATACCCCATCAGGTCGTAGCCCTGACCGCCTTCTACCAGCATAACCTCAACCCGGTAGTAACGTTCATCACCCTTAACCGATCCTCTTGCGAAAGAGGGCATCAGATGCTTGCTGGGTCGCAGTTCGTAGTAGAAGTCCTGCGCACTTTGTAAATCTACTTTCAGTGCCAGATATTCCTCTTCGGCGTGGTTGCGATCAATCAGATCCACTTTCAGCTCGCGGGCCTCAAGCTCTTTTTTCACGGCCTCCATACCCGGCTTCGCCACATTATCCAGGAAGTCCTGGCATTGCTTCTCATTCGGGAAGCTCATGGCGCGCTGCAGACGTTCAGTCCAGCTTTTCGACCCTTCACCCGTGTGCGGGAAGGTAGGCAGATTGGCATCGATACTACGTTGCTTTAAGCCTTCAAGACGCAGCGCTTTCACCAGTCCTACCATCATTACGCACAATACAATAGCAAAGGGTAATCCGGTGACCACCACAGCACTTTGCAGGGCCGTTAACCCATCTGCCATCATCAGCGCAATGGTCAGAACCCCGATTATCGTGGCCCACATGATCCGCATCCACGAAGGAGCATCGCTGTAGGGGTCTTTCAGAATCGACGTCAGATTAGACAGCACCAGCGAACCGGAATCACCTGAAGTGATGAAGAAAATGAATGCCAGAATACTAACGACAATCGTGGTCAGGCCAGCCCACGGGAATTGTTCCAGGAACAGATAGATTGCTGAGCCCGGATTATTCATGGCTTGCTGACCGAATTCTTCAGCGCCCCCCATGACCATGTCGATAGCGCTGTTCCCCATGACGGACATCCAGACAATCATAAAGGTCAATGGAAGGATTAGCGTGCCGGCAACGAATTCAGCGATAGTGCGACCGCGTGAGATACGTGCAAGGAAAAGCCCTACAAACGGCCCCCACGCTATCCACCAAGCCCAGAAGAATAGTGTCCAGGCATTGAGCCAATCGGTAGGCTGGTCAAATGCATAAGTTTCAAAGGAGAGGCCAACAAAGCCGGTGACATAATCACCGATATTGGTAACCAGCGCGTTCAGCAGGAAGCGGGTATCGCCAACGAACAGCACGAACAGCATCAGAAGCAGAGCCAGCAGCATATTGAATTCTGACAGCCTACGGATGCCCTTATCTACCCCGGTGACGGCTGATATGGCGGCAAATACAATCACTACCAACGCCAGTATTATTTGCGTCATGAGGCCTTCAGGCACGCCAAATACGTGATTCAGACCATAGTTCAACTGTATTAGTCCGATACCCAGGCTGGTAGCCAGTCCGAATACGGTACCCAAAACGGCGGCAATATCGACGGTATGCCCAATGGGGCCGTAAATACGTTTACCAATCAGTGGATACAGAGCCGAGCGGATAGCCAGGGGTAAGCCCAGTCGGTAACTGAAGTATGCCAGTGTCATTCCGACCAGCGTATAGACACCCCAACCAGATACTCCCCAATGGAAAAGGGTAAGCTCAATGGCGTTACGTGCTGCTTCCGCCCCTTCTCCTACACCTATGGGAGGCGCTAAATACTGAGTGATCGGTTCGACGACGCAGAAGAAAATGAGGTCAATACCGATGCCTGCGGCAAAAAGCATGGCAGCCCATGTGAGCAAGGGAAACTCCGGTCGGGTATGGTCCTGCCCAAGCCGTATTTTTCCCCAGGGTGAGAGTGCGATGACGATAACAAACACTAAGTAGGCGACAACGACAATAAAGTAAAACCAGCCGAACGTGGATGAAATCCAGGACAGTGCAGCACCTATCGCGCTACTGGCTGCTTCAGTAAATAGTATTGCCCAGAGGGCAAAAAATGTAATCCCGATAACTGCGCCATAAAACGGTATCGGATTGACGCGGACCTTTTCCTCTTCCCCGTCATGCTCCTGCTTACTCTTTTCCGACATCACAATATCCTCACTTTATTCTGATACGTATTCAGGTTTCCTTTGCTTCCAGCGCGTCATTGCCAGTCCCTGGGTAAATGAGTGTGCGCATAACATCGTTACTGGTGTGCAACGAGTATAGGCGCTGCTGGAAAAAGCGTTGGGTGAGAAAAAAATACGAACGGGTGTCAGCCATTACGGCGGTACCGCTTCTGCCAGGTTGATGTCAGTGGCAACGGATATCTCACGGCGCGTATCTGATAAATGTGCCGGATAACAGTAGTGTCGGTATCGACAGTGTGTTGTCCACATAAACCACGTTTATATTTTTTTCTCAACACATAAGCACCTATACGCAGTTCAGGTTAACTTTGGATTAGCACAAATAAATATAAATACCTGAGAAGAAGTGTATTTCCTGGCTGTGGATATAACATTTACTGCGCGTACGAAGCATGAACAAGACGCGGTATAGAGACTACTCAGGTTTTTCTGAAAGTGAGGCAGGCCATCAGCGCTATGCGCTACGAGCCAAAAGGTATGCGTGAGCAGAGAGAAAAAAGTGATAAATTCTCAGATACCCGCCGTTAAACGGGCAAGGGGAAAGTACTACATTTGACTGACAGGCAAGCCGGATTCGCTCCACCCCAGCATGTCACCCTCCAGAGAACGCAGAGAGGTAAACTTCAGATCTTTAAGCACCTTCATTGCCAGCTGAGCGCGCCGTCCTGAGCGACAGTAAACAATGACAGGTTTATCCTGCCAGCCATCAAGTTCATCAAGGTAAGACTGGATCTGGTCATGCGGCATGTTTACCGCACCGGGAATATGCCCTTCGTTATATTCCTCTTCCGAGCGCACATCAATGAGCAGCCACTCATCATTTTTGACCCGTTCGATGAGATAAGGAGAGGCTTCAACACTGACGGGCTGTTTTGCCACGGCATCGCATTGCAGGAAAAACCCGCTGATGACGACCAGAGCAAAAAGAATACCCACGACCAAAATACGCATAGAAAACCGTAAAGATGACGCTGAACGCCAGATGGCTTCAAAAGATACGGCTAATGTAACGCTTTTCAGGGCATAAATTCAATGTTTTCCCGTCAACAATCAGGCGTCTCTGATGGCTGAAATCGAGTGACAAAGTGTGCTGAGTGCAGGTAGCAGTCGCAGGGTGAACCGGCTGGTAATATCCGGATCAACGGTAATCAGAGGCGCTTGCAAAACATTCCGGTGCGGCTCCCAGAACGCGCTGGCTTGCTGCACGGACGCCCGGGTAGCTGCAATTAATATCGCAGGCTGACGTTTAAGGACTTCCTGTACGCTTACCTGCGGGTAGTCGTTTGGGGCATCAGTAAACAGGGTGCGGGCACCGCAAATCGTCAGCAGACGATTCGGCCAGGCATCTTGTCCTACGGTCATTAATGGGGATGTCCAAGAGTAATACAGTACCGGCACCGGCTCATCGCGGTGATATTGCGCTCTGAGCGAGGCAAGCTGCTCTCTGTAAGCAGATGCCAGCGCTGCTGCACGATTCGATTTATCAATCCGCTTACCCAGTGCTTGTAGCTCATCTGCAATATCTTCAGGAGTACGCACCGAAGACAAAAATACGGTAAAACCCAGTTGCTTTAGCCGCGCAATATCCTGGGGTTTGTTGCCACCTTCCCAGGCCAGCACAAGATCAGGCGAGAGCGCCATAAGCGCGCGAAAGTTGACGCCATTATAGTCAGCAACCTGAGGCAGCGCCTTTGCCGCATCGGGATAGTCGCTGTAGGCACTAACGCCAACCAGGGCATCGCCCATTTCCAGGCTGTAAACCCATTCGGTAAGGTGCGGTGCCAGGGTAACAATGCGCGGTGCGGCAGCCGCGCTGGTGGCTGACAAAATACAGATAGCGAAACACACGGAGTAAAAACGCATCATGGCAGCGCCACCTGGTTTGCCAACATGCCGGTTACCAGCAATGTTAAACTGATCAGGCTGACATAAAGAATCGCAGCGCGGATGATGGCGCGTTTGCAGTAAATCATGTCAGAGAATCGGACCTCTCTTGGGCCGCCGACGCGTTGATAGCGATATTTTTGTCCCTGGTAATAGGCAGGACCGCCAAGCCGAATTCCGTTGCCACCGCCAAATGCCGCCAGCAGCAGGGATGTGCGATCTTTTACCGGTGCACTTTTCAGTGCTTTGATTGCGCCGACTATGTCGGTAACTAACAACATGACGCATGCCATCAAAACACACGGTATCCAGTTTAACAGGCGCACGCATTTTCTTACCGGCATACCGAAATAGCGGTAGCCTCCGCGCCTTGGATGCCATTCCCAGGAGAGTAACAGCAGCAATCTGTACGTTAACGCCGCGATGGGTCCTGCTACCAGAAACCAGAATATGACCGCGCCGTACAGGTAATAAAACTTTAGGACCAGAGACTCAATGGCGGCTTTGGCAATGCCAATGTCGGTAAGTCTGTCGCATTCGCGCAGCACCATTGCTGATACCAGCTCGCGACTCAGCGCTTTTTTATTTTTACCTACGGTGTTTACAACCTGGCGATATCGATACCGCTCATGACTGAAATCGAGTACAGCGATCATGATGATGGCATCAAAAAAAACCGGATACTCTGCCAGGTAAACCAGCAATGCGGTAAGAACTACCAACGGTGCGATAAGCACAACCGCTCCCAGTGTACCGGAAATATAATGCTGCGCAGGGGCGTCCTGTCGCGATGGCAGGACCTTTTTGCCCATCCCTCTGGCCAGTAAGCGCATCAATGTCAGCGGGTGGTAGGAAACCGGCCATCGCCACACGGCGTCAAGCAGCACGGCTACCAGCAATATCACCAGCGAAGAGAGCACTGAATTAGTAAGTATGGCCTCCATGGCGCAAAATTCAGTCGGCTTTCCGGGCCAGCCTGCGGATCATTTCCATAACCAGCTGGGCAGAATGTTTGGCCGCCGTATCTAAGTATTCTTTAAATGACACGGATGACGTTTTGCCGGCGATATCGGATAACGAGCGGATCACCAGAAACGGTACATCAAGCATGTGACAGGTTTGCGCAATGGCTGCTCCTTCCATTTCTACTGCGCGCATGTCAGGAAATTTACGTCTTAGCTCGGCAACAGCATCATCTGAACCGATAAACGCATCACCAGTACAGATAAGACCACGAACATGTTGTAAACCGGAAAGCGTCTCAGCGGCGCCCTCTGCAGCCTCTACCAGGGTCGTGTCTGACGTAAAGGCTTCTGGCAGGCCGCCGGCCGGCTGGCCTAATTTGTAGCCAAAGTGTGTCAGGTCGACATCATGGTGTTTCACTTCACTACCAATAACCAGATCGCCAATGGTCAGGTTGGTATCGAAGCCACCCGCAGAGCCGGTATTAACCACGTAATCCGGAGAAAATCGTTCTATCAGCGCGGTTGTTGCTAACGCCGCCGCCACTTTACCGATACCGCACTTAACCAGAATGACCGAAACACCGTGCAAGGTGCCTTCAAAAAAAGTCAGGTGAGACCATTGTGTTTTACGCAGGTCGCTCAACGATGACTTAAGCAATGCCACTTCTTCGTCCATTGCGCCCAGAATACCAATCTTGATCATGTACATTTCCTGTTATTGCTGCTGACAGCATTATGCCGCGGTAACCCGCGGAAGAGATTCCGCTAATTGTACTGGCAAATATCCAAAACTGACAGGGAGAGGAGGTGGGAATATGAAAACCGTGCGGAAGACAGGGGGCGTCTGTCCGCACGTGAAAAAATAACCGGTATTACGCTGCCGCTTTGCTTGAACGCAATGGGCGGGTAGGGCGGTTTGGTTTTGCCGGATTCAGCGTTGGCGTTTGTGCCACACGTTGTTGCATGCGTCGGTAAGGCAGCAGTTTATGCTCGATGCATTCGCGAATATCATCCACGCTGTAACCTGACTTGACCTTAATTCTTGCCAGCGGCATGCCGGCTGCATCTAATGCGCCAGAGACAAACCAGTCGCGCTGGGTCTTGTAACCGTCTTTGCCCTGATTGTGGACAAGATCAATCGCCATAATAGGGGACATGTCCTGCTTATCACACAACACGAAATCAAGCTGACGGGAAGAGGCTCTCGACAGCGCTGCGCTGGCCTGCTTTTTGTTCGTGGCCTGACGCACCTGCAGTAAATCACTCAGCTTTACCCGGCAGACAATACGAAACTCATTGCCGACAGCCTGCTCGATTAGCTTCAGAAACGTTTGCTCAGCCGGTGTAAACAACGACGTCTTTCGCCTGAATGGAAAAGCCACACCGTTATCGGACAGTTTCATTGCACCCAGGGCTACCACAATTAGCAACATCAATAAAATTAATGCCAGTTCCATAATGATCCTCACAAACCGTTATTGTCAGTCACAAGCGTCAGAAAAATGACACTAAAGTCGGTGACTGTGATTTCCTAGTGGATTTTGCAAGGGAAGTGCCAATGCGTCTGACTTTTTCACTTTCGCTGCAAAGCCCGTGAAATCTGCATTTGTGTAAGGGGGGTAAGGTATGTGTAAGTTAAATTTGCGAGAGATGTGAGTGTCAAAAAAGCGGGCTTTAGCGCATGTGTCGCGGCGTTAAGGACACATGCCTGCAGTCAGGGTCGTTGTTAGCTTTTGGCCGTTACCAGAATATCTACCTGCGTGCCATTGCCGTCCGGAGAAACTACCACCCGGATCGCGTTGTCTTTGGCAACCAGCAGCGTTCGTTGGTTGAACGTGCTATGAACGGTAAGCCCGGGGATCGCCTGTTGATAGAAGTTGATCACGTTTTCTTTATTGTCCGCCATAAAATATACCATGCTGGCGGGGAATACACTGTCATCCACAGCGGTGTCGAAAAGCTGACATTGCTTGGCTGAGTCAGGCACAGCAATGCTGTGAAACGCGGTTGGGCACGTTGACGCAGTATCAACCGACGGAGCGTGTTCCATTTTCAGCGTATCAGATAGCGCCGCGCCTGAAATCGCCAGGCTACATACACTAAGTGCGATTGTGCGTGCGAGAGTTGTTGTCATGGTGATTACTACCTCTATTACGTGCGGCCACTGGCAAGAAGCCATAGACTCATTCGCATGTTTCTTAAGTATAGTAGATAGGGCGCCGGGTAAACGCAATCAGAACCGCTTGCGTTTAGGTATTGCAGCGGATGACAGGGTATCAGTTTGTACCCCGTGTGCGGGAGCGTCACTGATGCTCAGATTCAGCTTGGGTCGTCGGGCAACAAAAAAGGGGCCGTGTGGCCTAATGCCAGTCAGTTAAGAACTGACTGGCATTTTTCTTTTCACTGGATACTTCTTAGGTTTGAGTCTTACACAGCGT
>NZ_JAESDH010000032.1 GCF_019249295.1 Alteromonas antoniana
CAGCCTGCCGTCGTCTTCGAGCAGTTACGTAAGGCAGCTTAATTTAGCGAGTGGTGCACTTCGGAGTTGAATTCGCGATTACCAGACAGTGACTTAACTTACCTGCCTGTCTACAAAAACCTATTAGGTGCTCGGTTCAGTGCCTATCAAAATGCAAGCAATCTTGATAAAAGAAATGACTCTCTTAATTCTATCGAAGAGCTTGCGTTGATAGGCTGGTGGGAGGTCGATTTATTACGTTCGACCGTTTACTGGAGCCCGCAGACAAAAGCGATTCACGAGGTTCCTGATGATTATGTCCCTGACTTGGAAACTGCTATAGCGTTTTATAAAGAGGAAATCGACAGAGATAAGATTTCCGAGGCTGTTCAGATGGGAATTAACGAGGGTAAGACATGGAATCTTGAGGTAAGGCTAATAACGCCTGAAGGTAAAGAAAAATGGGTAGCTGCGCTAGGATGTCCTGAATTTATACAAGGCAAATGTGTGCGTCTCTTCGGCGCGTTTCAGGACATTAACCAGAAAGTCCTTTCAAAGGCGTCTTTGAAAGAAAAAACAAGCGCCTTCAGGAAAGTGTCGAAGCAAGAAATAATTTGTTATCTCGTTTAAGCCATGAATTACGAACTCCTATAAATGGAATATACGGGATGCTGCAAACATCTGATATATCTACACCCAAATCGATTCTAAAGGAAAGGTTGGATATAGCGCGTAAAAATGCCTTGCAACTTACGGCCCTGATAGATGGCATATCAGATTTTAACGCCTTGCTTGAAAACGATTTTACGCTTTTAAACGAGAACATTTCTCTTACTGAGGTATTTACTGATATCTGTCATTCATTTCAGTCATCCTTTACTGAGAAAGGATTGAAGCTGAACGTCAAATTAGACTTGTCTGCAGATAGCGTTCTCGCTGATAGAAGCAAAATAAGTCAGATAGTAGGTCATTTATTAGATAATGCGTTGAAGTTTACCCCGTCGGGTTATACAGATGTATTGATCAAAAGTAGGCAGGAAAAAGGCTTTGTTATCGTTGAAGGGCACATAAAAGACTCCGGAATTGGCATTTCACAACACGATATGACACATCTCTTTTCGCCATTCTCACAGTCAACAAGCATGATGAACCTTATTAATCCGGGTAAAGGTCTTGGACTCGCGCGAGTTAGCAAACTTTGCAGTGCAATGGATGGGCGTTGCTATGCTGAAAGTGAATATGGTCAAGGTAGTCAGTTCAACTTTTTTCTAAAATTGAAAAAAGGAAAGTGCGTTTCGCAGTATGAGCCTATCTTTCAGCCCGACTTCAGCAAGCTTAGGGTCTTAGTCGTTGATGATGTTGAAACAAATCGACTTGTCGCAGAGGTCATGTTGAACGAAATAGGCGTAGAACCAGATCATGCAGTTAATGGGTTGGCGGCCGTTGAAGCATGCCAGGCTAATCAGTATGACGTCGTTTTCATGGATTGTCATATGCCAATTATGGATGGGTTTCAATCCGCTCAGCAAATTAAGTGCGAGTTTGAAGATAATGTTACTGTCGTTGCGATGACGGCGGATACCACTCCTGACACGCGGCTGAAATGTTTTGAGTCAGGGATGTCGGACGTTGTTACAAAACCGTTTACCATCGATGCTTTGGCAAATATTTTGACATTAGCGGCAAGTAACAAAAGAATGACCGCCAGTATTTAGTTAGCGTAACTCTAATAAATTTTTCTACTGCATGTTTGTGAGTATCACAACTTTCCTGACAGTGAATCCTGACGGTGTTTTAGTCACCGGCCAGGATCTCACATGTAGCGCGGTTTTTACCCGCCCTCTTCGATAAATACATTAGCCGATCTGCTGAATTATATAGATTCTGCTCTTGCAAATCCTTTAAAGTGTCACTCACGACGATACCAATCGAGACAGTCACAAAAATTTTATTCTCACAGAACTCAACAGGCGTGTTGCTGACGTCTTCTATAAGCCTGTCTCCTACTGTTTTAGCCTGAGAATATTCTGAAACGCAAAAGGCAAAAACAAATTCTTCCCCGCCATAGCGACACAAAGAATCTTCAAGCCTGAACGTGTTGTTCATGGCTTGTGCAATACTTTTCAAGACATGGTCGCCCGCAAGGTGACCATGAAGGTCATTAACCTTTTTAAAGTCATCTATATCTAACAATCCGAATGCTATTTTTTCACTTCTTCGTGAAGCAGATTTAATTAATTTATTCAGTTGTACCGAAAAAAGTCGTCGATTTGGTAGCTGTGTTAGCGGGTCGAAATATGCCATCTTCTGAAGCTTTTCATTTGCCGCTCTCAATGAGCGAGCTCGCTCTTTTACTTTTTTTTCGAGACTGTATTTTAACGCTTTTAGATCATTGTTACGGTTTTCTAACTGTTCTTGCTGAAACTTAATCTGTGAAATATCGCGCTCAATTGCAGCGAAATGGGTAACGGTACCGTTTTTACTTTTTAGCGGAATTATATTCATCTGAATCCAATAAGGGCGGCCAGATTTATCATAGTTCAATAGCGTTTTACTTATTGATTTTCTGCATTTCAAAGCTTCCCTTATTTCTGCTTTTACATTTTTGTCAGTTAGAGATCCTTGTAAAATTCTAGGTGTTTCTCCGATAACTTCTTCTTTAGTGTACCCTGTTTGCTGTTCGAACGCTTTGTTCACATAAACAATGCGAGGCCCCTCAGGATAATCGATATCTTCTGCTTCAGTCACGATAATCATATCAGTGGCGTTTTCGAGTATATCTTCGGCTGAAAACGGTTTTATAGACTCGGTTATGTCGGAAAATGTAATAACCACAAAACGATTTGGTGTGTTCGGCCTGCCCTCCATATATCCGTTTACCATAAACCAATTCAGGCATTGTCCTTGTTTATCCAATATGCCTAAAATTTCGTTTTCTATCCTTCCCGAAGAGGAAAGGACTCTGTTCACCGGGTATTCTTCTACGTCCAAGGGTAATCCTTGTTCGTTAACAAAGGTCCAGCTTGGGTCAAACGCATCTTTTCCTATCATCTGCTCATAGCCTAGTTTCAACAATTTTAATGCTGCTGGGTTTGCATAGACTATTGATGTATCTGCCCGATGAATAACGATACCTATGTGTGCATGCTCCAGAACTTTACGTATGTCAAGCTGTTCTATTTCGACCATGGCAGCGATTCCATATTGTTATAACGGGAGTGAAGGAGCTGGATAGGCTATTATTAAATGTAGCAGGCTTTTGTTATTTCGCCTCGGCGCTAAAAATGTTCAGAGGACTAACTTGCGCCCACAAGAATGAAACTGACGCAAATCAGCCACATATTGACGGATGCGATATTGTGCGTAAGGTTAATGAAGGTATGTATTAATAGTCGTTGCCCGCTGGGCACTTTCAGGTAATTGTTGTCGGGAGCTTTATGACAGATGAAACAAACAGATCTATCACACAGAGTCTCCTGGAAGACATAGTTTCCGGAATACCCAGTCCCGCGTTTGTCAGTGATCATAAGTTTAACTTTATCTGTGTAAACAAGCGATGTGTTGATGCATTTAATGATTGTTTTGGTGCGGTCAATCAGAATCCTGTTAAAAAATACCTGATCAATAGTCATTCACGCGTAGCGGCAGAAACCGAATTTACCTTCACATTGCCCTCAAACTGCAATAAACGTGCAGTTTCTATCTCTATCAATAAAAAGGTAATACAGGGAGAAACATTTTTCCTTGGAGCAATTGTAAATATGTCAGAACTGGTGATATCCAGTATGCATGTGAACGACACTGTGAACGCATTCAGAAGCTTGCCGGAAATGCTTCATTCGATTAACGACAAGGGAAAGCTCATCTTTGTGAGTGATAAATGGTTACAGGTTCTTGGTTACACCGAAGGTGAGGTTCTCGGGCGTCCCTCTGCCGACTTTCTTACAGCGGAGTCGAAAGAAAAAGCGGCGCGTATCTTACCCGAATTCTTTCGGACCGGAGTGTGTGAAGATGTGTCATACCAAATGGTTTGTAAAAACGGGGATGCTATTGATGTTTTACTTTCAGCATCGCTAACAAAAGACATGTCTGAAAATGGCCCTTTTAGCGTAGCCATAATCAAAAACGTCACTGACAGCGTCAGAGCGAAAACATTACTAAAAGAGAGAAGTAAGAGACTTGAACATGTAATTGAGGGAACCAGCGCGGGAACATGGGAGTGGAATATTCAGACCGGAGAGACCAGGTTCAATGAAAGGTGGGCTGAAATAGTGGGGTATCAGCTTCATGAGCTTGAGCCTACAACTATAGATACATGGATGTCTCTTGCACACCCTGATGACCTCAGTGAGTCAGGAAAGCTTCTCGAAGAACATTTTAGCGGCCAGACGTCTTCCTACGAATATCAGGCGAGAATGAAACATAAAAATGGACATTGGGTGTGGGTGATAGACAGAGGAAAAGTGCTGACCTGGACTGATGCAGGTGAACCAGAATGGATGTTTGGGACGCATATGGATATAACTTGGCAAGTCGAGCAAAAGTTGGCCCTTAAGAAGAGTGAAGCTTTTCTTAGGCGAGCCGGGGAAGTCGCTGGACTGGGCAGTTGGGAATACAATGTAAAAGACAATATTCTAATTTGGTCAGAGCAAACCAGAACACTTCATGAAGTGGAGCCTGAATATCAGCCGGAAGCCACTAAAGCGATTGAATTCTATGCACCAGAAGCGCGCCCCGTAATTAAAGGGTTAGTTGAAAAAGCTGTCGAAGAGCATAAGGGATGGGACATAGAGCTGCCTTTTATTACTGCAAAAGGTAGAGCGATTTGGGTACATTCAGTAGGAGAGCCTGAGTTAGACAACGGTGAAGTTGTAAGCATTGTAGGAACATTCAGAGATGTAACGGCCTCTGTAAGAATTAAACAAGAGCTTAAGGAGAAGAGGGAAGAAGCAGAGCAGGCCTTGGCGGAGCGTAGTAAACTTTTTGCAAAAGTCAGCCACGAACTGCGAACGCCACTGAATGGTATTACAGGTATGCTGGGCGCTAGTATAGATGAGCGCGATGAACAGAGACGCAAAGATAAACTCAGACTAGCTATGCGAAGTGCTGATGTATTGCTCAGTGTAATTAACGAATCCCTGGATTATTCGAAGATCAGTCACGGAGAATTGCACTTAGAGCCAAGTGATTTTGATTTGAAACTGGTACTTGACGATGTGGCAGCGCTTTATCAGGAGTCCTGTGTAAAAAAACATCTCTGCTTTCAAAGTAATCTGAATGTTGAGCCTGATTTGTGGGTGCATTTCGATGCTACCAGGCTGAGTCAGATAATCTCTAATTTATTGAACAACGCAGTGAAATTTACACACCAAGGAAAAGTTGAGTTAGTAGCCAATGCAAAGAAGTCTGGTAACCAAGTAAGCCTCCTAATAAAAGTTGCTGATACGGGTATTGGAATGGATACTCATATGCAACAAAAGCTCTTCACCCCCTTTTCTCAGGCTGCGCCAGGAACTTCCAGTAAGTATGGCGGGACGGGGCTGGGTCTTTCCATCGTCAAGGAACTGATCAGCGCAATGCAAGGTGATATATCAGTGAATAGCGAGGAAGGTGTTGGAACGAGTTTCTGCGTAAAGCTCACCATTCCAGTCAGTCAAAAACCGGAGCAATGCAAATCAGAGCAAGCTCAGTCGATAGACTTCTCAGGTATAACGGTGCTTGTTGTTGATGATAATGAGATCAATCGCCTTGTCATGGAATCTTTGTTGGAATCGCTAAACTTAAAACCCGATTTCGCTATCGATGGGCGAGATGCTATAGAAAAATGCAAACTGAAGGACTATGACATAGTATTTATGGATTGCATTATGCCTGAAATTGATGGACTTCAGGCAACGCGCGAGATACGGAGCTCCATTACAGGCTATAGCGATATCCCCATCGTTGCTCTCACTGCTAATACCGCTGAAGATGACCAACGCGCTTGTAAGGAGGCCGGTATGAATGACTTTTTATCTAAACCAGTTCAATTAGCAAGCGTTCGAAAAGTATTCACCTCTTTTTTTCAAGCGATGGAATAAACAGATTATGCGGGCCGAGCCAGTTCTTAACGAATACAGTGGCAGAGATGTCAGCGAAAAGTAAAAAGATTGAAGTATGTCTAGAAATTTTGACCTTACTTGAGAACCAATTTCTTACCTTAAGTCAGCGCTTAGCTAGTGTCCTGAGAGACGTTGAAAGCGACCTGAGAATACTCTCTATATCACCTTACTCGGCGGATAGTGAGTTGAAAGCCAGGCTAACACGTTTGTCAAAAAACGTGCTAAACAATTATCAGGATTGCGCGAAAATCCATTCGCAAACAATCATGGACTGTAAGCTTATTTTTCAAAACGTCCAGCAAGCGGCTGCTTTTAGCGGCGATATTAAAGGTCTAGACCTGGCATCGGAAAGTCGCAGCGCAATGCACCAATTTAACGAGTTAAATATGGTGATCGACAGCGTAAAAACAAAACAAATTAAACGAAGTTCAGCTATTAATACGAAGTTGTTCTTACTGGTAAATTTTACGCCAGGCTCAAAGCACTATTTTGACGCCGTCGAGAGTTTGATTGAGATGATAGGCGAGTACAAATTGGAAGCTGCTGAAGGTTTGTTTTGTATTAAGCGTTTGACTATCACCCTTAAAACAAGCTTAACGCAACTGGATGATTAAGTCTTCTGGGTACGGGATAGGATAAATTGGATTAGTCATAATTTGAACTGGCGCCCCAATAAATAGAGTGAAATTAAATCTGTTAGTATCTTGTGTTCGTAAAGCGGAGGTTGGCTCATCAACTACTTGATGGCGTCAAAACGCTAAATTCGGACATTCCCACGACTGATTACAACCTTCAGCTTCCGGGGTTGGTAAGCCTCCAGCAATCTGGACATCCTAAAGCTACTGATAATACTGTCTTTCATTTTCAACTGGAGACAGTCTTCTCACTGATTAAAAATAAATCCAATACTAGGGCTTTTGCGCGATGTGCCACTCGCTTACGCACAAGCGTTGGTAGATAACAGCCCCGCCTGGTTGCCGCACGAAAAACCGCGTTTTCGAATGATTATGCTACACTCAACGTTCAAAAATTATGCAATAAGGATATTCCATGTACCGCCATTGTTTTACCTTGCTTGTATGTTTATTCCTGATTTCATCCTGTAGTTCACATTCTAAACCGCCCAATCCGGCAGCAGAAACCATCTCCGCAAACCAGCAACTCGATAACTTTCTTGACCAACAATGGCAACAAATGATGCAAAACTATCCCGAGTATGCCTCTTATCTGGGCATTGGGGATGATGCCATGAATAGTCGCTGGACAGACAGCAGCCTGAGCGCCATAAACCAGCATCACGAGCAGTTTAAGGCCGCATTGGCAACGCTGCACGCTATCGATCGCAGCCAGTTGTCGGATGCCCAGAAAACTAATTACGACTTAATGCAATGGCAACTTGAAATGGAAATCAATGCCTTCCAATTCAAGACTTATCTTATCCCTCTCGACCAGTCTGGTGGAGTACAAACACTCGACGATTTCGCCAATTTTGTTCCTCTTAATACACTGAAAGACTACGAAAACTGGCTGGCCAGACTCAGAGCTTTGCCCAACTTGCTTGAGCAAACGCGTACTTTAATGGAAGCCGGTATTGCAGCTGAAATCATGCCATCGTCAGATACCATGGCGCGGATCCCCGCACAACTGCAACGGCATATTGTAGAGGATCCGGTCGACAGCCTGTTTTATACAGCTTTTAAGTCGATGCCCGACTCTATTTCTACTGTGCAGCAACAAGCTTTGCAACGCCAGGCTAAACGCCTTATCGGCGAAGAGATCATTCCTGAATACCGTGAATTCACCACGTTTTTTGAGAACGAATACTTACCGGCATGCCGCGAGCATGTGGGGGTATGGTCATTACCAAACGGCAAGGAATATTATCAGCACCTTATTGGTTACTTCACTACTACCGAGATGACACCTGATGAAATTCATGAACTTGGCAAACGAGAAGTCGCGCGCAACCGTGCCGAAATGCACAAGATTATTGACGAAGTCGGGTTCGATGGCGATTTTGATGAGTTTGTAACGTTTTTGCGCACCGATCCACAGTTTTACTACGATACTCCCGAAGAACTGTTCAATGCCTATCTTGCCACCAGCAAACGGCTCGATCCTGAGCTAACCAAGCTGTTTGGCAAGTTGCCACGTGCGCCGTATGGGCTTAAACCGATTCCAGATAACGTAGCGCCGGATTCAACTACTGCTTATTACAATCCGCCGTCGGCCGATGGCCTGCGCCCGGGTTACTATTATGTGAACCTGTACAAACCAGAAACCCGCCCTAAATACGAGATTGAAGTGCTCAGTGTACATGAGGCCGTTCCCGGCCATCACTTGCAACTGGCCTTGCAAGCCGAGCTGGGTGAACTGCCCATGTTCCGCCGCTTCCTAGGCTTTACCGTTTTTATTGAGGGCTGGGGCTTGTACAGCGAGCGCTTAGGATATGACATGGACCTGTATCAGGATCCTTATTCGAAATTTGGCCAACTTACTTATGATATGTGGCGCTCGGTACGCTTAGTGGTTGATACCGGTTTACATTACAAAGGCTGGACTCGCCAACAGGCTATAGACTATTTCAAGGCAAATGCCGCTAAGTCTGAACAAGATATTATTAATGAAATCGATCGCTATATTTCCTGGCCGGGCCAGGCCCTGGCCTACAAAATTGGACAGCTGAAAATGCTCGAACTGCGCGAAAAAGCCAAAGCACAGTTAGGCGACAAGTTTGATATTCGCGCGTTTCACGACACCATGCTGGGATCGGGTTCGGTTCCCTTGAATGTGCTCGAAGCCAATATTGATACCTGGATAGCAGAGCAGATGTAGGCGAGGCTTTAGCCTTGCCGTTGGTTGGCGGAATGAATTCCGCCCTACAGACGTTGCCTGATGCTTTTGCTTTCGCTGGCAATAATGGTTAATCTTTGAGCTCTCACTCTGCAGTGTCAGCAAGGACGACCGCACTTGACCTTTTTCACCGAATTACGACGCCGTAACGTCATCAAAGTGGCCAGTGTGTATCTGGTGACCTGTTGGTTGATCATTCAGGTGGTCGCCGTCATTGCGCCCGCTTTGCATATACCCACGGTTTTCGCCACCATGGTCACCATTGTATTGATGATCGGCTTTCCCTTTGCGTGTATTTTCGCCTGGGCATTCGAGCTCACACCACAGGGACTTAAACTAACCGGTGAAGTCGATGCAAACGAGTCAATTAGCAACCAGACCGGTTCGGCCATTAATAAAGCGCTAGTTGGTGCGTTGGTACTCGCAGTTGGCTTTATTGCTGTCGATAAACTCTATCTGGAGTCAGTCGCGGATGATAAAGCCCACTCTATTGCGGTATTGCCGTTTGAAGATATGAGTCCTGACCGCTCTCAGGAGTATTTTGGAGATGGTATTGCCGAAGAAATTCTGAATTCACTGGCCCGAACCAACGCCATGACTGTAATCTCGCGTACGTCGTCTTTTCGCTATAAGGGCAGTGAGCACGACATTCGAAAAATAGGCGCAGAGCTTAACGTAAACTACGTATTGGAAGGCAGCGTCCGCAAAGACAAAGACCAATTACGCATTACCGCGCAATTAATTGAAGTGGAATCAGGCGCGCACATCTGGTCACAAACCTATGATCGCGAGCTCACCAGCATTTTCGCCGTACAAGACGAACTCACCTATGCCATCACGCAAGCGCTACAGCTCAATTTGTTACCCGATGACATGTCAACAACGGTGGGAATGACCAACAACCCTGAGGCCTACGAATTGTTTGTAGAAGCCCGCGAGCTCAGTTATCAACGCAACAGCACAACCACTCGCAAGGCCATTGCCCTGTTTGATCAGGCATTGGCATTAGATCCGGATTTTCACCTTGCCCGGGCACAACTCTATGCAACCTATATGATTGCGGCTGAATACGGTGGCATTCAAGCAGAGGAGATCGAAGAAAAAGCGACGCAACTATTCTGGCAATTACAGGCTGCGCCTGACTTTCCACTCAAGTGGCTGGTGATATCACAGCAAGCACAAATTGAAAATCAAGTTGATACTTATTTGCGCTTAATAACCAAAGCCTACGAGGCAGCGCCAAACGATCCGTTAATACAGAATGTATACTTATTGAACGTGCAGGATATTGATACCAGCATCAGTGAACGGGAACATGTACTCAAGACCAATCCCGCCAGTGAGATTAACAGGGTCAATTTGCACGAACTCTATTTAGTCAACAAACAGTTCGATAGAGCCAGCGCCCTGCGTAAAGATTCAAAGCGAGTGTTTGGCGAAACACTGAATGTATTGTGGATGGATGTGCAATACCTTTATGCGGCTAAACGCGATATTCAGGCAACCATAAATACAATCAAAGGCTTTAGCGGCGAAACATCCAGCTCAATCAGAGCGCTGGAAGTGAGTTCTCTATTGTATGGTAATCAAATTGACGCCGCACTGGCGACACTTAATGACTACTTGCAAGAATATCCAGAGGATATTGAGCTCTATTCGTACAGCTACGCAAGTCTGCTTCATTTGCAGCAAAAAGGCGTATTGAATGAGTCTCAAGCGGTCGTATTCGAGAAGTTGCCGATACCCGCAGAAACACGCGAACTGGGGGGTATTTTTTATCAGCTTCTGCTTGGCAACCCCCTACCCTATGAGCATAAATACAACCCGGCCAACTTAACCCGTGAACAACAAACGGAATTAGTCAACAGCAATATGCTGAGCCTGTATTATCTGGCCATCAAAAAGCGCCAGGGCAATGAGTCAGCCTGGATGACGGCGGTCATACCCAACATCTTATTTTTCAACGCAACCTGTAAAAACAATGTGGTTCATGCCACGGCAAGCTGGTGTGAAATATACTTTTACCTTACAGACCAAACAGATAGCAGTGAGCGTCTGGTTGATCAATCTGACGCGGTTGAATATTGGAACCTTTATGACTCGGGTAATGAAGCCTTTTTGTTAACCTCACCCGCCTATTACACAATGCATGACTCCTCCGACTCAAATGCGCAGTTGCAAGCGCTACTGAGTACCAGCATTGAGCAGACCAATCCAGAAATTATTACCCGCAAAGGATTGGACTGACCGTACCCTATAGGCGGGGCTTTAGCCTCGCTTGAGGCTGCAAACTGGAATGCACCGTTACCTTCGACATGCGTTAACAGTATTTTGGCGATCCCAATCGTGTCCTTTTGCATCATAGTTATCCATGTCTTTCCAAAACGTCGCAAAGTTATTGGAGAATGTTTCCATCTTTTTGGCATTAAATCGCTTTTTGGCTTCAGCATACATACACGTACAAAAGCGCTCATTACCCCTTGGGTTCATTTTATAAAAAAACGCTACACAAGCCTCTTTGAACGTTTTGGTATTCACTACCGCATACACAGAATCTGACTCTTGCTCTGCATTTGCAATAACAACACCGGCGTCCTGAACGGATTCATCGTTGTTAGCCGCGCGTAGGAGGTTTTCTTTCATTTGAAACATAGATGCGCTATTGCATGGCATCTGATTTATAAGTTTGATAGGTTCAAAAAGTTGCATCTCCCAGAGGGCTTCTGTCAGCGATTGATCTAAACTTTTGGTTTCTAAGTTTTTCAACAAATTCATATGTAGCTCAAAAGAGTCGAAAAACGATGTAAGCTTTAAATCGTCTTGATATTGTTGAAAAGCATCGGTGAATCTGGGGTCGATTAGTATCTCAACTTCATCCCAGATTGACGCAGACTCGATCCCATAGTCTTTCCTGACTTCTATTGTGGTATACGTTACTTTATCTACTTTACCAGGCAGCATGCTTTTGCAAGATGCAGAATACTCGCCCACAAAGTCTACATAGAACTGCTTAAAATCCACTCGCTGATTCAGCCCTGACAAGTCACCATCAAACACTTTCTGATACAAATTCGAATTCGCAAATGACTGCCAAAACTGATCAGATTTATACACTATACCTTTGCGGCGTTTTGCCAACTCGTGTTGTACCTTACGTTCGGCGTCCTGCTTGGATAACAACGCCATCGTGGCCAAATAGTCGATCGCAGGCTGGTAGTTTTTATCTGCCGCCTTTTTAATCCAGAACTTCGCTTTATTGGTGTTCTTCTCTACACCAATACCATTGGCAATCATATACCCATACCTGTACTCGATTTCTGGTTTTTGACTGATTACAGCGCCTTCCATAAAATAAGCTGCCGCTTTGGGGTTGTAGGCCAGTCGATCGCCAGCTAATAACATCTGTGCATTCTTGTATTTTTCGTCAGGGTCTCGCGGGAACATGTAGGGCTGCAAAAAACGGCGATCATCCTCTATCACCTTTCCGTCAAGCTTCCATTGCGTGGCTAGTGAACTGTTTGCCCAATAGTACCTTTTACCGTTTAAAAAACCGCTGACGACAATAGCTTTCGTTTCGGGGCACCAGGTGAGATAGTTTTTGCGAACAGCACTGAGCACTTCTGCCAGTTGCTTGTGCGGGGGTTGGAAAACCGTTTTATTATCTGCACTAACGTAAAGGTTCATGGCAGGAAAACAGTCAAAGTTTTTGTCGTAGTAAACTTGTATACCGTAGCTGTCCCACTTCCCCTCTTCAAAGGCGTGTCCTGCAATACTGGGAAAGACAATACTAAACTGAACAAAAAGCCCTACCAGGGCATTGAGAAGCAATAGAGAGGCATTACGTTTTATCATGTACTTAGTCCTTTAAGTGACGGGCTTTCCGAATTGTCTTAGTAAATTTGTCGGCGCTCAAACCGCGCTGTATATTATTTAAACACACCATTGTCACATTTTCTATTTCATAGGACTTTGGTGGCGATTTGTGAATTGAATATTCCAATCTAAGGAGTGGTGCTAGTTTGGTAATCTTGTGGGCACTTTTGCAACGCAAGGGCATCAACAGCACCAGTTGTTCATAATTTTTCTTGGCGTTTTGAAAGGAGGGGCTGCGCCCCTCAAAAGTAAATGCTTATCTTTTTTCCTGCTTTAATCCAAATGAGTTAAATGCGAAGCTAACAATGTAAGCCAAAACAATCATTGCGATCCCATTCATCGTATCCGAAGGATAGATTCGACATTCATCAAATACTGACAGTTTGTCGAGCACCAGGATGACGAATAGTACATCTCCGATGTTCATAAAAAGCTTAGCCAGGTAGAGGAATGCAACTTGTTTATCTGCTCTAATATATTTCTCCCTTTGTTGTTACCTGTTTTTAGGTAAGCTCGATGCAGGGGAAAAATCAGAGCAAAAAAAAGGGAGGCACGAAGTGCCTCCCCCTTTCACTGTCATTTCACCTGATTTTGGTCGCCGCTTGCTCAAAAACTCACGCATTCGGAGTCTTTAAGCTGCACTATCCTGTTTAGTGACTCTTCAAGACCGGCTCAGGAACAAAGACGTCTCTTCATTTCATCAAAGCCACATGGCACATGCAGGTATTGCCATAGGTGCTGCATTGCAAAGAAAGCGACTTCAGCAGAGCAAAATCAATTACTCACCTTTACATAGGTAACCACTAGGGAAACTTTTTGTCAGGGATAAGAAAAAAGCGGGCAGTGCCCGCTTTTCAATGTTATTCAAGTATAGAGAGCAAGTATCTCTCAAGTGCATCAAAGTAGTCTTTTGGCTCTATCAAAAATGCCTGGGTAAATTCATCGCTAAAACGCTGACAGAATCCAGATATTTCATTGATGTACAAAAGCAACATGAGGTTCATGTCCTCACCCTCAATATACTTTTCTACATCCAGCTCAACTTCGTCCTGAATGGCTCGTGACACAGACAGGCCGAGTGCGTTTCCAGAACGTCCTCTATGCAGATAAATGTATCTGTTATACGATAAGTTAAGCTCTCCATCCACATTGTGAACTTCTGCCAGCAACAATACCGTAGAATCATCTTCCCATATGCTCTTGCTTGCTCGCTGATATACCCGTACTAATTTGTTTTGTCCCATAGCTTATCTCCTTTTGTGGTCTGGAGATAGGTAGGCCCGTTTCCGGGAGAATTAGTCCGGTAGCAACAAAGTAAAAAGAAAATCTGGTTTTAGGCCTTTCTTCTGGTTAAGTAGAGCACGCCAACAATGAGAACAACTGTGGGGATAAGAAACCACAATGGAGAATTAGCATCCATGAGAGCACCTTCGTGTAAGCTTTCGACTCTTAAAACATTAATGATCGCGAGCCATTTGTCAAAGATAGTAGTCTGAGAGGCTTTACTTTAAGGAGCTATTTAGGCAGCATTTGGGGTCAGTTGGCGTTTTCGGGGGACGAAATAGCGGAACCTGATCCACCGCGCCAGCCTTTATCCCATATGGGACGCAGCTTGTCTAAAAGCGCTATCTCCAATCAAGCATTGGAGCGATTGAGAATCGGCGTGATTCGGACAAGTCATACTTATTCACTATAAGCCCTTGTTATAGATGGCATTTAATTTAAAACAGTCAGAAATTAACCGAAGAAAAGTTACACGACTTTCGGCGCTTTACCGACTATGGGTATATCAAGAGTGCCATTTGAGGGAATCAAAAAGGCAATTGAGAATGCGCATTATACGGTAAGCAAAAGAGAAAAGAAAAAAGGCAATAGCTACCTGGCAAGTCTCAGGAATAAGTCAAAGAGGGATTTACGTTCTACACCCAGGTCCTTTTGTGCAATAACAGTAAACAGAGAAATGAGGAAAAAGCCCAATCTGCATTGCATCACGCCCCGCTTGGTTGATTGGAGCTACGCCAAACTAGCTGAGCCCCCTTCCCACAGTTTAAAAAACACCCAATTACTGACTGTGTTTATCTCAACCTGGTGTATTATTTATACCAGTCATCGTTTCTCCCCATCAGACGTGAAACTTGTCGGCGAGAGACTACTGTAACTAAACAGTTTTTAATGAAGTAGTTTTCTGTTTACAACCATTATTTGAGACTTCAAAAGGGATTTACTGATGGTTAGCAGGTTCGCTTTACTTGTTCTAATACTACTTTTCATGATGCAGGTAAGCGGGTGCAAGTCGACCATCCCCATTTCATCAAATCCGAATAATGCCAAGAATCACTCCGGCACCGGTGAACCATTAAAAATAGCGAGAAATCAGCTGCTACTTGAGAAGGATAGCAAATTCTTTAAAACATTCAGCGGGCTCTTAGGAGGCAAAAAACAATCCGGTTATTCTGACTACCAAATTGGAACACTCCTGCTGTCCGCTAATTCAATTGAGTTAGACGAATCGGTCAAGCTTTCTCCTTACTACCTTTACTTAGTGATAACTGAAGTAGGCTCAAACCGAAAACAGATTGAAAGTGCAATCTTGTCATTCAGGGAAAACTTCGAATCGTACGATTACCTAAATGATTTCGGGTCCATACCCGATAAAACGATTCCGTTTATAGCGCCGGTAGAAAATGAAAATAAACAACTTTCAATTGAGAACTATTCTGTAACCATGGCAAGGAAGCTACAAAAACGCTATCTGACAGCGCTTCATGATGCAAAAGCCAGCTTAGCGATTTATGGCTCAAAACAGGAGTTGTTTTCAAACACTGAGGTCGAACCAAACAACGTTTTCGTTATCACTCTTGATGCTTATACGCCAGATGAGATAGCAAACGTCATAAATAAAATTCGCCATGAAATGACTATTCTCGATCAACCACCCACCATGCGTTTATTCCCTGGAGCCCGAGCTTCAGAGAAAAAGCTAGAAAGTTCAGATGATCCAACGGTAGCCTCGACAAAGATTAATCATGATGAACGATTTAAAGCCATTCGGGAAAATGAGATTTCGCTAATAGCAAGACAAGCATTTAACGCGATTAGCTATTGGTTAAGTGGAAACTGATATGGATTTTCTGGAGCGCATAATAAAACTTGTCAGTGTAAGAATGCTGCTTTCCTGCCTGATAATAACGGGAATAATCACCTGGTATTTTTCAACGACGCCAGCCGGTGCAAGCGCGCGTTTGTTTTCAGGAATTTTTATTTGCCTGATAGGTCTTCTATTACTTTTCAAGTTTTTGATGCAAAAATTGTTTCTGCCTACGCTAAAGAAATTTCGCGAACGCAATGGTAGACAGCCTTGAAAGTTTGTTCACTGCCAAAAAGTATATAATAACAATGGCTATGCACTTTGCTTCTGCACTAAAAATTGGCCACCAGCATTTTCGGCAGATGGCCACAGCACCTTATCAATAAGCGTTACCCTATAACTTCGAATTCTCTTGTCTGAACTTCAGACTCAGTAGGTAACGCCGTCATTGCGCCCATTTTCTCGCACACCGTTGCACTTACCTTTTGTGCAAACATTACAGCGTCAGTTAGCTCGCTAAATGTCATTGTCTCCACAGATTCAAATGATGCGAGTCGGTATAGCATCGCTCCGATGAACGCATCACCTGCACCGGTTGTGTCGATTGCATTAATCTTAAACGCAGAGATGACTTTGGTATTCTGTCTGGATGAAAGGTAACAGCCTTTACTTCCCATAGTTACGAATATGACACTGGCTCCCAGCTTATGTATAGCATCGCAACCAGCATCCAGACTCACCTCATCGGTCAGAAGCTGCAGTTCCTCTTCGCTTACTTTTACCACGTCAGCCAGTTTGAAAAAGGCATTGCATTTTGCCTTGAAGATTTCCAGCCTGTTTTTCCAGAGATCAACCCGATAGTTAGGGTCAAAGCATACGAGACATTGGTTGTCTCGGCAGTGTTCGGCCATTGAAAAATAAGCGTCTTGCAGGCTGCCTTCCAGAAATGCGGTCGCTGAACCAAAATGAAAAATAGCGTGTGGAAATGTCTTGCTTACATCCTGCTCGGGAAAAGCAAATTCAGCATCAGCGCCGCGGTTAAAA
The DNA here is from genome assembly GCF_019249295.1 of Alteromonas antoniana. Lineage (GTDB taxonomy): Bacteria > Pseudomonadota > Gammaproteobacteria > Enterobacterales > Alteromonadaceae > Alteromonas > Alteromonas antoniana. Next base: position 16,939 of record NZ_JAESDH010000032.1, read on the forward strand.
ATGAATTCTCGCTCTCCGTCTTCTTGTAAGGTAACGAAGGCGAGCGTAGTCGGCTCATTTACTTTCTGAATGCCGCTCACACCGACATGATACGTCTTCAGCGTATCAATCAAATAGTCACCAAAAGCATCATCGCCGACGGCTCCTAAAAATTCAGCACGCCCCCCTAGCCTGCCAATACATGCTGAAACATTTGCGGGCGCCCCGCCTGGTTTTCTCAAATACACTTCTTTGTCAGCTGTATTCTCTCCCACATCAGTACAAACGAAGTCGATTAGCGCCTCACCAATACAAATCACTTTTTTGCTCATCATTTCTCGCTTTTAAACATAAAAAGCAGACCGCACTAAAGCGGCCTGCTTCTGATTAACAGTTACTGATTTTCGACAAATCTTTGTAGATCAACTACGGAAACAGATTGATCTCGCGTATAGACACCAACTGGCCGCTGCTCAAGATCATATAGACGGAAACTGAGTGCCCGGAAGTCATTGATATACGCCGTTCCAAGACCGGTTTCCGGATCTAACCACACATCAATTTTCACACCTGCAGCAACATCCATCGGCGCAGCTACCTGCGCATCCAGACTCCCAGAGCTCACTTCTTCACCGTCACTCACAGCAGGTAAATCTGAAGCTCTGAACTGGTCAGCGATTAGGTAAGGTAGTGCGGTATCGGAACCATCATCAGCATGCTGATCTATCAATCTGATAACAGCAGTCTGGCCAATAAACTCGCTGACATCCCAGGTCGCCCACTCCAGCAAGAACTTATCTTCCGCGGTCTTTTCTGCATCAACGCCTGACTGGCTGCGCACAACCTCGCCATTTACAACCAGCACGACTGCTGTCGCACTTGGACTATCAAACGGGTTAGAGCCACCGCCGATTAAGAAGTTGATATACGGTTTAGTAATCTCAAAGGATGGACTATCTGCGCTACCTGTTGCACTAAAGCCAACCCAGCCAAGCGCAGTTCCGTCTTCTTCAAACCCGTCGCCAAAACTTGAAAACACCCTTTCACCGACATTATTAGCGACGTCACCGCCCCACCAGCCCCCGTCCAGTTTCACAAAGTCGCCTGTTATGTTGGTGAATTCATGACCCGCCAGCGTATTGTATTGACCACAGCAGAATTCGAATCCGGCGATGTTTTGCTCAGGCTCTTCGGTTCGGGAAAAAAGCGGCTCACCTTCCAGCGCCGGAGTCGGAGTAACACTTGCCCCTCCCGTTGGAGGCGTATCACCAAAGTAAAACGATGCCTGATTACTGTTGGTGTCAAACTCAAGTCTGGCTACCTGCTCACCTTCTGCATCAGTTGGAAAATACAACCCGAATCTACCGCCAGATGTTTCACTTTCTACGGTCATGGATAAACGGTTCTTTTCGCTTAATGAGTCCAATGTAAAGGCAGACGATGACATCATTGATATTGGAGAAACACCGGATACCGAACCTTCCTGACTCTGGATGTCGGTGCTGACTGCCTCAGCAAACTCCGTTTTATAAGAATCCGGGATCTTCACTGCCAACTCGCCAGTGGCGGTTTGCTGAAGCTGATGAATGGCCAAATCTCCGCCGAAGGTACCTACCCCTGCATTGGTTCTGGTAATCTTGTGCGGGATCCAGCCAAACATTAATGTTGTATCTCCAGAAGAAGCAGTTCGCCCGGCATAATAGAACTTGCCATCGAGAGATTGGTAGTTCGCCAACTCCCACCCTGCACTCGTCTGATGCAGATACTTAATATCTCTTTCGCCGTCATTTTGATCTGAGAACACCATGAACTGATTGTCACCAAAATCGATCCAGTCTGGTACTTCAAGATTCAGAGGCGTATTCATCGTGAACAAGGGTTCCTGCGCAGCCCAGGTAACCAGATTGTCGGAGGTATACAGACCAATTGCAGCTTGTTCGTTGTAGCGGGTAGTAATGAGCATCCAGTAATTACCGGTATCTTCATTCCAGAATACTTTCGGATCCCGAAAGTCAAAATCGCTGTACCCGTTATTTCCTGTGAAGGTGTCCTCAGGCACTTTGGTAAAATCTGTCAACGTGTTGTCGGTAGCCACGGCATGCATTACCGCCTCAACCGGATTGAAGTCGGCGTTATGGCCGGTAAAGAAAATATGTGTCTGACCGTCAGCGTCTTCTATAACACTGCCTGAGCCTGTCCACTGGTCCTGCGTAGTGCTGTCTCCCGTGGCTTCGAGCACCCGTTGCGGAAAGCTACCATGCTGAAGGTCACTCGTTTTCGTGAGATACCAGTCATGGAATGCCGTGTCGATTAAATAGTAAATGTAGAATTCACCATCCCGAAAATACGGATTTGGATCAGCCATGACCAGAGGCAGAGTCACGTTATGGCCTTCGGGCATACTGACAAAATCATTCTTACTGGGCTCTACAGCGGCATAATCAGCCAGTCTTACTTCGTCCAGCATGATAAACGCCAGACTCCCGTCATCTTCCCCTTCATGTCGATCGATAATTTCCAGCACTGCGGTCTCACCTTGCAGCGCGCTGACGTCCCAGGAATACCAGTCAACTTGTGACTCCAGACCATTGCCAACAGCCTGGCGCACTATTTTGCCGTTTACACGCAGTACTACTGCAGTTGCATTATCACTGGTAACGTCGTTGGTACCACCGCCTACCAAAAAGTTTAAAAATTTGTGGGTAATTTCAAACGGTGGTGAGCTCAGCGTGCCAGTTGCTTCATCGCCAATCCATCCCAGGCCTGTGCCATCTGCAGAAAAACCGTCTCCCCGACTGGTGAAGATCCGCTCACCCTGATGATTAACAATGTCTGCTGCCCACCAGCCGCCATCGAGTTTATCCATGTCTCCCGTGGCCCGGAAGTCGTGATTCGCGTAGGTATTAAATTGCCCACAACAAAACTCAAACCCAGCGATGTTTTGACCAGGTTCGGAAACCCGGCTAAATGCAGACACGCCTTCAACTTCAGGCTCGACTGAAATATTCACCGGCGCCAACATTTTATTGCTCGCGTCAGGAACCGCGGCCGCCTCATCGGATATTCTGAACTCGTCCGCCAGCAAATATGGCAAAGACGTATCAGAGTTGTCATCGGCGTGATGATCGACAAAGCGGATTTTCGCAGTCATTCCATCATAATCTTTAACATCCCAAGTGACCCATTGCATACTCATAGCAGTATCGTCACCAGTTGCCTGAAGCACTATTTCATCATCAATAACCAGCGCCAACGCCGTGGTATTAGGCTCACCTACGCCGTTACTGCCACCACCCACCAGAAAGTTGATAAAGCGCTCGGTTATTTCAAAAGGGAGACTTTCCATCGTGCCGACTGCGCCAAAGCCAATCCAGCCCAGCGCATCATCATCACGACTAAATCCATCGCCAAAGCTGGAGAAAACACGCTCTCCAATAACGCCTGCTACGTCGGCTCCCCACCAGCCTCCATCTAGCTTTTCAAAGTCGCCGGTTACTGCTTCAAAGCCATGTTCGGCGTAGGTATTGAACTGCCCACAGCAAAATTCAAAGCCGGAAAGAACCTGTTCACTATCTTCAGGATTACTAAAAAGTGGTTGACCGGAAACCTCCGGATTATCTGTAAGAATGATATCTTCATCTGGCGCTTGCTCTTCAGGTGCATTTCCTCCACCGATGACGTCAGACGGGCTTTGCCCCTCCTGTAAAATGATTAAATCCGCATCAACTTTATTTTTATTCGTCTCATCATCTGAGCAAGCTGACAATGACGCACACATCAACAGCGTAATGCCCGATAGTTTCCACCCCATTTGATAGGGTTTTGATGTTTTCATGGTTTTCCTCCATAGCCTCCAGACAGGCTATGTCCGTTTACTTTTCATTGGGTATGCCAAAACACTACAACCTTTTTCGGCATGCTTTTTTGGGCGTCCCACCCAAATAAACAACGTTGTCTTTTTGTAATGCTAGTGTTCCCTGAACAGAAATTCAACAAGTTTTTTACATTTTTGTTTGTGGCGGAGAAAACTTCAGCGTTGTTATCAGCTTATGGCAAAAAGTGACAAAAGTGTGTAGCGTTAGAGGATTGATATTGAGCACTACATTCGGAAATCATCTGGCATGGTGACAATTAAGGACGTGGCAGCACATGCTGGCGTCGCATTTAAAACAGTTTCCCGGGTAGTAAATAACGATCCTACCGTTAAACCCAAGAACAGGGAAAAAGTACTTAAAGCCATTGAAGAACTGGGGTACCGCCCGAATCGTGCGGCCCAGATGACCCGACGCAAAAAATCAGGGGTTGTTGGCTTTATTGCTGATGAGTTGCTAAGGGTACCCTACACATTTGATCTTATCAGAGGTGCACAGGACCTGGCCTGGAAGCACAACAAAGAGCTCATGGTTCTTAACGTGAATGTCGATAAATACAGCGTTGAAGGTGCCGTGAACCATCTGTTTGAGCATCGTGCAGAAGGCATTATTTACGCGGCCATGTACCATCGGGAAGTGACGCTTCCCGCTCAGTTTTCAGAAGTACCAACTGTCTTAGCGAATTGTTATGACAGTAGCAATGATTACCCCTCTATCGTTCCCGATGAAAAAGAGGCGGCACGTGAAATCACAACCAGTATGCTGCGCAAGGGCTACAAACGCATTGCCTTTTTGAACCTCAATGAAAATATCATTGCAGCGAAACTACGAAAACAAGGTGTTGAACAAGCGTTTGCAGATGCCGGTGTCTCGCCGGACAACCTGATTATAGAGTCCGTTATCGTTGGTGACGAAAATGAAGAGCGCTCGGTAACGCGCAAGCGCGCAGCGGAATTAATAAAAAACTTCAAACCTGATGCCATACTTTGTGGTCAGGATCCCATGGCCGTGGAAGTCTACTTTGTTGTTCAGGCACTGGGGCTTCAGGTAGGAAAGGACATCGGCATAGGTAGCTTCGATGACTGGGATATCATTCCGTCACTCGTACAACCCGGCTTGACCACCATGGCGCTCCCTCATTACGAAATGGGCCAGTGGGCATTTAATTACCTGCTTGAGGAACGCACGGATAAGGTGAAAGAATCTGCGCGATTTACGCTAGTCAGCCGCCAGTCATTTTAGCCGCTTCCTGATTTGTTGATGAAGCTCGGTTCTCCAACAGCCAGAAAGAAATGATGAGATTCACGGTTACCACGCTTCCCAGTAACAGATATGAGTCGGCAAATCCAAGTTCATCGTAAAGCTCTCCCACCGGCGACGACAATAACGTTGTCACGACCTGAGTGAATACGTGGAAGCCGATGAGGTAAATTGTTGCCGATAGCCTTGCGTCAAAACTCATTACAATGTACTTGAATATCGCCACCAGAAGAATGGGCAATTCCAATGCATGCAGCAACTTCACCAATGAAATAGACACGGGATCTTCAACCAGACCTGAGGCCAACATACGAATAGCCATTATAGCCCCACTTAAAAGCAGCCCTTGCTTTGGCCCTATACGATTGACGATATAAGGGGCAACAAACATCATTCCGGCTTCAATAAATACCTGGAGCGAGTTCAGATAACCGTAATACCTGTTCCCCTCTTCTGGCGAAGGAAACAGCGAGGCGAAGTAAATAGGAAATTGCTGGTCGTAAATTTGATAAAGACAGGACACGCCCATGACATATACGCTTAAACGCCAGAATTTACGCTGGCGAAAAAGCGATATTACGTCCGTTAAGCCAACCTTGCCGCTTCCGCCAGAGGGCCGTTTCGTCGGTTTGGGTAGCCAGAACAAACACAGGATAAATGCCACGCCGGTTGCACTGGCAAGTGCAAAATTGAGCTTGGGATCGACGTTAAACAGCCCTCCTGCGATGAAGGTCGCGCATGCCCACCCCAGGGATCCCCATAGCCTGGCTTTACCAAACTCTACATCATGTTGCCGACCAAGCCTCTCAATGAAAGCTTCAAGCGTTCCCACTGCCGCGCCAAACGTTAAAGCACTGTAAGCTGCGCCAACAATAGCACCGAGCAGAAAGAATGATTCCAGTAAGGGTTGGTAAACATAGATAAAGAATGGGCCTACGCCAGCCATGAGGATACCCAGTATAAACAGAAGCTGTTTATTGGTACCCAGCCGGTCCTGAAGGACCCCATATATCGGCATTATTAACAGGGCAGCCATGGCATTGGTCGCGAATACAACCCCTGTCTCTTTCCCTGTCAGTCCCAGAGTTTGGTTTAACCACAAAGGAAAAAGCGAGTAACAAAACGACCAGGTCAGGAAAAACGTAAAGAACGTGATTGCTGATGACCAGTATGCTGAGTTTGACTGCCACTTCATAATAATATCCCGGGCTTACGTTACTTAATCAGCTGACCACACGGACCCCAAACGCTCAACAGATACCTGATGCAGTGGTTGGCTTTCTGGTCCTACCCGCATCGTATCGTAGACCGACTCAGGAAACACCAGTGATGTCATAACCGTCGTCCCATTATCAATAAACAGCTCAAGTGACGAACGGTCAATAACAACGATGACATTAAACGGTTCACTCGTTGTCGTGAGCACACCCTCTTGTACATCACCAAACTGCTCACTGAATGACGTTTCTCCAGATTCACTGCGGTCCAGCAGAACTACCGACTTTTGCTGATCGATTTTAATGTCAACGAACTCACCGTTTTCGTTTTCAAAGCGAACCGAAACAGGTGACGTCGTTTTGCTCTGAACCTCGAAAGAGTAGCGAAGCGCTGACTCTCTACCCGTGTTATCTGCGGCTGGTAGGCTGATTGTTTTTCCTGAAGCCAGTGTTGAAGATTCTGCAGAGGCTTCAACTAAACTATCAACCTCATCCACTAGCTTGCTTCGTACTCGAAGCCCTTCAGCGGTAGTAACAAGATGCAACGAACGAGGTAATGTCATAGCACTACGCCATTTTTCTGTTGGTACCTCATTGGCATAGAGCCAGTTGCTCATCCATCCCATGAAAACATGACGTTTTTCTTCACTATCTGGCGTGTTAAAGAAAGTCACACCGGCGTAGTTGTCAGTGCCGTGATCCAGCCATACTGCGGGCTCAACTCGATTCGTTGCCGGTGCTTTTGCAAAAACAATATCATCGATATAGGTATGTCCCCAGCTTCCTGACTCAGTATCAATAATTTTCAAAAAGGCAGATTCCCCCTGCCATTGACTGACATCCCAGCTTGCATAGTGAAGTGTTTCGCGATTAAGCCCCGTCTCTGTTTTCACCACATCGCCATCAACAACAAGCTGGACGCCAACCCGATCCGGATGATGGCCGCCGCCGATTCTGAAGTTGATATAAGGTTCTGAGATGATGAACGTTTCAGAGGTAAGTGTTCCTGTGGCGCGATCTTCGTCAGCGAAACTGTTTATGAGAAACTCACCAGAATAACCTGTCGGGGGAGGTTGCGTGGCATGCCCTCCATCAGTTGGGGCATTGGCAAAGGCATTGCCCTCTGACGTCCACTTGTCCGCACCATCTTCAAAGTCATCGAAAACCTTGCCTTCCGGAAAAGTTGCTACAGTAGGCGCGAGTTCGCTCTGCCACTCAGAGTCCAAAACAAACTCTTTACCATTGAAATCGCCCACAAAGTATTGTGTTGCCGACCCGCCGTTGGGCCCACCCGGTGAGATACTGACTAACAATACATACCGAGAGTCGTTAGTCCCTTCCACAGGCATTAACAGTAGTTCCGGGCACTCCCAGACACCGCCGTGACTTCCTATGTCTTCACCAAATGTACTTTCCAACGACCAGTCAATCAGATTGTCCGAGCTATAAAAACCTATATGATCTTTTTGTGCTAACACCATCACCCATTTTTCAGAAGGTTCGTGCCACATTACCTTCGGATCACGAAAATCCTTTATTCCCGTGTTATCGATAACGGGGTTACCTGAATACTTCTCCCAGGTTCTCCCTTTGTCCAGGCTGTAAGCAAGCGCCTGGGTTTGATAGTCAATTGCCCCTTGTTTCTCCATGTCGGCATTGTGATAGGTATACAGTGCAACAATAGGAGGACTTTCTTTAGTCCCTAAACCACTGGTGTTATTCCAGTCGACCACCGCGCTGCCAGAAAAAATGGTGCCCAACTCATCCGGGTAGAGCGCTATCGGAAGCTCCTCCCAATGCACCAGGTCTTTACTCACGGCGTGCCCCCAATGCATGGGCCCCCAGACTGAAGCGTCTGGATTATGCTGAAAGAACAAATGGTACTCACCGTCCAGATAGAACATGCCATTAGGATCATTCATCCATTTTTCATTGGGAGAGAAATGAATCTGGGGGCGAAAAGCTTCGTTGCGTGCAGCCTCGACTTGCTGAGTCGGGCTTTCGGGTAGTGGACTGGTTTGATTCATGGAACATCCAACAAGAGCTGAAGAAATAATAAGACCTAACATTGTTTTCATAACTAAAATGCCTCTATTTTGATAACGCTGCGGAAACATCTTCGAGCGTTTTCCCTTTCGTTTCTGGCATCATGAATCGAACGAAAAGAAGCTGTAACAACATCGCAAACGTGAAGAATCCAAACACCTGGGTGGCGGTGAAAGTGGCTAATACCTGAGGCATTACTAGCGTAATAATCGCAGCAAATATCCAGTGCGTACCACTGCCCAAAGACTGTCCTTTGGATCGCACGGAGTTGGGGAAAATCTCCGCAATAAAAACCCATATTACGGCTCCTTGCCCCACTGCATGTGATGCAATGAAAACAAACACTGCACCAACGACAATGGCGCCGCCAACCTGGCTGTTGAAAGCCCAGGCCACAGTTGCAAGCGACAAGATGTATCCTATTGAGCCGATATACATCAATGATTTGCGTCCAAGACGGTCTATCAGGCTCAGTCCAATCATAGTGAAAATCAGATTGACCAGGCCCACTCCCGCTGTAGATAGCAGTGCAGTGCTGCCGTCTAAACCTGCCATATCAAATACACGTGGTGCGTAGTAGATAATGAAATTGATGCCTGACAACTGATTAAACGCTGCGAGCAAAAATGCCAGTAGCACTGGAAGTCGAAATTCGCGCTTAAACAGAGACTCTTTGTCGTGCCCTGCTTTGTCATTCTTTACCGCGCTGATAGTTTGCTCGATATCCTCACTCTGTAACTCCAGAAATACCCGCCGGGCCTCAGCTTCATCATTACGATGAAGCAATAACCAGCGCGGGCTTTCTGGCGCTTTAAGTACCATCAAAAAGTAGACAAGTGCGGGAATGGCCTCAACACCCAGCATTACACGCCAGTCTTCAACAATAACGCCGGAGAGCAGGTAGTTCGAAAGAAACGCCACGAGGATCCCGAATACGATTTGAAACTGGTAGGTCGCTACCAGCCGTCCCCTTACCTTCGCCGGGGCAATTTCAGATATGTATGCCGGCACTGCGATTGACGACACCCCAACCCCTAAACCTCCAATAAACCTGAGAATGGCAAAGGTGTAAGGATCCTGAGCAAGCGCTGAGCCTACTGCAGAAAGTAAATAAAGCACGCCGATAAGAACCAATGTCTTTTTGCGTCCAAGCCGGTCGCAAGGCCAGTTCCCCATTAACGCACCAATTACGGTTCCCCACAGCGCTGAAGACATAACAAACAATCCGTGGAAAAGCGGGGTTGTCTGCCACAGTACCTGTATTGATTGGTCCGCACCGGATATCACCGCTGTATCAAAGCCGAATAAGAACCCGGCTATTGCAACGGTGAGTGACCAATAAACTATTTTATTCATGGTGATATTCTTACCTCTTAATCACTAGAGAAACGCCGGGCTTAATAGCCCGGGTTCTGCACATAAATGCCACCACTCAAATTAATCTGTTGATTAGGGATTGGGAGGTATTCATGTTTGTTTTTGGTGAACGCAGCATCTTCCAGATAAGGCTTTCTGCCGCGCTCTGTGGTGAGGTATTCATCAATAGTCTCTTTAGCGACACCCCAGCGGACCAGATCGAAAAAGCGATGTCCTTCCAGACCTAACTCTACTCGTCTCTCCCATCGCAAAGCCTGACGTGCTTCCGCTTTGCTGGTAAACGTGTCATAGGTGCCAATGCGATATAAACTCGCACCATTTAATCTGTCTGTACTTGCAGCAGCACGTTCTCTGAGGCGATTAATAATTGGGGTAGCTTCTTCCCAGCGATCCAACTCAATGAGCGCCTCTGCTTTCCACAGCAGTACATCTGCATAGCGGATTAATACAGTATTTAAAGAGAATATTGGGAACGGACCATTCTCGCCGCGGCAATCACATTCAGGGTGCTCCAGGTCCTTCATGCCAGTATAGTTGCCGTAAATTCCAGGCGCACGAGCCCAGCTATCGCCGCCATGAATAAGGTCTGGGTCATACTTAAATGGTTTACCTTCCATCGCCACCGTGTGGTCAAGACGTGGGTCGACGTAGTCATTGTCGGTGTTGTACACACTGTCATTAAACGTAGTAAAGCGTGGAAGTCCCGAGTTATCAGTTTTAAACGCATTAACGAAGTTTTCAGTCGGAACATGGAAGCCACAGCAACCGAAACCACCTGACATTGGCGCATTCAAAGTACTTGACCATGAGCCTCTTCCGTCAGGAGTGCCATCGTTTAATGAGCGCTGAATCGCGAAAACCGATTCCTTACCATTTTCAAATTCGAACAAGAAGTTTTCCGCGTAATCATCATATAGACCGTATTGTCCACTGGCTTCAATGTCATTAACCAAGCTGACGACTTCTTCCAACTTCTGCTGATTGATATTCACTACATTGTGCAGTTCGTCCTGCTCATACGCCTGATACAACAGCGTTTTAGCTAAATAGGCTTTTGCAGAAAGCGCCGACGCCCGGCCCACATCCTGCTGAACTTCCGGCAGGTTATTCGCGGCAAAGCGGAAGTCCGCGGCAATGTTGTCCCACAACTGCTGATCAGTGAGATCCCGGTTCGTAGTAGCTAATATTTCCTCCTGCGTCATTGATTCATCAATCCAGGGGATATGTTTGTGATGAATTTTCAGGTCAAAATAAAAGATTGCTCTCAGGAAGCGTAACTCTGCCGCTTTCTCATCTGCAGTTGGCAGCTCACCTGAAGGCGTTTCTGCAATAACCTGAAGTGCCGAGTTAGCGCGGGATATACCAGTGTAATTGCGCGTCCACTTCTTATTATTGAGGTCAATTAGGTCCGGTGGAAAAGATTCCATATCCGGCACCAATGGCTCATACATTGAAAGTGCATGATAGGCAAAGATATCAGAGGGACCATTTCCTCCCTTGTGCGCATCACCTGCGCGCAGATTACCTGTCGGCCAGAGGAAATTGGGCGCAGTGTAATGATCATTACCCAGGTAGGAATAGGTGGCGATAACCAAAGCATCAATGTTCTCGGTTGTTGCTACCTGCTCTTCCGTCAACACCGCTTGCGGTTCACTGTCTAATTCACCACTGCCCCCGCACGATGCGACGGACAGCGCTATCAGACTTGTTGTCAAAAATTTGCTTATACGTTTCATAATTCTTAATCCATTATCCTGTTCGTTTAAAAAGAAACTTCCAGCCCGAGAGTGATTCGGCGGGGTACAGGAAAGACTTCGTTAGGGGTTTCCGGATCTTCGCTTAATGTGCCGTCTGGCGTGATAGTCAGAAGGTTCTGTGCCTGCAGATAAACACGTGCGTCCGAGAGACCGAAGCGTTCAATGAAGTCCAGTGTGGGTGTGTAGCCAACACTGATATTGCGTAGTTTGAGGTAGGTTCCTTCTTCCCAGAAGAAACTGGACTGACGTCCCTCACCATTGTTGTCAATCAGGGTAAGTGCAGGTACTTCGCTGTCGGTATTCTGAGGTGTCCAGGCATCTAGCGTACGTGCGCCGTAATTTGAACCGATATTCAAAGAAGTGAAATCAGTAAACAAGCGCCAGTTATTGCGTATTTGACCGCCTTTCACGCCTTGCCAGAACATATTGAAGTCCCAGTCTCTGTATTTAAACGTGAAATTCATACCGTAGATAAAGTCCGGATCGGTGTCGGCAAAGAAGTCCTGGTCGTTCTCATCGATAACGCCATTTCCATCCAGATCCTGCCAACGGATCCGCCCTGGCGCGGCGCCCGATTGCGTAGCATGCGCCTCAACCTCTTCCTGACTCTGGAATATACCCTCAGCGACATAACCATAGACTGAGTTAATTGAGCGGCCCAGAATCGTCTTATCCTGGCCATTACCACCAAAAGAGTTCACTACATCTTCTGGCAACGCTGTAACGGTATTTTCGGCAGAAGACACATTGAAGTTAATGTCTACCAGCAACTCATCTTCCAAAAAGCCAGTCTCTATCCACTTCTCATATCCAAGCACCAGCTCAATACCGGCATTTTCGATAGTGCCGCCATTGACCCATTTCTGCGCTCCCTCACCAAGCGTCGCAATAGGCTGAGTTAGAGTAAGAATGTCGCGCGTTTCTTTTTCGAACCAGTCAAAACTTCCATAAACCGTGTTATCAAAGAGTTCAAAGTCGACACCCACGTTTACCTGGGTCGAGGTCTCCCACTTAAGATCAGGGTTACCCGTTTGCGCTCTTACAAAACCTGACGGTAGTGTACCGCCGTTAGCACCGGTAATGTCGTATGCGGTCCCCTCATCCTGCTGGTTTGTGAAAAGTGACTGCGTCGCATAGCGCGGAATGTAAGTGGTGACAGTGGCGTTGGTTGGGATCTCCTGATTCCCGGTTTCCCCCCAACTCCCTCTAAGCTTTAACGTATTGATGAAGTCAATATCAAAAAAGTCTTCGTTACTAACAACCCAGCCTACAGAGGCTGCCGGAAAGTTACCGTACTCATTAGCATCACCAAATCTTGAAGAACCATCACGACGGATCGTGAATGATGACAGGTAACGGTTATCGTAGTTGTAATCTACGCGCGCGAACTGAGAGTCCAGGGACCAGGTTTCCCCCTCACCTTCAACTCTTACATCCGATGTAGCCTGCGACAGATAGGCAAATGAACGATCATCGGACGCGAAACCTGAACCGATACCTCGAGATAATTCACGCTCATAGTGAATTTGCTCTACACCGGCTAAGAAATTGAACTTATGCAGGTCATCAAGCACCAGTTTGTAAGTGGCTGTCGCGCCAGTGATGATGCTTTGATTCCAGTTATCTTCTACTGTTAAACGATCTCCGCCACTTAAAGAACCTGCAGTAAATGCGCGAGTAAAGTTACGGAAATAAAACTGACTGTAGTCAACGCCTACATTCCCTCTAAGCGTTAAGTTTTCAATTGGCGTGTACTCGACAAAAAAGTTCGCCATCACCTTGTTATAGGTATGGTCGTTATCACGGTTTTGCTCGATGATTCGAACCGGGTTGTCCCTATCGGTGATACCCGGCACCGGTCCCCCCCAGCCGCCTACATCATTGTAAACAGGGACAATAGACTGTTGCTCAATTGATAACCCAAGGATCTGCCCGGCAAGGTCATTAATAAGATTGGCTTGTTGGTCGGTGATCAGAAATGTCTGACCTACTTTGACTTTGTCCTCCACAACCTCGTGTTCAGAGTTAAACCTGAACGCTAACCGCTCGAACTTGGAACCATCAACAATCCCCTCGGCTTCGAAATAACCCAGGGAAGTATAGAATGTAGAAACGTCATTCCCACCTGCAACAGAAAAGTTCATATCCGATACTTTTGACGTTCTGGTTACTTCGTCAAACCATCTTGTATCAGCCGGGCGCTGCACACCTTCGGGATCTGTAAAAGCAGGCAATATGACGGAATACAACTCCGGGTTTTCAAAGTCCTGATTCCAGTCGAAGGTGTAAAGCGGGCTTGCGGAATTTGGATTTGAACCATCGTTGACAGCCGCTTGCCATACTACAGCGCCGCGCTCAAGCGTATTCAGAGGCTTAAGGTCATAGTCATACTCTTCAATACTCTGGTTGTAACGGAAATTGAAATCCAATCCGTCGTGACCTTTCTTTGTGGTAACAACAATGACACCATTTCCTGAGCGGGCCCCGTAAATACTTGCCGCTGCCGCGTCACGCAACACCTGTACATCGGCGATATCGTTGCTGTTAATTTCGTGTAAACCAGATTTAGTTGGGATGCCGTCAATGATATAAAGCGGATCATTATTTCCGAGAGGGCCCAATCCCTGCCCCCGGATTCTTACCGTCGCCGTCGAGCTTGGATTACCGGTAGTGGTAATTTGAAGACCTGGCACCCTGCCCTGAAGGTTTTGCATGATATTGCCAGCGGGCAAATCGATAACATCTTCAATGTCGACCGTAGCGATTGCCCCGGTCAAATCGGTTTTTTCAACAGCACTGTAACCGTAAGAAATTTCTATTACTTCTACTTCTTTTGGCGTTTCCACCTGTTCTGCGTCTGACTCAGTTTCCTGCGCCTGTAACGACGTTGCCATCAGCATCAGTGCCAGTGGAGCCGGCTTTATTACCGCCCGTAACTGACGTGCTAATGGATGCAATTTGTAGTCTTTCATATCGCGTCCCGATAGTTGAAGTGGTGTAATCTTTTCAAATAAACAACGTTGTCTTTTTACGTTATACTCGTTCATGAAAGATTGATCAACAAAAAATTAACAACAAAGACTACATACCATCTTAAAGTCTGTTACATCAGAGAGACTTATCAAAGGTTCGGGGAAGGCTCGCTAGGATTGTCGGGTCAGACAAAGAAAAACGCTTATAAACAACAAGTTACATTCCAGGACGGAGAAGAGAGTTCAGGAATAAAGAAATAATAAGTGTGTAAGTCGATAAATTGAGGTGTAAAACTCTGTTTATCTGGTTATCCCCTTAACCAGAGGCTTCGGCCAGTTCATGTTTCTTTAAATACTTCCATGATGTCAGAAAATTCAGTCCATCATGGGCACTCCTACCTGTAATCGGATATTCAGCTATCTGTCAGCTCACGCATTTCATTTTAGGCTCTACATCGCCTGCCGTATTGCAGGCTGTCATACATAAATCCCATAGCCCAGCAATACACCGTAAGTCAGGATAGAAATGAAATCCCTCAGTTGAAAACCTGTACTACACCGTAGTAAAAACCGCGGCCCAGGTTATGGCATTACCTGCACCATGCACAAGTCCTGGTAACAGTGCGCTCTGGCTGACATCTCTCAGCCACTGAAAGGCATAACTAACGCCTATATAAATGCTAATCAGTATCAGCACTATGGTAAATTCTCCTTGCAAGCTATAGTCCCACAAGCGCACGGAGTGCAATGGTGCCAGCACAAATATCAGTGTCGTGACGGCACTTGCCCAGCCAGATGACATGCGCGCTCGCAAGCTCGTGAACAACCAGCCTCGGTATAGCAGCTCCTGCCCCATTCCAATAGCAAAACCACTCAGCAACCACATCAAAAACAAATAAACGGGGGCATCGAGTCTGGCATTTAGCTGTCGCCATTCAAGCACTGCAAATAGCGGGATACAAATCAGCATTCCGATAACCAGGTGTGGATAGCAGTGTCTGGGGACTTTAAGTAAAGATGGGACGAATCTGAACGTTATCAGCAGCATGGATATCAGCAGAGCATACTCTGTAATCAGTCGCAGAGGCTGAGAGAAATACCAGTGCCCGGGCTCCAGCAACCAGGGATCGGGTTGCAACAAAAGCCTTACTGGTAGCTCGTAAATCAAAAATAAGACCAGCAACAGTGAACCGGTGGATACAGACTTCGTTTGGGACGGGCTTAATTCAGTCATGGCTTCAATACTCACTAATCATATGAAACCATCATATCGACAATGCCAGGCTTAAGAATGTGCCAAAGGTCATGAAATGATCAGAGATTTCATCTGGTGTTGTTTTCTCCAGGCGCTTCGTACAATCCCAATTCCATAGCCCTTTCTTTTTACTCTGTTTTTTCGATAGCAGAAGACAAGCCAGCTTTTCGCTTCGTTATCGATGAATTCCCACTGTGGACAATATTTGATGAAAAGGGCAAGGTTAAGAGCAGCATAGATATAATAGGGTTCTACCCCGTTTTAGCTACGCATTTGCCGAAGCTATCCATCTTCCCGGTTTAAGATAACGAACAATAAGGCAATCCATGAAAAAACATATCCTTGGTATATCGCTGTTGATAAGCGCATTTTCATCGTCGGTAAATGCCCACGACTTCTGGCTTCAACCAAATACATTCAACGCTTCTCAACAAACAGCCCTGACTGTGGCATTTAAAGTGGGACACCATTACGACAGTGAAAACTGGGATCTGCAGCCTTTTCGGGTTGTATCGCTCTTTCATCATGCCGGCGACAAAAAACAAGATGTATCCAGTCAGATTATTTCCCGAACTGCAGTCACACCGGGGTTAGTAAAGCTCAACGTCTCCAGTGAAGGTACTCACCTTGTCAGTTTTGAAAGTACAGAGAGTATCAGTCGCCTGAGCGCAGAGAAGTTTAATGACTATGCAGAGGAAGAAGGGTTGACGGCGATTATTGCGAACCGCAATGCACTTAACAATGCTGATAAGGAGGGCGTAGAACGCTATTCCAGAAGAGCCAAAGCCATTATTCAAGTCGGCGACACGACGACTGAAAATGCCCTGATGCCAGTGGGGCATTCATTAGAAATTGTTCCTGTTGATCACCCCTACCAAGCTTTGGAAAATGAAAAGCTGCGCGTTAAGGTGCTATTTATGGGACATGCACTGTCTGGTGCCAGTATAGATCTAACACGTCTGGATAGTGAAACACATAACCGTCAAGCCACAAAAACCGATGAAAACGGCATAGCGGAATTCCCCCTAACTCAATCCGGCAAGTGGATGTTAAATACGATATGGGGAACGCCTGCGGATGACAAAACCGGAGACGAATTTGTGACCTATTTTTCCAGCCTGACGTTTGGTTACGAATAAGCTATCCGGGAATAGCAACATTAAGCACGTGTGAATACGCTAGCAACCTGGGAAGGTGCGACCATAGACGGTATAGCCAAGACCTGTTCGCCTCTTCCCCAAGCTAAAACCTTACTGTCTACTCAGCTAATTCGGGATCGCGAATAAACAGAATATCCATGATAATGGACGGATCCCACTCTTTCATTTCACTTTCACATTTCTTGCGAATATCGTCTAACTCAGAAATGGTGGCCACCGAAAACGACTCATCCACGATGATATGAACAAGTAGGTACTTGTCTCGGCCGACTTTGCTGATCCTGACTTCCACATGCTCATAAGGCACATCAACCAAGGTTTTTTTAAGCCGTTTTTCTATTATGGCCGATACCGCTTCTGGCGGGGCTTTGTTGATAACTTCATTTAAGCTTTCCAGCATTATTTTAAAAGGGATGGGCAGCATCGCGATACCAAGCACAATTAACAATAGCGGATCGACATAAGGGGCGAAATGCGCAAACTCACTCTGCTGTAAACCATAAGCGAGCGCGAAGCCGACAAGGATAGAGGCACTTAATACACCATCAACAAACCAGGTATGTGCGTCGACCGCCACTAAATCGGAGCGAAGTGCTTTGCTGTTGATGCGCAAATAAAATGTCGCGGCAAAACATCCTATAGTCGCAACGATGCCGTACACTATTGCAAAGCCATAATCCGACACGTTCCCTCCGGAAAACAGGCTTTGTACAGAACTAATCACTGCATACAGGCATGTCGATACAATGATTAATGATTTAAATAAGTTCAGGGTTGGCTCAATGGCGGTGTAACCGAAGTGAAACCGGTCGTCATCCGGCAGTTGCACAAGGTTTGCAACCTTGAGAGTCAGTAGCGCCATAAAAAAGGCTATCAGTGAGTAAACACCATCAAATAAGATCGCAGCCGAAGAGGTTATGAATGCAAAACCTAAGGCAACAAACACAAAAAGCCCAGCGACATAAAACGACATTTTTAACAATCGTTTCTCTTGTTGCTGATAAAAGCCAATGACCATTTTTTAATCAATAAAGTTGAGCGCGCGCGGATTTTACGCCGTTTTCTTAATTAGTCTAGCCCCAATTCATTTTAGGTGCGCAAACAAAACTGACATGCCAGACCAGAAAAGCAAATGGAGTTTATGCAGCCGACCTCGGTATTTGGAAAATTATACGCCTACCTTGATTTAGCGAGTGGTGCACTTCAGGGTTGAATTTGCGCATTGGTATTCAGAAAGAAAAAAAATCCGGAGTATCAGACATAAGAAAAAGGATGCGTGCCGTAAGTGATGATTCATTACACCGAATTGTTCTTAGATCCAAAACGTCGTCATGTTGTCAACTGACGAACGTTACCAACAGACTCTGACAGACAGTGTGAAGGATAGAGTACGTTTTCAGGAAGCCCGGCCTTACCGATAGTGTCAGAGAGCTTTCGCTTACCAGGCCATGTTTTTTTACGTAAGCCAGCTTCCACCGGTAATCACACTTCTTTACACTTCAAATACATAACCACATATTTCTGCATTACATTTTTGCTACGTTTTAGCAACTAAAACCAAAAAAAAACGAGTGCTGACATGCGGAAAAAATTACTGTTATCTATCCTGGTGCTATTTGCTGTCACCGGGTGCAGTGTGGTTAATCAAATACGTATGCGTTTTGCGAATGACCATTTAGCCGCTCAGTGGCCTGATAAAAAAAATGACATCGTTCTGTCAGCTCGTTACATCAGTAACAAACCTCACGTTTATGTCGAGATAAATGATCAAGAAGGGTTTCTGTTTCTTATCGACAGCGGTGCATCAATTACGTATTTGATGGACAGTCCAAACGTCGCGAAGCTGAATCTGGATAAGGGGTTTGATCTTATCGCCACAGGTTGGGGAGATGAGGAAGATTCAACTGCTTATCAGGTAAAAGTTAATCAACTCGGTCTTTCCGGAGTAAGCTTTTCCGATGTAAGCATGGCTTACCTCCCGGTCGCTAAATCCCCCTATTTCGCGAGGCCGGATGAGGTAGTCATTGATGGAGTACTCGGGCACGATGTGTTGAAGCACTTTGTGTGGCGCTTTGATAAAAAACAAAATCATATCGAAATCAGCCAATCTGCCTACCAACCAGGAATCAGTGACACTGCGGTCGATTTCAACGTGTCGATGAGTAAGTTATCGATCCCCGTAGAAATAGATTTAGGACAAGGGCACATCATCAATCGCGATGTGCTAATCGATACCGGAAGCCGTCATTTTTTCAAGCTCAGCCAAACCTTCCTTGATGAAGAATCTATTGTGCTTGATTTGCCTTCGGTAGTAGGAGCGGATTTTGGCCTTAGTGGAAAAGCGGTTCATCAACGCGTCACGCTACCCGGTATTAAAATAGGTCAGCTATACCTTGAAAACATCAAAACCAACCTGATAGAAACGGAAGATCCGGACGACTTGTGGATAATCGGTAGCGCAGCCCTCAATCAATACATCAGTGTATTAGATTATAAGCAGAATACACTCTTCCTGAGCCAGTACGAAGATGTGCAGTTCAGAAGTCAATACAATCTGTTAGGGTTAGAGCTCAGAAAGATAATTTCAGGCGAGTTTGTAGTCCGGTACGTGATGCCAGAAATGGCCACCGCCAGTTTGGACTTCAAAGCCGGAGACCTTATCACGGCAATTAATGGTGTTAAATCTGAAGACATGTCAGAAGATGAATGGCTGGAAATCAGCAACCAGCCTGGAGAGTATGAAATCTGCAGAATTCGATCATCTGAGCAGGACCCCACGTGTGTGCAGGCTACCAGCAAACATATCGAGGGATATTCCAAATTCAATATCTGATATCTTGCGGAGATTAGGATCAACATACTAAACAAAGCAGTCGCTAGAACAGCGACTGTGCTTGGAAAACAGTGACTATGTTGACGTTGTTAAAAGTTATTGGATCGGTATTACTACTGGTCGTTGTTGCGCTGTTTGTGTATGTCCAATCGCAGAAGGTTGATGACAAACCGGTTTCTGAATTAACGACACGCTGGGCGCAACCTCCCTCTACCTTTATTGATATCGATGGTATGCAGGTGCATATCCGGGATGAAGGTCCGACAAATGCAGAACAGACCATTGTGCTTATTCACGGCACGGGGGCGTCACTGCATACCTGGGATGGATGGGTTCCCCCCCTGAGTGAGCACTACAGAGTCATAAGCTTTGATCTGCCCGCGTTCGGCTTAACGGGTCCGGAGCCGGAAAATAACTATACCATTGAGCGCTACGTTGACGTGGTAATAAAAGTGCTTGATGCGCGTAACGTCGAACGTGCCACACTCGCAGGTAACTCACTGGGCGGCTATATTGCCTGGGCAACGGCAGTATTGCACAAAGAACGGGTCTCAAAACTGGTACTCATAGACGCCAGCGGCTACCCCTACGAAGCAGAATCGGTTCCCCTGGCATTTAAGGTATCGCAAAGCAAAGTGGCAAAAACGCTATTGCACAACTTTTTGCCCAAATGGCTGGTCGAGCGAAGCGTTAAAAATGTTTACGGTAACCCGGAATCAGTCACAGAGGACACTATTCAGCGTTATTACGAGCTGACCCAGCGAGAAGGAAACCGTGCGGCTTTGGCGCAGCGTTTTGTACAAACCCAGCCTGGACCGCTCGCAAGCGACATACCTGATATCGACATTCCGGTATTAATTTTATGGGGCGCGAAAGACAAACTAATCCCGGTAAAATTTGCCCATCGTTTTCATCGTGAACTTGCTGACAGTGAGTTGATTATTTTTGCGTCGCTGGGCCATGTACCTCACGAAGAAGCCCCTCAGCAAACGATCGAGCCGGTCATTGATTTTCTGCGGGGTGGATGAGCATTACCGGTTCATCAGTATCACTTGCATACGATATCCGGCACGTTTAATACCTCCACGAGCAGGACGTGCATTAAGCCAGCGCAGTAAAAGAATTCCCGGGCGGCTCGTGTATCTAGCCGTCGCACATGCGGAAGGTGAGCAATAACAACATATCATTCGACCTGCAGTGGTCATCTTCTGTAACATGGGCAAAATATAAGAGACTATAAATCAGAATCAGGTGCTCAGTCCGATGTCGCAAGAAAATAACAATCAGCCCGCCTTCAAATACGAGAAGCCTTTCGAGCGTTTTCTTTGGGCCAGTCGGCTGCTGGTACTTGTTGCGGTTATACCCAGTTTGCTTGGAGCCTTTGTACTGTTCATGATTGGCACTGCGGATATTTTTAACGTAGTGATTTCCGCTGTGAAATATTACTTCCTGGGCAGTGGTGATGATATTCATGATTCGGTCGTACCCGGCATCATTATGGCTGTCGATATTTATCTCATTGCCGTGGTGTTGCTGATTTTCGGCACAGGGATATACCGGCTTTTCGTTTCTCCTATCGACGAAGCTGAACAACACACGCCAGCGCACCCTTTTAACGTAGCGTCTTTTGACCAGTTGAAAGACAAGATTGCTCGCGTGGTGATCCTTGCGGTAATCATTGAGTTTTTTCGTGCTGTTGTGGATATCCGGTTTCAAACGCCACTTGATGCGATTTATCTCGCAGCCTCTATTCTTGCACTCGCCGGAGGCCTTTACTTAATGAGTCGTGCACAAAAGCACGAAAATAACGCGCATTAACCCGCTCTTACGGTAAATTATTTAGTAAAGCGTTGTGAGCCGAAAGGGAATATCAGCGCGACTCTATGGGGCAGTTGTCTTGTTAGGTAAAGATAGTCCGCGTTATTCTGGGGTGCAGCGCAAATGGAAGCGAGACATATATCGTAAACTGTTATTTTACCAATGCCTCAAGCGGCTCTTTTACTTTTTATTACGTTGCGCGCCTTCTATCTTCTCCCACAATGCCTCAGCTTCTGCAGTAAGAGTGGAATAGGTTTTAATATCGCCATTGCGCTGCGCATGCATCGCTTTTACCAGCAAAGCGTCATACTGCTTACGCGTTTTCTTGGTGGGATCAGAGTTAAACAGACCAAACATAGTTGCGCCTTTTTGATTTCATAAATTACCGATATCCACAGTGTGCAGGCAGCATCCACAAAACCCTACTTAATGTTTTGTCATGTTGATGACAACAAAGATAAATTCAATGTGAAACGCGGGTGCAGTGAATACAGGGCACTAAAAAAATATGCCACCGTACGACTGACGGTGGCATAGTGTCCGGTGATATCAGCCCAGATGGCCGGTCCGGTTATATCAAGCCCAGATGGCCAGCATGAAACTGCAGATGTTCATCAATAAACGAAGCGATGAAGAAGTAACTGTGATCGTAGCCTTCATGCATATTCAGTGTCAGCTGGGTATCTGTCTTCTGGGCAGCATTGAGTAAGGCTTCAGGTTTCAGCTGCTCAGTCAGAAACTGATCTGCCCGCCCCTGCTCCACCAGCAACGGCACGTAATGGGTTTTTTCTGCCAGTAGCACCGACGCATCATATTGCTGCCATGCAGATTGATCGTCACCTAAATAGCCACCCAGCGCTTTGTGACCCCACGGGCAATTGGTAGGATTGGCAATGGGGCTAAACGCCGATACCGAAACATAACGCTCAGGATTTCGAAGCCCGATGACCAGCGCGCCGTGACCTCCCATTGAATGGCCACTAATAGCGCGTTCACGGGTTACCGGTAAATTCGCTTCAATCAGGTCGGGCAGTTCCTGAGTGATGTAATCGTACATCTGATAGTTGGCTTTCCATGGCGCCTGCGTGGCGTTCACGTAAAAGCCAGCTCCCAATCCCATGTCATAGGCCCCTTCTGCATCATCGGCAACGTCATCACCACGTGGGCTGGTATCCGGTGCAACAATCGCCATACCCAGTTCAGCGGCCATCTTCATTGCGCCGGCTTTTTGCATGAAGTTCTCATCAGTACACGTGAGTCCGGACAGCCAGTAAAGCACAGGCACCGGATTCTCTTCAGTAGCAAATGGCGGCATATACACCGCGAAGGTCATTTTGCAGTTATTCACCGCAGACTGGTGCGTATAACGGCAATGTCTGCCCCCAAACGCTCTGTTTTCGCTAATCAGTTCCATTATGCATCGGCCTCATCAAACAACACTACGCTTCGAATGCTTTTCCCTTCATGCATCAGCTCAAACGCCTCATTGATGTCGCCCAGCGGCATTTTGTGCGTGATAAACGTTTTCAGTGGAATGTCACCATTGAGATACTGTTCAACAATGCCTGGTAACTCTGAGCGGCCTTTAACGCCACCAAAGGCGGTACCACGCCATACGCGTCCGGTCACAAGCTGGAACGGTCGGGTAGAAATTTCCTGTCCGGCACCGGCAACACCGATAATCACTGACTCGCCCCAGCCTTTATGACAACATTCCAGTGCGCTGCGCATGACATTGACATTGCCAATACATTCAAAGGAATAATCCACACCACCGTCTGTCATCTCGACAATGACTTCCTGAATAGGCTTGTCATAGTCTTTAGGGTTAACCACATCCGTGGCACCCAACTGCTTCGCCAGCTCAAATTTATCCGGATTGATATCTATCGCAATGATGCGTCCGGCTTTTGCCATGACCGCACCGATAATCGCAGATAAGCCAATACCGCCAAGGCCAAATACGGCTACCGTATCGCCTTCTTCAACCTTTGCCGTATTCAGTACCGCGCCCATACCGGTGGTCACGCCACACCCAAGCAGGCAGACTTCCTCCAGTGGCGCATCAGGGTTCACTTTGGCCAGGGAGATTTCGGGAAGCACCGTGTATTCAGAAAATGTGGACGTTCCCATGTAGTGATAAATGGGTTCACCATCTTTGCTGAATCGGGTAGTGCCATCAGGCATGAGCCCCTTGCCCTGGGTTTCACGGATTTTTCCACACAGATTGGTTTTCCCCGACTTACAGAATTTGCATTCACCACATTCAGGGGTATACAGCGGAATAACGTGATCGCCAACACTGACACTGGTGACGCCTTCGCCTACCGACTCAACGATACCGCCGCCCTCATGGCCCAGTATGCTGGGAAAAATCCCCTCAGGATCTTCTCCTGATAAAGTAAACGCATCGGTATGGCATACCCCACTGGCAATCACTTTAATTCTGACTTCACCGGCTTTAGGCGGTGCTACATCGACTTTTTCAATTTTTAAAGGTTCACCTGCACCCCATGCGACTGCGGCATTGCAGGTTATCGTTTGTCCTTCCATCATTGTTCTCCCGGCTTTCGCGTAATGCGTTCAGTAAAGGGTCTATCGGCTTTTGGATCAAGTTCGTTTACACTAACGCACAAATTTTCAAGGTAAGCGATAACATGTTGAGAAGTTTGGGCCACCTTTTTGTTGGCATACTGTCCGTTCTTGTTTATTTCTTTAATACGGTTTTCTGGGCAACACTAATCTTTATTTTGTCCATATTTAAACTGATCCCGCTTAAACCCTGGCGCAAGTTCATCTCGTATTTGCTCGATGCGTGTGCCACTGCGTGGATAAGCGTCAACAATCTAAATCAGCGATTAACCAGTGGCACGACCTGGCACGTTCAGGGACTGTCTGAGCTGTCTCCTAAAGACTGGTATCTGATTATCGCCAATCACCAGTCCTGGGTAGATATTCTGGTTTTACAGCGGGTTTTCAACCGCAGAATTCCGTTTCTAAAGTTCTTTTTGAAAAAAGAGCTTATCTGGGTACCTGTTCTCGGGCTGGCCTGGTGGGCGCTGGACTTTCCCTTCATGCGTCGTTACACCAAATCTTTCCTGGCGAAAAACCCGCATCTGAAAGGCAAAGATATGGAGACTACCCGTGCCGCCTGTGAAAAGTTCAAGCACAAGCCGGTAAGTATTATGAATTTTGTTGAGGGCACCCGTTTTACTCAGGTTAAGCATGACCGCCAGAATTCGCCGTTTACGCACTTATTGAAGCCGAGAGCCGGTGGTGTTGCCTTTGTGCTCACCGCAATGGGAAACCAACTGCATAAACTTATCGACGTGACCATTGACTATCCCGCTGGCGTCCCTTCGTTCTGGGACTTCGTAAGCGGTAAGGTAAAAGACATCCGCGTAAATATATCAGTCACGCCTATCAAAGATATTGTGCAGGACGGTTTTTTCAGCACGGATTACTTCGACAATCCAGACCAACGCATTCGCTTTCAGCAGTGGCTTAATGCGCGCTGGGAACACAAAGACCAATTACTGGAATCCATGAATTCAACGCAGTCACCATTATGAAAGTTGTACTAATACCAATAATATTTATTCTGCATATCACACTACAAATTGCGAACCTGGCGCTATGGGGTGGCCTTATCATTCTGCTTGGACTGGTGAAGCTTCTCATTCCTTCCGCCGCATTTCATCGTGCTCTTATGACAATGATGCACGGCATGATGTTTTGCTTTGGGAAAATGAGTGTTGGCTTTATCCGGTTTTTCAATAACGTAGATATGGACTACCGTATCCATGGTGAACTTAGCAAAGAAAACTGGTATTTAATTGTTGCCAATCATCTGAGCTACCTCGACATTATCCTGCTGATTGAATTTGCCGCCAAGCGAATCCCCGCGCCCAAATTTTTTCTTAAACAAGAGCTGATTTGGCTACCTTTCGTCGGACTTGGCGCCTGGGCACTGGATATGCCTTTTATGCGCAGATACAGCAAAGCCTATCTGGCAAAGCATCCCGAAAAGAAAGGCAAAGATATTGAAACCACGAAAGCGTATTGCCAGAAGTTCAAATCTACGCCAACTACGGTCATTAACTTCGTTGAAGGTACACGTTACACGCAGAAAAAACATGCGCTTAAATCAAGTCAGTATCAAAATCTGTTGCCACCCAAAGCTGGCGGTGTAGCCTTTACCTTAACGGCAATGGGAGACTTGTTTACTAACGTTCTGGATGTGTCTTTGCTATACCCGGAGAACGCAAAGCATCCGATGATGTCTATGCTATGCGGACAAATGACCAAAATCATTATTGATGTAAACGTGTTAGAAGTTCCTGAGCCAGCCAGTGATATTCCTGCAGATCCTCAGGATTTTCGTACACGTTTTCAGGGATGGCTGAATACATTGTGGGCCATGAAAGACAATCGAATTTCTCAAATACTGGGGCACTAATTAGTGAAAGTAGCGTCATCAATAAGAGATACTTTTATCCATACTGTGAAAGATATTTTCCCGGGCCTGACCACAGAAGATCCTCTTTATAACGCGCTGGCGCTGGGTTTTATTATCACTGTCGCGCTCGTGATCTGGCTGGCGGCCCGGGTGCTGCTGCGTGCGCAGATAGCGCTGTGGGTAAGAAAGTCGAAAACGCAATGGGACAACTCGCTGTTGGACCACGGCTTCTTTAAACGCCTGATGCACCTGATACCTGCACTATGGATTTTCCTGGTCACGCCTGTGCTGATAAACGATGAAAACGTTTTGCAGGGTTTGCTGATTAAAACCTCTCAGCTTTATATGTTGTTTTCCGCGCTGCTGGCAATGTTTGCCCTGCTTAATACCCTGGAAGATGTATATAACCAGTCGTCAATGTCACGGCGTGCCTCTATTACCGGATTTATTCAGGTCGCCAAACTTGCCTTTGCTATCCTGGTGCTGCTGTTAAGCATTTCGCTTATTATTAATCGTAGTCCGCTCATTATTGTATCGGGGCTCACCGCGCTCGCAGCTGTGCTGCTGCTGATTTTCCGCGATACCATTATGGGATTCGTGTCGGGTATTCAGATTGCGGCAAACCGCATGTTTACCACCGGTGACTGGATCACCATGCCAAAGTACGATGTTGACGGCGAAATCATGGAAATAGGGCTGACAAACGTCAAAGTGCAAAACTGGGATAAAACCATCTCAACGTTGCCTTCCTACAGTCTCACCAATGAAGCAGTGAAAAACTGGCGCGGCATGCAGGAGTCCGGCGGACGGCGCATCAAGCGTGCTATCTACGTTGATATAAATTCCATCAGGCTGTGCAGTCAGGAAATGCTGGAGCGCTTCTCAAAAATTCGTTACATCTCAGAATACGTTGACGCCAAGGTCAATGAACTGCGTGCTTACCATCGCGATTATTCCATCGATGAGTCTGATCTTCTTAATAAGCGCAAACTCACCAATATCGGCACGTTCAGAGCCTATCTCGAAGCCTATCTGAACAAACACCCAAAAGTGAATCAGTCGCTGACGATGATGGTGCGTCAGTTACCGCCGAACGAACTCGGATTGCCGCTGGAAGTCTATTGCTTTTGTACTGATAAAGAATGGGTCAAATACGAAAAAGTACAGGCAGATATTTTCGACCATATTCTGGCTATGATGCCGCTGTTTGATTTGCGGGTGTATCAGCGCGATAACTACTTTGCAATGCCGGTAACACAGCCGGAAGACATGATCTCCTCTGAGCGACAGCGTGACGCTGGCGAGTCAGCGTCGGCCAACCGGCGCAGTGAAGGCGAGGCAGATTAGGTAATTAATGCCAGAGCGGCGAAGACGTTCCTGGTATCAACATAGACTCCCCCGGGCATGCCCGGGGTTCTATCTGTTACAGCTCCATTTGGAGCTGATCTGAATCCTTCCGACCTTG
>NZ_JAESDH010000033.1 GCF_019249295.1 Alteromonas antoniana
GATGTGTCTTCTGGTGTCTGAGTCAGTCCACGAACCTCGAGATAGCGACTTCCTGCCTTTTGCCCCACATTACGAAGGTGGTGTTGCATCCGGTTGAGGACCTCAGGCGAATCTGCCAGTCCGAATCCCAGGTCGCAATAGGGCAGGGCACAAACCTGCTTTCCGGAAAAAGGAATGCGCATGAGCACTGCGGGGAACACGCCTACCACCTTATCTGTTTGCGGATCTGTGGCTATGGCACCGGCAATATCATGTCGGTAGGCTGACTTTACTGCCTGCTGCCAGGCAAATCTGTGGTAGGGCGTTGCCAGCTCATGACGCGCCACATACTCGTCCCACCGGGCTTTGTCAGCAATGGATACTTTAGAGACAGAGACTTCTGCTACATCAGACATCAGCCTGCCTCCTGCCAGCGGATCACATCGCTGTTATGGGCTTGCTTAAGCAGTTGAGCGGCTTCTGAAATGGTACAAAAACGCACATTCGCTTTATCTTCCAGATGATTTACGCTTGCCCGTATCCTGGTGATGATCCGCTCAAAGGCGTTGTCTACATCCAGAAGTCCCGTCGCGCCGTCTATCAGGCTGGAGCTGTGCAAATACATATGAATTACCGGATGGGCATTTTTAATACATCTGTCAATGAGGGCGTTCATATTGCTGGCATCGGTAAGCTCCGGGCTCAGATAAATCTTGCGAAGCAAATGACTGTGCCATAATACGCCAACAGACTTTGTCCAGGAGATCCCAGGTGATGCGAGCAAATTGTGCACTTTTTCGCCCAAGCGGAAATTGTTTACGTTGAAGCCTGCACTTACCGGTATTTCCATAATTTGTCGTTGTGCGCCTGGCTTGAGGGCATTGTTTACTTTAGGCCAGTACGGATACGTTGGTGCCCCTTCACAGCTGAAGAAGTCATTTTTGTAAAACGGATATACGCTGGAGTCGACTTTGTAGCCACGTGAGGCAAGCAGTTGCAGTGTTTTGCCATTGATTCCCCATCGGCCGCTGCGAAAAGACTGCGGCGACGCACCGATGTTCTTACATATTATTTCAGTAAGGGTATCCAGCTTCTGTTCTACCTGCTCATCGGGCAGATTAATCACATGGGATTCGGCTTCTGTTGTTTTACCGAAAAAGGGCGGATTGCACCATGGGTGCAGATGCGCACCAATCTCTGCGTGATTGTTCTGATGAAAAGACTTCAGCGTCTCACAGGCCTGCTTGTCTCTGGCGACAGCATAATCGACGAAGTAGGTGGGGCGAATTCCCATGTCCTGGCAGGCTTGCTGAAAATCGGGCAAGCGTTCAACGTTTTTTACTGAACACTCCTCTTCCGGGAACTCTTCGTCCCAGAGCCATTCTTCCTCGGTATCAATGGTGAGTACGAACAATACCTCAGGCTTGTGCATGCGCCGCCTCGCTGGTTACGTCCCTGAACAATGCATAATATTCATCTGCCATTCGCTGGGCAGAAAAATGCTCCTGTACAAACTGTCTGGCGTTCGCAGCAAGTTGTTTTGCGTAGTCAGTATCGTCTAATAGCTTTTCCCAGTCCTGCATTAGCTGCTTATTGTCGTGAAGCGTTGCCAGCAGGCCGGATTCTTTGTGAGTGATAAGCTGATCAATACCGGCTATATCGTACGCTGAGACAGGTATTTCCATTGCACATGCTTCCATTAGGCATCGCGGAATACCCTCCAGTGTGGAGGTCATGACAAATAAATCGAAATCCCGAAGCAGCGTGAGGCGATCGTTTCGAAACCCTAAGAATTCGATAGACGCTTTTGAGGACAAAGATGCGGTGTAAGCTTCCAACTCTGGGCGCGCGTCGCCGTCTCCCAGTAATACCAGGCGTATATCCTGACGATGTTTATAAAGCGTATCGAAACTGTCCAGGATTGCGCGAATATTCTTTCTGCTTATCATCTGGCCAACGAAGCCTATGGTTTTTATTTCAGAGGCTTTTCGTTCGTGTTTGGTAAGTCTTACCGCTTCGACTTCAGATAAATCGACGCCATTCTGGATATATTCCAGTTTATTTTCCGGGATGTTAAATTTTTTGACATCGGCCATGAGTTGTCGAGACAGCGGCACTACTTTAGTGGCGTATTTCATGGCCTGGCAACCCAGCCAGATGAAAGTGCGCAGTTTAATATCTGCTGCGTTTTCGAATCCGTGAGGAGTCACAACGCAGGGAATACCGGCTTTTCTGGCTGCCATCACACCAAGAATATCTGACTTATAGCCGTGGGTGTGAATGACATCAATGTTACGTTCTTTAATAAGCGCGGCCAGCTTTTTTACTACACCCAGATCAAAACGGTTTTTCATGGGTAAAGCATGCGTTGTCCCGATAGGCGAAAACTGCTTTACGAGTTCAAGATCTTCTGTGCCTGGTTCTAATGTCACTACCAGTTCGCTGGTTGTGTCTTCCGGGAGGTGCTTGGATAACGCCAGAACCCAGCGCTCTGCACCGTAAAAGCCGGTTGAACAAATAAACTGCAATATTTTCATTTTTCTACTTATGTGAACTGGTTCTTACTGTCCCGCCGATGCCCAGCAATGTGCCAATCGCTCTGGCGGGAAAATACATGACATAAAATAACAGACATGGCATCCACCCTGTCTCATTTTTAGTCAGTTTCTTCAATCGTACCGTGTAAGCGGCTAAAGGTAAAAGTCCGATTGCGAAGAATAATGCTGACAGATCAAAATGCGTCAGAATAAGCATCAATAACCCGAGCAGTATTCCACCCACAACCGCAAAAGGTACCAGGAAACTTGGCCACTCGCGCAATGGAATACTTCGGCCATTTAACGATGCCAGATTCGACTGGCCCCGCCAAATCTCTTTTTTAAACATGGGTATGTATTCTTTGTCTTCACCTAAATGCACGTAGTTTGCTTCAGAGGTATAGAATAAATTGCCTAGCTTATTTACCTGATCTGTAAAGTAATAGTCTTCGCAGGTAAGCAAATGTTCGGGGAACCCACCAACGTCGTTAAAGGTGTCATTGTGCAGAAATAAATTTCTTCCTGGTAAAAACGCCACGAAAGTATCTAATTCAGCGTTGCTGAGTGCCGTGCGAATTCTTTCAAGCGGTGGTGCATCGTTACTGTTTATTTGCATAGCGCTCACCAGTCTGGTGTCAGGCTGAGATTTCAGCGTGCTCAGCATGGTACTCACCCAGTTATCCGAAAGCGCAATATCAGCATCCAGGAAGGCAAGATAGCTACCACTGGCATGGGCAGCACCCAGGTTGCGCGAGTGGGAAATAGTCTTGTCCGGCTGGTTGAAAATAACGGTAAGTTTCACTTCACTGCGAAGTGCCGACAATGTTTCGGACGCAGTGTCATTCTGACTAACAACAATCACTTCCAGAGCGTCAGTGGGGTAATCCTGCGAAATAATAGATTGCAGGGTTTCCAGCAACATACCCTCACGGCCCTTGTGCGGAATCACAAAGCTGATAGTTTCGCTCATGGTTTCCCCAGCCATTTCTGGAGGGAAGGGAAGCGCTTCGCCGCCTGACGTCTTTCCCGCTTAAGCGAAAACGCTCCTAACGCATTGAATACCGCTTTGGGTAACGATGTTGTGTTCAGTGAATGCTGCGTCGAATAGCTTGTTTTTAACGGCATAGGGTTGGCCGCATCACTGTAGGCATCGAAATTGGCATTTTGCATCATCAGGCAGAGCAGCCGGGTAGTTTCAGATTCATCCGAGTCTGCCAGTCGGGACTCGATTACTGACAACAGCTCGTCGGCTTTACGTTTGGCGGCTGTCGCGTCGTCGTTATTCATATAATGCTTTGCGAAATGGAGCACACACAGTTTCCTTAAGTCCTGACCCGTCCAGGTTTGATTTGGAAACTCCAGAATATCGGGTTTGTCCAGATACGCATATTCATTCTTCGTCATCCATGTCGCATAGTGCACCAGAGAGCGCACCGCATACGCGTAGGCGGCATCGTTTTGGCCCAGCGACTCTTTTGTCTGAATAAACCGGCATACCGCCTGTAAGAAAACCGTATAAAACCAGGTTAGCTCTACGTTCTCCAGGTTGCGCCCGGCAAGGTCTTCTTCCGGACTAACGGTGTTATAAATGATATGCGCACATTTATTGATATCTTCAGCGCGACCCAGCAGCGTGTACCTGTCCATCATTGCCTGCAGGTAATTGCCGGTTCCCCGGTCAAGGGGATACTGGCCTGTGCGAATATTTTTGACGCCCGGGGTATTGCTGTTCTTCAGAGACAGTAAAAAGCCGACACCCGTGTCATCACCATCATAGTAAGTCTCAATCCACTGACAAATGCTCAGAAGTGCATCTTTAGAGACCGGATCGCCGGTAAGCAAATAATGCAGTAGCAAACCATTGGTATAACAGTGCTGCCCACCAGGCCCACCCCCACCGGCGTGATCATCGTAGACGTCTGTAGGCTGGCGTTTGGAATAGGTGCGGTGCGTGGCAGTATAAGCCTGCACGTAGTGATCGGTGTGCCAGAATAGTCCGCCGGAATATTCTGGTTTATCGTCACAGGTGTGATATACGTCGATATCAGCCACATGACCTGCTAAATCATCAGCCAGAGTGAACCAGCGTTCATCAGAAGTATTCAGCCACTGGTTCAGGCAACCATTGATGGGATCGTACTGGTTATTGTAGTGCGAAACAAAGTGCGTGATATCCGGAGTTAGTGCCTTTTCGTGATCCGCGTACAACTCGCCGAAATGTCGCCAGCCAAACTCATCAATAGCTTCACGTTTCGCGAAAAAGTGGTTGTCACCGGTGATCCCCTTCTGAATTAGCTGTTGAATGGCGTCAGAGGGGATGCCTGTTCGGAAAAAGGGCAAGCACTTCGTAGAGGCAATATAGTCAGGCGAGAGCACTACCTGTAGTTTTCGGAACGGAGAACCGGTGATATGCAAACACCGTGTTTTTTGTTCGCCCGGTTGCAACTCTGTGGTGGGGCCAGCGTCTGCACCGAGTAAGCTTACCCGGGTCAGTGTATTGTCTCCGTTAACGGACGATGGAAAGTTTTGCCAGAAACCGTCGACTTCCACATAGCGAGTGCCGGATTGGCTCTGGATTTCCACTACTGCCGAGGCCTGCGAGCCTTCTTTTTGCAGTTCATTATTCAGGGTAAACCGATAGCCTTTAAACGGCAGATTTACTTCACCGCTGTTATCTACATGAACAGGACTATTCCAGTTAGCATGGCCGCTGGATGCCTGATGAAGATGATAGCTTTTGCCTTCAGGTTTAACGGAATCTTCGCGTGCTGAAATGCTGAGACTTTTCGTGGGAGCGCAAGCTTCAAGATAACATTCGTCAATATAAACTGAGTTTGGATCGCCGAGATCCCACTGTCCGGCAGGATGGGTTGCAGCGACGGGATTACGTAACGTCGTTTGCAGATGACAATCCCCATTGTCCAGCAACACTGTGATATTAAGGAAGAGATGCAGAACATTGTCTTGTGCAGTGGTAATCGTCGCTTCCAGCGCGATATCTACAGAAAAAGCTGACGCTGCACTGTACTTCACCGTGTAGTGCTGCGAAGTGATTGACGGGGTAACAACGTTACTGCCGCTTTTCAGCCGGAGTCCGTATTGGCAGCCGTCTATCGCGAACTGTAGTTCGTTATCAGTCGATACCGTTATTATATTGCCGTTGTGACAATGGATAGTTAACGTCGAGTCAGAGTCCTTAACAGGGTTTATCAGGTGCTTGTTAGCCGCGGGAGAGAGTTGAAGGGAGACTGTTTCGGTTTGACCTGCATCTAATGAACAGAGTCCTTCAGCAAGAAACCAGCGAACGGAGCCATCGTCCCACAATACATGAGGAGTGCAGACACTGCTGCTAATATTCCCTGACGCCGTTTGTAACTGAATCTGGTCCGTCGCACGCCACTGCCCTTTGCGGCAGGGGAGGCCTGTTTTAAAGAAGGCATGAGTAACCGGCGTCGAGCCGGTATTATTAAGACTGAAAGCAGGTGACAACATTGGCTTAACTATGACTTCTTCCGTGAACCGCGACAACAATCCCTTACTGTACTTGAGTTTTGTATCTCTGCCAATTGCACCGGTGTGAAAACAGCTGATTATATGACTTTGACGAAAATTTGCTGGCGTCGTACCATGCTGAAAAAGAAGTAGACTTGGGGAAAGTGCGAAAAAGTCTGTAGCGACTTGCCTGTAAGCCAGCGCGACCATAGACTTAGCCGGCACTTTTCCTTAAACCGAGTATGGAGACGTTTTGAAAATTTGTGTTGTAGCACAGCGAGTGCCTTACCCACCTAATAAGGGGGAGAAACTCAGAACTTTCCATCAAATTGAGCGTATGGTTCAGCTTGGTCACGACGTAGACGTTATTTCTTTCAGTGAGAGTGAGCAGGATACCAACGATGCACTGGCGCTTCAGAATCACTTACAGATCAACGTAAGTACTTTTCCATTAGGCAGTAAGCTCACCCGCTACGCTTCGGCATTGATAAAGCAGCAGCCGGTAAGCGTAGGCGCCTTCTATCAAGGCGACGTGGCAAAGCGTATCGATGATATTCTGAAGAACGAGAGTGTTGACGTGTTGTATCTCACAGCATCCAGCCTGGGCCAATATGTATTCTCGTCATCCCATTTTTCTGATTCAGCATGTAAGGTCATGATGGATTTTATGGATGTGGACTCGGACAAATGGCATCAGTATGCCAACAGCAGTAGCTGGCCAATGAGAGCTGTCTATATAAGAGAAGCGAAGGGGATAAGAAAGCTCGAGCAAAAGGCGAACGCGCAGTTTGAAAAAACATTCCTGATTGCGGAAGAAGAAGTTGCGCTGTTTCGTCGGGAAGTCAGTGATGCAAAGCCTGTTAACGTGATGGGCAATGGACTGGATTTTTCCGCGTTCTATCCTGCTGAAAATAAATCGTCGGATGCAACCAGTGGACATTTCCTGTTTACGGGGGTCATGGATTATAAACCGAATATTGATGCGGTGATGTGGTTTGTCAAATCTTGCTGGCCGGATATCAGAAGGGCACTGCCAGATGCCGTATTTACGATTGCTGGCATGAACCCTTCAACAGAGATCCAGAGCCTGAACGGTAAAAATGGTATCGATGTGACAGGCTTCGTTGACGATATTTTACCGTATTTTCATAGCGCCACGGCGTTTGTTGCGCCTTTCCGTATTGCCCGCGGTGTGCAGAATAAAGTATTGCAGGCAGCGGCGTGTAAGTTACCCGTGATTACTACCTCTATGGGAGCTGAAGGCATTCACTTCGCGTCGGAACAGACAATGTTTATTGAAAATGACACGCAGGGCTTTACTGACGCCTGTATATGCTGTGTAAAAGAACCTGACACCGCTGAAGCAAAGGCGCAGAAAGGGCTTGATGAAATCAAAAGCGCCTACAGCTGGGAACAGCAATTAAAGCCGCTGGAAGAGGCATTGGGCGCACTATGAGAAGTGTTTTCAAGCAAGTACTGTTTACGCTGGCAGCAGTCATTATGCTGCCTTTTACGGTGAGTTACTCACTGTTGGCTCTGGCGCTGAATAAAGATAGTTTGCTGGCCGGTTACAGTCAGCTTCTGTCGCTGATTCCTGGTAAAACTGGCGCAATATTGCGGGCGGGGTTTTATCGCTTTGCTTTTACAGCCTGCTCTCCCGATGCGGTTATTTCATTTATGGTATTGTTTTCGCAGCAGGATACCGAAATTGGATCGGGAGTGTATCTGGGCCCGCAATGCAATATTGGTAAGTGCAAAATTGGAAAAAATACATTGCTGGGAAGTGGTGTCCACGTAATGAGCGGAAAAGGCCAACACAATTTTGACGACCCCGACACGCCGATCAAAGATCAGGGCGGGGTGTTTAATAAGGTCGAGATTGGAGAAAACTGCTGGCTTGGTAACGGCGCCATGATTATGGCGAATATTGGTAAAGGAAGCGTGATTGCGGCAGGGTCAGTAGTGACCAAAGATATTCCTGAAGGGGTTATCGCAGCGGGTAATCCGGCGAAAGTGATTAAGTCGCGCGGCCAACCAGAGACTTAAGTTTTGCTATTTGTCTTACCATTTTTGCAGTGAAAGAATTTGCCCATACGGTGATGTTATAAAAGTGGTAGAGGGTGTCGGCAAGGGTCTTTTTGTACTGTGCATCGCCGCCCAGAAAGTCATATTCAGTGTATCCGCGCTCAGCGTAATACGCCATGCAGTAAAGATGAACTAAATACCCTGGCTTGATGTGTTTATCTGGCACCGTGTCGTTAATTCCGCAGCAATAAAACTCGACACGTTTTTCCCACAGAAAGTTGTAGCACATACCCAGTAAATGCGTTCCTGCTTTTACCGTTACAACATCAACAAGGTGTGGAAAGTGCTTAATAATAAAGTGATGATGGTTCAGGAAAGCGTCATTTGAAAAGCCACTGCCCTCTGCGGTATGTTGCCATCGTGTTTTATGAAGCTTGCCCAGCGCCATAAAATCTTTTGCTTTCTCACTCCCTGCAGATGAGACAACCGTTATCGGTCCCCATACAGATTCTGCCTTTTTCAGGGAGCGGCGGATCTGCGACCTGCTGTTTTTCGATAACGACTGAATAATACTGTCGACCGTCGTTGTCGCTCTCAACGACCGCTTATATCCGGTTACTTCTTCAACCAATGTGGGCTGAGCTCTCGACGTCGCCGCCTTTAGCCAATCGTGTTTGTCGTCTGCCATACTGATATACAACTGCACAGTGGATGGCATGTCAGGAAAGCCGCTTAATAAGGCATCAACACAAGACTCATGATATTCCGGTTGGCAGTAAATTCGGTTGAACTCAATCCATGCCTGGTCATATTTCTGCACGCCCGCCTGATTACAACACTGTGTTTTGAAAAAAGGCAGTGCGCGATGAACAGGCCGGCTTTGCAGCAATACAAAGCCAACCAGTACATTATTTTTGCAGAAAGTTATCAGAAGAGGAGGAGATGGAAGGCTTTGAAGCCAGGCTTCCAGCCACGCACGACTCATAAAAAAAGTGCCGCTTTGGTAGTCGTTCCAGAAATCTTTCAGGAGTGATTGAAAGTGTTGAGAATTGCGAAGAGAAACCTGTTGTACCGTAATCATTGTAAGGACTTACTGCTCACCGCAACTGAAACCCCTGGAGGTTACCAATTCGTTAGTAATGTTATTAATATGGGGCTATGATGGCACAAAAAGCGTTTTTCAGTCTAGGAGTGAGAAAATGAAAAAGTCGTTGTTAGCTTTGTCAGTAGCAGTAGGGATATCGTTGACCGGTTGTGGTGGCAAGGATCCGCAGGAATTAATTCAGTCAGCACAACAAAATATTCAACAAGGTGATGAAGCTGCAGCGGTGATTGAGTTGAAGAATGCTCTGCAGGAGGCACCGCAAAATGCGCAAGCTCGCTTTTTGCTTGGTAAGGTTTATACCGAGCAGGGCGCATGGGCTGCTGCCGCGAAAGAATTGGAAGAAGCGAAAAAATACGGGTTTGACATCAACGCAGTGGCGCCTTTGCTTGCCCTTAGTTACTACTCTCAAAGCAACCTTCAACAGCTAGAGTCCTTATCTGAAATAGGAACCGGGCTCTCTACCACTTCAAAAGCAGCAGTTTTTGCCTTTACCGCAATGACTCTCTTTGAATTGGGAGTTATTGATGAAGCGCAGGTAATGGTCGAGGAAGCAAAGAATGAAGCACCAGAAAGCGAATTCTCCAAATTAAGTAGCGCACTACAGGATATTGCAGCCGGCAATATTGATAGCGCAGATAATACATTGGACACAATAATTGAGAGTGACGTCTCGTTGCCTGAAGTGTACTTGTTCAAAGGCCAGATAGCATCTTACCGGGAAAACACCGAAGAGGCGGTAGCGGCTTTTCAGCATTATGTAGAAGCACGTCCGAAAGACTATCGGGGAGCAATTTTCTATTCCAATGCATTACTTCGAAATAAAGAGTTTGAAGAA
This sequence comes from Alteromonas antoniana, assembly GCF_019249295.1. Taxonomy (GTDB): domain Bacteria; phylum Pseudomonadota; class Gammaproteobacteria; order Enterobacterales; family Alteromonadaceae; genus Alteromonas; species Alteromonas antoniana. The sequence continues at coordinate 9,974 of NZ_JAESDH010000033.1, forward strand.
GCGGAAGAGATTGTAGATCGCTTACTAGATGTGAGTAGCGAACAACCATTCCTGAATTTTATGAAAGCCACCGCGAGATTCGAGGCTGGAGATTTTGAATCTGCGAGTATTCATGCTGACAAAGCAATACAGAATGGATATAACGATCGAAGCGCTCGCGTCATAGCTGGTATAAGTGCGCTAAGACTAGATAGGAAAGAGCAGGCCTACAACCACCTGAATACTGTGAAAGACGAGCTTGGACCAGACAGCACAGTCCTGCCATTACTAAATTCTCTGGCATTAGATCTTGGTTATGAAGCTGATGCGGTTGCATATCTTGATAACAAAGATGTGATTTCCGAGCAGGATGTCCTGGTCTTATCATCTTTAACAACACAGCTTTTTAAATCAGGCGAAGTTCGCCAGGCCAGAGAAATTTCTGAAAGGTTGAAAAAGGCTGATGTCAACTCATCAGCTGCGATGCTATCCAGAGGAGCGTTAAGACTAACACTTGATGATGTTCAGGGGATCACTGATCTTGAAGCGGCCATCAGGTTAGAGCCTGATTCTGCATTAGCAAATGTATCTTTGGCACAAGCTTATATAGATGCAGGCAAATGGGAAAAAGCAAAGGAACTCGCGAACACATGGCTGGAACGCAATCCCGATTCAGCAGACGGGCCAGCATTGCTTGGAATCATCAGTGAAAAGAAAGGTGAAGTTGACGAAGCTCATGCTTTTTTCACGAGAGCGCTTGAGATTGATAAGTCACACACGACCGCGAATATGTACTTTGCCAGAAAATACATAGGTGAAAATAAAGCTGATCAAGCAATGGAACATTTAAACAATGTGCTGGAAGAGCATCCATCTAATGTACCAGCGTTAGTTCTAAATTATCAGCTCCTGAAAGAATCTGGAAATGAAGAGAAGGGCCTTGCAGCGATCCGGAACGCACTAGAAGCCGACGTAGACGGCAATATGCAATCTCTTTATGTTAATACGCTATATTCCAGCGGCCGTTATAATATGGTAATTGAGCATCTTGAATCTGTTGATAGAGCCACGTTTTCAGATAAAGAATGGTTGGTGCTGGCTAATAGTCATTTTTATGAAAAAAACCGTTCTGCGGCGGTTTCCGTGGCCAGAGAATGGCTTCAGAGTGAGCCAAAAAATACGCTTGCTCACTTTCAGCTAATTTCGTCATTGCAACTCGATGGAAATTCGGCTGAGGCTAAAAGAGAAGCTGTCAAAGCTGTAAGTAGCCATCCGAAAGTAGAAGAGTTCAAATTAATTCTTATCGCGCTATCACTTAGCTCTGATGACTCCAACTTAGCAAAGTCTACGTTTTCAAAGCTATCATCGGAAATTAAAAATTCCGCAACTGGCGAGAAGATTCTTGCTCAGATAAAAATGTCCGAAGGAAATTTCGCAGAAGCGGAACGTACTTTTAAAACACTTTACAAAGACAGCCCTGATGACAAGCTTACGTGGCTTTATGCTAAGTCACTCGTTGCTCAGGGGAAAGGCGATGAGGCGTACGCTGTGTACTCCGATTATCTGAAGAATAAAAAACCTGATAGCTTGCAACTTTCTCACCTTGCAGAACTTGCTATTCGAACTGGAAAACGGCCAGAAGCAATTGACAACTATATTGAGTTAGTAACCGTTGAACCAGACAATATTAAAGTGTTGAACAATCTAGCGTATTTACTCTTCGAAGCTGGACGGGCAGATGAGGCGTTAAAGTACTCAGATAAAGCCATGGAACTTGAGCCGAAAAATGCGAATGTCCGGGATACACATGCATCAGTATTGGTTGAAGTTGGTAGAGCTCAGGAAGCTATCGAGATATTTGACGAGCTTTACAGTGAACGCCCGACAGACAAGAAGCTGATTCAAAAATACAGCGAAGCATTAAGAGCTGTTGGTGAAACCGAGAAAGCAAATGCTATACAGGGAACGGTGAACTAATAAGGTGTCAGGATCTTTAACACTGATATATTTTGGGAAGCTGGAGATGCTGTTAAGTCGTTGTTTTTTAAGTTTTTTTAATTATTGGCACGACAACTGCTTTGTTGTTTGTGAAGTTAATTTAGAGCAATTAAGCAAACCATACATGCTCAGGCTTGCATAAATGGACGCTTTTTCGAAAAGAGGAAAATTGAAATGAAATCTTTTATTAAAGCAATCGGTGCTACAGCGTTACTGGCCGCTTCAACTATGCCAGCTCATGCAGACTTGATGCTAGATGGTTTTGACCAGTATGATCTGCAACTGTTTGATACGTCAGGCGACGGAACATCAGTTGACGGTACTGGTAACTTAGTCATCAATGTACCTGGCGTTGGCCCAGTTCCAGCTGAAGCATTTTATCAGTTAAACGCTTTAACCGATGGTAACTTGGGTTCAATGGTAACAACTTCTGTTGATACAGCACCTGATTTAGACGTACTGGTATTCAGTGAAGGTACCAACCGTCAAGGTGAACTGACACTTACTTATTCATCAGTAGCGCCAATTCCATTTGCTAACTTTGGTACTGCCATCAAGTTTGATTACCTGGACATCGATGAAGATCTGGATGCAGAAATTACTCTTTGTGATAGCACTGCAGCGTGTTCAACAGTTGTAGTTACCATCCCAGGTTCTGACGATATGCCTGGAACGTTTTCAGTCAATCTATCATCTTTCGTAGGTGTAAATTTGTTTGACATCGTCAGTGCATCAGCTTTAGTAACCAGTGATGGTGACAACGCCGGTTTCGTTCTTGACCAAATCAGTGTTGTTCCAGAGCCAGCGACTCTTGGTGTTCTGGGTCTTGGCCTGATGGGCTTAGGTCTGCGCCGTCGCAAAGCTGCTAAATAATTACAGCTAGCAAGCATTGAAAAACCCGGCTTTTGCCGGGTTTTTTTGTGGGTGAAGGTCAGCGACGATAATGGACTGCAATGCGAGAAAGTCTATCGTTACTCTGCGAATCCTGAAATAGAAAGGTTCGCAGAGTAAAAGCGATCGGAGGCTCAATAGATAGGCGGTCTACTTCGTTATCTTCAACTCACTCAGAGGAAGTCTGACAGAGCGATACTTAGGGATTTCAGTTCTGCCTAACCGACCCATAAATACGATTTTAGACGTATTCTCCGCACCAAAAATCTGCTGAAAGCGTGCTTCCATTTTCTGTGCGTTCTTTATCGTATCGGTATTGTCAGTAAATTTAACACCTCGTCTCTGGTACTCTGAAAAGATAACGGGTGTCTGGCAAGGCTGGAAACCAAGATTCAATACTGCGGACTGTAACCAAAAGCGTTGTACTGCTCGGCCCGCTGTAAAATAATCCTCATCAGTCACGGCTTCTTCATCTGCGACAATCGCAAACAGCGCTGAAGATTTCACCGCAGGTACAAAGTCCATCAGGAACCTCGGTACGACAGTGCCGCCCAGATATTTCCCCATAAACTCCAGTCGCGGCCAGCTTCTTAGTGACCACTTTGTTAGGGCTACCGTTAATGGGTCCACTCCGAGCGACTTCGCAGGAAGCTTGCTTTGGCTTATTTCATCATTTTCATTCTTATTTGTACTGGCGTCTTCAGACCGTGGTGTGAATTCAATAATATTGCTATGAACATTAAAGCCTTCTTTCATAGACAGCCGGGTTTTACCGTTGCCATAAAGTAATTTAGCCATCGCCAGGCGCTCTTCTTTGGATTCTTTCCAAATCACGCTAAAGCCTGGTGGAAGAGACTCCTCCAGTGAAGCTTTCTCACGCGGTGTTAAAGGAGCTGTGCCCATGGGCTTACGTTGCACTGTACGAATAGGAATGTAGCTGTAAAGCTTCTGGTCAAACGTCGATTGTGTTTGTTCGTGAGCTTCCTTCAGGGAAACCTCAAACAAGTAGTGGCCAGGCTCGCCGTCACTAGCAGGTGACGAGTCTTCTTTTTTAAACGAGATATCTGCCGTAAACCCAAGCGCTGAGGCGGCAAGATCGATGTTTTCAATGAGGCAGCCAAGAGCTAGCTTACTGGCGTTGCCTTGCAGGTCATACACCACCCAGTCACTGGTATCGGTACCATGTACAATACATCGATTGTCATCCAGTATTTCAAAGCGCCATACCTGTGTGTTATCTCCGCTGGGTGCCCAGCGAGCGATGTGAAGAACCTGTTCAATAGGTGTTTCTGATAGCGGTTCCTCTACTACAGGCGGTTTGTCCTTGAGAACAATTTTTTTGGCGATCTTAAATGCAATTTTCTGAATCGGGTTTCTGTTGCCATTAGGGCGCCAGGTCTTTCTTAACTTATTTGTGTATGCATCAAAATGCAGACCGTGAGGCGCTGCGGGCACATTGCCGCGATTTAACAAAATCTTGAGCGTAAAAGTAGCAGCGGCGCCGGCACATAGCTTGACGGCCATAATTGTAGATGGCCCTTTGCGAGCTTTAAAATCTGCTTTGGTAGGATCGACCAGATAACTTCTCTGAAGCATGGCCGGAGAGAGACCTATAAGAAATTTTATGTATTGTTCTTCTTCCGTTTCCGCATCATTGAATCGGAAGTATTCTTCATATGACATGTGCCCTGGTAAAAAGCATAGTAGCGCCGTTCCCATTCCCAGCGGCGCGGCGGTAACGACGGGGATCCCTTTTTCTTCGCATTTACCAAATAAAAGCTTTCTGGCATCTAATGCAAAAAAGTCCAGGCTGTCGACGTAAATATCTACGTTATCAAGAAATTCATCTACGTTGTTTTCGTTAATGCCGTCGTCAAACGTTGTTAACTCGCAATCTGGATTAATATCGCGGGCTACGTCCGCCATAACCTCACACTTCGGTTTGCCGACCGTTGACATATAGGCACCGGCCTGGCGATTGAAGTTGTGAACTTCATATTCATCAAAATCGGAGATAGAAAAACGGGTAAGACCAAGGCGGAGGAGGGTAACGAGGTGTTCAGCCCCTACGCCGCCCATTCCGGCTATGGCGACCTTTTTTGTTTTAAGAAGAGATTGTTCCGCTTCCGTTACCCAGCCAATATTTCTGGAGAAAGCCGACTGATAATCGAACATGGCGCACCTGAATGTGAAATTAACTTTTCGGGCTTTTATTTACCGTCTGCTGTATGTGTTTAAGCATGATTTTAAAGCCAGGGGTTAATGTTTTGTAGAGAAGATCCTGATTAATATAGTAAGGAGCGCGTTTACCGTGATATTCAATCACTGGGCCGATTTGCTCAAACTTTATACCCACAAATCCCATACTTCTGGCTAAACGCGGCTCCATCATGACATAGGCGTGTTTTATTTCGTTGTGAATGACCATCGCGGCGGCAGAAAAGTACAAGCCTACGGCAATAAAGGGGAAGCATCGAAGCTCAGTTTCCGAATAAGTCGACTGGTTAATAACACCGGTCGCAGCACCCTGAAACTTATCCATTTGTCGGCGACGAAAATCTTTAGGGACGGCTAATCGTGATATTTCGCAAACTTCGTGTCGCTCAAAAAACGCCGGATTAAGCTTGTCGTTGGTAATTGAGTTAAGACAGTATTTTTCAATAGGAAGTTGTTCACCCTGTTTTAAAGGTCTTACAACTCTAACGGTGCCGGCAAAGTGATCAGAAGATTTATGATGGATTAGGCAGTGACGGGAAAATGCATCAAATTCATCCGTCTCCATGCCGTTTTCTCTGACTGGCTCGAAGCTGAGTTCATCGCAATACACGTTGTGTCGAATTTTAAACGATTCCTCACAAAGCGACTGACTGGTAGCCACCACTGGCTCCAGGTATGACGAAAAATGCTGGGAAATATAGTTTGCTTCACGCAGTTGTTGATACCCGGTGAGCAATTTTCCAAGCTTACTTTTTTTTCCGACAGCTTTTGTTAGCCTGTCCAACACTGAATGGCTTTTCACTGCTTTCCTTCGCCGTTGTGCAAACTCTTAATTACATGGAAATAAGTGTAGCAGAAGGCCTGCAAAAAATTCGATAATTGTTTTAGTTAAACGCGCTTTCTAACTGATATTTAAGTAATGCTAAGTATTCATATATCGCCTTTCGAGACTTTTCAAGGGAAACTGCAGAAGGGCTGGCAAGGAAAAAGTCCAAATCGTCACTGCTTTGATAGTCCACAGGCGATGATTGCACCGCGATATCAAGATCAATGAGCATGTTCTCTACTCTTGTGGCATGCGTTGCACTGGTTACCGCGAGTACATATTTATCTTCAAGATGAACCCGCGCGGCCTGTATCTCTGAAAACGTGTTCTCGCCTTCTCCTACTACTATTATGCTGTCAGACGAAAGGCCGACGCTAAGTAAAAAGTCACGAGCCTTCTGGGCATAAACAACCGTATTGTCTCTCAGAAATTTTCCTCCAGACACCACTACTGGAATATTGAATTTTTTTGAAAGTGAAGCACTGTGTAGTAAGCGCTGTAAAGAGCAGTCTGCCCACCTTGCAGTTTCCGGCATTTCACCTTTTGTGCTGTAATAGCAAGCTGGCGTGTAAATGACTTCCGATTTTTCAAATTCGTCGGTACTCGGGTATTCCTTTGGGTACTCTAGCGGATATAACAGAAGACTGGCTATCCAGGGCTGAGAAAAGACAAGCAAAATTCCTGTTCCACAGGAAATAAGAAATGCCGCTCGTTTTGTTTGATGGCGTAAATAAAAAAAAGCTGCGACTATGAGTATCAGAATTGAAATGGCCAGCGGCGAGCTGAGCACCAAGACAATACTTTTGAGCGCTTCCATGTTAAGCCTTTGAGTTTTTATTTATGCAAAACAACAAATTATCAGAAAGGAGTCAGGTATGAAAGTGATTAAGTACGGTTACTTCTGGGCATGTGTATTGAGTATCCTATTATCTTCAAAAACGGTCGCGACAGAATTTGTTGAGGTTGTTGAGAAAAATACACAAAGCGTCGTTGCAATAGCCGTTAATGCTCCAATAAAAAGTGCGGCTCCTCAAATTAAGGGTACAGGCTTTATTATCGGCGACGGCTCATGGGCCGTGACAAATTACCATGTGGTATCTGAGCCACTCGACCCGACTATCGTTGAAGATTATGTGATTCTGGTGGGGCAGGGCAGTCAGGTAGAAATGGTTAAGGGAACCGTGGAAAAGATTGACCCCGCACATGATATTGCGTTGCTGAAACTGCCGAAAAAATTTACTCCGTTAACAATGTCTGCTGAGGGCTTGCTAAAGCCTGGCAGCAGCATCGCTTTTACAGGTTTTCCGATTGGCGCAGTTCTTGGTTTGTACCCTGCCACGCACAGAGGCTATATATCGGCTGTTACACCTGATGCGATTCCGGCTATGCAATCAGATCAGTTAACGCTGGAAATGATGAAGCGTCTTGCGCATAAGAATTTGATTTATCAACTGGATGCGACAGCTTATCCAGGAAATAGCGGAAGTCCGGTATATGATCCTGTTACAGGAGACGTGGTGGCCATTATAAATAAGGTTATCGTGAGAGATACAAAAGAGAGTGCACTTTCGTCTCCAAGTGGGATATCCTATGCTGTGCCGGTTAAGTATATTCAGAAATTAATCCGTTAGATTGTGTTGTCGGCTTTTTTTACAACGCAAATATTGGTTTCTGAAAAAATTTTTACGGATCAATGGGTTGAACTTGTGGTTCGATTATTGCTGTATTTCGGTATAAGATATAAATCTAGCTAGTTTAAGTTCCTCCAGAGGTATGCATGAATATTGATGACAAAAGCCATAATGGCAAGGATGTTAGTGGAGATAACAATTCTCGCAGACGTTTTGTAAAACGTGCTGCGGCAGTATCGCTTATCACTGTTGTTCCTGCAAAAGTTAGCTGGGCTCAAACCGCCGGATGCACAGTTTCAGGTACGTTATCCGGCTCGTTATCACGTCCGTGTGATGAGCAAATTGAGACCGTTTCTGGTTACTCTCCAGGTACCTGGGGACGAGTTTTCAACAAAGTTGGACACAGTGACTATCACTCTTTCAGCGCTTACCTGCCAACAAATTTAGCTGGTGGCTCGTGGGATACCACTTGGGAAGATGTTTTTGGTATAGGCCGTCCTCCCTTCGGAGGTGATTCTTCTGAGAGCATGATTCGGCAGTATTTCCATCATTTTAAGCCGAAAAGCGATCGTCTCAACAGCGGGATCGACACCCAACTCGCTGCAGCTTACCTGAACGCAGTGGTAGGAGAATATCCGCTGGCTCCTGGCGAGACTGCACAAACCTACGTTCAAGGCCTTTACGACTTGGTATCCACCGGAGTTTACACTCAGGCTCAGATGGAAAGTGCAATAGTGAGCACTCAGACTCAGGATTAAGCGCTACTTTAAACTCGTAGTGGATAACTTACCTTGACGCTTACATTCAAATCGCTGGACCCTCAGGTAGAAGTCGTTCCTTTGTCTGATCACTCGGGGGTCGTATGCTTTCATACTCAGATCGGGAGCCATATTATTTTTCCACCTGAGTATTTTCAGCTCTTACAATTATTAAAAGGTACTATTTCTCACAAAGAGTCTGATAACGACCTGGAAGAATTGTTTTGTGCCGATGAAATCAAGTATGCTGTGAACACATTGGAAGTAAATGGGTTTATCATTGAAAATGGCGCAAGTCAGGCTGTCGGAACTTGAATTTGATGAAGTATCAAAAGCGTTAAGAAAAAAAGGCATCACTGTTGATACTGGACTTGCAAGTTTTCATATCAGAACGCCAAATCGCAGCGTTGCTAGAAGCTTTTACGACATGTACTCAAACCACATGGTCTGCTTACAGGACACCTGGTTTGATTTCACTATATCAGTAGAAAGTCCACCGAATCTCCGGCGTCTATTCAGACCGCAGGCGCTGTTTAAACTTGATGGAATCCCCCCATTCTTACCGCTTCCGAAAGCGCATAGTTACCCACTTCTCGAGTGGGGAATGAATTGGTGTGTTGCCAGTCACTATCATACGTATTTGATTTTACACGCCGCTGTGCTGGAGAAGTCAGGGAAAGCTGTTATTTTACCCGCGCCGCCTGGTTCTGGAAAAAGCACTTTGTGCACATATCTGGCGTATTCTGGTTGGCGGCTGTTATCGGACGAAATGGCCGTTATTGATTTAGTTACTGGTGAAATAAGCCCTTTTTTGCGTCCAATCTGTGTTAAAAATGATGCAATAGACATCGTAAAAAGATGGTTTCCTGACGCGGTACTCACTCCCACAGCGAAAGATACACAGAAAGGGAGTGTGGCTCATATCAGGCCACCGATAAACGCTATACAAAATACAAATGTAAGACCTCGTGTTCACACTATATTATTTCCTTCATACTCTCGTGATGCTGAACGTACTGATATCCGTGAATTAAATCATGCTGAGGCCTTACCTAAGTTATTGGAAAACGCCTTTAACAATGAAGTACTTGGCGCTGATGGATTTCGTTCTCTAATAAAGCTTATGGATGACGCTTCGCTAATTGCGGACGCTGAATACGCCAATGTTCAAGACGTCGATCTCTTTTTAACCGACAGGTTACAGGAGGCAACGTGCGAAACGATGTCTTAGAGACACTTATTCTTGCCCTTACAGGCAATAAGCCGACTAACTTTGATGAGTTACATTGGCGTGATGTGATTAGAGTGGCAAGGTCAGCTGACGTTGTTCATCGCCTATCCCACACTGTTTTAAATAGTGACTTTGTAGATAAGCTTTCGGACAAAGTTAAAGCTACATGTTTCAGCTACAATCGTCACACTCAACTTTTCCATAATCAGGTGAAGTACGAGTACACTAAGTTACAGAAAGACACTCAAGGCATTGAGTTTGGTCATCTGACTTTTCTCAAGGGGGCGGCTTACGTAATATCTGATAGCCAGGCAGCCAACGGCAGGATTTTCTCTGACATTGATATCCTTGTAGATAAGCCAAGCCTGTCAGTTGTGGAAAGGAGACTGAATCTGGTTGGCTGGGTATCGATGAAAGGAACAGACTACGATCAGAATTATTACCGTAAGTGGTCACATGAAATTCCTCCCTTGATGCATGTCCAACGAAAAACCGTTCTTGACGTTCACCATAATATAATTCCTCCTGTTAGTGGTAAGACACCAAATATGGAAACGTTGATATCTTCTAAAGTAATGAAAGAGGGAAACTTTTCGGTATTGTCGCCTGCTGGCATGGTATTGCATAGCGCCGTACACCTCTTTTTTAAAGAAGAGTTTGTTTTCGGTTTCAGAGATCTCAGTGATATATATTTACTTGTAACTGAAAATCAGCATGACGATGAATTTTGGCGTGAACTAAAAGCGCTTTCAACGAAGCTCGGATTCGAGAGAGAGGTATATCTGGCACTTCATTTTCTAACGCTAATAATGGGGTGGGTGCCAGTGAAAGAGTCCAAGGTATTATTTAATAGTAGCGGAACTGGTTATTTATCATCAAAAATTTGTGATTGGATGTTTTTGAGAATTCTCCGACCTAAGCATAAAAGCGTGCGTCTCAGAGGTACGGAAATTGCTTATTTTCTTGGGTTCGTGAGAGGACATATGAAAAAGATGTCTTTGGGAGTTCTCGCTTATCATGTCATGTATAAGGGATTTAGTTCTTTTAAGTATTTGATCACAGGACAAAAAAAGCGAGCTGACTTACTGGAAAAATAGCTCGCGTTACTGAAATAGCATTTTCAAGGATTATTCATGAAAATTCTCGTAACCGGCGCAGCCGGCTTTATCGGCGCGGCGGTGTCGCAATACCTCATTAACCGTGGTGACACAGTGGTTGGTATCGACAATATCAACGACTATTACGATGTGAATTTAAAACACGCTCGCCTGAAAACGTTGCAGGATAGCGACGCCTCTGACAAATTTTCGTTTATCCAGATGGGGGTTGAAGAGCGCGAGGCGATGGCAGCGCTTTTTGACGAGCAGAAGTTTGATCGTGTGGTACACCTGGCTGCTCAGGCCGGTGTGCGCTACTCCATTGAAAATCCCCATGCGTATGTCGATGCCAACCTGGTCGGTTTCATGAATATCCTGGAAGGATGTCGCCATAACAAGGTTGAGCATCTGGTATATGCGTCTTCCAGTTCGGTATATGGCGCAAATGAAACCATGCCGTTTTCTGAGCAGCACAATGTCGACCACCCGGTAAGTCTTTACGCCGCGTCTAAGAAGGCGAACGAACTGATGGCGCATACCTACAGTCATCTGTATGAGTTGCCAACCACAGGACTTCGTTTCTTCACGGTGTATGGACCATGGGGCCGACCTGATATGGCGTTGTTTAAATTTACCAAAGCCATTCTGGAAGGTGAGACCATCAAGGTGTTCAACTACGGGAATCACCACCGTGACTTTACTTACATCGACGATATTGTAGAAGGTGTGGTTCGCTCGCTGGATCGTATAGCGCAACCCAATGAGGAATGGAGCGGTAAAACCCCGGATCCAGCGAGCAGTAAAGCGCCTTGGAAAGTGTACAATATTGGTGCGCAAACGCCGGTACACTTGCTTAAGTTTATCGAGACGCTGGAAGAAGCCCTGGGCATAGAAGCGAAGAAAGAATTGTTGCCAATGCAGCCCGGTGATGTGCCCGATACGTATGCCGACGTGGAAGCATTGGTAAGAGATACCGGATATCGTCCAACCACTACGATGAAAGACGGGGTAGGGGAGTTTGTGAAGTGGTATCGGGACTTTTATCAGCAGTAACCATGTGTCACGAAGGCGCTGCATGTTCTCAAGCAGAATGCTGGGTACACTGACTACTATGTGAAAAGGAGCCGAGGCTCCTTTTTCGCTTTACGCACATTCATAAAAGACAGCGCGTTACTGTTCGTTATCATTTTGCTTAGCTAATCACGCTGTTATTCGTTCTGGTCTGCTCCGCGCTAACTTCTGGGGCAGGAAATCCAGCGTGGTTTTGTAACCCGTATCAAACAGCGTCAGTTTATCCTGGTCAGACATCGAAAAATCCACAGCTGAAAGTATGCCGGTGTTGATCACCAGCGTGTTATGCCAATACTGCGCATGCACGTATTCGCGTGATACAGCCGTCATAAAAGTGCGGATGAGTAAGCTGATGTACTGGGGTAACAGAAAGCCTTTCTTTTTAGATATAGGCTTTTTCTTCGGTTCGCTTTTCAGGCGAAAACATACTGAAGGCGTACCGTCTTTCTGCCAGTCTTCGAACAAGGCATCTTCAGAGAGAATGGCACCGTCTACCAGTAATTGTTCGTCAAACTCCTTGAAGGAAAAAATGAGCGGGATAGACATAGAAAAGCGAATCGCCTGTGACACTTTGACGTCGGGCGTGCGTTCACGGTTAAATAGTACAGGCCCACCGCCATTCACGTCGGTGGCGAGAATATGCAGTGAAAAGTCGACATCAGCAAACGTAACGCTTTTCAGTAAATCATCCATCCACTGTTCAAAATAGTCGCCGGAAGACAGCCCGCCTTCTCTGACTAACCGCCACAGTGAAAACTCCGTAAATTGCTTGAAGTCCGTGGTTAGAGCAAGCTTCAACATATCATCAATGCTGTAGCCTGTGCTGTGAAGCGCGGCAATAATAGACCCACCTGACACGCCGACGATAGTCTTGAATTCTAGCTGCAACTCTTCCAGAGCCTTTAATATGCCAATGTGTGCGGGCAGCCGGGTTCCGCCTCCTGAAAAAATAGGAACAATTTGTTTAACGTGATAAGCACTTTCGGACATAGAAGAATTCCCACTGCAGACTTTACAAGCATAGTGGAGCTTTCAGAAAAAAGCCGCCCGAAGGCGGCAAGTTGAGGATCTCTGTCTGTTCTTTCCAGAAGTCGATAAGCGTCTTAAGGACTCCCCCTGACGCTGAGGTGAGTGAACGACAAACAGCTATTCCTTCTCCCCCGGCTTCAGCGCTGGGACAACTTTACGAAGCCAGCTTCTTTTTCATTTCCCGGCGACGGGCGTGCAGAAGCGGCTCGGTGTAGCCACTTGGCTGTTCTTTGCCTAAGAAAATCAGGTCTCTGGCAGCCTGATAGCCAATGGAGCTGTCAGTGTCCGGCGTCATGGCAATATAGTCCGGATCAGACGCATTCTGCTCATCTACCAGTTTGGCCATGCGCGCAAGCGACTCGTCAACCTGTTCGGCGGTGATAATGCCGTGCTCCAGCCAGTTAGCCAGGTGCTGGGAGGAAATACGTAACGTTGCGCGGTCTTCCATCAGGCCGACATCGTTGATGTCCGGGACCTTTGAACAGCCGACGCCCTGATGCACCCAACGCACTACGTAGCCCAAAATACCCTGTACGTTGTTATCCACTTCGCGTTGGATTTTCTCTTCGCTCAGTGATGCGGTATCGTCTAAAAGCGGGATTGTTAAAATATCTGACAGTCCGTCAAAGTCTTTATCCAGGCCTTTCTGTACATCAAACACGTTCACCTTATGGTAATGAAGTGCATGCAGTGTTGCTGCAGTCGGGGATGGCACCCAGGCGGTATTAGCACCTGATTTCGGATGGCCGATTTTCGCTTCCATCATGTTAGCCATCTGATCTGGGATAGGCCACATTCCCTTACCAATTTGCGCCTTGCCAGACAGTCCGCAGTCGATGCCCGTAGCGACGTTAGCGGTTTCATACGCCTGGATCCACGGCATGGTTTTAAGGGTGGCTTTATCAGCAAAAGGACCAGCCAGCATGGAGGTGTGAATTTCATCACCGGTTCTGTCTAAAAAGCCGGTGTTGATAAACACCACGCGGGACTTTGCCGCCGCAATACAGGCTTTGAGGTTCACGCTGGTGCGGCGTTCTTCGTCCATAATGCCCATTTTCAGGGTATTTACAGGCACATCAATCACGCTCTCAATACGCGAGAACAGCTTCTCTGAAAAGGCCACTTCTTCAGGCCCATGCATTTTGGGTTTAACAATATAAATACTGCCTTCGCGACTGTTCGCGAATTTGCTGTTCCCCAGTATGTCGTGCTTGCCAATCAGGGAGGTGACAATACCGTCCATGATCCCCTCTGGTACCGGCTCACCGTCAAACAGCATGGCATCGTTGGTCATCAGGTGCCCGACATTGCGCACAAACATCAGGCTGCGGCCTGACAAACGAACTTCTTCGGTGGTCATTGCATGTTTCGACGGAGTATAAACCCGGTCTTCATGCATGGCACGGGTAATGGTTTTGCCACCTTTTTGCATCTCAATGCTGAGCGTGCCTTTCATCAGTCCCAGCCAGTTGCTGTACACCAGCGTTTTATCTTCAGCATCCACCGCGGCAACGGAGTCTTCGCAATCCATGATGGTGGTGATAGCGGCTTCAATAAGAATGTCTTTTACGCCCGCAGGGTCGGTTTTGCCAATAGGGTGTGTGGGATCTATCTGGATTTCAAAGTGCAGGCCGTTGTGAACAAACAGCAGTGCCGTGGGGGTGTCGATGTCGCCCTGATAGCCCTGCCACTGTTCGGTATCCGCCAGTGTCGTAATATCGCCGTTTGCCAGGGTAATTGCGAGTTTGCCTGAATCAATAGCATAACGGGTCACCTCGACGTGGCTCCCTGTTGCAAGCGGCAATAAGGTATTCAGATACTCGCGCGCTGCGGTTATCACTTTCTGGCCGCGAACCGGATTATATTGTGAGCCAGCCTCAGCGCCGTCTTCTTCGCTGATAACGTCAGTGCCATAGAGAGCATCATAAAGGCTGCCCCAGCGGGCGTTAACGGCGTTCAGCGCGTAGCGCGCATTATTTATTGGGACAACCAGTTGCGGGCCAGCCATAGTCGCGATTTCGGCATCGACATTTGAGGTATCGACTTCGACTGCGTCGGGTTGATCTACAAGGTAATCGATATCTTTAAGAAATTGCGTGTAAGACTCGCCGAAAGCTGGCTTTTTGTTCTTGTGATAGTCGTCGATAGCTTTTTGCAGCGTGTCACGCTTGGCGAGCAGCGCCTGGTTTTCGCTGATTAAATCAGCAAAAATCGCTTCTGTTCCCTGCCAGAAGGCATCCTTGTTGATGCCTGTGCCCGGCAGCGCCTGCTCATTGATGAAGGTATCGAGCTCGTCTGCTACCTGCAGACGGCCTCTTTGTGTGTATCCTTGCATAGTTACCTCTGTACTCGTTGCGTTGCACCAGTGTAGAGATTCTATACCCAGTTTTTTAATTTATGGTTCCTATCCTTGCCATTGTTTTAATGAATGTCGTTGCCTGCATTCATTTCAGCAGCGACATCACCGATCAATCTGCGCAGCCAGATATGACCGGCATCATGGTGCAGCAGAGCGCTCCACGCCATCTTCAGCGCAATGGGAGGAATGTCAAAAGGCGGCGCTTTTAACACCACACTGGGATCGTCTGTAAACAGTTTCGCCGCTTTGCTGGGCAAGGTGGCTATTAAGTTCTGCGTTTTCGCAATTTGTAGTGCGGCATGATAGTGGCGGGTAAATACGCGAATAGAACGCTGCTTGCCGATTTTGGTCAGCTCAGCATCAACCCAGCCCAGTTTCTGTACTTCGTTCGGATCGATACCTACGCCCACACCAAAGCCGGTTTTACTTACCCAGATATGCTGGGCTTTCAGGTAGCTTTCCAGATCGAATTTTTCGTTAAGCGGATGGTCTTTGCTCATGACACAGCTGAACGTATCGTACCAGATGACTTTCTGATGGAAAGACAGCGGCAATTCTTCAAACCGGTTAACCGCCATGTCCACTTTGCCTTGTTCCACGTCGTGGAAAGTAACGTCCGATGGCGTGATCAAGTCCAGCGTAATATTGGGAGCAAGTTCTGCAAGGCGACCGACTAGTTCCAGCAGCAAGGTGCTCTCTGCATAATCACTGGTCATGATACGGAATGTGCGGGTGCTGGTGGCTGGGTCAAAATCCGTTTCTGGCTGGATAGAGTTTTCCAGCTTACTTAAAACGTCTCTGATCACCGGCTGCAGCTCAAGTGCGCGCTTAGTCGGCGTCATACCTTCACTGGTGCGAACCAGCAGCGGATCTTTAAACAAATCTCGTAGTCTTTTCAATCCGTTGCTCATCGCTGGCTGGGTGATGCTGAGTTGGTTCGCGGCTTTGGTCACGCTTCCCTCGCGCAGCAGCACGTCCAGATAGACCAACAAATTCAGGTCTACTTTAGCAATATTCATAATCCTAATGCCCTGTATTACTACAATTAACTCAGACAATTATAAAGGCTTTTTTATGGGTTGTCAGATAGGCCATTAGTCTTATGCACTTCGGTGCAGCCTGTATTAATGCTTTGAAAATTATAAGCTTTTAATTAATAGGGGGAATTGTCTGATAAATGAAATTCCGGAGCACGCTAAACAGAGTAATAAATAGGATGAATAGCACTGTGTCGGGGATCTGCTCGAGGGGCCGATGGGAGAACAATGGGCCAGTCACGCAAGGGAGGAAATGAAATTAAGAAAGCCGGAACCGGTATCGCTGGATAGCGAGGCGAATGCGAGTCTTCAAAGGTGCGAAATAAATCGATAATTACTCTGCGAGCCCTGTAGTAAGCTGCAAAAAAGCAGGAGGGTGCTGGTTATCGCAGTTGCGCGCACAGGGAACCTCAAATCACAATAAAAAAAGGCTCCCGAAGGAGCCTTGTCAGACTTGCAGGAAAGGTTGGGAGCTTTCCTTTATACGTCGAACTGGTTCATGGTGTTGTCTTTACCCGACGCTTTCAGTGCAGCTTCACCAGAGAAGTACTCTTTGTGCGTATCGCCAAGGTCAGAACCTGCCATCGCCTGGTGCTTAACACATGCCAGACCTTCACGGATTTCTTTACGCTGTACACCGCGAACGTAGGCAAGCATACCGTCTTCACCGAAGTAGCCTTTCGCCAGATTATCAGTAGACAAGGCGGCGGTGTGGTAAGTCGGCAGTGTAATCAGGTGGTGGAAGATACCCGCTTCGCGAGCGGCGTCAGCCTGGAAGCTCTTGATCTTCTGATCAGCTTCCGCTGCCAGTTCGCTGTCGTCATAATCAACAGACATCAGCTTCGCACGGTCGTAACCAGACACATCTTTACCGGCTTCTTCCCAGGCATCAAAGATTTGCTGACGGAAGTTAAGCGTCCAGTTGAACGACGGAGAGTTGTTGTAAACCAGCTTCGCGTTAGGAACCTGTTTACGGATTTCATCCACCATGTCACCGATTTGACGAACGTGAGGCTTCTCAGTTTCAATCCACAGCAGGTCAGCACCGTGTTGTAGTGAAGTCACACAGTCCAGTACGACACGCTCTACACCTGTATCTGCTTTGAACTTAAACAAACCATTAGGCAGACGAACTGGCTTCACCAGCTTACCGTCCTGTTTAAGAACCAGGTCGCCATTGACGACATCGTCTACTGAATTAACCGGCGTGGTTTCCAAAAATGCATTGTACTGCGCTGCCAGGTCGCCTTCTGAGGTCGATACCGGAATTTTCTGCGTCAGACCAGCACCCAGAGAGTCGGTACGGGCAACAATGACGCCGTCGTCGACACCCAGTTCAAGGAAGGCGTAGCGAACCGCGTTAATTTTTGCCAGGAAATCTTCATGAGGTACTGTCACTTTACCGTCCTGGTGACCACACTGCTTGGCGTCAGACACCTGGTTCTCAATCTGAATACAGCACGCACCTGCTTCAATCATTTTCTTGGCCAGCAGGTAAGTGGCTTCTTCGTTACCGAAACCGGCATCGATATCGGCAATGATCGGCACAATGTGCGTTTCGAAGTTATCAATCTGAGACTGGATAGCCGCGACGTCACCGCCGTTTTGCTTTGCTGCATCCAGTTGCTTGAACAGATCACCCAGTTCGCGGGCATCAGCCTGGCGCAGGAAGGTGTAAAGCTCTTCAATTAGCATAGGCACCGAGGTCTTCTCGTGCATAGACTGGTCAGGTAGTGGACCAAACTCTGAACGCAGTGCCGCTACCATCCAGCCTGACAGATACAGATAGCTCTTGCTGGTGGTACCCTGATGTTTTTTCACCGACAGCATTTTTTGCTGACCGACAAAACCGTGCCAGCAGCCCAGTGACTGGGTATATTTAGAAGAATCTGCATCGTACTCTTCCATGTCACGGCGCATGATGCCAGCAGTGTATTTGGCGATATCCAGTCCGGTCTTAAACCGGTTCTGTGCTTTCATACGCGCTGCATATTCTGGGTCAATTCCGTCCCAGGTACCGTTCTGTGCCGCTTTAAGCGTTGCTACTGAGTCAATGTCTTGCTGATATTGCGACATGAGCGTCTCTCCCGAATTTATCTATAATGCAATTATGTGTCGATAACGCGTTGCGGCGTTTTCGTCTGATTCCATTTCATCCTAGGCGGTGTGGCGTAATAACAGAAATATATAATTTGCATTCCGGTCATTCTTTTTGTGAATTATGGTGCCCGATTTGTACTCAGTCAGATGTAAAAGACAGTGGAAAAGAAATTAATTACTATACTCAACGAAACAGTATGCGAGGCGAGTGGGTAAAGGTTTGTTGACGTAGCGCCTCGCGGATGTGCACATTGGCACAGTGTTAACTGGAAATAAGAAATTAGGGAGGATGTGTATAAGCTTATAGTCGCTCAGCGACCGCAGACTTAAACGCATCTGTCCTAAACCATGCCGCGATGGCTTTTTTGCGCGGTTAACCTGCTGTACTAATTTATTTTGACGTTCTGTAGCAGTCTTGCTGTATGCAGAATGGCATAAACCGGGACCATGTAATGAGCGGTATATTAGCCTCTGTGGATCAGCGAACGCAGCTGGTTGGTGAAAATCGACTGGAGCTGTTGATGTTCCAGTTAGGAACACGTCATGTGTTCGCTATTAATGTATTTAAAGTCAAAGAGGTGATCCACGTTCCCAGGCTCAACCAGATGCCTGGCTCGCACGGTAACCTGAAGGGCGTCACTCAGTACCGGGGCCAGACTGTGCCTATTATTGACCTGAGACAAGCCATAAAGGCGCGTGGAGGGGCCGGGGATACCGCCGCTAAAAACGTAATAATTACCGAATATAACCGCAGTGTTCAGGGCTTTCTCATTGGCGATGTGCTGAACATTGTGAACACGTCATGGGACACCATTCAGCCGCCGCCACGCTCAATTGGTAAATCAAACTATATTACCGCCATCACGCAGATTGATATTCACGGTGAAACGCGCCTGGTGGAAATCATTGATGTGGAAAAAGTGTTGGCAGAGATTGTGGAATATGATGCTGCTATCTCTGAAGAGGTACTCGACAGTGATCTGTTACCGCATTTCTCATCACATCACGTACTGGTTGTGGATGATTCCGGTACTGCCAGAAAACAGATTCGTGACACACTCTCTCAACTGGGCCTGTCTATCATCGAGCGAAATAACGGGGCAGAGGCGCTGTTACTATTGAAATCCTGGGCTGACAATGGTGAGCGGCCGGAAGATAAGATCCTGCTTATGTTCACCGATGCGGAAATGCCGGAGATGGACGGATACCGGTTAACAGCAGAAGTACGCAATGATCCACGCATGAGCAACTTATTTATTGCGTTAAATACCTCGTTAAGCGGCAGCTTCAATCAGGCGATGGTAGATAAAGTTGGCTGCAACCGGTTTATCTCAAAATTTCAGCCCGACATGCTGGTGGATGTTGTTCAACAGCGAATGCGCGAATATCTGGCCGAAAAGCCGCAAGCATAATGGTTGAACTCTTACCGAAGCGGTATCGAGTTGAAGATTGGTCAGCGTTTTGTTTCGGCATAGCTGTTCTGCACGCAAGGCTGTCAGGTCAGCTTTCTGTGTGAGCGAGCACAGACTTATCTGCAACTTCCGTAGGTAACATTTTTCATTTAGTCTTTGAAAAAGCACGGCTCGCCCAAAAGCATTTTGAGCATGGGAAAAGAAGCCGATACACTACCACCGTATTTTAATCAGGGAAGCTGACATGTTTCGACAATCTACCTTATTCGCCATCCTGAGCGCAGCCTTATTGGGCGGCTGTGCCCAGGTATCGTCCACGACGAGTTCGACAGAAGCGACTTCACCAACCGCACCTAAAAATATCATTATGGTGGTTGCCGATGGTATGGGCCCGGCTTACACCACGGCCTACCGGAATTATCAGGATAATCCGGACACGGCCATGGTCGAGCCCGTGGTGTTTGACGATATTTTAGTCGGCAATGCGTCTACCTATCCGGCGCAGGAGTCTGGCTATGTGACCGATTCCGCGGCGTCGGCTACCGCTCTGGCCAGCGGCGTAAAATCTTACAACGGCGCTATTGGCGTGGACAGTAACAGGCAGCCGGTAAAGTCTGTACTGCATCTTGCAAAAGAACGGGGCATGCGAACCGGACTGGCAGTAACCTCTCAAATCGTTCATGCCACACCAGCGTCCTATGTGGCGCATAACGAAAGCCGTAAAAACTATGACGCTCTGGCTGAAAGCTTTTTTGATGACAGGATAAACAACGGCTTTGTTGTCGACGTCATGTTAGGTGGCGGCACGAAATATTTTGAGCGGGAAGACAGAGATATCGTTGCCGAATTTATTGACGCCGGATTCCAGTATGCCGATAGCTATAATAGCCTGGCAGCGGTTCCCAGAGGCGAGCAGGTGTTAGGTTTGTTCGCACCGGTAGGGTTGCCGCCAGCACTGGATGACAAACGCAAGAACCGTCTGGCGTATCTTACCGAGCATGCTATTAAGCACCTGGAAAATGACAATGGCTTTTTTCTTCTGGTAGAGGCCAGTCAGGTAGACTGGGCGGGGCATTCAAACGATATCGCCTCAGCAATGGCGGAAATGCATGATCTGGCACTAACCATGGACTACCTCAAGTCGTATGTGAAGGCGAACCCTGACACGTTAGTCGTACTGACTGCGGATCACAGCACCGGCGGTTTAACTATTGGCGCGAAAGGGGATTATCGCTGGAGTCCTGAATTTCTGAAAAATATGAAAGCGTCAGTGTCAGCCATTGCGATGGCGATGACAGAAGAAGATGCGCCGGGTGCATTTGTGGCCGACCAACTGGGCTTTTCGCTGGCAGACGATGAAGTTGCACATTTTGATGACGTTGCTACGTTAGATGATGCAGAGCGTGTGAAGGCATTAAAAGCGTTTCTTGACGGAAAAACCAATACCGGCTGGACAACCAGCGGCCACACCGGCGTTGACGTAGAAGTATTTGCGTTTGGTTCTGGCGCTGATGCGCTGCGTGGTCAACTGGATAACACTGATATCGCGAAGCGGTTGATGGCCTTTGTGGAAAAGCGCCCGGCCTCGCTTGCGACCTCGCCGGTTGACGCTGATGAAAAGCGTGACGAGTCGAATATCGGCACCGACGGTGAAGGTTGTGACTTTAAAGAAGACTGGCGCTGTATGTGATCTGATTGTCGCAGCTCGAATATACATAAAAGCGCCTTCAGCCAAGCTGCGGGCGCTTTTTTCGTCGCTATGACATGACCTGAGTTTGTGCAATTAACACTGAAAGCGACGCTGACCACTGCTCATAGTCGAAAATCAATGAGACCAAAGAACATAAAGCCAGGCGGTAATTACAGCCATATCAGGAGAACCTATGCAGTCATTGCTGAATGACATATTGACGGAAGTACAGCCGCTAATCGGTCAGGGGCAGGTGGCGAACTATATACCGGCATTGGCAAAGGTCGATCCTAATCAGTTTGGTATTGCGGTGTGCGACACCGACGGTAAGGTGACGACAGCGGGTCAGGCTACCACGCCGTTTTCTATTCAGAGTATTTCTAAAGTATTTAACCTGGTGCTCGCTGTCACATATTACGGTGAGTCGCTCTGGCAACGCGTGGGCTGTGAGCCTTCCGGCTTACCGTTTAATTCTCTGGTGCAGCTGGAGTATGAGAACGGGATCCCGAGAAATCCCTTTATTAATGCTGGTGCGCTGGTAATAAGCGATATGGTGCAATCGAGACTGATTTCGCCTCATGTGGCCATGCGTGACCTGGTACGTAAACTCTCAGGCAATGATAATGTGCTTGCGAATATTGATGTTGCAGAGTCAGAGTTCGAGCACCGTGCACGTAACGCCGCGATGGCTTACCTGATGAAAGCTTTTGGCAATTTTCAGAACGACGTTGAAGAGGTGTTGCACAACTATTTTCATAACTGTGCGCTGGAAATGAGTTGTGTCGATCTGGCCAGGTCGACACAATTTCTGGCTAACAGAGGCTTTTGTTCCCTGACTAAAGAGGCGGTGCTTAGCCAGGATCATACACGGCAGTTCAATGCCATTCTGGCGACAAGCGGCCTTTACGATGAGGCTGGCAGTTTCGCACTCAGGGTTGGTCTTCCCGGCAAAAGTGGGGTTGGTGGTGGCATCATCGCTGTCGTGCCCGGTCGCTTTTCGCTTTGTGTGTGGTCTCCGGCGCTTAACAAAATGGGCAATTCGCTGGCCGGGGTTGCCGCGCTTGAATCCCTTACACGTCACATTAACTGGTCAGTATACTGAGAGACGTATTGCCTTGCCGAAGCCGGGAAAATGCAGTCTTAACAGCTTTTTTCTGAACGAGAGAATTAACGAAAAGCCAGCCCCTGTATTCGGTGTTAGCTTAGTAAAACTGTAAGTTACATATACACTGCACTGGTGTCTGCCGGTATTTTTTTCTGTGGCCTTCATTCACGTGCTAACGTCTCTCGTAAAAATGAATACGCGGTTTCCTCAGTGATCGATGAGTTCCTCAACTATTGCACTGGCGTGATTGGCGGTAATTACCGTTGGGGCTTTGGCTCAGATAAAACGCCTTTGAAATCAGTGAATATGCGCTTTTATCAGTAACCTGTAAGTTCCATAAACCCTGCGCCGGAATGGCTGCCACTTATTTCGATCCGGCCCTCGTAATAGGTAAAGCGGCCCCGGTTTAACTGGTCGGTTTTAAAAGGGCGTAGCAATATATCGATGCCTTCTTCCGGTATGGTCATACGCCAGTGCAGCGGCAGCGTTTTGTCACCCAGTTGTGTTGATGACACTGGCGCCAGCGTAAAGGCACTGGCAGGAAGGGTTCGGGATTTTCCTTCCTTTGAGATATAGGTGCCGGTAATGTGGGGGGGCTGGTCATCGACGTGCATCCGAAATGCCATCACTTTATCGCCGTTATCCAGATGAAGCGAAAACCAGTCCCAACCTAGCGCACTGTCATTGGCCAGTTCACTCGTCCACTCATGATCAAACCAGCCGTTACCCGATACGGTCAGGCGTTTGTTATTCAAGGTAAGTTCACCGGTGACGCGGATAAAAGGCTGGCTGTAATAATAAGAGCGAAACCGTCCGTCTGCCGATTTTACGCTGTAGCCACTATCGCCATGGCGGATCAGAGGCCCGTTGCTCTCCATACTAAGCGACAGCGACGCGGTGTTATTCAGCTTCATCGTTAAGGTAGATGGAAACAACTCCGCGCTTTGACTTTGCCAGACCCAGTCGTCTAAAAAGGCGGAAAATGGTGACATGGTGACACCTGCATTGCCCACTTCGCCTCTGGCAAAACGCTCGGAGAAAGCATGGTGATCTTGAGAGTGTAATGCACCATGGGCCATATAAAGCTGCGCGGATGACCAGGTTGAGGGGTCGCCACTATCTAAAAAACGAAACAGCGTAAACTGTGCGGCGTAGGGCGTATTGTTCTCATCCTCCAGCACAAAGGTCAGGTACCACCACTCAAGTTGACACGCCTCGTGCGCACCATGGTCTTGTGGAAACTGCAACGCCATCCCTTTTGTTACTGCGGCGCCCTCACTGTCGTTGTTCGCAAACAGACTTTGCGTGGGCGCGATGGGCGTATTATCCACGCACCCGACTAACAATAGCACCATTACTGCCAGCCACTTTTTCACAGCGCCACCTCGTTGCGTAAATCCAGCCGGGCCTGCACTTTGCCAATGGGAATTAGCAAAAAGAGGGAGACGACAAACATGCTCGCCAGCGCGCTTCCCAGCAACACCTCCGGGTTAATCTGCAGCGGATATACCCAGGAAAACGCGAAGCGATTTACCTGATTAACGAATACCCACGCCAGCAGCACGCCAAATGGCAACGCCAGTACCACCGTACCGGCACACAGCAGTAAGTACTGACATGCAAGCGAAAATTTGAGCTTAGGTGTTTTCACACCAAGACTACGAAGCAGTGACAGCGACTGACGCATATCCAGCACAACCAGGCTTACCGACAACAAAAACGATATCCCGGCCACAAGTAAGGTTGCCAGGTTAAGCGCATCGGTCACAATAAAGGTATTGTCAAAGGTCTCCATCGAGCCGGTTATCAACGCGTCTCTGGCGTAAATCTGTGCATCCGGGGCTTGCTGGCTAAGCCAGTCTCGTATTACAGGAAGGCTCTGAGTACTAAGCACCGCATACACATTAGCGAACTGCTGCGGTGTGAACGCGGCGGGTGGCAAAAAAAGCTGGCTGTCCGGATTACCATAATCGGGATAAATCCCAACAACGGTAAGGGAGGAGGGCGCATTGAGGTTGCTGTTATCCAGCGTCAGTGCATCTTCTACCTGCAGTGACTGACGAAAGGCAAGCTGCTGATTAATGAATACGCCGGTGCCCGACTCATAGCGCTGCCAGGCATTGTCAGCAAGCACATCAAATTGTAACGCGTCAGTAAACGGTGAGCGTGGGTAATATACTCTTGCGCTGACTGGCTGCCCGTTCACCATGGTGTCTTGCTGGCGGCCCGGAAAAAGCTGAACATCGTCCGGTGCGCTCATGGCATCAATGGTATCGCCTGAATAAATATAGTAAGACGCGGTCAGCCGCTGGGAGATCCAGCTTTCCGTTGCCAGTCGAAAGCTGTCTACCATAACGTTCATGCCGGTATTCGCCGTCAGCGCAATGAAAAAGGCACACACCGCCAGCCTGGTCCGTCCGGACAGCTGGCAGGCACTGGCGATGCTCCACTGCGTAAGCGCCAGCGACGCTGGTAGCAGTTTTCGCAGGCTGTAAAGCAGAGGTGGCAACCAGAGCAGTACCACGCCACAGCCTCCGAGCAAAATGATAACCACGGCAATCAGCGCCTGTGTCTGAGTTGCTGTCACGTAAATCGCCAGCATACAAGCCAGGACAATAGCGAGTGTGATTAGTAGCTTGGCTGCGAGGGAGAGTGGCGCGCTGTCAGCCGGTTTTATCTGCAATTGTGAACGAAGTCGCCAGAGCGGCGCCGCCATAGTAAGCAAAATTCCGCCGAAAGTGATTAGATTACTGGTAGCCAGAAGTGACCAGAGCTGGGGATCAAGGCTGCTGTAATTTAAGTTAAACAGCGACGAAAACGTCACTGCCAGTGTCGGGGTTAATTCACGGGTTAACCAGGCACCTCCCAGTACCCCGGCGGTACTGGCGACAGCGCCGTAAA
Source organism: Alteromonas antoniana (assembly GCF_019249295.1). Classification (GTDB taxonomy): domain Bacteria; phylum Pseudomonadota; class Gammaproteobacteria; order Enterobacterales; family Alteromonadaceae; genus Alteromonas; species Alteromonas antoniana. Next base: position 35,306 of record NZ_JAESDH010000033.1, read on the forward strand.
TCAGCATTTCTGTCATCAGAGCCAGTGACAGAGCAGACAAGCCCACGCCCAGCTGGCGAAGCCTGATAAGGTTTGCAAGCCGGGCCCGGTACATCAGATGAAGCGCATTAACGATAACAAACGCGCAAACTACCGCCATCAACATCCCCATTGCCCACAGGTTGAGTCTGAAACTGGCTGAGAGTGTGCCAACGTCAGTCGATTGTTGCGTGGTTTGTAGTTTCAGGTGCGCCGGTAATTGCTGTTCAAGGCGGTTACGTTCAAAAGAGGTCAGCGCAGAAGTGAGTAGCAAGGCTGTCAGCGGATGGGTTTCGGGAGTGACCGGTGCCCGATAAAAGGCAGCTATATCGATGACAATACGGTTTTTGGGCGCTGCTGACGTGGCATGTAATTGAAACGTGCTGGTGGTATCTACTAGCGTGACGCGATTATCCGGACAATTGAGTTTGGCGATTGTCGCCGGGGTCGCCTGTGCCAGAGCGGCACCAAATGTTGCAGCGGTATTATTGACGGGAGATGGCGTTTTCGACGTTTCGTGTCCGAGTAATGGGATAGAGTCAACGGCGGTCACAAACACTGTATTTTTACTGTTGGCCGACGCACATTGCACCGTCATGGGATGCGTGGCTGACGCGATGATACCGGTGAACCCGAGGCGTCGTAACCTGGCATAATCGCTCTGCGTTGGAGGAGCCTTGTCTGTGACGGCAACAATCGTGTCTGTGGCTGACAGCCGTGAATCAGCCTGAGCCAGTTCGCCCTGAAGCGCACCTTCATTGATTAGCGTAACTGCGGTTAATCCGCCTGCAGCCAGCATAATGGAAAGCGCTACCAGTAGCGGCTCCCACGGCCGTTTGCCGGCCATCGCCAGCAGTGCCTGCGTGCTAAGCCACAGCGTGCGAGCCGTCATTACTGACCATCATCCTGTACTGGGTGCAGTTTGCCGTTGTGCAGCTGATATTCTGCATCAGCCAGTCGGGCGACGTCGGCGCTGTGGGTTACAACAACCAGTGTTGTGCTGGTGTTCTGGCAGATGTCAAAGAGGGCGCTGGCAACCTTATCACTGGTGGCCTCATCCAGATTTCCGGTTGGCTCGTCAGCCAGTACGAGTGCAGGCTCGTGATTCAGCGCCCGGCATATCGCAACGCGTTGCTGTTCGCCGCCGGAGAGCTGTCCTAACGGCGCATCGGCGAGATGCTCGATACCCATCTTACGCATGAGTGATTGCTGTCGCGAACTGACATAATTGCCTTTCAGGCGGGCGGTAAAGGCTATGTTGTCCCACACATTAAAGCAGTCGAGCAGGTTAAATTGCTGATAAATCATGCCAAGCTGATTTTTACGGAAATCATCCAGCGCAGTGGGGGGAAGACGGGTAAGGGTAGCGTTGCCAACAGTAATGTCGCCGCTGTCAGGCGCGTCCAGACCCGCCATAAGCGCAAGCAAGGTGGATTTTCCGCATCCTGATGCCCCGCGAACACTGACGCTGGCGCCGTTTGTAATGTTTAGCGATAAATCATCGATGACAGGTGATGACGCACGCTCGAATTGCCGGGATACATGGGTAAGGGATAGCATGATTTCTCTTCGTTTTAATCCTGGCTTCAGGGATGTTGCGAATACGCGCATTTGCGCCGCTCGTGGCTCATGTAGGCATACTAAATCACAATTATCAGAGTGTGCTCAACATGCGCTTAGGCTGTAAAAAATTCGCGCTACAAAGACAAATTCAGCTGTTACTGATTAATAAAGTTATCCAGTTCTTCGCCGGTTATCTTCTTAATTTGTGCAAACAGGTACCACAGTGCGCCAACCAGCAGGATCATGCTGGGAATAACGATGACCGGGTAACTTAGCGCCGTCATCCGGCCTAATTCTTCTGTGTATGCAGTGGTACCAGGTTCACTGACCAGTATGACTTTCGCGAGGATATAGTTTAATGCGGAAGACAAAAAGAAAGAGCTGGCTACAATGTAAGAGCTCACCGCTACCTTTTTATCAAACAACTTGCGCTTGTTCTGCTTATCCAGCACGTCGTTAAGATGTGGCCAGTTAATGATTTGATCGTTCAGGATCAGCATCTTAACTAACGGCTTTTCGGTAAACTGAGTCACTAACACGGCAATACCAATGAGCGCCGGGATAGCAGCCTCTTTAATCGCGATATATTCGGCAGGAAGCTTCAGCAGGCTGATCCCCCCGGTAAGCAGCACTGAGACGATCCCCAGAATAGAAAAACCATTCACTTTGCCGCTTTCTTTCAAGTCCCACAGGCCGTAGCCGATAGGGAAGCTCAACGCCGCAACTATACTCCATGCAGGGCCCAGATAATCTTCTGAACTGGCATAACTCATGATGACAACTGGGATGATGATATTGAAGGCCAGGTTTCCGAAGAAGCCCTGGTTTTGCGGTTGTTGTCGGGTGGATTCGGTCATAAGTATACTTCTCTTGTAATGAGACCTCAGTATAAGGGATCGCGTTAACGCGCCCAAGCCCACGCCGCAATTAAACCGCTTATAAAGCCAAATAAATGGTATTCAAAAGAAATAAAGCTTTTCGACGGCAATACGCCAACCAGCATGCCACCGTACAGGATGGCAACCAGCACTGAAATGATAATGTAGGGAATTTTCTTGCTGATAAATCCGCCCAGTACCAAGAAACCAAAATAGCCATAAACGATGCCACTGGCACCGATGTGATAAGCCTGCCGGCCGAACAGCCATACAGCAATACCCGCAAGCACAAAGATGGTCAGTGTGGTAAGCGTGAATGTTCTTGTGCCCCACTGCAAAGAAAGCCACATAAACAACAGCAATGGGATCAGATTCGTCATCAGGTGCGTCGGGCTGCCATGGAGGAAGGGCGCCGTAAAAATGTAACCCAGATGAGGCAAAGAGCGGGGAACCAGCCCGAACTGGTTCAGGCTGTTTGCGGTAACAACGTTAATGGCTTCAAGAATAATAAGTAATGCGGCGACAATGGCCAGAAAGCGAAGCTGTTTTTTAAGCAGTGGAATTTGGCTCATACAATAATGTGCGGGAGGTACCGCGATAAATCCTGAGTAACCGATGAGGTATCTTCTCTGACCGAGATGCCGGCAGGCTGATCATCTACCAGCCAGCTTCCTATCAGAGTGTAGTTGTCTTCGAACTTTGGCAGCGGATGCCATGCCTGAATAATAAAACCTTCTTCTCCATACGGCCCTTCACTCAACATGGTTTCATTGCCGTTTTCCAGCAGCGAAATATTAGCGCCTTCACGGGAGAAAAGGGGTTTCTTTATCCATTTTCCGTCCAGTGATGACGGTTTATCATCAGCAAAATAAGACGGCAGTAAATTGGGGTGTTCAGGAAAGTACTGCCACAACAGCGGCAGTAACGCTTTGTTCGATACTATCGATTTCCACAGTGGCTCTACCCAGTTTGCCTCAGCGCCATCCAATGCATCAGCAAACTCTTCACGCAACATAAACTCCCATGGATAAAGTTTAAAGCAGTCGGTAATGGGACGATTCTCCAGGTCGGTAAAAAAGCCATTGTCGGATAAGCCGATATCTTCAATAAACACAAAATCAGACTGTACACCGGCAGACTGCGCGCAATCCTGCAAATACTGCACGGTGCCGCGATCCTCATCGGTGTCTTTACAGCAGGCAAAATGCATCTGCTGGATCTGATAGTGTGCTGCGATATCGCCAAACCGGTTTATCAGTTTCTCCTGCAGGCTGTTAAACTGGTCAGCCTGACGCGGCAACATACTGTTATCAACCAGATTTTCCAGCCAAAGCCATTGCCAGAACCCTGACTCGTACAAGCTTGTTGGCGTATCTGCATTGTTTTCAAGCAGCTTGGCTGGCCCGTTACCGCCGTACACTAAATCCAGTCGTGAATATAATGACGGATCGCGCTGCATCCAGCTGCGTCTGACTTTATCCCAGTGCCTTTCGGGAATGGCGAACCGACGCATCAACGCGTCGTCCTGTACTACCTTATCGACAACGTGAAGACACATCTGGTGAAGCTCTCCGGTAGGATCTTCAAGATCATCTTCGATTTGCCGCAGGGTAAACTGATAGTAGGCGGATTCATCCCAATAGGGTTCGCCATACATGGTGTGAAAATGAAACCCGAACTCGGCAGCCAGTTGCTGCCAGCCCGGGCGAGGCTGACAGCGTGTGCGAAACACCGTTAGCCGCCCCAGCCACCCGAGCGGGAGCTGCTGCCCCAGCTCGACTTGGCGCGTACGCTGCTGCCAAAGCCACCGCGACTCATGGTGCGGGTGACCGTTGGCTTGGGCTTATACACATCAGGCCTGACTCGATAATTACGCTTACGAATATCGCCGTCGAACACATAGCCGTCGGCAGTGACCCACCGTGAGCGGAATGACGAATAGGGCGAATAAGAGGTATACAAAGGCTGTGAATAATAGCGGTTGGGTGAGAGTAGCTGACTTACCATGAAGCCAGCCATGAAGGGCATAAAGAAGCTGCCATTGTTTGTTTCGACCCGACGACACTGGTTTGGTCCAAACTCGTATTCACAGTCATATTCGCTGCCAAACCGCGGTGATGTACGTGCGGCCTCTTCAACGGCAGTTTCATATGCTGCTTCACAGCGCGCGATGGCGTCCGGGAAATCGCGACTACATTCATCCAGCGACGTATAAACACGGGCATCCTGACGATCATCAGCGCAGGCTGTTGCAAATACCCCGGCGATACCTACAGCCAGTGGCTTCAGCGCGAACGCTTTGCGCATCTGGCGAAGGTTAATATGTTTCGTGCGTTTCTGTTGCGTCATGCTGTCCTCCTTAGTAGGTCATGCAAGCTGCGTTCAGAAGACCGACGGCAATGGACATGCTCGCAAGCATGACGCCTGCAGAGACTTCGTTATTGTTTATCCGCTCGGCAATTTTTGGCATGAAGGTAAAGCGCAGCAGCGCAAATGCCAGAGACTGGGCAATAATGGCGACGAAGCCCCAGATGGCAAAATCAATCAGCGCGATTGAATTAGAGGCGGCGCCGCCCAATGCAATGGCAAAGCCGACAAGAGCCCCGCCAAAGCCAACAGCGGCGGCAACGTTCTTTTCTTCTTTCACCAGTTTCCATTCATCATGCGGTGTCACCAGCGCATAGATGATTTTGAAAACAAACAAAAAGACAATTGAGATACCGAAGTAGACCGCGAAGTTATCCAGTCCGGCCAGTGAGTTCATAATGGTTTCCATTGTATTGTTATCCTCTATCCGTTGATGCGGATATCCGCAGGTTGAATGTCAAAGCCGGTGCTGATTACCAGACAGCGATCGGCGTTGTTACCAATAATTTTTTCTTCACCGACAATCAGTAATGATTCGGTGCGGTCGTTCTCCAGTGGGCGCTCGTACAGCATCATAAACTGATCTGTCGTGCTAACGTCGCCGTCTTCCTCGTAGGTTGTTTCTGTCACTGCTACCGGAGGAGACACCTCTCCAACAGCATCCCAGACACGCGTGTAAGTGTGCCCGTTGAGCGAATAGGTGGGTTGAGAAATCTGATTGTCCAGACAGTCGCGCCACTGTGCGTCAGAACCGATGGTCCGGGTATCATAAAAATGCCAGAGTTTTACATCGGAAATATGATTTTCGGTATTGCCGCCGTCCAGCACCACTTGTAAAAAAGCATCATCGTCGGTGTAGAAGCGCAGCAGTTCACCACCGCTGTCCAGCGGGGCTTTGCCTACAGCCTGAATAAGCTGGGAGCGAGCTGCGCCGTCGATGGTCAGTTCTTTCTCCAGCAAAGACAGCTTCAGATCATCGAGTTCGAATGAGCCGCCCAGGTATAAGCCCATCATTTCGGGGGCTTTGGGTTTTTCCGGCGCTTTCTTCCCGAAAAGTTTACTGAACATGTTTATTCTCCCATCGCCTGCCAGTTAATATCGCTGATACGCCTGTCAGCGATATAGAAAAGCTTGTCGCCGGGGTTCACCACCGCCGACACGTCCGGATTCACTACCATGTCCTTATAGGAGCCGCCAGGGGCGTAGCCAATAAAGATTGCATCATGATGTCGCTTTAAATTGATAAACAGCGTTTCCACGCGAAACGGTGTGGCTGACTCTGGTACCTGCACAGAGAACTGCGCCTGTCCTTCGTCTACGCTCAGCAAATCGTGGTGAAGCATACTGGAACCGGGATCAAAAGCCGCTTTCGCCAGCATCTCTACCGCCACTGACGGCGTGCACTCGACCTTTGGACAGTGCTGCTGGAGCAGGCCAACCAGCGAGTCATCGGTGAAGTAGGCTACCTGATGGGCCTCGGGATTGCGTTTGCTGCAGTACAGCGCGGTTGTCATGGTTACATCGTCTTGGGGATTATCGATAAGAATGGTGCTGGCTTTCGCTACGCAGGCTTTATCCATATCCTCGTCTTTATTAAACGACTCAACATGCACAAACTCAACCTGTCCGGGCATTGGGTTGGCAATGTCTGCTTTTACACATAGTACAATGTCCGGGCGCCCGGGAACGGCCTCACGCTCCTGCAGCAGCAGGTCCAGTAGCAACAAAGTACGATGCTCATTCCAGCCAATAACAAGAATATGGTCTTTTACGTCAAGTTGATTCATGCCCATTAATCCCTTCTGCCATCTGTCACTCACCCATGCCGCGATACGGCCTACTACCATTGCAAAAATACTGAGTCCAAGTGGAATGACATACAGCGCGACAATCAGTTTTCCTGCCTGAGTGACAGGCGAGAGATCGCCGTACCCCACTGTGGATGCAGTTACGGCCAGCCAGTAGATATAGTCAATTTGCGCGGTTAATGCGTCTTCTCCGGCAGCCCATAGCATCATCCAACTGCTTAGCGCATAAAACAATGTCACACCGATAATGGTGTACCATCGCGACTCGGCAAAGTATTTCAGCATCACTTTGCGAATCAGACCCCATGTAGTCATAAAAACCAGAACTTCCTGTCAATGAAACGGTATAAGGCAATCAGTCTGCCATCGCCGTTCGGGATTTGCGAGTACTCGATCGCGGGTAATCGTTAGTAATTGTAAATAACTGCACACAGAGGCGGTGACAGGGCAGGGCGATAGTCATTGAACCTACCACTGTATCGATACACCGATAAACACCGTGCACGCGTAGAATGAAAAAGCCACCCCGGTGGGCTGTCTCTTGATCACAAGTCAGCCTCCAGAGACCTGGCAATGTCGTAACCCTCAAGGATGGTTTGCAACTTAA
>NZ_JAESDH010000034.1 GCF_019249295.1 Alteromonas antoniana
AGTCAGTTTATGATTATGTACAGTGACCGTGTATCACTATGATAAATAGCCACTTACACAGAAAATTTCACAGTCTCTGCAATGCAGCATTACCGCATAATTACATCAGCTCGAAATCCAGTTGAACGACAAGCTCTTTTGCCACAACCGGCTTGCCATTTTCAAATTTCGGGGCATACCGCCACTGCTCCAGTGCTTTCAGGCCCTCATTGGCAAACAACGCGCCGCCTCTGCTCTCAAGTACTGTGATATTTTCAACAAACCCGTATTCGCTAATATCAAAACTCAGCCTGACCCACCCTTCTTTGCCGCGGCGGGCATAACTCATTGGATACTCTGGGTTCTTACGGTATAACGGCTCTTGCTCCTGATTGGGATCCCACGGCGACATTTTCCCTATTGCGATACAATGTTTGGTTGCCCGCTCAGATTCGCCGCGACTTTCCAGTAACGACACCAGCTTCGCGTGCGACGCCAGCGCGTAAGGGTGAGAAAATGCAACCCGACTATCCAGGATCTCTGCCACTTCTTCGTAACGGTCAATAGCATGGCTGTCTTTATCGTTAAGCTCATAGATCCGCGCCTGTAAAAACTTCGCTTCCACAGTACGCACATCTTCACTGCCCCAGGTCGCTTCTATCAGTTCGACACCGCGCCTGGCAAAGCTGTTCATCTCCACCGCACGAAGCGGGATGTTACCGGTTTTGCTAATGGTCATCATCGCTTCGTGATAAAGTGCCGCCCGCTGCTTATCCTGCAGGGTCTGATTGTCTTCCAGCGCGTCCAACAGGTTGTCGAAGTATTTGTCTACCTGGTTTATCTCATCTATTTTGACGTGATGTGGCATGGCGTTGTAGTAGGTGATAACGCTCAGTGCCAGCTGGATCATTTGTTCAGCGTCCTCACCGTACAAGCTCTCATAGTTATCATACACGTCATCATAAACAGACAGCGCCTGCTCATGGTGTTTGTTGATAGCAAGCATATTTGCGTAGGTGTACCTGAGCATGGCCGCGTTTTCGCTTTCCTTGCCAAACTTATTCTCTCCCAGCGTCAGTGCTTTCTCTGAGAGACGCAGCGCCTGGGTGATTTCATTATTTGCATTAGCCTGTTGAAATTGCCGGTATACGTCAGAAAATGAAGTACTGCTTTCTGATGCCAGTACACCAGCGCTAAGAAATGTTGCTGCCAGCACGCCCGAAACTGCAAATCGCATAGTAAAATCCTTTTTTGTATTTGTTTTATGCATGCTAAGAGAAACGCTCAATGTATGCAAACAGGGAGCTCATTCGAGACAGACAGGATCAAATCCAATAGCCGTGCCACCAGACTCACGGCAACAATGCGTACGCCTAACCTTAAGAAACGAAAGAAAAAAAACGAGAAAGGTTAAAAACATGAGCCAACGTAAAGTCTGGCTTTACAAAACCCGTTTACAAGACTGGCGAGATTATCGCGTTATCACTCTAAAAAAAGCGAGTCTATGCGCTGTGCTGTGGCATTAGTCTTGTGGCCCAAATTGCTCCTGCAAAAATAGCCTGATGCGTTGTCTGTCTGACTCAGGCAACTTGTGCCTGGCGAGCAAGTCGGCGAGCTCTCCAGTCAAAACGAAACCAGCCATTGCCTCATTAAATAGACGCACTCTTTTATCGTTACCCGTTAGCGCCTTGCCAAAAATCATATACATATTTTGCGTGGCAATCGCAGGCTCAATAAACTGAATCGTGGCAGACGCAGGGTTTGCTGTCAGTTTTGGATGGTGTCGTAACCAATGCTCCCCAACTTGTCTGGTCCCGGCAACGAGATCTACTCTATCGCCCTGAAGCATGTAAAGGCTTGTCACCAAATCCACGGTGTGAGTAAATGATAAACCGGGGTGGTCCTCAACCCCTTCGACCACCACATATTCTTCCCCTTTGGCAATGATATAGTTCTTGAGATTATCGAGTTGAAGTGGTTTTTCCAGTCTCAAACTACGCTTTCCGAAAAATCCGGTTTCAGTCTGCCCAATGGCATTACCGTAATAATAATTCTGTTCGCGCTGTGCGGTTCGATAAGCTCCCATTGCCGCTACCGCACTGCCACTCGCTGTGAGCCTCATTGCTCTTGACCAGGCGACATACTCAATGGTCACATCTATTCCTTGTTTGCGCAGTGCAAGCACAACAAGCTCGTGCACCCAGCCGTTATCTGCCATCTCAGGAGAAAAATAAGGAGGAAAAGGTTCTGTAACAATGCGCCAGGGTAGCTTCGATGCGTGAATGGCCGGAGACATTAATAAAAGCACCAGCATCAAAAGTTTAAGCATGAGGGGGCGGAGTTGTGAGTATTTTTTAAAAACAGGCATTCAGAGTAAAGTGAGACCCAGATGTAGTCAACTTATACAGAGGATGCGCGTCGTATCTGACGCTATTGTAAAATATAGCGCAGGTATGAATCTTCCCTCTTTGCATCTGTGTCAGTTTGCCCATACCCGGAAAACTCCTGCATGATGACTGTCTCTGGCTTTGTCATTTCGCAGAACGTACAACCCCTGAATACAGCCCTATAACCCGCCGTGCCTGCTGTGATATACAGCAGGCACGCATTAACTTAACTAACCTTTTCGACTGCGCGCTAATCAGCTAGTCTGCGTCGAGTTCGGCTGCAAGACGCTCTGCAGATTGCTTCTCGGAAGAGACAAACTGCTTCCATTGCTGCGCCATCGCCCGGCTTTTCTGATGTTTTTCTGCTTCTGCCAGCTCGTTGAGTGCAAGCGCATACTGCCCCTGATTATACAGCGCCATACCTTTCACCAGATAGACCAGTCCCGGATTACGCAGATCACCTTTCTCAATCGCGCGTTCGGCTGAGGCAATAGCTTCTTCCCAGCGCTCTTCATTAAGCAGGATCTGCGCGACCTGTGCATCCAGTTCACCATCGTCAGACAGCTCAGCGGCCTGCATCATCACCGGAATCGCCTTATCCTGCTCTTTGGCCAGTGACCAGCTTTGGCCAAGAAACTTCAGGTTGCGCAGGTTTTCTTCCAGCACTCCGTCTTTCATTGCCTGCTCCATCAACAGCGCGCCTTTGTAAGGTGCCCGGTGATAGTAGTAAAGCTGTGCAAGATTGAAGATGTCCGCTGCGCTCTCAACATACCCTTGCTGATAAGCGGCTTCCATAATGGCAAGTTGTTTACGCTCTTCACCCAGCTCACCGAACATCCCGGCCAGCTGCGTCCAGTACTTAGGTTCGTTAAAGAGCTTCACCAGCTTCACCAGAACATCTTTTACCTTTTCAGGTTGCTTGAGTTCGTAGTACACCGCACGCTGAAGAATCAACCAGCCTTCATCGGGAATCATCCCTTCGGCTTCATGTTCACGTACTGCCTGAGAAATCCAGTCTGCGGCTTTCTCGTACTCTTTATTCTGGTAGTAAGCCTGCGCTTTCAACACCTTGTTCTTCGGGGGGATCGCGCCGTCGTGAAGCCCTTCCCAACGGTCAAGAAACTGAATGGTTTTGGCAAAGTTACCCTGCATCAGGTGCAACTGCGCCAGCGAGAACAGCGTGGTCATTTCGAACTTTTCCGGGATAGGCTGTTGATCGACCACTTTCTCGAAGGAGTCCAGCGCCTTGTCGTACTGCTCGTCGTTGTAATAAATGAAGCCGAAAAAGTTATACATCATGGCTTTTTCGTAGCTATTCATTGAGTCTGACTTATCTTCAACCTCTTTCAGAATTGAGATAGCTTCATCAACATTACCCGCATCATCGGCTTCGGCTTGTGCTCGCGCAAGTTGCTCGTATACCTTTGAGCGCAACGTTGGCACCCGGCGGGTTTTCTTCTCACTCGCCTTTTGCTCCTGCGCCTGCACCTGGCCCGATACCAGCACTATCGAGCCTGCCGACATCAGCGTCAGGGTGGACAATGCCAATGCGCTGAAGAGTGATTTTACTGTCATCTTCTTCATACTCATTACCCGTCTATCTGGAAGGTGATACGGTTTTGTACGCCCGACACTTCGGTCGCTTCACCATTAACAACCCGTGGCTTGTATTTGAACTTCATGGCAGCATCGATGGCAGCCTGTTCAAAAATCCCTTCCGGGTTCGCCTCTACTACGATGGGGTCGCGAACCGCACCTTGCCTGGTTACCGTAAACTCAACAATAACAAAGCCTTCGATACCACGCTGAAGTGCACGGCGAGGGTACACCGGCGCTACTTTCACGATAGGCAGATATTCGCCATCACCGGATTCCAGCGCAAGACCACCATCCAGTGATATCTCGTCACCCACGTCAGCCGCGAAGTCCATACCTGAACCTTCGGCATTCGGTGTAGGCGAGTCCATTTGCGGCTGTTCCATTTGTGGTGGTTGCTGGTCTGGCTTTGGTGGCTTTTTGGGCTTACGGTCTTTTTTCTCGACCAGCTCTTCCTCTTTCACCCGGACAAAGTCCAGCACGCTTCCCTGCGGCGGCTCGGTCAGCGCACTTCCACCCATCTTAATCAGCGATGACATCAGGAAGAACAAACCCAGCGTTATGCCCAGAGAAACGATAAATGCAATGATAAATCGTGGCATGGCTTATGGCTCTTGCGCGGCAATGGAAACGTCGTAAACCCCGGCGGCACGCGATGCATCCATCACCTTAATCAGGGTTTCCGTGGTGGCCTTCTTATCTGCCTGAATCACGACCGTACCCTGCGGGTTTTCGGCGTGCAGACGCTCAATATTGGCCTGGACTGCTCGAACGTCTATGCGACGTTTATTGATCCAGATTTCACCGGTATCAGAAATCGCAATCAGGATGTTCGCACGGTCTTTTTTCACCGCTGTGGCGGCTTCGGGACGGTTTACATCAATACCTGCCTCTTTCACAAACGACGCGGTGACGATAAAGAAGATCAGCATGATAAATACAACGTCCAGCATCGGCGTCATATCGATGTTTGCTTCTTCTTCATCTACCAGGTTTTGAAAATGCTGCTTCATATTAAAATCCTTACCTTAACGCCATCTGGCATTAACGTTTAATTACCAATGCATCCTCAAGATGCGTGCGTTCTGATTTCACTGTACGGTTCAGCCAGGTTGCGGCAAATACGCCAGACAACGCGCCAACCATACCGGCCATGGTGGGGATAGTGGCTTTAGACACCCCGGAGGCCATCGAACGGGCATTACCAGAACCGGAAATTGCCATAACGTCGAACACTTCAATCATGCCGGTTACGGTTCCCATCAGACCCAGTAGTGGACACAGTGCCACCAGCGCCTGAATGATCGGGATACTGCCATTTAGCTTCATCGTAAGCTGTGAAATCGTTTTCTGACGTACCTGTGATGCAATCCAGGAGGAGCGATCATCGCGGGCATTCCACGTGTTGATCGCGTCTTTCTTTGCCTGTTTATGCCAAATCAGCAGGTACATCGCACGCTCGAGGATCAAAAGCCACATGACGAATATCAGCACGCCGATGGCCAGGAGAACCTGACCTCCGGACTCGGTGAAATCGCGAATTGCTTCCAAAAACTCGATAGTCATGATTAGCTCCGCTCTGCGCGCTCAGCGATAACGCCTGAAGCCTGCTCCTGAAGAATGTAAACGATGTTCTTGCTACGCGTATTCAGCATGGCGTATAGCAGCGTCATCGGAATCGCAACCACCAGACCCAGTACCGTCGTTACCAGTGCGGTAGAGATACCGCCAGCCATCAGTTTCGGGTCGCCGGTACCAAACAGGGTAATCGCCTGGAAGGTGTTAATCATACCGGTTACCGTACCTAACAGACCCATCAGCGGTGCTACCACAGAGATGATCTTGATAATAGTCAGGTTGCGGCTCAGCTTCGGCACTTCACCCAGAATCGCTTCGGTCAGATGAAGCTCCAGAGCCTCAACATCGGCATTCGGATGCTCATCACGTACTTTCAGCACGCGGCCAAGCGGGTTAGTGGTTTTGATTTCTTTTGATTTCAGCTGCTTGTTCACCTTGGTACGGATAATTGTCAGCGTAATCAGACGCTCGATTGCCAACAGCAGACCAAACGCGCCGACGATGAGGATGATGTACCCTACCGTTCCACCTTGTTCTACACGCTCTTGTAAGTTAGGTGCCTGTACCAGCAGACCCAGGATAGAGCCGCCAGTCGGGTCGATACCAAACTCAACCAGTTCACCGCTTGACGCCTGCAGTTCTGCAGCCGAGTCCATGTAGCGGTCAGCAGGCTGACGAACCAGTTCCGATACCGTACCGGTTACGCCGTTGTACTCCAGATACTTACCATCGGAAACCAACGCGAACGGGCCTACACGAACCACTTCTTTGGCAACCTTCTCGCCACCGGCTTCAACCACGGGTGTCTCGAACTTAGTCACTTTGCCTGATTCGGTCATTTCGCGCTGGATTTCAAACCATACACGCTCGATTTCTTCGATAGACGCCAGTTTAGAGCTAGAGCCCATGTCCTGTGCCATCTGATCCAGGAAGTCTGAACGCCCCGGGATTTGTGCAGAAATCATTGAATTGTAGAATTTGTTCTTGGTGTCGCCAGCGACTTGCTGAAGCACGCCAAACAGTTCTTTAAGTGATCCTAAGCGGTTATCCAGGGCACCGTTTAAGTCAGCCAGTTTGAATTCGTTTTCTTCAAACTGAGTTTCCAGCCTTTCAGACTGCGCCAGCAGGTTGTTGCGCGTCTGACGCGCTTCTTCCAGCATGCGATCCTGTTCGGCGCGCTGCTGCATGAAGTCCTGCTCACGTTGTTTGTTTTGCTCAGACTGCGCGAACTGACCTTCTTCCAGTTGCTTCAATAACGCGTCTAAGTCCAGGGCACGGTCATTTTGCGCCATTGCGCTTACGCTGATGCTTAGGGCAGCCAGACCAACAGCGATTCGTTTTACAGTGTTAAACATATCCATCAACCTCTTAGTCTGTGATTGCCACTGGCAGCATTAACATATCCGGCGCAAGTTGTTTCTTGGCCATGCGCAGACCTTTTGTAATCTGGGTGCGGTAGCTGCTGTCCAGCTCTTCCCACTGACGGGTCTGCTTGTTCCACACGCCTTGTTCGCTGGCGTCACGAGTTTGATAAATCAGTGCGGTACGACCTAACCGTAAAAACTCTACGTCACGCTCCTGACCGTCGATACTGTGGATGCCGCTGTAGGCTTCCATGGTGCGGCCATAGTCCATCTCAACCTGGTAAGCCTCCATCACACGACGGAACTTTTCAGAGGTGGCTACATCGGCGCGGTCCATCATGGCTTTTAAGTCGGCGATGCGGTTAGCGCGCTCTTCGGCCAGAAAGGGTACGTCCAGCTCTACGAACTGCTCAAGGCCGGTAATCATGCGGATCATCAGCGGTGTGATTTGACGCTCTACCACAGACACTTCATCAATCGCGGCGTTGAGGTCTGCCATTTCCTGGTTCTGGTTGTCTATCTGCTTTTGCAGCTGAGCGTTATAAACTTCCAGACCTTCAATCTCTTTGTTCAACGTTTTGAATTGCTGAAGTTTCGAACCAATCTGATCGGTAATGTTGTTGATTTTTTCCTGCGACTTCGCGGCAGATTCATTAATCTTTGCAGCTTCATCGACAACGGGTTTTAAGACTTCATCGTCTTGTGCCATAACAGGTGTCGCTACCAGCGCACCGGCTATCAGCAACGAGTTGAAAAGCTTCATACATTCAAACCTTACTGTTAAAAGAAATCGGGATACCCGACCTATCAAATTCTGCGCGTAGGATAGGAGTTTTCTGTGACAGTTTTATTACATGGTTGTCATAAAACACGGCGCAAAACACCCCGTAACCCCATAAAAAAAGGGCCGCGTAGCGCGGCCCTTTAAAAAGTAAAATTTATTTAAAAGTCATACTTATAGGTTAAGCTAAAGCTTGTGCCTTTGGTTTCTGAACGAAGCAGCGTATCTTCAAACGTGAGTTCTTTTTGCTCGTCCAGAATATTCTGCACTTTGAATGTAACGGTGGTATTAAAGTCAGGATAATACTTGTACACCACATCCAGTGAGTGGAACGGTTGCTCGAAGCTATCGTCGAAACCGTCGATACCGGGTATCAGGATACGCTCACCGAAAACGTTGTAGACCACGGATGCGGAGTGTTCCCCGTTATCGGAATCGTAGCCAACCTGGAAGTTAACCACGTACTCAGAGTGACCCGTCATTCGACGTTCGGTGTTAGTGATGGCTGCAGACACCCCGGTTTGATCGACGATGTTCTGACGGTCCAGCACAATTTCCGAGTCACTGACTGTGATGTTACCGGAGGTAAACAGGTTATCCCAGATGCCGTCTCCGAACACCTCCAGCCCTTGCAGGAACTCCACTTCCACACCGTACACTTCACCTGTCTCGGCGTTAGCAATACGAATCAGTGGCGGACCATCCTGTGCAGGTGACTGTACGGATTCAATCGGCGCATCCATGTCTTTGTAGAAGAGGCCAACCGACAGGTTATTACCCGCCTCGCGATACCATTCCCAACGCAGGTCGTAGTTGATAATATCGGTAGTCTCCAGACCTGGCGTACCCGCAATCGGGAAGTCAGTCAGCGGATCGATATACGTCGATGAAGACACTTCCCGCAAATCAGGACGAACCACGGTCTGACCAATACTCGCACGTAGCTGCATATCGTCTTTCAGGAAGTACGTTATCGCCAGCGCTGGGTAGAAATCATCTTCCTGGAAGGCCAGCTGTGAGCGGTCCGCTTCATCGTTCAAATCGAACTGGTTGGTACGCGGATCCAGCGGAGCAACAACCTGACGGAAATCTTCCCAGCGTACACCACCAGTGAAACGCCATTTGTTATCGAAGAAAAAGTCCGCTTCGAAGTAATAGGCATCGACTTTCTGTGCAGCAACGTAATCATCACCTGCGATGGTGGTGTCACGTAGCACAGGACGGTTGTTCAGCTCAGCACCGGCGAGATTTTCATCACTGAAGATATCACCGAAAATGCTGCCTTCAAGAAACTCACGATTCTCGAAACCCAGCGTGTTTACATCGAACCGGCGGTTCTCAGCAGTCCGCGCTTTTGATACGAAATCCGCGCCGAACTTAAACTCGGTTTCCCACTTACCCATGGTGTAAGGCAGTGTGAAGTTATAGCCGTAGTTTTCCAGGCGGTCGTGCAGTGTCTGGAAGGAATAACGCGCTGCGGTCTGTGCATCAAGCAAAGAGCCTTCTGTTGCCGGGTCATAAAAGCCGTCTTCGTTGTCATCGGCGATAACAAAGCGTGCTTCCATATTGCCTGGTGCATTACGAATCGAGCGACCTTCAGACCAGCGCCAGTCAAAGCCCATAAAGTTAAGCTCTGGGAACGTATGCATCCCTTTTATCTGATTGGTGTAAAGCGTGCGTTCTTCATATTCAACGTCAATATCGCGAATACGAACACCTTCACTAAGACTCAGGTTTTCGGTGTTACCAAATTTCTCACGAATTTCATCGCGGGTATCGTTCAGCGCAATAATGCTGTAATCGATTTGATGCTGGCGGTTGTAATCAATCCCTAACGTCAGCAGAGATGACCACTTAACCGTGCGCTCTGTGCCACGGATATCATCGAAATAACGCACCAGCGTAATGTCATCTCCGATGCGATCCGGATCCTGAAGCTCGTATTGTTCCGATGCGCGGGTTTCGGAATCATATCCGGCAGTGGCCAGAAAACCAAAACGCCAGTCATCGTTGTAATCGAAGCTGTTACCCACCGTCATGTTCAGACCCATATCCGGATCTGCACTTTCTTCCAGCGGGCCGTAATCGCGTTTTACCTGTGAAAACAGGTCCAGTGCTTCTTCAGGATCCAGGTTGTCCAGGAACTGTTTGCTTTCCCAACGATCCTGAATAGCAACAGGCGCTGCGCGGGTGCCATCATCTTCACCAAACCAGTCGCGGCCACCGCCCTGATAATCCAGCACATCGCCAGAATTTTCGGTGTTGTAACCTAAATTGGCACTTAAATTGAAGATCATCTCTGAAGGAATAGACTTCAGACGAATATCCACATTACCGCCACCGAACGATGCAGGCATAGACGGTGAGTAGGATTTTTGTACCGACAGGCTTTCGATAATATCTGACGGGAATAAATCCAGTGGAATAACGTTACGGGTTGGATCCGGGCTGGGAACAATAGATCCATTCAACTGTGTTGATGAATAACGCTCACCCAGACCACGCACATAAATGAATTTGCCATCAACCAGTGTCAAACCCGTGACACGTCGAAGTGCGGATGCGGCATCGCTGTCACCGGTACGGGAAATCTGCTCCGCACCCATGATATCTGCAACGAATGCCTGGTTTTTCCGTTCTTCCATTACCGCTGTTGCCGTCCCTTTAAGTCGGGTTCCGGTGGCAACAACTTCCTCAATCACTTCATCTTCATCAGATTGAGCGAAGGCTGGCGTAACCGGGGCAAGAAGCCCTGCTACTACGGCCAGGCTGATCGGCTTTAGAAAAAACCTGTTAGCAGGTCTGTTCATGATTAACCTCTTTGAAAGCGATTTCTCTCACGGTGTGAAAACCGTGTCTTATATACTTAAAAAGCAAGTACGTCACACTCCGCAACGTACTTGCCTTAAATGCAGGTTAGTAGAGCGGGAGCTTAGTCTTCCAGACCTACTGTCCAATCAGCTGTCCAGTCATTGTCTGCATCTTTCACCGCACCGATGAAGTCAACTGACATGAAGAAGCTGTCCAGTGTAGACACATCTGTCGCTGTTGTGGTGTCTACTGTGTAGATACCGTCAAGAACAGTGGCAGTGTTGTCCAGCAGGCTGTTGTTATCCTGCGCTGTGAACCATGCTTGTTGGTCGAAATCGCCTGAGTTGTTGATGTTCTCTTCACAAGCCAGTACTGAAGACTGCATTACCATTTGCGGCGTGTTTGTGCCGTCCATGTTGCCCAGTGCAGTAGTATCACCGTCGCTTAGGTCAACCTCGAAGCACTCACCCATGCCAGCAGGGCCAGTAACCAGGATGTTGTACAGCTGTGCGTTAGTCTGGTCGCGCAGCAGGATACCTTCTGAATCAGCGTCTGCTGTGTCAAAGGTGTTGCCGATAACCGTCATGTTAGCAACCATTGGGTTAGAGAACTCAGTGCCGTCACCGCCGTCACCGTCACCTTCAATCGCGCGGTTGGCGTCAGAGTTATCACCTGCGTGCTTAACCAGTACGAACTGCAGCTTACCCATGTAGCCGTTATCCCAGTCTACTGAGTCATCCTGAACCCCAGTGAAGGTCAGGTATTTTGCGTTAACTGCACCACCGAAGAACTCTACACCGTCATCGGCGTTCTTGTGCACTTGCACGTACTCAACCGTAGTACCTGAACCGACACCACCGAAAGTGATACCGTTAAGCTCGTTATCCGGTGCGATTTCGAAACCACCGTGCATAACGCGAACATAGCGCAGCACACCTGAGTTATCTTCGTTGTTGCTTCCACCGAATACTGCACCTTCCTGTGCACCTTCAACCTGTAGTGAACAGTCAGAGCCGTCTTGCGGACACTTAGTTGAGTAACCGTTACCCAGAATAATCATACCGCCCCACTGGCCAGCTTCACCGGCTTCCAGGCCGCCAATAACGTGGTCACGTGAAGTGAATGTGATAGGGTCGTCTGCGGTACCGTTGGCGATAATTTGCGAGTCACGGCTAACCACCAGGTAGTCGTTACCTGAGTTACCGTAAACCGTTACACCTGGGTCAACTGTTAGTACCGCGCTGTCAGTTTTATCGCCACCAACGAATACTGCGCCAGACAGCGCGTACAGGTTACCTTCTGTTAATTTAAGATCAGAAGTAATGGTACCGGAGATTTCACATGTCGTGGTAGAACCATCGACAGATGCAATGTTGGTAGTGCCGGCCGGGCAGCCAGACGTGGTTTCAACCAGTTCGATAGTACCGCCACCGAAACCAAACGCCCATCCCTGACGCCAGTCGTCTTCACCTACAGCACCTACGAAGGTGTTGGCTTCAAAGAACGTATCCATCATTGATGCGTCACCACCAGCAGTCAGCAGCATGCTTTCTGAAGTCAGTGAGCCGTCAATGTTAAGACCCAGATTAGCGCGGTCTTCGAATGCGATAAGCTGGTTGCCTTCCTGATCAGTAAACCAGGTTTCAAGGTCAACCGCGCCTTCCGGAGAGTTGAAAGGTTCGCTACATGCGATGACAGAATATGTCATGGTCAGATCGCCGTCAGACAGGTTAGCCTGAACCGTGTCGTCGGTATCCATTTCTAAACACTCGCCCATGCCTTCCGGGCCAGTGATAAGGAAGTTCATCAGATGTGCGCCAGTCTGATCACGAAGCAGCAGACCTTCAGAGTCAGCATCTTCAGTGTCAAACGTGTTACCCACAACGGTCATGTTAGCAACCATAGGCTGAGAGAACTCAAGGCCGTCACCGCCATCGCCGTCGCCTTCAATACCACGGTTGGCATCGGAGTTATCTGAGGCGTGTTGTACGTAAACGTACTGAATTTTACCTTTATAACCGTTATCCCAGTCGACTGAGTCGTCCTGGTTAGCAGTCAATACCAGGTGTTTTGCGTTAACTGTACCACCGAAGAACTCAACACCGTCATCCGCGTTGCCGTGAACCTGTACGTAGTCCACTTCTGTACCTGAACCTACACCACCAAACGTGATACCGTTCAGCTCGTTGTCAGGAGCGATTTCAAAACCTGCATATTTCACAACCACGTAGTTCAGGATACCTGAGCTATCGGTTTCGTCAGTACCGCCGAATACTGCACCTTCTTCTGCACCTTCAACCTGCAGCGCACAGTCAGAACCGTCGGTTGGACATTTTGTTGAGGGGGCATTACCAAGAATAACCACACCACCCCATTGGCCGGCGCCAACTTCGTCACCGATAACGTCATTATAAGAGGTCATAATAACCGGGCTATCAGCAGTACCCATCGCTTCGATGGCAGAGTCACGGCTGACTACCAGGTAGTCTGCACCAGTACGACCGAATACGATGGTACCTTCTTCGATTTCCAGTGTGACGCTATCCGCTTTGTCGTTACCCACAAATACCGGACCTTCAAGCGCCCATACTGTGTCGTTGGTCAGAACAATATTACCGCTCTCATCGGCATCTGCGTCGGTCAAACGACCTGAAAGCACGCGAACTTCTACGTCAGTACCGAATGCGTCTGAAACTTGTCCACTTAAGAAAGAACTGGTCTCACCCGGGCGTTCATCGTCTACTACAGGAGGCGTTGTTGGGGTACCACCACCACCGGTGCTGTTGTCGTTGTTCGTTACACTGTTATCAATATCACCTTCGCTGATATTGATATCGCCACCACAGCCGGCCAGTACGAGTGCTGCCGCAATCGCTGAAGCCTGAAATAAGTGCTTAAGTTCCATTCGTTTCTCCAAGTGCAGATTTTTTTATGGATTTAGAAAACGCTGGAACTTTACCTAAGGTAAATGACACAAATGTTACATTACCGAACTGTCACAAAACTTTCACATTACCTGTTCAAATAGTGTGCTACCGGTTTTGATGTTCGCTTGCCATTATTCCGAACCCTTTGATTTTGATTATATTTTCGGATTCTAAACCACTTGGTCAAGATAAGCTTTTCGCCTGCCAGAACAGGCATGGCGTGATGTTTGGTTTTAAAATTTACCTGTCCATCCGGGTAAAGGTTGTTCCATATGACAGCCATGCCCGCCTTGGGTGTAATACTGATATCCCATTCGGTAAATACGGTTTCGCCGCCGGACACGGGGGCTTTGATATACACCATGCAGGTCCAGGTACGCTGTCCGCCGCTGCGGCCCAGCTTTTTATATGACTCACTGCCGGGTGCAAAGAAATCGCAATGAGGCTTAAACTCTCCGCCTTCCTGATAATATTGCGCCTGCACCGTCTCGCAACCGCCTACCTGAGGCGACACCAACTCCCATAACCTGTCTTCAATGACGTCGACGAACGGATCCTTGGTTCGTTGCATAAAACAGGTTTGAGATGTCCGGAAACGGGCAAACTCGCCGGTTTGCTCAGCGACGATTCTGGAAGGGGCGAGTTGAGACAATGCGATGGACGCAATCTGACTGCACTCCTGCTCTGAGAATACGTCATCCACAGTAAAAAGCGGCACGTTCGCATACTGTTTTACCTGACGCCTGTCTTTTCTCTCTAAAAAACCCGGCTCTGCCGCTTTTTTATAAAAAGCAGCTGTTTCCCGTAACGAAATATTGTCTGGATAGCGTGAGCCCATTGCTTTCTGCAGCTGAGCCGGCGTAAAGCCTTCGTTATACAGCATCTCGACAATTTTATCCGGCAACACCCCATTGATAAACGCTTCCTTCAGCCAGGTATCCCAGGGCGGCGGTAACGTAGATTGGGTAACATGAGCCCCCGGGTAACAATCAGCCATCGATGATCCGGCGCTGACGCAGTAGCACGTCTTCACGGATAGGAAAGTATCCGTCCCGCTGCACTTGCTGCTGCCCCTGCCTGGACAAGACAAAGCGCAAAAACTCACGCTCAAGCGTGGGCAGCGGCTCATCCGGTGCTTTATTCACCACCAGATAGAGAAAACGGGCGTAAGGATAGGTTTCATTACGCACGGTTTGCATGGTGAGAGGGATCAGGTTGTCCGCATCGCGGCCAATCGGCAATGCGCGAACCCCAGCCGTTTTATATCCGTATGCCGCATATCCCATTGCGCCGATACTCGATCCTACCGATAGCACCACGGATGCCGAACCCGGCTGCTCATTAACGGTCTTGCGGAAATCACCGTCACACAGCGCGTCAATCTTAAACAGCCCGTACGTACCCGAAACCGAGTTACGCCCGAATAAGCGGATGGGAGCCTGCGAATCTGGCCCGCGTAAGCCAAGCTGATTCCAGTGCGTAACGGGGGCCGGCGCACCACAAAACTGAGTAGCAGAAAAAATCGCATCAACTTCCTGCAGTGTCAGCCCTTCAAGGGGATTTCGTCTCTCCACAAAAATGGCGATAGCGTCCATGGCTACACGCAGTACCAACGGCGGGTACCCATGGGCACGAATAAAATCGCGGCGTTCGCTTGGTTTTAATTCACGGCTCATTGGACCCAGCGTAGCCGTGCCTTCGGTAAGCGCTGGCGGCGCAGTTGAGGATCCAGACGCCTGGATCTGAAATTTCACCTGTGGATACAGCTCACGAAATTCCTGCGACCAGAACGTCATCAGGTTGGCCAGCGTATCCGATCCCACCGAGGTAATCTTTCCTGCCACGCCGGGTTTACGTTCATAGCGGGGAACCTGCTCGTCCGTTTCTTCAGACATTACGCTGGCGCTACTCAGGCAAAAAAACAGTACAAACGATTGTAGTATGACTTCGCGACATCGCTTCATTTGTTCTGCTCCGCAATCAGTTCTTCGTCCAGGATAAATGAAAACGTGCTGCCCTCGCCTACCGTGCTGGTAATATCAAGTTGGGAGTTATGATGACTCAGCACGTGTTTGACAATTGACAGCCCCAGCCCCGAGCCACCGGTTTTTCTTGAGCGTGCCTTATCCACCCGATAAAAACGCTCGGTCAGACGGTTAATATGCCCCTGCGCAATCCCATCGCCGTCATCCTGAACAGCAAAGCGGGCATCTCTGTGCTGCTTTTGCCAATAGACGTCAATACTTCCTCCGGATGGCGTATAGTGCACCGCATTAAACACCAGATTTGAGCAGGCGCTGCGCAATTCTGTTTCGACACCAAACACCCGTAGCGCCGGGTCGACATGAAAACGCAGCGTATGTCCTTTTTCGGCATTCAGCGCCTGCGCCTCGCGCTCGATTTGAGCCAGTATCGCTGGCATATCCACGACGTTCTCATAAATACGCTCCGAACTGGCTTCTATCCGGGAGAGCACCAGCAAATCTTCAATCAGGTTTTGCATTCGCTTAGTTTGTGCAGACATTTCCGTCATGGCCTTTTGCATAAACGGATCGTCTTCATCTGCGGGGATCAGCTCAAGGTAGCCATTGATGACAGTTAGCGGTGTGCGCAGTTCGTGGGACACATTCGCGACAAAGTCCTTACGCATTTCTTCTAACTGAGAAACCCGGGTGACGTCCCGGGCCACCAGCAACAGGTGCTCTTCACCGTAAGGCATGATCCGGTATTCAAAGGTTTTTGCCGGGTTTGTGGGCGAGGGCACCTCGATGGGATACTTAAAATCGCCGGCATGGAAGTACTCAATGAACTCCGGGTGACGAATCAGATTATCCAGCCTGCGACCGGCATCAGCCGGCCACTTTAATCCCAGTTCCAGGCGCGCCAGACGATTACACCAGATGATACAGGCTTTCGCATCCACCACCACGGCGGCATCAGGCAGCGCCTCGGAACCTTCACGAAACCGTTTGACCAGTTCACCAAGCTCCTTTCGCTTGTTGCGGTTGCGACGCTGCAGATAATAGATACCTTCGTAGATATGCTCCCAAACACCACGCACACTCGGTGGCGACATCTTGCGACTGTGCCACAGCCAGCGGTTGAGCTTGTACAAATGCCAGTAATTAAAAATAAGTAATACAGTAGCGCCCAGCGCGACGGCGAACAGCATGTCATCCAGATAGAGTCCGACCAGGGCGAAGATAACCAGATACACCGCCAGGCGGATTAGGCTTCTCAACCATGAGAACGGATAATACATAATGCAGCAACGCCTGTTGTCCGGAAATTAGCAGAAACCGGCAATCGTTATCGATCGCCAGTCAGAATGAAACACTACAGCTTAGTTGAAAAACGGTAACCGGCACCACGTACCGTTTGAATCATGGCGTCGTGACTATGCTTTGAGATGGCTTTTCGCAGGCGGCGGATATGCACATCAACAGTTCGGTCTTCAACGTAAACGTTTGTTCCCCATACATTATCCAGCAACAACTCACGACTGTATACCCGTTCCGGATGCGTCATGAAGAAATGCAGCAGCTTGAATTCAGTAGGGCCCATATCCAGCGGCTCATCATTCGCCATTACCCGGTGAGAAATAGGCTCAAGCTTCAGGCCATTGAACTCGATGGGCTCTTCATTTGACGTCGGGGTAACCCGCCTCATCACAGCTTTTATCCGCGCAATCAGCTCTTTAGGTGAAAAGGGCTTGGTGATGTAATCATCAGCACCGGCATCCAGGCCGCGTATTTTGTCTTCTTCTTCGCCGCGAGCTGTCAGCATGATCACCGGAATATCCCGGGTAAACTCGTGCTGCTTTAAACTTTTCGCAAGTTGTACACCGCTTCCGCCTGGTAACATCCAGTCTAACAGAATGAGATCCGGGTACGGCTCGCATATTTTTTCCTGTGCGATATCGTAATCTTCTGCTTCTACTGTAGTGAAGCCCGATTGCTCCAGTACAAACTTCAGCATTTCACGAATTGGCGCTTCATCCTCAACCAACAATACCGTTCGAGACATAGATTGTTTCCTGCTCATATCAAAACGCCGCTATTATTCATATTCACTGTGACAGTTTTATTAAAGGGATTACATATTTGTGTCAAGTCTGTGACGCAAAACTTCAGGTTAAAGCATGTGCAATTCGCTTGTTTATTCACAGCTTTACGCATATTCTTTGCACTGGTAAGTACTTTTTGTAGCTAAGAAGGTGTCGTATACATGGGAACCGTGAAGACTGGACTGTCAAGGAAGTTACTGACTCGCGTTCTTTCGGTTTATTTTGTATTGACCCTGATCGTGACAATTGGTCAGATTTTTACAGAGTATCTCAGCACCAAAAACCACATCGAGGGAGAGCTTCAAACCCTCAAAAATACCTTTTCTACCAGTCTGACCCGGGCCATATGGGAACTCAACACACCGCAAGCCAAGTCTATCGGCCAGGGCTTGATGGAGCTGCCAATTGTGGTGGGCGTGCAGATTCGTGATGAGAACGGTAACGTTATTGTGGCTAAAGGTGAATATATTGCCATGCAGGGCCAGCCCGTGCAGGACGGTATTTTACAAGACCATGTGGGCGGCCTGTTTTCCTACAGCTTTCCACTCATTTTCAAGTTTTCCGGGCGCGAGTCTAACGTTGGCGACGTTACGCTGTATTCCAGCTTCGATACTATATTCAGCCGCATCGAAGTAGGTATTTTCTTTCTGATCGGTAACGCCATAGTCAAAACCGCATTTTTAGTGTTCCTGTTTATGACGGCATTCCGCCGTATGTTATCCGAACCCTTATCAGAAATTACCGACGAAATGAGCTCGTTTAACCCTGAGCACCCGGAAGAGTCGCGAATTAATGTGGTGCTGGATGACGACAACGAACTGCAACAACTGAAAGAGTCTTACAATAAAGTCATCGATGACCTTGTGGCCTCGCAGTCAAAGCTTCGCGGTACACAGGAAGAGCTGCAAGCCGCCAACAAAAAACTGGATGATCAGAACCTGATCCTTGAGCAGGAGGTCGCGAAGAAAACGGCGTCACTGTCTCAAATTATGCTGGATCTGGAGCAGCAGAAAGACGAGCTGATAGCTAACCAGCGTGAGTTACGTCAGGAGAATGAAAATCGCCAGTACATTGAAGACGAGCTGCGAAAGCGAAACGCTGAGCTGGCGCAATCAATGGAAACCCTGAAGCTGGCAAAAGATCAGTTACTGGAATCAGAACGGATGGCGTCGCTGGGTGGTCTGGTGGCAGGTATCGCTCACGACGTCAATACGCCACTGGGTGTCGGTGTCACCGCAGCCAGCTTCCTGGAAGAGCGTATTCAGACATTAAAAACGGCATATGAAGACAAATCACTGACCAATAAAACCATGTCCAACTTTGTCAGCGAAGCTGAGCAAACTACTAATTTGTTGCTCAGTAACCTCAACCGCGCGTCAGAGCTTATTGCCAGCTTTAAACAGGTTGCCGTCGATCAGGCCAGTGAGGCAGAACGACAGTTTAATCTGAACACCTACTTGCACGAAGTGCTGCAATCTCTGCAACCCAGTTTCAAACAGACACGGCATAGGGTAGACATCCGTTGTCCGGATGATCTTGAAGTTCGATGTGCGCCCGGCGTCATTGCCCAGATCGCAACCAACATGATAATGAACTCAGTGAATCATGGTTTTGAAGATAAATCAGACGGTCACATCATTCTGGATATCAAAGAAGACGGTGATGATGTTGTCATGAATTACCGGGATGATGGACGCGGTATGAAAGCTGACGAGCTTGACCGACTCTTCGATGCCTTTTTTACCACTAAGCGCGGCCAGGGTGGCAGTGGGCTGGGTACCCATATCATGTACAATCTTGTCACTCAGACTCTGGGCGGCCAGATTGAAGCAAACAGCGAGCCTGGCAGAGGGCTGGAATACATCATCCGCTTCCCCAAACGCCTTAACGCCTGAGTCAGGGAAGATTCGAATAACGCATTTCCTGTTATCTTTTTATCAAATCCGCGATTGCGCCACTTGCAGTCCGTTGGTACGCTTGCCAGCCTCCTACTAAGTAACAAGACGCAATTCGATGTGGTTTAAAAATTTAAAAGCGTACCAACTTACCCAGCCGCTTTCGCTGGACGATGACGATTTACAACAGCTGTTAAATGAAAATGCCTTCCGCCCATGCGGCAGTCAGGACACGGCAACCATGGGGTTCGCCTCGCCTTTTTCGCAGGCTGGAAAAGAAGGCGGCGCCATGTTTCACAAGGTGCAGGAACGTTACTGGATAACCGTCAAAAAGCAGGAAAAAATTCTGCCGGCAGCCGTTGTGAATGCCGAACTCGCTGATAAGGTAGCGCAAATTGAGATGGAAACCGGCTCGCCGGTAAGCAAGAAGCAACAGTCGGATCTGAAGCAGGAAATTACCACCCGGTTGTTACCTCAGGCGTTTAAAAAGAACAGCTATATTCACGGCTTTATTTCTACTCCCGAGCGTATGGTTGTCATTGACGCTTCTGCTGACGGCAAGGCCGAAGGCTGGCTGGCACTGGTTCGTAAAGCGATAGGTTCGCTGCCGGTAGTACCACTTGCCCGCCACAGTCTGCAAAGCGAGCTGACACACTGGTTAACCGATGGCACACCAGAAGGGATCACGCTGACGGAAGAAGCCGAATTCAAGTCTACTGACGATCTTGAAAGTGTAGTCCGTGTGAAGAATCAGCCACTGGACAGTGAGGAAATCAAGCTTCACCTGGACTCTGGCAAGCTGGTGCAAAAAGTGGGGTTCGAATATCAGGAAACCCTGACCGCGGTGATCGCTGAGGACGGCTCGTTCAAACGTGTGAAATTTACCGATCGTCTGAAAGAAGAAACTGACGACATTCCCAAAGACCAGGTAGAAGCCCGTCTGGATGCGGAATTCGCGCTTATGTCAGCCGAACTTAGTGCATTTCTGGACTTTATGCGTACGTCGTTGTCGCTGGAACAAGAGTAAACGCTATGCTATCGCAGCGCCCCGCTTTCCGGGCGCTGTGTCTTTATCGTAGGTGGCTGGCTCATGTCTTCATTTACCACCCACGTCCACCCTTCGGCTGACTCTGCCCTACTCTGATGTTTCCCTGTAATCCTCATGATATGCCTGTCCCCAGCTACACAGTTGTCTTAATGTAGGCTCAAGGCTGCGCCCCAATGTGGTAAGTGAATACTCCACCCGCGGAGGGACTTCGGCATAGACGACCCGATTAACCAGATTATCCCGCTCAAGTTCACGTAATTGCTGAGTCAGCATCTTCTGGGTCACCCCGGGTAGACGCCGGCGCAACTGGCTGAAACGCAGTGTCTTATGACACAAGTGCCACAGGATAACGCCTTTCCATTTGCCGCCAATCAACTCCAGCGAGACCGCCACGCCACAAATATGTTGCCGAGTTTCATTTTCTGTTGGTACAGAGGTCATGTCTCCCCCAATAGTTTCTTTTTGGGTACTACCCCACTAAAAAGTGCATACTTGCGCATTTCTACTATATTGTCAAAATAGCACGCAACCCTACGTTAATACACTGGAGAAGTGACATGACAACATTTCGTGCCATGCTGATAGAAAAAGCTGACAACAAGACCTTTATTCGAACCATCACAGAACGCCAGGTTGACGATCTTCCTGCTGGATCGCTGCTGATAAAAGTACATTACTCCTCGCTTAACTATAAAGATGCACTATCGGCGACCGGAAATCCGGGCGTCTCACGTAATTTCCCCCATACACCAGGGATTGACGCAGCCGGCGTTGTCGAATCCTGTTCAGATGACCGCTTTTCTCCCGGCGATGAAGTGATTGTTACCGGTTTTGATTTGGGTATGAATACCGCCGGCGGCTTTGGCGAATATATCCGTATACCCAGCGAATGGGCGGTGGCAAAACCTGCTGGTCTGTCACTGAAAGAGGCCATGGTGTTAGGTACTGCTGGTTTTACCGCCGGATTATCGGTACAGGCTCTTGTTGAGCAGGGGATCACGCCGGAACAGGGCGAGATTCTGGTTACCGGCGCTACCGGCGGTGTTGGCAGTGTGGCCGTTGCCCTGCTGGCAAAAGCAGGCTTTACCGTCATCGCCTGTACTGGCAAGGCAGAACAGAAAGACTTTCTGCAATCTCTAGGTGCCAGCGACATCATCACACGGGATACGCTGCTGGAGAACAAAGAGCGCCCCATGTTGAAAGAGCGTTTTGCCGGTGCGGTTGATTGTGTAGGCGGTGACTACCTTGCTCAGGCACTCAAATCCACAAAGTACGGCGGCGCGGTGACCTGCTGTGGCCTGACGGCGTCTCCTCAGCTTGATGTCAGTGTGTTTCCATTCATACTGCGCGGCGTGTCACTACTGGGCATAGACTCGGTTGAGTGCCCTATGCCGCCTCGCGTTCGCCTGTGGGACAAGCTGGCCGGCGAATGGAAACTTGATACCCTCGACGCATTGACAACGGAATGCGCCCTGGACGAGTTAAGCGACAAAATAGATGCGATTCTGGAAGGTAAAGTGTCGGGCCGTACCCTGGTAAATCTGCAGCCGTAAGGCTGTAGCGCCAATAGACGGAAACGGGCGGTTCGCTAGGGTCTGTTGACCTTTGCTGTACATTTTTGCAGCGAATTGTTAGTGATTTAGGCAAGGCAGCGTTCACGCAGTGTAGCCACTCTACATAAGTGAACGATAACACAGCATAAATCACTAACAAACGCTGCCCGCTGGGTTCGGCTAAACGCGTTTTGCTCTTTGTTACGCCTCATTTGCCTAGATGACTAGGCTACAATCGGCGCGCCGCGATCAAAACGCGTTTACCCCGAACAAAATTCGTACAGCAAAGATAAACAGACCCTAGAGCCTGTTTATCTTTGTTCAGTATTTATGTTGGATGCTAAAACGTCCTACTACAAGGCAGAAGCAGCGTGGTTTGGCAATCCAAATAGGCGGCCGATAACGCAGTAGTAGGGCGTTTTAGCTCCAACCCTGTGGGCAGTGGCCAGTTTTGCGCCATACGGCCCACAAATTGACTTATTCAGGCACCCTAAACGTCGCTCATTAGCGATTGCCTGGCACAAAACTGGCTGTCTGCATAAGCACTGAACAGAGATAGACAGGCTCTACAATGGGTAATAAATAATATCCAGAAAGCGCGTCATTCCGGCGTTATCACGGTAAGCGTGGGGCTGATCGGCAGATAATATAAACTGCTCACCCGCGTTAACCGTGTGCCATGTTTCCCCCTGCGCTACCTGAAGCTCTCCCTCAAGAACATGAAGATGCTCTGTAACACCAGCCTGATGGGGTTCAGAGTGCTGGGTATGATTCTCAGTAAGGGTGATTTCAAACGTTTCAAAGCGGGTTTGCTGGCTGAAAGGAAACAGGGTTTTTACCAACATATTAGGATCACGTTTGATATCCCGCTGCTCCAGCGGCCCGTCGGTCTTCACTGACTCACCTTGTTGTGTGATAAAAGCAGAAAACGAACACGACAACCCCGTGGCAATCTTCCACAGCGTGGCAATTGTCGGGCTCGACTCTCCGCGCTCAATCTGTCCCAGCATGGCTTTTGACACGCCGGTTGCCTGCGCGGTTTTATCCAGTGACCATCCTTTGTCTTTTCGTTGTGCCTTCAATTGACTGGCAATGTTTTGATTTATTTGTGAATGATCCACGCCGCCCCTATTGTGCGCTATAACGCACAGTGTTATGTTACCAACTTCATTGTGCGTTAAAGCGCACAAATCCAGTGTACCTGTATTCGCTGCCCTTGTCAGGAGCCATCGTCATGTCTGCTTATCGTATATCACATATTAGTGCTGGCCTCGCCGCTGTTGTCGTAGGCTACAGCAGCGCTGTTATTCTGGTTATTGATGCTGCCAGACAGGCGGGAGCGACTCCAGAAATGGTGACAAGCTGGCTACTGGTACTCGGTCTGGGGATGGGTGTGTCCTGCATTTTGTTTTCATTATGGTACAAAATGCCGGTAGTGACCGCCTGGTCCACGCCGGGCGCAGCATTTCTTATCGGCGCGGCTGCAGATTATACCCTGCCGGAAGTGATTGGCAGCTTTGTGGTAAGCGCAGTGTTTTCTATCATCGTTTCACAAAACAGGGGGTTAAGCAGGACTATTGCGAGGATCCCCCCGGCAATAGCCTCGGCAATGTTAGCCGGGATCTTGCTGCCCATTTGCCTTGGCGTCTTTACTGAAGCCGCAGTGTATCCACTTCAGACCGTCTTGTTCCTTGCTGTTTATCTGCTTGGAAGTCTCTTTTTTCCCCGCTACATGATGCTGATGTTGCTGGTATTGGCATGCGTTATCAGTTTCTCTATGGGCGTGCTTGACGACGTAACTGTGACGACACCTTCGCTTATCTGGGTAACCCCATCTTTTTCCTTATCTGCCACCATAGGTCTTGCGTTACCATTATTTGTGATCACCCTACTCTCGCAGAACTTGCCCGGCATCGCGATTCATCATGCCCACGGCTATAAGCCGGATCACAATACAGTGTTGTCGGGACTTGGCGTAATACAACTGATTCTTGCGCCTTTCGGAGGCTTCACCTTCAATCTGGCAGCTATCACTGCCGCTTTATGCATGGGAGACGATGTCGATCCCAAACCCGGGCAACGGTATCGGGCTGCCGTTGTCGCTGGCGTTGGTTATCTGCTCATGGGGGCAATGGCATCCGTTGTCGTCGTCGTTTTCCTTTCTATGCCACCGGTAGTCGTGCATTTGCTGGCAGGACTCGCTTTACTGGCAACATTGCAGGCATCTGTCGTACGTGCAATGGAAACGCCTGAACACCGGCAGGCGGCAACACTCACCCTGATATGTTCCGCTTCAGGTGTCACACTGGCTCAGCTAACCGCGCCGGTTTGGGGACTGGCCATTGGACTGCTTGTTGTGATGATGAGAGCGTACCCGTTTCGCCGCCACCAAAACCGGTAACCCTGTCTGACTCCTGATGCCGACTGGCAGACAAACAGCAGGCACAAAAAAGCCGGCGTTCGCCGGCTTTTTGTTGATTCAGTAAAACACTATGCAAAAATCTGCTTGGCAGCATCCCGCATATCTTTAAATTCGTCAGAGGTCAGATCGCTGACATTCTCGATGGCGCCACGCTGAACCGCGAGGTTAAACACCGCATCTTTCTGGTTATCCATCTTACCGGATAAGGCTGCGCCAATGCGGACAAAATCAATGTAGGACAGGTTGTCCGGGATGAATCCCAAATCCCGCCAGTTTTCTGCGACATTGACAAAATCGTTACCAAAGCCCCATTCGCGCATTATACTTCCGCCAATCCGGCCGGATAACTTTTCAATGGCAACATCAAGGAAGGTAGGATTAGCAAACACTTCTTCATGACGCTCTGCTTCGGTAAGGATCGGCAGAACCCCAATGTTGTGCACTAATGCGGCGAGCGTGATCGTATCAAGGCTCAAGTCTCGCTTTTTAGTGCGCGCCACATACATCTGCAATGCAGCCATTGAGTTGGCAACGACGTTTACCGTGTTTGTCCACTCTTGCTTCATGTACTGACCTACGACTTCATTTTTTGATACAAACAGCTGTTCCATTGCCAGCGCCGTCGCAATATTTTTGATTTGACGCAGACCGATTCGGGTGACCGCCTGGTTAATTGAATTTACCTTTACAGTGCGGCCCATATAGGCACTGTTGGCGATTTTTATCATTCGCGCCGTTAAGGACGGATCCTGACCAATCACATCCCCCATTGCGTGAAGATTGATATCTGGGTCGTCAGCGGCTTTGCGGACTTTCAAAGCAATGGCCGGCAACGTAGGCAGTACTAATGTGTCGTTGTTGATTTTTTCAACCAGTATGGTCAATAGCGCATTTTGTGTAGACATATCCCTACCTTATTTTACGTTTAGTCTCACCGAACCCCATCATGGCCGGCTCACTATGTAGCAAAGTCCTTTCGATTCGTTGTCGAACACCGCCGTATTCCCGATCATTCTGTACGTCTGTCAGGGCGCGTTGAACCTTACTATTACAAGTCTAGCAAACTATGATGCATTTTTTAGTCAGTAATTAGTCGTAATTTTAATTACTTAGCCAGTCTGCAACCATAACGCTTCCGCAAAACTCCGGTCAGGCCTTTCATTTTTCGCCTTACCACAGCAGAGTGATTTTGTTATCAGCGTGTAGTTTTGAAAATATATCACGAATCACAAAGAGTGCACGGTAAGTGTGACGGTTTATTGATTCAGAACATACCGTATCTTGCTGCATCACGGTATTCGCAGGATAGCGATCTTTTTTAAGCTCCGCTATGCTAGAGACAAATTAAGCTTGCCCACTTAAAGCCAGCTTCAATATTCCAGCATCATTATTACAATAACGAAAGGGAAAACGACATGAAACTTACTACCCTAAGCATTGCGCTGACCGCGTCAATGTTGATGCTTTCAGGATGCAACAAAGCCCCTGAAACTGCTACGCCCAAGACACCCGAACCTGAACAAAGCGTCGGAGCGAAACAGGAATTACTCGTCGATGAAAGTCGGCTTTCTATTTATCATCCCGTCTCGCTTACTGCAGATTTGTCGCACTTAAATGCTGACCAGAAAGCGATGATTGGTGTGCTTATCGATGCGTCACAAATTATGGATGATTTGTTCTGGAAGCAGGCGTTTTTTGAAGACAAGCGCACGTTTCTTTCCCGCATTGAGGACGAAGACATCCGTCACTTTGCCAGCATCAACTACGGTCCGTGGGACCGCCTGAATGGAGACGCGGCTTTCCTTGCGGGCTATCAGGAAAAACCACCGGGTGCGGAGTTCTATCCTCACGATATGGAAAAAGAAACGCTGATGACCTCCAGCGTAGAGGACAAAGACGGTTTGTATTCTCTGGTTCGTGAAGATGCCTCTGGCAAGCTCGTCACTATTCCTTATTCTGAAGCCTATAAGAGTGAATTAAACCGGGCAGCAGAGTTGCTGAGAAAAGCAGCCGGACTGGCCAAAAACGAAGAATTCGCGAATTACCTTTCTCTACGCGCAGACGCGCTGCTTTCAAATGATTACCTGGCATCCGACATGGCATGGATGGACATGAAATCTAACCCGGTTGAGGTAGTGATCGGCCCGATTGAAACCTATGAAGACCAGTTATTTGGTTATCGCGCGGCATTCGAATCTTATGTCTTAATCAAAGATCTGGAGTGGAGCGAGAAGCTGGCGAAATATGCGGCATTCCTGCCAGAGCTACAACGTGGACTTCCCGTAGCCGATTCATACAAATCGGAAATGCCGGGATCAGATGCTGACCTTAACGCCTATGATGTTGTGTACTACGCCGGGCACTCCAATGCCGGTAGCAAAACCATTGCGATTAACCTGCCGAATGATGAACGTGTTCAGCTGGAAAAAGGCACACGACGTCTGCAGCTGAAAAACGCTATGCGCGCCAAGTTTGACAATATCCTGGTGCCGATTGCTGACAAGCTGATTGCACCTGAACAACGCAACCACATCACCTTCGATGCGTTTTTTGCTAACACCATGTTTCATGAAGTTGCCCATGGTCTTGGCATTAAAAATACCCTGGATGGTGAGGGAACGGTACGCGCCGCGTTGAAAGAGCATGCGTCAGCGCTGGAAGAGGGTAAAGCGGACATTCTTGGGTTATATATGATCCAGAGTCTGCTTGAGAAGGGTGAAATCGAGCAAGGCGTCCTGGAAGATTACTATGTGACGTTCATGGCTGGTATCTTCCGTTCTGTGCGATTCGGTGCGTCCAGCGCACACGGTAAAGCCAATATGATCCGCTTCAATTTCTTTGCGCAGCAAGGCGCATTTGAGAAAACGGATGACGGCTACTACCGTGTCAATATGGAAAAAATGGGCGCGGCTGTGGAAGCGCTGTCCGAATTGATTTTGACACTTCAGGGGGATGGCGACTATGACGGTGTCGCTGAACTGGTTGAAAATATGGGTGTGATTAAACCCCTTCTTGCTTCTGATCTTGCCAAACTGGAGGCGGCGAATATTCCGGTCGATATCCATTTTGAGCAGGGGAAAACGGTGTTAGGCCTGTAGTTCACCCTCTTACAGTCACTCGATAACTGCTTGCATGTAGCCCGGCACCTGCCGGGCTTTTTTGTTGCCGGCGTTCTGTTTACGTAATGAAAACCTCCGGTTATCTGATTTACGCAATTCCTGGCAAATAAATCATCTGTACTCCGCCTTAGCAGTTCGCAACAGGTAGCCCGAGGTAGTCGCTATCCTGCAGCCTGAGGAATTCATAAAACGATCCAGTTTGCACAAAAATCGTAAACAATGAAGGTGAAAGCAAGGTAGCCATTCACCTGCTTGTGATGACAGCGTTCGGGACATATAGCGATATGAACGGGGGTTAGTAAAGGTTTCTACCCGCCCACCACTCGTTTTAAAAACAGCAATGTCACTGACTTGCTCGCCCGTATTTATCACAGACTGCGCGTGGCAGGACGCTATGCCAATACATAGTACTTGCTCACTAATCTTGGCCAGATAGAGGGATTGTTCAATGAAAACCGATTTTCATGACCGTGCTACAGGCGCATTAATGGGCGCTTTTATTGGGGATGCGTTGGGCCTGGGTCCTCACTGGTATTACGATCTTGATGAGATGCGCAGGGATTTTGGTGACTGGATTACCGACTATACAACACCGAAGCCAGGTCGTTATCACGACGGGCTTGATGCCGGTGACCTCAGTCAGGCCGGATATATTTTAAACCTCACGCTGTCTTCTCTCATTGACCAGGGCGCCTACGACGAGCAGGATTTTTGTCATCATATGGATACCGAGCTTCTTGCCCGCACAGACGGCACCCCTTATTCAGGCCCCGGTGGCTACACCAGTCAGTCAATCAGAGATGTCTGGAAGAAGCGTGTTGACCATGGTCGGCCATGGGGAGAAATTGGCGGGCACGCCGACACTACTGAGGCAATTGAACGCACGCTGGCCATTGCGGTGCGTTACGCTAAGAACCCTCAACGACTAAGCCAGTTTGTGGCGTCCAATACGATGCTGACACAAACCGATGAGATGGTCGTGTCGCTGACCGTCGCATTCAATGCGGTGCTAGGACAGTTACTAGAGGGTGATGAGCTGGATGCTGGAATATCAGACAGGCTAATGAAGAAAGTCCGGCAGGGAATTCTGCCGTTTCATGCAAGTAGCGGTAACACGTCATCTTCTGATGATAACGTAAGCAGTATTATGAGCCGGGCAGGCAGTTTTGCTTCACCGGATGCGTTATTAACGCCTGGCTATATTGCCCGTGCAGTTGAAGATGACGCCATCGCCATTGAACCAGCCAGCAAGGTATCTCTGGTATATGGCATGCCTTGCGCTATCTATCATGTGCTGCCGGCAGCCTATTACTTGTCTGCACGGTTCAAAAACGACTTCGAATCTGCCGTGTTGCATGCCATAAATGGCGGAGGTCAGAATCAGGCCAGAGCCATGTTAACCGGTGCACTGGTTGGTGCTCAGGTCGGGCTGTCAGGGATCCCAAAGCGATTCCTGTCAGGACTGAAAGACAATACAGGGATCCTTCGCCGGGTAAAAACCCTTGTAGAGCAGGCGGAAGCGGAAATTAGCCGCGATACAGAAGCTGAAGCAGCAGAATAGTACTGTTTCGGTGATTGATGCTTTTGTTAGAGAAGCAGGCTATCTTTGTGCCTCACAGTCATCGCAAATTAACTCGCCGTTTCCTTCTCCAGCGCGTTTTGCCAGTAACAGTGATAACGCCCGCTCCCGTATCTCGTCGTCCCGAATAGCCGCAGAAGTTTGTTATGATGTCGTTGTTGTGCCGTGGGTGGCGCAGCAATTGACAATGTGGACAAGAGAATTGAAGAAACAGGATAAAAAGCGGGACAACGCGATAAGAAAAGCGCTGACAGAGGTGTGCGAGACATTACTGGATTCACAGCCAGGATTTGTCTGGCTTACACACACCGCTGATTATAAGCGCTTTCCAGAAAGCCTCACGATTACGCTGGTGTTTGAAAATGACAGTCAGATGCAACAATGCAAACTGAATGCGCTACCGGCTATTGGCCGCATGGTAACCTCACATCTGAACAAGGCAGACATTACACTGCCTCACGCCGAGCGTCATCTGCACGTTGATAACGAAGCGGCGTGTGAGGCACAACACAATGGCAACTGGGCAAGACGGCTGTCAGAGCATTGAAAATGCGTGCACACGCACGCGGAAGAATGCCGGATGACCTTCTTACCTCTTATTCCAGCGGCTTGGGTTTGTCCGTATAAGGCGGCCATCCCATTAGCTTTCCGCCCAGTACATGCAAATGAATATGGTAAACCGTCTGTCCGCCAAACTCATTGCAGTTCATCACAGTGCGGTAGCCTTCCTCGGCAAATCCCATCTCATCAGCCAGTTTCGCTGCCACATAAGAGAGATGCCCCACCACCAGTCTGTCTTCTTCTGTGATGGCATTAATTGTTGCAATCGGCTTTTTTGGGATCACCAGAAAATGAATAGGAGCCTGCGGATTAATATCTTTAAATGCCAGTGAGATGTCATCTTCGTAGATAATATCAGCAGGAATTTCCCGGTTGATGATTTTGCTAAATATCGTGTCAGACATGGTCCCTTTTTCCTGATTCTGGGTGTAATACGTTAACCTGCATGTACCACTCGCAGGCTGCTGTAATGTCATAGTCGGTTATGCAAACACAAACCACAATAGTATCGCGCCAAGTAATAAGCGATAAATGACAAACGGCAACATACCGATACGTGAGATCCAGCTTAAAAACAGATAGATACAAAGATAGGCACTGACAAACGAAAAGGCAGCACCGTACAACAATGCGGTCCAGTCCACCCCGTCACCAGCAGAAATCAGATCCAGTGTGGCCAGAGTCCCTGCGCCTAAGATAACCGGAATAGACAACAGGAACGAAAAACGTGCAGTACTCTCTCTGTCTAAGCCCAGCATCAGGCCTGCCGTCATTGTGATACCTGAACGAGAGGTACCGGGTATCAGTGCCAGCACTTGCGCCAGACCAATTATCAGCGCCTGCTTCCAGGTTAACGTATCGAGCTGCCGGTGACGTTTAGCGGTGGCATCTGCATACCACAGTAACAAACCAAAGAGGATGGTTGTCGCGGCTATCACTAATGCCGTTCTGGCATTCATTTCAATCCAGTCTTTCATCAGAAAACCGATGACCACTGCCGGAATAGTCGCGATAATAACCCACCAGGCCAGCTTGCTGTCGACAGACTGATTGCGGGTGAAGCCCTGCGATACCCAGGCTACGGTCATCCTGCCAATTTCCTGCCGAAAATAAATCATTACGGCTAGCAAACTGCCCACATGCACGGCAACATCAAACGCCAGTCCCTGACTCTTCCAGCCCAGCAATTCTGCCGGTAGCAACAGGTGGCCGGAACTACTGATGGGCAAAAATTCAGTGATCCCCTGAATAATGGCGAGGATGATAATTTCAAAAAGTGTCATGCCGTTTTACGAGCTCCATTCAAAGGCAATTGGCCAGAGTGATTGAGATGACGCGTCGAACTCGCGCCACAGTGTTGCATAGCTTTTCTTTTCAACCGGATGGATAGCGTCCGGCACAAGTTCTGCCAGAGGCTGCAATACGAACGCATTATAAAGGATTTCGCCGCGAGGTAACTCCACCGGCGTGGCAGTTACCAAATCATCGTAAGTCAGCAAATCAAGATCCAGCGTTCTGGAACAGAATTTCTTGTCGGTATGAACGCGACCATTGTCCTTCTCAATTTGCTTTAGTTGATGACACACTTCGTCTACCGGCAACGACGTGACAGCACGAACCACCAGGTTATAAAACGGCTTTCCGTTGAAACCAACGGCTTCACTTTCATAAACCCGAGAGACACTGACGTTACTGAAGTGAGTTTCCAGTGCGATGCGTGATTGTCTGGTGTGGTAAGCACGGTCGATGTTAGTGCCTACGCTAATCAAAATAACGTGGTGGTCCATCAACGGCGGGATAACTCCATACTGACAGCCACATTATCCGCATCCTTGAGAATGCCAGGCTTAGAAATCGTCAGCTCGATGCATGAGGCCGAAAATGTTGCCAGCACACTTTTCATGATGGCGCTGCCAAATGCTTCCAATAATTCGAAACGGCTTTCAGCCCCCAGATTCTGTATGTGTTGTGCAACAGCGGCATAATCGATAGTGTCGTGTACATCATCAGAATCCATTGCCTGCTTAAGATCAGCATGCAGGGTAATATCCAGTTTTAACGTTGTATTTTGCGTTCTTTCCCAGTCATAAACGCCAATGAGTGTGTCGACGCTAAGCCCGGTAATCGTAATTTTTTCCATTCCCCGTACCATCTTTTCAGGGTTGTCCTTCAGGTTATTGCGAGTCAGGCTGTTACTGGCTGACTTTGTCTGATTCTTTGCTTCTATGCAATGGCAGTGCCTTGTTGTCCTACCAGCACATTATTTGATGCACAATTCTGGCGCAATCCTGAGGATTCTAGTAGTGTGACGTCAGTGTAACGTGAACGCTGACAGTAATACATGATCGCATTGATAATTCTGATGACTGCCACCGCCTATCTGTTTGGCTCGCTTTCCAGTGCCGTGGTGATCTGTCAGCTTTATCGTTTACCCGATCCGCGCAATGCAGGTTCTGGCAACCCCGGTGCTACCAATGTATTCCGCCTTGGAGGCAAAATCCCCGCCATCCTGGTGCTAATCATGGATATTCTCAAAGGCACGATACCAGTATATGGCAGTTACTTTCTTGGTATCGAGCCGCTCTACCTCGGCATCATAGCGATTGCCGCTTGCCTGGGTCATATCTTCCCGCTTTACTTTGGTTTTAAAGGTGGTAAAGGCGTTGCAACTGCGTTTGGCGCTATGTTACCCATTGGTCTGGATTTGGCCGGGCTGCTGATTTTCACCTGGATAGCCGTTGTTTTCGTAACTGGTTTTTCTTCATTGGGTGCCATTGTCGCGGTGGCTCTGGCCCCGCTATTCACCTTTTTTATCAAGCCGCTGTACACCCTGCCTGTGGCAATGTTGTCGATTTTGATTATCGCCAGACACAAAGACAATATCATCAGGCTGTTATCCCGCAATGAAAGTAAAGTGTGGCACAAAGGCAGAATCAAAGAATAAGCATGTGCACAGCCTGCTGCACGATACCTGATACGCTTACTTAATTTGTCGAAAAACGTCCATCAGCTGGGCTACCGCATCACTCGCAGTTACTATTCGTTACAAACGCGATAAACCAAAGCAGACGCATTGCTGTAACAAAGCCACGTACACTGAAATAGTTGTTTTGGCCCGTCGGCGTCAGTCTGTTTGTGTTGAGTACCGTGTTGCCATCCGGTTACCACGTTACCGGAGAGCCATAACAGCGAACCAGCGGGTGAAACTGAGAAGCAAAGGATTAAGGAAGGATGATGGGCTCTGAAGAAGTAGAGATAGATGGTCAGCTGATAACTGTACAAATGCCGGTAGGCAATATTCAGGTCAGCGACAAACAGGTGACTTACAGCGATGCCTCGGGTGCATCAACATGCACCTTCAGCTCGCCGGATATCGCACAACAGTTTGCTGACTGGTTACAGACGCAATCCCGGTAACCGGCCAGTTAACTGGCAATCGGTTCAGGGAGAGAACCCACGCCAGCAGCTTCGAAAACGATACTATGGTGGCGCTATTTTATGCCCTGCGCAAAGATCGCCCCGTCACTGGCGACGTCAGAAAGCAGCGGCAGTCCCATTATCTTAGCAATACCAGGATACACCTCAAGCGATGACATCGGCGGCAGCGTCACTCCCTGTTTAAAGACGGGACCGGCAGCCACAAACGTCGCTCCCATGTCCGGGTGCCCGGGCAAATAGCCGTGCCCCCCGGTGCTGATGTGCTCATCGTTTTCACTCACAAACCTTGCCGGCGCATGGATCTCCAGCACGATATCGCCGGTTCTTGGCCCTGTGGGATACTCACGCTGCGCACGCTGCTGCTCATTAAGTACAAGATAACGGCCTTTCGCTGTCTCGCTAAGGCGTGCCTTTTCCTGCGCGATACGCTCATCGTCGACGCCAGGACGCGCATAAATCATCACTTGCGCCCCTTCATTTTCGTACACAAAATCGTCCGATATCCCGAGAGACTCAACGCTAATCAGCTGATTCTTATCCACCGTCGTCATACCGTGATCCGAAACAATCACCAGATTCACTTTCACGGGGAGTGCCTGCAGCCGACGGTATAACTCTCCAACCAGGGCATCCACTCGTTGAACCGCTTCAAAGGTTTCTTTTGCATCGGGACCGACGTCATGCCCGACCGTATCGGTTAACGAAAAATAACCGGCGACAAAACGCGGCCGACTTACCTCAGGCAGCGATAACCATGCGATAATTTGATCAACACGTTGCTGATAATCTGAATATTTTGAGTAGTGGTAGTGATACGTTGGCAGCGCACCATTGATTCGGGCATCGGATTCAGGCCAGAAAAAGGTTGCGGCTTTCCGGCCATGAAATTCAACCAGGTTCCATAAGGGTAAGGCCTGGATCCATGTGCTGTCTTTCAACCCTTTTCCCATCCCATACATGGCGTAGCTGTCGTCCTTCGGACGCTGCTTGTCGTAAAAATAATTATTTACAATGCCGTGCTGTGAGGGGTGAAGACCGGTCACCAGGGAAATGTGGTTGGGAAAGGTGTTCGCCGGGTAGACAGGGATCATCGCTTCTGCTCTGACACCCTGCTGGGCGATTTTTGCCAGGTTTTTGGCCTGGTGCTTTTCGATATAATCGTGCCGAAAACCATCCAGCGACAACAATACGACGTGCTGCTGATTATCAACAGATGATGACGGTGGCGGTGCTGCGAAAGCGGCGCTACATGCGCCGCAAAAAAGAATTAAGGGTATTATCCAGGCTGGCTTCATTGCCTTACATCATCTAAATGTCCTCGGGCAGCCCAATATGCATATAGCCTCGTTCGTAGTCAATGGTCAGAACAAAATGTTTGAGTACATCGTAACCCAGCAGCCCATGTACTTTATTACCGCGAATGCGGGTTCCGGTTTGTTCCTTGGCACCAACATCGGTGTTGATGTGAAGGTCCTGCCCTTCCACAGGCGTCGATACGATAACGTTTTCAACCTCGTAGGGTCCTAAGATCACTGATGGCATCAGAAATGACTCGATATCCTGGTCTCTTGCCACTCCGACAGAATCCGTGGTTACCGTTTTGAAATCGCCATTCAGCCAGTTGTTATTTCTGGCAATGCGTCGTTCTACCATGATCCCGCCATTGAGGCCGGTATCCAGAATCAGCCAGACATCTTCCTGCTTGTTCAGCGTGACGTTAACCAGCAGCATGTAACTTTTGGCGTCCTGCTCTACGCGTACATTTCGGTATTCCGCAATGTTGATGCTGTCGCGGTCAATCAGTCGAATGCGCTGATTGGGATAGTCAACCTGAGTAATAAAATCGTCAAAGAAACCGGCGCCTAATAACAGTGCGTTCTCTGAAGAACCGAAATCCAGATCAACCAGCTTATCCA
The DNA here is from genome assembly GCF_019249295.1 of Alteromonas antoniana. GTDB lineage: Bacteria > Pseudomonadota > Gammaproteobacteria > Enterobacterales > Alteromonadaceae > Alteromonas > Alteromonas antoniana. Next base: position 35,021 of record NZ_JAESDH010000034.1, read on the forward strand.
GCTCCAGATCGACGCCAAAAATTTTGACATCGACAGCATTGTAGCGGTCGCGGATGTCTTCACCAAATGGGCCCTTAATACGGGTGCGGCCGGCACGAACAAGGTCAGGCTGGTAATGCTTGATAAAAGCATGACTGATGCCGTTATATTCTGCGCCTGTGTCCAGAATCGCTTTAACGGGGTGCCCTGCCATCGTGATGTCTACCAGAATATGGCCATCATCAACCGTAAACGGCATCCATTCGGTAGCACCAGCATTAGCATGAGATGACACTGCCAGACAAAGCAGCGCAAGACAGGTTCGAATACGCGTGAGAATCATATCAACGTCCTTTTTTAAATAGCTCCACTGCACAATCTTGTGCGGCGGAGAGTGTATCAGCAGGATAGTTGATAAGTAAGTCCAGTTTATGTCAGATAAGCGGATAAGTGTTTCCAAATTTGTCGACTGACACAACTTGAGTCATAAACAGTTATGTCGCGTGACACTTATGTCGCTGACACTTTGGACCGGTGTATTTTGAATGCAGGATATTTGCTAAAAAAGATTTGAACGACTCTGTGCTGGCACCCTCCCCCGACAATTCGTTCGGCCACGCAACTTTGCCATAAACCGGGATACGTTTTTTGTGTCAAGACAAAGGGAAGGTGAAGAAACACTGCGCGGACCCGGACTGACGCCGGGTCACCAGAAAGGACGGAACTATCGCTTTACCGGCTAGCCACATCCCACTTTTTTAAGACTGTCTAATGGCCAGCGCGGCTTTGCCGGGCTTGATAAGTCGAGTTTTTCTCCGGCTTTCAGGCGCTGCATGCCGGCATAAGCGATCATGGCACCATTGTCGGTACAAAATCCGAGGCTGGGGTAATAAACTTCACCTTTCATATCGGCCATCAGCTGCTGCATTTTTTCCCGCAGCATAGTGTTAGCGCTCACGCCTCCGGCTATAACAAGCCGCTTCATGTTCGTCTGTTTCAGCGCACGGCGGCACTTAATGATGAGCGTATCGACTACCGCCTCCTGAAACGCATACGCAATGTTGGCTTTAGTTTGCTCATTGTCATCAGCATCGCGGATGGTATTCGCGGCGAACGTTTTCAGGCCACTGAAGCTAAAATCCAGCCCGGGACGATCGGTCATCGGTCGCGGAAACTGATAATGTCCCGCCTCGCCTTTTTCAGCGAGCTTTGCCAGTAGCGGGCCGCCCGGATAATCCAGGCCTAACAGTTTCGCGGTTTTATCAAAGGCTTCGCCTGCTGCATCGTCAATAGATTCGCCCAGCACCTCATATTCCCCAATCCCCTCTACCTTTACCAGCATGGAATGCCCACCTGACACTAACAATGCAATAAAGGGAAATGGCGGGGCAGGCTCCTCCAGCATTGGGGCTAACAAGTGGCCTTCCATATGGTGAACGCCAACCGCGGGAACGTTCCAGGCATACGCCAGCGCCCTGCCCACCGATGAACCCACCAACAGCGCACCCACCAGTCCTGGTCCCTGGGTAAATGCTACACCGTCTAATTCTTCACCTTTAGTATCCGCATCTTCCAGTGCTTTTTGAATAAGCGGTACGATCTTGCGAACATGATCACGTGACGCTAACTCGGGAACCACGCCACCATAATCCGCATGCAACTTTACCTGACTGTAAAGCTCGTGGGATAACAGCCCCTGTTCATCGTCGTAAACGGCAATACCGGTTTCATCGCAGGAAGTTTCTATACCCAAAATTCGCATTACAATCAGGCCTGTCGGTAAAATATGTGTAGAATAAGGACGCAGAGTGTACCGTTATTGCCTTTATCAGGGAATGGTGAAGCGGTAATTTTCCCTCAAACTGACTACTTTTTAGCAATTCAGGCTTTACATCCGCTTCAGATATGATTAGAATTTCGCACCATTTTTAACCCGGGTGCCTTTTTCGCGCACAATGTTAACCCGGAAAATACAGTTAAGTTTTGAGGTGAGAATTTAATGCCTATCGTTAAAGTTAGAGAAAACGAGCCGTTTGATGTAGCGCTGCGTCGCTTTAAGCGCTCTTGTGAAAAAGCAGGCGTTCTGTCTGAAGTTCGTCGTCGTGAGTTCTTCGAGAAGCCTACTTGGGAACGCAAGCGTAAGAAAGCTGCTGCTAAAAAGCGTCATCTGAAAAAACTGGCTCGTGAAAACGCACGTCGCGTAAAACTCTACTAAAACAGGGTTGGCAATTGAGTCAAAAAAGGTGTTGCTCCGGCAGCACCTTTTGTATTTCAGGCCCCTGAAAAATTGACACCAGACCTGTTACAGTAATTCGAGAGACGCCGTGCAGACGACAACCGTCGTCAACAGGCCGCACACTGAATGATTGTAAAAGCACCAGCAAAGGAAACCACCATGGCTTTGATTGATGAATTAAAAGAAGCGCAAAAAGATGCCATGCGCGCCAAGGACAAAGTTCGCCTGGGGACAATTCGTATGACCCTGGCTGCCGTGAAGCAACGCGAAATTGACGAACAAATCACGCTGGATGATGCTGCAGTACTTGCGGTCATCACAAAGGCAGTGAAGCAACGTCAGGATGCGGCGTCACAATTTGATGCGGCAAACCGCGACGATCTGGCATCCAAAGAGCGTGAAGAGATTGCAGTACTGGAAACATTTCTGCCTCAGCAGCTGACTGACGACGAAATCAATTCCCTTATTGATGGTGCGATTGCAGACACCGGTGCCAGCGGCATGCAGGACATGGGTAAAGTCATGGGCGTGTTGAAGCCCAAAGTTCAGGGCCGCACTGACATGGGTGCTCTGAGCGGCAAAGTCAAAGCCCGCCTGAACGCCTGATGCTATTTTCCGCAACCTGTTGGATTGACGCCAACAGGTTGTTGCGCAACTTCCCCAGCCTGCTAAAGTACGGCTTGTTTTCTTTTCTGTAATGCACTTTCATGGCCGGTAAGATACCCCGCGATTTTATAGACGACCTTCTGGCGCGCACCGATGTGGTAGACGTGGTAGATAACCGTGTGAAGTTAAAAAAAGCAGGCAAAAACTATCAGGCATGCTGCCCTTTTCATAACGAAAAAACGCCGTCGTTTACTGTCAGTCAGGATAAACAGTTTTACCATTGCTTTGGTTGTGGCGCACACGGCAATGCCATTTCCTTCATTATGGAATTCGATCGCCTTGAGTTTGTTGAGGCTATTGAAGAGCTGGCCCGGCATCACGGGTTAGAAGTACCCCGTGAGAAAGGGTCTCGCCCGGCAATGAGTGCTGAGAAAAAACAGCAACTGGAAGACGACTACACACTGATGGAAAAAGTCGCTAAATTTTTCCAGCATCAGTTACGTAATCATCCCAAAAGCCAGCAAGCCATTGATTACCTGAAAGGCCGGGGTCTCTCAGGCGATGTGGTCAAGCGCTGGGAAATTGGCTATGCCCCCGACGAATGGGACGCTGTGCTGAAAGCGTTCGGGACCAATCACGAGCGTATCACCCAGTTGCTTGATTTAAAGCTGGTAAATAAGAACGATAACGGCAAAACCTACGACTTTTTCCGCCACCGCATTATGTTCCCCATTCGCGATCGCCGGGGTCGTGTAGTGGGATTTGGCGGCCGTGTGCTCGAAGACGGTGGACCGAAGTACCTCAACTCACCGGAAACCCGGATTTTCCATAAAGGTCACGAGCTGTTTGGTTTTTATCAGGCTAAACAAGCAAATCGCCAGCTAAATAAGGTGATGATTGTGGAAGGCTACATGGATGTGGTTGCCTTAAGTCAGTTTGATATCAATATTGCGACTGCCGCACTGGGCACAGCAACGACACCCGAACATTTGCAACTGCTGACGCGTGGTATCTCACAGATAGTCTGTTGCTATGACGGCGACCGTGCCGGGCGCGATGCGGCCTGGCGCGCACTGGAAAATTCTCTGCCCGCGCTAAAAGACGGCGTTCAGTTGTCATTTTTATTTTTACCTGACGGCGAAGACCCGGACACCATGGTCAGAAAAATTGGTCATGATGCGTTTATGGAATTGACTGATACCGCCATGCCACTATCGCGCTTTTTCTTCGACAGCTTATTAAAAACGCATCAGGTGGGCACACCAGAAGGAAAAATGGCCCTGAAAAATGCCGCGCAGCCTCTGATTGATCAGGTTTTGGGTAGCGACCAGCGGACCTTACTACAGGAAGAACTTGCCAAGCACCTCGGTGAGTATGACAGGTTCAGGCTGCAGCAGGATATCGCAAAGGCAAACCAGAACTCGGGAAAACCTGGCCGCTCAGCGTCCCAGCATGGCGTGCAGAAAACCCGTTTGTCACCACTTAGAATGATGATCAGGTTATTGCTGGACAATCCGTCTCTTGCGACTGAATGCGAAGAAGTCATGCCGGAGATTTTACAAAGCAGTGGTATGCCAGGCATGCCGGTGTTAATGGATGTACACGATTATTGCCAGCGTCATCCGAATGCAAATACAGCACAGGTTGTTGAAAACTTCCGCGATCATCCCCACTCATCCAACATCACGAAGTTATTACTTCAGGAACACCTCGTAGCAGACGAGGATGCAAAGCAGGTTTATCGAGACAGTTTTGCCAAGCTACTGGACTGGCATTTTGACAGCAGAATTGAAACGTTGATTTCTCAGTCACGGGTACAACCCCTGACGCAGTCGGAGAAGCAAGAGCTCAATCTGTTGATGAGAGAACGTCAGAAATCGTAATCGTGTGATTTCTGGCTAAAAAATCCGCCGGAATTCTGGTCAAAACCGTTATATTTCTGCTATACTGGCTAATTCGCCGCAGTCCATGTGAATAATGGATTTGTGAGAAATTCTCGCCAGAGATCGGGCAGTAAGACCCGGGCTGGATAACGATTCCAGAGAGTTATACCGGGTAGGCGGCATTGATACAACAGTAAATAATTTACGTATACGTAGATTGTTTAATGCAAATTAATTGAATGTGAGAAGTGTAGGGTATATGGCGCAAAGCAAGCAGTCTCAGATTAAACTCCTGATTGCAAAAGGTAAAGAGCAAGGGTATCTCACTTTTGCAGAAGTTAACGACCACCTGCCGCAAGACATCGTCGATTCTGATCAGATCGAAGATATTATCCGCATGATCAATGACATGGGCATCCAGGTTTCTGAGTCAGCCCCTGACTCTGACGAACTGCTCATGCAAGAAGCCACCGCTGATGAAGACGCTGCTGAAGCAGCGGCACAGGCACTGGCAACCGTAGAAAGTGAAATTGGCCGCACCACAGACCCGGTTCGCATGTATATGCGTGAAATGGGCACCGTAGAACTGCTTACCCGCGAAGGCGAGATTGAAATCGCAAAACGTATTGAAGACGGGATTAATCAGGTTCAGTGCTCCGTTGCAGAATATCCGGAAGCCATCACCTATCTGCTTGACCAGTGGGACCTTTATGAAGCGGAAGAAATCCGCATAAGCGATATTATTTCCGGCTTTGTCGATCCTGACGATGAGCAGGATCTGGCGCCAACGGCGACTCACATCGGTTCTGAACTTTCAGAGGAAGAGCTGGAAGACGAAGACGATGATGAAGACGAAGACGACGAAGAAGAAGATGAAGGCGGCGTTGATCCTGAAATGGCGCGTGAGCGTTTTGCAGAGCTCAGAGAGCAGTATGTAAAAACCCGCAGCGTAATTGAAGCGAAAGGCCGTGCTCATGCAGACGCTCGTGAGCAAATCACTGCACTAAGCGATATCTTCAAAGAGTTCCGCCTGGTGCCCAAGCAGTTCGACCGCATGGTGAAAAACATGCGTGAGATGATGGACAAAGTCCGCATCCAGGAACGTCTGGTGATGAAGTACTGCGTGGTTAACGCAAAGATGCCAAAGAAAGATTTCATAAAGTCTTTCGCAGGTAACGAAACATCATCAAAGTGGCTGGGCGAGGCAATTGCCTCTGATGCCGCATACGCAGATGCGCTGGCGGTAAACCGCGAAGAAATCGAACGCTGCATTTCGAAAATGAACCAGGTTGAGCAAGAAACCGGTCTGGTCATTGCTGATATTAAAGATATTAACCGTCGCATGTCGATTGGTGAGGCAAAAGCACGCCGCGCCAAGAAAGAGATGGTTGAAGCAAACTTACGTCTGGTAATTTCTATCGCGAAGAAATACACCAACCGTGGTCTGCAGTTCCTGGATTTGATTCAGGAAGGTAATATCGGTCTGATGAAAGCGGTAGATAAATTCGAATACCGTCGTGGTTATAAGTTTTCAACGTATGCCACATGGTGGATCCGTCAGGCTATTACACGTTCAATCGCGGACCAGGCTCGTACAATTCGTATCCCGGTTCACATGATTGAAACGATCAACAAACTGAATCGTATCTCTCGTCAGATGCTTCAGGAGATGGGTCGTGAGCCGACGCCGGAAGAATTGTCAGAACGCATGCTAATGCCGGAAGATAAAATTCGTAAGGTGCTGAAAATTGCCAAAGAGCCTATCTCTATGGAGACGCCGATTGGTGATGATGAAGATTCACATCTGGGTGACTTCATCGAGGATAATACAATTATCCAGCCCCTCGATTCCGCAACCGGTGGCAGCCTGAAAAACGCGACCCAGGAAGTACTTGCAGGTCTGACGGCCCGTGAAGCTAAGGTCCTTCGTATGCGTTTTGGTATCGACATGAACACCGACCATACGCTGGAAGAAGTGGGCAAACAGTTCGACGTTACCCGCGAGCGTATTCGTCAGATTGAAGCTAAAGCACTTCGCAAACTGCGTCATCCAAGCCGCTCTGAGCAGCTTCGCAGTTTCCTAGATGAATAAATAAATCCATAAAGCAAAAGCCGGCAGGAACGCCTGTCTCTTATACACAAATCCCTGCTAAGTAATTAGTGGGGATTTTTTTTGAACTCTATTTACCAAGCTTGATCA
>NZ_JAESDH010000035.1 GCF_019249295.1 Alteromonas antoniana
ACCACCTCCGCAGCCATTTATTGGTGTGGTCTACAGAGGATTATGTCTTTTTAGAGGGGAAAATCCCTAGAACCCCTTATTTGATTCGTTAGATGCTATACACACACGGTTAACCTCTGACAATAAAACCAAGTTTTTGAATACGCTAAAGTCCAACTCCCTTGACTTTACCTATAAGAATGCGCTCTATGTGATTGATTTTGCAGTCAAAGAGGCGAACGAGCTTATCGAGGATTCACTCACTAGTGTTTATCAGATGCTGACTAGCGAATCGTCTATATCACGCTACTACGTGAGCAATGAACGTGTATATAAAGATGATTGGCGATATAACCGTTATGATGGTTATAAGCCGCAGGAAGAGTGTAAGCGTGTGCTAGATTACCGTTTTATCTTCTCCTCGTGGAGCAACTTCGGCCAATACGATTTTCAACGTGGGCTCAACGAAAGCGCTGCTAAATTTACCGACGATTTGATGGTTGTCTTTCGGTTGTTAGGCTACAGCAATGTCCGTACTGACAGAACTTACCAATCGATGTCGCCGGGCGGGAAAATTATCGTCACTGGAACTGACACATCAGGTAAGGAAATAGAGCTGCTACACGTTAAATATTATGGAAAAGGTACTCGCCACCTTAAATTCGATTCGCATGCCATGCTTAGATTTAACGTTGCCGTCGCTAAAATCCTTGGTTGGTGCCGCAGCCGTGAAGAATATGCACAGGAAACCGAGGCGAAAAAAGCGCCGACAGAATCGGTATGGTCAGTGGCTGACGATATGCGTATTACACCCAATGCCATGCTGGCGCTTGCCGTCAAGTGACATCGATAAGAGGCCTCTGTCATAGAGGCCTCATTTCTTTGCTAAAACCTATACTCAACGGAAACGTTAATACTAAAACAGCATTGAGAAGACGGTGTTTCCGTCAAGGACCCAAAATCCAATCCCAAGCAGGAAATACAGCGCCCCCGCTATCAAAAAAATATTGCCTTCCTTAACGCCATCGATAAGGATTGACACCAAAAGCCCCACGAACATCCGCAGCACAAATATCGATAGCACTGAGACGTAAACCAGAACAATTATCAATATAATTGGCCCAAACACTAGGGAAAAGGCACTGAGTTCTTTGTCGGCTTGCGCAAGGTAAGTCTGATAAAGAAACCAAGAGACAAAAGGAGAGGCAAGTAGCAAATAAAATGTGAAGAAATGTTTTTCCTCAAACCGTTCAATGCGGTCTGATATGGATTGGCCTTTGTCTTTTTTGTCTTCCTTGAAGTAGAGAGAAACTCGTTAGTAACCAATTAATAGCCAGCGATGACAGATAAAGCATAATTTAAGTATGTGCTTCACGGCAAACTAATAATTGAATTTTGGGGAGAGGTTAGAATGACTGACAATTCTGAGTTTTGTGAACAAATAGGCGCTGCAATCATCCAGCTTGGCACTCACGAAGCGCTGTCATGTATGGCAAGAATGTTGGCTGCTGTTGCCCAGCATCAAGGCTCCGATATTCAGTTTGATTGTGACTTAGCTACGGTCACTGTTGAGCGCAAAAGTATTTCATTAAATGGGTGATCCATGTTTGATAATAGAGCTAATGCGAGCAGAGAAAAAGGTGTTATTCGCCACAAGTTGTTTTCATTAGGACAGAAGTTAGAGCGAGAATTGCACCGCGCTATGAGAGAAATGGAGCGCAAACCGTCCGCTGAGGCGTTCGCTGCGCTGGTAGATAAACGAGGTCAGTTGGCCGGTTATGTTCAGTGCAGACAATCTGTGACCCCCACGATTGCTGCAGACGTTGCGCTGAATGCTCAATCTGGACTGCTCACAAAGGCCCAAAAACACATCGAGCAATACCTTGCGCAATCTCAAGAGCCTGTATGCTAATTGCCCAAACGGTAGCCATCAAACCTCTTGGTGAGAGAATGTTCACGTCAACATTTTGGAGCAATAACATGAGCAAAAACAAAGAAATCATTCGCATACCGACCAACGATGCACTGACTACTATCGATATCGAGCTAACGTATCAGCTAGGTGGTCATAACCCGTGGTCATACGCCAACGAAAAGCGCGGCATCTATGTGTCTGTCTCACCGATTAAGCGTGAAGGTGGCTTTAAGTCTTTCACGGCGTTCAGCGGCGTGAAGCACTGCATCAAAGAACTCAAGCGCTTTAGTAGCAAAGCAATGGCAACCGCAAAACCGGACATTGATACGGTCAAAGCCATGGTGATGCAAGTGTGTCAAAAGAGCCAACTGAGTGTCGATAGCGCGGCCTTTGATGAGTTAGAAAGTGCGCTGTCATAGCGCATTTTCAAAATGAGTAAGAAGAACGATTAAGCTAACTATTGTAGGAGTTTAGTATGACGAAACTAAAATATGCCTGCGCTGCTCTTGCAGCTACTACGGTGCTTTCTGGCTGTGTATCACTGATGACAGATGATCCACTTTTAATCGCCGCTTATGAAATGCCGGATACCGTCGAAATTGAAGATGAAGTCAAGCTCGCAAAGCTTGCATGGGTGGGTAAAGACTTGCTCGAACCCTATGCCCGAAGCGAAGCCGCTAAATTACTGGCTAAGCAAGATTTGCCGCAAGAGTGGGATGAGACCCAGTATTCGACCCTCGTATCGATGGCAACGGACATGTTTGTCGGTGAAGTAGGCAGTTCGCTGGGTGGGGCTGTGGGCGGCGCAGTCATGGTGTTAGGGATGCTGTCAGGCGATGGCAGTAGCAATAACGCATCAGGTCTATTTTTACCCGCTAACATCGATAATGTTGCAATAGATAGTACTGAAAAAGCGCATGCGTTTGCCGTGAACATGCTTAACAATAACATCATCGATACGGCAGAAACCCTTGGATACAAAGCCACATGCGAATATGGCTGTGATACGGCAAATCGTGTGTATAAACTTGAGATATTGTCAGGCACTGAAAAGCAATACGTCTATCAGCCCGATGCGCTTACCGTGTCAATGAATGTGAGTGAATTCATTGAAGCTGGTAACGGAGCTGTCCTTGACTCATTGGCAACGGGCGAGCCCATCAAATGGCGTACCAAAGATATTCATGGTGCGATGGTCTTGTTGGGCTCCAGCCCTGCGTATGAAGAAAACGGAAAACTAAGCCTGTCGGACATAGAATCTGATAGCGGTAATTTTAAAATTTCAAAAAGCGAATTAACGATATCTAGAACACCGTTTGGACGTGATTTCGCACGAGCGATGTTCAGCAATCCTTATCATTATCAAGGCAGCAACAATCTGAGTTACTTTGCATATTCTGGCGATGTTTATCGGCTCTACAGTAATTCGAGCATCACTGCGTTTGACGATAGGATCATTGAGTAGCCAATCATCCATACCTTTCACGGGTGCGGTTTCTCTTACCGATGAGTAGCCGCAATCCTCATTATCGCTATGCTATCGCCAACAACTCAGGAGATAGCTTATGTCAGAATTAAGAACACCGATATACAACACACCCGAAGAGGCGTTTGAAGCGGAGATGGGATTTCCTATCTCCGAAGCATCGCAAAATGACTATAACAGCGCAGAGGATAATCTGTTTAGTGCTGTGAGCGAACTCGTAAGTCCAGTGCGTGAGCTGGATAAATTAATCGATGCAGGTTTCGACGAGCTTGCAGAGAAATTAAGAGCGCTATGTGCCGCGAACATGGCGATGGACTGCGCCAAGGAGCATCTCTAATGCCTTATTTTATAATGAACGTGTTGGGACACTACTTTGTTGTCGAGTCTGAGATTGACACCAACAAGCTTGATGGTTGTACCTGCTTTGATTCACTCGATACCTTGCTGGCAACGGCAGCAAAGAAAACAGAGTGCACCATTGACGATTTAGAGGGGAGTGAGATACGCATCTTTAAGGTGGATGGCGTTTGGCATGAAACCACACATCATGGCGAACTCATTCCCATAGACAATGCACAGTCAATCTATGACTTTCTATCAAGCTACGAATTGTGAGCTTCCTATGCAGAATAAACAAAAAAACGTCACTTTGTTGCCCTTTATACTGCTGTACACCACAGACACCTTTAACGTGCCTGACGCTATCACCGTGTACGCAGAAGATAGCGAGAAAGCGGAAGCTTCGTTCATATCAGCGTTTCCTGGTTCATCCGTAGTGTGGATAGTGCAAACCGCGTCTATTGAAGATGCCTATGCTGCATACCATAAAGAAAGTGCAATCGAGGGGGCAGTATGACGGAAGATTTTTTACGTAAACCTGAAAGTGTCTATGGCGCCGCAATACATGCTGGTATTTTTGGTACTGATGCGTTTTTGCATGACAAACAGATGTTCATCGACAGAGTGTGTCGTGCGTGGAATACACAGATTAACAACTATTATTCCTGCCCAACGGAGGCGCACGAGAATGCAGCTGAGGCTTTACATGAGCTGTACGTGATGTACAGGGAGTTTATGTCGTATTGTCCCTGTAGCAAGAAAGGGGCGTTTTCTAAAATGTTTGTCGTGCTCGCAAAAGGCGATTTAGACGCAGCGTTTGGCGAATTCGGCAAAGCAAAATGGCCTATTGTCAGAGAATTAGCGGAAATACGAGAGGCCACTATCGGCAGGTTATATGTCTAGGTAAAGTCAGCAATCAGTATGCAAAGATTAACCTAGACCAGTTTTTCTAATGTTGACTCAATCAACTCATGACTTTCACACAAGTATGTGTCACTTTTGTAAGGTTCGACGGTATGGTTAATCCAATGTTGGCAAAGCATCCCAGCGACGGTGGCTACTAGTACAGTTCGGTCGTGTAATTCGTGAAATTGATTGTAAAATGTAGCGGGACGCTTGACCGGGTCAGCGTTGAGTATTTCGTCACACCTAAAAGCGTTACCACTGCCTGTCATAACAGACAATAAAAGTGGTGCCCATTGTTCGGCGTCATTATGTGGCTTTGAGTTTTCAACGACAGCATCATACGGTGTGAAGTCATTGACAATCAGGTAGCGACTTAATGCCAAACATAAAATGTCATCACGTAGTTCATTTTTTTTCATCCTTGCTTATCCTTACAATAACCTGTCTTTCACCACGATTAATTGATGCCTTCCAAGGTATTGATATCGTCCATGAAGGGGGTCATAGCATTAGTTTGTTCAAAGTCATTAGGCACTCGCTCGATGTCCCCTATATCCACGTCAAACGGAAAACCAAACGGTGAGCTTATGAATACTTTGCTCCCTTCTTGCTTCGATACAGTATAGGTTAGGTAAGCCGAGCTGGTGCCATACTCAATCAGCCATTCTTTTGTTAGCTTTTCACGCTTAAAGATAACTTCGTCACCTACTTTAATTTGTGGAGTCATATAGATACCTACTGTCATTCTGTGAAAATGACAGGTTAAGGTATTATGACTCCCGAGAATAAAAATACGTTGTGGAATTATGGCGATCTAATTTGACAAAAATGACTTGATAGTAATATCAGTTAAACTTGGTTAACTCAGTCTCAACAAATGCCTGTGACTTTAAATACGCTCCATCTTGGGCCCATGGCCTAATGTCTGTGCTTAGCCATTGAGATGCGAGCAATCCCGCGGTAGATGATAATGTAATGGTCCGTTCCTTAAATTTTCGCAGTTCTTCCCGAAATAAATCGGGGGCTTTTACAATATCTGATGCGACAATCTCGTCTTCTCTAAAGACATCATAATAACCACCAGCCATTATTGTCATAAGTTGGTTTAACCATTCGTCAGACTCGTTGCCGCTAACGTGGCTGAGTTCATCATACGGTGTGCCCCCTGAACGCTCTAGATAGAGGCGTACAGCAAAATTTATCACATCGTCAGTCATTAATATTATCTTCTCCTTTGTTTTCTACAAAATAACTATGAATTACGCGGACCTATTGGTGGCGTTAAAAAAATAAAACTCAATACTCATACTTTTATTAAAGGAGGATAGGGATGCGAAAAGCGATTTCAAGCAGAGTCAGCAATTTAACTGTCGGTGATGAAATAATAATTAATGGTGTCAATGTGATTGTGCAGCGAACAACCGAAAAGAAAGTGTATGTTGCTAAACGGACGGCGACACCGGGGCATGGTGTATTTTCTGTGGATGTTTACTCTCATCGATTTGATGATGGTTTTAATCGCGTTGAGCGCTCGCCGATAGAGGAAAGTGTAGTTTGAGTGCGTTAACCGCGACGCAGATTGCCCATGCCGCATTGTCAGACAGTGATAATGTGAATATACAGCGCAAAATAGTGAACGCTCTGTTCCTGAAACAAAATCATCTGATAGAGGGTATCTGTGTGCTTGCTGATACAGAAAAATTCAATGTGACTGAGATTGCGATAGAGCGAGTATGTGGCCGTCAATCTTTGGATTTATTTGCATTTGATGCGTCTGATTATGCGCAGGATATTGAAAAAGCGATTGCTGAGGTCGTATTGCACACGCACGAGCGTCCAGACTTGTATTAATGCTTTCCCAATCGGCTGCGGCTTTTTTTGCTATTGCCATAATAATCCTGTTCTTACTTAACGAGTACAGGGATCTTGATTATGGGGTTACTTACAGAGCAGTTTAAAGCACACAGAGATGTGTACAGTTGCATAGGCATCAATATTGCCCACCTTGGCGATGAAGATAAGCACACGTTAGACTGTGCCTTCTCAGGCGAGATGGTGATGGAGCGCGATACGGGCTGGTTCGTGAAGCTCTATGAGTTTGATAAAAAGGAAGAGGGCGGTACGTTAGAAACGTTTTTTACCGAGCTTTACCAAGGGATTACGCCTACGCTTTTGACAATTTTCTGTGAAGCGTACCAAGCGGGTTATCGATTGATAGAGTTTGATATGGACGCTTTGATTGTCAAAGATTTACCCGTATTTGACTAATACGCAATGTTTCCCATGGGCAAGATGCAGAATATCAATCTTGCCCACGGGATTATCGAAACCTTGGCATTCATCACCCCCTACCAATCGATAGCGACAATCAAACTTCAGCATAGTATGTCTCCATCAACCTAAGGAGATTAACCTATGCAAACACACTTTCACCAAACGCTCTATAAAGCGCATACCTCTGGCGCTGTGGGTTCGTGGTCTGTCACTGTGACAGGCGATGATGATTTTGCGACGATGCTGGTGGCATCAAAAAAGAAGCTCGATGGCAAAGCCGTAGAAACGCCAACGCAGTACACAGAGGGTAAAAATGCAGGGAGAGCGAATGCTACTACGCCACTTGAGCAGGCTATTTCAGAAGCGAAAAGTAAGGTGAAGTTAAAGCTCGATAAAGGTTATGTCGAGGATATTCCAGAAGCAGGAAGTGTGGCGACCAATACACTAGGTTTTATTCACCCCATGACAGCGCACCCCGCTGAAAAAGTGAAGGACGTGACGTTTCCACTCGGCGTACAACCAAAACTTGATGGGCATCGCTGTTTGGCCGGTATCAAAGGTCGCCTAAAGACAAGGAACGGACCTTTGGACAAAATCTTGGAAATATTGAATTAGCTGCAAGAGCTCACCTGACGAGCGACTGTGATAGCCGCTCCCACATTCTTATGGATGTTATTTGTTACGTCTGAGTAAAATGAAGGATACCAATGCAAACAAGCCTATTGATGCTGGTGCATTAACTGGATTTATTACAGCGGTTCTCGACGATACATTATATGTAATGCCCGGACCATTGATAGTAGGGAAAAGCTCTAAGTTGGCAAAATCAGTCATCGTAACTTTTTTATCACTTGTAGCATTTAAATCCATTCCATTGAACAGGTAGTTGCTGTTATCCACAAAATTAATTTCACCAAAAATATGTGATATTGGATCTATGCTTCCGCAAGTGACAACACCATTCGAAGGGTTGCAATTATAATTTGTCAAAACATTTCCAAAATTATCCTTTATTGTTATATCTATCAAATATGTGGCTTCTCTTGTGTTAAAAGGAATACTGAAGTTTGATATTAAATATTCTGAATCAAATTCGAAGTTGATTTTATTTTGATCCATTGATGAACTGTATGTTGAAGGAGCAATAGATTCTCCCCCAAGTAGAAATTCGCCCTGAGTGCTGTACTCAATTAACGTTGCATTCGCGTTTGCGCAAATAAATAATGCTATGAAGCTTATGGCCAGTTGAAGTTGAAATAAGTTTTTAATCTTCAAAACAAACATCCTTTTATTGTTTTTAATAAGCAGATAGTGATAACCAAACCTCACTGAAGCAAAAAAACTGCCACTCCGAAAAGTACAAACAGAACAGACAGTTAAGAACTCGATAAAACTTGGGCATCCACAATATGTAAATAAACATGACAGTGCACAAGCATGTTAAAGGCCATACTCAGTCAGGTGGGTTTACCGTCTGCAATACGTACATAGCCGACCGTTATAGTTTAGTTTCCAACCAACTGAGCCTTTTCATTGCTTTGACAGGAAAGCTGATTTCCAACCTTAGAATGTAAATAGCCTTAAAAGGAAGCATCGCTTACTTTTTTACGTTTTATTAGAGTTTAATTAAAGCCCAATTCTTCTTTGGATTTGTCGATAAACGGTTCTGTATATTCGATGGTCAATGTGGGCTTCATCGAAAATCCAGAGGGGATAGCCACCAAGTACATACTGATCCCTGCATCAACAGGCCATCGAATCGCTGAATCATTTGCGTTCGTTTGAGGTTTCCCAAAATGTGTGGATAGCGCACGATAAACATCCGTATATTCGTTTCCTTCAAAACTGATGCCGACAGCATGCATTTGTTGAGAGGCATTAAACGTGAAGGTGATATCTGTGTCTTGCCGTGTAATATTCAATACGGGTTTGGCGTGTGGAACGACGTAATTGTTAATCCCAATATAGGTTTTTATCTCTCCTTCAGGGTGGGCTCTTTTGACTGCCTCAATGGTTGCACCCCAAGGCACACCAAAAACACCGTCAGAGAATAACTCAGCGACTTTCCCGGCCATGGCTGGTGCTGATATGACGACTAACGATGCTAACAACAATCCTCTGTACATACTGACTCCTTTTTGATGAGCGATATCGCTGGATAAAAGTGTACATAACTTAGGCCGGATTTTCTTAACTTCTCTTGTTGCCCAAATCATAGCGGGTGAAAAATTATTCGATAGCATTGTCACAGATTAACAACAGGAGACAAATCTATGCAGCAATATCAGCACACATTCCATGTAAGCATTGACATTCCGAGCCTTCACCACAGAGGTGATGATGTCACAGGAAAAATGATACGAGAGGCATTATTAGAAAAATTGGAGGCATATTCCGATGAGCTTTTGCTTGAGACCACCGCAATAGACGTCACTATTGATATTCCATAGCGCGTCGAGACGATAGCCAGAGCGGGACTGAGTGTCATGATAGTGACAAATCACAGAGTTGAGATTGCTATGAAAACACAAAGTCCCGATACCCAATTAAAACCGTTTGTTAATTTTGAGCGCTTTGTCAAACCTCGCTATGACAAAGATGTGGCGATGTATAAACACTTTTCAGAGACGCCGCCAGGCTTTGAGGAGTATATACAACGCTATGTGAAGATGCATGGTATCAAGCCCTGGTTGGAAACGCTGCAAGGTTTGAAGGCAACCGAAAAGCAGATCTACTCTATTTTAAATGCCTATACCAAATACGCGAACAGGTCTATTAACGAAGTGCCGCAACTGTTGGCGTGGTTAGACCGGTACTTTGATATAGAAACACCGCTGGTGGAGGGGATTGCTACCAGTGAATATTGGCGCAAAAGACTGGAGAAAAACACATTCACGAGCAACATCACAGGTGAGTAGCCGCATTTTCCTGCAATGTTCAAATACCCCTCATGAACACAACAAGTGAGGAGTGGGGTAGTGCAACAGCTTATTTTCAATGTGATAGCAATGCTATTTAAGTTAGGGGTCAAAGTGTGTATTTCGCTTTGTATCGCAGTCTATGTGGTCGCATTGTCAAAGATTGAGTTAGGCATGGAAGAGGATTTAACGAGCGCATTAGAGGCGACGATTGATGATGCTTGGTCACTGAAAGACAATAACCTTTTATTGTTCGCATTGCCTGTAATAGGCATATAAAAACCCCGCGTCCGATGCGGGGGCATAAGGCAACCGTTACAACAAGCAAGGTGTTTAACTTGGTAACCATGTAAGTGTAATCACAAAGTGGCCATGCGCAAATGAAAACGAAGATAGGAATAGCGGAACTTATCGCTTCGCGCTGACAGGTTTCGCGGAAAAAATTATTCATCCCGGTGAATTAGGGGGAATATCCTCCTAAAAAAAATGGCCATAAAATGTCAATGTCCATCTTTTACACTGAGGAATGCGCTTCACGCTCAGCGTTTTAATTGAGCGATGAAGCTAACGAAAAGATTCAATACTAAGGAGAATGCAATTATGTCTTTAACAACGAACGACAACGTCCTTGATTGCTGCATGACCGCGTTAATGCAAGCTAAGACTAATCAAATACAATCTGTGGCAGAGCTCAAGCGACATTTGCATTCACAGTTTGCTATTCCCAACAGCATCATTGACGAAGCGCTGCTTATGATGGCCGACAGGTTGGGTGCTGGGGTAGCTCATTGATTCACGGGGAATAGAATAAATATCTATTTTTTTCTTATCAGACAAACGTTTTTCACCGCCCTAATCAGAATACTGCTCAAAAACTGGTGTTAACTTATTTGTGGGTCATTGCCAGCGCCCTGATAGCTCCGTTCGCGAGTATTACGGATAAGCTAGTAAAAATAACCAGAGGAGAAAAAGGATGGCTAAATTTCTAAATACAAGCGCGACAAACTATTTCCTTGAGGAACTCATTAAAAGCGCATCAGAAAGACTTATTCTCATCAGCCCGTTCTTGAAGCTAAATGATCGAATCAAAGAGCTACTAGAAGATAAAAACAGGCTGAAGATTGATGTTCGCATCATATATGGCAAAAGCGAATTGCAACCCGAGGAGATTAACTGGTTACGCTCACTAGATTATGTTCGTACATCGTTCTGTAAAAACCTACATGCCAAGTGCTATATCAATGAGCAAGGATGCATATCCGGAGGTATCATTTCGGCCTAATGACCCTATCTTAAAATCACAAATGCGTTTTTGGATGAAGCATGTAGATGTGAAGTTACACCCTTCTTGTGGGGCAATACAATGGCCGATGATAATGCGAGACTCAATGCTAAAACGAAGTGAAGATGAGCGGAACGTTTTGCTCTCGAAAATACCGGAGAAGCCAAGACGAGAGCGACAAAAGCGCTTAATTCAGTATGGTCTGGACGCGCCAGATGTAAGCGATGCTGTAAAAACTTACTATAAAACGATAGTAGATATGGAAAAAGCACTTAGCCAACACAAATGGTTGGTGGGAAACGAGTTTAGCCTTGCAGACATATGTGTTTCCCCTTATTTTCAAACTTTGCATCAATTTGAATGGACCGGGATATATGAAGAAAAGTTTCCAAAAGTTACGCAATGGTATGCTAACTGTAGAGCAAGACAATCTTATAAAGAAGCTGTCATTGCTGAAGTTCCTCAAAGCACATTTGAAGCGTTAGGTCGTAAAGGTCGAGAAAGTTGGCCAAAAATTAAATTGCATCTGCCTAGCTAGCAACTAAGCCTTAAATACATACGAAAAACCACAGATATAAACTGTGGTTTTTATGATCAGTTGTTAAGCTTTTGTCCGCTTTATTTTATTTCCTCACTTTATTAGCCGATTCACCACCAATCCCAAAGTGAGTTTTTGGCATTTCAGTGATTATAACTCTGACGCGATCTTTCGGCGCATCAATTGCTCTGACCATTGCATCTGTAACTTCACTGATCAAATTTTCTTTTTGTATGTCGGTGCGGCCTTCTAAGATATAAAGTTGTGCTATTGGCATAATAATTCTCCTTTCTAAACAAATTTGCCTGATACTGTGCCCAAGCCTTGATAACGAACGGTAAAGTTGTCACCTTTTTTCACAGAAACGGCAGCTGTAATTGCACCAATCATAATAAACGTACCAGCTGGAATATGTTCTCCTCGCTCAGCTAACATATTTGCTAACATAGCAACAGAAGAAGCAGGGTGTCCAAGTACTGCGGCACCTGCGCCTAATTGCACAACTTCACCATTGATTTCCATCACTACACCTAGATTTTTTAAATCTAAGTCTTCTGGTTTTGCCATGTTGCCGCCTGCAACAAAACGACTAGATGACGAATTGTCGGCAATTACGCTTTTTAAATCGAATTTGAAATCTCGGTAGCGTGAGTCAATGATTTCGACTGCCGGCATAACAAAATCTGTTGCCCGCAATACGTCACCTATATGTATTCCTGGGCCCTGTAATGGCGCCTTGGTCACAAAGGCTAATTCAGCCTCTACTTTTGGGTGAATGAGTTCATCATGCTTGATTTCACCGCCATCGGGTATGGAGAAATAATCAGCCAGAAAACCATAGCAAGGATGTTCAACGCCCATCTGTGCCATTTTTGCCCAAGATGTTAACCCCATTTTCATACCAACTATTTTATTGCCGCGTGCTTCTTTACGACGCCTAATTTCCCATTGAATATCAAATGCATCTTCATAGGTCATATC
Source organism: Alteromonas antoniana (assembly GCF_019249295.1). Lineage (GTDB taxonomy): Bacteria > Pseudomonadota > Gammaproteobacteria > Enterobacterales > Alteromonadaceae > Alteromonas > Alteromonas antoniana. Next base: position 12,619 of record NZ_JAESDH010000035.1, read on the forward strand.
AGGGAATTCATCGGTTATTTTAGTTACGTCATGAGCTTGTAGTTCGGCGTTTTCTAGGTGCTCTGCTAGATTTTCTATTTGTTGTTTGTTTAAATTTCCCATTATATTAAGCCTTTTTCTTTTGACATGGTTAAAGCTAAATCTTCAATCATATCTTCTTGTCCGCCTACAGTGCCTCGCTTGCCCAGTTCAACTAAAAGATCGCGCGCTTGAACGCCATATTTTGCTTCGGCTCGTTGCGCGAATAGTAAAAATGAACTATATACACCCGCATAGCCGAGCGTTAACGCGTTTCTGTCAACCCGTATTGGGTGATCCATTAGTGGCACCACTAAGTCTTCTGCAACGTCCATTACTTTATACAAGTCAGTACCATGAATAGCATGCATTCTGTCGAGTACAGCAACAAATACCTCTAGAGGTGTATTACCAGCGCCTGCACCTAAACCCGCAACCGAACCATCGATACGATTTGCGCCAGCTTCAACCGCTGCCAATGAGTTTGCTATGGCCATGCCCATATTATGATGGCCATGAAAGCCGAGTTCGGTGGTGGAGTTAAGTTCAGCACGTAAATAGCCAATTTTATGTGTTACTTCATCAGGTAACATATACCCTGCCGAATCAGTGCAATAAATACAGTTTGCGCCGTAACTTTCCATCAGCTTGGCTTGCTCTAGTAGTTTTTCTGCGGTCACCATGTGCGCCATCATCAAAAAGCCGACAGTGTCCATACCCATTTTTGCAGCCATACCTATATGTTGCTCAGACACATCTGCCTCAGTGCAATGTGTGGCTACTCTGATGGTATTTACGCCATAGTCATTTGCCATTTTCAGGTGGTCAACCGTACCAATACCGGGTAATAATAACGCTGATATCTTGGCATTTTTCATCTTCGGCACAACGGCTTGTAAGTATTCTTCATCGCTATGTGCTGGAAAGCCATAATTTAAAGATGAGCCCCCTAATCCGTCGCCATGAGTCACTTCAATAAGCGGAATACCGGCTTCATCGAGTCCAGTTGCAATCGCCACCATTTGTTCAGTTGATATTTGATGTTGCTTTGCATGCATACCATCTCGTAAACTCATATCATGTAATGTCACTTTTTTACCTGTTAAATCCATTGCGTTACCCTCTCGCTGGTAAGGTGATTGTTTGGTTATATGCTTCTTCAGCAAACATTTCCGCTGTGCGTAGCCCTGCTGCCGTCATAATGTCAAGGTTACCTGCATATTCGGGTAAGAAATCGCCTAAACCTTTCACTTCCATAAATACAGAAACTTTATTGCCATCAAAAACAGGTCCATTTACTAACTTGTAACCTGGTACATATTTTTGGACTTCTTTCACCATGTTTTGTACTGACTCAATAATTCTTTCTTGATCAGGGGTGTTTTTGGTTAAACAATGAATGGTGTCGCGCATCATTAGAGGCGGTTCAGCAGGGTTTATAATGATAATCGCTTTGCCCTTTTTAGCGCCGCCAACTTTCTCAACCGCACCAGATGTGGTACGAGTGAATTCATCAATATTTTGTCGTGTACCTGGGCCAACAGAACGAGACGATACAGTAGCAATAATCTCACCATATTCTACATCTTGAACTTGTGACACCGCCGCCACCATAGGAATAGTCGCCTGCCCACCACATGTGACCATATTCACATTCATTTCGAGCTTTTCTGCGTGCTGTTTTAGGTTGACCGGAGGAATGCAAAATGGCCCAATAGCCGCGGGTGTTAAATCAATCATTACTACCCCAAGTTCATTTAGCTTACGGCTGTTTTCTGCGTGAACATAGGCTGATGTGGCATCAAAGGCGATCCTGATATCATCTTCTATTACTTTATCAAGCATGCCATCTAAACCAGTTGAGGACACTTTGATACCCATTTCAGCGGCGCGTTTAAGACCGGAAGACTCTGGGTCGATTCCAACCATCCATACTGGTTCAATCCATTCAGAGCGTTTGATTTTCATAAGTAAATCGGTGCCAATATTACCTGGCCCAATGATGACCGCTTTTAATTTTTTAGACATAACTAATATTCCTTAATCTATACAAAACGCACGGACGCATTGCCAATACCGCCGATACTAACACTCATAAAATCACCCGCTGTCACCGGCTCTAGTGGCACCAAAGAGCCAGATAAAATAACCTCTCCAGCTTTGAGTGGAATACCGAACTGTCCAAGTGTATTGGCTAGCCATGTTACGCAGTTAACTGGGCTCCCTAATGCTGCGGCACCTGCTCCGGTAGAAATAATCTTACCGTTTTTCTCTACCACCATGCCGCACGTAGATAAATCTACTTTGCTTGGAGAAACCGCTTTATCACCTAATACAAACAAGCCACAGGAAGCATTGTCTGCGACGGTATCTTGGATTTTGATATTCCAATTCTCTATACGAGAATCAACAACTTCAAAACAAGGGATAACACAGTCGGTTGCTGCCAACACATCGGCATTGGTTATACCTGGTCCGATTAGGTCTTTTTTTAAGATAAAGGCTATTTCGCCTTCCGCTTTTGGTTGAATCAACTTTTGACTAATGGGCATTTCTTCGCCCTGACTGTAGGCCATATCATGTGTTAAATATCCAAAGTCTGGTTGATGCACATTCAGCATGTTTTGAACAGTTTTAGAAGTGACCCCAATTTTTTTGCCTATTATCTTGGCTCCTGCTTGCACTCTTCGCTCAACCATTTGCAGTGAAATATGATAAGCGTCCTCTATACTAATGTCGTCAAATCGCTCAGTTAGTGGTTTCAATGTATGTTTTTGGGTCAGTGCATTGTATAGCTCATCCCCGCAGGCTTTTATCTGTTCTTTGTTCATAAAATTCTCAGTTTCTTGCTACTGTGTTTATATTTCTGCTAAAAAATTACTTACTAGCGTTGAAAAGCGGGCCGCATGTTCGATTTGCGTCCAATGCCCGCATTGACCAAACACATGAAGCTGTGATTTAGGTATCCACTCAAACAATTTTTGACTGGTATGCAAGGGTATAATTAGATCTTCTCTTCCATGCATAATGAGCGTCTCATGCTGAATTGCGCGAATGTCAGCCTCTTTGCTTGCAAGTGCATCTACCCAACGTTGGCGAGGGGCTGGAAACATGGACGAAAATGCTTCATGAAAACCAGGACGAATACTTGCTTCGTATCGTAATTCTGCAAGTTCGTCTGTTACTAAATTACGATCATAAGCAAATATATCTAATAAGCCTTTCATCGTTGTCAGCGAAGGGCTATAGCCCCATACAGCATCTAGACCTGGTGTTAGTATGAAAGGAACACCCACGCTACCCATTAATATTAATCGTCGAACTCTTTTCGGGTGTCGAATAGCCAACGCGAGCGCTATTCCTCCTCCGAACGAGTTTCCAACTAAGTCGCATTGTTCAATATCCAGTGCGTCTAATATTCCAATAGCATGGTTGACCCAACGGTCAACATTGCACTGAGTGTTGGTCGGTCTTTCGGTAAAACCAAAACCAAGCATATCGGGTGCTAATACGCGATAGTGTTTTGATAATTCAGGCATAACCAAACGCCAATTTGCCCATGCTGTCACTCCAGGGCCTGAACCATGGATTAACATCACCGGTTGTCCGGTTCCGATATCATGCAAGTTGGTTTTGATGCCATTTACATCAATCGTTCTTCCAATTTCTGGATTTTGTACTTTGCTCATTAATTTATCCGTGTTACCAATTTATGAGTGAATAATTAGCGTATTTGCCACTATAATTTTATGCAGATGTTTTTTAATTCTGTGTAAAATTCAAGTCCATGAACGCCACCTTCTCGACCGATACCTGATTGCTTTGCCCCACCAAAAGCTGTTCTCAAATCACGTAAAAACCAGCTGTTTATCCAAACTAAACCTGTTTCCATTTGTTCAGCAACGCGAATGCTTCGAGCACTGTTTTCTGACCAAATAGTCGCGGCAAGGCCATAGTCTGTATCATTCGCTAAAGCGATCACCTCTTCTTCAGTGTCAAAAGGTCGAATATGGCAACATGGACCAAAAATCTCTTCTTTTATTACTCGAGCGTCATCTGGTAAACCTGTCCATATAGTGGGTTCTATCCACGCCCCATCGTTTAGCGCTTCGCCCATGTCAGGAATACCGCCTCCAATTTCAACAGTAGCGCCTTCTTGTACTGCTAATTTGTAATATGAATGGACTTTATTTCGGTGCTCAAGGCTTACCAAAGGACCAAAATTTGCGTCTTCGTCTTCAGGGCGGCCAAGCTTTAACTTAGCAACGCCTTCTTTAAGACGTTTTACAAATTCATCAAATATAGGTCGTTCAACATATACACGTTCGGTTCCCAAACATACTTGGCCGCAATTGACAAAAGCTGAGCGCATGGTACCTTCAATCGCCTTGTCAATATCACAATCAGCAAACACAATCCCAGGGTTTTTACCGCCGCATTCCATGGAAATACTGCGCAAACCTACAGCCGCTGCTTTTACTATTGCTTCACCTGTCGAGGTTTCTCCGGTAAAGGTAATCGCATCCACTAAAGGATGAGTCGTTAAAAATTCTCCAGCAGAACCAGCCCCGAATCCATGTACAACATTGAATACGCCAGCAGGTACACCACATTCATTCATTACATCACCAAGCAATGTCGTGGTTGCGGGGGTTTCTTCTGAAGGTTTAACTACAACCGTATTACCACAAGCTAGAGCAGGACCCACCTTCCAAGTCATTAACAGGAGTGGTAGATTCCATGGGGAAATTACAGCAATTACACCCTTTGGGGTGCGATGTCCAACGTTCACAGCCCCGTTTCCGTCAGGCGTATCGAGCCGGAAGCTTTCTGTTGGATGATTGGCAAGTGTTTCTGCAAACGCTTTAAAATTTGCGGCGCCTCTTGGAATATCAATGTGGCGAGCAATACTATGAGGTTTTCCCGTATCAAGGCATTCTGCTTCTAAGAACTCGTCAAAACGCTCATTGATTCTATCCGCCACTTTATTCAATAATTCGGTGCGTTGGCTTTGGGTCATCTTACCCCACGGTCCTTTTAACGCTGTTTTTGCAGATTTAACCGCTAGGTCTACATCTTGCTCATTTGCTTCATGGACAACACCTAATAAATGGTTATCAACGGGGCAGCGGTTCTCAAATGTTTTACCACTTTGAGAACCGACATAATCTCCATTGATAAAGTGTTTGTATTCTTTCATTCTTATCTCTTTTTTCCGAATATTGAGAGTTTGCTAGACGTATGGATAAGCGGGCTTTCGCCCGTCAACTTTATTAAGTGAGAACTGACAAGAATCTTTCATTTAGTACTCGATCGTGGTAGAAAATTGCTTTTCCGAGGTCATCAGATAACCAAGTAACGGGTTTATGGTCTGGATAGTTATAATCGCCACCGGCAAACACCTCAGTCCGATTACCAGATGGATCAAAAAAGTAAATAGTTTTACCATGAGTCAAGCCGTGACGAGTAGGGCCGATATCAATTGGCACATCTTCCATAGAAATCAAATCTGCGGCTCGCAAAATATCTTCCCATGTCTCTAGATAGAAAGACGCATGGTGGAATTTACCTTTTTCTTCATGCATGATAAATGCAATGTCATGCGCTTTAGTGGATAATGAAAGAAATTGCGCTATGCGGTTTCCATCTGGATCAAGCACTTGCTCTGCTAGATAAAACCCGAGTACATTAACAAAGAGATCGTATGTCTCCGCCAATGCATCACCATAAAATAAACAATGATCAAAGCGAACGGCTTTCATGCCAGTTAAATTGCGAGGCCACGCTTCTGGGTTGACTTCGTTTAAGCCCCATTTGCCAGTATATTTTTTATCTGTATATAGCTCAAAACAGTGCCCCGAAGCAGATGTAAATTGAACACGGCGTCCGCAATCCTTTAATTCACCAGCCTCTATATGTGTGATATCGCATCCAAAGCTTACTAAGTCTTTTTCTAATTGAACCAAAGCTTCTTCATCGACCACTTTGAAAGCCATAAAGTCGCAGCCAGGTTCATCAGCTTCTCGCAAAACTACAGAAAACTTATCTACTTCGGACCAAGCCTTTAAATACACTCTGCCTGATTCATCTCTGTCTGTTTCAATTAACCCAAGCAAATCAACATAATGTTTGAGTGCAGCTTCCATATCCAATACACGTATTTGTACGTGTCCTGGTCTCATGATACCTTTTTTCATTGTGAAACCTCTTTTAGTTGCAAGTTTGTACTGGCTTCTTGATTTGTTGAAGCCTTTGGTTTAGGTGCGCACTCAAAAGACATGTTACTTTTTGGCTTAATACGACAAGCCAGTGCATACCCGCTATTTTTCTCTTCTTCGGTGACATGTAGTTTGCTCATGGGCCCGAAATCTGGCGTACCGGAAATAATGCTGATTCGACATACGCCACAACCGCCACCTTTGCAGCCAACAGGAATGCATTTTCTCCCGCTACGCTGCATCGCATAAAGAATGTATTCATTCTCACGACAATTAAATTCTTCTTTATTAGTGATGTCGGTTATCGTGAAATGGCGCATAGTGTGTCTCGCCCTATATCTTTTTAAATAAAGCTGAACGATGTTCGTCAGCACCATCAGCTGCGGTTAAGAATTTCTCCATAAAGATGTCTTTCTCAAACAGCCTTCCTTGCATTAATGTTGTAATAGCAGCATCAATCATTGGCGGCGGGCCACATAAGTAAGCTTTATGATTAGCAAAGCGTCCGTCAAAATGCGCTTTAGCGGCTTCGTGAACAAAGCCTTTAAATCCCTCCCATGATAAGTCGTCATCAGCATCATTTAGCGCCGGGATGTAAGTGAGATTGTCGTGTTTATCTGCTAGGTCATTAAAAAACTCTGAGTTATAGAGTTCTTCTTGATTACGTGCACCTTGGAACAAGGTAATTTGTCGTTGATCGCCTTTTTCTAGAAGATCTAGAATCATAGATTGTGGACTTGAAAGGCCTGAACCACCTGCAATAAATATCAAATTGCCAGGTTGTGAATCGCGCACAAAAAACTGTCCATATGGTCCAGACATAGGCAAGGTATCACCTACTGTTAATTGCTCATGAACATAAGTAGTTGCAGCGCCACCTTCTACTTTGCGTATATGTAATTCAATTTCTTGATTATTTGACGGAGCATTAGCGATAGAAAAGGCTCTTACACCATCACAACTAGGTAATTGTAAGTTTATATATTGGCCTGCTTGAAAGGTCATGCTGTTATCTAATGAAAAATGCACGCCTTTTATGGTCGGTGACAAATCAACTATCTTGGTGACAGTGGCGTTGAAATCTTCTACGGCATAACCCTTAAAATCTTCATCAACATCAACATCAGCTTCTATTGTGACATCACTTTCCACTGTAGCGCAGCAAGCTAAAACCTTTCCATCGTCACGCTCAGATTCCATCAAGGCAAAGGGTGAAGCATCACCAACCTTAACGTCACCATCAAGCACTGTTACTTTGCACGTAGCACATAATCCGTGACCACATGCAAAAGGGATCCAAACACTCTGGCGCAGTGCTGCTTGCAAGATAGTTTGGCCTTCTTCGACCTCTATCTGTTCGCCTGTAGGTTCGACAGTTACCGTATATGTCATCGTAAATCTCCTAAAAACTTGCGTTATAGAGACCGTTAAGGCCAGGAGTAGTCATTCTGAGCATACTTTTATGATCGATGCCTTGAGATACCAAGGTTTCTGTTTGGCTTGGTGTAAACGGCTCGCCATTAAGCTCCCATTTAATTTTTTCATAATCAATTTTTGCGCTCTCTGGATGAGGAGCGGTTGCAGGTTGAATATGTGATCCGAATACTTCAGGTAGCGTCGCATCCGGAGAAACCAACAATGTAAATGGTGCACAAAACATATTGTGATTAACCCAATGCACGTAAAGCAGTTGCATTCCGTTAAAGTTTTCTACTAAGTCGTTGGGTACTGCTGTGTAATCTGAAATCGCTTTTACAGCCATGATAATAACCTCGAGTGTAAGTTGTGCGGGTAGCAACGCTACCCGATTACTGTTTATGCCGCGTCTGTGTCTTTATTCAAAGGCTTGATGCCTTTAATTTCGTTCCAGCGCTTCTCATCAGGCGAGCCAACATAATCAAAATTATCCTCACCAATATTGATGTGGTAATAATCGGTTAGTACCTGTGGTAGTTCTGGTCCACCAGACTTTCCTTGATATATTTGATGAACTGGGAGTAATGCCTGAACGTATTTTGCTGGTTCGTCTTCAAAGATTTCTCCACATGCTTCTGAGCAGAAATGATAACGCTCACCTTCATGAACTGTGTCACAATGGCTAAACGACGTTGGATCTTCTGTTTTAGTAAATAAAACAGGCACCTGACATACTTGACACAGTTGAGGCAAAGTGTTGTTGTAAAAACGTTCCCCTTTCTTATGTTGCGCATCCCAGTGCTCAAAGCGTGGACGATAATATTTGTCAAAAGTGTTCGGATACTTTTCAGCTAACCATTGCATTTCTTCTTCTTTCGGGATCCAAGTATGAAAATTAGTTGCGTGTCCATACTGATAGAAAGTCGTCCATAACTGATGGCTGATATGCTCTTTTGCAGCATTCGCAACATCTTGATACTTTGGAGGTTTGATCCCGTAGCGTGCTAATTCTTTAAATAGAGCACCACCGCTTTGTTCGTAGTAGACTTCCCAGGCTTCTTGCCATGACATCACTTTATTTGGCAACATGTAATCCATCATCATGCTAACTAAGCTAAGTAGGCGGAAACCACGCCAGAACCATTTATCTATCCATTTTTGAACAATAGGCACATTATCTTCGTGCTGCTCGAGCATGAACTTTATAATCTCTAATCCAAGCGTCATATGACGAGCTTCGTCAGATTGCGCCGAAAAACCAAATGTTACCGTTGCCATGTCACCGTTATATGCCGCGCCTGACATAAATGGCACAAAAAGCAGATTAGTTAGTACATATTCAAATGAAAATGAAATTGCTGTTAGGAACTCGAATGGCCCTGCTGAACGAGCATCATCGAAAAATGATTTTGGTACAGATAAAAACCACACACGGTCATGCATTAACGGGGCGTCATGCAGACCATTAAAGTGCTTGTTATAATGGCTCATTGCATGTTGTTGAGTTTGTGAGTGACGTAGTTCGTCAATCGCTTGCATTTGACAAGCTACTCGTGCACCCGCTCCGCTAAACTGACGTCCAACTTTTGAATAACCTTGAAACGCTGCATACTCAAGCGGCGAGACACCCGTTAAAAACAGTTTGAGTGAATTTACATACCGAGCATCTGAAATATTCTGATGGCCATTGTTTTGCGCAAAGGCATCAAAAATAGCGTAAAGTTTTTTCTCTTTTTCAGCTTGATACTTCCAGTAAGAGTCCATCGTGAGACGAAAAGGATCTTCCCAGCCGTCCCAATCTACAATTTTGATCCCTTCAAAATCTTCTTGTGGGAAAATATCAGATTTTTTTTGATAGCTTGGTTCCCAATCCATATTACGAGTTAAATATTGATACTTTTGCTTTAGATTTAGTTTTTTTGCCGCTGTCATTAGTGACTCCTGGTTAATTCCATGAAAGGGTAAAGTGATCGTCATCTTCATCAACGTTTCCGCCTATGCTGATAACATCAAGCAACATTTCTTGTACATCCCACTCGCGATTTATCTTTTCTTCCATCGTTTCACGAGTAATCACCAAGCGCTTTTCAGCTTGGATCCGAATCATTGCCGGATGATATTGTATTTCAGCATCCGGGTTGTCTTCGCTAATCGCTTCTACTAAATAACGCGCGTTTTCGTTATCTTGAAATGCAATAAATACATTCTGGCTCATGACACTGCCCCTGTTGATTGAAGGCCTACTTTCTTCAGCAAGGCTGCCAGTTCGGCTTGAATTTTTAAAAGTGATGCCTTACCAACCGTCTCTAGTGCGACAGGTTCTAGCGCAGCAAATACTTGTGGTTCCCAATGATGGACCCAAGCTTGTATTGTTTCTTTGTTGTTGTCTGATTCAGCAACGGCGGTCTTTACAACTGCAACTATCCAACGTGTTGTGTCTTTGTTCCAATCACGCATAAACTCTGTCAACATCCCTATATCGCGAGCACCCATCTCACTGAACCATTCGTCCAGGGCTTCATAAGCGAATGAAAACAGTACTTTGTCTATTAATAGGTTTTGTAACAACGTTGATTCAAACCAGTCGCTAACCACCATCGAGTCTTCGGCTAGCTTGCGCATTGGTTGCCACATTGGATCGTCCATCCAGTGCGCTTTGCTGGTGTTCAATGCCGTACCAGTGTTTCCGTCGATCAATAATGCAATGCGAGATAAATATTGACCGATGCCTAGATGGTCCATTGCCTGATATATATGTGCCTGAGCAACGGTGGTAGCAATCGCATCACCGGCAACCTGGCTATTATTCATGTTTGCTGACTGATTCAAATGGCGAAAAGGTACGAGATACTTAAGTATCTTATGTTGAATATTTTCATCTAAGCTGGAAATAAGATTGCGTTTTTCGCAGAACTTAAAATTAGACTCTGCGCTTTCTTGCATTTTTGCGCGGCTGCCAACATAGGCGCCATAGTAGAACTGACGAGGGTCGCTAATTGCGTACCAATCTTCCATCTTAATGGCAGTGCGACTCGGATCATTCAAAGATTTTTCAGGATCCCATAACGGCTTATAATGAAAATTATGAGTAGGCTCAATATCATAGCTAGCCTCTTGGTAACGTGTGGCAGGCTTATCACCAAAGCGACGTTTAATGTGACTATAAGTATTCCGAATGGTAGAAACGGAACTGGTTTTTATCTCAACGCTCATATTCTTTACCTTGTGTGGTTAATCAATTAAATCTAAATCTTTTTGGTGTCGCCAAAACGCCACTTTTGGTTGTCATCGTCTATCTTTTTCGCCATGGCAGCATCCATATGAATAACGTTGTTGTGCTTGCAAAATATCTCAAAGGCTTCTTTAGGAAGAACTAGCTCAACAAACAGGTCGGGATGTTCAATTGCAAAGTCGAATTCGACGAATTTATCTTCAGGAGCACTGCGCACTCGAACATAACGGGCCAATGCATTAAATTTATTTTTGTCTAAATTAGAAATCATGTTATTCATTTGCCTTGACTATGTTTTTAAATTGTTAAAACTTTGTAGAGCAACAGCTGTGCCAATGAAGTTTTTCAGATTGAAAAGGGTTTTTTAACTTACTGTTTATAAAGAGTAATACTTCTTTTTTTGAGGGTGGTAATAGTGTTTTAAACTCAAATTAATGTTAATGATTTAGTAAATACGCGTATTATATTTATCAAATGGTTAAAAAGTATGTGGATAAGGTGTAGTATTTTCGATGTATGAATAGCCATTTAAGTTGATAAAACATCAACTTAAATGAAGTTACCTTATTTTATAGGATGTTTATGAGTATTGCTCAAAGAAACGATACAGGTGAAACAGACATTAAAGATTTAACTGATCTTATTAAATTCAGTTATGAAGACGGCAAGGTCTGGTTTGGTGAGCAGAGAATGCTTCTAATGCATGTGTCGGCTATGGCTGCTTTTAGGAGGGAGTTGCTAAACAGTATCGGCATAGAGCGAGCGAAAGGCTTTTTTTTAAGATTAGGGTATCAAGCTGGCATACGAGATGCTGAACTCTCTAGACGTCTGCGGCCAACCTCTAAAGATATAGATATATATCTAACCGGACCACAGTTGCATTCAATCAAGGGAATGGTAAAACCCAATCCTATCAAACTAGACATCGATCAAAAAACTGGACATTTTTACGCCGAATTTGAATGGATTAATTCATGGGAAGTTGAAGTCGTGCAGACCGAGCTTGGTCAAATGGATGAACCTGCGTGTTGGTCTTTACTGGGTTATGCTTGCGCGTTTACCTCTGCATTCATGGGGCGTGAGATCATTTTTCGAGAAGTTAGCTGTAGAGGTTGCGGTGACGAGCGTTGTCTTATAGTTGGAAAACCAGCAAAAGAATGGGAAGACCATGAAGAGTTCTCGCAATACTTTAAAGCTGAACCAATTATTGAGCAACTATATAGTTTGCAGTCTCAAGTCAATTCTCTTCGTAGCAATCTGGAACGTCAACAAGGCCAATACTATGGAATAGGCCAGTCAGCTTCATACAAAGAAGCATGTATGAAAATTGATAAAGCAGCTCAAGGAAAAGTATCCGTTTTGTTACTTGGTGAAACAGGAGTAGGCAAAGAGGTCATTGCCCGCAGTGTGCATTTACGCAGCAAACGAGCTGAACAACCGTTTATAGCGGTTAATTGCGCAGCAATCCCACAAGACCTTATTGAAGCAGAGTTATTTGGCGTAGAAAAAGGTGCATTTACCGGTGCTACACAGTCTCGGGCCGGACGTTTCGAAAGGGCGGATAAGGGAACTATTTTTCTAGATGAGGTTGTTGAGTTAACCCCTCGGGCACAAGCCTCTTTGCTACGAGTCCTGCAAGAACAAGAACTTGAACGAGTAGGGGGGTCACAAATACATAATGTAAATGTAAGAGTGATTGCTGCAACTAACGAATCTTTGGAGCAAGCGGTTAATAATGGAAAGTTCCGTGCTGACCTCTATTACCGCTTGAGTGTGTTCCCCGTAAAAATACCTCCTTTGCGCGATCGCATAGACGATATACCCTTGCTTGTTGAGCATTTTTTACAGAAATTTCATGACGACTATTCAAAGAGAACACTAGGTCTATCTGATAAGGCGTGGGACTATCTTTCTAAATACTCTTGGCCGGGTAATATACGAGAGTTAGAAAACGTAATTGAAAGAGGCGTAATTTTAACTGACAGTAATGAAACGATATCAGTCGATTCGTTATTTTCATCAACTATTGAACAGCTTCAAACAAATAGTGAAGATCACGTTTACTCAAATGGTGCAGTAGTAAAGACGAGTGAGAAAGAAAAGGACAATTGGATAGATGAAATTCTTGAAAGAGAAATAAGCCTAGATGCTGTTGAAAAAATACTGACTGAAAGTGCAATGGCAAAAGCCAAGGATAATATTTCAAAAGCAGCGAGATTGTTAGGAGTAACGCGTCCAGCACTTGCTTATCGTCTAAAGAAACACGGAATAATCGAATAAGTTAATCTTCTCAATTCACCTATTGGCTAAATCTCTCTTTAAACAAATGTAAATCATCGGAAGCAAGAGTTTAGCCAAAGGAGGAATACATTCATATCAAGTAGTTACCATATGATTAAAACTAATTATTTCTCATTTTCCGCACCCCATTTCATTTATCATTTCATTAACATCTAAAGTCTGGATTTCTTGCCACACTTGCCCATTTTATAAATAAAAAATATAAGTCATTGATATTTAGAGTGTATTTCTGGGTGCACTTACGCCCCCGTTAATGGCATACCCTTTGCAACTGTGATTTTTATGTTAATTAAAAAATACAATGATCATGCTATCCAAAAAATTCATTCATATCGGCACGCCACTCAATTTGAATTCGCGCTATAAAACTCGAGTGTTTGCAGTGTTTTTTATTATAGGCGCTATATTCTTACCAGGCTGTGAAGCCCCTTTAGTAATGGACAAAGTTTCTTCGCAACTTAAACAACCTATGCAACGAACTGACTTCTATCAAGCCTTTGCTAGTAATGAAGAAATCGCAGTATTAGTTGGCACGAATGGCGTTGTTTTAACCAGCAGTGACACGACAACCTGGAATCGTAAGATTTTAAATGAAAAGCCGTCGTTACTTGCCATTGATACTTGTCCAGACGAAACCTTTATAGCGCTTTCATTCGATAATCATATTTGGGTATCAAGCTCCAATGGTGACGATTGGTCATCTATTCAAATTGATACTCAAGAGCAATTAATGACTGTCGATTGCGCACCCAACGGTGAATGGTGGGTAGCCGGCGGATTCTCTACTTTTTTGAGGTCAAATGATAAGGGACTCACCTGGCAATCTAGCTCATTAGAAGAAGACGCAGTTATTACCAACTTATTCTTTCTTTCAGCACATGAAGCGGTTGCTACAGCAGAGTTTGGCATGCTTTTGGTAACCAATGACGGCGGTAGAACTTGGACAATCAGCGGTTTTATGCCGGATGAGTTTTATCCTCATGCTGCACATTTCACATCCACTTCACAAGGCTGGGTGGGAGGACTCAACGGTTTCATTTATTACACTAACGATTCTGGGAGCACTTGGCAGCAGCAAAACGCAGATAGCGCCGCACCAATTTATCAATTCGAGAATGTAAATGGTGATCTTTTTGCATTAGGTGACAACGCCACAGTATTGAAATTCACTGATAACCATTGGAAAACAATACAGTCGGCTACTGCCCCAGTCTATTTGCGTGCCTCTTTATCTTTTAACAACAACTTATTGGTTGCTGGAGGACGTGGGATGTTCATGAAAATCGACCCTAGTATTACAGCGTTACTTGTTAATGAAACGGAATAAGAAGATGACACCTAAGCATCGGTTTACACATTTATTACACAATATAGAATCCAGTATTTTCAAGCACCCGCACATTGTCCTAAGTGGAATTATCTTGTTAACGGTTTTCTTTTTAAGTCGCATTCCTGCCTTAAAAATTTACACGGATTTTGCCAATTTGTTACCACAAGAGCATCCGTATATCCAACTGCATAATAGTATTAAAGACAGTTTTGGTGGCGCTAATGTGTTGGTAGTGGGGGTTGAATTTAGCGATGGCGATTTATTTTCAAATGAGAATTTAGCTATCTTAGATAGAGTTACTCTGGCGGTAGACAACCTACCTGGTGTAAACCACAACCTCGTTGCAAGTCTAACCCATCGAAATTCACGGCATATTTGGTTGACAGAGGTGGGGAGTATCAATTCGCAGCCATATTACGATTCAACATATGGTGAATATAGTTCTGTTGAATTACAGGTTATGCGAGACAACGTCGCAGCAAACCCCCAAGTATATGGTCCGTTGGTTGCACCTGATTTTAAAATGGCGCTGGTAAAAGCACAGCTAATTGAAGGGCAATTAGATTACGAAAAAACCTTCACGCAATTACAACAAATTATTAGTGAAGAAAGTCAAACGGGCGTCACCATATACGCCACTGGACAGCCTGTATTAGTCGGTTGGGCTTATACTTACTTGGAGCAAATCCTTCAAATATTTATTTTTACAATCCTAATAATGTTAGCGCTATTAGTATTCCATTTTCGCAAGGCTTATGGCGTTCTAGTACCACTTGGCGGAGTACTAATCTCAACCATATGGGGCCTAGGGATTATAAGTCTATTGGGTTACAACCTTGATCCACTTGGGTTAGTGATCCCCTTTTTAATAGCAGCTAGAGCGATGAGTCACGGCGTACAGTTAGTTGAGAGATATTATGCTGAATTAAAAGTATACGCAAAGGGCAGTGAAGCCGCGAAAGCTACATTCGATAGCCTATTTAGACCGGGTACTTTAGGCGTTGTCTCTGATGCAGTCGGTCTATTATTAATTGCAGTCGGCTCTATCCCGTTAAATACACATCTTGGTATTTATGCATCCTTATGGGCCATTACAGTAGTATTAACGGTCTTGATTGGTGTGCCCTTATTACTTTCTGTGTTACCAACACCAAGAAACTCAGAAATCAAAGAGACATTCCTACGTTACATCGGTTCGAGTTGTTCGCGAATAGTGACTAGCCCTTACGCCGCACCAAGACTCCTTTTAGGTGCATTAGCTTTTATCATGGTTGGTTTATTTGCTGCGTCTCAAGTCCAAATTGGAGATTCAGAGCCGGGCTCTCCTATTTTATACCCTGATCACGATTACAATGTTTCTTCACGGACCGTAAATGAACGTTTTCCAGGCTCTGAAGAACTCTACATTATTGCTGAAACTGATACCAACGGTGGGTTAAAGCGACCCGAGGTGCTGAAATCACTGATTTCACTGCAATCACACATGTTATCTGATCCAGATGTAGGGGGAAGTAAAGGTCTAACCGATCTTGTCCAGCAAGTTAACCGACTAATGCACAATAATGACCCGCGTTGGTATCAAGTCCCCCATGACGCATCTTATGTTGGTGGTTTGATGTTTACATACATGGCGTCTAGTCCAATTCCCGGTGCACTAAACGAATTTAATGATACCGATGACCGCATTGCTAACTTGGTTTTCTATTACAAAGACAGGCAGGGTGAAACTATTCGCCGTGCCATTCATATGGCAAAGACATGGATTGATGAGCATGGCAATGATGTGGATGGACTAAAAATTCGTCTTGCTGGCGGAACCATAGGGGTCGCAGCAGCGATGAATGAGTCAGCATTTGAAACCAATATTATTGTCTTGCCACTTGTTTTTGTGCTGATTTTTGCTTTTGTCATGCTGTTTTATGCTTCTTTGCACGCTGGTTTAATGATGTTAGCAACTATGCTTTTTGCATCAATTTTAACTTATGCCTATATGGGACTTTACGGCATGAGCATTGATATCAATACCGTGCCAGTGGTTGCAGTCGGTATCGGCGTGGGTATCGATTACTCCATATACATGATGGACCGAATACGTGAGTTTATGGCCAAAACGGGCAACCTTTTTGACTCAGTTCGCCAATCAATCGCCACCACTGGAATGGCCATTAGTTTCACAGCCGTTACCTTAATCGCAGGCATCGTAATGTGGGTCATTCTTTCAGAATTGAGGTTTCAATCTGACGCTGCCCTTTTACTGTGTGTGATGATTGTAATCAATGGCTTTGCCGCCATGCTGTTGGTGCCTTCTTGGGTATTGGTTTTTAAACCTAAATTTATTGTCAATGTGTATAGCGATGAAGACGGTGTATTGCATGCCGACGCTAAAACAGTTGACGCAAATCCTGCTGATCTGTCATCACCCACAGCGTTTGGCGGAGCAATTAACGGAAATCAAAACTGATTGCAGTTTCTTGGTTTCTTTTAGCACATAAGAGAGGATATAACATGCTCAAAAACACACAGCTAAAAAGATGTACGATGCTTAAAGTAGCACTAGGGTTTGCCCTTTTACCTACTTTTCAGCAAAGTGCCTTTGCAGAAGAAGTTCGGGTCAACGCATTCATCGAAAACGCAACATATTTGCGTAAAGATGTAGGATTATCAAAATTTCGAAACACACTACAGATAGAAGCAGAAAAAACCTTTAAATCATCTGGGTCTTTTAACAATATCTCCTTAAGTGGGACGTTTCGTCTCAGTTATGATGGCGTCTACGACTTAAATGACGAAGACTTTGGTGAAAAGGCTGGTCGAGCAATTTCTTTAGAAAATACTGCTGCAGGGCTAGGATCCACAGTGCCTTTTGGTGAAGGTTTAGCACTACCATTTTCCTTCGATACCGCCAATAATCCGAATGAAGGCATGGTTGTACTTGGTGAACATCTTCACGAAACTGATGGTGGTGTAGCTTTTGGTGTGCCAATACGACCTTGTGACACTGATGCAAGAGGTTGTATTTCAGGTTACTTGTCTCGCGATATTCAAGAACTAAGATCTCAAGAGCTAAATGACCGTTTAGATTTTATTCGCGAACTCTATGTAGATTTTGATTTCAATCTAGACAATGGGCACATCATTAGTACTCGTTTAGGTAAGCAACAAGTTATTTGGGGTAGAACCGACTTGTTCAGAGTGCTTGATGTAATTAACCCTGTAGATTATTCGCGAAACAATATTTACGACGAGTTAGAAGATATAAGAATCCCCATGTGGATTTTAAAAACTGACTATCGAATGGGTGCTACTGAGACGTTTGATGATTTGAATTTACAATTAATTTGGAACTTTGACCGTTTCCGTCCTAATGATTTAGGCCAATGTGGTCAGCCCAATGTAATTGTAGATGCGGGTTGTTTTTTCAGGGGAATGAATAACCTATGGGAAAATGGTGGGACAGTAGCAAACTTTGCTGGGGGAGTCGCTGCAACTGACTTTGGTCCAGGTCAAATCGGCATACGCCAAGCCAACTTACCAAATTGGAGTCTTTCTAACACTCAAGTCGGCTTAAAATTTGAAGGGGTTTTAGGGGATCTGGGGTTTTCATTAAACGCCTTATCGTATCGTTCTCAAATGCCTTCATTGCGAGGGGGGATAGAAGCACAAAACGGATTCACGGGTGAAGTTGCTGTATGGCCCGCACTCATTGCTTTTGATATCGATTTTCCACGCGTAACTTTGCTCGGTGGTTCAATGGACTACTACTCACAAGGTATTGACACCGTCTTTAGAGTAGAAGCTGCACACACTTCAGGCGAGGAATTTGCTAATACACTTAGAAGTGAGTTGTTCTCAGAATCCGATGTACTGCGTTATGTGATTGGCGCAGATAAAAATATCTTTATTCCTTTCTTAAATGATAAGCGTGCGTTCCTGTTCTCTGGTCAAGTATTTGGTCAGCATATTTTGGACTATGAGCAAGAACAACGTTTATTAGGAGCAGCTGGCATACCCGATTGGGAAGAAAATTGGACGGCTACTTTGCTTATAAAAGGTTGGTGGATGAACGACCGATTAAGCCCTCAAATTATCAGTGCACATGATTTTAGGGCCGGCGCGACAGCAGTAGCAATGTCGGTTGAGTGGATAGTTAGTGACAATTTGAAATTCACTGGAGGTGTAAACTTTAAATTTGGAACAGGGGCTCGCAAATTTGACGATTGCCGTTCATGTAACCCTTGGACGCCATTTACTGCTGCTTTTCCTGAACACGCCATTGGGTCTACCCTCGGTCTAGGTGGTTTCGAACCTTTAGGGCGCTTTAAATCTGGTCCAATTGGTATGGCTCAAGAAGAAGATGAGCTTCAATTTACCCTTCGTTATAGTTTCTAAAAGAGGATAACAACATGAAAATACTAACTTTAGGCATAAAGCTCAGCATCGCTGCGATTATGTCCAATCTTGCACTAGCAACACCCGCATTGGCATCAAATGAAGTGGTTCAACAATCCTTCTTTCCATATGCTGAAAATAAACCAGCGTATGATTCCTTAACAGCAGGTCTGATTATCGATCAATCTAATGTTGCGCAGTTTAAAGATGTTATTGACCCTGCTTTTTACTCATTTATTGAAAAAGGTTGGACGCAAATAGTGGTTGGCGACACGACTTCATTTGCGCTACATCAAAGTTATATAGACGCCACTCAAAAAGGTTATGGCAAGGTAAGCTTGGGTGAAAAAGTAGGTGAAATTAACGGTTGGGAAGCAGGAAGACCTTTCCTTGATGAACCGAGCAAAGATGATCCTCGTGCAGGTGAAAAACTCGCGTGGAACTATAAGTATGGATACAACTGGGGAGACAGCGCTGCCATAGCACCATTCTATTGGAAATATCGGGATATGGAATCTGCAAAAGTAGAGCGTACGATAAAGTTTAATTTTCACTTTTTGAATTTTAAAGGACGAGTAAATCAAAAGCCTACTCCTGAAATTACACCAAACCCTTCTGATTTATTCCGATCTATATACGTGCAAGTATTAGCGCCTGATGATGTGCGTAACACACAGTTACTGATCCATCGTGCGGCTGATGACTTGAAACGCGATAATTCGTGGTTATACCTTGGCTTCCAACGCAGAGTTAGACGATTGGCAACAGGTCAGGTAACTGACGCCTTCCTTGGTTCTGATTTGATGATTGAAGATTTTGAAGGATATAACGGGCGCATCTCTGATATGAATTGGGAGTATAAATCCACACGCTATATGCTTATGCCGTTTTTTAATCACAACGAGCTAACCTTAGATGCTGAAACACATGAAGATGATGATGGTTATCAAGTCGTTGCTTTTGGTGGTAAGGGTGGATGCTTCCCTAACATTACGTGGCAATTACGCAAGGTATATGAAGTAGAAGCAAGACCGGTAAATGAATCTCATCCATTGTCAAAACGTGTACACTTTATGGATGCTCAAACATTTACTATACCCAGGACGGTATCATATGACCGCAAAGGTACAATGTGGAAAACCTTTACAATTGGTCAAGCACACCCTGATCATCACTTGCCAGCGAATAAAGGCTCAGGTGTATCTATCGATGATGCATTTAGCATGATAGACGTACAAGCTAATCATTGCACAACCGGTCAATTTAAAGGTCAAGTGGATCCGGAACTGTCTCCAACCAGTATGTTTAGTGTTCAGCATTTGCGTGCCACAGGAAGTTAATTAATTACTCCAACCGTTTGGGGCTTGCATTAGCAGCCCCTTTTTTTCATATCAAAGTAAGAGGTAAAAAGTGGTAGAAAACAAAGAACCTATCACGGTCATAATCTCGCGTCGTGTTAAGCCTGAAATGGTGAAAGAGTTTGAATCTCTTACATCAGAAATGACCGAACGAGCAAGCAGGTTTCCGGGCTACTTGGGGACAACGCTGTTTAAGCCCTCGTCTAGCATTGACCCAGAATATCGAATTATGTTTAAGTTCCAAGATATGAATAGTTTGCAGGAGTGGGAGGGCTCCTCGCAAAGAGCTGAGATATTGGAGAAAATTGAAGATTTATTGATAACAACAAGTGAAAGGGAACAGGTGTCTGGCTTGATAACTTGGTTCACGCTACCTTCAACAAATCCCATTACACCTCCTCCACGGTATAAAATGTCACTGATTAGTTGGCTGGCACTTTATCCCGCTGTGCCCCTTATATTTTGGTTATTCGAATCGTGGTTGATAGAGTTTCCAATGTTTATTAGGATATTTATGGTGACTGCATTAGTGATTGTGTTGATGACTTATTTATTGATGCCCTTTATGACCAAACGCTTTGCTTTTTGGTTGTACCCAAAATCAACACCTGAAGATAGTGACGTCTAAAAAGTCGTTTTACAAATAGCATTTATAGTGTCGCGGCTTTATAAGATCCGAGCATTTTTACTTTGTTTCTTTTGCTAACTTCTTTTAAAGCAGCGGCTACATTAGCGTCCTGCTGGTTACCTTCAAACTCTATAAAAAAATGATACTTGCCAAACATCTTACGAGTAGGGCGAGAAATGATGTTTGTTAAATTGATTCTGCGTGCAGAGAATGATTGAAGTACTTCCCCTAACAGGCCAGGATGATCGTCATCATCTAGCACAATAATACTGGTCTTATTTGCAAGCTTTGGATTTGTGTAAAGTGGTTTTTTACTCAGTGCTAAAAAGCGTGTTTGGTTATTATCGTAGTCATTCACTTTGTTTATCGTAGACGCGAAGTCTTGTGGGCTAAATGATCCAGAGGGAACAATTGCACCTGCTTTATCATTTGCGTCAATACATTTCTCAAGGGATTCAATGTTACTTTCTGTTAAATGAATGTTTACTTTATTTAAATTTTGAATGAATTCCAAACATTGACCTTGTGCTACAAATTGGACGAATAGTTGCTCTATGTCCTTAATTTGTTTTGCATTTGAAACAAATGAAAATTCGATAGGGAGCATCACTTCATCAATAATGCATAAATCGAGCTCTACTAAAAGATCTAGCACTAGCGCGATGAAACCCTCAGAAAAATTCTCAATAGGTATGATGCCAATATCACAAGATTGCCCTATTTCATGAAGGGCTTTTCTAATCGTAGGCAAAAAATAAACATCACAAATAGCTGACTGTTGTTGAATAAACTTTTTCGTGGCAAGTTCAGAAAATGTGCCAGCTGGACCTAAGGTCACTATCCTCAACATTCATACCTTACTGACTCTGTGAGACTACGCGAAAACTCTTGATTTTGAGGAGCGGGTACCCCCTGTTTTTGACACCTTTTGATAACAGCTCCCACAATGGCATCTAGTTCAAGTTCTCTACCTTTCTCCTTATCTATTAACATCGATGTTTTAATTGCCGAAAAATTTTTAATCAAATCAAATAAGCTATCTATATCTTGGTGCGTCAATTCTACTCCATCATAACGTGCAGCCTCTACGGTTTCTTTCATAGCGTTTTGTATCATGGTTACATATAAAGGATTATGAGTTAGCTCGAGTGTATTCAAGCCAGTTATGGCCGACAACGGATTCACACCATTGTTAATGACAAGTTTTTTCCACAATTCAAGGCGGATATCTGAAGTTAGCTCAAATGGAATATTCGCGAGCGCTAAATATTTTGCAAAATTTGTCAGTTGATAAGGCATTTGTTGGCCAGATTTGACGACTGGCCATGGACCGAAGGTGATTTTTGCTATACCCGTTGATATTATTTCGCCGGGCTCAATAACTTCTCCTCCTATCTTAATCGCCATACCACCCCAAACTCTATTTTCGCCGAAGGTGTCAGCCAAAACCGCCTCGCTGTCAACACCGTTTTGTAGCGATAATATCGGACACTTTGATAATTTTAACCAGTTTCCAAGTTCTGTTATTGCAGTGAAAACCTGATTTGCTTTGAGGCTGATGATTACTAGATCGAACTGGTTGCTTTGAAAATTATTAGTTAGCTCTTTATGATTGACCGCATTGAGAAGTGTAATGCTTTCCTCTTCGTCATGTATAACCTTGAGACCATTTCGCTGAATTGCTTCAAGGTGCTTTCCTCTAGCAGTTACAGTAATAGACCTGCAACATTTATGTAAACGGCTAGCGTAAAACCCGCCAATCGCACCACACCCTAAAATTAAAATATTCATATGCCTACACTAGTTTGTATGCGTTCGATACTAAATTAAGTTGCTCGATACAATTAATCGTGAAAGAGTCATCTTGGAAGTATCAAATCTAAGTATGATGTAGGGGAGGAAGCATGTAATATGCCAAATTCTTCCTAGCAAAGGTCTTTTTGGTGTAGACCGCATTTATTCTGAATTCAGTGCTTAATTTAACAAAGAGAAATGTAAAAAGTGCACCGTGTTATTACACCGATATGGTTTAAAATACTCTTCTTATGGTAAATATTCATCAAATAGTAAAATTGCTATACACCTTAGGTTGCTACCAAAACCTAGTTGAAGTTAAGGCTCGTTGCCTTTGGAAATCGAAATCTTGTCCATTAATCAAAGAGGGTGGCGTCACGGTTAAATGCTTCTCTAAGAGCAATATCTTTGCTTGTATCGTAGCACTTATCGCAACCATGTCGAACTTTAGTGACATCAACGCGATATCATCAAGCACACCTTGTTTAATGATAGTGGAAAATAACCCGGTTATTGACGCCAAAAGCTGCTGTATGTCAATAACAATAATATACAGCGACCTGTCTCAAGTGGAAAATGGACGTCGCCGGATAACGCATATAGAAGACCCTCAAAATGTATTTCAATATAGATTATCAGCACAGTCAGTTTTTGATAACCACACCCTACAATCACCACGAGTCCTTTGTTTTCTAGATGGATGACCAAGGCATGCTCGTCAACAAAGTCTAAGATTAGTTATCGAGGATTGGGGACCGTTGACGCCACTAAATCCATGGGGGGCGACGGCTTTTCGATGGTAGATAAATCAGTGTCGGGATAGCTAATCGGGCAGGGGGCAAAAATAGACATATTCACCGGTGCTAGCTTGCTAAAACTAAAGCGTATACTGCTATTTTCTTGCTATGTACGTCCACCCATATGATCACTATGGAAGTGACTGATAAAAACAGTATCAATTCCATCCGTGCGCACATTGAGGTGCTATAAATTTTGCTTCAGTTGGGATTCTTACACTTATCGAAGGTTGTGTCCCAAATCAGATAACACGGTGTGCTGTCATAGGTAACCATAATCTCTTTACCTGCAACTAACTGAAGAACAGCGTAGGTATTCAAATGACTTTTGTAGGCTCACACCTCGAACCGCTATCCAAGTTAAACCAAAGCGATATTCGCCTTGCCATTTCAAATTCAACTTATCTTTGTACTTAAGAAATGAGTTGATTATTAACGCCAGTAAGAACCCACCCACCCCTATGTCTAATACGGTTCAGTATTAGACATAACGTATGCAGGTAAGTTATAGTGTTTGCATCTTAACTAACAATCACAACACTCTTGGCAATCACAAAACCTACACCGTTGTTTCCCACGTATACTGAGCTGGCAGAGCTCAGTCTGTCTGACTATCCACAACTAAGTTCATTCTTAGATAAGCAACCAATATGGATGAGACAGCACTGGGACTGGGCGAAAGAATATCTTTTATATATCGGTCGCAACAAATCACAGCACACGTATGTGCGTTTTCGAAATGACATCGAAAAGTTTCTACTGTGGGTCTTCATGGTGGATAAGCAGCCAGTAGACGACTTACGTAAAGCAGATATTTTGCGATACATTGATTTTTGTGTGGCGCCACCAGTTAAATGGATAAGTACGCAGCTCCATGATCGATTTAGCCTCAATAACGGATATTTTGCTTCAAACCTTAAGTGGACGCCGTTCAGACAAACGCCGCCAAAATACGATAAGGAAAGAGTGCTCGATCCGAAAAAGTACCAACCGTCATTGCAAACCCTCGAATCTACCTTTGTGGCATTAAGTTCTTTTTACCGTCATCTCATCGATGAAGAAATTTGTTTCGGCAATCCTATTCCATTAGCAAAACGTGACTGCAAATATATGATTAAAGACAGTCAGGTGAAAACGATCAGTCGATTAACGGAGCAGCAATGGCAATATCTCTTGGATACTGCGGTTGAGATGGCAGATAACGATCCGCTTGTGGAACGCAATTTATTCGTTATTGCTACCATGAAAACCCTATTTCTGAGGCTTTCAGAGCTTTCAGAGCGCCAAGACTGGACACCGTTAATGAGCCATTTTTGGACTGATGAGGACAATAACTGGTGGTTTAAGGCCTATGGAAAAGGCAAAAAGATTAGAGATATCACGGTACCACCGGGTTATCTCACGTTTTTGAAACGATATAGAGAATGGCGTGGACTGTCACCGTTACCATCCAAAGGTGAACAAACCGTTTTGGTCGAAAAAATTCGCGGTCGCGGTGGTTTAACGAGTCGTCAAATTTCCAGGCTTGTACAGCATGTTTTTGATGAGGCTTTCGACAAGATGAAGTCTGAACATGGAGTAGAAGCCGCACAGAAATTAAATGAAGCAACGACACATTACTTGCGTCACACCGGGGGCAGGCACAATGGCACAGCCATAATGCCGCGCCATTTTGGCATAGTTTTCATTTAGCGTAGGCGCGTAGCGGTGGGCTTTGGTAACGGCCGATTTCAGGTTATCCGGCACAAGTAAACGGGGTACACCGCCAAGGTGGCGGAACGTTCTTACGTGCGCCATTATCCAGTCTTCTTCACGTTGTGAGCGACCAGCTTCAACATAGGTGTAGTTGGTTGCGCCTAAGGTCGCAACGAAGATTTGTGCGTGATAACGTAAGCGATCAATATAGGCCGTCTTCCCCAGATTTAGCTACTCCGTAAAATAGCCTCCGTAGATTTTACTAACGGAGACTTTACTGATGGCAACAAAAAGACGTAC
>NZ_JAESDH010000036.1 GCF_019249295.1 Alteromonas antoniana
AGACTGATATCGGATTTTGAAGCCTTGAAAAGATCGGTCAACCGATCATCAA
This sequence comes from Alteromonas antoniana, assembly GCF_019249295.1. Classification (GTDB taxonomy): domain Bacteria; phylum Pseudomonadota; class Gammaproteobacteria; order Enterobacterales; family Alteromonadaceae; genus Alteromonas; species Alteromonas antoniana. The sequence goes on from NZ_JAESDH010000036.1 coordinate 53, forward strand.
AATAATCTTAACTGATCGGCATTAGCCCTTGTGGCGGTTTTTTTATGCGTATTAATAAATATACATAGTTGTGATCTACACTGTCGATCGCTTCAGCGGAACGATCTAGGATCAAATTGTCTGGAAAGCCATGTTGAAACGCTTCCAGCCAGTTTTACCACTGGAGCGAAAAAACCATGTTGAATAATAATAATGAACGCACACGTGTGCGTGTACGTCGCCGTAGCCGTAAAGCTGTGGCAAACAAACGCCGAAATACCGCCCTGCTTATTGTGCTGGGGTTAATGTCGGTATCTGCTATTGCTGCCATGTTTGGCGCTACGCCAACCGGTAAGTATGTTGCCGGTTTAATGAAAGACAGTGTCTCGCAAATCTTTGCTGAACCGTCGCCTGACCAGGCACCTGGCCAACGGGTAGAATCATTGCGCCGCAAAGCCGTATCCGCAGAGGCGGAACAAATGGTAATGGCAGACCGCTCTGTCATAAACCCTATTGCGCTGCCTACTATTAAAGATACTTACCCGGAAGGTGATACCAGAAACTGGGATGTTGATGCCCTGATCAGCCGTAAACGCGCGCCTGAAGACAGCAGTATAACCGATCCTACCAACCCAGAGCGTTATGGCCTTGATGATCCGGATGGAGGTACGTTATCCAGCGCATCACTATGGGCAGCTGTAAGCTTTGATGGTAATACCGGAAACTTTTTTAACGCGGCAACCGGTAACTCTCGTTCAGGACAATCAGGATCACGCTTTGGACAACTGGGATCGCTGTCAGGCGGTGGCATTATTCCTTCGGGAAATCCGGGTGATAAACTGGATTTGTATGCCATTGATAAGACCGGATCCGGTGACAACGGTCTCGACGATCCCCTTTTCGACGACGGCAGACAACCCGGAGCTAATGGTGGAAATAACGATCAGCAAGCCAGTCTCACGCCGCAACCGTTACCTGTTTTTAATGTCAGTGACATAGCGCCAAACGACGAGCCGTTGACTCCACCGGCTTCTGAAGATCAGCAGGAAACCGTTAACGCCGACAATAACAGCAGCGTTGAAGTCAGTGAGCCTGCCACGCTGGCGATATTCGCCTTTGCGGGCCTGTATCTGTTCGGTTTGCGTCGGGCGTTGACCAAAAAGCCGGTTCCGACTGCCCCAATATCCGCATAAATCAAAACCTGTTAAAACATCACACCGTAGTCTTATCACGCTACGGTGTGGTTTTATCTGCCTCAGATAACTTGCGAATACGTCGCTTTTCCTGCACCAGCTTAGTGATAATACTGAACAGATTACTGACATTAAAAATGGTGCCGAAAATACTGCCCACCAGTATTGAGTAAGCTAATCCCAACGACTCCGCGACCAAAAACCATTGTCGAATTCGCTTCGCGTCCTGCAGGACTATTGAGCCCACGGTAAAAATCAGTGAAGAGCTGTAAGCAACAATGATCAACCAGCCGTGATCCAGTACAAACCATTCATATGCGAAAAACGCCAGATTTGCACCGACAAAAAACGCGACTACGCGGTGGGAACGGGTTTTCAGCGCCACCACATTACGTATACTTGCCAGCATACAGCCAACACCTGCAGCCATCGCATCCAGCATGAAAAAGTGGATGCTAACGCTAAACAGTGCACACGCAGATATGATCAGGTAACGATCGACCTGATTCTGCCGGTAACCAATAAAATTCAAAATGACTGCCAGGGCACCGAAGCCCTCCGCCAAATACTGCATGACGTTGTGTCCTGTTTTACCGACTTACGCCGGTATGTGATTGGTAAAGCTACTTTTATCGACGCAGACTATGTACATCCAGCGGAAGAAACAACGGCTGCAGAATAGAATCTGCAGGGTAGGCAAAAAGTCCGAACCGGTTGCCTTCACAATGACTCAGCACGACCGCGTGCGACGGTAATACGTCCATGTCCTGGTGACAGGGATCAAAAAGCGGCACATCATACTTGCCCAATTTGAGGATCGCTACTTTTTGGGAGCGATAGTCAACGGTATCGTCGGCAACCGGAGATGACAGCCTGGCATATACCTGATAATACGGCACACGCCATTCCCGCCCCTGCCACAGAAAGGGCTGGAGAACGAGTCGGTTTGCATATCTTTCAATACACATCGGCAGCATAGTCAGTCGCCCGGCGATTCAGAAATGTAAATAGTATTCCCGGCAGAGTGCTCTGAATTCCTCAGAATACTCACCAGATTCGTTGTGAATGATTAATGATGCTTTCTTAACTATTGATGGCTCACGACGAAAACGCAAGGCAGCAACGTAAGCCGGCTTGTTTGACTGGCTTTGCACCCACATGAGTGAGTGACAATATAACCCTGCCGCTTCAGCGTTCGGGATGAGTTGCTGTATGGCATCAGCGGGATACAAACAGTAGAAATCACCGTGCTTCTCCAGATAGGCAGCAACCCATTGAAACAGTGCGTCTGAGCTCAGACTGCCACTTTGCCTTGCCTGTTTCCTGACATCACTTTGTCCGCTGTACGCATTGCTGCTGGATTTCGCACCTTCAAAGTAAGGTGGGTTAGACACGATCAGGTCGTATTGCCGGGCCGGAGCCTGAGAAAGCACACAGCCCTGGCACGTATTAATATTTTCTGCCCACGGCGAAGCCAGCACATTCTCTCTGGCCTGCGCGGCGGCATCCGCATCAAGTTCAATAGCGTCGATAACCGCTTCAGGCCCTGCCTTTTGCGCCAGCATCAACGCCAGAATGCCTGTGCCGGTGCCGATATCCAGGATCCGGGTTTGCGCATCCACTTCCACCCAGCTGCCCAGGATCATGCTATCGGTATTCACTTTCATCGCGCACTTGTCCTGCTCGATGCTGAATTGCTTACACTGAAACGCCAAGGGGCTACCCTCCTTCGTCAACAAACCGCTGCAAACTAACCATCTTGCGCGCCACTTCCACGGCCTCGACAGGCTTATACTTTTTCAGCGGCCCCACCATAAGTGGCTTTAGAACAGGTGCAAGCGCCTGACCAACAGATTCCATTGGCCTGCTGTCTTTGCGATCCCCCAGTAACAGTGACGGACGCACTGCAGAAGCATGATCCAGCTGCGGCATGCGCATGATGGCATTTTCCAGCTCACCTTTTACCCGCAGATAAAAACTGCTGCTGGTAGCATCAGCGCCTACTGCAGAAATCCAGACAAAACTGTCAACACGCTGGGCTCTCGCCAACTGCGCAGCAATATGAACGTATTCAAAATCGATTTTACGAAAAGCAGATTTTGAGCCCGCTTGTTTTAGCGTCGTGCCCAGACAACAGTAAACATGGTTTACCGAGAAATATCCCTGATAGTCCTGAAACTGATCGAAGTCGATCACTACCGGATTCAGTTTATTTTCCGGATCGCTGAACATAGATGCGGACAAAGGTCGTCGCACCAATACAGTCACAGCGTCATAGCGAGAGTCTTTCAACAGCAAAGAAACCACCTTTTGTCCTACCAGACCGGTCGCTCCCAGCACAATTGCGGAATTCTTCTTACTCACCTTGTATCATCCTGTGTAATCACTACAATCATTCTTTCGACAGCAGCAGTATGAAGATAACAATGAAAAAAGCCCTTGTTTTTGGAGCCCTTATGCTCAGTACAGCAATTCAGGCTCAAACGCTCACAATTGAGCGCATTTTCGAGTCTCCCTCACTGGATGGCAATGCACCACGCAACCTGAAAGTATCACCCGATGGCGAGCGCGTCACCTTTCTGAAAGGCAAGCAAACCGACTACGAACGCCTTGATTTGTGGGAATATCACATTGAGAGTGGCGAAACCCGCATGCTTTTTGACTCTGATGACCTGCATAGCGGCGAAGAAAATTTATCTGACGAAGAAAAGGCCCGCCGTGAGCGCATGCGCCTGTCAGGTTCAGGCATTGTCAGCTATGAATGGTCTGACGACGGTAAATCGTTATTGTTTCCGTCAGGCGGGGATGTGTACTACTACCAGCTGGGCCAGAAAGAGGCGCAGCAGCTGCTTGACACTGAAGCTTTCGAGACCGATATCAAGCTGTCTCCAAAGGGTAACTATATCTCCTTTGTGCGCGATCAGAACGTGATCATCAAACACATTGCCAGTGGCAAGGAAACTGCCATTACCAACGACGGTGGTGGTAATATCAAATACGGCATGGCTGAATTCGTGGCACAGGAAGAAATGGGTCGGATGACCGGCTACTGGTGGGCGCCGGATGAAAGTCATATCGCATTTACCCGTGTAGACGAAAGCCCGGTAGATGTCATCACACGCTCTGAAATCTATGCCGATAAAATCGACATGATTGAGCAGAAATATCCAAAAGCCGGTACCGACAATGTTGAAGTCACACTGGCTATCCAGAACATCAAGTCCCAAAAGCGAACCTGGGTGGACTTGGGTGAAGAGAAAGACATTTATTTTGCCCGCGGTAACTGGATGCCTGACAGCGATACCTTCACTTATCAGTGGCAGTCGCGCAATCAGCAGGCACTGGAACTTCGCGCCTATTCACTATCCACCGGCAAACAGAACGTACTTATCAAGGAAGGCAGTCCGACGTGGGTGAACCTGCATGATGACCTGACGTTTCTGGCTGACTCCAACCAGTTCATCTGGGCCTCTGAGCGCGATGGATTTAAACACTTATACCTTTATAACAATGACGGCTCGCTGGTTACGCAAATCACCGACGGCAACTGGGTAGTGGATGAGCTGGAGGCTGTCGACACTGACGCTGGCATCGTTTATTTCACCGGTCGCAAAGACACACCTCTGGAGAGTCATCTGTATCAGGTTCCCCTCAAAGGCGGAAACGTTACACGTGTCACTAAGCGCGATGCTTTCCATGAAATTACCTTCAGTGGCGATGCGTCTATTTATATTGATCGTTTTTCCACTATCAATACTCCGTATCAGGTGAGTCTGCATAAGGCCAGTGGTGAACAAATTACCTGGCTGGAAGAGAACAAGGTTGACGACAGCCATCCGCTTCATCCTTTCATGGACAGCTGGACAAAGCCTGAGTTTGGCACCATCACTACACAAGACGGCGCCGACCTAAAGTACCGCATGTATAAGCCTGAGAACCTTGAGAAAAAGCATCCTGCTATCGTATTTTTGTACGGCGGTCCCCATGCGCAGGTAGTTCAGAACAAGTGGTACGGCAATCGTGGCTTACTGATGCAATACTGGGTGGATCAGGGGTATGTGGTGTTCTCGCTGGATAACCGTGGCTCTAATTATCGCGGCAAAGCGTTTGAAGATCCGATCTACAAGCAGATGGGCAGCATAGAAGTAGAAGATCAGGTGGAAGGCGTTAAATTCCTGCGTACCCTGCCTTATGTCGATGCCGACCGGATTGGCGTGCACGGTCACAGCTACGGCGGCTATATGACGCTGATGGCTATGTTCCAGGCGCCTGAGTACTTTAAAGCCGGGGTTTCCGGTGCACCGGTAACCGACTGGCGCTTATATGATACCCATTACACCGAACGGTATATGGGTAACCCCAAAACCGATGATGCCGCTTATACAAAGTCATCCGTATTCCCGTACGCAAAAGACCTGAAAGGGCCGCTGCTGATTTATCACGGAATGGCGGATGACAACGTGTTATTTACCCATAGCACGATGCTGTACAAGCATTTGCAGGATTTAGCCATTCCGTTTGAAACCATGGATTATCCAGGCAAGAAGCACAGTATTCGTGGCAAACAGACTGGGATCCACTTATACAAAACGATAACCAACTTTTTTAACAGAAACCTGCATCCTGCGCAGTAGTCTGTATAAAATAGTACAAATATCAAAGGCATAATCATCACTGATGGTTATGCCTTTTTATTAGCAAGGCTTATTAATTCATACCCAAATAATCTTTCAAACGTTTGTTTAGTTTTTCTTCATAGTGTAATTTGAAATTCGGGGTTTCGACCTCCAGGGGTGTCTAAGCAGAAAAGATCGACCGAAGTCGACAATAGACACAACAATCACAAGTGAAGAAGAAGTATATATGTTAAAAACAACAATCAAACCTACACTGGCAGCAACCCTGCTAGCCCTCGGTTCAACCGCAGCTTTAGCGGATTCAAACGACAGATACATCATCCAGGTGGACAACAACAGTAAAGGCATCGTCAAAGCGCTGGCTAAACAGTCAGGTGCTGATATTCATATTGACGCAAACGGATTCATTGCCGCCACCTTCTCAGGGAAGTCGTTATCGGATGTAAAAGGGTTGATGAACAACCCGCACGTAAAATTAGTAGAGCAAGATCAGGTCCGCCGCCCAATGGCATTGTACAACGATGACGCGGGTAACCCTGACACAACGCAAATTACACCTTATGCCGTTTATCAGGCACAAGCTGATCAGGTGACTTTCGACGCCAATGCTGCCATGAAAGTCTGTGTTATCGATTCAGGTCTGGATGACTCCAACCCGGATTTCGTATGGAGCAACATTACCGGTGATAACGATCCGGGTACCGGTAACTGGTTCGACAATGGCGGCCCTCACGGTACCCACGTAGCCGGTACTATCGGTGCGGCTGACAACAGCTACGGCGTTGTCGGTATGGCACCTGGCGTTGATATGCACATCATCAAAGTGTTTAACGCTGAAGGATGGGGCTACTCATCAGATTTGGCCTATGCAGCGCAGAAATGTTCTCAGGCTGGCGCTAACATCATCAACATGAGCCTTGGTGGCGGCGGTGCTAACAGCACAGAAGAAAATGCCTTCATCGACTTCGTCAACAACGGTGGTTTTGTTGTTGCTGCAGCGGGTAACGATGGCAACGATGTCCGTTCATACCCTGCTGGCTATCCTGCGGTTATGATGATTGGTGCAAATGATGCCGATGACAACATTGCTGACTTCTCGCAGTATCCATCGTGTACGTCGGGTCGCGGTAAACGCGCAACGTCTGACGAAACAATTTGCGTAGAAGTGACCGCTGGTGGTGTGGATACCCTGTCTACCTACCCTGCCGGTGGCGCTACAATGGCTTCAATGTCCGCAGACGGTGCCGGTGTTGCAGCCTCTGCAATGGAAAACTCGGGTAATGCGAGCGCGGCCACTTACTTCATGGGTATTGGCGACGCGGTTGACACGAATGCCTCTGGCAAAGTGTGCGTTATCGACCGTGGCAGCATTTCGTTCTACGACAAAGTGAACAACTGTGAACAATCTGGCGGCGTAGGCGCGGTGGTTATTAACAACGAGCCTGGCATGCTTTACGGTACGTTGGGTGATACTAATGACACCAGCATTCCAGCAGTTGGAGCGGCGCAGGAAGATCGCAGCACATTGCTTGCAGCATCAACGGTTGATATCAGCATCGGTGCCAGTGACTACGGCTTTATGAGCGGTACGTCGATGGCAACGCCTGCAGTAGCAGGTGTAGCAGCACTGGTGTGGTCTAATCACCCAACCTGTTCTGGTGAAGACATCCGTGCGGCACTGAAAGCTACAGCTCGAGACTCAGGCGCGGCAGGTAAAGATGTTTACTTCGGTTATGGTATCGTTCAGGCAGCAGATGCCAGCGCATATCTGACAGCGAACGGCTGTGCCGGCGGCAGCAACGGTGGCGGTGATAACGGTGGTGGCGATAACGGCGGTGGCGAGACTGGCGGCGATCTGACACTGACCGCGACTGGCTATAAAGTGAAAGGCTCTCAGGTAGTGGATCTGTCCTGGTCTGGCGCAACCGGCTCTGACGTTGATGTAGTCCGTAACGGCAGTGTTGTAACGACTACCGCTAACGACGGCGCTTACACTGACGCACTGAATACCAAAGGTGGCGGCGTATATGACTACCAGGTGTGTGAAACAGGAACGACTACCTGTTCTGCAACGATGACTGTCATATTCTAAGTCACGCCGGAATTATCAGGCGATAATGTCGTTACGCCTGACACCATTTAAGGCCACCGCGAATGCGGTGGCCTTTTTATTTGCGCCGCGCTCTGGTTGCCAGACGATAATTCCGATAGGGTGATTTAATACGTTGCTAAACGACTTCCCGAATTACGGGAAAACGACATCTTCGCCTTATGTTTTCTTCACCCTTTAAAGCGCTTATTATCGTTGCACTGCTGGCGTGGCTTTATCTGCTGGTCACAACCCCGCGCCCTGGGGATGCTGCGAATACACTGGTGTCAAATGCGCCACCCCATCCCGTGGCACATTCTGATACTACTCAGTTGCGCATGCAGCAAGCGTCAACATCACCAACACTGGGCCACTACGTTGATACCTGTCTTCATCACAGCGCGCAAGCCAGCGACGCCATCGACCCCGCGCCGGTTTTTTACGAAAAGATTGATGAACTCAAAAAGCACAGTGAATTTTTTGATGCTATGAGCGAATCGATGATGCAGGGTGAAAACAAGCTGGATAAACTGATTGCGCTCCACAGCGCGCAACCTGATGCGTTGGTCGCACTTGAGGTGGTTCGGGTATGTGCCGCAACGCCCGCGTTAGCGAAGTGCCATTCTGCGCTATTCGACACGCTTCACCTTTCGCCTTCCGATGCGCAGTCCTGGATATACCTGGCGAACTATTTCGCCGCGCGAGGAAACGCTGAAAAAGTACAGTACGCAATAAACCGCGCGCTTCAGGCTGACTTTTATGGAAACGGCTATGCAGAGCGGATCATTCGATTATCTGAGCAGATAAATCAACATACATCATCTGGTCTGTATATTGCCACCGTCGCGGCATTGGGAATGGAGGCAGGCAATCAGGTGTTTCCTGCTGAACTCTTCCCATTCTGCAGCCAGGCGTCATCCGAGCTCCTTACCGCCTCCTTATGTCATAAACTGGGGCAGGATATGGCGTCCAGAAGCAAGACCACAGGGCTCAGGCTAACAGGTAAGCGCCTGACCGCGATGATGCGGGACGTCAGCGACTTTCACTTTCCAGGTGATGAAAAAGTAATCGACGCCTCATTTGACGAAGGGAAGATGTTAGCGATATGGCCGCTAATGCAATATAACGAGCGGCTTTTAGTAAACTGGTTGAGCGATTTACAGGCTCTGGGAGAGCCGCAGGCGGCCGCCAGGGCGATAGCGACTGTCAACGCACTGGCGCAAACCAAAGATTACACGCACTGCGCTAACGCAACTGATTAGCGGTGAAGCGCACTGTGCTTCGCTGACAACCGTGCGCTGGCCCCAAAGGAATGTCGTCAATACAGGCGCTCTATCTCAGCACCCCCAATAAGCACGAGTGGGGTTTATACCACCCCGTAGTAGTACGTGATCGCAGGTTATTGCGGATTGGTATTAACCAAAAATCTGATCGGCCAGCGTTTTCTGCACTTTCTGAGCGGAATTCTTACTCATCTCAATTTCTACCGGCGCGTCCTGACCTGACACCCAGATTTTAAGTTCAGAGTCGGTATCAAAGTGTCCGGCGGTTTCAACGATAAACTGCGTAATTGCACGGTAAGGGATGGAGTGATAATTAACCTTACGCCCAGTCAGGCCCTGCTTATCAATCAGGATAAGACGCTTGGTGGTAAATACACTCAAATCTCTGATTAATTTAAACGCCGCAATCACCTGCTCGCTCTCCGCCATGACCGGCGCAAGCTCTTCCTGGATTTCGGCCGCGTCGGTTTCGCTGGCGTTGCCCATTAGTGTATCGAATAATCCCATGTCGCACTCCTCTGGTAATTCACGTTACGTAATCGGTATTCCGCGCTCGAAGTACTACTACTTAGTCATCTTTCGCGCTGGCATGTAGATACCTTAATCTTTCGCTGTAGCCACTACCTACTCTAGCATGCAATTGTGCACGGTCGCTGTAAATTTATAACCACCGAATTTACCAAAGCGCAGTGACATTGTCTGATGATAAGTTTGAATGTTGGCAAACAAACGCTACAAACACACTCCTGACGATTACCAGTTCACACTACCACTGACTTGGTGGTAGGGTTATGCTCAGATAACATCCTCTGATATAAGGAAAAACCTTGGCTTCTGAGCTTACGACGTTTGCCGATGTTGCGGCTGCCGCGACCCGTATCGCCGGCAAAGTGCAACACACCCCTCTGCTGGAGTCTCATTTGCTGAATACCTGGCTGGGTCAGCGCATTTTGTTTAAGGCGGAATGTCTGCAAACCACTGGGGCATTTAAGTTACGAGGCGCAACCAACTTCCTGGCCGCGATGGAAGCACGTGGCGAACTGCCCAAACATATTGTCGCCAACAGTTCAGGCAATCATGCTCAGGCTGTGGCGTATGCCGCATCGCTGTATCACATTCCGGCCACCATATTTTCTTCGCAGCGTATTTCTGAGGTAAAAGCAGCGGCAACACGCGGCTACGGAGCGGAGCTTTGCCTGTTCCCTACCCGCACAGAAGCTGACAGCGCCGTCGCAGAAGCAGCAAACGCCGCTGATACGGTTTGGATCCCGCCTTATAACCACCCGGACATTATCGCCGGTCAGGGCACTGCGACGCTTGAAGCGCTGCAGGATGCCGGCCATGTCGATGCGGTATTTGCGCCCTGCGGTGGGGGTGGTCTGTTAAGTGGTGCACTGCTGGTCACCCGCGAGCTGATGCCAGACGCCAGCGTAATTGGCGCTGAACCGGCCGCCGCCAATGATGCCTCGCGCTCGTTGCAGTCGGGTCAGATAGAAACCCTTGATGGTATGCCGGACACCCTGGCCGACGGTGCTGCTACGCCCAGCGTAGGCGAACACACCTTTCCCTTGTTGCAACAGCTTGATGATTTCTATGAAGTGGAAGAAAACCAGATTGCCTACTGGACACAATGGTTGCAACACCTGCTGAAAATTCACGTTGAGCCAACCTGCGCGATGAGCATGGCTGCGGTAGCGGCGTGGGCCGTTAATACGCCACCCGGACAAACGGCACTGGTGATGCTGTCTGGCGGCAACATCAGTCAAGCCAGTATGAGCAAAATCTGGCACACTGACTATTTGCAGCAGCCCCCAAACATTACCCAACAGGAAGATAACGCATGACGCTATTACTCCGTGTACTGACCCTTAGCCTGTCGGCGGTCTCGCTGCCGCTTCTGGCTTCAACAACGCTGGTTGAAAATGTAAAAGGCTACACCCTTAACAGCAGTGGCGAGCTTGTAAGCTTTAACGCTCTTCTTATCGAAGACGGAAAAGTGGTATCGCTGGATGCTGAAACTCCACAGGCCGATACCGTCATTGACGGCAAAGGCAAAACGCTGATACCGGGCTTAATTGATGCCCATGGTCACCTGCTGGGACTGGGTGCCAACCTGCTTGAAGTCGATGTGCGCGAAAGTGGTTCTGCAAAAGAAGCCGCAGAGGCTGTTGCGGCTTACGCCTTTGCCAATCCGCAGCAAATCTGGATAACCGGCCGCGGCTGGAATCAGGAGCTATGGCCCGACAGAGCCTTCCCCACCGCTGCCATGCTGGATAAGCAAATCAGCGATCGTCCTGTCTGGCTCACCCGCGTTGATGGTCACGCTGGCTGGGCGAACAGTGAGGCGTTGGCACTCGCCGGCATTACGCCTGAAACCCCGGACCCGGAAGGCGGTCAGATTATTCGTGACGCCGACGGTAACGCCACCGGCGTACTTATTGATAACGCCATGGCGATGGTAGAACAACACATGCCAACAGCCAGTGTCGCGCAATACGACGCGCAACTTGAAGCTGCGGGTGAGCAATTACTATCGCTAGGTGTCACGTCGATGCACGATGCTGGCATTAGTCGTGACGTATACGACTTTTATCTGAAGCGTGCGGTAGAAGGAACTCTGCCGGTTCGCGTGTACGCGATGATAGCGGCCACCGATCCCGAGCTAAACACCATGCTGGAAAACGGACTTATCGACAGTGCTGATGATTTTCTCGAAATAAAGTCAGTAAAAGCCTATGGCGATGGCGCGCTGGGAAGTCGTGGCGCGGCGCTGCTAAAACCCTATTCTGATGCACCGCATCAACACGGTTTAATGCTCACACAGCCTGATGATTTCGACGCCTTGTTTACTCACATTATCAGCAATGGCTTCCAGTTGAACTTTCACGCCATCGGAGACAGAGCCAACCATCTGGCATTAAATCAGTTTGAAAAAACCTTCAATACAACCGGTGGGAAAGCGCTGCGAAACCGTATTGAGCATGCGCAGGTAGTTGCGGTAGAAGATCTGCCTCGCTTCGCGGAGCTGGAAGTGCTGCCCTCTATGCAACCTACCCACGCCACCAGCGACATGAACATGGCCGAAGACCGTATCGGTCAAAAACGCATGAAAGGCGCATATGCTTGGCAGACATTACTGAACTCGGGGATAGCTCTGCCGCTGGGCTCTGACTTTCCCGTTGAGCTTGCTAACCCGTTTTACGGCATTCATGCCGCCGTGACACGTCAGGACAGAAACAATCAGCCAGTAGAAGGCTGGTATGCCCACGAAGCCATGACACTGAAACAGGCCTTTCGCGGCTTTACGCTGGATGCCGCCTACGCCGCACACATGGAGCAAACGCTGGGCACGTTAGAGCCTGGCAAGTGGGCTGACTTCCTGCTCATTGACAGAGACTTGTTTAACATTCCAGAAGAGGATTTATGGAAAGTTCAGGTGCTCGAAACCTATCTTGCCGGTGAAAAAGTTTACGATGCGACCGGGCGATAAGCACAGTTTGTTGATATGGAGCTGAAACGCAACATCGGCTTTCTTGGTGCCAGCTTTCTGGTATTAAACGGCTTGATTGGCGCTGGCATCTTTGCGTTGCCAGCAAAAATGGCTGCCACTCTGGGTGCAGCCAGTCCATGGATCTTCCTGTTGTTTGGCGGCCTGATGCTGACCATTGTCTGGTGTTTTGGCCAGCTTGCTGTAAAGCTTCAGGAAACCGGCGGGCCGACAGTCTATAGCGAGGCTGCTTTTGGCCCCTTTGCGTCCTTTCAGACAGGCTGGTTGTATTACCTGGCACGTGCCACGGCCATTGCGGCCAACATGCACGTGTTATTGTTGAACGCCGGATACCTCTGGCCACAACTGCAAACATCGATGGGGGAATCTTTGGCGATTCTCGTTATCAGTGGTTTGCTGATTTGGGTTAACGTAACCGGTGTGAAAAGAGCGATCCGTGCACTGGATGGAATCACCCTGCTCAAACTGCTTCCGTTTATGGCACTGATTATAACGGGCCTTATCAGCTTACCTGAGCACACCTCAACCTTTACTCTGCCACCGATTGATACGGTGGGTGCCGGGGCGTTGCTGACACTCTACGCATTTATTGGTTTTGAAACCGTCGTGGTGACTTCCGGTGAAACGCGAAATCCGGCCAAAACGATCCCAAGAGCCCTGATGGTGACCGTTATTGCTATCGCACTTTTTTACTTTACTGTGCAATACGTGTATTGGCACACCATGGGTGCAGGCGAACCGGACGATGCACCGCTGATCGCGCTCGCCGATACGTTGTTTGGTCCGGTTGGCGCTATCATTCTGACACTAACCGCGGTGTTTTCTGTTGCCGGGAACTTGCTGGCTAACAGTATTTCCACATCACGGCTCACCTTTGCCATGGCGAAGGAGAAAACGTTGCCGGCTCCCTTTGCTCATGTCCATCCGCGTTTTGCCACGCCGGACGTATCAATTATCGTGCTGGGTGTTTTTGCAGCGATTATGGCGTTGAGCGGTGGCTTTGTCTGGCTGGCAGTCGCCAGCGTGCTGTCCAGGCTATTGGTGTATATTCTCTGTATCTCAGCCCTGTTAAAACTGCAGCATCAGAGGCGCTGGCTGACACAGGCAACCTTGCTGAAAGTGGTCCTGGCCTGGGTCGTTCCGGTCATCGCCATCGCGGTTTGTGCCTGGTCTGTTGCGCAGTCAACCGCCAACGCCTGGTGGTTTCTTATCGGTGAGTGCGTGGCTGGCAGCCTGTTGTATTTCATTTTGAAAAGGCGTTCACAGAGCAGCACTGGCGCAGACTGATGAAGACGCGTTATGTTGTTGGCGGCATCCTCCTTACAGGCATTTTCGCTATCTTGTTCACAGCGTACCCCGCCTGGCGGAAAGCGTCTGATAACGGTGGGCAGCAGCCCGCCACACCGTTTAACATTGCAGGGAATTTGTATTATGTTGGCGCCAATGATGTCACGGCCTTCCTGTTGGTTGACGATTCGGGCCATGTACTGATTGATGGGGGCTACCCCGGCACAGCAAGCATGATCCTCAATAGTGTCCGCGAACTTGGCTTTTCACCACGTGATATCAAGTGGCAGCTAAACACGCATGCGCATCTTGATCACGCGGGCGGTCTGGCGGACATTCAATCTCATACAGGCGCAACGGTTCTGGCTTCCCATGACAGTGCGCAAATTCTTCGTCGTGGCGGGCAAAGCGACACTATGTTGGGGCCGCTAAGTTTTCTGACTCACCTGCCGTTTTTACAATACCCGCCGGTAACTGACGTTCAGGCATTTTCAGATAACAAGGTTCTTGAGCTGGGTTCTCACCGGCTTACCCCCGTTTCTACCCCCGGCCACATGCCGGGGTGCACCAGTTGGTACTTTCCGGTTACCGATCGGGGTGTCCAACACCACGTATTGCTTAGCTGTGGTTTGTCCCCGCCTCTCACGCTGACCCTTTTTAAAGACAAGAATACGATTGAAGCGTTTGAGAAAAGTTTCCTGCAATTGGAGGCACTCGATGTGGATATTTTTCTGACTCCTCATGCAAGAACATTTGGTCGCTGGAAGAAATATCAGCAGAACCTGCAGAACCTTTCAGAGCCAAATGCATTTATAGACAGGCCGGGATGGCAGCAGTATCTGAAGTCCGCCAGACAGCGTGTGGATGAGGCTGCGAGGTAGTAACCATTGATGGATAGAAAGTCGGCGAGGAAACTTTCAGGATAGGGTGTGTGATACACAGTAAAAGGGGCCAACAGGCCCCTTATTTAATCGACTACCAATAGTGTTTTAGTAGAGGGTGTTAATCCAGCGCTCTTCGGTAATGAAGTTCCAGCTCCATGCTGACCACTTATCTCCTAAGCCCTGTTCTACAATATCGTCAACACTCATGCCATCAGCTTTGTGCTTTTGCACAATGTCGCGGGTCGCTTCAATCATCTCAAGGAACGCCTGATAATCTGCCTTGTTGGCGAGCGGACCGTGACCGGGAATAATCACCGTATCGTCATCGATTTTACCCAGCAGTGTTTTTACAGAGGTAATGTAACCTTCAACGCTACCTCCAGACTTCAGATCGATAAACGGAAAGCGCTCATTGAAGAACAAATCACCGGTATGCAACACATCAGGTTCTTCAAACCACACCACACTGTCACCATCGGTGTGACCATTTGGCAAATGCATGACGTGTAACGTCTCGCCGTTGAAGTGCAGCTTGATGCCATCTTCATAAGTCACCACCGGCAGGGCGGCTTCAGAAACCTTATCGTCATTTGCCAGACGGACGCGCACATTCTCGTGGGCAAAGATGGTTGAACCTTTGTGTTCGTGGAAGAAGGCATTAGAACCGGTGTGATCGCCGTGATAGTGGGTATTGATAATATATTTGGGTTTATCACTGCCCAGCTTCCCCATCGCGGCGGCAATTTTCTCAGCCAGTGGCTCATACTGATCATCAATGATGAGTATGCCGTCATCACCCGCTGATACACCAATGTTACCACCTGAGCCCTGCAACATATGCACGGCCCCATTAAGCGGGGTATCTGTGATTTCTACATTTGCGAATCTGTCGTCAGCGGTCGCACCAAACGACAGCGTAACCGCGCAGACCGTTGCGGCCAGGCGATGGATTATTTTCATTCTGATTGCTCCAAAGTGAGTCGTTACCGATTCATTTATGCGCATTACTGCTACAAAGATCACCTTTTTGTGAGTAATTGCGATTTACGCCAGGCTATATATTCCTGACAGGCATCTTCACCGCTGTAGTAACAATCAGATAGGTTGCTCCACGCCCTCTGGTTGTGGTTTAAGAAAAGCAAACCTGGGCTTTTCCTCTCCGTCGCGCAATACGGTCTCGGTAAACATAGACAGTGGCCTTACCCATAAAGCACGCTCTCCATAACACGGGCGATATATCACCAAGGTTTCTTCGGTTTCTGAATGGGTAGCCGTGCCAATAACATCATAGTGCGCGCCCTTATAATGCTGGTAGCGACCGGTTTTCAAAATATGTGACATGTTAGTCCTCTAATGGCAAAAGTAACTGCTGGATATCTGTTGGGTCGGCTAATCCGATGTGCAGACCCAGTAGCCGGATCCCCCGCCCCGTCGCTCTGGCAAAAGCCTCATCCAGTAACGTATAGAAATAGTCCTCTGATAACGCTCCCTGACGATGTTCCACCGTCGTAAGCTGGAAGTCGTTAAACTTCAGCTTAACACCCTGGGTACGCAAACGGACCGCTTTACCGGTCTTTTGCTTATGGCTTAGCATTCGCTCCCGGAGTTTTTCCATTAGCACAGGGATAAATGCTCTGCATTCATCCAGCGTATGAATATCTTCACTTAGCGTGCGTTCCACACCAATGGACTTTCGTACCCGGGACACAGAGAGCTCACGGTCATCAACGCCATGCGCGCGGTTCCATAATACACTGCCGAACTTTCCAAGCTCTCGCTGTATCCGCTCGAACGGGTACTGACGCACATCATTGCAGGTGTGTAGCCCAAGTCGATTCAGCTTTTGCAACGTGACCTTGCCCACGCCGGGAATTTTTCCCAACGGCATGGTTCGCACAAAGGCATCAAGTTTGTCAGGTGTAACTACGCATATACCATCGGGCTTGTTCTCATCGCTGGCCACTTTTGCTACAAACTTGCAGGGTGCTACCCCGGAACTTGCAGTGAGATTCAGCTCTTGTTTTATGCGCCGCCGGATATCTTCGGCAATCAACGTGGCGCTGCCACCAAAGAGGTTTGAATGACTGACATCAAGATAGGCCTCATCCAGTGATAGCGGTTCGATAAGATCTGTATAATCTGCAAAGATAGCGCGAATTTTCTGCGACTCCCGGGCATACACATCCATGCGACCTTTCACCAGCACCAGGTCCGGACACAGGCGCATCGCATAGGCCGTAGCCATTGCACTACGCACGCCGTACTTTCTGGCCGGATAATTACAGGTAGAAATGACGCCGCGACGATCTGAACTTCCGCCAATAGCGATCGGTACTGATTGCAACGCCGGATTGTCACGCATCTCGACAGCGGCATAAAAGCAATCCATATCGATGTGAATGATTTTTCGCAAAGCTAATACCAACTGTATACTTAACCAGTATTCTAACGGATTTATCGCGTCTGTCACCCCTAAACCGGCATTCCGCAAAGGCAAAATAACCTACTCCCCTGCCAGCTCCGGGGCCGCAAGGGGGGGCTCACATCGACGTTGAAGCGGTGCAAGTCATACAGAACTGACATTCACTCTCTAGCGGCTCAGGGATAATGCGAATCGACATGTCTCACCACTATCAATAAATAACTATCAGAGAATATAAGCCAAAGTGAGAGATAAGTTCGCTACGCTTACTTACATCTTCAAATATTCATGGTCATGCCGTTGGATACGAAATATACCCTGATAGGTTCGCCCTGCTCACTGTACACCGGAAAACTGCGCAGCTATTTGCGCTACAAAGCGATCCCTTTCGACGAAACGCTATCGACGCAATCGTGCTATAAGAGCGTGATCATCCCCCGCACTGGGGTACGTTATATTCCGGTATTAGTCACGCCGGAAGATGAAGTCTGGCAGGACACGACTGTCATTATCGATAAGCTGGAGTCACGCTTTCCCAATAATCCGGTTGCCACACCGGATGCTGTCACAAATTTTCTGGCAGAACTGCTGCACTGTTATGGCGATGAGTGGCTGGTGATCCCTGCAATGCACTACCGCTGGAGTATTGAAGAAAACCGGCGCTTTGCTTACGGTGAATTTGGTTTTACCGCCGTCCCTGATGCGACGTCAGAAGAGCAGCTACAAGTAGGAATGCAATTAGCTGAGCGTTTTGCCGGCGCGCTACCTGTCCTCGGAGTAACGCCACAGACAATTCCTGCCATCGAACAGAGCTATCTTGAGTTACTCAGTGACCTAAACGCCTGCCTGACTCAATCTGATTTCATTTTTGGCAATACGCCGACCCTGGCAGACTTTGGACTTTATGGTCCGCTTTACGCCCACCTGGGCCGCGATCCATACTCTAAACGACTTATGGATGAAAAGGCGCCAGCTGTGTCAGCGTGGATACAGAGAATGACATTTTCCTCGCCTCTGGATACCACCGTCACCGCGCTGACCGATTCCGGTCTGATAACGCCCATCATTGCGCGCATGGCCGACGAGATGGGAGACGTTATTATTCAAACTCTGAAGCAAGTTGCAGATTTTGCGGCCACCGGGCACGCAGAACCGGTACCAAGAACTGTCGGCAGTCTGTCATTTTCTATTGGCGACATTAGCGGCCAGCGCAAGACCTTTCCTTTTCTGCAATGGAAGTGGCAACGAGTACAAGCCTGCTATGGGCAGTTAGCTGGTCAGGACAAAGCCACAGTAGATACGCTCCTGGCACCGCTGGGTTTATTACCGGCGATACAGGCAAAGGTCGAAGCGCCGCTGGTTAGACGCGACAATCAGCTTTGGTTCGCCTGATTCGCTATCGATAGCGTCGCTTCGCAACAGTCTGCTTGTCAGAAGATAACCAGGTATAGGATTGATCCCAACGCAAGTTTACTTGCCGGTTCAGTCGCAAATGGTAAGTACGTCGGTTGGTTAATTGCGAGGTGCAGAAACAAAAAAGCGAGTCTAATAATGACCCGCTTTTTTAATGCTCTGATAAACGCAGTCAGGCTGCGTTAAATCCAATTATAGAATCTGATTCTGCTTCCATTCCTTGAGCTTCTTTTCCCGCGCCTCTTCTTTTTCCATACGCGCTTTCTTTCTGTCGCAGGGTTCAGGGCAGTCACAGGCTTTCTCAATGCCTAATGCACCCAGTCCACCACAACTTCCGGAAATGGATTTTCTCTGCACCAGGTATCCAACGGCCATGGCAAGCACCATCGCCAAAAAGAAAACAAAGGCAAGAATAAACGTGGACATGTTAAACCTCTAAGCTGCTACGCACTAATTATGTACGTCTACAATTTTATCAAATTCTGATGAAATATACTCTTCAAAACCATCGTCGGTTTTTCGAATCAATAACACCGCTAATCCCTGTTCTTCAGCCAGTGATATGGCTTGTTCCCATCCCATCACATTAATCGCAGTCGCAAGACCGTCTGCCGTCATCGAATAAGGATGAACCACCGTTACCGACACCAGATTATGCGAAATCGGTCTGCCGGTACGCGGGTCGATAAGATGTGAATATCTTACGCCATCGTCTTCATAGTAGTTCCGGTAGTCTCCGGATGTTGCTATGGCGTTCCTGCCTATAGAGACAACTTTTTGAATGGCCCGTTCCGTCGTTACCGGTTTTTCTATTGCAATCAACCAGGGATCGCCATTGCCGCGATGGCCGCGAACCCGCATTTCCCCGCCGATCTCTATCAGATAGTTCTTCAGGCCGTGACGTTCCAGTAGCTCCGCTATCTGATCAACGCCGTAACCTTTTGCAATGGTAGACAAATCGACATATACCATGGGATGTCGCTTAGTGAGACCGGAATCACTCACTGCCACCTTATCCAGGCCCACAAAGTTACGCACTTCGTCTATCTCAGCCTGCGTTGGGATTTGTGCTGGTCGCTTGTTAGGACCAAAGCCCCATAGATTGACCAGCGGCCCTACTGTAATGTCTAACACGCCATCACTTAACTCACCAAGACGTAATGCCTCTGTGACGACCAGTTGTGTCTCATCAGACACGGCAAACGTATCTGTGTAGCGATATTGATTGAACCGGGACAGCTCGGAAGTCGTGTCATACGTCGACATCAGCTTATTGATCTCGGCCAGGCGTTCATCAACTTTGCGCTGAAGATCGTCTATTGCGTCTTCGTTTTCTACCACGTATTTAATGTTATAAGTGGTTCCCATCGTCGGACCATTCAGGTGCACGACAGGCATTTTCTCGCTGGTACATGCGCTGAGAATACATACCACAATAGCGACAATAAGTACTTGTATATAAGCTGCTTTCACTGCAATCCCTCACTATAAAAAAAGGGGGCCTCTGCCCCCTTTCATTATACCGCTGCTGTCTTAACCACCAAAGTCATCCAGCATGATATTTTCATCTTCTACACCGAGGTCTTTCAACATGTTGATTACCGCGGCGTTCATCATCGGCGGCCCACACATGTAGAACTCACAGTCTTCCGGCGCCGGGTGATCTTTCAGATAGTTTTCTAAAAGCACCTGGTGAATAAAGCCTGTTTGACCTTCCCAGTTGTCCTCTGGCTGAGGATCAGACAGGGCTACGTGCCATTCGAAGTTATCGTTTTCTTCCGCCAGCTCGTCGAAATCTTCCGTGTAGAACATTTCACGAAGTGAACGTGCACCGTACCAGAACGAAATCTTGCGATCTGTCTTAAGACGACGAAGCTGATCGAAGATGTGCGAGCGCATAGGTGCCATACCTGCACCACCACCAACGAATACCATTTCCGCATCGGTTTCTTTCGCAAAGAATTCACCGAATGGACCAGAAATAGTCGCTTTGTCACCTTCTTTCAGGCTCCAGATGTAAGAAGACATCTTACCGGCAGGCAGGCTCAGGTTATTAGGCGGCGGCGTAGCAATACGCACGTTCAGCATAATAATGCCTTCTTCTTCCGGGTAGTTCGCCATGGAGTAGGCACGAATAACTTCTTCATCCGTTTTTGATTCGATATCAAAGAAGCCAAAGCGCTCCCAATCGCCACGATACTCTTCTGGAATATCGAAGTCTTTGTACTTCACGTGATGCGGCGGAGCTTCAATCTGAATATAACCACCTGCACGGAAAGGTACACTTTCGCCATTTGGAATCTTCAGTTTCAGTTCTTTGATGAACGTTGCCTGGTTATCGTTAGAAATAACCTCACAATCCCACTTCTTGATACCAAACACTTCTTCAGGCAGTTCGATATCCATGTCTTGCTTAACCGCAACCTGACATGACAGACGGCAACCTTCACGGGCTTCACGCTTAGTGATGTGATCCAGTTCGGTTGGCAGAATTTCACCACCACCTGACTTCACATCTACACGACACTGGCCACATGAGCCACCGCCACCACACGCTGAAGATACGAAGATACCCGCTTCTGCCAGCGCACCAAGCAATTTACCGCCTGGCTGAGTTTGAATGGCTTTGTCAGGATCGTCATTAATCGTAATTTTCACATCACCACTAGGTACCAGTTTCGACTTGGCAAACATGATGATGAATACCAGCGCCAATACGATGGCAATGAACATGCCGACGCCAAGAAATATTTCTACTTGATTCATTTATATGCTCCCGAGCTCGATTACAGCTGAATACCAGTGAAAGACTGGAAACCCAGCGCCATCAGACCCGCGATCATGAACACAGAGCCCAGACCACGAATACCTTCAGGCATATCGGCATATTTCAGTTTTTCACGTACGGCAGCCAGCAATACGATGGCAATTGCCCAACCGATACCACTACCTACGCCGTAAACGACACTTTCGCTCAGTGTGTATTCACGTTGTACCGCAAACGCCACACCACCAAAGATGGCACAGTTAACTGTGATCAGCGGCAGGAAGATACCCAGCGCGTTATATAAGGCAGGGAAGAACTTATCCAGACTCATCTCCAGAATCTGTACCAACGCTGCGATAACGCCGATAAAGGTCAGGAAGTTAAGGAAGCTCAGGTCCGCTTCAGGGAAGCCAGCCCATTCCAGCGCACCCGGTGCCAGGATATTTACGTAAATAATCTGGTTAACCGGTACCGAAATACCCAGTACCACGATAACGGCAACACCCAGACCCATCGCTGTTTTTACTTTCTTGGATACGGCCAAAAATGTACACATACCCAGGAACAACGATAGTGCCATGTTCTCAACAAAGATTGAGCGCACAAATAGAGATAAATAATGTTCCACGACTTACTCCTTAGGCTCTACTTGCTCTGGACGAATAGTACGGATGAACCACACCATGCCGCCAATCAGGAAGAATGAGCTGAACGGCAGAATTAACAGACCGTTACCCTGATACCAACCACCGTTTTGTACCAGTGGCAGAATTTCAAATCCAAGAATGGTACCGAAACCGAACAACTCTTTGATGGTGCCGATAACAATCAGGATGAAGGAGTAGCCCAGACCATTACCAATACCGTCTAGCAGACTCATCAGAGGCGGACTCTTCATCGCGTATGCCTCTGCACGTCCCATAACGATACAGTTGGTAATAATCAGTCCCACGAACACCGAAAGCTGTTTGGATATCTCATAAGAGTAAGCTTTCAGAATCTGGTCAACCACGATTACCAGTGAAGCGATAATCGTCATTTGAATAATAATCCGTACACTTGACGGAATCTGGTTACGAATCAGAGAGATAAACAGGTTTGAGAACGCCACAACGCTGGTTAGCGCCAGTGACATTACCAAGGCTGTTTCCAGTTTGGTCGTAATTGCCAGTGCTGAACAAATCCCCAGAACCTGCAAGGCGATTGGGTTGTTGTCCAGGATGGGCCCCAGGAGGGCCTTTTTCATTTCTTTAGTATCTGCCATGAAAATCCCCTTATGAACGCCATGCCTGTTTCTTCAGGAACTCGCCAAAGCCCTGTTCACCAGTCCAGTAACGAATGGTGTTTTCCACACCGTTACTGGTAAGAGTTGCACCTGATAGTGCATCCACTGAGTGTGGGTTGCTTGGGTTAGCATTTTTCTTCACGCGGATAGCGACTTCGCCATCTTCGTAAAGCTTCTTGCCGTCCCACTTATCCTGCCATGCAGGATTTTGCACCTCACCGCCCAGTCCAGGCGTTTCTTTTTGCTGATAATAAATCAGCTCTCTGACAGTCTGACCGTCGTTATCAACCGCCAGGAATCCGTACATCAGATCCCACAGACCGCTGCCGTGTACCGGCAGGATGACGCGCGATACGTCACCAGTCTCGTCGCGAACCATGTATACGCTAGCCACGTTTGGACGACGCTGGAAACCCACATTGCTGTTAGTCACCTTCGTGCTGTACTCAGTCTGCTTAGCGGCTTTGTACATGTCGTAGTCAGCTTCTGGTGCTTCGGTAAACTCACCGCTTTCCAGGTCAACAAAACGTTGCTCAACGCGCTCTGCATAAGTACTTTCAATCTGCTTATTGCTCATGCCGGTCTCATACAGACCCGCGGCAGTCAGAATGTTAGTTTTCTTATCCAGCGCAGCGTTAGTTTGTTGCAAAGAACGAAGACCAACGGCTGCACCAGATACAACGATAGAACATACAAGACAGACAGCAACAACGATGCCGACTGTTTTTCCTAAAGACTCTTTCTTAGCCGACACGAGCTACCCTCCGCTTAATATTGCTTTGCGCGACAAAATAGTCGAACAGTGGCGCCCACAGGTTAGCAAACAGAATTGCCAGCATAACCCCTTCCGGGAATGCAGGGTTCAGGACGCGAATCAGTACGGTCATAAATCCGATGAAGATACCGTATGCCCATTTCCCCTTGTTGGTGAAGGACGCAGATACCGGATCGGTCGCCATGAAGAACATACCAAATGCCAGACCCCCAACAACAAAGTGCCAGTGTGCGGGCATCGCAAACATGTAGTTAGTATCGCTGCCAATCATGTTAAGCAACGTTGCAAAGAACGCCACACCTAACGCGACACCGGCAACAATACGCCAGCTTGCGATACGCATATACATGATAAACAAACCACCAATCAGGATAGCCAGCGCCGAGACTTCACCGGCAGAGCCAGAGATGGTCCCAAAGAAGCTGTTCATCCACTGGTCCATATTGCTGTAATCAAGATTACCTGATGCTGCCTGGCTCAGAGACGTTGCACCTGAGTAACCATCTGCTGCAACCCAGACCTGATCACCAGAAATTTGTGCAGGATAAGCAAAGTACAGGAACGCACGGCCAGAAAGCGCCGGGTTTAAGAAGTTACGGCCCGTTCCGCCGAACACTTCTTTGGCGATTACCACACCGAAAGTAATACCCAACGCTACCTGCCACAATGGAATAGTGGCTGGCAATGTCAGTGCGAATAACACTGAAGTCACGAAGAAACCTTCGTTAACTTCGTGCTTGCGCACAGAGGCAAACAGGACTTCCCAGAAGCCACCCACAATGAAAGTGACGGCATAAATTGGCAGCCAGAAGCAGGCGCCATAGAAGAACATACCTAATATGCCAGAATTCGTCAGGTCACCACCTAGCGCGGTAAACAGACCAGCCTGCCACGTATCAGGCAATGTGCCTGCGCCAGCAGCAATGGCTTCACTTGCCTGGAAGCCAATGTTGTACATACCAAAGAACATGGCTGGGAAGGTTGCCATCCATACCATGATCATAATGCGTTTCAGGTCGATACTGTCACGCACGTGTGTGTTGGCTTTGTTTACTTTGCCCGGCGTGTAGAAGATGGTCGCAGCCGCTTCGTACAGCGCGTACCATTTCTCGTGTTTACCACCTGGCTCGAAGTTTGGTTCGATTTTCTCTAAATACGCTTTTAAACCCATGACTTAACCCTCTTTCTCAATCGTGGTCAAAACGTCGCGCAGGATCGGACCATAGTTGTATTTGCCAGGGCATACGTAAGTACACAATGCCAAATCTTCCTCATCCAATTCCAGGCAACCTAACGCCTGAGCACTGTCAGTATCACCAGAGATCAAATCACGCAAAAGCAGCGTGGGAATGATGTCCAGGGGCATAACGCGTTCGTAGTTACCAATTGGCACCATAGAACGTTCAGAGCCATTGGTAGTTGTTGTCATATCGAATTTCTTGCTGCCACTTAAGTGACCTAAGTAGGCACGGGTCACTGAGTGCTTGTCTGAACCAGGCGTGATCCAGCCAAACAATTTCTTCTCGCGACCTTCTTTTAGCAATGAGATTTGCAAATGGAAACGACCTAAAAAGCCGTGAACACCCTGTGCGGTCGTTCCGTTCAATACTGAACCAGAAACCACACGGATATCACCGTCAGTCTGCTCGCTTTCAGTCAGTTCAGCGACGTCAGCACCAAGCACGGTTCGCACCAGACGCGGATTTTTCGCTGCCGGACCGCCAATCGCTACAACACGACGATTGTCCAGCTCGCCGGTGGTTAGCAATGCGCCGATAGCCATCACGTCCTGATAGTTCACAGTCCAGACCTTCTTGCCCTGACCAACCGTATCCAGATGATGGATATGCGTGCCAGTCAGACCCGCCGGGTGAGGACCACCAAACTCTTCAACGTCAACCGCAGCGTTACCGGTCGGTACAGTCGAACCAGCCGCTTTGCACACAAACACCTTACCGCCACTCATTTGCGTCAGTGCATTCAGTCCGTTTACAAAGTCTGATTCACGTTCAGCAAGGATGACAGTAGGATCAGCGGCCAGCGGATTGGTATCCATGGCGTTGACGAAAATGGAATGCGGCACTGAGTCGAGTGCAGGTGATTTGCTGTAAGGACGCGTTCTCAACGCCGTCCACAACCCTGACTCTACCAGAATTGACTGAAGTTGCTCACGTGATGTGCTGGCGATCTGGTCAGCCGCGATTTTGTCGAAAGTAACAGCATCGTCACCGTCGATTTTAACCACTACTGACTGAAGAACACGTTTTGCACCACGGTTAACCTCTACCACTTCACCCGCAGCCGGCGCAGTGAATTTCACGCCAGGATTCTTTTTGTCTTCAAAAAGAATCTGACCTTTTTTCACTTTGTCGCCAACCTGGACGTGCATGGTAGGGCGCATACCCACATATTCTTCTCCCAGAACGGCAACGCGCGTGACAGCTGATCCGTCAGAGATCTGCTGTTGCGGCG
Organism: Alteromonas antoniana; assembly: GCF_019249295.1. GTDB lineage: Bacteria > Pseudomonadota > Gammaproteobacteria > Enterobacterales > Alteromonadaceae > Alteromonas > Alteromonas antoniana. Next base: position 26,047 of record NZ_JAESDH010000036.1, read on the forward strand.
CTCCCTCAATTGGGAGGTCGAGACCTTTCTTGATTTTTATCATACGTAATTGCACTACTCTAATAGAAATACCCTTTTGCATGACCGCAGGAATTCTGCCTGTCATCATGCGAAAGCGCACTCTAAACAGGTGTTAATCACCTTTCGCTATTGAATATCCCAATTTCGACAATTCCGGGGACCGGGTTTACCGTCACCCCGTCGGAAAGTCGCTTCTGACGTTTCTTGTTTTTCTATCTTGATAGACGTGTGGCTGGTCGCTAGCTTGTATTATTGTTGTTGTGATGCGTGTTCTGCGCCACTGTCTCGAAGTAAGGCAGATTAAGCCCCTACTTAATTTCGGGATTTTAGCATTAACCTGTACGGTTGTGCCATGCTAATCACAGAGAAACCAAAATTTTTATACTAATTAGTGTAAAAATGACGATACTGCCAGTCTGTACAATGCCTTATCTCCACTTTTCTACCGATAGCCTCTTCATTTTACGCGTCCCCTTATGTTGGTTGGATTGCCTTTGAAGCCGCTATCTGCCTGCAGTAGCGGCCGACTTCAAAAAAGCCGTCGATGACGACGGCTTTTTACAGAAAGGCTTAAGAATGATGCAAACAGGTCTATGGTCGCACTTTCTATAACTTACCAGCTCACTTGCGGATCAACATCGGCATCGTAGTCAACACCGTCAATATCAAATCCGAAGAGTTTCAGGAACTCATGATGATAACCGGCATAATCACTTAGCTCGTGGAAATTCTCCTGCGTGACCTGATCCCACAGCGCTTTTATTTTCGCTTGTGTAGCATCGTTGGTTTCTTTCCCGTCCATGCGGAAGCGGTTCGCCTCATCCAGTGTAGGATTATCGCCATACAGGCAGGATGTAAACAAACCATAGATTTGCTCAATACATCCTTCGTGCGTCCCTTCTTCCTTCATAACCTGATAAATCAAAGAGATGTACAATGGCATGACAGGAATGGCGGAGCTGGCCTGTGTAACCAGCGCCTTCAGCGAGCTTACGTGCGCATCCACCAGCAAATTACTGTGTTTGCCGATAATCGCCGCTGCAGCGCGGTCCAGGTCTTCCTTGGCTTTACCAATGGTGGCCTGTCCGTAAATTGGCCAGGTAAGTTCTTTCCCTATGTAGGTGTAAGCCGTAGTCTGGCAGTTTTCAGCCAGTACATCGGCATCTGCCAACGCATCCAACCATAGTTCCCAGTCCTCACCGCCCATCACTTTGATGGTGTTAAGGATCTCTTCATCGTTGGCTGGCTCCAGAGTTACTTCATGAACCTTATCTTTATCGGTATCATAGGTCTTGGTGGTATACGCCTGCCCAACTGGCTTCAATGTCGACTTATACGTAATACCCGTTTCCGGATCGGTGCGACGAGGTGCAGCCAGACTGTAGATCACCAGATCGACCTTACCCATCTCTTCTTTGATTTTGGCAATCACGTCGTCCTTCATTTCGCTGGAGAACGCATCGCCATTAAGAGTGTCGGCATAGAGGCCGGCCGATTTGGCCTGGTCATGAAACGCCGCCACATTGTACCAACCGGCAGTACCGGTTTTACGCTCGCTGGGCGCTTTTTCAAAACACACGCCGAGCGTGTTTGCACCATAGCCGAACGCGGCGGTGATCCGTGATGCCAGACCGTAGCCTGTAGAACACCCCAGTACCAGCACATTTTTGGGGCCATCACCCAGATCGCCCTGCTGCTTTACGTATTCAATCTGTTGTGCAACCGACTCAGCACAGCCTGTGGGGTGTGCGTTGGTGCAGATAAAGCCTCTGACTTTAGGCTTGATAACCATAACTTACGTCCTTTGCTAATTGTGCGGGTATTGTAATGATGCCTACCGTGATAACAACTCGGAGCAGATAAGACAATCGTCGGATCACGTCAGGTCGCAGGAAACATAATGATAGTAGCGACCTGTTGCCGCATCAGCAACAGGTCCTGGCGCTTGGTGTTACCAGATACTCTTGGTACTATCGGTTATTATAGTACGCCTGCTCGGAAAGCTTATGGTAGTTGCGCACTCCTTCATAGAACGCGCTGTAGGATTCATAGACTTTTTTGAACATCGCATCCTCTGCTGATTTCTGCGCCATGACTTCAGCCGTGGGTTCTTTCAGTGCGTTGAGAACGTCATCAGGCAATGGGCGAACCTTAACCCCGTGCTCGTTAATCAGCTTCTGCATCGCCTGGTTGTTTCGCGCGGTGTATTCGTCCAGCATATCCTGGTTTACGGCTCGGGTAGCCACTTCAACGATTTTTTGCAGGTCCTCTGGTAACGCCTCGTAGGCCTCCTGGTTAACGATAAACTCCAGCGCGGTGCCTGGCTCATGCCAGCCTGAGTGATAATAGTAGTCAGCAGCACGAAACAGGCCGAAGGCTAAATCATTATAGGGCCCGACCCACTCAGTCGCATCAATGGCACCGGATTGCAGTGACACAAATATTTCGCCCCCGGTCAGCGATACCGGCACACCACCAACTGCCTTAAATACCTCACCGCCCAGTCCGGGAATACGCATATTCAAACCGGCAAAATCATCCAGGCTGGTAATTTCGTTTTTGAACCATCCCGCCATCTGCACACCGGTATTTCCACCGGCAAACGGGATCACGCCAAATGGCGCGTAAAGTTCACGCCATAATTCCATACCGCCGCCATAGTGGAGCCAGGCATTCATCTCGGTCACATTCATACCAAACGGAATAGCAGAAAAAATCGGTGCTGCAGGCATTTTTCCTTTCCAGTAGTAGGCACCGGCATGTCCCATCTGTGCGGTTCCCTGCGACACCGCGTCAAAGACTTCAAACCCCGGCACCAGTTCCCCGGCCCCGTACACTGTTACCTGCAGGCGACCACCTGACATCGTGTTGACGTATTCTGCAAAGGTTTCCGGCCCCCTTCCCAGCCCGGGAAAATTCTTGGGCCAGGATGTTACCAGTTTCCACTTGTAGGTTTGCTGGGGGGCATTCGTGGTGTCGGACGGTGTCTTCGCCGTATTATCCGAGCAGGCGGATATCGCTGCCATAGCAAGTACTAACAATGCGGCAATTCCATATTTTTTCATATTATTATTCCGATTAATCGTACAGGGTATCAGGCAACCAGGTTGCCAGTTCAGGCCAAACAGCCAGCGCTATTAATAGCATAATTTGTATACAGATAAAGGGCACGACACCACGATAAATATCGCTGGTTAACACTTCAGGTGGCGCAACGCCCCGTAAATAGAATAGTGCAAAACCGAATGGTGGTGTTAAAAACGAGGTTTGCAAATTCACGGCAAGCATAATTCCCAACCACACCGGGTCAACGCCCATTGCCAGTAAAATCGGCGCAACCAGCGGCACGACAACAAACGTAATTTCAATAAAATCGAGAATAAAGCCAAGGACAAACACTACCAGCATCACCACCAGCATGGCACCGATAACGCCGCCCGGCAGGTTGCTCAGAAAATCGTGAATTAACCGCTCGCCGCCAAACCCGCGGAAAACCAGCGAAAAAATAGAGGCGCCAATAAGAATCAAAAAAACCATAGAGGTGACTTTGGTGGTGTCCATCATCACATCTTTGATTCGCTGCCAGCTAAGCTGGCGCTGCATCAACGCCAATAGTAGTGCGCCAGTAGCGCCAACCCCTGCCGCTTCTGTCGGCGTCGCAAACCCGGCCAGAATCGAACCCAGCACCACGATAATCAGTACCAGCGGTGGTAGTAATGCATTTACCAGTTGCATGCCGGAGATGGCTTGCGGCGCAACAGGTTCTGAATCGCTGGCATCAATACTGCGGCTGCTGGTTATCATGACATAAAGCAAATATAAGCCCACCAGTAACAAACCGGGGATCAGTGCGCCGACAAACAAATCGCCCACTGACACCGTATCGGGCGAAAATATTCCCATGGAAAGCTGAGCCTGCTGAAACGCACTGGAAAGCACATCCCCTAACAGTACCAGCGCGATAGAAGGAGGAATAATTTGTCCGAGTGTGCCGGTGGCACAAATGGCACCGCTGGCAAAAGACGGCGAGTAGCCGCGCTTAAGCATAGATGGCAACGACAGCAACCCCATGGTGACGACGGTTGCACCAACAATTCCGGTGCTGGCTGCCAGCAGCATGCCAACCAGGACAACAGATATTGCCATGCCCGAACGAAAACGCCCCATCAGCGCAGCCATCGCTGTCAGCAGGTTTTCAGCTACCCGCGACTTCTCCAGCACAATGCCCATAAAAATAAATAACGGAACGGCTATCAGGGTTTGATTGGTCAGAATGCCATAGAGTCGGCTTGGCATTGCATTAAGATAACTGGTATCAAATGTATTTGTCACAAAACCAATGGCGGCAAAAACCAATGATGTTCCTGCCAGGGTCAGTGCTACAGGGTATCCGAACAGCAGCACCACGCAAACGCAGACAAAAAGAGCGACGGCCATCCACTCCATCAGCGTGCCCCTCCTTTAAATTGTTCAATATAGCGGGCGATATCACTGAATCCCTGCAGCAGGGTCAGGCACGCAAAAAGCGGGATCAGAGACTTGAGCAAAAACACCAGCGGCAATCCCCCTGCTTCCTGAGAAGATTCCAGTAACTCCCAGGACTTTGCCACATATGGAAAACTGATCACTATCACCGTGACACAAACCGGTATCAGAAAAATAAGCGTTCCAGTCAGGTTGACCCAAGCCTGCTTGCGAGGCGACATTTTTCTGTACATCACATCTACTCGCACATGCCCATCCACCCTCAGGGTATGGGCAATACCCACCATAAAGACCAGCGCGTGCAGATACATCACCGACTCCTGCAAGGCAATCCAGCCCATCTGAAAGCCATAGCGAAAAACAACAATAAGAAAAGTAAGCAACACCATTATGAGGGTGCCGATACTAACCCATCGACACAGCGCGGCATTAACTTTGTCGATGCCACGGTATGCCGGTGAAGGGGTATTTACATTGGAGGGGGTGGACATAGCGACTTATCAGTCCGTTTAACAATCTGTTTACGTTACCTGCTAGGGTAATGACATTTGTGTCTTTTGCCAATCACTCAACCTGACAAGATGCTGGTTATATTACGCAGGCGTAAGTGGAATGCAGCGGCGACAGCGTTTATTTATTTCTGAGAGTGTGTTTTCGTCAGTATTTAATTTTGAGCGTGAATATTAGCTAAGACAGAAAGGCAATGGGTCGCCTTTGATCGCTATGTGTTTCTGGGAAACGGATTCTGAATGCGCTGAAGATAATCGGGTAGGATAGCGTATCTGATGCTATAAGTGCTAAATAGCAAGGCAGGGAAAAGGAAAGAGTGGGCAAGCTTTCTCACCCACTCTGAGTCTTTGGCCGACGTCTTTAGCTAAGTACGTCTAACAGCTCAACGTCAAAGACCAGTGTGCTGTAAGGGGCGATCGCGCCGCCAGCACCCTGCTCGCCGTAGGCAAGGTTATGCGGAACATACAGACGCCATTTTGCGCCTTCCTTCATCATTTGAAGGGCTTCGGTCCAGCCTTTGATAACGCCGTTAACCGGGAATTCAGCAGGCTGACCACGCTCGTAAGAGCTGTCAAATACCTGATCGTTAATTAAGGTACCGTGATAGTGAACACGCACGGTGCTGTCTGCATTTGGCGAGCTTCCCTCACCTTCTGCGATCACTTCGTACTGCAGGCCTGACTCTGTAACAGACACTTCTTCGCGCTCGGCGTTTTTCGCTAAGAAGGCATTCCCTTCTTCAATGACTGCTTTGCTGGCTTCTTCTTTCGCCGCTTGCATGCGCTGATGAATTTCACCGAAAGCGTTACGCAGCGTGTCATTATCGACTTTAGGCTCAGAACCGCCAAACGCGTCCTGAAGACCGGCAACAACCGCATCAATGGCCATGCCATCGAAAGGATTTGTGCGAAGTTGTTCACCCATTTGATAACCAATGCCGTAGCTGGCCTGTTTTTCTACCGTATCGAAGGTATCTGTCACAAGAACTCCTGAAATAAAATTACATATATTGGTTAAGTTTTGCGCACTTGATACAATACGCAACGCACCAATATTTTTCGGGCAAAGAGTGTATCACACCACGAAACATCTTGCCTGACACAAAGTTTCATCCTAACTGAACTAAATTTATAGATTTAAATTATAACTCTTTGGAGTTAGACAAGAACGCCTTGACGAAGTAAGGTGAAAGGCATGCAAGCAGGAGGACGCAATGCAATCACACTATGATGCTGAACTGAAAGATACAGTACGCTACCTGGGAAAAACGCTTGGTGAAACGATCAAGGCGCAACTGGGACAAGAGTGGCTGGATAAGATTGAAACCATCCGAAAAGACGGCAGATCATCCTACCAGGGAGATGCCGACCGCAGTGAAAATCTGAAAGAAATTTTCAAAAGCATGTCAGATGCCGATCTTCTTACCGTCGGTCGGGCATTTGCACAATTTCTGAACCTCGGCAATATTGCTGAGCAGGAATATAACAGTGCAATGAATGTGGACGCATCTATCGATGCGCTATTTGAGCACCTTGATAAGGCAGAGCTAAGTGCGGAGAACGTGCAAAAAGCGGTGTCGAAGCTCAACATTGATTTAGTACTGACGGCGCACCCTACCGAGGTAACCCGCCGCACACTGATCCACAAGCACAAAGAATTATCCCGTTGTCTGAAAGAACTGCATCAGGACACGATTTCAGACGCCGAACGCGAAAAAGTAGAAACCCGCATTGCCGATTTGATCGCGCAAGCCTGGCACACTGAAGAAATCCGCTCTGAACGCCCTACTCCCGTTGATGAAGCACGCTGGGGCTTCTCGGTTATCGAGAACTCGTTATGGGAAGCGGTGCCTGACTTTTTACGCGAGTTAGACGATCGCCTGCAAAAAGACTATTCGGTGTCATTGCCGTTAGATGCCGCACCGGTTCAGTTTAGTTCCTGGATGGGCGGTGACCGCGACGGCAACCCGTTTGTTACCTCTAAGGTCACCGAGCAGGTGCTTTTGCTGGCGCGTAAGCGTGCAGCCAAACTCTTCACCATGGACTTAGACCGTCTGCAGGTTGAATTGTCGATGTTCGATTGCAATGAAGAGCTTCGCAACCTCGTTGGTGATGTGAACGAACCTTACCGCGCGCTACTGCGTCCGTTGGTTCGCCGCTTCGCCGCAACGCGTGACGGCATTGCCGACTATCTGGCCGGCAACTCACCAGATGACAGCGACTGGGTTGGCAGCAATGACGAACTGTTAGAGCCGCTGCTGCTTTGTTACCGCTCACTATGTGACTGCGGCATGAAAGTGGTTGCCGATGGCATTTTGCTGGATACCATTCGCCGCGCACGCTGTTTCGGTGTTCATCTGCTTAAACTGGATGTCCGCCAGGACTCAGAGCGCCATGCAGACGTATTCAGCGAGCTGACCCGCTACTTAGGTCTTGGCGACTACGCGCAATGGAGTGAGGCCGACAAACAGGCGTTTCTGCTGCGTGAGCTAAGCTCTAAACGTCCGTTGTTCCCTGCCAAATGGGACGCCTCAGACGATGTAAAAGAAGTGCTTGAAACCTGTCGCGTCATCGCGAAACACAGCGAGCACGGTTTCGGTATTTATATTATTTCAATGGCCAGTGAACCCTCTGATGTGATGGCGGTACAGCTGCTGTTACAGGAGTCGGGCGTGTCATGGCCGATGCCGGTAGCGCCGTTGTTTGAAACACTGGACGACCTGAACAATTCACCAACCGTGATGCGTAAGCTGCTGTCGATTGACTGGTATCGCGGCTACGTGAAAGGCCAGCAATATGTGATGATCGGCTACTCAGACTCAGCCAAAGACGCCGGTGCTCTGGCTGCAGGCTGGGCACAGTATGAATCTCAGGAAGCGCTGGTTGCACTAGCTGATGAATTTGACGTTACCCTAACCCTGTTCCACGGCCGTGGCGGTACGATTGGTCGTGGTGGTCTGCCAGCACATGCGGCAATTCACTCTCAGCCTCCGGGCTCACTGGACGGTGGTTTCCGGGTTACCGAACAAGGCGAAACTATTCGTTATAAATTCGGTATGCCGCAACTGGCCAAACGTAGCTTAGGTATTTATACCAGCGCTATCATTGAAGCTATGCTGTTCCCGCCACCAGCGCCGAAACAGGAATGGCGTGAGCTCATCACCAAGATGGCTGCCGCAGGTCGCGATAATTACCGCGGCACGGTACGTGAAGACAAAGACTTCGTGCCTTATTTCCGCGTGGCAACGCCGGAACAGGAGCTGGGTAAACTGCCGCTGGGCAGCCGTCCGTCTAAGCGTAAGCCTCAGGGCGGCATCGAGAGTTTGCGTGCTATCCCGTGGATTTTCGCGTGGGCACAAACCCGCCTGGTCTTGCCTTCATGGCTTGGCGTAATGCGCGCTATCGATAAGGTGAAGTCAGAGAGTGACGAGAAAGTGGTTGCAGAAATGTTCTCTGAATGGCCGTTTTATCGTTCGCGTCTGTCGATGCTGGACATGGTATTTCATAAGGCCGATCCGCGCATCAGTGAAGCGTACGATGCCCGTCTGGTGCCGAATGAGTTAAAACATTTCGGTGAGGCGCTGCGAACTGAACTGAAAGACAGCATCGAGTCGCTTCTGGCGCTGACTGGCCAGAAAGGCATTATGGATAACGATCCGTCAGGTAAAGAGTCGATGGAGATCCGCGCCGCGTACCTTCAGCCGCTGCATTATCTGCAAATTGAGTTGCTGGAACGTATTCGTGAAGCCGGAGAAGATGCACACAACACCACGCTTGAGCGCGCCATGATGGTAACCATTGCAGGTATCGCGATTGGTATGCGTAATACGGGGTAACGTTGCCGCCAGGCAACCAGGTCTGAATTAGCAGACTGTCATAAATAAAGGCTGGTTTCGACCGGCCTTTTTTATATTCTGTGTCCCGTCCTGAAATACGTAGACATAAAGAGGACTTCTTTATGACAACTTCAAGTAATCAAAGACCTAAGCGCA
>NZ_JAESDH010000037.1 GCF_019249295.1 Alteromonas antoniana
TTTAAGTTGCAAACCATCCTTGAGGGTTACGACATTGCCAGGTCTCTGGAGGCTGACTTGTGATCAAGAGACAGGCACGAAGGCTGGCTTTCAGATAGCGCGTTTACTGGCGCTGGAATTCGCTTGAGGCTTTCCAGGCCGGCCATTCGTCGGCGTTAGCCACCTGATAACCCACATCAAATAGCATTTGCGTGTCCTGAGCGATACCGCTTAAATCCCAGGTGTCACGGTACTGATCACACACCTGATGGTAACAACCGGTCACGATAACGTTCATGCGTTTACGGTATGCAGCCGTTTCTGCATCAGCAGGCTCGCTGCCGCCTTCAGCATACAGCGCCGGTACGCCTTTTTTCGCAAAGCTGAAATGATCAGAGCGATAGTAGTACCCGGCTTCAGGACGGTCTTCCTGAGTCAGTGTGCGCCCCTGACGCTGAGCGGCAACGTTGAGGTTGTCTTCCAGTTCACTCTTGCCCATACCGACAACCGCCACATCCTTGGTTTTGCCAAGGATATTCATCGCGTCCATATTGATGTTGGCAACCGTTTTGTCCAAAGGAATAACCGGGTTATCAGCATAATACTTCGAGCCAAGCAGACCTTGCTCTTCTGCGGTAACGATCAGAAAACTCACTGAGCGTTTCGGAGCCGGACTGAGCTTTCCGAAAGCGCGTGCCATTACCACTGAGGCAGCGGTGCCCGTGGCATTATCATGAGCACCGTTGTATATCTGATCGCCTTCTTTGGTATCATCTTTGCCAAGGTGATCCCAGTGTGAGGTGTAAATAATGTGCTCATCAGGGCGCTCGCTACCCGGAAGCGTAGCAATTACGTTATAGCTTTTTGATTTTTCAAACTTATTGTTTACGGTGACAGAGGCTGCAATATCCATAGCCTGAGAGTAGGGACCTTGCATCGCTTTTTGCTTCTCTGCATAAAAGTCCATGCCTGCATCAGCAAAAACCTTTTGCGCAGCTTCCAGCGTCAGCCAGCCCTCAACCGCTACACGGCTTGCACCACCATCGTCGCTCACCAGACCATATTGCGGGCCGCTCCAGCTGTTCGCTACCACTGACCAGCCGTAACTTGCCGGTGCGGTCTCATGCACAATCAATGCGCCGGCTGCACCCTGACGGCTGGCTTCTTCATACTTGTAGCTCCAGCGTCCGTAGTAGGTCATGGTTGTGCCCTGAAACTTACCGCTTTCCGGGTTTTCGAAGCCAGGATCATTAACCAGGATCACAACGGTTTTCCCTTCAACATCGAGGCCTTCGTAATCATTCCATTCGTATTCAGGTGCATTCACGCCATAGCCGACAAATACCAGTTCTGAATCTGTCAGGCTGACTGCATCCTGCTCACGCTTTGAAGACGCAACCATGTCGTCTTTGTATTTAAATACATTGTCGCCAATGGTCATAGTCATAGCCGGATCAGCGGTTATTTCCATCAGTGCAACTTCCTGAAGGAAGCTGTCACCGTTACCCGGCTGCATGCCTGCTGCTTTAAATTCTTTTACCAGAAAATCCAGCGTTTTCTTTTCGCCGACAGTGGTTGGCAAACGCCCTTCAAACTCATCGGATGCCAGTGTTTTTAAAGGTGGGCGGATATCATCAGCAGAAATACTGGCGTACACCTCGTCGAAGTTACTCTTTTCCGGGGCAACCGGTGTCTGGCTTTGTTTATCCTCAGCAGGAGAACATCCGGCAAGTGCGAAGACGGCAGATGTTGCTAAAGGCAAAAGAATTTTTTTCATTGTTAGTCTCTGTTTGCTCTGAAATTACTAACCAGTATAGAGAATTACCCCAGCCGAACCAATAGCATGGCCTTGTTATCTGTCACGTTCATCGTGTTAAGGCTCGCGGGAGGTTTGTTGTCATAGATTAATGACGCCGTGAAAAGCCCATGACCGACATTGTGACTACGCCGTAAATCCAACTTTTATTGGCATTTTTGCAAAGAATACGTAGGATCCGCCGTCATTACCGCAAACGTTGAAGGTCAGGGAGTTTTAATGAGCGCGCCCTTATGGGGATCCATTACAAATGGAGTCAATACCTTGCCTGTGGTTAAGCAATGTCTTGAACAAACCGGTTTGCTGAGCGCCAGTGTATTTCCCGACGCTGCAAGGCTGAACCAGGCGGCGGACGCGCTGTATCTTCGCTGGGAGGGGCCTGAGTTTCGCGGCCAGTCCACATTTTCAGTCGATGATACACGCTATTATGAGGAAATTATCCATCAGGATGCTGTGATCCCGACGCGGGAAAATAGCTGGCACGACTTGTTTAACGCCTGTATCTGGATGCAGTTCCCCCATACCAAGAAGCGATTAAATCAGCTTCATATTGATGATATTCAACGCGCAGGATTGCATCCGCGCACTGCACGACGTAACCGACTGACACATTTTGACGAGTGTGGTGTGGTGCTTGCCGTTGAAGACAGTCAAAGAGAAGTGGGGAACGCCTTACTCGGCGCGCTGGCATCTCATGCATGGCAGGAAGTGTTGTGGCATCAGAGAGCAATGTGGAGTGAAACCATACAGCCATTTATGTTTGGCCATGCCAACCTGGAAATGATGTTGTCGCCTTTTATTGGCTTAACCGGAAAGTGGCTGGCGGTTTGCGTTCCTGATGGTTTTTCGAAGTTACCGGTGGTAGAAAAGTGGCAGGTTCTGGATGCGGCGATGGTTGCCCGTATCAACGCCCTGGATAACTTCCAGCCACAGCATATTTTACGCCCATTACCGTTACTGGGCGTGCCAGGATGGTGGCACGAACAAACGCTGGCGTTTTTTCAGAACACAGACTATTTTCGCCCGCAGCGAGACGGGGTGCCGCGGACGATTCAACTGCCGCTGTGATTACAGCAGAATAACGACGGCCCAGATTGTCCAGATAATGGCCCAGGGCGCCACGGCGATGACTGCCGATTTCTTGGTGGAAAAGTTCGTCCACTGGCTTATGCCAACGGTAGTGAGGTAAATACCCCAAAAAGAATCCAGACGAATCGACTGTAAAAAAGCAAACCAGTCGGATGTCATTTCTGTGCCCATCCAATAAGCCAGTGATAACGGGAGTACGATAGACGGGTTAAGCTGTCCACCGTCAGACAGTACCAGCAGCACAACGGCAATGAGCGCGCTGATAACAATCGGCATGCCTGCCCACCAGGTAAAGCCGTACCAGTCAGTATAACCGTTGGCATTATCTTCATCGCCACGGGTAGCGATATTCAGATACGCGGCGACAATGGCATTTATCACAATAAGGCCAACGAAAGTGCCAATGACAGTAAAGGCAGTCATGCTGGTGCGCGTCATGTTTTGCTTCTGGGCTTCCATTTCAGCCGGGCTTAACTGGCCGTACTGAGCATTAATGACCAGGTCCTGATACCAACTGATGTCGATGACGCTGATGTAAAGGTAATTGGGAAGAATTGCCATAATCACGACAATCAGAAACGGCAGCCACGACCAGTTGCTTTTTTCGTTAATGGCGTTAAATACGCCATTGGGACGAAAGAATATGTCATTGCAGGCCTGAAGCGGGTTAGTGACGTTGTGCATCCTATGCTCCTTATGATTAATACTTGTTATATTTTTGCGTCTTGAAATGAAAGTGCATTGATAGCGCGTATAGCACAAGGCCAATATCTTAATTCAGATACGTTTGCAAAGTATACCTGCACTGTCGTGCAGGTGAAGCGCCCGGATTGCGGTTTAGGCTGCTAGTTCGTTACTAAATGTGTCGACAGGCTGTTCTTGCAGCCTGTGGGCAATGACGTAACGTACTTTATTAAGCGGTAAGCACGAACTTACTGTAAGTAGGTGTAATTTAAAAGCACGAGTACAATGCTGCTGTAGATCACAGATATCGGCACTCCCACTTTGATAAAGTCGCTAAAGCGGTAGTTAGCAGCATTGAACACCAGCAGGTTAGTCTGATATCCATAAGGCGAGATAAAGCTGGCACTGGCGGCAAAGGCAACCGCAAGGGCGAATGGCATCAGTGGTGCGCCGATAATTCCCACCAGACCGTACGCGAACGGAAACATCAGTGCAGCGGCGGCATTGTTAGTGACGAACTCGGTTAGCAGCAACGTGGCTAAATACACGACCACAAGCGCCATAAACCAATTCGTATCTGCCAGATAAGGCATCAATTGTGATGTTGTCATGGCGATAACACCGGCATTTTCCAGCGCCGTTGCCAGGCTGAGTGCACCGACGATAACGACAATCAGATTCAGCGGCAGATTACGTTTGATTTCGCCATTGGTCGCGACTTTCGCGCCAAGCAGGACAGCGGCAAAAAACAGCAGCCCAATCGCCAGCGAAACCAAATCCATCGCGGCCAGCGCGACGGTAGTAAGAAACCCGCCTAATGTTACCCATTCCTGCTTCAGGCTGAGGGGACGGGAAATTTTCTGCTCGGACAGAATAAAAAAGTTTTTGGAAAGGTTTTTTCTGGTTGTGAAGTCTGGCCCCGCTGCCAGTAAAAGGAAATCACCGGCCTGCAGTTTAATGTCGCCGAGCTTACCGGAAAGCTGTTCACCATCGCGCCGGATTGCCACTACCGCCGCATCGAACAGTGCACGAAAGCCCAACGCTTTAATGGTCTGACCGATAATCTGTGCGCGGTTGGCTACGATCACTTCCGTCAGGTTCTCTCTGAGGATCCCGTCCGCTTCAGCAAACGTGGTTAAGCCTTTAATGTGACTCAGATTATCCAGCTTCTGCACATTGCCGGAAAAAATAAGCTTGTCGCCCTTTAATATCACCAGTTCTGGCGAAACCGGAGTAATTAACTGTCCGTCACGAATGACTTCAACCAGAAACAATTCTGGCAGATTTCTCAGGTGATTTTCTTCAATGGTTTTGCCAATCAGTTCTGAACCACCTTCGACTTCGGCTTCCACAATATAAGCACGATAGTCACTGCCTTTATGGGCAATGGTAGGCAGCAGCGGTGAGAGGACAAACATAATGGCACCGCAGGTCAGTCCCGCTATCATGCCGTAAAGTGTGAAGTCCCAGAAATTGAACCCAGGATGGCCATGTTCCTGTAAAAAGCTGTCGACAATCAGGTTCGTCGAGGTACCAATCAATGTCACTGTGCCGCCAAGGATGGCAGCATAGGAGAGGGGGATCAGTAACCTGGAAGCCGGGAAGTACTGATTTTGTTTTATCGGGCCAATAAGGCTCGCGACAATGGCGGTGTTATTCAACAACGCCGAAGAAAAGAAGGTTAATCCGAATAAACGCCAGTAAGAGGCAGAATAGCTTGCAGTGACAAGCTTCCTGCCCAGGCGTTTAATAAGGGCGGTTTTATCAATGGCGCTGCTGACAATCAGCAGCAGCACCAGTGTAATCAGTCCCTTATTAGTCAGGTTTTGCAGGACATCGTCAAAAGTGATTTGCTGGGTGACTAATAAACTCAGTACAGCTAACGCAAATATTGAAGCCGGGCGCCGTTTTGTAAAAATCAGCGCAGCAATGGTGCCGAAGAAAATCCCCAGCACCATCAACTGGTGTAACGCCATAATGTCCTGTCCTGTGGTTACAGCTTAGTGATATCCAGCGCGTTCCAGTGCGGGAAGTGCTTACGGACCAGCGCGTTAAACTCAACTTCAAATTCAGAGAACTGCGTTGAATCATGTTGGTCATCGCCAGTCAGTGCATCAATGATCATGCCTGAGCCTACCGTACCGTTGGTCAGCCGATCAATCACAATGAAAGCACCTGTCGGGCGATTCTTGCTGTAAGGGTCACACGCTACCGCCTGCTGGAATTTCAGATCAACCACACCAATTTCATTGAGATTCAGGTGCAGCGCATCTTTCTTCTCCAGTGTATTGACGTCAATCTGACAGTCGATGTGTGCAACCGAACCGGTGGTGGTTTTGGTCGCGAACTTAAACGTGTACTGTTTGTTCGGCATCATCGGCTCTTCGCTCATCCACACCAGGTGTGACTTGAACTGCGTCGATAGCAGAGGCTGATTGTTTGATTTTACAATCATGTCGCCACGGGAGATATCAATCTCATCTTCCAGCGTCAGCGTGACTGCCTGAGGCACGTAGGCACGATCCTGTTCGCCTTCAAAAGTAACGATAGATTTCACTTTTGACGTCTTACCTGACGGTAACGCAGTGACTTCATCGCCCGGGGCAACCTGACCTGATACAACCGTACCGGCAAAGCCACGGAAATCAAGGTTAGGGCGGTTTACATACTGAACCGGGAAGCGGAAATCATCGTGATTTGCATCTTCACCAATTTCGATGTTTTCCAGCAACTGCATCAGCGGCGTGCCATCGAACCACGGCGTACTCGGGCTTTGATTCACCACGTTGTCGCCTTCCAGGGCCGAAATTGGCACAAAGCGGATGTCTGGTATATTCAGCTGCTCGGCAAACTTGAGATAGTCTTCACGAATTTCGTTGTACACGTCTTCGCTATAGTCCATCAGGTCCATTTTGTTAACTGCAACGATAACGTGCTGAATGCCTAACAGAGAAACCAGGAAAGAGTGACGTTTAGTCTGCACTTTCACGCCGCCGCGGGCATCGACCAGAATAATCGCCAGGTCACAGGTAGAGGCACCGGTTACCATGTTACGGGTATACTGCTCGTGTCCCGGAGTGTCAGCGATGATGAATTTACGCTTGTCCGTTGAGAAGTAACGGTATGCCACATCAATGGTAATACCCTGCTCACGCTCTGATTGCAGGCCATCTACCAACAGTGCCAGGTCAACTTTTTCACCTGTGGTTCCCATTTTCTTGCTGTCTTTGGTAATGGCAGCAAGCTGGTCTTCATAAATCATTTTTGAATCATGCAACAAGCGACCAATCAGGGTACTTTTGCCGTCATCAACGCTACCGCAAGTTAAAAAACGCAGTAGATCTTTCTTTTCGTGTTGTTCCAGGTAAGACAGGACGTCTTCTCTTAATAATTCGCTTTCGTTATTCATGCTTATGCACTCACAAGGAAGAAGGGGTTCAAAACAGACTCTTTCTGATTGTAAGTCAGAGCCTCGGCTTCAGGATCCAGTGGATTCTCAGGATCCAGCACAGTGACTTTGGCACCAGCGGCGGTAGCAACGGCGTGCGCTGCGCCTGTATCCCACTCAGACGTGGGGCCCAAACGCGGATATAAATGCGCTTCACCTTCGGCAACCAGACACAGCTTCAGTGAGCTGCCCATCGCTACCAGCTCTGTTTCACCATCAAGTTGCGCCATCAGGTTTTTAATTTCAGGGCTTTGGTGAGAGCGACTTCCTACGATTTTCCAGGTGTCGCCTTCAGTGTGAACCCGCGCTGAGATCGCAGTAAACTCACCATCTTGCTCGGTCCAGGCGCCTTTGCCTTCAATACCGATGTAGGCTTTGTTCAGCGCTGGCGCATACACCACACCCATAACAGGTTTGCCACCGTCTATCAGTGCGATATTTACCGTAAACTCACCGTTTTTCTTGATGAATTCTTTAGTGCCATCCAGCGGATCAACTAACCAGTATTGCTGCCAGCTCTGTCTTTCTTCCCATGCAATATCTGCAGATTCCTCAGACAAAATGGGCAGTTCAGAAATCGCTTTCAGTTCATCGACAATCACGTGATGCGCAGCGAGATCCGCTTCTGTTAACGGGCTGGTGTCCTGCTTTTCATAAATGGCGAAATCTTTCTCGTAGATTGCCATAATCTTGTCGCCGGCCAGCTTGGTAATACGAAGTACCTGCTGCGCGAGTGGATCGGAAAGTGCCATTATACAAGTCCTTTTTCAGCTAAGAGGTTATACAAACGCTCTGCGGTG
Source organism: Alteromonas antoniana (assembly GCF_019249295.1). Lineage (GTDB taxonomy): Bacteria > Pseudomonadota > Gammaproteobacteria > Enterobacterales > Alteromonadaceae > Alteromonas > Alteromonas antoniana. The sequence continues at coordinate 7,817 of NZ_JAESDH010000037.1, forward strand.
TCTTCGGCAGGCTCATCTTTATATTCCAGATGAATCTCCGGTGACGCGGGCGCTTCGTAAGCAGAATCAATGCCGGTAAAGTCTTTAATTTCGCCATTACGGGCTTTTTTATACAGTCCCTTGGGATCGCGCTGCTCGCACACTTCCAGCGGCGTGTCGACAAACACTTCGATAAACTCGCCTTCAGCTAATAAGTTGCGACAAAAGTCACGATCAGCACGAAACGGTGAAATAAACGCAGTGAGCACGATAATGCCGGAATCAACAAACAGCTTGGCGACTTCACTGATGCGACGGATGTTTTCCACGCGGTCAGTGTCACTGAAACCAAGGTCACCACATAAGCCGTGACGCACATTGTCGCCATCAAGCAGGTAAGTATGTTTATTTTCACCGTGCAACTTTTTTTCCAGCAAGTTGGCCAGCGTCGATTTTCCGGAGCCGGATAATCCTGTCAGCCACAACACCCGCGGTGCCTGTCCCAGACTGTCGGCACGGGTGGATTTATTCACCTCATGTTTATGCCAGACAATATTTGTGGCCATTAGAAATACCCTTCCATTTTCTTTTTCTCCATGGAGCCAGCGCTATCATGGTCAATAACACGTCCCTGGCGTTCAGAGGTTTTGGTAAGCAACATTTCCTGAATTACGTCGGGCAGGGTATCTGCTTCTGACTCTACTGCGCCTGTCAGTGGATAACAGCCAAGCGTACGGAAGCGAACGGAGCGCATTTCTGGCGTCTCGCCTTCTTCCAGCGGCATGCGGTCGTCATCGACCATAATCAGTACACCATCGCGCTCAACCACAGGACGTGGTTTCGCTAAATACAGTGATGGGATTTCGATGTTTTCCAGGTAGATGTATTGCCAGATATCCAGCTCTGTCCAGTTAGACATTGGGAATACACGAATACTTTCGCCCTTGTTAATTTGCGAGTTATAGATATTCCAAAGCTCCGGACGCTGATTTTTCGGATCCCAGCGGTGGTTGCTGTCACGGAAAGAATATACCCGTTCTTTCGCGCGGGATTTCTCTTCGTCCCGGCGGGCACCACCAAACGCGGCATCAAACTTGTACTTGTTCAATGCTTGCTTCAGTGAGGCGGTTTTCATGATATCGGTATGTTTCGCACTACCGTGCGAGAACGGTCCTACGCCTTGTTCCACGCCTTCCTGATTGATATGAACCAGCAGGTCGAAGCCATGCTTTTCAGCCTGACGATCACGAAACTCTATCATCTCCCGGAATTTCCAGGTGGTGTCGACGTGCAATAGGGGAAAAGGAATTTTACCCGGTGCAAATGCTTTGCGCGCCAGGTGCAGAAGAACCGAAGAGTCCTTGCCAACAGAGTACAGCATTACCGGGTTATCAAACTCCGCGGCAACTTCTCTGAAAATGTGGATGCTCTCGGCTTCGAGTTGTTTCAAGTGCGTAATAGACGGGATACTTGCAGTCATTTTTCGAGTCCGATGGTTGAGGTTATATACGAAACGATTATATGCATAGAACGGTAACATATTTAAATGAAAAAGTGCTATGCGATTTTGCTATTTAAAATACCCTCTTTATGCCTTTGAAAATTTATCATCGCAGAATCAAAAACGCCGCGTACAGAACGCGGCGTTTTTTTTCTTAGATAACCAGAGCTCAGAGCTCTTCTTTCATCTTCTTATTAAACACATCGAACATATCGACAACGCCGTCTCTGGGCTTGCCTGACTTACTCAGAATAATGATAGTCAGAGTCGAGAGGATAAATCCGGGAACGATTTCATACATCCACGCTGACAGGCGTTGGCCCTGAATTTCAACAGGTAAGTAGATCCAGATTAGCACGGTAACCGCACCGACAATCATACCGCCCAGCGCGGCGCGGCGCGTCATATCACGTTTAAACAGACTAAATAGTACTAACGGACCAAATGCCGCGCCAAATCCTGCCCAGGCATTACTTACCAGCGTGAGAATGGTGCTGTCTCTGTCGTAAGCAAGATAAATAGCCACAGCAGCGACCACAACAACCGATATACGTCCGGCAATAACCAGTTCCGTGTCTGAGGCATCACGACGCAGGAAAGCCTTATAGAAGTCTTCCGTAAGTGAGCTGGAGGTAACCAGCAACTGCGAGGAGATGGTACTCATAATCGCAGCCAGAATGGCTGCCAGCAGGAAGCCACCAATCAGCGGGTGGAAAAGGATTTGAGACAGGTATATGAACACGGTCTCAGGATCGATGGTGTTGTTGTTTCCTGTGACGTACGCAAGTCCAAACAGGCCCGTCATCAGCGCACCAATAATCGAAACAATCATCCAACTCATACCAATGTTGCGTGCGGCAGGAACATCGTTTACTGAGCGAATAGCCATAAAGCGTACGATGATGTGTGGCTGTCCGAAGTAACCCAGTCCCCAGGAGGCAAGCGAAATGATGCCAATAACAGAAATGGCGGTGCCAGTCTGGGCGTTCATGAAGGGGTCAAATAGCGCCGGATCAATACTCTTCAGAGAGTCGACAGAAGCTCCCAGCCCGCCAAGTTCCATTACGACCACGATGGGGACCATCACCAGCGAAATAAACATGATACAGCCCTGCACAAAATCGGTCATGCTGACTGCCATGAATCCACCGATAAGCGTGTAGGCAACAACCACGCCGGCTGTAACATACAAACCCACTTCGTAGCTTAAACCAAAAGAACTTTCGAATAGCTTGCCACCAGCCACTACGCCTGATGAGGTATATAGCGTAAAGAAAATGACAATGACCACCGACGCGATGACACGCAGGATACGGGTATTATCGGCGAAGCGGTTTTCAAAATAATCGGGAAGGGTGATGGAATTTTTCGCCACTTCGGTAAACACACGAAGGCGGGGAGCAACCAGTATATAGTTAGCAAATGCGCCAATGACCAGACCAATGGCAATCCATCCGGCTGAGATCCCCTGAATGTACATGGCACCAGGAAGGCCCATTAGCATCCAGCCACTCATATCGGACGCGCCGGCTGATAATGCTGTCACCGCGGGGCCCAATTGTCTGCCACCAAGCATATACCCTTCGACGTCGGTATTTGTCTGGCGATAGGCGAAAACCCCTATTCCCAGCATTACAACGAAATACAATCCAAGTGAAATTATCGTGCCTGTAGCCATACATTTTCCTTTTTTCTTTCATGCTATCAGGAAGAGACCTAAGTCTCTAGGGCATAGTCGTTTCAAGTCAGACGTTAATCATTGCAGGAGCAATGACATCACTTCCTGCAAAGCGTGTCGTTTGGCAACTATCGGGTATACCAGAGGTCAACAGGCTCTTGGGAATAACAGAAGCAGGAGACGGTTCCAGCCAATACTATCTTTTACTAACAACATTGAGTTGAAGAGTGACTGCGCCATAAAAAAGCCCTCTGTGAAAGAGGGCTGACAGGCTCAAGCTGAAAACTGAATTTTGCGTTTCACTTCCTGCATCACGGGGTGTAAGTCAGCGTCTTTGTCGCCTACTACCAAGATATTCGCCCGTTGCATTTTGACTGCTTCGCCATGATACGTGTCGTTGGAAAAGGCTTCCGGTAACAGAACATCATCTCGTTGCGGCACAACGAACACTGACATCAGCCCCTGATCGGTTTCGATAATTAAATGCAGACTGCGCACGTTGCTGAGATGACAATAATTTGCCACTTTGACGTTGCCGAGCATGTCAGTCAGTGAAGCCCCAAAGCCAGCGAGCTTGGCATTCACCTGGGTCAGATCCACAGGCAGTCCCGAATGGGATTGCTCGGCAGACGCGTACTGCATATGCACTAATGCTTCATTGCCCAGACTTACCTCGGCGCGGTTAAACAGGGTGAAGCTAATTCCCACAGCAAATGCCACAGATGCCGCCATGGCGATATACCATCGACTACGTTTTCTGTGACGCACGAATTCGTTGGCGGATTGCTGCCAGATCAGTTTATGGGCCATGTCTTCTGGCACTGGCACTCTCATCACGTCGAGCAGAGCACTGTCCTGCGCTTTAAGCTCCTGCCAGAATGCCTGCTTTGCCGGGTCTGATTTTGCAGCCTCGACGACATCGCGATCCGTCGTGTCTGGATTGGCGTAGACACGACGCCTGAATTCTAACTCATCCATTATGACGACCTCGTTGATTCTCTTGTCTCTGTATGGCGTCCCGAAGCTGGTTTCTTGCTCTGAAAAGCCGGGTCATGACGGTGTTTTTGTTTAAGTTGAGCTGCTCTGCTATTTCTTCGCCGCTAAAACCAAATAACAACTGAAGGATTAGTGGTTCACGGTATTCTTCGCTTAGTCCACCAAGGAGACGATGAAGATCCCGTTGCTCTGTTGCACTGTCTGAGTGTGCAGTGTCATCAATAACACTGACATCATCGATATCTACCGTTTCCAGTTGCTTGCGCTCAAAACGCCTGGCATTTTCACGACGAACGATAGTGATTAGCCAGGATTTTGCGGCCTGCTGCTCTTTTAACGCATCAAGAGAGCGCCATGCCCGTAAAAACGTTTCCTGAACGATATCCTCAGCGATACTTTTATCTTTCACGAGCCAGTACGCATACCGGTAAATATCGGCATGAAACGCGTGCACCAGGGCTTCGTAGCGTTGTTGTTTTTCTTTCATACCCGATAAGACCCTGTCTTCGGATATTTTATTTCGCCGGAACATAAAAATGTTGCTTCAAGAATGTAGTTAGACCTGAGCACTATATCCCAACAGACCACTAATCTCATCTGTGTGTGATCACAGCGCGATACAGTCAGTTTTTGATAATGTCAGTTTAGGACTTGTGAGAATGAGAGGTTGTCAAACATGCGACTATGCTGCGCGTATTTTGTTACCGCACCAATGCAGTTTTACGCATACCCGTTTCCTTTCTGTTGGCGTTGTCATGAGGTGAGGAGCTGTGATTTAAGAAAAGATAATCAGACTATGGGGTAACGGCAACCTCACTTCCATATACAGCGTCTCAGGGATAAAAAAAGCCCGGCTCTCTGGCCGGGCTTTTACAGAAATACCGCTTATCCCTGCTTACTGGCTTTGACTGATGCAATCCAGGTGTTAATTTTTTCTTCCAGAATCGACAACGGAACCGTGCCGTCTTTTAAGACCTCATCGTGGAAACCGGCATAAGTGAAATCATCACCCAACTCCTGCATGGCTTTATCACGCAATTCCATGATTTTCAGTTTGCCGATCATGTAGGCTGTAGCCTGACCTGGCATGGCAATGTATCGCTCGATAGCTTTGACTGCGTCATATTCCGGGTTGGGCGTGTTTTCAATCAGGTAGGCAATGGCCTCTTCACGGCTCCATCGCTTCGCGTGGATCCCGGTATCGACTACCAGTCGGCACGCCCGCCAAAGCTCCATTGCCAGGCGCCCGAAGTCGGAGTAGGGATCTTCATAAAATCCCATGTCTTTCGCCAGTTCTTCTGAATATAAACCCCAGCCTTCAGTATATGCCGTGAAGCTCTGAAACTTCTGGAACTGTGGAATTCCGGTGAGCTCCTGAGCGATAGCGCGCTGCATGTGGTGGCCGGGAATCCCTTCGTGATACGCCAGCGCCTCTAACTGGTACGTTGGCATTGCTTTCATATCGTAGAGGTTTGCGTAGTACACACCAGGGCGGCTGCCGTCCTGTGCCGGGTTCTGATAAAAGGCTTTGCCGGCAGACTGTTCGCGGAACGCTTCCACCCGTTTTACAACGATGGGGGCTTCAGGCAGGATCCCAAAATATTCAGGAATTGCGCCACGCATGTCATCAATCACACGTTTGGCTTCGTCAAGGTACTGCTGACGACCTTCATCGGTATTCGGATAGTAGAACTGATCGTCTTCACGCATGAAGACAAAAAACTCCTGCAGCGAGCCTTCAAAGCCTACTTTTTCCATGATTTCACGCATCTGGTTGTGGATACGCTCGACGTTTTCAAGACCAATGTTATGAACCTCATCGGCCGTCATGTCTGTCGTGGTGAAGTAATTAAGACGATTTTGATACCAGGCCTCGCCATCGGGTAAGCGCCATACGCCATCACCTTCGGGAGTCAGTGTTCGCTGATGCTCCAGCGCAGCGACGAAATCTTCGTACGCGGGTTTTACCGATGTGATGAGCGCCGCTTTCGCCTCGCCAATCAGATTTTGTTTTTCAACATCAGAAATATCCAGCGCGTTAACCTTACTGGTAAAGTCTTCCCAGATGCTGGAAGGCTCTGCGTCTGGTTCAAATGGCGCACCAGAGATGACATTTTCAGACGCCTGAATCATTTGATCGTACGACCATGCTGGTGGAAATACGCCTAATTCCTCGCGCAGCCTCATTTGTTCGATAACCTGATCAAACATCTCATCAACCTTGTCCAGGCGGCTGATATAGGCTTTCGCGTCTGACACGTCAGATACCCGGTGAATATTGATCAGAAAGCTTGGCACCATAGTGTGGGCTGCACGGAACTGATGCACAATGTACGAGTGATGACGGAATTTATCGTTTCGAATGTCTCGTTCAAGACCCAGCCGGTAAAGTCTGACACTCAGCTTTTCCGGTTCGGAGAGCTTTTCCGTGTCGAACATATTCAGCTCTTCCAGACGGTTCTTCGCTGTTGCGATAGCCTTGTCCTGTTCCTCTTCGGTGAACTGGTCCCACTCACCGTAGTCATCTTTTATCCCCAGATAACTCTGGAACATTGGAGAACGGTTTAAATCTTCCTGAAATGTACGGGAAAAAAAGTTCTGTACACGTTCCGATTCGCTCATTGCCCCCGATTGTTGAGTCGTAGTGGCAGTTGTCTCTGTTTTTGGCGCGGTCGTGTCGTTGGCTGGTGAGCAGGCCATTAATCCGGTTAAGGCGATGGCAAGTGGTGCTAGTCGCCACGGTGTTGATTTCATAAGAGTCTCCCAAGCTTGTTGAGTGTCCTGAGCCGTAATACATGCATCGTTATCCGGCCCAGGCTATTGTTATTTTGTATTGGTTCGAGGCACGCGGTAACTATTTAACACCAGGATACAGTGACGGTAACAGGGTGCCCGTAGTATTTCTCTGTTGCTTAAACGTATTTCTGGCAACTTTCAGGTCACCTTTAAGTGACTTTTTATCCCACTGGCTGCGGCTATGGCCGTAACGGCTGGACAGCATGGCATTCATATGTTGTTGAACAGGATGCAGCGCTGGCTCTGTCGACATAGCTACATGAGCTTGCCGTCCAGGCAATATTGTAGCAACCCAGATTGTCAATGCCCGCTGTATGTCACCGACATTCTCTGTGGTATCGATGGTGCGCAGTAAGCGACGGTATGCGTCATCCTCTGAATTCGTGCTAACGCCGTTTGCATGCCGGGCAGGCAGGGTGCCGGCCAGCTTGCGGCGAAAATAGAGTGCAGTAGCCAGCCAGCCGATACAGGACGTAATCAACCCGGCCAGAAGATACAGATTTAGAGTATTCTCCGTTGACGGTGCGTCTACAGGAGGTGCTGCGCTGTTAACCTGCGTGTCAGTTTGCGGCCGCGACTCACTACTTGCTGCATCATCAACAAGTTGTTGCGCAGACGTTGAAGGCGACGAAGCGCCAGAAGCAGGAGCCACGGAAATGGTACGTGCCGGCAGCGTTGCCTTTTCTGTCTGACCAGTAAGCACGTTAAACCACGACACTGTGACATCAGGCAGTACGTACTGTCCCGGTTGCGTGGGAATAATCGCCTGTGATTCTACCCGTTGAGCGATCAGGGTGTTATCGCGCTCCACCGTAGTGGTATTTGCCTGATCCGGGTAGACTTTAAAATCCGGTGGGTAAAGCTGGGACAGCTCGGGTAATTGCTCTTCCACCACGCCCATTGCGGTCAGGGTAATCGTTCTGGTGATAGGTTCACCCACGGTCAGGGTTTCCCCTTCGGGCCATTCTTCATCAAGTTGCACGTACTCGCTGGGAAGCCAGTGATAGCTGATATTATCCGGCACGGCCTTGACCTCAATGCTGATATCCGGACCTACCCGGTTAACCTGTTGTGTTCGGTTGAAAAAACCAAACCGCTGGTTGGTATTCGGCGCGACCACTTCACCGGTAAAAACAGGACCCCGGATCGTAAAGCTCCCCGATTGTTGCGGGATGATGGCAAAATTGCGCTCTATAATCTGAAAGCGTTTGCCATCAACAATATCAGTATATTGCTTGTCATCACCAATCTGACGGACTTCGGCGTTTTCCAGCTCCGGTGACTGCAGTGCGCCCTGTTCAATTCGGGTCGCCAGATGGAGCTTGGCGGTGTAATGAATTTGCTGATGCAGGTACACCTCAGAGGTGTCGACGCTGGTGGTCACGAAGTAGTCTCTTGAGGCTTGTCCGCTGCCCTGAGAAACCGGAATAACCTCTATCTGAATGGGCTTTGTCTGTTTTCCTTCAATCGTAAACGCCGGGATCGTAAAGGTGCCGGTATTGCGGGGAAATAATGTGGTCGTCCACACGGTGGTCTGTGTGGAGCTGAAGTTCACGATAGATGTGCGGCTACTGACAGAGGTTCTGCCAACCACGAAATCTTTGAGAAGGGGAGAGCTGTCAAAGGCATCCCGGGACGCGTCACCCTGCGCCGTGACGGTAAGGCGGATCGCCTCATCAACCATCACCGGGTTGTTATCTACTGATGCCTCTACGGCTTCCACCTGGGCACAGGCAGCGCTGGCAAAAAACAGGCTGCTTATTAGCAGAAATAGTATCGTTCTCATTACCACTCTCTCTGATTCGTAGGCATGCGCTGGCGCCTGCGCTGCTGGGCTTCTAACTGCATTTTTCGCTTAAGCAGAAATGCGGGGTCGTCCGGTACCCGGCGCATCAGGTTATCCAGTCGTTGTTGAGCTTCTTTTTCTTCATCTGTTAATTCGCCCTGGGCGGCAGCCGACTGTGCTTGTTGCTGTGCGTCCTGCTCATCCTGCTGCTCAGCGGGTTGTGGCTCACCGTCCTGTTTCTGGTCATTCTGCTCTTGCGACTCATCCGCAGACTGCTCCTGTTCAGGCGACTGCTGGCCGTCATTGCTCTGCTCCGACTCGTTCTCACTTTGACTCTGCGAGTCGTTCTCACTATCAGAGGACGCAGCGTCGTTTTGCTCACCCTGCTGGTTCTGATCTTCACCATTTCCTTGCTGGGACGCGTCGCTGTTATCCTGGTTTTGCTGGTCCTGCTGCTGATCCTGATTATTCTGATCTTGTTGCTGTTGTTCCTGCTGTTCTTGCTGCTCTTTCAGTTTTTCCAGCAGCGCTTTATTTTCAGCTGCATCTTTATTGTCCGGTTGTTGCGCCAGTACCTCATTATACTTATCAATGGCCTCATCCAGTTTGCCCAGGCGAGCCAGTGCATTGCCCTGATTATACAGGGCGCCCGGCGTGTTCAGTTTTGAAAAAGACTCAAGTGCCGCCTCGTAGTTACCCGCTTTGTACTGTGCTGCTCCTTGCCATGAAGGATCATCAAAAAGTTCTGCTGCTTTGCCAAATTGTTGCTCTTTGAAGCTGGCAAGGCCTTCCTGATCGCGATTAAGAAACGGGGTTTCCCACCAGGGCAGGGAGGACTGAGCGGATGTCGCGGCGCTTTCAGTTTGCGCTGATACTGGTGGACTAAGCGGCATTAGCAGTGGCAGTAACATCACCACAATGACGCCTCGTCGAAACGCATAAGCGGCAAACGGTAATAGCACTAGCAACAAATACGGACCCAGTTCCTGCCACTGATCGCCGGCCCGATCGTCGGTAGGGCCGCTGTCTCCAGCCTGTCTTTGATTCAGTGAAAGAGAAGCAAGATAGGCAATGTCACTGTCATCCGGAGTGATACCGGTATACCGGCCGCCACCTGATTTTGCGACACCGCGAAGTAAGTCGTCATCCATCGTCGGTATAACAATGGCACCACTGGTCTGCTTCAGCAGTTCGCCGTTAATTTGCTTTATTGGTGCGCCATCCGCTGTGCCGACTCCCATTATGCTCACGTCGTAGGGCAGGCCCTGTACATAATCCTGCAGCTCGGTTTGCTGCTCTCTTTCAATGCCATCGGTTATCCAGAAAATACTGCCCTGGTTATATCCGGCCTGTTCCAGTAACTCTGCAGCGGTCTGTATGCCCAGTAGCGGGTCGCTACCTGCAACGGGCATAATCTCAGGGCTCAGACTGGGGAGCAGTGTGGTGAGATTACTGGCATCGGTGGTTAACGGGCTGATGACAAAGGCGTCACCGGCATAGGCGACCAGCCCCATCTCGCCCTCTCCAATCTCATTGATAAGATCGATGGCTTTGTATTTAGCACGAGTCAGACGATCCGGCGTGACATCGGTGGCGCGCATTGATAATGACATATCCAACACCAGAACATGGCCGGTGTTTAGCTGGTAAACCGGTTGCGGCAGTCTTTCCCACGTCGGGCCGGCCAGCGCAGTCACGGCAATCAGCCATCCGAATGCGAGTAGCCAGAAGGGAGGGCGGGTACCTTTGCCCGGCTTGCCCTCAGTCATGTACTGGTAGAGATGCGAGGACACCACACTTTGCCAGCCTGACTGGCGTTGCCGCCAGTGACGCACAATAAAAAACAGGATCGCCAGCGGCACCAATGCAACAAACCACTCAGGCCGTAAAAAATGAAACTGTGCCAGTTGTGATAACTCAAATGTCATTGGGAACCTCCGACAGGGCGGCCTGAAAACAGTCGCTTCATCAGTGTGTTCAGTACGTAACCCAAAAGAGGAAGCACTGACAGAAGTAATGCTGCTGCCAGCGGATAATGAAATAAGGCTGTCAGGGGGCGCATTTTACGGCTTTCGCCTTCTATTGGCTCCAGTCTGTCTAGCGTCTGGTAAATTGACTCGAGTTCCTCAACATCCCGCGCTCTGAAATATTCACCGCCTGTTGCGTTGGCGATATCCGTTAACATGCCTTCGTCCAGCTCCTGTGAAGGGTTAATCTGGCGGCTGCCAAAAAAGCTCTGTACCAGCATACGATCTGCACCAACCCCGATAGTGTACACCGTTACGCCCTTGTTCACGGCGAGTTCTTTGGCCTGCTCAGGGGTGATGTTGCCTGCGGTATTCTGACCATCGGTAAGCAGAATAAGCACTTTATTGGACTCTTCTTTTTCATCAAAACGTTTTACAGCCAGACCGATGGCGTCTCCGATAGCGGTCTGTTCGCCGACCAGACCAATGACAGACTCATCCAGCAGTGTGGCAACGGTTTCTCTGTCATACGTTAGCGGCGCCTGAACATAGGCTGTGTCTGCGAACAAAATCAGCCCCAGGCGGTCGCCGACGCGGCGCTTGATGAAATCGTCAAGTACTGACTTCGTCATTGTCAGTCGGTTCACCTGACGGCCGCCCAACGACATATCATCAATTTTCATACTGCCGGACAAATCAACCGCCAGCATCATTTCGCGACCTTCATCAGGGATGCTGACAGGTTCGCCAAGCCATTGCGGACGGGCGCAGGCAACTACCAGTAAAATCCATACCATCACGGCCAGTAAGCTACGCCAGCGGCTTCTGCCAATTCTGAGCGTGGATGACTCATGGTCCGGACGTACCCCCGGCACTTTCAGTGCGACATGCTGGGCTTGTGCACGAGATGGCAGCAGTAACATCAACAGCGGGAGCGGTAAAGCGAACAGCACCCACCACCAGGCAAACTCAAACATGCTGATACTCCTCCAGATGAGAGAAGCGGGCACGCTTAAGCCATTGACTACAGGCGCGATGTACCGTGGTAAAGTCGTTGCTGTCAGGTGGTAGTGCCTGATAGCGCAAGTCTGAAAGGCGCTTCAGTCCCGGCGTTGCCGTCCTGGCAGTCGAATTCGGTAACGCGTCTTTGAGAAACTGCTGCCATTTGTCTCCATATAAAGACGCCACGGCCTCCTGGGAGCAGTACGCCATCGCCGTACGTTTTAGCACGGCGTTCAGTCTGGCAGGCCAGTTTTCGGTATCCGCGGTAATGGAAGTTAGCTCTTTCTGCGCCATTCTGCGTGCGCGCTGGTGACGGTGCTTTCTTACTGCAATCACAATCAGAGCAATCAAAATAATGGCTGCCAGCGCGATCACCAGCCACCAGCCCCAGTCCAGTGGCCAGTAGCTGACATCCGGTGGCGTATGGATATCGTTAAGTTGAGCCAGTGGGTCTTGTTGAGGTACGCCCTGCATCAGCGAAGTCCTCTATGAAGTTCAAGTAGCTGGTCATCCAGGCTAAGGCCCGCGCTGACATGATGATGGCTTACCCGCGAGCGGGAAAAGGCGGCTGCAATTGCTGACTCCTGTTGCTCACGCCATTGTCGGTAGGCAGCCATTTCCTGTTTATCTCCTAACATCCAGGTCTGCTGCGCGTGACCATCGGTCACGTTGACGGGCTGGACGATGCTGGTATCAGGCAATGCGTGCTCCATAGGATCGGTTATCTCCACCGCATTTACTTCACAGTGGCGGGATAACTGACTGATATGTTGTTGTGACGCCTCAGACAGATGTTGAAAATCAGAAATCAGGTATACCAGACTTCCCGGACGAGCGAGACGACGTGCCCGGGCGCAAACGTCGGTAAAGGCCGCTGTCTGGGCTTGCTCATCGGCTTGCGCGTTAATGCTGTGTTGCTGCAGCGTGATAAGTTCATGACAAATATTCAGTACAGCACGCTTGCGGGACAGGGGTTTGCATTCCCGGTGCTTACCTGAGGAAAACAGCAGTGCGCCTACTTTATCTCCGCGCGTGGCGGCAGACCAGCTGATCAACGATGTCAGGTGAGCCGCCTGCACGGCCTTGGTCAGCAGACGGGTTCCAAACTGCATTGAAGGCGACAGGTCACACAGTATAAACACTGGGCGTTCACGCTCTTCACGGTAGATCTTTGTGTGTGTTTTTCCGGTTCGGGCGGTGACTCGCCAGTCTATAGCACGGATGTCGTCACCGGCCTGGTAATGACGTGCTTCGTCAAACTCCATTCCCCGGCCTTTATGCCGGGTCAGGTAACTGCCGGCCAGTCGCGCCTGTGGTGTCCGTTTGGGCGTTAAATCCATGAGCCGGGTCAGCTGCTGATAGCGCAGCAGCTCAGCAACGCTAAGATTGAGTCCGTCAGTTACCAGCTTAGTCAGATTTTCCTGAATTGATTGCATAATGGTTATCAGGGTACGGCAACAGTCGCGACAATCTTATCTAAAACCTGGTTGGCGGTGATCCCCTCGGCTTCGGCCTGATAGGACAAAATAATACGATGGCGAAGCACGTTGTGAACCACGGCCTGAATATCATCCGGGCCCACAAAATCGCGGCCACTTAGCCATGCATGGGCGCGGGCACAGCGATCCAGACTGATTGTGGCACGCGGGCTGGCGCCAAACTCGATCCAGCTGGCCATGCTTTCATCAAACTGTCCAGGGCTGCGTGTCGCGATCACCAGTTGAACCAGATATTGCTCTAACTCAGGCGCCATATAGAGCGCCAGTGCGGCGTTTCGGGCGGCAAAAATATCCTCCTGTGACAGAGAGGGAGGCGAGACCGGATTTTGCTTTAGCTCTTCGTCCCGGGTAAGTCGGAGGATTTGCAGCTCTGTTTCCGCCTGGGGGTAATCAATCTCAACATGCATTAAAAAACGGTCAAGCTGTGCTTCTGGTAAGGGGTAGGTTCCTTCCTGCTCGAGCGGGTTCTGGGTTGCCATCACCATAAACAGCGCAGGCAGTGGGTAGGTTTTGTTACCCACAGTAATCTGCCGCTCGGCCATGGCTTCCAACAGAGCAGACTGCACTTTTGCCGGCGCCCGGTTAATTTCGTCAGCCAGCACAAGATTATGAAACAATGGACCTTGCTGGAAAATAAACTCGCCGGTTTCGGGCCGGTAAATATCGGTACCGGTTAAGTCGGCAGGAAGCAAATCAGGCGTAAACTGCACGCGATGAAAATCTCCGTCCATGCCGTTTGCTAACGCGTTTATGGCACGGGTTTTCGCCAGCCCGGGAGGGCCTTCTACTAATAAATGTCCATCAGCAAGTAACGCGATCAACAGGCTTCGTGTCAGTGCCTGTTGTCCAATAATTTGCGAATCCAGATACGTTTGCAATTGTTTAAATTGCTCTGCTGCCATTGCGTTAATCCTGTTTGATTTATTCTATTTATGTTACCAGGGGGAAGGTGTGATGTTGTCCTGTTCGTTCGTGATACCAGCAATCAGCATCGCAAACGAACCTGCCGCGGCATTTCCCTGCAAACCTTTGCAAAAGCATGCTGTTCGTACTAACCGATAACAGCTCATCGTTGCGCAGGTTAGCAAATTCGGTAGTCTTAGCGTTCTCTGATTTACTCTTTAGTCAGGCAATCGCCAGTGAGGAGTTATCACCCGGCATCTGGCCTGGAAGACCACGGACTGCATTACCTCTTCCCAGATGGTAACGTCAATGCGTTACAGACTATCAAACTCATATATGGTTCCCTGTCTAATCTTCAAGTCGTTGAATGCACCTATTTTTGCGATGATGTGATCGCGATGGTGTTCTGGACGGTAACCGATCCACAGGCGTAAATCACGCTTACAGTGTAAGTTTATCAATGTAGCCATTACCAGGTTCGGGTTGTAACAAGGTCTTTCATTTTCATGAACGTCACGCAAAGGCCAGATATTTGCTATTTTGTTCATTGTTTGTAAAAATCGGCAATCATTACAGGTCAGACCACTTAAGTGGCATTTAACACAGGTGCAATATGGCAGCAAAACAATCAGTAACCACACGAGGCGGTGACCGCATTGCCATCGTAGCAGGACTCAGAACGCCGTTCGCAAAAATGGCGACCTATTTCCACGGCGTCCCAGCCGTCGATTTGGGGAAGATGGTCGTTAATGAAATGATGATTCGTCACGGCGTGAAACCTGAATGGATCGACCAGGTGGTTTACGGTCAGGTTGTTCAAATGCCGGAAGCTCCAAATATTGCCCGTGAAATCGTACTGGGGACCGGTATGAATGTGCACACGGATGCCTACAGCGTTTCGCGTGCGTGCGCGACCAGCTTCCAGTCAACTGTGAACATCGCTGAAAGTATGATGGCTGGCAATATTCAGGTAGGTATTGCCGGCGGCGCAGACTCTACGTCCGTATCGCCGATTGGCGTATCTAAGAATCTCGCGCGTGCGCTGGTCGATTTGCAGAAAGCGAAGACGCTTGGGCAGAAATGGAACATCTTTAAGCGTCTGGGCTTTAAAGATTTATTACCTGTTCCGCCTGCTGTTGCTGAATATTCAACCGGATTGTCGATGGGACAAACCGCAGAGCAAATGGCCAAAACCCACGAAATCTCGCGCGAAGAGCAGGATAAACTAGCGCATCGCTCACATACACTTGCGGCAAAAAGCTGGGAAGAAGGTAAGCTGGATAACGAAGTGATGACCGCTTACGCAGAGCCCTTTAAAGGGGCGCTGGAAAAAGACAACAACGTACGTTTTGATTCCTCTCTTGAGGGCTACGCGAAACCGCGTCCGGTGTTTGACAAGAAATATGGCTCGGTGACAGCAGCGAATGCCACACCATTGACAGATGGCGCGTCAGCGGTGCTGATGATGACCGAAAGCCGTGCCAAAGAGCTCGGCTACACGCCGCTAGGCTACATTAAGAGCTACTCATTTGCCGCCATAGATGTGTGGGAAGACATGCTGATGGGCCCGTCATATGCTACGCCAATCGCGCTGGACCGTGCGGGTATGACGCTCAATGATCTTACGCTTATCGAAATGCATGAAGCCTTTGCTGCGCAGACGCTGGCCAATATCAAAATGTTCGCCAGCGACAAGTTTGCGAAAGAAAAGCTGGGCCGTGACAAGGCAACCGGTGAAATTGATATGGACAAGTTCAACGTAATGGGAAGCTCGATTGCTTATGGCCATCCGTTTGCCGCTACGGGTACACGTATGATCACACAGATGCTGAACGAACTGAATCGTCGCGGCGGTGGAACGGGTCTGCTTACCGCGTGTGCCGCTGGTGGTCTGGGTGCAGCAATGATTGTGGAGACGGAATAATGACGCAGGAAACTAACAAAGAGAATGCAGCAACAGGCTCTGGTGCCTTCACGCTGACGAAAAAAGACAACGGCGTGGCAATACTGACCATGGACGTTCCCGGCGAATCAATGAATACGCTGAAAGCCGAGTTTGGTGACGAAATTTCCGCCATGCTTGATGAAATCGATGCGGATAAAAGTATTAAGGGCGTGGTACTTGCCAGCGGTAAGTCTTCATCGTTCGTAGCCGGCGCTGACATTAGCATGCTGGCAGCGTGTAAAACGGAAGAAGATGCGCGAGCCCTGGCCACAGGTGGTCAGGAAGTCTTTGACCGCATCGAACGTATGCGTGCGACCTTCGTGGCGGCAATCCACGGACCTGCGTTAGGTGGTGGACTGGAGCTGGCATTGGCATGTCACTACCGTGTTTGTTCAGATGCGTCAGCGACACAGGTAGGCTTACCAGAAGTGCAGCTGGGTCTGTTGCCCGGCAGTGGTGGAACTCAGCGTCTGCCTCGCCTGATTGGTGTTCAGCAGGCAATGAAGATGATGCTGACAGGCTCTCCTGCACGCGCAAAGCAAGCCAAAAAATACGGCATAGTAGATGATATGGTGCCGCTGAGTGTGTTGATGGATGTCGCTGAAAAGTATGCACTGAAGTCTAAGCCAGAACGTGAAAAACCGCAGAAAAGCTGGATGAACAAAGCGCTGGAACTGACTGGTCCCGGCAAGAGCATCATGTTCAAAAAGGCGCGTGAGCAAACCCTGTCTAAGACAAAAGGAAACTATCCTGCACCGGCGTATATTATCGACGTTATCGAAACTGGCATGGATGAAGGTATGCAGGCTGGTTTAAAAGCGGAAGCAGAAGCGTTCGGTAAACTGGTGATGACGCCGGAGTCTTATCAGCTGCGTCAGATATTCTTCGCAACAACAGACATGAAAAAAGAAAACGGTGTCAAAGGCGTCAAGCCTGCCACCGTGAATAAAGTAGGCGTCCTTGGCGGTGGCCTCATGGGCGGCGGCATAGCGTACGTGACAGCAACCAAAGCCGGTAAACCCGTGCGTATTAAAGACGTGCGGGCGGAAGGTATCGCGAATGCCATGAAGTACAGCTACGACTTGCTAAATAAGAAGGTGAAGAAGCGCTTCATGCGTAAAACGGAAATGCAGAAGCAAATGGCTCTGCTTACCGGCACATTGGATTATAATGGTTTGCAGGACGCAGATATTGTCGTAGAAGCGGTGTTTGAAGATCTGGATTTGAAGCAAACTATGGTGGCTGATGTGGAAAATCACTGTCAGCAAAGCACCATTTTTGCTTCAAACACATCATCGATTCCGATCACGCAGATTGCCGCGAAAGCTGAGCGTCCGGAAAACGTTATCGGACTTCATTATTTCTCGCCCGTAGACAAAATGCCGTTAGCAGAAGTTATCGCGCACGAGAAAACCTCTGATCAGACTATTTCGACTACCGTAGAGTTTGCTAAGAAACAGGGCAAAACGCCGGTTGTTGTGAAAGACGGTGCAGGTTTCTATGTTAACCGCATTCTGGCGCCTTACATGAACGAGGCGGCCAACCTGATCCTGGAAGGAGAGCCAATTGAGCACATCGATAAGTCGCTGGTGAAATTTGGCTTCCCTGTAGGCCCTGTGAAACTGCTTGATGAAGTGGGTATTGATGTGGGGACCAAGATCATTCCTTTCCTTGTAGAGGAGTTTGGAGAGCGATTTACAGCACCTGCCGCATTCGACAAAGTGTTGAACGATGGTAGGAAAGGTAAGAAAAATAAAAAGGGCTTTTATCTTTATGAGGGCAAAAAGCCGGGTAAGGAAGTTGATGAAAGCATTTACAGCCTGCTTGGATTATCCCCATCCTCGAAGCTCAGTGAAAAAGAAGTGGCTGAACGCTGTGTAATGATGATGCTCAATGAAGCTGCTCGCTGTCTGGATGAAGGTGTGATCCGAAACGCTCGCGACGGCGATATTGGTGCTATCTTTGGCATTGGCTTTCCACCATTCCTTGGTGGGCCGTTCCGCTATATGGATACGCTGGGTATTCGTCATGTGGTTTCGCGTCTTGAGCACTACGCATCGACTGTTGGCGAAAAGTACGCGCCAGCAGATGTGTTAGTAAAAATGGCAGAAAACGATCAGACCTTTTACTAAAATGTAATGAAAATGTAAAAAAACCGGGATTTTCCCGGTTTTTTTATGCGTAATCCATAAAAGTGCTGGTTTATTGACCAGGAATCATTACAATCGCCGCGGTTGATTTTTTGCTCGTCAATTATTTGACAATGCTTTCATTTACTTAGCTTGAGGGTGAAGTTTTGCTGTTATATTTCGTCATTACGCTATTGAGTAGTTTGTTTTTCTATGTTGAAGCGTTTAAAAGTGGCATGAACCCGCGTCTATGGGCGCTGTGCGGTATTGTTCTTGGCCCGGCCCTGCTACCTATGTTTTCCATCCAGCGCCACATAGCGTGGCGTAGAGACGCCGGATTTAACAACCTGTACTTGCAGGCATAAAAAAAGAGAGCCGATGGCTCTCTTTCAAGAAATCCTTTTTGACAAAAGCATTAAAAGCCGATGCCAGTTCCGTTACCTGTTTTAGGACGGAAAGCTTGCGGTTGTGTAACCACTTCCTTTTGCTTAGCTGGAGCTTTCTCCGCACTTTCTTGTTTATCCGTAGCAACCGGTGCTGATGTAGATAACGCTAGTGCGACTGCATATGCTTTCAACATAACTCATTCCTCTGATTCATTATTTTTTTGAACAAAACAAACAAAACCGACTGTTAAGGAACTTGCCGGTCAATCAGAGTAATGCGATTAGCGTGCCAAAAAATATAATCTTTGTTTTTCAGTGAGTTACGGGTGTTGCGTCAAAATGCAGTCACAGGCTTGATTGCCCGATGAGGTGATGGAGCTTCTGATTTTCTTTAAGCAGTTTTTCGAAGCGCTCGGCGTTAAGCGGCTTACTGTACAGGTAGCCCTGAAGCATCTCACAGTCATAGCGGCGCAGAATGGTTAATTGCTTCTCTTCTTCCACGCCTTCAGCCACGACTTTCAAGCCAAGGTTGTGTGCGATATTGATGATGGCGGCAGCCATATGTCTGTCTACGCTGCTCTCAGCGATATCGTCAATAAACGCTTTATCGATTTTCAGTGTATTTAGCGGGAAGCGCTTAAGGTAGGCGAGGGAAGAGTAGCCCGTACCAAAATCATCCAGTGCCAGATGGATACCACGCTCACGCAGGCGCTCCATCATTTTAAGACCCGCCTCCGGATTCTCCATTAGCGTACCTTCGGTAATTTCACATTCAAGATGTAACGGCGACAAGCCTACTTCTGCAAGAATTTTATCGATGCGATCATCAAGGTCAGGAAGCTCAAATTGTTTTACAGAGATGTTTACTGCAACACGGCCACTGAACAAACCCTGGTTTACCCAACGCTTGGTGTCTGCACATGCTTTGCGTAATACCTGTTCACCTATCTCAATGATTTGTCCGGTCTGCTCTGCCAGCGGGATAAATTGTCCCGGGCTGACGATACCTTTGTGCGGATGCTCAAAACGGACCAAAGCCTCCATACTCACCAGTTTACCGGACGCGATATCGACTTTGGGTTGATAGTAAACGGTAAACAAGTCGTCTTTGATACCCTGACGGATAAGGTTTTCGATTTGCAGTTGCCTAACCGCATTCTGGTTCATTTCGCCACTGAAGAACTGGTAGCTGTTGCCGCCATTGTTCTTTGCAAAGTACATGGCAGTATCTGCGTTTTTCAGCATCTCCTGAGGTGTGTTGCCATCGTCAGGATAAAAGGCAATGCCGATACTGGCACCCAGCACGAACTCTTGCTTATTAATGATAAACGGGCGGGAGAGGGTATCCAGAACACTCTGGGCGTAATGTGTAATCGTGTGGATGTCGGAATAGTCCTCCATCAGCACACTGAATTCATCGCCACCCAGACGATAACAGGTTGCGTCTTTTCCGGTAATACGCTGGATCCGTTTGGCAATCTGTTTTATCAGTATGTCGCCTGTTTGGTGACCCAGCGAGTCATTGATCTTCTTAAAGTTGTCCATGTCCAGGCAGAGCAGGGTATGGGGTACTGCTTTTCTGACAAGGTTATTGTGGCTTGCCTGGAAGAAAGAGCGATTAGGCAAGTCTGTCAGAGGATCTGTGTTTGCCAGTTTAAGCAGTTCTTTCTCAGTACTCTTACGAGACGTGATATCAGAGAATACGCCTACGAAGTGACTGATTTTGCCGTCTTCATCATGAACCGCATCAATATTCAGTTCCATTTCATAGCGTTCACCGTTCACCCGGGTCGATTCGACTTCGCCTGACCAGTTGCTTTTGGTGCGCAGCGTCTTTTTGATTTCTTCTGTAAAGGCTTCAGGGTACTGATGGAAATACATGTAGCTGGCGAGAGCCTGATCACGCGTCTCGCCGGTATAGTTACAATACGCGTTATTAACCGAAATAAATTTAAACTGAGTATTGGTGATAAACACACCTTCAGAAATATTTTCAATGGAGCGCTTAAACAGATTCAGTTGCTCTTCTGCTTCTTTGAGGTGATGGATATTCTTCAGTGTTCCTGTCATACGGACAGGCTGATTGTTGTGGTCACGCTGTACGACTTTGCCGCGGTCCAGGATCCAGATCCATTTGTTCTTAAACGTACGCGCCCGGTACGCCAGTTCGAAGAATTCTGTTTTCCCAGCCAGATGGGCCTTCAGGGCCTCCTGCACACGGACGATGTCATTGGGGTGAATATTGGCATCGTAGGACGAATTTGTCCGGATATTGTCTTGCGGAAAGTCCAGTGTGCCCCAGGTATTTGCTCGATACACTTGTCCGCGATAGACATCCCAGTCCCAGAGTTCATCACCAGAGCTCCAGAGCGTAAGCTTGAGACGCTCCTCAGACTCGTAAATAGCCTGCTGATTTGTTTTGCGGATCTGGTATTGCCGGATGATGTAAATCAGAGCAACGGTTAATACCAGCGCGTAAAACCCTAATGCCACAGTGTGGAGCCAGGGCGGGCGAGCCACGTAAATATCTAACGTCCGGCTTTCAGACCATTGTTTACCAGACTCTTTTGCCTGCACCTCGAAAACATAATGACCAAACGACAGATTATTAAACTGTGCTGTCCGGGCTTTGTCTGCCGGCAGCCAGGCATCGTCATAGCCAACCAGTCGGTATTGGTGTTTAACGGTATCTTTGTTTAGCGGGTTCAACAGTCCGAAGGAAATTGAAAAGCGTGTTTCATCATATTTAACATGCTCTTCCTGTTTGTAAGTAATGTTTGATACTTTTGTCTCTCCTTCCTGAGGCTGCTGCTCGGAGACTTCAGCGTTACTTTGCTTTTGACCAAAAATAGTAAACTCAAACAGTTGAGGAGAACGGGTCTTTTGCTCATTTGTGATCTCAGAACTATCCTGGGTTTCAATTAAAACAGAGTTGAAACCGCGGTTCCCACCAAACAAAATAGTATTGCCTGGAGTGACCGTTACAGCGCCTTCATTCAGGGAGTTATAGCTCAGGTGGGCTTTGTTCAGTCTCTCTACAACCTGAAGAGTAGACAGATCTACGACATTTACTCCCTGGTTGTCCGCATACCAGATAAAGTTCCCGTAACCTACCGAGGAAAATATGAAACCGCCTTCATTCCGGGACTGCTTTTTAATAACTTTCAGATTGCGTTTGCTGACCTTGTAGATTCCGTCGGAACGAGTTGTTACCCAGAAATTATCACTGGTTTGATAGACCGAAATAGCGCGAGATTTAAGTCCATCCTGCGCGCCTAAGGTTTTTACCACCTCGTTACGCTGAATGTTGAAAAGGCTAATACCATCGTCGTTTGATAACCAAAGTCGGTTAGCATCGTCTTTAAAAATAGGTAGCGGTAATGAAACGTCGGAATCTTCTGTGTCACGAATTGCTGAACTGGAGAACTCACTGTAATACTCAATGAACTGGTCAGAATTATTACTAAGATATTGTTGCAGAAGGTTTGTCTGAACGGACACAAGCCCCTTTTTATCTAGCCATATCCAGAGCCGGTTTCCATCAAAATACTGGCGGTCTACGAAAACACCTTCAAAAAGACGGGTAAGCAGTTGCATTTGTTCATTTTGATATTCGAATGCAAGCAACCCTTCAGATGTTGCAACCCAATAGACACCATACTTATCGATGTCTAAGTCCCAAAAAGAGATACTTTTGTCAGCAAACTCTGTGAGGTAATAATCAATTTTACCCGTTGCTGGGTCATACTTTCCTAACCCATGCCCCTGTGTTGCTACCCATGTATGGCCTTCATGGTCAGTATCCAGTCCCCAAATCGTAGCGCCACTAACGGTATCCTGAAAATCTCCCAGGTTAGAGATAAGTTTTTGGTTTCTTTTTTCGGGGTGGTAGCGGAATAAACCTTGGTAGGTGCCCAACCACAAACCGTCTGTAGAATCTTTAAAAATGCTGGGGATAAACTCTTGCGTGAGACCGGTAATCTCACCATATTCACTATTTACATGTATGACACCGGAAACGCTGGATGCTTGGTTGCCCTGGGTAAGTTCGAGGATGAACAATCCCTTGTCAGTCCCAGCCCATACGGTGGAGTTCAGCTTTTGCAAAGACACAACTTTAAGAGGCTCATGCTCAGAAAAATGTGCTTGATGTACAGCTTCACTCACATTGCCACTGGCAGAGACAACTTTTATACCCTCATCCGTCGCCAGCCAGTACTCTCCTTTGATAACTTCGATATCAAACAAAGAATTAGCACTAATATTAATACCCCAAGGGTTCACTTTCGATGCATTATAAAGTCGGTTTTCTTCTTTCGAGTAAATGTAGGCGCCGCCATCACTCGTGCCAATCCAAATGCGGTTAACTTCATCAAAAAGCACTCTTACCCGCTCTCGCTGCGGAATTCTGATGTTTTCGTTTATCAGAGCGATTTTTCCGCTTTTTTGATCCCTTTCGTAGATGAAGTTCTTGCGGTCTGAAAATATGATATTGCCGTCAGCCGTCCCGGCAATTTCAATAATGTCATTGGAGCGCACTGCAGAGTTTTCAGAGTTGAAAACTTCGAAGTTGTCTGTTTCTGGAATGTATCTGGCTAACCCGTTAAATGTAGCCACCCAAAGCGTGCCGGATTCATCAACATGGAGTGCCCGAATTAAGCCGGAAGGGACAGAGTGAGGATTAGTATCTGACTCAAAATAATGCTTAGTGTCGTAGCCCGAATAGCGGTTCAGACCGCTCATCGTGGCTATCCATATATAGCCTTTCGAGTCTTCTGCGATGTCGAAAATGGTGGTGTCTGACAGGGCGTCGTCCGGAAGTCCTTCTCTGCCTACAAGCTGCCCGACTTCGGTGAACTGGAAGTCAGTAATTTCCACAGCATGCACAGCACTGTCTAGCGTGCTGAAAAAAATGCACAGAAATAGTAATACTGAACGAATGAGTGTTGAGCGCACCAATACACCTTCGGCATGATTGCCGTATTTTTTTATAATTTATTCTAGTAATTTTTCGGCTGCATCCGTTCAGACCGAACCACCAATATGCCCAATTACCGCCGGTGCTACAAGGACTTTTTCGGCCTGCGGCCTGTATCCGGAGAAATGTTATACAATTGGTTTGTTGTTCTCGCGTTATCGTCACGTTATTTACATTTTTAGCGCAAATCGAAGTGCGACAGACATATTGAAGCACTCGCGCGTTAGGAGTGGTCTGCTGAACGCTGTCAAAGATGCACATGAAGTCGCTTCAACCCTGTCGCTTGAGTGAATAAATGGCTAAGTCTTTGCCGCGGATTCAACTCCGAAGTGCACCACTCGCTAAATTAAGCTGTTCTTCGTAATTCATTGAAGACCACCGATGGT
>NZ_JAESDH010000038.1 GCF_019249295.1 Alteromonas antoniana
TGCTTTCGTTCAAGCTTTCGCAAGCTGTGCATCTCCATTTATATCCGACCAAGTATGAATTCCTTTTGGCAGCTAACACCCAAATAAGGGGCAATAACGGGCAGGCTATACTGCGAACGAAGTGAGTTGAGCCTGCGTGTTATTGTCCCAGTGCGCCCTGGCGCACGCCTTAATTTGATTGTTATACGCAAACCGAAAGCAGATTGCCAGCATGGTTAAAGAACTTGGAATAAGAGAACAGCGTAGCTGAGCGAAGTTATGGTGCGCGAACCTTGTTTGACCGTGAAGGTGCCGCTGATTTTTGCTGAGAAGCGCCGAAAGATGCTGAGAAAAGCCAAGTGCTGAATCTATTAAATTTACTGAAAAAGGGTTGGTGTATAACACCCACATAAGGGGCAGTAATACGTGGGCTAAAATAGGAGCGAAGCGACAGAGCCCACGTGTTACTGTCCCAGGGAGCTTGCGACCGCCTTAATGTGATTGTTATGTGCTAACTAAAGTCAACCAAATGATTTCACTGGCTTATTGTCAAAATACACTGGAGCAAAAGCGTTTCTCTCATCGCCCGGCTTATAATCCAAAGGCAACATTCTAATTGTGCCGCGATCTTTAAATTTACCAGCTTCGACCGCTTCTATTAACTGAGCTTCAGTCATAGGATTAAAGTTGTTAGTGTCGTTGGTGAAATTTACTGAGAAAAATCCCTTTTTCGCACCTTTCTCACCTTTATACGGATGTACTTTCTTCCCATTAGGGTCAAACGCCCAAATTGAAGTCAAAAAGTCTTCTTTCCTTAAAGCCATAAAATCCTCAATTTAAAAACTTACTACTAGCACATAACACCCGCATAGGGGCAAAAATGCGTAGGCTATAATACCGAGCGAAGCGAAGGGAGCCTACGTGTTTTTGTCCCTAGCGAGCGCAGCGAGTGTTAATGCGATTGTTATGCGACACTCTTTCGTTTTACTTTTTTGCTAATCAAAATAGCTAATAAAATAGTAACGATGCCTAGAAAAATGTCTAGCAGCAATAAGGTGTTAGGCGGACTCCTGCCAAGTATTGCAATTGATAAAGCTATACTGCCAGATGTTTTTATTGCCCAAATTGCAAAAAGGCTAGGCATTACCTTGAAACTATTGCGGATGGCGAAAAGGCTAAAAACAAATAAGTTTATAAGAATTAAAATTACAAGGGAGAGAGTGTAGTTTAGCGAAAAGGCAATATAGAGAAAGGCAGATACTACAATTTCTCCCAAACAAAGGAAGGTCGAATATAAAAGAATTGCTTTCCAATTCAAGGATACCTCCGTGTCGCATAACAACTTACTAGATCCCAAAACGGTGCAAATTCACGGCCCACTTTGGGGTATTTAATATCTGTGTATATCCGAGATTACGCTATAAGCCCCCGAAATAAAACATGAAACCCAAAATGGTGTTTTTAACCGAAAGGAGAAATACACCAAACCGCCGTGTTGCACGAGATGGTGTATTTCGTGCAGTTTATGCTTGTGTTTTGGTGCGTCTGATAAAAATAATGCTTGTTGTAATCAGTAGCATCAATAGTGTAGCTGGGGCGGTCACACGCGTGGCTTCAAATCGGGTCAGGTTGAAATTTACTGAAGAGTTATAAAGCGTGGTGAAACCATTTTCCTCACTATAAAGCGATTCATAATAGCTCAGACTTCCCCTTCCCAGACGTTCGGTGTTGTCACTCAAATCGTCGTCTTCCCACGTGAACACCTGCTCAAAATCTGGCGGAATTTCAACAGCAGAGGTGCTTTGCTCGGGAAACTGCAGAAAGTCGCGAACGTAATCGACAAACCAGGCGTCAAGTTCCCATGAGGAGCTACGCACGCCATCTGTTGTGTCTTCTGTAAAGCCAGCTCGGTCAGTAAAATGCTCACCGTCGCCAACCGGGCCGCCATCGAAATCCGGACCGTTTGTCATCGAGATAAACTCATCGGGACTATACTGGTCGTATTCAGCGTTATACGTTCCTTCATTGTTCAGCGAATATGAAGTACCGCCAAACGAAATGTGAGAGGTGAGAACCGGTGGGGCATTATCGTTTACCCACCACCAGTACCACCCAGTTTCCAGCCGGCCTCCGATGGGGTCTGTTGTATCCAAAGTAAACGTACCTTCAACGGTCATACCCTCAAGGGTTTGTTCGTTCCAGTAAGACTGGTTATTATTGCTAACCTCATCGATGATCCCGGTAAAGCTGAAAGTCATCAGTGACGCCTTACTCGGGTAAGAAACAGAGGCAAAAAAGAAAAACAGCAGAATAAGAAAAACGTGGCGCACAATAGCTCCTGACACGCGAGTGCGTGAGTATGTATGGAGCTATTTTTACGTCAGAGGGAAGATCCGGATTAACAGAATTTAATTTGTCCGATACATCCAAACGCCATTATTCATGTTCACCGCACTCTGCACCTGTTTACCGCCGCTGAACTGCTCAGGCATATCAGTTTCGGTTTCCACGGGAACATAAAGGCCCGTTTCGTTATCTGCAATGCCATCAAGGATATAGCGTGTCGCTGAAGGTTGCTGTACTACCGCGGTGATATTGGCATTACGCAGCTTGGTAATTAGGCGTCGCGCCTCCAGCAGCGTTTCCTGATCGGCATCTGACAGTTTCTCTACAGTGGTCAATGTGAACTCGGTACAGGGGAAGTATTGTCCTTCACATCGATAAACTTCAACCGAGTTAAGGTTCACCACCCAATGATTAAAGCGGTAAGCATTCTCTCCCCAGCCCGACAGCACATACTCTGAGCCCAACGCATTCACTTCACGCCCCAGTACTGGCAATAGCTGAGCGGTGGTCAGCGCGTTTTGTACCAGTGAAGTTTGATGCGGCTTACCAAACCAGCTGTTAATTAACGTCGACAAGGTTTGTTTATCCAGTTTGGCGGCGGAACCGACGGCCCCGAAAAAGAAGTTTTTGTGGGAAGAGGCCTCATCTGTCGTGAGACTTTCATCCTGAATCACTAAATCCAGCGGGCCATAAGGTTGTATCAGCGTTTTAAAACGTGCTGCGTCGCCTTTTACCGAAATCGCTGTTGGCTTAACACTGCGCAATGCGTCATCCAGCGCAGGAGAGGCGATGTCATCCATCGTTTGTGCAAGTGAGCTCGAACTGAAAAGCACCAGCAGGGCCAGTGGGATGGCTCGGAAAAACATAATGTGTCCTTATTGATTACAGGTTGTAGCGGCGTTAAGCGTCTTTCATCGCAAGAAACCGCGCTTCACGTTTTAACAGCCGCTTCAATGCTGCGGGTTTAACCGGTTTCGGCAAGTACAGCAACCGCGCTTCAAGTGCGTCGTCGCGAATGCCATCACTGCGATTCGCGGTATTCAGTATACCTGGTACCAGCACTTGCCATTTTTCCCGCAACGAGTTCGCAACATCAATACCGGTTTCACCATGATCCAGATGATAATCAACCAGCATTAAATCTGGTGGCGACGGGCATCGTGCCAGCGCCTGCGCATAGGTGCCGGCCGACACCACTGTTGCACCCCAGTCTTCAAGCAACGTCGTCATCGCGTGGGTAATTTGCTGATCGTTTTCCAGCAGCAGTACCTGTTTGCCCGCTAACACGGCAGCGGCAGGCTCTTTCACCGTCACAGACCGCAGGGTTTCACGCTGAAGCGCACGTTCACAACGGGGCAGGGTAACATAAAAGACGGTGCCTCTGCCCATAGCGGATTTAAGGTGCACCTGATGCTTCAATAAATGGCTTATCCGCTCAACGATGGTCAGTCCCAGGCCCAGTCCCTGGTTATTATTGTCATTATCCAGCTGATGAAATTCATTGAAGATCTCTTTTTGCTGGTTTTCCGGGATCCCCGGGCCGGTATCATAAACACACAGGGCGACCTGGTCGTTGCCTATTCGTCGTGCCCCAATCAATACGCCGCCTGAAGGGGTGTAACGGATCGCATTCGATAACAAATTCTGCGCAATACGGCGCAGCAGCTTTTTGTCTGATTTCACAATCAGATTGGTTTTTTGGTAGCGAAGAGACAATCCTTCTTTGTCGGCAATAACAGAAAACTCGCGCACCAGTGAGCTTAGAATATCGTCCAGGCAAAACTGCGAAATCTGTGAGGTCAGAATACCGGATTCCAGCTTGGTCATGTCCAGTAACATCGACAGCAGGCTTTCGGCGCTGTTTAACGAGTTCACCAACCCTTCCGTCAGCGTTGCCTGGTCTGTGCCTGCGCTTTTCTGTGCCAGCATCGAAGCAAATAACGTGGCAGCATTGAATGGCTGCATCAGATCATGGCCAGCGGCGGCCAGAAATTTGGTTTTACTTTCATTGGCGCGATCAGCTTCCAGCTTGGCATCGTGCAACTCTTCCGTACGCCGCCGAACCCGGTCCTCCAGCTCGGCTTTTGCCTGTTCAAGCTCATCCTGAATAGCGATGTATTCGGTAATATCGCTGTAGGTGGTCACGTAGCCACCGCCGGGGAGGGGACTGCCGTTCAGTTCAACCACCCGGCCGTCAGGTTGCTTGCGCACATATTTATACCGGCTACCGTTGCGCATATATTCAATGCGTTTGCTGATTTCCTGTTCAAAGTCTTCCACTTTTCCCAGCAGGCCGCGTTCAGCGTTGTATTTCAGCAGCTCTTCTATGGGAAGTCCGGTTTTCAAATATCCCCGGGGATAGTTAAACAGCTCTACATACCGCTCGTTCCAGGCCAGCATACACAGCTTGTCATCCAGCACACTTATTCCCTGTTCAATATTCTGCACCGACGATTGCAGCACTTCGTGATTGAACTGAAAAGACTGTGACGCTTCCTCCACCCACTCAACTAACTCAGGCAGCGAGTCTTGCGAGGTATCGGCGATGGCACTTAACAGTATGCGGGCACTGGGATTACCCACCTGTGCGGCAATCAGTTTTTCTACCCGTAAAAGCAGCGAACTGCTGGCATAGCCGCCACGTTGTTTGTCGATATCTACCGATAACTGATTGATCAGCGCACGATTTACTTCTGGTTCAAGCACTTTCGCCGTTAACGCCATTAAATCGCTGATGCGTACTGCCAAATCCGGCTTGCCCGCCACGGTTGTTTCTATTTCTTCCGGGTTTTGCCCTGATGCGGGGGTTACCATAGCAACAGCAATGAAAACGGCGCAGTTCACTAACAGCGAGTATGCAAAGCCCAGCCCTAATTCACCGTCGGTGGGGGCAGGGTTGAAGTAATAGCTGGACATAATACTGGGATAAAGCAGCCACATCAGCCAGCAGATAAAGCCGGCAAGTAATGCACATTGGGCAGCCTGCTTTGTGGCCCGCTTCCAGTACACGCCGAACATCAGGATGGGGAATGCCTGTGCGAGCAGCGCAATCGCGATGATCCCGCTTTTTACCAGAGGGGCAGACTGACTCACATTCAGGTGATACCAGAATGCCACCGACAGCACGACCAGCACAGTGAGACGGCGAATGGTCAGAATGTTTTTCGCCTTCATTGAGTTTTGCGGATCCTGCTTTAATACCACTTTTAACCACAACGGCGTGATCAGGTTGTTCGCTATCATGATGCCAAGCGCCAGCGTCGCCACGATCACCATCGATGTAGTTGCCGATAGTCCGCCGATAAAGGCGGTAACTGATACCGCGACATTTTCGGCCTGAAGGGGCAGGGCGAGTACGTAAGAGTCTGACTCTACAGCCGAGTCTAAAAGAATATTGCCGGCCAGCGCGATGGGCAGAATAAATACCGTCATGCCCAGCAGATAAAGCGGGAACAACCAGCGCGCCGTACGAAGCTCGCCTTCGCCGTTCAGTTCGATGAAGTTCATATGAAACTGACGCGGTAACACGAACATTGAGCACACGCCAAGCATCACGTGACTGATATATACCCAAATTCCGGCGTCGGCGTACAGAACTTCTCTGGCTTCAGGATGAAGGCTGGCTTGTGATACCACATCAAAGATACCGTCAAACAGGCTGTAGCAAACAAATATGCCTACTACCCACAGCGCAATAAGTTTAATCAGCGACTCGGCGGCAATGGTTAATAGTAATCCCGGATGCTTGTCGGTCAGGTTCAGCGTTCGCGTACCAAATAAAATGGCAAACAAGGCCATCAGTGCGGCAACGTAGAACCCCACCGTGCCGGTGCTGTCCTGAGTATTCGGGGTGATCAGGTTGATACTTTCGGTTATGGCATCCAGTTGCAGCGCAATATAAGGAATAACCCCAATAAAGCTTAACAGCGTTATCAGCCCTGCCAGTACGTGTGAATGCTGATAACGCAGCCCAATCAAATCGGCCAGTGAACTGACGTTATGTCGCTGACAGAGTCTGG
Organism: Alteromonas antoniana; assembly: GCF_019249295.1. GTDB lineage: Bacteria > Pseudomonadota > Gammaproteobacteria > Enterobacterales > Alteromonadaceae > Alteromonas > Alteromonas antoniana. The sequence goes on from NZ_JAESDH010000038.1 coordinate 6,345, forward strand.
CAATGCGCAGAACAACCGGGAAGGCGAATGCCATGGTTAACATAATACCGGCATAGGTCGGAACGATTGCCCAGCCATATTGTGAGGCTTGGGTAGTGGTGCCGAAAAAAGCCCAGGATGTACAGTGCACACCAAGCCCAAGGCTGTATAAAACCGGGTGCTGCTGGTTATCGCGCAAACGCTTATCGCCCCAGAATGCCAGTAAAAACAGCAGTCCGAGATAAATTGCCACAATGCAGCCAACAGTCCAGATACTTAGCATGGAGTTTATTATGTAGGTGAAACAACGCCTTAACCTACCATATCCCGACACGCGAGAGGATATTTTGTGCGCCAACCATAAAAAAATTGTGGATACACTTGAAGGCAGACAAACCAACCCCATTAATAGCCCAACGTATTTTTTGCCCCAATTATCGCAACATTCTGGAGGTAGGCATGAGCGAACCGCGCGACGTGCAGGAGCAACAAGAAGAGCAGAACGCGCAGCAACCTGAACCACAGGCTGCAGAAGCGACGCAAGAGCAGAAGACTGCACCGGCAAACGAAGATTCGCCGGTAGATGAAAATGCCCAGCGCATTTATGAGTTAGAAACCGCACTGTCTGAAGCACAGGCAACCATTAAAGAGCAACAGGACGCGGTACTGCGTGCACGCGCTGAAATGGAAAATGCCCGTCGCCGTGCAGAGGGTGAAGTAGAAAAAGCCCGCAAATTTGCGCTTGAGCGTTTTGCTGGTGAGCTACTGCCGGTAGTCGACAACTTAGAGCGCGCGATTGAAGTGGGCGATGCTGAGAACGAGGCCGTCAAGCCACTGCTGGAAGGCGTGGAAATGACACGCAAATCGTTTATCAGCTCAATCGAGAAGTTTGGGCTGGCGGTGGTTGATCCGCAGGGCGAGAGCTTCAATCCGGATCTGCATCAGGCGATGTCGATGCAGGAAAGTGCAGAGCACGAACCGAATACTGTTATGGCAGTAATGCAAAAAGGCTACACCTTAAATGGCCGTTTGCTGCGACCTGCCATGGTTATGGTGTCACGCGCACCAAGTGATGGGGTAGATACCCAAGCTTAAGAAAGTCAGAAGTTTTTTTCTGACAGGTATTGAAATACGTGGGAAATAACCCCACAAAAATAGCAAGTATTTAAAAAGACTTTTCGGAGACACGTAATGGGTAGAATCATTGGTATCGACTTAGGTACAACAAATTCATGTGTCGCAGTTCTAGACGGCGACAAACCGCGAGTAATTGAAAACGCGGAAGGTGATCGCACCACGCCATCAATTATCGCTTACACTAACGACGGTGAAACACTGGTAGGTCAGTCTGCAAAACGTCAGGCTGTCACTAACCCAACCAACACCTTGTTTGCCATCAAACGACTGATTGGCCGTCGTTTTGAAGACAAAGAAGTACAGCGCGACATCGACATCATGCCTTACACAATTACCAAGGCAGACAACGGTGATGCGTGGGTAGAAGCCAAAGGCGAAAAAATGGCGCCTCCTCAGGTTTCTGCTGAAGTACTGAAGAAAATGAAAAAGACCGCCGAAGACTATCTGGGCGAAGAAGTAACAGGCGCAGTTATTACGGTACCGGCGTACTTCAACGATTCTCAGCGTCAGGCAACTAAAGACGCAGGTCGTATCGCAGGTCTGGAAGTAAAACGTATTATCAACGAGCCAACGGCTGCTGCCCTTGCTTACGGCATGGACAAGAAGAAAGGCGATAACGTTGTTGCGGTTTATGATTTAGGTGGTGGTACGTTCGATATCTCTATCATCGAAATCGATGAAGTAGATGGCGAGCACACCTTCGAAGTACTGGCAACTAACGGTGATACGCACTTAGGTGGTGAAGATTTCGATAACCGCATGATCACGTATCTGGTAGACGAGTTTAAGAAAGACCAGGGCATTGATCTGCGTAAAGATCCACTGGCCATGCAGCGTCTGAAAGAAGCCGGTGAGAAAGCGAAAATTGAACTGTCTTCTTCACAGCAAACTGAGGTGAACCTGCCGTACATTACTGCTGATTCATCAGGTCCTAAGCACCTGGCAATCAAAGTAACCCGTGCGAAGCTGGAATCTCTTGTTGAAGATATGGTGAAAAACTCACTGAACCCAGTGAAGCAGGCGCTTGCCGATGCTGACCTGTCAGTGAATGACATTCACGATATCATTCTGGTAGGTGGTCAGACGCGTATGCCGCTGGTACAGAAGTACGTAACGGAGTTCTTTGGTAAAGAGCCACGTAAAGACGTGAACCCTGACGAAGCGGTTGCGGTAGGTGCGGCTATCCAGGGCGGTGTTCTGTCTGGTGACGTAAAAGACGTACTGCTACTGGACGTAACGCCTCTGTCTCTGGGTATCGAAACCATGGGCGGCGTAATGACCGTGCTTATCGAGAAGAATACGACGATTCCTTCGAAGAAGTCGCAAACTTTCTCTACAGCAGAAGACAATCAGTCTGCGGTAACCGTGCATGTACTGCAGGGGGAGCGTAAACAGGCGCAGGGTAACAAGTCTCTGGGTCAGTTTAACTTAGAAGGTATTCGTCCTGCGGCTCGCGGTGTACCGCAAATCGAAGTCGCTTTTGACATCGATGCTGACGGTATCCTGCACGTGTCTGCGAAAGACAAAGACACTGGCAAAGAGCAAAAAATCACAATTAAAGCGTCTTCAGGCTTAAGCGATGAAGAAGTCGAGAAAATGGTAGCTGATGCGGAAGCGAACAAAGAGTCAGATAAGAAGTTTGAAGAGCTGATTCAGGCTCGCAATCAGGCTGACGGCATGATTCACGCTACACGTAAGCAGCTTGAAGAAGTGGGCGATGCGTTGTCTGCTGAAGACAAAGCGCCAATCGAAGACGCCTTGTCTGCTCTGGAAACTGCTGTGAAAGGTGAAGATAAAGAAGAAATCGAAGCCAAGACACAAGAGCTTATCCAGGCGTCAAGCAAGCTGATGGAAGCGGCGCAGGCACAGCAAGGTGCAGCTGGCGGCGAAGGCGATGCGCAGGCGCAGGATGCTGGCAAAGCTGACGACGACGTTGTTGACGCTGAATTCGAAGAAGTGAAAGACGACGATAAGAAGTAAGCTGTTGCACTTGCCCGGTAAGCGTCAGGCGTTTCACCGGGCACCATAAGCAGTTCAGGCGCAACAGGGACAACTTGTTGCGCCTTTTGTTGTGTTAAAAGACGCACAACGGTAAGCAGTATTATTCAGTCTGATACTTGTGTCAGCTGAACAAAATTAGTAGGAAAAGTAAGCGATATGTCGAAACGTGACTACTACGAAGTGCTAGGGGTAGATAAAAGCGCTGGCGAACGCGAAATTAAAAAAGCGTATAAAAAGCTGGCGATGAAATACCACCCTGATCGCACCCAAGGCGATAAAGCGCTGGAAGATAAGTTTAAGGAAATCCAGGAAGCCTATGAGATCCTGACTGATTCGCAGAAACGTGCGGCGTACGATCAGTACGGCCATGCCGGTGTGGATCCAAATCGCGGTGGCGCAGGCTTCGGTGGTGGTGCCGATTTTGGCGATATCTTTGGTGATGTCTTTGGCGATATTTTTGGTGGTGGCCGTGGCGGTCGTCAGTCCAGAGCACGACAGGGCGCAGATTTGCGTTACAACCTGGAGCTGTCACTCGAAGAAGCCGTGCGTGGCAAGGACGTGGATATCCGCGTACCTACGCTGGTAGAGTGTGACAAGTGTGATGGTTCAGGCGCGAAAGCCGGCTCTAAGCCAACAACCTGTCCAACCTGTCATGGTAACGGTCAGGTTCAGATGCGTCAGGGCTTCTTTGCAGTACAGCAAACCTGTCCAACCTGTTCGGGCAAAGGGCAGATCATCAGCGATCCGTGCACCAAATGCCGTGGCCAGGGCCGTGTAGAAAAGACCAAAACGCTGAATGTGAAAATTCCAGCGGGTGTCGATACCGGCGACCGTATTCGTCTGTCTGGTGAGGGTGAAGCTGGCGAAGCCGGAGCACCGCCAGGAGACTTATATGTGCAGGTTCACGTACGCGAACACAAAATTTTCGCCCGTGACGGCAACAACCTTTATTGCGAAGTGCCGCTGAGTTTTACCACTGCTGCGTTAGGTGGCGAGCTGGAAGTTCCCACACTTGACGGTAAAGTTAAGCTGAAAATAGGCCCTGAAACGCAAACCGGCAAAATGTTCCGTCTGCGTGGAAAAGGCGTGAAATCAGTTCGTACCGGCGCCATGGGCGATCTCATGTGCAAAGTGGTGGTGGAAACTCCGGTAAATCTGTCGTCGCGACAGAAAGAATTGCTAAAAGAGCTTGAGGAATCGATGGGCAAGGAATCAGCCAAACATAGCCCCAAAGCACAGGGGTTCTTCGACGGAGTGAAGAAATTCTTCGACGACCTCACCAACTAAGCATTGAGCCCTCCTTATGGAGGGCTTAATCTATTAATGAGCATGAAAATCAGTATTCTACACTGATGCCGCTTTCTGGCTCGGTATTCGCAAAGATCTGACGGCGCGTTGGCAGCGTAGTCATTCAGGCTTTGTAAACAAACGGAAATGTGACAAGACCGGAGAATCTTTCCTAATGACTTTTAAATTTGTACGCACGCTGGCAGGCACAGCGTTACTGGCCACAATGACGGGCTCTGCATTTGCTGCGGAAGCTGTTTCAGAGAAACACGCAGAAGCCGCGGTAGAGTATCGCCAGTCGCTTTTTCAGTTAGTAAAAAGCAACATGGGGCCATTAGGTGGCATGGCCAAAGGCGCAATCCCTTATAATGAAGAGGTCATGATGACCAACGCTGTGCGTCTTGAGCAACTGGCCGATATGATGGTGGATTATCTTTCAGTAGATACGCGCAAGTTTGACGTAGATACCGGCGCGAAAGATGCGATTTGGGAAAACTTCCCGAACGTAGAAGAGAAAGTGTCAGCATTAAAAACCGCGGCTGCGAATTTGCAGAGCGTTGTTGAAGCGGGAAATGAGAGTGAATACCGCAGTGCCATTGGCAACGTCGGTGCATCTTGCAAGTCCTGCCACGATGATTATAAAAAAGACTAACTCAGTTCATTGAAAAAACGCCGCATCAGCGGCGTTTTTTATTGCCTTTTTTAAACCCCTCGCTTTAGTAGATTATTCTTAGTTTCTTACTTCACTTCGTCGCGGTTTTACGCTGGTAACATTAATTTACCGGATTATCACGGGGACTAAGCGAATTACGCTGGAAAAACCGGTTTGTGATTGCTACCCTCGCGCCACTTTGTAGTACACACTTCTGCTGGCCAAAACCTACAGTGGTAATGGCTTAAATCGTTATCATTTACTACGCTTATTGCAGTACGAAGCAATGATTACTATTTTCAGGACACTCACCGCGGTTTTAATTCATTCACAAGGTCAGTTTCGTAAGGAGAGCGATACGTGAATCTGTCGTACAGTTTGCAGTCGTACCTTCCCGATGGACGGGATGTTGTGATGTCTGGCATTTTAGATGATGCCCGGAAAAATACGGGTGCGTCATTGGTATTGTTGCTGGCTACGCATCATCAAACGCAAGATGCGCCTGTTATGGCATATTCCTGTGACACACCGCTGCAAGATGGTGACCATATCGGGTTGCCGGGACATTGTCAGACGCTATTGTCGTTAACTGCTGTCTCCGCTCCCTTACCCGGGGATGAATTTACCTGGCCGGCCTCGCTTTCTGACTGCCAGTCAAGCTGGATTGTATTAACGCGTATTACCGATGCGCAGGACTATGTCACCGGTACATTGTTGTTCGTGTTCTCTCGAAAAACCTTATCTGCAATTGAGTCCGCGTACATTGACATTGCTCGCCAGCGGTTGTCTCTGGATATTCAGTCCCGCCTGGCTCGTCATCCATATGCAGACCGCCTGACCGAAAAGGTCCAGTTGCTTGATGAAATTGGTCTGATATCCAAAACCGGCGGCTGGGAATATGACGTCGAATGTGGCCGCATTACCTGGACGGCGGAAACCTACCGGTTATTTGGTGTTGACGAGACCACCGATATCACCGTACACCGGGCACTGGCAAACTTCCCTAAAGACGTGCGCAATGACGTGCGTAATGCACTAAACGCGACGGTAGAGAAAGGCTTGCCGTTCAGTCTTGAGCTGCCATTCTATGATGCTGCTCACAATGCCCGTTGGGTGAAAGTGACCGGCAGGGCAAATGTGTCTGCCGACAAGGTAAGACGGGTTTACGGCTCTATTCAGGACATTACCGAGCAGCGCCGGTTATCAGACACAGAGCACAATTACACCACCTACCTTGCGACTATTCTGGATAACCTCAATGATGCTGTACTCACCATGGATGAAGACGGCACGGTGATAACCGCCAACGAAGCGGTCGATAATATTTTCGGTATCAGCGCCGATGATCTTGTCGGGCAGGATGTCACGGTATTAATGCCTGAAAACGAGGCAAAACATCATTCTACATACGTGCAGAATTATCTGGAGACCGGTAAAGCGAATATCATCGGCTATGGCCGCGAACTGGTGGCAAAGCATAGCTCGGGGCACACGTTCCCCATTGAGCTGTCGCTATCGGAAGTCACGCTGGATGGACAACGTCGTTTCGTAGGAATTGTACGCGATATTACCGAGCGTAAAGAAGCCACTGATCACATTCTGAAAGTGGCTTACTATGATGACATCACCAGCCTGCCCAATATGAAATCCTTCGAAAAGGATTTACGCAAACTTATTGAGCAGGCGCACAGCAGCAACCATGATATCTATTGTTGCCTGCTGAATCTGGATAATTTCTCTCAATATAATCTCTCTTTCGGAAAGGCTACCGGCGACTATATATTGCAGGTGATTGCAGGGCGGCTGAAGCGTTGCCTGTCTTCACGTTTCAGCATTTATCGGGGGGTGGCAGACCAGTTTATTATTTTGCATGCTGAGCCCGTGCTTGAGACAGATAAAAAAGTCACTGACATGCTCAACTCGATGGAGTGGTCATTATACAACGATGTGTTAAGTGAGATGACGCTTCACGGTCATTCGCATGTAATAACGTCGTCAATTTCATCAGCACACATCCATGGCAGTACGGCTAGCTACGAAAAAGTTATCGGCATTCTGGAGTTTGGTAAAAAGCGAGCCAAAGCACAGGGTCATGGTGGTCGTGTTTCTCTGGAGCGTTCGGCCTTCGAAGACTACGAGCGTCACAACTATATTAGTCAGTCATTTAACCGGGCACTCACCGACAACGAATTCTATCTGGTACTGCAACCGCAATTTGATGGTGCCGGGAATATCATATGTTCAGAAGCGTTACTGCGCTGGAATCATTCTGCTATTGGGGCTATCGGTCCCGGCGAATTTATTCCTATCGCTGAGGAAAGTGACGCTGTTGTGGAAATCGGTTACTGGGTTGTAAATGAAGCCTGCAAATTGCTGCACGAGTGTCGTCAACAGGGCGTACCTACCCGAATTGCAGTGAATATCAGTGGTCGCCATATTGCCCGCGCGGATTTCAGCGAGCGTTTATTAGAAACCACACGGCAATGGGGCGTATCACCTCATGAGCTAGTGATGGAAATCACCGAAACCACGCTGGTCAAAAGTATAGACCTGGTACGCAAGCGTATCGAAAAGCTATCTAACCTGGGTTTTGCGTTTTCAATAGATGACTTTGGAACCGGATATTCAAGCCTGAGTTACCTTAAAGAATTGCCGATCTCTGAATTAAAGATTGATCGTTACTTCGTTGATGAAATCAACTTCAGTGGCGAAGATGTGCCTATTGTCGACACTATTGTGGAAATGGCCAGCGCAATGAAAATAAGAACGGTAGCGGAAGGTATTGAAAACGAAATACAGATGAGCTACCTCAAGAAGCGTGGCTGTGAGATTTTCCAGGGGTTTTATCTGGCTCGCCCGATGGCAATAGAAAAGTGGTTGGAACTACTGAAAGATCAGCAAGGTAGTGATAACACCAGCACAAAATAAGCGGCTTTTATGGCAAAGCGGGTCGCCTGCAGCAGCGTCAGATCTTAACTGCTGATTTTTTCCTCTCAATAACATTAGCCAATTCAATAGTATAGGTTATCTACGCCTTAAGTCTTATCTGTATTGTCGACATTTTTGTATTAATGTTTAAAAAATCAAAAATGTCAGAGCTGACGACACTCTGTACCCTACAAGAAAAGTGAGCCGAACCATGACTTATGCAGAAGAATACCGCCAATCGATTCATGAGCCTGAGAAATTCTGGGCCGACAAAGCCGCCCGCCTTGCCTGGTTTACGCCGCCGAAATCGGTTTTGACCAAAGACGACAACGGCATCGACCGCTGGTTTAGCGACGGCGAAATGAATACCGCTTACATGGCACTTGACCATCATGTGGAAAATGGTCGCGCTGACCAGGTGGCGATTATTTACGACTCTCCGGTGGCGCAGAGTAAGCAGCAGTATACTTATCTTCAGTTGCGGGATGCGGTGGCGACGTTTGCAGGCGCGCTGCGCGATCAGGGCGTAGAGAAGGGAGACAGGGTGGTTATTTATATGCCCATGATCCCAGAGGCTGTGATTGCGATGCTGGCCGTTGCACGTCTTGGCGCTATTCATTCTGTCGTGTTTGGTGGGTTTGCACCGCACGAGCTTGCAGTGCGAATTGAAGATGCCGAGCCTAAAGTGCTGGTTACCGCGTCTTGCGGTATTGAAGTGGCGAAGGTGATTGAATACAAAGGGCTGGTTGATGAAGCCATCTCGCTTTCTAAGCATAAACCAGACTGTTGTATCGTATATCAGCGGGAACAGGCCAGGGCGTCGCTGGACCAGTCACGCGATCTGGACTGGAACGACGCGATGGCCGGTGCAGAGCCGGCAGACTGTGTGCCGGTAATGGCGACCGATCCGCTGTACATACTCTATACCTCAGGCACCACTGGCAAGCCTAAAGGGGTGGTACGTGATAACGGCGGGCATGCCGTGGCGCTGAAGTATTCAATGGATGCGGTGTATAACATGCGCCCTGGGGAGGTGTTCTGGGCTGCATCAGATGTTGGTTGGGTAGTCGGGCATTCTTACATTGTATATGGCCCCTTACTGCACGGCTGCACTACCGTCGTATACGAGGGGAAACCGGTCCGAACTCCTGACAGCGGCGCATTCTGGCGCATGACCGAAGAATACAAAATAAAGGCGCTGTTTGCGGCACCTACTGCATTTCGCGCAATCCGAAAAGAAGATCCCGAAGCACTGCAACTGGCAAACTACGATATCAGCTCGCTGGAAACCGTTTTTATGGCAGGTGAGCGGTTAGACCCGCCAACCTATCTGTGGACAGTGGAAAAGACCGGTCGTCCGGTGGTTGATCACTGGTGGCAGACCGAAACGGGCTGGGCCATTTGCGCGAACCCCACGGGTATCGAGACCATGAAACCGAAGCCAGGCTCGTCCACCTTACCTACGCCGGGATTTAACGTACAGGTGCTGGATGCACAAGGTAACGAGTTACCGGCAGGAGAGCAGGGCGCGATTGCCATTAAGCAGCCGTTGCCACCGGGGTGCCTGCCAACAATCTGGGGAGATATCGCACGTTTTAAAAGCGGATATCTCAGCGATTTTCCCGGCTATTACTGTTCAGGTGACGGTGGCTATAAAGATGATGACGGCTACGTGTTTATCATGGGGCGCACTGACGATGTGATTAATGTAGCTGGCCACCGGCTTTCGACCGGTGAGATGGAAGAGATTTTAGCTGCCCACAATGCGGTGGCAGAATGCAGCGTAATCGGCGTACATGACAGCCTGAAAGGACAGGTGCCGGTGGGTCTGGTGCTACTCAAAGACGGCACCGATATTGACGAGGAAACGCTGCAGTCTGAACTGGTCGGTATGGTGCGAAAAGAGATAGGCCCCATTGCATGTTTCCAGCGCGCGGTAGTAGTACCACGGTTGCCGAAAACCCGCTCAGGAAAAATTCTGCGTAAGTTGCTGCGTCAGATTGCCGCAGATCAGGATGTGACTGTGCCCTCAACCATTGATGATCCTGCCAGTGTGCCGGAAATACAGGAAATCATGAAAACCCAGGGGTTGGTTAACGGGTAGCGACATTCATGATGATAACAGTGGCTGGCGCAGACATCATGAGAGTATGCGCCGAGAGCTGCTCTTGGTCAGAATAACAAGCGGTGAAAGCCTGCTTGCTCAGAGAATCAGGCTTTTACCGAGATATGACTTACGCGGACAGACGAGTTTCGTTTTCTGCGTGACGTTCAGCTTCTACCGGGATCCCGGCCATCGCCGAGCGGATCTCCTTCACCGTAGGTAAACGGGTCACGGTAAGTGGTGCGTGCACGGATGACTTATTAACAAATCCTCTCGCCATAAAGGTAGTTAACCACTGGGTTTTCGGATAGTAACCCCACTTATTTCTGTAGAGGTTAGCGTTACTGACAATATCCAGCAGGTGATTTAACGGATAGGCGCGGCACTGGCGATACTGTTTATAAGTGACCAGTGGCAGTGTCCGGTGTGTGATCCCAACGCGGTTGCAGCGTGTGGCAAAATCGATATCCCCGATGCCGAAGCCAGCGTAGTTTTCATCAAAACCCTCCACCCTGTCAAAATCCTCTCTTGAAACCGCGAACAACGATGACTGCAAGCCTTTCGGTTTGTGCTGTAGTGCGCTGTGACGCGACTCTCTGGATTCAGGAAGACGGCTTACTTCATCGTACCCGGCACCTTCAGGTATGACTTTCAGCTCTGTCATTTCTGAACCTATTGTCGTACCGCGGGATACGTTTGTGCTGACCTGTGTCAGCAGTGTCGGATGGATCACGCAATCCACATCCAAAAACAGAAGCGTAGCTGCGTTAGTGGCCGCTGCGCCACGGTTACGGGCTTTAGCAATGGGCAGTGAGTCGGTTGTTGAAAAGCAATGTTTTACCGGAAAATGTTCAGACTGCACTAACGAATGAGAAGACGGCGATGTCATCCAGACAACAACCAGCTCTTTCGGCTTATGTTCTGATGCCTCAAGGCTTTTAAGTAACGCGTAAAATTGTGGGATGCGGTTTTTAACGATGGTGATGACACCGATATCGCGACTTGCTGACATAGTACTCTCCTAATGCAACGTGGCCTGTGTTCACACTTCAGACATCAGAAAAACTAACTCCGATGGATGTCGAAATGAAAAACAGAATACTTACCAGGCCAGTGTTGAATTCACCTTGGGGTGATTTTCCACTGTACTCAGACTGCAGTTGCAAGAAGTGTGCACGTAGAAATGCCGTAAAATTCTCACTTAAGTTGTTGATTTATAATGGCAGGGGAGCGAAGCGATGCACAGTTACGGTGCGTTGCCTGAAAAAGTTACAAGCAGAAATCACGTGTGTGTAGCTATTGCGCACTGCCTTTAACCGCACGTGGGGGAAATACCTGAACAGCGATGGGGTGGCGGTAAATGCAGCCAGCAGGCCTTATCGGGAGAAGTATTTAACAAACAGCAAGCAGGAAAGCGGGGAACGGACGTATTAACCAGTGCATGTCGGCAGGGCTGCCGACATGCACAGCAAAATAATGTCCGGATCCGCCAGAGCCAGTTTCTCTTTGTTCATTATTTATTTTGAATACTGAACCGCATCAGGAGCTAATAATAAAACCATCATTAACATTGCCTAAGCAGTGAATAGTAAAACTCATCATCAACATCGCCCAAGCAGCTAATAATAAAATCCGTCATCAACCGGTTCCGGGGGCAGCACTTCCACGCCTGCGTAAACAATGGCGGCGACAATCGCGATGACAATCACTGCTAACAATAAACGCGAGGAGGAGATTCCCGGAGAGTTAGTGGCTTTCTTGCCATGGATCATCGGGGGCGTCAGCGATTGCTTCTTATAAATGGCATAAAATGCGATAGCGGCAATATGCAGGGCAATAACCAGCAGCAAAGCATTGATAACCTGGTGATGCAGCGTATTCATCAGATCCTGGGTTTCACTGCTGACAAGGTGGCGGTAGGGGCCGTCCAGAAAAACATCGTCGGTCATAAATAATCCACTGACAGCCTGAACGGCAATAAGCAGCAACATAACAACGACAAACACGCCACCCAGCGGGTTGTGACCGGTGTGAGCGGCTGCATGTTTATCTGGTAATGTACGAAAATAAGAGGCTATGGCGCCAGGCCCTTTCAGAAAGTGCCGGAAACGGGCGTGTTCGGGGCCGATAAAGCCCCAGATAATGCGGAAAAGCACAAGTCCGATAGTAAAGTAACCGACGTAGAAGTGCCATTGCATGGCATCATCCATCCATTCTGCGGTTGCATACTGAATAGTCAGTGAGGCTACCAGTAGCCAGTGGAATAACCGTGTGGGGAGATCCCAAATCAGCCGCTTTTCCATTAACGCCTTCCTTTTATTCGAACGTATTATTGAGAATGCCTGCCAAGCCTAACGTACGCTTGTCTTTGCAGTCTTTGCAGTCTTTGCAGTCTTTGCAGTCGTTACAGTCTTTATAGTTTGCCCGTGTTTGTAAAAAAAACGGTCGCTTCAATATTATCTGCGACCTTCATTTACTCACTTATCTTTGGTTTAGCACTGATAATTCACATGGCCTGCGCACGCTTATCAGGCACAGATTGCAACTACGGTTAACTGCATTGTCTTTGTTACATCTCACTTTGCGTGAAAGCGATGCCGTACGCAATATCTGTAACGGTAACTTACGCAACCTTTACGATATTTGACGTCGGTGTACGATATTTGACGCTGGTGGTTTTTTTCACTTTTCTCATAGTGCACAATGCAGGCACCGGAGAATGGCAAAAGACAACAAATGAAAGCAGGTATTTTCGGCGCCAACGGGCGCATGGGTCGGGTATTAATTGAAGCACTCCAGCAAAGTGAACAGGCAGAGTTAAGTGTTGCTACGGTCAGAGATGATTCTCCCTGGGTTGGAATGAACGTAGGGGAGTTGGCTGGAGTTGGCTCACTGCCGGTAAATTGTACCGGCGTCAGTCAGATATCGGCCAGCGACGCCGATGTCATGATCGACTTTACCCTGCCGGCTGCTTTCGATGCGAATGTGAACTGGTGCGTAGAAAATAAAGTACCCGTAGTGATAGGAACAACAGGATTATCCGATGACCAGTTAGCTCGCTTAACGCAGGCCGCTGAACATATCCCCATTGTTTTTGCCGCAAATTACAGTGTTGGCGTAAACCTGATGTTGTCATTGGTGCGACAGGCGGCAAAGGCTCTGGGGAATACCGCAGACATAGAAATAACCGAAGCGCATCACCGTTTTAAACAGGATGCGCCATCTGGCACGGCCATGGCGATTGGTATGGCGATTGCTGATGAGCTGGGACGAAATTTGTCTGAATGTGCGGTGTATGGCCGTGAAGGTAAAGAGCCTGCCCGTGACCAGAAAACTATCGGGTTCGCAACGGTGCGTGCGGGCGACATCGTGGGAGAGCATACCGCGCTGTTTGCGGATATTGGCGAGCGTCTGGAAATAACGCATAAGGCGTCAAGTCGTCTGACGTTTGCGAAAGGCGCTGTACACGCGGCGGTGTGGTTACGCGATAAATCCCCGGGGTTGTATTCCATGGCGCAGGTTATCGGCCTGCCCGAATAAATGAATCAGCAGCAATATAAATAGGCCCATCGAGTGACATAAATGCTACTTTTCGGCCTTTGGGGGATAAAATTAGGTTAGGGAGCTATTTTAACTATTTTTCTAAATCTAATTAGACCTCTTCCGAAGAGTCATGTATACTCATTGGAATTTGCCAAAATTTCGCGTCATTTTGCTGTATGACGCAGTTTTATTAGCTGCAAAGATCTGTAAACGGGAAGTAAATTACACCTTACCTCCCGTTTTTTGTGCGGTTTTAACAGATTTCTGTTGAAACACTCGGTTACCCTTAATCTGGAGGTTGACTTGGCTAATTCTGCCCTTTTGGTGTTAGAGGATGGTTCCGTTTTTAAAGGCACCGCCATTGGTGCTCAAGGTACGTCCGTTGGTGAAGTTGTCTTTAATACTTCAATGACTGGCTATCAGGAAATCCTTACCGACCCATCTTACGCTGAACAAATCATCACACTCACTTACCCACACATTGGCAATACCGGAACAAACGAAGAAGACGTGGAAGCAGATACTATCTGGTCCAAAGGCTTAGTTATTCGTGATCTTCCGCTGGTTGCCAGCAACTTCCGAAATCAACAGACACTGTCTGACTACCTTAAAGCAAAAGGGATAGTAGGAATTGCTGACATCGACACTCGTCGTTTAACACGGATTCTGCGCGACAAAGGCGCACAGAATGGTTGCATCGTATGTGACGATACGCTGGACGAAGCGAAAGCGCTGGAAGCGGCGAAAGGCTTCCCCGGCCTGAAAGGCATGGATCTGGCCAAAGAAGTGTGCACCAAAGAGGTGAAAAACTGGACAGCAGGAAGCTGGCAACTGGGCAAAGGGTATGTGACACCCGATTCACACAAGTATCACGTTGTCGCGTATGACTATGGCGTGAAACACAACATCCTGCGGATGTTATCTGACCGCGGATGTAAAATTACGCTGGTTCCGGCACAGACCTCAGCCGAGGATGTACTGGCGATGAACCCAGACGGTGTGTTCTTATCGAACGGTCCTGGCGATCCTGAGCCATGCGACTACGCCATTGAAGCCATTAAAACCATTGTAGCGAAAGGCATTCCGACATTTGGTATCTGCTTAGGTCACCAGCTGCTGGCACTGGCCAGTGGTGCGAAAACGGTGAAAATGAAGTTTGGCCACCACGGTGCTAACCACCCGGTGAAAGACTTAAAGAAAGATGTGGTTATGATCACCAGTCAGAACCACGGGTTCGCCGTTGATGAAAGCACCTTGCCAGATAATCTTGAAGTGACCCACGTGTCGCTGTTTGATAAGTCATTGCAGGGTATTCATCGGACAGATAAGCCGGCATTCAGCTTCCAGGGCCACCCTGAAGCCAGCCCGGGTCCGCACGAAGCGGCCGATCTGTTTGATCACTTCATCGACCTCATCGAACAACACAAGCAGTAGGAACGAGCCCGCTATGCCAAAACGTACAGACATACAAAGTATTCTTATCTTAGGTGCTGGCCCTATTGTTATCGGCCAGGCCTGTGAATTTGACTATTCCGGTGCGCAGGCGTGTAAAGCGCTGCGTGAAGAGGGTTACCGTATCATTCTGGTAAACTCGAACCCGGCAACCATTATGACTGACCCGGAAATGGCTGACTCGACGTACATCGAGCCCATTCACTGGGAAGTGGTCCGAAAAATCATTGAAAAAGAGCGTCCGGATGCAGTGCTGCCAACAATGGGTGGGCAGACGGCACTGAACTGTGCGCTTGAGCTGGAAAACCAGGGTGTACTGGAAGAATTCGGCGTAGAGCTAATCGGTGCAACGGCAGATGCCATCGATAAAGCAGAGAACCGTGACCGCTTTGACCAGGCTATGCGCAACATTGGGCTTGAATGCCCGCGAGCAGAAATTGCCAAAAGCATGGAACAGGCCCACGATGTGTTAAGCCGCATCGGCTTCCCATGTATTATCCGTCCGTCATTTACCATGGGCGGCACCGGTGGCGGGATCGCGTACAACATTGAAGAGTTCAACGAGATTTGCCACCGCGGATTGGACTTATCGCCAACCAATGAACTGCTAATTGATGAATCACTGATTGGCTGGAAAGAGTACGAAATGGAAGTGGTGCGTGATAAAGCAGATAACTGCATTATTGTGTGTACCATTGAAAACTTCGACCCAATGGGCGTGCACACGGGTGACTCGATTACCGTGGCACCTGCGCAGACGCTGACTGACAAAGAGTTCCAGCTGATGCGTAATGCGGCTATGGCGGTACTGCGTGAAATCGGCGTAGAGACCGGTGGTTCTAACGTCCAGTTTGGTGTTGATCCTGAAACTGGCCGTGTGGTTATCATCGAAATGAACCCACGGGTATCACGTTCTTCAGCTCTGGCCTCAAAAGCAACTGGCTTCCCGATTGCAAAAGTGGCCGCCAAGCTGGCAGTGGGTTACACGCTGGATGAACTGGCCAATGACATCACCGGCGGATTAACACCGGCGTCATTCGAGCCGTCGATTGATTACGTCGTTACCAAAATTCCACGCTTTAACTTTGAAAAGTTTGCCGGTGCCAATGACCGTCTGACGACACAGATGAAGTCGGTGGGCGAGGTGATGGCGATTGGCCGTAACCAGCAGGAATCACTGCAAAAAGCCCTGCGTGGTCTGGAAGTGAATGCGACTGGGTTTAACTCGATGGTTAACCTGGAAGATCCTGACGCGAAAAGCAAGGTGACATTTGAACTTCGTCAGCCGGGCGCTGAGCGTATCTGGTATATCGGTGATGCATTCCGCATGGGCATGTCAGTAGACGAAGTCTTCAGCCTGACCAATATCGACCGCTGGTATCTGGTACAGATTGAAGACATCATCAAGCTGGAAGCCGAAGTTGAAGAGAAAGGCCTGAACGGCATTGATGCCGACATGATGCGTACACTCAAGCGCAAAGGCTTTGCCGATACACGTCTTGCTGAACTTACCAAAGTAGCAGAAAGCGACATTCGTGAAGCGCGTCACGCCTTTGGTATTAAGCCTGTGTACAAGCGTGTTGATACCTGCGCGGCTGAGTTTGCTACCAGTACCGCTTACATGTACTCCACCTATGATGAAGAGTGTGAAGCGGACCCGTCGGATAAAGACAAGATCATGGTATTGGGTGGCGGCCCGAACCGGATAGGTCAGGGTATTGAGTTCGATTACTGCTGTGTACACGCCGCGTTGTCGATGCGCGAAGACGGTTACGAAACCATTATGGTTAACTGTAACCCGGAAACCGTGTCTACGGATTATGATACCTCCGATCGCCTCTACTTCGAGCCAGTCACGCTGGAAGACGTACTGGAAATCGTGAACGTTGAAAAGCCAAAAGGCGTGATTGTACAGTACGGTGGTCAGACTCCACTGAAACTGGCGCGCGCACTGGAAGCCAACGGTGTGCCTATTATCGGAACTTCGCCAGATGCGATTGACCGTGCAGAAGACCGTGAGCGTTTCCAGCACATGGTAAACAAGCTGAACCTGAAGCAGCCTGCTAACGCCACGGTAACTAACTTCGACCAGGCGCTGGCCCGTGCTGATGAAATCGGCTTCCCGCTGGTAGTACGTCCTTCGTATGTACTGGGTGGTCGCGCGATGGAAATCGTGTACGACATTAAAGACTTAAAACGCTACCTGACAGATGCGGTTAAAGTATCGAATGACGCGCCGGTACTGCTGGATCGTTTCTTGGATGACGCCATTGAAGTCGATATCGACGCCATCTGCGACGGTACCGATGTGGTCATTGGCGGTATCATGGAGCACATTGAGCAAGCCGGTGTTCACTCAGGTGACTCTGCATGCTCACTGCCACCGCACTCGCTCTCTAAAGATATTCAGGACACCATGCGTGAACAGGTGAAAGCCATGGCGCTGGAACTTGGTGTTGTGGGCCTGATGAATACGCAGTTTGCGATTAAAGACGGTGAGGTATACCTGATTGAGGTGAACCCACGTGCAGCCCGTACGGTACCGTTTGTGTCTAAAGCAACGGGGGTACCGCTGGCGAAGGTAGCCGCACGTGCGATGGCCGGTATTTCGCTGAAAGAGCAGGGCATTACGCAGGAAGTGATCCCGCCGTTCTTCTCAGTGAAAGAAGTGGTGCTGCCATTTGCGAAGTTCCAGGGTGTCGATCCGCTGTTAGGGCCAGAAATGCGCTCTACCGGTGAGGTAATGGGCGTTGGCGATACGTTTGAAGAAGCGTACGCGAAAGCCAACCTGGGTGCAGGTTCGCCGCTGCCGAAATCTGGCAAAGCGCTGCTGTCTGTGCGTAACACCGATAAATCTAAAATCATTGAGCTGGCCAAAGCGCTGGTGGAAAATGGCTTTAGTATTGAGGCCACGCGCGGCACAGCAACTACGCTTTACGATGCCGGTATTCTGAGCACGGTAGTGAACAAGCTGTCAGAAGGGCGTCCTAATATCGTCGATGCGATTAAAAATGGTGAGTATGATTACATCATTAACACCACGGAAGGTCGCCAGGCGATCACCGACTCGGTGTACATTCGTCGTGAAGCCTTGATCAACAAGGTGACTTACACGACAACAATGAACGCCGCGTTTGCCACAGTACGTGCAAAGTCAGCGGATGATCGCAGCAAAGTGGCTTCTGTACAGGAGCTGCACGCCCGCATCAATCCTTGATGACAACAGGCAGGATACGCGCTATCCTGTCTTAAATAGTGTTTTGAAAGTGCGCCTGAAGGCGCACTTTTTATCTCTGTCACAGACAAACGAAGACAATCAGGAAGTGAGATCGAATCCATGAGTCAGTATCCGATGACCGCTCGTGGCGCACAGCTATTGCGCGACGAATTAAACGAACTGAAAACCAAGACACGTCCACGCATTATCGAAGCGATTGCAGAAGCGCGTGAACATGGCGATTTAAAAGAAAATGCTGAGTACCATGCAGCCCGTGAGCAACAGAGTTTTTGTGAAGGGCGTATTCAGGATATCGAGGGTAAGCTTTCCAATGCTCAGATCATCGATGTTACAAAGATGGAAAACACCGGTAAGGTGATTTTTGGCACTACCGTAACCATCCTGAATCTGGAAACCAATGAAGAGACCCGCTACCGTATCGTGGGTGATGATGAGGCGGATATCAAAAACAATCTGATTTCTGTGAACTCACCCATTGCGCGAGGCCTTATCGGTAAAGAACTGGATGATGTAGTAAACATTCAGACGCCGAACGGCCCAATGGAGTATGAAATCTCCGAAGTTGAGTATATCTGATATCAGAAAGCCGGTTTTCACCGGCTTTTTTCATTCCCCGCCAGTCTTTAGCTTCTCTTCCTCCACAGCGTTTTATCATGTCGATGTTTTAGTCATTGCGGCTTTTTAGTGGCGTTCAGTAGGTGGTATCCGACCACTGAATGAACTGATAAATGCTTTCTATCGTTTGACCCAGTCGCAAATGATGAAAGTGATGCTTACTTAAGCCACACGCTAGTCTGTAACGAGCATGAGCGGGCAAGATTGAGTTACATGAACCCGATAATGCAGAGTCGCAGTGAAGCCTGACAGGTGATAGCCTCTTACCATAACAGTTCAACGCTTTTCATGGTGTAAATTTATACCTTGAATACGACATCGAAGCCACACGGCAGGTCAGGAGAATAGGATGGAAAAGGAAATTAAAACGCTAAGCAGCCGGGTTGTTTACCAGAATAAGTGGATGACGCTTCGTGAAGATCGCATTGCTCGGGAAAGCGGAAACGAAGGCATTTACAGCGTGGTAGAGAAGCCAGACTTTGCGATAGTCATCGCTGTGGAAGATGGGCTTGTCCACATGGTGGAACAATATCGCTATCCTGTTGGCGAACGTCAGCTGGAGTTTCCCCAGGGGGCATGGGAAGAGAACCCCGATGCCGACCCACAGGTGCTTGCGGCCGGTGAACTACAGGAGGAAACCGGGCTAATAGCGAAGCAATGGGATTACGTAGGCTATCAGTATCTGGCGTATGGATTGTGCGACCAGGGCTACCATATTTTTGTCGCCCGTGACCTAACTATGACACAAAAGAACCTGGACCCCGAGGAGGAAGGGCTGTTATCCAAAACAGTCAGTGTAAAGGAGCTTGAGGCTAAGATAGTTGCTGGCGAAATTAAAGATGCGACGACGTGTAACGCGTTTGGCCTGGCACGACTAAAAGGGCTGCTGTAATTTGTAGTGGCTTGTTATTGATCTGATAAACGCCCTGCAATGTCACGGTCTCGCCAGCCACGCAGCAATGAGTGGGAGTGGACGTTGACTTGAGTATCCTAGCATGACCGCTTGAGAGAAGGGGTAGACGGTAATTGCCTGCTTTTCGGGTATCATTCATACACATCATATCACTTTCGGTAGCTGAAGAACTTTACAAAAGCATGTCACTAGTTTAGTGGAGGTTTACAGTATTATGCGCGGAAAAATGTTTTCGATGTTGCTGATTGCATTGGTCGTGACAGGTTGTACGAACCCTGTTGTCCCTATGGAAGAATCTATAGAACGGTTTGAAGCCGAGCGTAGCAAGTTTAAAAAAATTGCGGATACTGCATGTGAGGAACTGAGTGGCCGAACTTTTAAAAGATTCGAGTCCAGTAAGGCACCAAGCGCTGAGTTAAAGGACCTGCTAAATGAAGTGGGTATAAAGGGCCTCACTTACGATAGCTCTGAAGGCTCTTGTACACTCAGGCTCACTATTTTCAATATTGGGGGCCCCGGCGACATACGCGCTGCATTCTACTCTTACAATCTTATCTCTCCAAAACCTTACGACGCGAATACGCAACATCCGGATGCATTTTATGAGCGTAAACGCACCGGCAAGCTTAAAGAGCCAGTCGTTGAGTTTGATAAACCTCTTGGAAACAACTGGTATTATTCAATGAAAATGGATTAGTCTTTCCCCTAAATGGAATAAAGAATATGCTAAATTGACATAGTGTGAGCGGTTACTGCTTCACTCTGTCTTATTCTGGTTTGTTCGCCATAGTATGCTTTTTTTGCTCAAAGGTCAGAATCAGCGCCACTCAAGACACTAGTTGCATCAAATCACGACCGGCTGCAATACGCGCGGAGCTGCAGTAAGCAAAATTACGTACTAACGGCAGCTACAGACAAGGAACGGGCGTTCACCGCCGCCAGCACGCGTGGCATTGTAGTGAGGGCGAAGCCGCAAAGGAAAAGCCGTGCCCCTGTAACTGGCATTGTTAGCTTTGCCCCGCAAGCAAATCATATAAATGCGCTTTGAATTCATCTGTACGAAAGCATTGTGTCGTGATGCCCAAATACTTATATGCTGCCTCTGATTTTTTTAGAAGCCGTTTATCCCTCGATACTACACACTTAAAATAGGACCCGTTGAATGCGTGACGACTATCAGCTAAACGGGAACCTTTTTTGTACGTCTCCTTTGTGTCACTCCAGAAGCCGAGTGTATCGATCAATGAAAACAAACTCACTAATTTACAATTGCGTAGCTGGGATTCTATGTTTGCCCCAATTGACTCCCATAACTGGGAGAAATGCTCTCGCATTTTCTGTTCAGAGAAATCCATCATATCGTCGAGCGATCTAGGAGGGTCGATTTGTCCTTCTTGAATCTCATACTCGAAATTTGACAACGCAGAGTTTATCTTGGTAATCGCTTCTTCAGCTGATAGATTATTTAGGTCATCCGTTGACAGACCATAAGCAGTTCTAGCCTTTAATTGCTGCTCGAACGAAATAAAGTTTGCAAAATCAGCTTCCCAATTAGGAGCTAACGCCACTTCGTTTATTGTTCCATACACCTGAGTAGTAGACTCAGTTCGAAATTGAAGACTATTAATGCTGTGTTCAAAATAAACATTACGGCTCATGTCAGATAACAGCATCAGCCTAGATTCGTTTCTAGCTTGCCTTTCGTTGTTTGTAATTTCAGAAATTTGCTCTGCTGAAAATGGATAACAGTATGGTCCATCATAAATGCTCCTCATGACCAGCCCAAGGAGATCGTTCTCGCGCCCATCGGCCATATCAATGATGACATTACTATCCAAGTAAACGGGAACTCTATCCAAGAGACCTCCTGAGAGCTAACGCCTTGCTAAGCGGCGAAAAATAGTTGGCTAAAATTAGCGAGGCGCGAATTCAAGTCCGAAGTGCACCACTCGCTAAACTAAGCTGCTTTTCTTAATTCATTGAACACAACCGATGGCTGTTTAAACCCAAGGCATTTTCTGGGTCTCGCATTCAGTGCACGCTCAACATCAGCAATCTGCTTGTCCGTCACCGTCCGTAAGTCTGTCCCTTTGCGGATATATTGCCGCAGCAACCCGTTGAAGTTTTCGTTCAGTCCGCGTTCCCACGATGAGTATGGGTTGGCGAAGTAGATGTTCGTTTTCAGCTTATCCGCGACCTGTGTATGAGCACAGAATTCCGCCCCGTTGTCGGCGGTAATCGTGCGGACATGGC
>NZ_JAESDH010000039.1 GCF_019249295.1 Alteromonas antoniana
AAATTCGTAGTTGAGCTGATTGCTCCAATCGCGATGGAAGAAGGTCTGCGCTTCGCAATCCGTGAAGGTGGTCGTACAGTAGGTGCAGGTGTTGTTTCTAAAATCATCGAGTAATTCGATAATATAGAAGACACACTGTCATCTTAAAAAAAGGTCGCGAAAGCGGCCTTTTTTGTTTCTATTCTCCAATCAGCGCACCTTTCTCATTAACCAGGCAGTCAAAGCAGTTTTATCTGTTTTTACATCAACATAGTCACGGCTTTTGAACGAGGAGCGATGGTCACTTCGTGCGTTTTACTCAGAATACGGTACAGTTAAGGCAATATCTGCTAAGCAAATGAAGAGAGTGTATGTCCGTCAGATTGCGCTACACGCTGGCGTTATTGCTTATTGCCATCATGGTTTCGGTGTCTGCGCTGATGCTGCAGTCGCTTTTCCAGGAACAGAAGGCCGACGCTGAGGTTATTAACCGGGCCGGCCAGCAACGCATGCTGTCACAGCGTATCGCACTGGCGGTTAATCGCCTGTCTGCGTGTGAAGGAGAGTTAGCGGGTGAATACGAAGCGCTGAAAATAGCAACTCAACAGTTTGCAGATAACCATCGATTTTTGACATCGCTCATCTCCGATGCCTCCCCGATCACGGCTAAATACTACGGACGCGATGCGTTAGATGCACGTGTGGAGCGCTTTATTGAGTCCAGCAATGCCTTTACCAATTCACGCTCCTGCGGTGATGTCCCGAAACAATTTCAGTCGCAAAATACTAACGCATTGCTGGTGTCGCTCAATGACGTTGTGACTTTATATGAGCAAGAGGCCAGCGCCCGTGTTCGCGCCGTCACGCTGATTGAAGCTGTGTTGTGGGGAACTACCCTGATGTTACTGGTAGTCGAGTGGTTCATTATTTTCCGACCTATGGAAAGAGCAATCTCACGCTCACTTCAGAAGATGCAGGCATCTATCACTCTTGCTAAGGAGGCCGAGCAAAAAGCAGAAAGCGCTAATCTGGCGAAGTCCGAGTTTCTGGCGAGTATGAGTCATGAGCTGCGCACGCCGATGAATGGTCTGTTTGGAATGATAGAGCTGGCGTTAGATAATCCGGATAAGAGCAAGGCGTATCTGAATAAAGCAAAAAGCTCAGGACGGCAGTTACTGGTGCTGATAAATGACATATTGGATCTGTCAAAAATAGAGGCAGGCAAGCTGACCATTTCCAATACGACATTCAACCTTTATCAGTTGCTTGATGAGGTGGTATCGCTACAGGCAATCTCCTGTACGCGCAAGGGACTGGCATTTCATTTCCATAAAGACACACCGCTTCCGGTGAATATCGTAGGCGATCAAACGCGGATCGCACAGGTGTTACATAACCTTCTGAGCAATGCCGCTAAATTCACAGAAACAGGAAGTGTGTCCTTATTTGTTGCACTTAAAGTGAAAGACAGACGCCACTGGCTTAGCTGTCGCGTGGTTGATACTGGTATTGGTATCAGCACTGAGAAACTGGAACGAATATTTAATAAGTTTGAGCAAGCCGATCAGTCTACCACGCGTTTGTACGGTGGTACCGGACTGGGGTTAAGCGTCGCTAAACAGCTGACAGATTTGATGGAGGGAACACTCTCAGTAACCTCAGAAAGCGGGAAGGGAAGTGAGTTTATTTTCAGCTTGCCTGTCACGATAAGCGCTGCTGAGCCAAAATCGTTTCTTCCTCAGGTTACGTTATCCTGCGCTATCGTCGATGATCTGGAGACCAGCCGGGAATATCTTGCGCATATTCTGGATGGTCTTGGCGCCAGCTATGTGACCTTCGATTCTGCAGCCGCGTTATTATCGACTGACATCTCTCATGTAGACGTGATTTTGATGGATCTCTCAATGCCGGAAATGGATGGCATCGAGGCAATTCGTAAGCTGAAGGCGACGTATGAGGAACGGCTTCCATACATTATTCTGGTTTCTGCCGTTCTCGAACATCTTGAGGCAGAGCCTGAAATACGTGAGTTATTGTGGCGCACACATGCAAAGCCACTGCAGCGCGATGCGTTGGAAAACGATATCCTGCAAATTCAGGGCAAATTACTATCCTCATCGGATAACCCACCTGAATTGCAAACCCTATCCTCTCTGCGCATTTTAGTGGCCGAAGACAATGAGATAAATGCGGAGGTGGTGAAGTCTATGCTGGAAAGCGAAGGGATAGATGTCACCCTGGCATCCGATGGTCAGAAAGCTGTGGATGCTTGCAGTTTGTCGGCATTCGACTGTCTGCTGATGGATTTACAGATGCCGAATGTCGATGGTATCGAAGCCACCCGGCAGATAAGGATGATGAACATAACCACACCTATCATTGCGCTCACAGCGAATGCATTTGCAGAAGACAGAGCAAAATGTCTTGACGCGGGGATGAATGAGTTTTTGTCTAAGCCCGTTGAGAAAGCAAAACTTTTCGGGCTTATCGCCAGAGTCACCAACATAAATACTGAACAAAGATAAACAGGCTCTAGGAATGACGCAAACAAAGCTATCATCAATCACCGACAGATAGCAGTACAGACACAAACCAAGCTATCGTCATTTAGCGACAGCCGAATCTTGTTTGTGACTTCCTTCGTTTAGCGCAACGTTTCAGGGTCATAAGCACTGACAGCGGGTATTGAACACCTCCATATTTCTTGCAGGGGTGTCGTTTTACATAAAGTCACTTACAATAGCGCAAGGCAGGCAGGACAGAGCCTGACAGTAACATGACACGTCCTGTCATAAGGCTGACAGTCGTATCTCTGACATGGTGTAAAGGTGTGTGAGCGGTCATCGTAGAGCCAAATCACACACATGGAGTTTTACATGACTACACAACACAACAATCCGGTTACCTTTTCCTTCCGTGACGGTCTTTTCATGCCTTTTATGTATAAAGGGCACCAGATTGTCGTTCATAACGCCAGCTGGTCTTTCAAAGAAAAAGTGTGGATAGACGATGAACTGGTAGTTAATCAAAACGGCTTTGCCATGTCGTCAACCCATGACATTGTCGTCGAAGGCGATACCCTCGCGCTGACGTTCGGCAGCCGCAATAAACTGCGGGATGTGTTTTTAGAAGTCCGGCACGGCGATCAGGTGATTTATGAGGTGAGCGAGCCGTTATCTGATGGCGTCAATGCGCGTGAGCTAACGGCAATCATTATTGGCTCCGGACTGGGCGGACTCGCTGTGGGTTACCTGGCAGCGTCGTTTTTCGGAGGTGCCTGATGCTGTTGAACGCCGATATGATCAAGCAGCAGCGACAGCAGCGAGGATGGACGCAGGAGCACGTTGCCGCACTTTGCGATATCTCTGTACGTACTGTGCAGCGCGCCGAGAAAACCGGTATTGCGTCGATGGAAACCACGCAGTCTCTGGCTGTGGCGTTTTCGGTTGAGTATATATCCTTGCTCGCCGATGGAGGCGTTACACGTGCACACAGCAGTGTTTCTGTCACGCACCTTATTATGCTAGGCAGCGCGACGTTCCTGATGGGGCTAACACTCGGGGCCATTTTCTTATAACCCGGTCACAGGATTTTTTCTGATGCCGGCCTGCTGTCACCGCATGACATCAAACCGGCACTTCTGTCCTCCGGCGTGAATGACCTCCAATACGCTATCACTACGCGACTTTATAACAGCACGGCCTCTGTGGTTATAGCTGTGGATCTACTGCAACATTAAAGTCATATTACTGCGGTAGCCTGCCTTTCTGATTTGCTATTGAGTGTTCCGGTTATGCGTTTTGACTCGATTAAATCGCGGCTTGCTCTGATGACTTGTGTCTGCGTGCTGGGCATGGGGTTATTGGTGGGGAGTCAGCACTATTTTTCTGAACAGCAATACCGACTGCAACAGCAACAAAGCCAGTTGCTCAGAATGGGGCAGGATTTACTACAAATGCGCCGTCATGAGAAAGATTTTCTGTTACGGCATAATCCCCGCTACTTTGAACGTTTCAGTGAGCGGGCAGACACACTGAACGGCCGGCTTCAGACCATAGCGCCTTTATTTGCCACGCACGACCTTCCGCAAGAGCAGGCGACTCAGCTTGCAAAGGGGCTGTACCAATATCAGCAATTATTTCAACAGGTAGTGAGCCTGCAAACACAGATTGGCTTATCGCCAGCACAGGGAGAGCTTTATTCACTTTCCAACACCGAGCAGAAACTGCTAAGGCAGCCCGACTTCGGCTATGGTTCAGTCATACGTACGCAGTTTGATGAAGCCCGGCTGGCCGTTAGAAACTATCAGTTATCTCGTGACAGCTTTTATCGGGAAAAAGCTGAACAAACGTTGTCCAAACTTGCAGATCGCCTGGAGCCCGATACTGCGGCAGTCATGATGCTGCAAGAATACCGGGGCACATTTACTCGTCTTGCCGATGCCTATCATACACTCGGGGTAACGCATAATGACGGACTTCGCGGGCAGTTTCGCAGGCAGGCTCATCATGTGGAAGCGCTGTTGCAACGCATCGACCAGGCGCTGCAGCCGATACTCGAAAAACAACAGCAGCAGGTAAAGTTGTACAGTCTGACTATTGCCGGACTGGCGTCCGTCGCGCTGCTGCTTATTTTGGTCAAGAGTTTTGCGACATTTCATCGCGCATTTGCTAACTTTGTGATGTTCTTTTATCGCTGTAAGCGACAGTATCAGAAAATGGATCCCCGACAATTGGGGTTTGCAGAATTTAAGTCACTGGCAGAACTGGCAAATGAGATGGTCGAGTCCAGACGGGACATCGAACATAAACTGGCAAACGCAGAAGCTGAGCTGGCCAGCGCCCGGGAAAACCTGCCAGAGCGACATACAGGAAAAGCGATTTAATGCCTATGCGTTACCACACTCTTGGAAGCAGCGACCTTAACGTTTCAGATATTTGCCTGGGTACCATGACCTGGGGCATTCAAAATACACAGGCAGATGCCGATGAGCAGCTCGATTACGCGCTGAATGCCGGTATTAATTTTATTGATACCGCGGAAATGTATCCGGTACCACCAAACGAGCAAACCTATGGTGACACCGAGCGGTGTATTGGCGACTATTTACGCCGGTTCCCGGAAAAGCGTCAGGACATGGTGCTGATGACAAAAGTCGCCGGCAGTGGATTCAGCTACATTCGTGATGGGAGTGAGATTTCAGCAGCTTCACTGACCCACGCACTGGACGCGTCGCTGAAGCGCCTCCATACCGATGTTATCGATGTCTATCAGCTGCACTGGCCTAACCGGCCAACGCCTCACTTTGGCAAGCACTGGCCGGGGAAAACGGACCCTTCCAAAATTAGCCGCGAGCGTGAAGTCGACGGCATGCGAGACATTCTCAAAGGAATAAACCAGGCTATTGTAGATGGAAAGATCCGTCATTGGGGGCTATCCGATGATACGCCATGGGGAATTCACACCTTCCTTCGCTTGTGCCAGGACATGGATATTCCAAAGCCGGTTTCAATACAAAATGAATTTAGCCTGTTACATACCAAAGACTGGCCGTATTTAATTGAAATGTGCGCGCTGGAAGACATCGCTTATCTGCCCTGGTCGCCACTGGCCACAGGCATGTTGAGTGGCAAGTATCTCGATGGTGCCCGGCCAAAAGGGTCGCGCTGGACTTATGTGCAGCGTCAGGGGCTGTTCAGGGATAAAGATCCCGCGCAGGAAGCCACCCGCCAGTATATGGAAGTGGCGCAACGTGCGAAGCTAACACCCGCCCAGCTTGCGCTTGCGTGGTGTCAGCAGGTGCCGGGAGTCACCTCGACTATCATTGGTGCCACTACCATGGCGCAGCTAAAAGAAAACGTAGCGGCGTTCTCCATGCCGCTGGACGAGGCTATATTGCGGCAAGTGGATACGGTGATGCGTCGCTATCCTGTTGGGTTCTGATCCGTGAATCAACACTAGAGGCTATTTTCTTCCTAACCTTGAGACGGCTTTAAGTATGCCGTCATTAGCCTGTCACATAGCTGTCATAGGATTTACCGGTACCGTTCTTAAGGAAATCCTATGACAGTGTCTTCAGATAACGCAAAAGTCACTGAGCTCCTGCCATCGAGTCCCCGTGCGGTTCAGTGGGTGTTTCTGGCGGCGATGGTGTATTTGATGCTACTGGCGGTAAGCATCATTGGCTCAGGGTTCAAACTGGCCGCAGGCGATCACGCCAGAGAGCTCTTTGCGTTTGCGTCCAATCCGGTGCTTGGCCTGATTATTGGAATGGTGGCGACTGCGCTTATCCAGTCATCCAGTACTGTCACGTCAATCATCGTTGGTATGGTGGCTGGCGGCCTTCCTATTACCATCGCCATCCCGATGATGATGGGGGCGAATATTGGTACCAGTATTACTAATACGCTCGTGAGTCTGGGCCACATTGCCCGCAAGGACGAATTTCAGCGCGCGTTTAATGCGGCCACAATCCATGATTTTTTCAATGTGCTAAGTGTCATTATCTTTTTGCCACTGGAAATGGCCTTTGGTTTACTGGAAAAGATGAGCGGGTTTATCGTTGATGTCCTGCACACAGGAGAAGCACTCACAGGAAGCGGTGTTAATCCAATCAAAGCGATGACACAGCCACTGACAGACGGCGTGATGGGGATATTGTCATTTTTACCCGGGATCTATCCCGGCCTTGTGGCCATTTTGTTGGGTATTTCACTGATCATGCTTTCTATTACCTGGCTGGGGCGAATAATGAAGCGCCTGATGGTGGGTAAAGCCAAAGAAATCCTGCACAAAAGTATTGGCAAAGGGCCGCTTTCAGGTATTGCCTCGGGCACAGCTGTCACGGTATTAGTGCAGTCTTCCTCTACCACAACATCACTGATGGTACCCTTAGTGGGCAGTGGCATTTTGTCAGCGCGGGATATCTATCCTTTCACGCTGGGCGCTAACATCGGCACCTGTATCACAGCCCTTATTGCGGCGCTGGGGGTGACCGGAATGAACAGTGGGTTCGCATTGCAAATTGCGCTGGTTCACCTGCTGTATAATGTGATGGGAGTTATGGTGATTTACGGTATACCCTTTCTGCGCAATATCCCGTTAAATCTGTCTTACGGGTTATCTGTGATCACCGCGCGCAGAAAATTTTACGGTGCCGCTTATGTTGGCGGGCTGTTTTTCGCGCTACCGCTAGGTGTCATTATGGTATCGACCTGGTAAATTGAAGCGGGCCTGCTTGCCATCTGAGGCCCGGCTTTTCATAAGCGCAAGACGGGCATAACTGTCGATATACCCGTCTGTAAGTCTACAGGGCCGTAATTTCAGCGCTGCTTTGACCAAAACGGAACATATTCTTTTTCCCGCATTGTGCCATATGGTTATCTGATGGATATGGCGTGGCGCTTTGCGCGATATTGCCTTCCCAGCCTTGCCCGTTCTTGACGAAGGCTTTGAGCTCGAACCAGCCATTGACGGTTTTGCTGCAATCCATCTGGACATCCAGCATCCAGTAATGCGAGCCCCAGGTATTATAGGGCGTTTCGCCGTAGCCGTCGTTTGCGACCGTTTTTAACGCGCCCCAACTGGCTGGCCAGGTATCCGTGGTCCAGTCAAGTGCACTCCCTTCTGCCTCAGCGCTTTGCGACGCTTCGATGCCATACCAATCCAGATAGTTATCGTTTGCTTTCCAGGGCGCTGTGGTCGCGTTACGCATATTGTTGTGAACAACCGGGATGGCGCAGGCGTAGTTTGTGCTGGTGCAGTTGCGGCCAAGGTTGGCAGCTGCGTAATCGTGATCAATGCCGCCTCTTACAAACATATCCTGACCACTGGCGGTCTGGGCTTCAATAAAAATTATGGTGCGTTGCCAGTCGGCAGAGGTTGGCGTTGTGGTTATCCGCGCGTTCTTGTGAATAGCAACTGCTTCCCAGGATGGCACGGCAACAGTCACTGCACCGTTGCTGTCTACCGTAAGCGTGTTGCCTGAGCAGCCATCGCCAGCTGCATTCAGTTCACCGCTTAATACGTCGCAATACTGTCCCGGCGCCATAGACGTTTGCAGCGTGGTGTTTAGTGCATAAGATTCTTTGTTGATAGCAACAAAACCGCTATCCCCCCGGCCAAATGCAATTTGATTGCCGCCATTGCTCCACCAGTCTGTCACCGTGAAGTTATCAGCGGTATTGTTCCTGAAGTCGACACCTCCCTCTATGTAGCTCCAGCGATGTTCGCACTTCCAGTTGCTTCCGAAACACTCCAGATCGCCGTTGATGTGAACCGGGACCGCAGGCGGGCCTGCGTCAGTATCACCGTGAAAGTCATAGCTGGACATCACTTTAGGGTAGCCATAGGGCCAGGCCAGCATAAACACATTTGCCAGGTCGTAAAGTCTGCCATCCTCAAAAGTAATGACATTGCCGCCACCGCCATGGCCGCGTTGATTGTCGTGATTGTCAACGAAGACCACAGCCTGATAACTTGGCATAAAGCCCCATGCTTCGCCAAAATTGCTAAGCCACGACAGCGAACCATTTCGGAATGTGTTACCAATCTCGACTGAGTACTTGAATTCCGTAACCAGACCATTACCAAAATACTCAGACGCTCCGACGGCTTCACCACCCTGGTCAATCACTTCCTGAAAGATGAGTGGGTTTCCGTTCAGTCTCTGCAGTACGCCATCAATGTCTGAGGCCGCCATGTGCTTGGAAGCATCTAACCTGAAGCCCGCGACGCCAATATTGATAAGATCGTTCATATAGGCGGCCAGTGTCGACTGTACGTAATTATCCGCCGTGTTGAGATCGGCAAGACCAACCAGTTCGCAGTTTTGTACCTGCCAGCGATCGCCATAATCCGAAATGGCGCAGGTGGTATGGAAGTCCTGCGGTGAATACATGGGGTAAGATTTATTGCCAAAGGTATTGCCCGCGGTACCTGTGCCACTGCCTGCCGCCATATGGTTGATAATGGCATCAACGTAGATATCTACGCCCACGGCATCACATCGTTCAACCATGTCGATAAATTCACTGCGCGAGCCGCCACGGCTTTCCAGGATATAGCTTACCGGCTGATAGCGCGCCCACCATTCGGACACATCGATGTGCTCGTTTGGCGGAGATACCTGAACCGCTGCGAAGCCGTTTGGGCCCAGGTAAGTTTCGCATTCAGTCGCGATGTCCTGCCAGTTCCACTCAAACAGGTGAACAAATGTGGTGGGGGCGGCAACGCCAGGAGCGCTAATCAGCATTCCGGCGACAAATACTGCGCCAGTCAGTATGGATGGTTTCATAATTGGGTGTCCCGTATTGTCATAACGTATCAAGAAGACAACCTGCGGATGACGCAGGACTCCGTTTCCTGTCACGCCGGGCAGATAATCATCAGGTAATTGTGGGGTTGTCACTTCTGCGAATGCTTAACCACAGAACACACCGTAGAATGTGAATAAATTGTAAACAATGTGAATACGTATGCATTAATGTTGAACTGGCAATGGAAACTAGCCCTGACAAGGTTGTATTGCGCTGATGAAAAAATAAATAGCGGAAGCGCTGGATAGCCCGTGTGGCAAAGCCTGAGTAGAGGTTTCTCAGATGCAAAAACTCACCGTTTCAGGATGTTCTAATACTGCCTCAGGAAAGAAAAAAATATTTACGGCTGCTCAGCGTAAGAAAAGCGGAAAAGAGAAAGGCCACCAGAAGGTGGCCTCGAGGTGTTGATTCTATTTTTAGAAAGCGTATTTGGCTGAGAACTGGACACGGTTCATATCGCCTTCCAGATCCGCTTCGGTTTCGCGGTGTGCAAACGCATATTCCGCGCCGAAGGTAAGTGCCTTAGTAGGTGAGTACAGTACGTTTGCGCGGGCACTGTATGTGCTTTGTGTTACGCCTACACCGGTTAATGCGGTATCGTTATCAACCTCCAGTGCTGAGAACATAAAGTTGCTGCGGGTTTTTGGGTTCCACACATGACGGTATGCCAGGGTATATCCGTAGGAGTCAATTGCTTCCAGATCACCATTGGCATCAATAACGGCACCATTGTGTGCATTCAGCGCAGTGTAGCGGCCAATACCTGAGCCGGTGTTAAATAACAGTCGAATATCGTCACCGTTATCCAGATTAATCTTTCCTGATACGGAAATGCCGTAGCCGGTTTCATCGGCGTCTACACCCGCACCGTCATCATAAGATAACTGACGCACCAGACCGGCAACTTTAAAATGACCCCAGTCACGCTTTGCGGTGTAAGCAGCAATCAGATCAGGCACAGCATTGTCATCGGCTACAATCCGACCGCCACCACCAAAGGGGGTCACCGTCGTTTCCGGATTTTCCAGCGCAATTTCAAACCCGTTATTTGAATAACGCACCATGGTTTGACGACCAAAGATAGTGCCATCGGTAACACCGATGAAGTCCAGCGACTCTGGCAACGTGGCTACATCCATAAATGTGGTCCAGGTTTGACCGACAAGCCAGTTCTTATATTTCAGGAAGGCATGGCGTACACGTGGTGTATAGGAGTTACTGATCCGTTCATCGCCGCCGCCGGTAACGATGAAATCAAGTTCCAGTACGCCGGTGATCGTGTCGCCATCTTCTGTAGGCGTGTTGGTGGTAAAACGGAAGCGGGACTGGCGAATGTGAGCGTCGAACTGCGAACCTTCATCGTTGCCTGAAACCGGGGTTAAAGAGGGAATGTAAAAATCGCGGCCAATACTGCCCGAACCCAGCGTACCCTCTGAGTAATTGCTGAACATCGCATCGGCTTTGATGTAGCCGGAAAACTGAACGCTTGTGTCTTCTAAAACGTCGGCGTTCGCAACTGATGTGCCGACGAGGCCGGCTAAACCAAGTGATACCGCGAGTGTGGTTTTTTTAATGGTGTTTCTCATAATATTGTCCGTCCCAGTGTTTCAGGTTAAGAAAGTGTAAATTCGCAGTTAACAAACGATAATTTGGCTGACAAACTAGGAATTGCAAATAAGCGGATGGTCTATAAGACGAAAGTCTTAGCAATCTGACTGCCGGATAGACAACGCTGCAGCGCTTTAATTTCGGTGACCGGCTCACGCCTAACGTAAAACGGTGGCGACAGATGCCAACCATCGACGTGCCGGCAAGGTGGCGTGCAGCATAGTGAGTCAGGGCGTAATTATCGGGCGGGGATTACCTCATAATTAACTGTGAGAGTGAACCGGTTTTTAGCCAGGACAGATAAAGACATGACATGCACGTATCGGATGAGCTATTCGCTATGCAGCGAAAACCCTGAGCGCGTTGCATTCATTAATGTGCAGTGCAGGCGTTTCGTTAAGACCAAAGTCTCATTTTGCTTTATTGAGGAAAGACTACATTGGTTTACCATCAGGATTACATTTTAAGAATTCGAAAGCGGAGGCATTAATTATGACTGCCAGTAAGACGTATCCAGTACCAGATGCAATTAAGAAAAACACCCACCTCACGGCCGAGCAGTATGAATCCATGTACCAGCAGTCAGTGTCAGATCCGGAAGGTTTCTGGGGTGAGTATGCCGGAACGCTGGATTGGTACACGGCGCCAACCAAAATCAAAAATACGCATTTTGGCAATAATGATGTCTCAATTAAGTGGTTCGAAGATGGTGAAATCAATGCCAGTTACAACTGTATTGATCGCCACCTGGCGGAAAATGCAAAAAAGACAGCAATTTACTGGGAAGGCGATTCACCGGAGAATGATGAAACCATCACGTATCAGCAACTGCATTACGAAGTATGTAAGCTGGCGAATGGTCTGAAAAAGCTGGGTGTTAAAAAAGGCGATCGTGTAGCAGTGTATATGCCAATGGTACCTCAGGCTGCTTATGCGATGCTTGCCTGTGCCCGTATTGGAGCTGTGCATTCGGTTATCTTTGGTGGCTTCTCACCGAATGCGATTGCTGATCGTATCAACGACAGTTCAGCGAAAGTGATCATCACCTGTGACGAAGGCCGTCGAGCTGGTCGCAGCGTGCCGCTAAAAGCGAACGTAGACAAGGCGCTGTCGAACGGTGCATGTCCATCCATCACCAGTTCTCTGGTTTATAAGCTTACCGGAGGCGACGTCGCCTGGAACAGTGACGTTGATGTGTGGTGGGATGAGCTGGTGGAAGACTGTTCTGCTCAGTGCGAGCCCGAGGTAATGAATGCAGAAGATCCGCTGTTTATTCTGTATACCTCCGGTTCTACTGGCACGCCGAAAGGCGTGGTGCATACTACCGGTGGCTATCTGCTCTATACCGCCATGACATTTAAATACGCGTTTGATTACCGCGACGATGATGTTTACTGGTGTACCGCCGATGTTGGCTGGATCACCGGCCACAGTTACATGGTATACGGACCGTTAATCAACGGTGCGTCACAGGTCTTCTTTGAAGGGGTACCGACGTACCCGGATGTAAGACGTATCGCCCAGGTAGTTGAAAAATATAAAGTGAACAGCCTGTATACGGCCCCGACTGCGATTCGTGCGCTGATGGCACATGGTGATGCACCGGCAGAGGGATGTGATTTATCCAGCTTGCGTCTGTTAGGTTCTGTTGGCGAGCCCATCAACCCTGAAGCCTGGGAGTGGTACCACCGCGTGTTGGGCGAAGGCCGCTGTCCGATTATGGATACCTGGTGGCAGACGGAAACCGGCGGCATGATGATTACGCCAATGCCCGGTGCTACGCCGCTGAAGCCGGGTTCTGCAACGCGTCCGTTTTTTGGTATTCAGCCGGCATTGTTCGATGCTGACGGCAAAGAGCTGGAAGGCGCGGCCGAAGGCAATCTGGTAATCAAAGACAGCTGGCCAAGTCAGGCCCGCACAGTTTATGGCGATCATGAACGCTTCATCAATACCTACTTCAGCGCCTATAAAGGCGTGTACTTTACCGGTGATGGTGCCCGTCGCGACGAAGACGGTTACTACTGGATCACCGGCCGCGTGGATGACGTGCTAAATGTATCGGGTCACCGTCTTGGAACGGCAGAGATTGAAAGCGCGCTGGTGGCGCATCCAAAAGTGGCAGAGGCTGCGGTAGTCGGGTATCCCCATGACATCAAAGGGCAGGGGATTTATGTCTATGTCACTCCTAATGAGGGCATCACTCCGGATGAGGAGCTTACCAAAGAGCTGCGAGCCTGGGTACGGACCGAACTCAGCCCCATTGCTACCCCGGACATGATCCAGTGGTCAGGCGGACTGCCAAAAACCCGCTCAGGCAAAATCATGCGCCGCATTCTGCGTAAGATTGCTGCGAATGAACATGATCAGTTAGGTGACACCTCAACATTGGCGGACCCGTCAGTTGTTGATACACTGATTGAGGAGCGGTTGAACAAGTAAACGGAATAATAACGAACAATGATAACCTTGCTGATTGCTGACGATCACCCACTTTACAGGGATGCACTAAGGGGAGCGTTATCATTGACGTTTCCGGATCTCCTGCTTCGCGAAGCAGGCGATCTGAGTACCACAGTCGATATTCTTGAAAACGAGGATATCGACTTGCTATTACTGGACCTGCACATGCCGGGCAGCAACGATCTGTTCGGCTTGCTGCATATTCGTAAACTCTACCCTGACTTGCCGGTAGCGGTGGTGTCAGGTACTGAAGATCCCACCATTATTTCTAAAATCGTCGGTGTTGGCGCGTTGGGCTTTATTCCTAAAACTGCCAGCTCGGGCGATATTGCCAATGCCGTCAAAGCGATACTGGATGGTGATATCTGGGTACCGGCCTCGGTCAGCGAAGACATTGAAGAGATTGATGAAGCTTTC
The DNA here is from genome assembly GCF_019249295.1 of Alteromonas antoniana. Classification (GTDB taxonomy): domain Bacteria; phylum Pseudomonadota; class Gammaproteobacteria; order Enterobacterales; family Alteromonadaceae; genus Alteromonas; species Alteromonas antoniana. The sequence goes on from NZ_JAESDH010000039.1 coordinate 13,782, forward strand.
TCTGAACTGGCTGACAAAGTGTCTTCACTTACGCCATCGCAGTATAAAGTGTTGTGCTTTATGCGCGACGGGCTGCTAAACAAACAAATTGGCTATAATCTGGATATTGCTGAGGCAACGGTGAAAGCCCACGTGACAGCAATTTTTAAAAAGTTAGGCATTAATAACCGTACTCAGGCGGTACTAATTGCCTCGCAACTGGAATTAGAGCCGCCAGCCAGTGCACATGGCTAGCGCCTGTTTACCCTGCTGGTTTTTATATCACACGGAGAAGCGTATCCACTCACTCTACTGCTTTGCCTGAAAGCGCTGCGGGGGCGTTTTCTTTGCTGTTGAGTCGCTTACATACTCCAATACGTCATCAAAATCGAGATATTTTTCCACAGCGACTCTGGCGGTATCGCTAAGGATCGGGTTGTGCAATTCGTAGATAGTTCGCCCGGCCAGAACGTCATAAGCCGTCTGGTAAAAAGCCTGTGATTCCAGAAGCGATTGTAACTCCCCATTTCTCACCATTATTTTAAGTCCACTTTCCAGTCTGTCGGCCAGTTTGGTATTCCACGATGCCACATAAAAGAACAGCGGGTTTGGGTACCCTATTAACGTGTAGGGCTCAATGGTCAGGCCATCAGCAATGGGTTGAGTGAGTTCAAACAGGGCCTCATGCACAGCTCTGGGGTAAGCATCAACAAACCCTCTCTGGAGCATGCGAAAGCCTGCCTTGTAAGTAACCTTTTCTACGTTAAAGTCGTTTTTCATCAGGATCCGCGTATCCGGCCAGTCAGCGCCCTGTGCATAGAGAAGCTGACGCAGTTCGACCAGCTTTTGCGAATGCAGAAAACGGTTATCACGCTCTCTGACCAGCAACACCCGGTATCCGTAAAAGCCGCCAATTATTGGTATAGGGATAGCACGAGACTGATGCTCTCTGTCTCTGTCGCTAATCATCCAGACGATGTCAGTGACTCCCTTTTCAAGGTTACGTAATTGGCGGGACTGCACTGCTGCCTCCTGTTCGCCAACAAGTAAAAATGGACCATACTCTTGTTCTGTAAGCGAGAGTGCGCGTGTCAGCACCTCCACGATGTAATTGTGGATCCCATATGTTGTGTCTACCTGGTTGGGAATGGAAAATTTTTGCACGGGAGGTCGGCTGTCTTCGTCGGCGAGAACCGCAACGGGAGACACGAGAATAAAAAGCATCAAAAACGTAATATGTGTTTGTGACATTCTCATCTTACACAGCATAGATGTTCGCCTCATTGACTAGTCCGTTATTAACAGGCTCCATTGCGTTAAAAGGTAGACCATGACCAGTTACTTCGCGAATATAACAGACGCTGACATCGTCATGCCGCGATACCGCTTTGTATCAGCTGGCGTAAACACTAAGGCGTGGATGTGACTGCGATTAGAGTAAATCAGTGGCTTAAACGGTAAGCCAGGTTTGCTTTGGGGGCGCGTATTTACTTCGTGATACTAAAATAGGGAAGGTAGTCTTCCAGGGCCTGGCGGGATTCATTGCTCAACATCGGATTGCTGAGTTCAAGAACCTGGCGTCCTTTTGCATGAGCTGAACTGGATTGATAAAAAGGCTGTGCCTCAAGTAATGCCTGAAAGTCACCGCTTTGCAGAAGACTGACTAAGCCTTCTTCAATGCGGTTGGCCAGCGGGTGATTCTCCCTGCTGACAAAGAAAAACATCGCGCTCGGGTAGCTGATCAACAGATTTTCCTCCAGCGCGATAGCATAGTCTTTCGCATACTCAAGTTCGTAATCCACTTCAAGTATGCCTCGAGGGTAGTAATCAGCGAATCCTTCTGCCAGTACTTTGAATGACGCCTGGTAAGTAGATTCAAGCACAGAAAAGCCGTGATAGCGATACAAGCGCGTATCGGGCCAATCCTGCCCCTGAACAGCACGATACTGCTTTAACGTAGCTAACGGCACCGGTGCTGAAAAGCGGGGATCACCCTGGCGGATCAGCAGCAGTCGCTTTCCGAACAGTCCTGCCGTGAGGGGAATACGAACCGCTTTGTGCAGATTTTCCCGCTCGGCGGTGGTCACGCTCCAGGTAACATCCAGAAGGCGGTTATCCAGGTTTCGAAGCTGACGCTCCTGTACCGTTCCCCGGTCATTGGGTAGCAATTTTACCTTACCGTACTGGTCAGCATTGGTATCGAGGGCCATTTGCAGAAGTGTTTTGACATAGTTGTAAAGAGGATCTGTGCCGCCGAATACCTGCGGGATCCGGATGACCCGGTAAGTCACCTGATCGTCCTCTTCACTGTTTTTTTGAGTGTTCTTAGCAGTGGTTTCTTGCGCGACAGCTACGACGCTGACAAACAGACTCATCAGCATAGCTATAATCATCGCGCCTCTTGGCAGTCTTACCTTCTGCATACTGATTCCGTTAATCTTTCCCAGTTAACAGATATTCAAACTCAGGATCGACAATCAGACGGCCGTTCATCGCCTCACGACCCAGTAACATAAGATAGGTCATCTCTGATCTGTCTGTGAGCGTTAACTGAATGGTCCAGCGCATATCATCCATGATGATAGGCGTATCGATAACATAGCGTTTTTCCCGCGTCGCAGTAGAGCTTTTCACCTGCTTTTTACCCACGACGGGAGCTTCCCGTCGCACGACTCTTTCTACATTGTGTATATCCGGGTGAATATCAAAGCGGATCCAGGTTTCATTAGATTTCTCAAACTCTTCTATGTTGTCCACATGGAGTGAAGATGTGGCTGCGCCAGTGTCCACGCGAACGTTAAGTTGCGAGATTTCCAGTTCAGGCAGATCGCAAAATTCAATCGCGCCTACCAGCTTTTTGCTACCAGTGCTCATGCTATTCTTCCTCAATCACAGTCTGATCGCCGAGGATCAGATTGTCCTGCAATAATTCTACGTGTTCTGCCACGGTGTCAGGCTCTTTAAAGTAAGCAATGTGATAAATCGCTTCGCCTTCCTGAGTCAGTGGAATGTTCTGCTTGCCAATAATGACGCCATCAGCCGGGCTTAAAATGGTTGAAACTACGTTGCCATAGGGGTCGGCAACCGAAGCAAGCCGATCGCCCTTACTCACATGATCGCCCAGTTGAGCGAGGTGAGTAACGAAACCACTTTCCGGCGCGCGAACCCAGCCACTTTGTCTGGCAATAAAGCGGTTGATATCATGCCCTTTGCTCTGGCGCTTATTCAGCATGCCTAAGTGTCGCATCGTATTGATGATCCCGCGAACCCCAGCCCGAATTGAAAATTCGTCATAGCGAAGCGCCTGTCCGGCTTCATAAAGCAGTATTTTTACACCATCTTCGCTGGCTGCCTCACGCAGCGACCCTTCGCGGATCTCTGCATTAAGCAGTACCGGTACGCCAAATGCCTTAGCCATTTCCAGAACGTCTTCGTCGTCCAGATCGGCGCGGATTTGTGGCAGGTTGCTGCGATGAATAGCGCCGGTATGCAGGTCGATGCCCACATCACACTTACTCACCACTTCTTTGAAGAACAGATTCGCCAGCCGTCCAGCCAGAGAGCCCTTCTTACTACCGGGAAAGCTGCGATTCAGGTCCCGCCGGTCAGGCAGGTAGCGCGACTGGTTCAGAACCCCGTACACATTTACCATAGGCACAGCAATCAATGTCCCGCGCAAACGCGTAATTGACTTGGAACGAATGAGGCGGCTCACGATTTCAATACCGTTAAGCTCGTCTCCGTGAATGGCAGCGCTGACAAACATGGTCGGCCCTTCACGTTTTCCTCGTTTCACGAAAACCGGAATACTCATGTTGGTCGCTGTGTACAGCGGGGGCATTTCCAGTTCAATTTTTTTGGTTTCACCTGGCAAGACATCTTGCCCGCCTATCGTAATAGGAGAGCCTTTCACTTAGCCTTTTCCTTTCGTTCGGGTATTGTTTGGCTTCGCCGATTTGGCGATAAACTCAATAATCATACCGGCAACATCTTTATTGGTGGCGGCTTCAATGCCTTCCAGCCCCGGTGACGAGTTGACTTCCATCACTACCGGGCCATGATTAGAACGCAGTATATCTACGCCGCAACAATTCAGACCCATAGTTTTCGCCGCATCAATGGCCGTTTTTCGCTCGGCCGGAGACAGACGTACCAGGCTGGCAGAACCGCCGCGGTGCAGGTTTGAGCGAAACTCGCCGGGCGCAGCCTGACGTTTCATTGCTGCAACCACTTTACCGCCAACTACCAGACAGCGAATATCCGACCCGCCCGCTTCTTTAATAAATTCCTGCACAAGAATAGAAGCGTTTAACCCCATAAAGGCTTCGATTATCGATTCTGCTGCCTTTTGTGATTCAGCCAGTACAACGCCGATACCCTGAGTGCCTTCCAGCAGTTTAATCACCACCGGCGCGCCACCAACGTTTTTGATCAAATCGTCAATACGGTCCGGGTGATGGGCGAAGCCAGTTCGTGGCATGCCGATACCCTTGCGCGACAATAACTGTAAGGAACGGAGTTTGTCGCGTGAGCGGCTTATCGCCACAGACTCATTCACCGAATATGTGCCCATCATTTCAAACTGCCTGACAACCGAAGTGCCATAAAAACTGACTGACGCCCCGATACGCGGGATAACTGCATCGTAATAAGGCAGCTTGCGTCCGGCGTAACGCACCGACGGTCGCGCACTGGTGATATCCATGTAACAGTGCATGGTATCGATAATATCAACAGTGTGGCCACGTGCTTCGCCGGCTTCTTTCAAACGACGGGTGGAGTACAACTTGGGATTACGGGATAAAATAGCAATTCGCATGGAGAGGAGTAAGTCCTTGCTTTCAAAAGTAAGTGAGTGCCGCTGCAACACAATGATTGCAGTATGACAACAATAGTCCTGTTACTAATATAGATGATATATTGTAAGTCGTCTTGATAATTTTCTTATGCTATCGATAGTTAGCTTTTGTTGAACTGGTGAGGATAACGTGCATGGCACCCTGGTTACAAAGTGTGATAGGTTGGGTGGAAACCTATCAGGTTAATCTGATTATAAGCGCAGTGGTCATGCTGCTTTATGTGGCGGTGATCCGGGTAATTATTCCCCGACTGGAAAAAAATCTCGAGAGTAGCCGCGTAAAATCGACCAGTGCGTTAAAAGGGCTATTTGTAGCAAGAGTCATAGCCGGCGTCGTGACCTTTGCTGGTGTGCTGATGGCATGGGGCGTTGATTTTTCCGGCTTGCTGGTGTTATCGACTTCTATCATTACGCTGACCGGTGTGGCGCTGTTTGCAAGCTGGTCGCTCATTAGCAATATTACGGCGTACTTTATTCTTCTGACCAACGTCACGTACAGGCGCGGTAACGGAATTCGCATTCTCGACGGTGACAATTTCGTGGAAGGGGTGATTGCCGATATTAATCCTTTCAGTACCCGATTGGTCACCGCAGACCGCGAAACAATCCTTTATCCCAATAACCTGATCCTGACACGCCCGGTGTTGATTAATCCGAAGACGTCGTGGGGCAGTCTCGGGAAGATCGTACCGCAGTCGAAGGAAGCTGCACCGCCGGAAAAGCCTAAGCGAAAAGCGAAATCTACGTCGACTCCGCATCCCTGATATAGCGCACCATGCTTTGCAATAAGGCCCGTAATTTTGCGGGCTTCAGGGGCTTGGTCAGATAGTTCACGCCCTGAGCCTTACATCTGGCAACCAGTTCATCATCCTGTGTGGCAGTGATCAGCGATGCGGGCAAGACAATGTCCAGGTGCTGGCGAATGGCATCAATAAGATCCAGGCCGTTTTGATGCTGCGACAGTTGATAATCCATCAACAGTATTTGTGGTGAGAAATTATCCGCCTGGCGGATTGCCTCATCCCAGCTATTGGCGAGCATGACCGTGACGCCCCACTTTTCCAATACCGTTCGCAAGGCGTCGAGATTTTCCTGTTGGTCGTCAACGCACAGCACACGAAGTCCTTTAAACGTGGTGTTGCGGTTCGCAATTCCTGTAGCAGTGCGTTTGCGTGCCTGTGCTTTGGGCAGGGTCAATGAGAAGCTGCTTCCTTTGCCTTGTTCAGAACGTACCTGGATCTGACTTTTTAACTGTCCCGATAACCGTCGCACTACGCCCAGGCCCAGCCCAATGCCATGCTCGCGCGAGTCTCCGGTGCGATAAAAATCACTGAAGATGAGTCCCTGCTGCTCTTTTGAAATACCGATACCGGTATCCCTTACCGCGATATCAATGCATTCACCCTGCGTTCTGACGGTAATGAGAACTTTGCCTTTTTCGGTGTATTTTATGGCATTTGACAGCAGGTTCTGCACAATTCGGTACAAAAAGGTTTTATCTGCCAACGCCCAGCACGGCCGCAAACGCGATCGTAACTGCAGTCCTTTTTCCTGTGCGCGCATCGCCATTTCATCTATCAGCGGGGTCAGCAACGCAACAAGATCGACCGGCTCGATAGTAGGCCGAAGTTCTCCCTGATCGAGTCTGGCAATGTCCAGCAATGTGCCTATCAAGGCTTCACTGGAGCTGACACTATGATTAAGTTTGCGCACGATACTGACAACATTATCTGGCAAGCCGGCTTCTTCCAGCGCGGTAACATAAAGTTTGGCAGCATTAAGCGGTTGCAGTACATCATGACTGGCGAGCGCCAGGAACCGGGTTTTACTGGCATTGGCATCTTCCGCGGCTTTTCTGGCTCGAATAAGCTCTTTTTCGGCTTCGGAACGGCGCTCAATCTCCAGGCGTAATTCAGCATTGATAGAATGTACTTCTTCTGTGCGCTTTTTGATGCGTAGTTCTAAATCAATGTTGGACTCTTCCAGCGCCTGCTGGATTTCAACGTGGCCGGTTATATCGTTAAAGCTGGTTACGAAGCCCCCGCCCGGTAGCGGATTACCGACCATCTCAATAACCCTGCCGTCGCTGCGCTGGCGGGTAAAACGATGGGGCGTGCCGGTACGCAGGTGCTCCATACGCTTCTCTACCTGTTCCTCGACATCGCCGGGACCAAACTCGCCCTGTTCGGCGTTATATCGCATCAGCTTTTCAACTGGTGTGCCGACGTTAAGAAAGCCGTCCGGGTACTGATAAAGCGCGGCATACTGCTTATTCCATGCCACCAGATTAAGGTGCTTGTCGACCACACTAATGCCCTGATCCATGTTTTCAAGGGAGGTCAGAAGCGCTGTCATATTAAACTGCATCGCCTGCGTGGTATCGTCGAAAAAGTTGATGACTTCGGTAAAGTCGAGCTTTTTCCCCCGTAGCACGCTGTCGATAAGGGCCTTGGCCGAGGAGGCACCGATAACTCCCCCAAGTGCGCGTTCGCAGAAAGCCAGGAAGGGCTGGTCGGGAGACTGGCTGTTATTAAGCTTGCAGTGATTCAGTTGCTGGTATTCCTCAACCAGTTGCTGACACCGCCCTTCGCCCATAAACGTTGATAACAGCGTAATCAGGTCGGCAATGGTGACGTTAATATGTTGCTTTTTCGTTTGTGGGCCATTGCGCACCTCAGCAGGTGACACGAATGCCTCAGCCTGGATCCGGTCGATCAGTCGGGGTGGGGCGAACCAGGAGAATACAATATAGGCGAAGGTATTGGCAGCCAGGCTGAGTAGCGCTCCCTGACTGATCATTTCATTTTGCTCTATCCGCGGTACTTGCTCACCCACCAGTGGCAACACCAGCCACATCACCCAGATAATCAGTCCGAGTAGCAGGCCGGCATACACACCGTGGGCATGGGCACGCTTCCAGTACAGTCCACCAACTATCGCAGGCAGTAACTGAATCACCAGCGAAAACGCTATCAGGCCAATAGAATGCAGTGATTTTGCGCCCGTCATTTGCTGGTGGTACAAAAACGCCAGCAAGAGGATAAAACCAATCACAATCCGGCGAATTAGCTTGATGCGCCGGGAATAGTCTTTGTTACGGGCTGCGGGTTCACGGATAGCGAACAGGCGTGGCAGGATCACGTCGTTGGTCAGCATGGTGCTTAAGGTTAGTGTGGCTACAATGATCATTGCGGTAGCGGCAGACAAGCCGCCGATAAACACAATAATTTGCAGCAGCACCGACTCAGAATAAATTGCCAGCGACAATACATAGGAGTCTGGCTCAACATTGGCGCTTCCGAATATCGCGGTGCCAGCCATAGCAATGATCGGGATCACCGCAGCGATGATCGCCAGGTAAAGGGGAAACAGCCACCGCGCGGTTTTCAAATGACTCAGGCTAAGGTTATCAACAATGGCTACATGGAACTGACGCGGCAGACACAAAACCGCTGCAGCAGACATGATGGTTTGGGCAATAAAAGTAAAAGACCCGAACTGTGATACTGCTTTTTCAGCCAGAAATGGCGCGATGATTGGCCCTTCCTGAGAATTGTGCCAGGCGGTGTATCCCACAATAGCAACCAGAACCAGCGCCAGTAGTTTGATTGACGACTCAAATGCGATGGCGAGCATTAGTCCCCGGCGGTATTCGGTAACGTCCGTCTGCTTCGTACCAAAATAAATCGCAAATACCGCGATGAACGCGGTGGCGGCAATTACGATGTAGTCGCTGTCAGGCTGCTGTGTGAGCAATTGGAATGTACCGCCAATCGCTTTCAGCTGCAGTGCGATATACGGGATGGTGGCAAGTAACGCGATAAGCGTAACCAACAGGGCGACGAGCTGACGCTTACCATATCGTGATGCAATAAAATCGGCGATCGTGGTGATATGTTGCTTCTTACTGACCAGAGTGAGTTTGTAAATAAACCGATATCCCAACACGTATACCAACATCGGACCCAGTAAGATAGGCAGATAAATCCAGGTGTCACGGCTGGCCTGGCCGACCGCGCCAAAAAATGTCCACGCAGTACAGTAAATCGCGAGCGCAAGAGAATAGGTCGCGGGATGAGATGTCAGCCATCTTGCTGTTGGTGAGTTTTTATCGCCCCAGTTCGCAATATAAAAAAGCGTAAACAGATAAATCAGCCCGAGTGATACCCAACCTAATGTCATGCCTTTTCCTAACAGGTTTTTAACAAATCTGGTTGCATTATACGCAACCTCCTACGACCCGACCTACGACCATCGTCTCATTCCTAGATTGCAAAGGCAGGTCTAGAGTATACCCAATGCTTCTACCGGCGGGGTTTTTGCGCGATGTGAGGTCTGCGGACTGATATCGGGAACCACAAAAATCGCCTGAAAATCTCCCCGTTAGGAAAATGTAAAAATAAAACATCCACTTAACCTGACATGAGGACGGAAAGATGGCATTTAGAAATGATGACGACAAGAAGGCGTACTGGAAGGAGAATCTCTCCCTTCTCGCCAAATTGTTAGTTATTTGGTTTGTCGTGTCGTTTGGGGCCGGCATTTTATTCGTTGATGCGCTGGACCAGATACAGTTCTTCGGCTTTAAGCTGGGGTTCTGGTTTGCACAACAGGGTTCCATTTATGTATTTGTCGCTCTTATTTTTGTGTACATGGCAAAGATGAACGCGATGGATAAAAAATACGGCGTAGACGAGGAATAAACCGATGGACGTTCAATTACTCACATTCATCATTGTCGGTGCCTCTTTCGCACTGTATATCGGTATCGCCATCTGGGCGCGCGCCGGATCCACTAACGAGTTTTACGTTGCCGGTGGTGGTGTTCCACCAGTACTTAACGGTATGGCAACGGCTGCGGACTGGATGTCAGCCGCCTCGTTTATCTCAATGGCAGGTCTGATTTCCTTTATGGGATACGACGGTGCTGTCTACCTGATGGGGTGGACGGGCGGCTACGTCTTGCTGGCCCTGTGTCTGGCACCGTACCTGCGTAAATTCGGCAAATTCACTGTACCGGATTTTATTGGTGACCGCTACTACTCACAGACCGCGCGAACCGTTGCCGTGTTCTGTGCCATCTTTGTCTGTTTTACCTATGTTGCCGGCCAGATGCGTGGTGTTGGCGTGGTATTCAGTCGCTTTTTGGAAGTGGATATCGTGTCGGGCGTTATCATCGGTATGGCAATCGTATTCTTCTACACGGTACTCGGTGGCATGAAAGGCATTACCTATACGCAGGTAGCGCAATACTGTGTGCTTATCTTTGCTTACATCGTGCCTGTGGTATTCATCTCTATGATGGTAACCGGTCATATCCTGCCACAAACAGGTTTTGGTGCGACGCTCGCTGATGGGTCGGGGGTTTATATGCTGGACAAACTTGATCAGTTATCCACCGACTTGGGATTCAACGAATACACATCCGGCACGAAGAGTACTATTGATGTCTTCTTTATCACCTTCGCGCTGATGGTAGGTACGGCAGGCTTGCCACACGTTATCGTTCGTTTCTTCACAGTACCCAAAGTACGTGATGCACGTAAATCAGCTGGATGGGCATTAGTCTTTATTGCGATTCTGTATACCACTGCACCTGCACTGGCGTCTTTCGGTCGCGTAAACATGATTGAGACTATCAATGGCCCGGATCTGCAGGGAACCTCTTACGAGAACGCGCCTTCGTGGATTAAAAACTGGGAGAAAACAGGACTTATCCAGTTCGTGGATAAAAACGATGACGGCAAAATGTATTATGCCGCGGGCAGCGTGACGGATCCTAACAGTGCGAACGAAGTGAGTGTCGACCGCGATATCATGGTGCTGGCGAATCCGGAAATTGCGAATCTGCCTGCCTGGGTAATCGCTCTGGTGGCCGCTGGTGGGGTAGCTGCAGCACTGTCAACCTCAGCAGGCTTGCTGTTGGTTATATCCACGTCGGTGTCCCACGACTTGCTCAAACGTAACTTTATGCCGAACATTACCGACAAGGCCGAGTTGTTCTATGCCCGACTCGCAGCCGGTGTGGCCATTGTGATAGCGGGTTACTTTGGTATTAATCCTCCGGGCTTCGTGGCGCAGGTGGTCGCCTTCGCGTTCGGCCTCGCTGCCTCCAGCTTCTTCCCTGCTATCATTATGGGTATCTTCAGTACCCGTATGAATGATAAAGGTGCGGTTGCTGGGATGGTGTCAGGTATCGCATTCACGGCGGCTTACATTATTTACTTCAAGTTTGTGAACCCGACTGCCAATACTGCTGAAAACTGGTGGTTCGGTATCTCGCCTGAGGGTATCGGTACTCTGGGTATGATAGTGAACTTTGTGGTGGCATTCATCGTCTTCAAGGCGACAAAAGAAGCACCGCAGGAGATTCAGGACCTGGTAGAAAGCATCCGCTATCCGAAAGGTTCAGGCGAAGCGTCTGCTCACTAACCACTGAATAAATGAGTAAAAGGCTCACAATACTGTGAGCCTTTTTGATCCAGAACATAACCCGTGAAACCATCTGCCATTAATCTCAATACGATGGACGATGACACAGACAAATCTAAATGCGCCCGCGTAGCACATGTCGGATCTGTCAGTGAAAATTGAATGGTTATCCCGGTGATTTTTCACTACCAAAGATCACCGGGATAGGTATTACAGGACATGCCAATATGAGCGCGATACCACAACAGGTGATAGATTTTCTGAAGACGTCAGCGCCATTTGACAGGCTGGATGACGAGGATCGTCACCGGCTTGCTGAGCAGGCAAACCTGGTGTATCTGGTTGAAGATAACGCGGACGCGCTGCTTAAACAAAATGAAGGCCGTTTGTTTCTTATTCAAAGCGGTCAGTTCTCGGTGAAAGACTCCGATGGTCCACTTCGTCATCTCAGCGAGGGGGACTATTTTGGTTACCCGGGGCTTATTGATAAGGTCAGCTACCCGGTTCAGGTCACTGTAGACAAGCCCGGCTTAGTGTACTGCTTTACAGCAGCGGGCTTTGATGAGGCGCTGAATACACCGGACGTATCGGATTTTTTTCACGGTACGCGTTCTGAAGCATTGCAGAATCAGGCTGTTACCGAGTCTAACTCCATGTGGCTATATAAGCCGCTGTCTGACGTCGTTAATGGCGAACCTATAAAAGCTGATGTGCTAACTTCGGTGCGAGATGCTGCAGGGTTGATGACAGAAAAAAGAGTATCGTCACTGCTGATCACCCGCGAAAGTAAGCTTGCCGGCATTGTTACTGACAGGGATCTGCGTTCTAGAGTAGTGGCTGAAGGGTTCGATGTTACTGAGCCTGTTGAAGTCATCATGACGGAAAATCCCGCCATGATTACGCACAATCGAACCATGTTTGATGCAATGGCTATCATGAGTGAACGCAACATCCATCACCTGCCAGTTATCGACAGGCATTCCAGAGAGCCTATCGGGATGGTTACAGCCACAGATGTGATCCGACATCAGCGTGGTAATGTGTTGTTTATTATTGGTGAGCTGTCAAAAGCCGAGAACCTCTACGAATTGACGCGTTCTTCTTGGCAAATGCCGCATTATTTCGCAATGCATGCAAAGCGCCCGGGCGATTTTGATATCGCCGGCAAAGTACTGTCGCAGGCAACGGACATCATGACCCGCAAACTGATCCAGTTTTACCAGCGCGACCACGGCAATGCGCCAATGGCGTACTGCTGGATTGTATATGGCTCGCAGGCACGGGAAGACCAGACCATGGGCTCTGATCAGGATAACGGCTTGCTGCTGGCGCGGAAACCTGACGCGGATGAGGCAGAGTACTTTAAGGGCATGAGTGAATACGTCTGTGGCGGCCTGGCAAAGTGTGGAATAAAGCTGTGCGATGGTAACATTATGGCGTCAAACCCGGCGTTGCGACTATCGTTAGAAGAATCTATCGCTGAAGCAAGAAGCTGGGTTAAGCAGCCCACCAGTAAAGCCATTATGCACTTCAATATTTTCCTGGATGCCAGGGCCGCGGCTGGAGATTCCGAACTGTTGCGCGAGATGCAGGCAGCCAGAGCACCCTTACTGCAACAGAAAATGTTTTTAGCCGCGCTGGCGCGTCACGCGAATGAAGTGTCGGTGCCATTGTCGATGTTTCAAAAATTCGTGTATGAAAAAGGACGCAAACAAAAAGATTGTATCGATCTGAAAGTGAAGGCCATTGCGCTGATTAACAATCTGGTGAGGATTTATTCGTTGGCGAATGGACTTAAGATGCCGTCGACGCTCGGCAGGCTGGCCAGTCTTCCTGCAAATGCAGGGCTGTCGACAAGAGATGCTGATAATTTACGTGATATCTGGCTGTTTTTAAACCGGCTACGCTGGCGTCATCAGCTAACGAACAAAGTCACTGACAACTGCGTGTCGGTAAGCGACTTATCTTCCATCGAAAAACATCAGTTAAAAGCCGCTTTTAAAGCTATCGACCGCGCACAACAGGCGGTAGTGATGAAGTTTTCAGGCGGAATTTCGTAAATGGGACTGATAGATTGGTGGCAGGCACTGTGGCGGGGCGGCTCTGCTTCGCTGACGCCAAAGTGGCGTGGACGTAAATGGCACGATGTGCCTTTACTGGCTGTCGATTTGGAGCTGACATCACTGGATACCGCCAAAGCGGAAGTCACGTCAATTGGCTGGGTGGAAGGAAAAGTCGGGGAACTGGAGCTGAATTCCTGCTTTTACGAGGTCGTAAAAACCGACAAATCACTCGAACAGTCTCCGGTTATTCATGGTCTGACCGCAGAAGATATTGATGCCGGAACAAACGTGGAAGATGTATTGGATACGCTTAGGCCGTTCGCTGAAAGCCATGTTTGGGTATTGCATAATGCGACACTGGATTTAGGTGTTCTGGGTAAGCTATTTGACAGGCATAACATGCCGGTAGCTGAGATCCTCACTCTGGATACCCTGAAGCTGGCAGTGTATCAGCTTAAGAAGCAACACGATGTACTGCCGCCAAACAGTGCCACTCTGACTGTCTGCCGTCAGCGTCTGAATTTGCCTGCCGCACCGGCACACAATGCGCTGGATGATGCGGTAGCAACGATGCAGCTGTGGTTCGCGCAGTTTTATGACATGAACGGGGACAATGAAACCCTAATTGATGACTTTCTGCACACTCAGGCTATCGCGATGAAAAAAATCACAAAAAAGTGCAAACAGGACGTTGACAAAACTACGGACTCCGCGTAAATTGCGCTCCCACAACGCAGCAAGGTCAATACATTCTGACTACGCTCACGTTGCCCAGGTGGTGAAATTGGTAGACACGCTAGCTTCAGGTGCTAGTGGCCTCACGGCCGTGGCGGTTCAAGTCCGCCCCTGGGCACCATCCTTCTCAAAAATACTCAAAATATAATTCATAAAACAGCACAACAGATGTTTGGCTCTACCCCATAAACGGGGGATCAGCATTCATCTTACACGATTAATTACACCATCCCATCCGCAATGGGTCATTA
>NZ_JAESDH010000003.1 GCF_019249295.1 Alteromonas antoniana
GTGTCAATCATGTTAACTTCGCCTTACTGGATCTATGCGGTTACAGTTTTGCACCGCGATACGCGCAGTTCAGTAGTGTCATCAATGATCTGTTTGACGTAACTGAAAATGAACACGGCGGCACCAACCTTGCCCTGAAAAAGCCCATCAGGACGAATGTCATCGAAACGGGATGGCAGGATATTAGGCGCATTGTTCTGTCACTTCAGACAAAGCGAACGACACAGGCAATGCTGGTAAGAAAGTTGTCTGGTTATCCTTCGGGGCACCCGACATTACAGGCGCTGACGGAGTATAATCGACTGGTCAAAGCGCAATATTTACTGGATTACATAGACAATGCCAGTTTGCGGCAGTACGTTCAGCGTGCCCTTAACCGGGGAGAAGCGTGGCACTTCCTGAGACGGGCTATTGCGTCGGTGAATGGCGATCAGTTCCGAGGCAAAAACGAGAGTGAAATCGCTATCTGGAATGAATGTGCAAGATTGCTTGCCAACGCGATCATCTACTTCAACTCCGCGATACTGAGTCATCTGCTGGGACACTTTGAAGCGAGAGGAGATGAAGAGAAAGCGGGTATCACTCGTGCTGTTTCGCCCGTTGCGTGGCAAAATATCAACTTAAGCGGAACGTATAACTTCACTAATACTGGGAAATTGCCCAATATTGGCGAAATAACAAGGCCGATAGTGGATGATTAGGCTCCAAGCTGAAAGTAAACCACCTCCGCAGCCATTTATTGGTGTGGTCTACAGAGGATTATGTCTTTTTAGAGGGGAAAATCCCTAGAACCCCTGATTGGTAGATTTTTGTAGCGATAAAGAGAAGCGTAAATGCGCCAACGCTGATGAACAGCAAATCCAGAATCTCACCTTTCCGGGCCCGTGCAAAAGTGCGAATCCCAACAAAACAGTGCCGGCCAATGCACAGAGGTAGCTCATCAATTTGCTACGTGTGCTGGGCTCAAGCTTCAAGTTGGTATCGTTCTGGCAATGTACTAGGGAATGAGTCTGATACGTGGTCCCTGTTCGCTTTATAGGTGAAGGAAATAGGGAAGTGTCGCGTTGAAGCATACGAATTATCTCCAATATAGAGTTGCACATATACTACCACATGTGCAGCTTTAGTCACTCGTAGCATGGCTATCATCAGGTCTAATATCTTTGCCCCTAGTCCTGAGAGCAAGCTCGGCTGGTTGGGGCAGCAGCGTCGAGACCTGGGGGGCCAATAAAGTTAGTGCATTTACAATATAGTTGGCGCAAATTGTACAGTGTAACAATAAAGCTGACGCAAATTGTGTGGGTAAAATAAAGTTTGCCCAATATCAGCGGGAATGAGGAAAAAAACTTCCTCATCTTTGCCCCTAGTCCAATAGCTACCATACCACATTGGCCGTCTCTTCGAATCGGCGTCCTGCTAAACCCCTCAGCGCTTGCGCTGAGCCGGCCGTAATTCTGTCGTTGTAGCATACAACAGATTAACATTGGGCATAAAAATAGGGTTCCTTCTTGGTGTAGTTTAAGGACTGCTTAACGGTCGAAAAGGGAAGGGGCTATTCGTTTACAAAAGATAGGTTACCTTAATTATTAGTGCCTGATTGCTACTTATAACTACGTTTGCTTGTCACCATTTCAACCCTCTGGTTGGCGGCGGAGCCGCCAGTACGGTCTAGCAGAGAGGCACTCGGGTTGGTCGAAGAGCGATAAGAGGATGGATGACCCTCAGGACTAGGGGCAAAGATGATAGTCATGGCGAAACTTTTCTTAAATTGAGCGTAACCTTGTATGGATCTAAAGATATTCTTTGTGCATAATCGTGGTGTCAATTATATCTTCGGAGATTTTCAATGTTGCAAACTAAAGGTTCTTTCGGCGGACTTGTGGCCATTGTGGCGCTCATTGGCCCTATTGCAGGTGTTGCTGTTGGTGCAATCGTCCCTGAGCAAAAGCCCACCTCCAGCAGTCAAATTGAAACGTCGGATGAGAGTCTGACCGCTGACAAATCCAGACCTGTCGAACCGGTCGTCAAAGAAACTCCGCACGTCAATTAAATATGCACTAGAACCGGGGTAATTGAATGCAGACAGTCGCTAAGCTCTCCCATAACAACGTCGATAGTTTTCGCCGGTGTGTTAATAAATACATTCGTAATATGCGTAGGGGTAGCTTAGTGCTGGTGGACTTAGATAACTTCAAGCAGGTTAATCACCTCCACGGTAGCCTTTTCGGTGATGCTGCGCTCCAGGAGGTAGGCCAACGTCTTGAAAATGTTCTGATCAATCATTTTCCCAGTTCTCAGTGGCTACATTATTCCGGCGATATATTTCTTATTTTTATCGAGCGAGCTATGAGTAGAGAAGATGCCGTTCACATCTACACATCGATAAATAATTCGCTTAGCCGCCCAATTGATATTTCTGGTATGCAGGTGGAACTGGGCTCCCGCTTGTCAATAGCGAACGCGGTTGCCGGTTCTACAACTTTCGATAACTTGTTAGATGGCGCGGAATTTTCGCTACGATTGGCAAAACAGGATGGAGACCGGTTTGCGATGGCCGACAATACCATTCCGACGCAATTCAACAGTCGTTCAGGTTTTCGGAAAGCGTTTAACTCCGCTGTAGTTTCAAAAGCACTGAGGTTTTACTTCCAACCTAAATACAGCCTCGAAAGTGGAGAAGTCATCGGAAGTGAGGCGCTGGTTCGCTGGCATGACGAAAATGAGAAACCCTATCCTGTCAGTGCTGTGTTGGAATCAATGGATCACTACGGCATGAGTAACGATTTTGCCATCTATACGCTGGACTACGTCATAGATTTCCTGGGCGAGCAAATAAGGTTAGGGTCTCGCCATCCAGTGAGTATCAATCTAGATATCAAACAACTCACGAATAGCAGCGTTATTTCATATTTTCAGACTGTTGCTGCGAGTAAACCTGAAGTTGTGGGTATGCTTGAAGTGGAAGTAACGGAAGATAACCTTTTCGAACGGCACAGAAACTCATTACGAAACCTTTTGCTGTTACGCCAGGCAGGATATCGATTATCCATCGATGACTTCGGCAAAGGTTACTCTAACCTGAAGCGGATTATCGAGATCCAGCCTAACACGATTAAAATCGACAAGGTTTTTGTCGACTCAATTGTAGACTGCACGGTAACGCGCCAAGTCATTTCAGCAATGGTACAGATGCAGTTGGCAAATGGTAGCGGGTTAATAGCAGAGGGCGTTGAAACCGAAGAGCAGGCCGAAATATTACGCCAAATAGGCGTCAAATCTGTCCAGGGCTTTTTATATAACCCACCACTTCCCCGTGAATCATATCTAAAACTCATCTCTGCGAACTCTACAGAACTGCCGGCATAAGATTCTTCACGCGATTCCCCCGCTTAACCCTTTCTTAAATAATGCATATCATATATAGTGTGATTCATATTAGTGATTAACTAACGATTCGAGGGATACATGAAATACAAGCCTCTAGCGCTGCCAGTGTTGTCAGTGTTATTTGTTTTGGCGGGTTGTGTGAATACACCATCGACCACCAAGCAAAGTCCAACTAAAGAAAGTGAGTCCACTCGTCTGCACGATAGCAGTGGGGGGGATACTCAGTCTGACAATACTTCAGGCTCCCATGAGGACGAATCAAAGGCGGTTGAGCCTATTGCTCAGGATGGCAGAAATCAAGTACATAGCTCGTCAGAAAACAAAGCCTCTCAAGCGATTTTGACTCCTCCTGATGATGCGCTTGCCCCTGAGCCCTCCCCACGATCTGATAAAGACGCACTCCCAAAACCAGTTTATTTGCTTATGGACAGTTGGTGCGACAACAGAGAAAAGCATGAATTTGCAACTCGTAACGATACGTTCGCCGGTTTCGTTCTCAAAAAAGGGACGCTCTCTGGCAATATCGAGAGATTTGTCGCGACAATGTATCCAGATTCTAATGGCCTGATTGCAAAAGTCGGAAGGCATCTTGTAGCCGGTGATACCTGCATTACCGCAGCAACTCCAGACATCCTGATGCAGCAAATCATTGAGCCGTACTATGCGGGCACAGTCCCTATTGTATTCGCTACCTTTAAGAACGACTTTTATGCGCTGTTTTACAAGGATGATCCTGAGTTCGTTAGATATCGGGTGGGAGTAAGAAAATGAGAAATCGTACTGCATTAATTGCCCCCGCAGTGGTGTTGTTATCCGCCTGCCAATCCATAACGTTACCTAGTGAACTTAAGGAAACGGTGCACAAGGAGCGTGAAGCTTATGAGAATACGCTCGCTACTTACCAAGAAACGCCTAACATCTATCACTTCGACGCGTTTTATGTTCCACCGCTAGAAGAAGGAGAGCGGTCGCTACCGGACTGGTACTTTAAACAAGCTGCTTATCAGGCCCGATCTTCAACAATTGGTAAAATTTCGCGGTTCTTGCAAATGAAACATGGATTCTCGATTGAGTATCGTGTGGGAGCTAAGCCTGAGAGACCGGTGACCGGGTTGCTGCATGCCCAGACGGTAGGTGACGTCTTGGATGCAATCCGCTCATCAACCGGTTATCAGTACGACATTGTGGATAACACTTTGGTCTGGAAAAAGTACGCTGAGGAAGTTTTCCCAATACGGGCTATCCCCGGTCAATATGAATACTCAATAGGTAAACGAAATGCCAACCAACAGGGACAAAATGGAGGTTCCGGAATGGGAGGTAGTGATAGCAGTTTTGCGCAGGCAGGTGCGGTATCGAATACCGGTGAAGAGTATTCAAACGTTACAGGGTCTATCAACCCGATTAAGGAATATTTAGAGGGAATCGAAGCTGTCTTAGGTTGCAGCGATAATTTTGATACCACTGAGAATAATCAAAGTAATGCCTCGACCAATACTGCCGGTACCGGGTCTCAAGCTCAGGAAAATTTACTGGGTCTGGTGTCACCCGGAAGCCAGGTGATTAAAATTCAAAGTAACGCCGAAAGAAAGTGGCGCTGTGAGGAAGGCGCTGAAGTCAAGGCATTTGACTCAGACAACTCCATCTATGTTCGAGCTCTCCCTAGCCAAATGGATTCAGTGCGTACGTTTGTTAGAAACAAAACCGATCGCTCAATGCGAAGCGTTCGGATTGATATAACACTTTTAACGGTAACAACTAAAGACTCGTCAGCACTGGACTTACAAGTCGATATTCAGGATTTGGTGAACGGTGGTGAACTTGCCTGGTCGACAGCAACTAACTCGGCTCAATCTTTAGTCGGGGGTTTAACTACACCTGGCAGTGTTTCGCTAAATTATGAAAACGGGACTCAGGGCTTGATACAAGCGTTGGAAGAGAATGGAGATATTCTGCAAAAGACCGTTATTCGTGGCATGGCGTTGAATAATCGCATAGGGAATTTTACGAACGTCGACAAAGTTAGTTTCATTGCTGATAGAAAATTGCAAACGACTTCCAATGTAGGGGCGACAACTGGCATTGAACAGCAAGTGGCTGAGTCTGGGATCCTGTTGTACATGCTTCCAAATATCGGAAAAGACGATGTCATGGTTCATATGTCCAGCTCTTTATCTGACTTGGTCACTATTACCAAAAAAGGGGAAGTGGGCAATGAGGTAGAAAGTCCCCAGATTTCAGACCGGGTATTCAATACCACTCTGGTTTTGGAGCCGGGGCGTCCGATCCTCGCTGCTGGGAGCACGGTGCGTGAAATTCAAGCAGTATCAGCCACAAGCGGAGTTTCTGGCTATTCACAGTCTGCTCAAGACAGAAACACTGAAATTTTGATGATTGTGGAGGCGGTCTTCTTATGAGTGAGAAGTCATATTCGCTCACAGTTTGTCAGAAAACCGTCCCTTTCGTCTCCGCCAAGGGCTTGAAAGAAGCCGTAGGGCAGATACTGAAAGAAGGAAAGCCTTACGGCCAATATATCGAGCACGACAATACGTTAGTAGTTTTTGGCGCCACTTCCACTGGGCCAATGGTCGCTGCCTCAATTTACCCTGACATAGTCCAATACGAAACCTGTTTAGTCGTGAGCATTGAAGGAACGCAGTGTTATTTTTTGGTTCTCAAGGACAAGACTGTCATTGATGAAGTGTTTATCGATACTGTTGACCCTAGTCCTGCAGAGGTTTTAAAGCTCAATATAATTTTTAACCGCCTGGGCGCCTCGCCTGTAATTCTGTCTAACATAGCGCCTGATGAGGGGCCTGAATTGAAGTTTGCAGGTGAAGTTACTCTCCCGTTTCCCGGCGAGAATGTAATTGTAATCCCCAAGCTGAGTGAAATTTTTACAGCCCAAAACCTTGTCCAGGCTGAAGAATTGAAAAAATTGGCTTTCCAAGGCCATCCTTTGAAAAAAAGATTTTATTACTCTGTTGCTGTGGGTGCACTCGCGGTAGTCCTTGTCTTTACAGATATTATGTTGCAACAGGCAGATAAGGAGGCGGTTACCACCGCGGTTGCCCGAGATATCTCAGAGAGAATAACCAATAAGCAGAACGCTCAAACACCGGATTTCAGTGTACTCGCCGACTGGTACACTAAAACCAGCGTTCGTCCGCTCCCTGTTCTCCGAGAAGTAAATAAAGCAATGAGAAGAGCACAGCTCATTGATGGGTGGGAAATTCATGAAGTTGAAGCCAAGCGCTTAAAGAACTCTATCGTTGCCCTATCGCTAAAACTCAAGGAGGAAGCGGGAGGGAACTTCGCACATTTGACTTCCTTCGCTAATGCGCATCAGTGGCAAATAACGTTCGAAAACAACATAGCCACACTCATAAAACCAATCAGCACTGAGCCACTTTTTAGAAACTATGCCCGGTTCCATACCGGCAGTTTCGAAAAATACATTACTGACGCGACAAAAGACTGGTGGGACAACCCCAACATTGAGATATCTGATTTCAATCCTGAAGCATCCGACGCACAGGCCAGCGAAAACGATATTGAAGATGAAGTGCCCGTGAGGACTGGTCCCAAAGGCTTATCCGAGAGACTTATCTCACTACAAATTGATGACTTCACTGCTTTTGATGTCGCATCAATCGGCGCACTACTAGACGGCTATCCATACGCCTTTGAAAAGATACTGCTCAGTAGAGAAGGGAAAAACTCTCCTTCAAAACGGCGCAGCGAAAGGGAAGAAAATAGCAATCAATCACCCGGAGACTTCCCCGGGTATACCGCGACAATGAGCTTTACAATTGCAGGAGTTACATCACGATGAAAAATGAAAACCAAGTTGACAGTACAAAGAAAATTCAAAGCAAAAAATCTGTAGCGACAATTTTCAAATTAATCGTCATCGTAGGTGCAATAGGCGCATCAGCTCTGCAATTTTCGGGTATACCAGTCATGGGCAAAATTAAAGGGCTCTTGCAAAGCGAATCTGCCAACGATAACGACCTTGAAGCAAGGTTATCAAAGTTGTCGGCAGGTGAGCCTAAAGCCACGAAAGTTTCGGAAAGTGTAAGCGAAAGAGCAACACCAACACCAAGTAACCGAAGTGTGATCAGCCACCAGCCACCCGTAAAACCTAATACCGTTTCATCTGAACAGGCCGAAAAAGTGCCAGACTTTGTGGTTGCGCCAGATTATAGAACGGCAATAGCAGCAGCGAAGATGCTGGAGAATGCCCTCAATCCAGAAGTTGAAAAAAAATGGATAGAGTTGAGATTACAGTTGAATGCTGAGCGTGAGCGCACTCGTGTAGCTGAAGCCCGACTTAAGCGGGTTACCGCCGAACATAAAGCCGCCGAACTCCACCAGCAGACACTGGAGATCGAATCGGAAATTAGAGGTGATTCGAAAGTTGCTGTTGAAAGCCCTGAGGCCGCAAGCAGAAAGCATGCGGGCTCAGTCAAAGTCACAGCTATTGCTGGGAACACAGCGGACCTACTCGTTAATGGCCAGTATTTGGAAAGCCTAAGTACCGGTTCTTACGCCGGCGCGTATTTAGTTAAATCGGTTAACTCTGAAAATGGCTGTGTCTCTTTTGAAACAGCCACTGGCTCTGATTTTTCCTCGTGTATTTAAGGATGGCTTAGATGTCTCTCGATCTTAGTGCTGCATTTCAGTTTATTGCCAGTGTTGATGACATAAGCGAATTCGATGAATACGATGTCTCACCGTTACACGAAGAAAAAATAGTTCCACTAACAAGAAGGCACTCCGTAACCGCGCTTTTCTTTGACTCTGGAACTCTATTAGTCGACAACTTTGCTTATGAAAATCGATCATCTGCTGTCTTCATCTTGCTGGAAGACATTGCCAACTCAAATATTCACGTTAAGTCCGTAGGAATAGCGTCTGAAGAGAAGCTGAAGCGACTAATAAATGCGAAGGTGACTAAAGAAATTAGTCGGCCAAAAGAGATTGAGTTCGCTCAGTCAATTCATCAGTTTCAGAAGCTGATGCAGATGGCCTTCGACCTCAACTGCCAGGATGTTTATATACATTGTTCCAAAGACAAGGATTTGTCTTTTGCTCAATTCAAGGTTAACGACTCGCTTTTATCCGAAACTTTTCCGTTAAGCGATTACCAGTTTGGTGTATCGGTTTGTAGAGCAGCGTATGACGGCGGTCAGTCAGCCGGTGCAACCCGTGGCTCTTTCGATGAAGTGTCGCTGCAAGAAAAGCAAATCAAACATACCGTGTATAGTAACTCAGGGGAGATTGCAGCGAAGCTACAGTTGCGTTACCTGAAGATTCCAACTAGCAAAATGGGAGAACTGCTTATCAACATGCGTATCCAACGTGATGCGCTACGACTTGATGAGCTCGGTTTGGATGATGGTTTGTACAGCATCATCAAACAAAAGGTCTCTGCAGCGCGTGGCGGTATAATTACGTCTGGTCCCACTGGATCCGGGAAAACAACAACAATGTTCGCGGCTTTCTTAGAGCGGCCGAAGAGTGAAAAGTTATTCACTTACGAAGATCCAATTGAGATAGAAGCACCATCTGAGTTCACTAACGTTACGCAGATAACTATGGAAGCGGACCCTTCCGAACAGATGAGGGCAATTAACCGGATGAACCCAAACGGGGTTTACGTGCAGGAGATGAGGGACCCAGCCTCTGCGAAGTTCGCATTCGGGATGATGATCTCAGGGATCCCGGTTTTAACGACATGTCATGCCACATCTGCCCCAGGTGTAGTCGAGCGGTTGCTTGAATTGAAAGTACCAGTACAGAACATTGTGGCAGACAAATCCTTATCATTACTGATGTCACAAGTATTAGTGAAACGCCTGTGTCCTAGATGCGCGATAACATTGAATAGCCTTGAGCAAGAGGATGCTGAAAGGTTTTCGATTGTGGCAGCCAAGGCCAAAGCCTTACACCTTTCACTGAGTGGTGAAATGATGATTAGATGTGAGCAGGGCTGCTCCAGCTGCAAAGGTACCGGAATAATCGGACGCAAGCTGCTTATTGAATACATTGAGCTATCCGACGAGGACAAAGACTTTATTATTCGTGGCGAGTTTGTGGCCTGGAGGAAGTATCTTCGCACAACGAATTACAACCCAATTGATAAACAGTGCTATGAGTATGCTCGAAAAGGCATGATGTGCACTCAAGATATGCTGGAGTATTTTTGATGGAGCTGACACACCAACTGGAAGCTTTTGCGTTTTATTATAAGCGAATAACATTCTTTAAACTCCCGCACCAAATCGAATACATTAAGCAACTCGCATCGTATATGGATAACGATGTGAATATACTTCAAGCGCTCGATTACACCGCAGAAGCTTATGAGCTGACTTACGGCGCCGATCATGTAGCTGTTGAGATTAGCTATGAGATTAAAGCTGCCTCAAACAGCAAGGAAGGCTACCAGGCAATAATCAAAAAATACTTTCATCCGGATATTGCGGTAGCATTTGAGCTCATTAGATTTAATAACCAAAGTATCGAGCAGGTGAAAGAAGTTGTAGGGTTGATTGAGTCAGAGAAGGGTTTGAAAAAGCAGGCGCTGTCTCAGCTCATGGTTCCATTTACCATCTTTATGGTTGGACTGATGACATTGACTGCTGTTGGCGGCTTCATCCTTCCAATGATAGAAGCGAGGACTGACGGAGTTGTAACCGGGTTCGAAGCTGATTTCGGCAGGGGGTTATGGTTTGTTTTTAGTAACTTTTGGTTTGTATTGGTACCGGCCCTCGCAACACTCGTCGTTTTTTACACTAGAATCCAAAAAAACTGGACAGGTAAGGCGAGGGAGAAAGCCGATCAATTCTGGCCATTTAGACTTTACCGGCAGTTCTGCGGATTAAGATTCTTGACTCTAACTGGGCTGTTGAAGCGCTCAGGCTGCGAAGATAACGACGCATTCGAGTTAATCAGTCGTTATGCATCACCTTATTTCCGTTCGTATTTAGAGCAGTATGCTAGTGCTTTCCTGATTGGGGAACCAAGGAGTAAATACTTTGGGCACGGATTGCTTGATAAACTCCAGATAATTCGATTAAGGCGATTTTTTAGCGGCGTTAACGACACCGTGTTTTCAAATGCCGTAATTGCCGTATCCAAACAATCAGAACAAGATATTATACTTAGCTCAAATAAAGTCGTGATGCGCTGGCAACTTGCTTTAATGGTATTTGGGTTCATTTTCGGAACCCTTGGCATAGGGATCGTGATTGATGGAGGGGTGCTTTTGGCGGACTAACGTCCACCAAAAATGCTTCGGTCAGTGTCTGTCAGCGTGTTCTAAGGCTTTCTCCACGAGGGCCGAGGGGGTAGCGCCATCTTCAGGGAATGTGGCGCTACCAATATTGACGTTCAGAGTCATATCTTCACCCATATGGTATATTTTTTCGTTCGAAGCAGCTGATACGCGCTGTTGGAAATCTTCTATTGAACCAGCATTACCATTGCACATTGAGATGATTAAGAACGTTGTATCATCAAGCCTTCCAAAGCTATCTTCTGGGGCTAGACAACGCTTGATAGACTTGGAGAATTCAGTTACACAATCTGCCATAACCCCGGGCCCATGAGTGTCTGTTAAGAGGTTTCCGTTGGTTACCTTAATGGCAGTAACAATAACCGTATCACCTAATTTGGAACCGTTAAGAGCCATGGACATAGCATGCTGGAGTCGGTCTTGTAATAAATCTGCGGAAGGCAAGGTTGTCTCTTTATCGTAAAGTGAAACAGAGGAGACAGGCTTGAGAATGTGGACGGTGCCGGCCACGTCGCCATTCTTTGAGTAAATCACTTTCACGCCAGAGATAACTTTCTGCTCCAGACCTTCTCTGTTTAGCAGGGTATATGCAATAGGGGCAGAAATATCTTTAAGATCAGATAACGCTTTCTCAACCTGACTTTCGACCAGATTTCCATTCCCATCTAACAACTCAATGAACTCAGAAATCGGCTTCTTATCAAACTCTAACGCCGTATACCCAACCAATTTCTTGGCAACTGCATTACTCAAAAGAATGTTTCCACTCTTGTCAGTGAGAAAAACTGCCTCGCCAATTGCGTTAAGCATGGTACTCATTTGAGTATTTTTAATAGATAGCTCAGACTTTGAAAGCGCTATTTCCAAGTGGTTACTGACCATGTTATAGCACAGGTGCAAATCTATGGGCTTAGTGATGAAATCCATACCTCCCCGGGCGTAGGCATCACTCTCAATGTGACCATCACCACTCGCAGCGGTAGCATTATCCTCTGATGTGATAAAGACCACTCCAACTTCAGGCAAGTATTTGCGGATTTCGTCAGAAACTTCGAAACCATTCATACTATCGAGGTTCAAATCCATAAGGATTAGGTCCGGCTTGAACTCTCTGGCTTTTTTGATGGCGTCACTGCTTGACGAGCTTGACTCAATTCGACCGAGATTCTTTACGGCCTGACGCAAAGTCATCACTGAGACTTCTTCATCGTCAACAATCAATATTTTTGCGTCTCTATTGTGCGTCATACTTGTACCTAATTCGGGATCTTTAATTGCATATGATAACTACTTTATACATGATACACTAAATGAATTAGGATTCTAACCTCAAACACATTAAACATTAAGTGCGTACGAAACATGGGATATACAGTAAGAAAAACCAATATTATGTTCGCACTGATATGCTCTCTCTCTGCCGTTGGCATTCCCATGGCCACAGCTCTTTACGACAATCGCCTGGAAGCTGAACTTACCGAGTCCGTGAGCGAAGCAGGAAACAGACTAATATTGGAAACCAGGGAAACGAACTCTCGTTTTCTCCAGGAGAAGCGATCCAAGCTTAGGATCTTATCCGGCGCTTCCGGCCTGAAACAGGCATTTTCAAAAGGCGGTAGGTCCGAAGAACTACTTACAGAATCCATTCTTGATAATCGAGATTTGATGCCGGAGCTTTTGGCTTACAAAATACTTAACTTGGACGGGGACTCCATAGAGGGCACTTTGCCTTGGGGTGATAAATATTACTCGCAGTTCATGCCATCGATTAAAAAGTATATTGAAGCATACGAAAAAGAGCCTAATTTTCAACCGAGTATCATGCC
This sequence comes from Alteromonas antoniana, assembly GCF_019249295.1. Classification (GTDB taxonomy): domain Bacteria; phylum Pseudomonadota; class Gammaproteobacteria; order Enterobacterales; family Alteromonadaceae; genus Alteromonas; species Alteromonas antoniana. Next base: position 12,517 of record NZ_JAESDH010000003.1, read on the forward strand.
GGTAATAATGGTAAACGCAGAACCAGTCTTGGGTATCGTAATGCCAATCTATACGACCGGAAAGGGCGAGTTACTGGGGCACTTCGTCGCGTTTTTCGATTTCCAGCCACCGGTATACAAAAATAACATTGAATATGGACAGACAATCACTCTCGATGTTAGCGGTAAACTCATCGCTAATGCAGGAAGTGCGATCACGGAATCTTGTCAGCATCCAGGTTGCAATTGGTTTGACTCTTTTCAAAATGCTCCTTACAGCCTTTTTGATTTTCCCGTGTATATAGCGACTGATTCAGCAGATGAATATATCTTTATGGTGACCAATTCGACTAATAGCTGGGACAACCCAGTTCTTTCGAATGTCATCATCATTGATGCCACGATGTTACTAAAACAGAAAAACAACAAGACTATTGTGTTTTTCTGTGCACTTTTGACGCTGCCATTATTACTTATCTTTGCAATTTGGGCTGCCCCTAAGATCCGCCAGCATCGCCGTTATATGGACGAAAAGAAGATCATTGTCGATACGATGCCAAACGGTTTCATTTTGCTGGACAGTGAGTTCAAAGTAAAAGATATCAATAATGACGGCCAAAAGTATTTGTCTTTAATGAAGGCTGACGTACTGCCGGGTAGGTATTTGCCAAGCGACTCTAAACTGCGTGGTTACATAGATGAGTTTCTATCCGCAGGCACTCAGAGGTTTATCTATAAAGTAAACAACACCGACACCCCTAATACGTATTTAAAGTTTTTATTAACGTACTCGCTCAGAGACGACGAAATTAACTACTTTACCTTCAACATACAGGATGTGAGTGATGAGAAAGAGCGAGAAGAAAATCTAAGAGAAGAAACCGAGACTTTGAACGAAATGGTCAGGGTTAGGACCGCGGAGCTGGAAGAAGCATTGAAGGAAGCAAAAGATATTAATCAGATGAAGTCAAACTTCGTTTCCTCAGTCAGCCACGAGATGCGCACTCCGCTAAATGGTATAAAAGGAGCTGTAGAGCTCATAGGCACCGAAAACCTAAGCTCAAATCAACTGCGCTTCATGAGCCTTATTCGTTCATCGAGCTATAGCTTAATGAGGCTTATCAATGACATCCTCGACTACTCTAAGATGGAATCTGACAGGCTTGAACTTGTCGACAGAGATTTCGATATCGTAAGGGTCGCTGACCGGGTATTAGAAGCATCGTCAATTGAGAAAAAAAATGGGGTGTCGCTCGTTTTAGATGCGGAGGAAGTCGTATTCTCTAGTGTGCGTGGCGATCCTCTCAGGTTTGAACAGGTACTTACCAATTTAGTTAGTAACGCAGTGAAGTTTACCCGTTACGGAAGTATTACTGTCTCACTTCGCGCCCAATCTGGGCCAGAATATACGACAGTTCTTGCTCGTGTTACTGATACCGGCACAGGTATTCAAGAAGATAAGTTAGAAAGTATATTTGACCGTTTCTCTCAAGGTTCAAAAGAGGTGCAGGTCAATCATGGAGGTACCGGCCTTGGCTTAGCAATATCCAAAGGACTATGTCAGCTACTGGGAGGAGACCTCAAAGTAACGTCGACCTATGGAAAAGGTTCAACTTTCGTCGCCAGCTTTCAGTTTGAACGCCCCGTAATAAGTACAACTCAGAGTGTCCAACCGACAAAGGTCTATATACCCCACTACCGCAACCAAGATATTGAAAGTTATATCATAATGCGCTTACGTAGGAATGACTTCGAATTTATACAGGAAGACTATGATACCGCTGATGGGACTCTTATCTTTCATCAGGACAGCAACCAGGTAATTAACGTCGCCCCACTTCCAAAACCAGTCGTTGTTATCAGTCAAGGAAAGCCATCGATTGTCGGTGGTGAAGCTCAATTCATAAGCTCGGACTATATCGCTATCCCTCAAATAAAATATAATTTGATGGGGTTAGACTCAAACATTCAAAATGAAGAAGAGAGTGTTCTCTTAAACTCCCGGGATTATCAGCAGGCCAAAGTTCTTGTGGTTGATGATAACGAAACAAACAGAATTGTTGTAAAAGGTCTTCTTGAGCGCCTGGGGTGCGAAGTGGCAACGGCTGACGATGGTAAGCAAGCCGTTGAAAAGGTCTTCAAGTCAGAACCTGATGTAGTGTTGATGGACTGCCACATGCCCGAAATGGACGGATTCACAGCGACGAAAGCTATTCGTAGTTCCGGTGGTTTTGATGACCTGCCAATCGTAGCATTGACTGCTGCTGCGATGGCTGGAGAGCGTGAGCGCTGTCTTAATGCTGGCATGAACGAGTATTTAACTAAACCGCTTGTACTTGAAGATGCCATCGTAGTATTGGATCGTTTACTCGGACACGACAGTCTTCACCAAAGCGCCGCGTTAGAGCGTCTCGAGAAACCCGATGAATCTCCTGTGCTTTTGACGTGGGACAAAGAGGGAATGTATCGCCGACTTCATGACCTAACTGAACTCATCTCCTCTGTCAAAGAGAGCTATAAAAACCGATGGCAAAGCCGGCTGGCAAAGATCGAAGCGGCTTATGTAGATGGAAGCGCCGAAGAGTTGAGAAAAGAAGCGCACGGATTTAAGGGACTAGCCAAAGAGGTATCAGCAATAAGACTTGCCGAACACCTCCGCAAAATGGAGGTCGAGGCCACAAAAGGCCATGTGGATGATGCTGATCTGATTTTATTGAAAGATGAAATTACCAAATTCAATTCTGAATTTTTCTAAAACTCCGAACGCCTATCATCGCCTTGCGAACGTATAAAAATATATACCCTAATATAAAATGTAATAACCAAGCAGGGCACTCCTTAATTTGACTTAATGTATACTCGATATGCAATATCAATTAATCGAGGTCAACTATGTTATTCAAGTTAAGAACACGAAAGAATCGCGGCATCCTGTCTCTGGACGCAGCATTTACAATTGCAATCATTGTAGGCATGACTGCTTATGTACAAGCGAAAACTGAGCCTCTGGCGTCAAAATCTGATGAAAATCTGATCTCAGATGGTATCACCCACATTATTGAAGGTGCGCGCAACTATAAAAACGGTGCGACCGATGGTTACTCCAGCATCGATATCACTACACTATCCTCACTGGGCCTGGTTCCTGACTCTTTTGCAAATTCAAACGGAAACCCTGTTGGTGGTGCCTACACAGTGACTGGCACGACGGCAAATACGTTAACAGTTACAGCAACAGGCCTAACTGAAGAAGTCTGTACTCGAATCGGTGCGAAGATGGGGCGCTACGTATCAACTGATACAGCGAACTGTACTGCCGGCACTATCGCTGTAACGACAAACTAATTATCCCGGCCTGATGAAAACTGTCAGCCTAAGCAACAAAAGTCAGCGAGGAGTTTTACTCCTCGCTTTTTATGCTGTCTTGGTAGCAGCAACGTTTTTTGGCGCTGTCGCAGTTATTTCAAAAGGCAAGTCTTCACAAGACGAATTAAATATAGAGAGCGTGTATAGAGACGTAAGGTCATTTACATGGGCTCTAAACAAGTTTTACACGACAACCTGTCACGTGGGTGTTGTTCAAGTAAGTGAACTCACAAGCAACTACCTCCCATCCATAAGACGTAGCGCGGATTTAAGCAGATATTCACTAGGCATCGCAAAAACTCCTTCTTCCGTCCTGGCCACGGTAAGCCTCAATTTAGACGATGACCAATTGGGTTATGCAGCGAAAGCTACTATGGCCGGAGGGGTGGTTACCGGCAACACCCTAACATTTTCACGTGTAATTACGGATTACGAAAAACCCTCAACCCAGAGAATTTCTAGTATAGCCGGTTACGACTCCGTTTCAGGCTGCTAATTAAAGGTGCGGAACCATGAATCAAGAAGATACCCAATCTCAGCATGAGAATAAAAACGCTGAGGAAGTTGTCAAAGAACCAAACGTTGAACTGGATGAACTCAAGTCCAGCTTAAAAGCGCTTAGTGAGCAACTGCAAGAAAACCATAAAAAGGTTATGAACCGCACGCTGGCAGCTGGCTTAGCGGGCTTAACAGCTTTTGGTGCTTCGATGCTGTTATGGCATAACCTTGGCGCGATAAAATCCCAGCAGAACGAAATTTATGCTGAAGCGCGATCTACGATCACGGCTGTTGCGCCATTCGCCAAAGAGTTTATGAAACAGAAAATTGAGGCTGACCAGGATGTGTATCCAAATGATCCTCGTGTCATGTCAATTGCCGGGGCACTTTCACTTCAGGGGGTAGAGCTCAAAGATGCTCAAAGTTATCTCGACGAAGTGTCAACAGAGGCTTATCTGGACTCAAAAGCTCAAGTGTTTTTTAAAACCATGGCCGCTTATGGCAACCCTCTCGCCATGGTTCAGCGCACCGGTGACACCGAGATAACCCTTTTTGACAAATGGATTATCGACTTTGAATCACCTGATTCGGTGCTCCTTGAGCAATTTCCTCGGAATCCTACGCTTGTAATGAATCATGAATCTGTAGCGTTTCCAGATTGTGTAGAGGGAGCTGAGCCTTTTGTCGCCTACGCTAAGGCCACAAAGCGTGGCGTTAAATGGGAAGGGGAGCCGGCTATTGCAAAAGACGTAGATTTGGGCCGCTGGATTTTTACCTATCCTGACTTAGACCCGCTTGATAAAGCAGCATTTGACCGTCGCATCCTCGCTGTTCCAAATTGCCGCCCCATCAAAAGTGACAACGAATCAGATACTCAGACTGAGGAATAACTATGAACTTCCGTCACCAGCAAAATACTGCGCAGTTTCGTAACCTAAAAATCGTAGCTGCCGTCTCTATTGCCCTGCTACCTCTGACCTCCGTATCTACGGCGTTCGCGAGTGATGCAAACTTGAGAGTGGCCAACACACTACTTGATGGTTACACATCCCAGTTTGAGGAAGCAGACCTGGTGGCGGAAAAGCTAACAAACCTGCGTGTTGCCACACTGTCATACTGGGCAGCAAACCAGACATTTCCAGACGTGATGAGTGACCTGGTAGCAGACAGTCATTACTTCGGTAGCTTCAATACTACATACGGGACGGCAATCGATGGCACAAATAACACGAGTAACTATGCTCTTTCCGTCGAAGTCGCTACCCCTGAGCTGGCCCGGTACATTGCCGGCAAGGTGGATGGACTAGCTACTAATTCGACAGTTACTTTACAGTTTGGTACACCGATGAGTGCTGTTGCCAATGAGGTCTCTCTTGCCCGCTATGCAGATCCTGCTCGGCCTGATGCTAGCACCATGCATACACATATCGATATGGCCGGAAATGATATTAATAATGCGGGAGCTATAACTGCCAGTGGCCTGAATATCACCGGTGATACGACTCTAACTGCCGATACGAATGTACTCTCCCTTAATTCATCTGGACTGAGTTACAACGGTGCGGATGTCGTTACCTCAGATAATTTGAGTAATTACCTTGATACCTCAGATTTTGTCTCAAAGACAGAGGACGGTACCTTAACTGGCCTTTATACAATCGATGGTCCCGGGTCGGGCTTCGACATACGGAATGAAGCACGTATCAATTTCTACGAAAGTGGCGACCAGAATGGGTCAGGTTGGATTGATTCCGGAACCCGCGGTGTGAGTATTGGGCGTGGGGGAAGCACTTTGCTGAGTATTGGTGATGGTGCGTACGGGTCAGGACTTATCTTCAAGCCCTCTTATGGCTCTGCCTCAGTGTCCATTAAAAGCAGAAGGGATGATTCGGGTGCCGTCCTTGCCATGGACAATGATGCGGTATTCAAAGCGCTGGGCGGGGAAACGTGGATTGGAGCATCTGATCATCGCGTGGTAAGTAGTGGTGGCGCTTCATCGAAAGTGAACCTGGCTGCTAAGGGCGGTGGTCAGATAAACATGATTGTCGGCCAAAACGGGTACCTGACACCGGACTATGCACTTCGGGCTGACAATGATTCCAATGCCAATGCCCGCGTCACGCTGATGTATAACAGCGATAAGCGTTTGCAGACAAACGCTGCAGGCGTTGCTATTGATGGTGCTTTGAATGTTACTGGTAATATCAAGGCAACGAATGGCGGCGTAGAATACCTAAACCTCTCTGACAACAACTTCTCATATAACGGTGCGGACGTGCTTACTGCGTCTAATTTTTCGACTTATGCAGCTACTGCTGAAGATGCCGTGTCAAAAACCCAGGACGGTGTATTGCGCGGGATGTATTCCATTGATGGCTTGAGCGAGGATGGAACTACATCTAGTGGTGCCGGCCTGGACTTTATTAATGGCTCAGGTATCGCTTTCGACGGACGTCAGCGAATGTACTCTTCCAACGGCGGTGACAATGTTAATTTGGAAGCGAGCGATGTGCTCAACCTGCATTCTGGTCGAGTCGCAAAACTAAGCGCTACAAAAACGGGCAACACTTCTGGCATCTCCGTTGCCAGCACCGTTATTACGGTAAGTTCCAGGAGCGTCCAAATCGGTGGGTATGGTGGGCAACAGCCATGGGCCGAAAATGTCAGCCTGAGCACCAAATCAGACTTGTTTTTACGTGCTGGACCTTTAAGTGGTAACAACGAAATCGTATTTCTTGGCAAGTATGACTCCAGTACTGGTGAAAGTTACTCACAAATGCTCTATGAAAGCATGCCGAGACTAACTACTACCGCCTCAGGTGTAGTAGTAAATCAAGGAATAACCGCAGTTTTTGATTCCGATGATGATGGTATCGCTGAAACGGAATATTTCAATCTTTCAAACTCTACGTTCACCTATCAAGGTAACCAAGTATTAACTGCTGGCAATTTCAGTGACTACGCAGCATCAGCTGATGATGTAGTATCCAAAACCAAAGATGGGACGTTGCGAGGTCTTTACACTATCGATGGGTTAGAAGCTGACGGCACGACACCAAGTGATGCAGCGCTTAAGTTCGTTAACGGAGCCGGGATCGTTGGCGACTTAAACGTCAGGCGAGGTGATGGCACAAAAGTATTTGGGGTTAGTGATGGATATGGGACCAGCCAAGGCCTCTTTTACAATGCTGTCGCCCCAAGCACCTCCGTCTCATTAACAGGAAGAAGCTTTGAAAGAAGCGCCACATTGACGCTGAGTGGCGAAGCTAAAATCAGAGCGGCAGGTAGCAAAGTGTTCATAGGTGTAGCAGATACGAGAATGGAGTCATTCGGAGGGTCCTCTAATAGCGTATTTGTTGGAGCCGGCCAGTCAGTGCAACTAGCAGTTGGCAATGCTTCCTACCAAAATCCTGGAATTATTTTCGATGGCTATAAAGACGAAAACGGCAACGGTGTTGCCTCTCTTCATTATGACGCCAATCAACGTTTACGGACATCTCTTGAAGGTGTCGATATTGTTGGGGGGATTACTGCAAATATTGATAACGGTGATGGAACGGAAACCGAATATTTCACCCTTAGCGATAGTGCATTCACCTACAATGGCTCCGATGTAATCACTGCAGACAATATCTCGTCATATGCCGCTTCCGTCGAAGACGCAGTATCCAAAACGCAAAGTGGAACATTGCGCGGTATATATACAATCGACGGTAAAGAAGTTGACGGTACATCGAGTGGTGCAGCGCTCATGATGGAAAATGGCGCTGACATCTATATGAGTGAAACCTCGAAAATACGAGGGAAAGATATTCTTTCTCAGGCTACTCGCATGAACAGAATGCTGATAAGGAATGGCGGATGGGCTTCCGACGTTCACCTTGAATATGGGAAAGTCTACCTTTATGGAAACGAGCAAGTAATGCTCGGGATGCAGAAGTCCACTGAAAAAACTGCAACCCCAATCCTCAAAATGATTGCTGCTGACACGGTATCTATTCAAGGCGGGAGTACACGTGTCAAGACTGATGTTCTCAGAGCTAACTTTGGTGGTGACGGAGCAACAGTCCAACTCTTCTACGATGGCAATGCACGACTCGAAACGACGGAGTCTGGAACTAAGTTTACCGAAGGTCTGGTTGGTGTATCGGATAACGGAGACGGCACTGAAACAGAATACCTTTCCCTTTCTGATACCGCGTTCACATACAATGGGGCTGATGTACTAACCGCTGACAACGTGGCTAGCTATGTTGATACCTCAGACCTTGTGTCAAAAACAATGGACAGTACCCTACGCGGTGTCTATACAATTGATGGCGAGAACCCGGATGGTACGCCCAATGGCGCTGGCTTAGTTTTCACTAACAACGCAAACATCCATGCTACTCGTCAGCTAGCTATAACCGGGGATATATTAACTTTAGAATCAGTAAGGACGCCGACTGCTCGAAGTTCACTGAATCTCTCGCCCGGGTCCGCTTCGATGGCTGGAACCTATCTCACTTATATTGGAAAGACCTCAGATATTGTATCCAGAGACACTCGGATAGCTGCCCAGGATGAGGTAAATATTAATATTCTGGGAAGTCGCCCTATTGCTTTGGCGTCAGCTATTGGTACTGACGACGCTGAGTTTAAGCTCTATTTCGTAAAAGACCGGGTTTCAAAAGAAAGGTTGAGAACGTCTAGCGATGGGCTCGTACTAACGGGCTCAATCAATGCACAGACGGAAGCAGGCAACGCCTTTTTAACAGCTTCAGATTCAGAGTTTCAATACAACGGTAGTAATGTCCTTACAGAAGCCAATATCGGCGCAATGAATATAGATGCAGACACTCTCGGTGGGATCGACAAGTCATCATTTGTCCGAGTAGATGTTACTGATACTCAGACACTCCTATCGGATTTGCAACTACCCGCCGAAGCAACCTTTTCTTTTGGGAGTGATGTGTACCTCACTAACAGTCCGACATACAACATGGCTGGACTTGTTAACAAAAGTGGCTCTATAAACCTCTCGTCAGCTACTTCAGTGGTAAGTAAGGTTGCAGCTGCTTTGGGGCCAATAGGAGAGACAGAGCTGACAAATCAAACTTTTGATGTCCGGTTTAACACTGATTCTGCGCTGTTCATTGACTCCACAGGAACTTATGTCTCAGGAGACCTCGTGCTATCTGATAACTCAGGCAGTGGTGAGTTCATTAGGCTCAAGAAAGAAGCGAATGAGGTAATGATTGTGCCGGATGAAATGGTTGCTGGAGCTCTAAGTTATCGCGAAGCAGATAACGTTTGGGCCACCGGTGCCACTCTGGAGCTCATGGATGTAGACGCAGCTAACATTAACGCTACAACAGTCACTGCACAGGACATTCATGCAACGAGCACTCTCACTGTAAATGGTCTCGACGTTGGTCAGTGGATCGCAGATTGTGAGGCCGGAATCGCTCAAGGCTGTACTTAAGTTCAAGGTCTACAAAAAAAGGCGCTCTTAGAGCTAATGCCGATCAGTTAAGAATTTAGTGATCGGTTGACCGATCTTTTAAAGACTTCAAAATCCGATATCAGGTAACTGGTATCGGATTTTTTTATGGACGTTTCTCAAGCTCTCGACATCATCAATACTGTTAAGCAGCCGCAAGCTAGAGCGCTGTCAGACCTCATTCCATTAGAGTTGATTGAGCAAGCTTATCTGATGACTGATACGGTTACCTTGCGCAAACGCAAGTTGCCGCTCGAATCGCTGGTGTGGCTGCTAGTGGGTATGGCGTTATACAATGACAAGTCGATATCTGATGTTGTGAATCAACTGGATATTGTTGACCGTGAGGGTAAGCCCTTTGTGGCACCAAGTGCGTTAACGCAGCGTCGTAAAACCCTGGGGGAAAGTGGCGCAAAGGCGGTGTATCAGCACATGACCGCACATTGGGTCAGGCAGGCAAATTTACCTCAGTGGAACGGACTGGTGCTGTTAGGCGTTGATGGTGTTGTATGGCGTACCGAAGATACGCCCGAAAATGCCAACGCGTTTTCACGCCAGAAAGACTCTCTCTATCCACAGGTGAGAATGGTGTGTCAGATGGAGCTGAGTACTCATCTGATGACAGGAAGCGCTTTTGATAGTTATGCCGTCAATGAAATGAAGCTGGCGGAAAAACTTATTGAGACCACCCCAGATAATAGTGTCACCCTGTTCGACAAAGGGTTTTACTCCCCGGGCCTGTTGCATCAGTGGCAGCACGAAGGGGTAAACCGACACTGGCTTATTCCTGTGAGAAAGAATCTGCAATATCAGGAAATCCGTTCACTCGGACGTAACGACAAACTGGTAAGTCTTAGCAGTAACCCTCGCTCCAGAAAGTTATGGCCGGGATTACCGGAAACGCTGACCGCCCGTATTGTAAGCCGCAAAATCAAAGGAAAAACCTATGAAGTGCTCACGTCAATGACCGATGCCATGCGCTACCCTGCAGCCGATATCGCAGACTTATACTCACATCGCTGGGAAATCGAGCTGGGTTATCGGGAGCAGAAACAATACATGCTGGGAAACCGCCTGACCCTGCGTAGTCGCTTACCTGAATTAGTGAAGCAGGAACTGTGGGGCGTATTGCTGACCTACAATCTGGTGCGATATCAAATGGTTCAGATGTGCTTTAATCTAAAAGGGAACTACCTGCCTTACCAGCTCAGCTTCAACGGCGCGCTAGCTCAGGTCACGTCGCTGCTTGTCGGTTTGCCATATTCAACGCCCGGCGCTATTCCAAGGCAGTATAAATATCTGCATAAAATGGCTGAGAATCTTATTCTGGCTCCACGAAGGGAACGAAGCTTCCCTCGGACAGTTAAAAAGAGACCACAACGATACAGCAGAAAGAAAAATGCCGCTCACCTTAAGTGAACGGCATTAGCTCTTAGAGCGCCTTTTTTTTTCCGATTTCAGGGTTAATGGTTTTATGCTTAGTACTTGCATATCGTTCTTTAATACTCGTATGCAAGTACTTAGATGTTGTTTCTATGCTCTTATGCCCAGCATCATCTCTCACATCAGTCAGGCTTCTTCCATTAAAATTTATGTCATGCGAAATACCGGTGTGGCGAAACCAGTGGGGTGTGGCACTGCGTAGCACAGAAGCTTGCTCTTCTAACCCTTCACTCTGTGAGAGCATTGATGCATCGTTTATCACGCCGTTTATGATATTCGAGATTTGTTTTACTCCAAGGCCTGAAGCAACGATACTTGTCCCCTTGACCTTAGGAAACAGCGGCATAGCATCATTCAGTGAGGGCAGGGGGGTAAGACCAAGGGCTTGCCTATACTTTTTGAATTCGGTCTTAAGGTCGTCAGACACTGTTACACTTCGACCTTTATATCCCTTCGAAATAGGGATCCTGAACACGTAAGCATTATGCTGAGATAACATTTTAAAGTCCGACATTAGCGGAGTATGTGCCGGCCTGGCTGAAAACTCGCTAATTCGTGTATACAGACTGTACATAGCAATTATCAAGAATCGTTTCCGAGCTTCCTCGTAAGACAAGGAATCACCATGAGGCAGGACTTTGAGAATATAAGACCACTGCTCTGGTGAAAAGTAACGGATCTCTTCTGCGTCGTTCTGCTCACTGTGCTTAAACTCTTTTCGTCTTTGGAGCGCTGCTGCAGGGTTTCTTTCGCAATAGTCTTTATCAATCAAATGATCAAGAAAGCGAGACAAAACAGAGAGTGAAAGAGAAATTGATCTGCTACTGAATGAGTATGCGTTCTCTCCTACCTCTTTATTATGATTAGCATTTACGAATGGACGCCAGTTCTCGTTGGGTACCCGCGCTACCTTACCAGGGGAAAATTTGAATCGCGAGTTTGTTGGCTTGCCAATATATTCTTGGTATGGACAGCGTATAAACGCGAGATAGTCTCGCATTAGAATTTTATCGATTTCCCTGACTTCGATAGCTTTTACATGCCAAGCCCAAAATAGAAACTTCTCGATCTCTGCACGATAACTTTTAAATGTCTGAGGGCTGCCTGAGTTTTCCTCCAAAAATTCAAGAGCATACTCATAAACTAAAAAAACGTCTTCAACGCCACTCTCAAGGTAAGTATTTAATTTGGAAGTGATGTGAGCATTAGCCTCGTTTAAGAAAGCTATTCCATCAAAAAAAGGGGTAATTTTGGTGTCACTCATTAGCTAACTCTCTTTAAGGAGGAAACAGCGCTGTTGGCGTGAATGTTTTCTGTGATGAGTATTTTGTAGCCCTCATTACTAGTGACAATTGCAGAGGTCCCAATGATCCCGGCTTGCTTGAATGCTCCTTTGACCATGTCTAACCCAGTTGATGATAAAAATACATTCATTGGTAAAAACTCTTTCGCAAGCCAGTCGAACCATTTACCAAATTTGTGCAAATCTATACTAACTCCATAAATTGAAGAAATGCCGTTCAATGAAACCAATGGGGCTGTCAGCTTATTCTTGTCAACATAGACCAACGGAGGCCCTATAAATTCGTGGGGTTTCATAGATCGTTTTTTATAGGGTAGGGTGCTTGATAAAACATCAATTACGGGGGAATGGCTGTAATGATAATTAACCAGGTCATTCAAAAGGACCTCATACTGGTTCCGGACAACGTTCCCGTAATAGTGCGACAACAACTCAGCTATTTTCCTCGCAGGATGTAATTCATCGGAATTGGCAAGCGCAGACTTTACTTTATCACTTGGCAATTTAAACGACTCGTAGTGCTCGATTAGTTTAAAGGCTGACAGAGTGGTGACCCTCGATAGGTCCTCATATAAGGCGGTGCTGTAACCGGTGAGACAATTGTTATCGAAAAACTTTGTAATGTCAGTCTCCATGAGGATATCTGGCTGCAATTTGAAAGGCAGCTGCTTTTCATTTCCTCTGTACTTTACTATTCGGTACCTTTCTAGACCGCTTTCGAGTAAGACCTTCACATCGCCGATACCATTTGATGAGAAAGACACCAGTACGTATTCCTTGTTTTGCACAGTAATGCTCATAGCGCCGGGTCTAACTATGATGAAATTTACACTCATATTCTTGAACCCGACGTAATACTTACCATCGCACCTGTCCAAAAATATATTGCAAACCCCATGCATCTGAAGAAATTCAAACATCCTTGAAAAGCATGATAGCGATACCTTTACCACATAAACCTCACCCGAAAAATAATGCACAAAGTATATCATCATTGCTTACCATGAAGCGGTAGGGAGCACTAATTTCGGTTACGGGTTGTAGGTTGTATAAGTTTCTCATCACCGAGTTCTAACAAACTTTATTATTCAAAAACCCAGCAAGAGACGATACAGAAGGGTTAAATCACTAATAGTACCGATAAGTATAATTATCGGTACTAACGAGGATCTTGTCAAGATGCCGTAATTATGGCAATTTATGCACATGATATAACTTTTAGGCACTTTTTTCATGAGCCATAAAAATACTAAGCGTTCTCGCAACAACGTTATCGGAAACACGCTTCAAACATTAATTGTAAGCGGGGCTTTTGCACTCGGAGCGCACAGCGTTATTAATGCTGACCAGCACGAAGCAATAGCAAGCACTCATCAAAGTATGCACATTGAACTGGCAAGGCCTGGTATAGCGCATCGGGACCGAAAAGATAACGTTGTAAACCTGCCTATATCATCAAGCGAATTAGTAGAAGGGAGTGTGTTTACGACTACCGATAACAAAAGCTATTTGTTGATAAGAAAAGAAGCAAACGGAATGGTGACTATGGATACGCCAAAAGGTCATGAGTTACACACAGCGCATTACAACCAAGTTGCCTCGTTATAATGCGCCGGGGCTTATGAATCGGCTTCTAGGCAGTTGGCGCGGAAAAGTCGTTACCAAGCTCACTATTGAGAATATCATCACCAGAGGCGCCTGATAGGGTTGAATTTAATGTGACACGTTGAATTCTGTCCTTGAGCTCTACAGCGTCAAGACCGAATAGCTCGCCAGGATCACCCGCTAACTCTTTAATCTGTTCCATCACCGCTACTTTTATCTGCTTTTCCTCTTGGAGGTTTTCAGACAGCATTGATGAGAAACTATCGATGATGTTAGCGATTTCTTTTTGTGTTGCACCATTTGAGAGCTCGACCTTAGCGATTGTTGCCAAGGCAAATGCTGAAGAGATTGTTTCTGAATCCGCTAAGAAATTTTTATCACGTATACTGAGATCTTCATACTTCGCTCCACCCTCAATCAGACCCATGATCCGTTCTTTCTGCCCAGTCCGGTACGTGTCATAGCTTTCACCAAACTTTTTTAGCACGAAAAAGTCATTCGAATGCTTTTCAACAATTGTCCTCGCCGGCTCTGGAGTTGCTTCTACCATTCCTTCAATTGCCTGCTTTTCGGCCTCAGTGAAGCTAATAGTGAAGTCCGGATGCCCTATTTTGCCATGCATCTTCATACCATCATGAAGTGTGGCGCTGTTATCAAAGATAAATTTTGAATCGACGTAATTTCCAGATTCTAAATTGATGAACTGGATGCCATTCATAAATTTGACGTCTTCACTGTTACTGACATTTTCAACTTGGCTCATAACGCTTCTGGCTTCAAGTACGGTTGAATCTGGCTCTGAATCCCACATGCTTTGTGCTTGAATTGATATTGAAGCGATACTGACCACGCCAACAGCTGCTGCCAATAGTTTATTTGGTATTTTCCGCATAGACATAACCTCTATTTTATGCACAATGTATATTTATTATACATATCTGAGTTTATGCAATGCTTGTGCAAATATCAAACTTTAAAGTGGTTAGGCTAAAGAACAAAGGCTACGAACTATCGTTTCTACCTCACACTGAGGAGATTGGAGACCTGGATAAGTTTATGTTCAAAGTTTCCAAGTCAGGCGTAGAACTCAACTATTGGGCACAGAACGCTATTCGTGCCAGGTATTTAATCTGCCTGAAAGACACACAACTTATCAAAGCGCTAAAGGCTCAAAGATTCCTCAGGGTATCTGAGAAAGGGTTTACCGGTGCTGGATTTATGACAGTGGCAATTAATGAGGCTTATTACCGCAAAGTGATGAGCAGCACATGAATTTAGATACGCAAGTATACTGATGCATACCAATCATTGAACCAACATGTATATAGTGTGCAGAGTAGGCTATCCGCACTGCCTACTGGGTGCCTGGATGACCGGGTTTCCGGGCACCCTCCCCCTCTATCAGATTTTCAAAGGCGCAAAAAAAAAGCCCCATGAGCAAAGTCTGGAGCTTTTAAGATAGCCTAGAGTTTATGGCTTAAAGATTTCGCTTTCATGAGATTGGACAGAAGTAGGGTTTTGCTCAGCGGTACCTTCCATTCCTGAAGATTTAAATTGGTTAATCCTCAAGTCTTTGTCTAATAGATTGTCAAATCGAGTCCCAGTTAAACTATCCCTGACTGTGGAAAGTATGCCCCTGGCCGTAATTACTTGATCGTGAGAAATTTTCATATGTGGCTCGGAAGCAATAGCTCTATGTTTAATTGAACGAAGGATTCGACGTTTTGTATGAACCGGTTGAAGCCAAATCTATCCTTGTGGCTCCACTTAACCTTCCTGGACATTTCATCAAGCATGACTGAACTTACTTTTATTAATTGGTCGGCAATAGCTAGCATCTCAAGAGAGTTCGCGTCTTTGCCGTTGCTGGCAATGATCTGTTCTCTTATCTTTATGAGTCTGTGATGACAGTTCTCCATACGAACTCCAATTTTTGATTCCATTTTATGACCTTCGCCACGCAATTAATAACATTATATATATTTTTTGCATAGCTTCAAATGTTGGTTTTTACCCTTTGTTCAGCCAGGTTTTTATGAGCGTAGGCCTTGAATTTCGCTTTATCAACGATCTCCACGTTCAATTTCAGTAAATTTTCAATTTTTTCATCCAACATTTCTTTTGTCATTAGACCGTACGTTTTGTGCCAGTACTGTACTATTTGCTCTTCAACACCACCTTCAGCTGTTTTTCTACCCAAGAACTCTTTAAGGTATTCTTCATCGGTCGGGATAAGATGCATCGTTAAAGTCAAAAGATGGTCGTTTTGGTTTACCCCTCCTACTCTTACTCCTCGGCCTCCGATTTTTGAGCTGATAGTTTCGTCGTGTACATTCTGTCCTAGTAGCGCTTTGTTCCGTTCTAACTTTTCACCATTAGCGAAGGCGACGAGGTCTACGAATGGGGCGAACTGAACAGGCGTTATACTGTCAAAAAAAACGATGTTGCCGATTTTCCTGTTGATCGGCAGCGCAGGTTTGGAATCCTTTCCTTCCATGTAGCCTATTGTTGCGAAGTCATCAAATCCACGCTTATTCATGACTATGTCTTTGCTACCAAAGTTTTTTGCGTAGGCGAACCACTCAGCAAACAGCGATCCTATTTCGTCTCTTGTTAATGACATATTATCTACCTCTGTTACAATCAAGCACAATATATCATGCTTGTGCATAATTAACACGATAGAGGTTGCCGTGGGTAATAAAACGATAGAGCAAATTCTGGCCCCCTTGAATAAGCAGCAATTGAAGTTCGCTACTATTGAAAGTGGCGTTAAAGTGGTAGTTGCTGGGCCGGGAACCGGAAAAACAACCGCTCAGATAGCATGCGCCTCCCTCAAAATACTTAAAGGTATGGACCCCTCTTCCTTGGCTTTGGTTACCTTTACTAATAAGGCAAGTGAAGAGATGCGGGATCGACTTGTGGCTAGTGTGGGCGACGACGCCTATAAAGCTTTTGTTGGAACATTTCACCAATTTGCTATCAAACAAATACTTAGGCCATACCATAAGCATGATTACTTTCAAAGCAATGGCTACCCAGACGGCTTTAGCATAATTGATAAGTCAGATAGTCAGTCCCTTATTAGAGAGGCAAAAAAAGGATTCTCTGAAGCGGTTCAGGCACTTCTTGAAACCGCAAAGGTAGATGAGGATTTACTGAAATCAACTATGTCTCTCAATAAAGCACAAGGCATGAATTCACATGATTTCTACTCAAGCATACAAATTGACAGCGGCGTTAAAGACAAAATCTTATCCGCCTCTAACTCAACAAAATTGGATGAAGAATATTTTCGCGAAAATAGGGAGGCGAGGAAGCTTTTAGTTTGGAGTTGGTGGGAAAAATACGAAACACTTTGTGTCCGCTCAGAGGCAATGGATTTCGATGACCTTTTAGTTCACGCAAACAAATTGCTCGAAAACGACCAAGGTATTTGCAAACGTTTGGCTGCAAGATTTTTGCACATCCAGGTTGACGAGTCACAAGACACCTCTCCAGTGCAATTTTCGATGTTCAGAAAGATCGTTGATATGCAGAAGGTCAAAAGCTTGATACCTGTGGGAGATATGAGGCAGGCAATTTATGGATTCAGGGGAGCTGATGCAGATAGCATGAACAATATAGTTGATTACTATGATGCAGAAGTAATTCCCATGTCTGAGAACTATCGAACAGCTGCTGCTTCAATAACTGCAATCAACCAGTTTGGCCAAGAAATGGCAAACCAGCTAACGGATGGGGTTTTGGAGGCCAAGTCTTCAGCTAATGGCCCAAAACCGATGATCCATCACTTTCAAAACGACGATCAGGAAGCGGCTTACATTGTAGACAACATTCAGAAAAAGTTAGCGTCTGGGGTTAAACCAAATGAAATTGCCGTAATTTACCGGTCCAAGTCAGTAAACAAAGCCGTCAAGTCAAAGCTTGAGTTGAATAAGCTCCAGTATGACGTAGTTGGTGATGTTGACTTTTACAGTACCAAAGAAGTGAAGATTGCCATGGCTGTCCTTAGGCTGCTGGTAAACGAGAATGATCGATTTGCACTGCACAAGATAATGGATGAGTTGCCAATCGGCATTACCAAAGTAAACCTGAATAAAAAAGCGTCAGAATTTCAGGTTAGTCCTATGGCGTACCTGAAGCAATTTGCAAAATCTGGTGTGGCCAGATCGCAAAGAGCATCAGAACTGTTGGATGAGCTAACGGCTATTTGGGACTATATGCCAGTTTTAACTGACACTGAGCTAGCTAGCTGGGCTGGATTGGACCTAAATCATTTTAACCATGAGAAGCTGATAAATCGAAACTTTGCCGCGAAGGTTGAGGAGCAATCAGACAAGTTTAGACAGGAAGTGGTGCCTTTATTTCAACAACAAATCTCTAGCTTTTTTACATCCAAAATATCAGGGTCTCTAAATGATGCTGCCCGAAAAGCTGCAAGAAAGAAGCACCCTGAAGGCTCAGATGAAGAAATCGAAGTCTTGGTTGCTGAGAAAATGAATGAGCGCACCGAAAGAATTACTAAATTAATGGAGATTTTCGGTGAGACTCTAAAAACCGGAGTAACGTTCGCAGAGGCTGTAGATGAACTAACATTACTTGCCGATAACACGAAAAACAACAAGGAAGGTTCGGTTTTACTAATGACCGGCCATGCTGCAAAAGGTCTAGAGTTTCAGCATGTGTACTTTATAGGCGCAGAACAGGAGACATTCTTCAGGGAGGAACACCCCACCGAAAGCACGATTGCAGAAGAAGAACGTGTTGCATACGTGATCACTACCAGGCACAAAAAACAACTTGAAATGTCCTACTGTGATGCTCGCTTTGTCAATGGAAAGACTAACTTTTATAGGCCTCTGGACTTCTTACTAAGATTTAAGGGTACTGTTGAGGAGCGGGATCATACGGGTAATGAGATAGCTGACGATCTGAATGGTTCAGAACGTACCACTTCTACCCCTCAAGAGAATATGCCTCCTAAAGCTTCTGACTTGTTCGCTAACAAACTCAGAAGAGCAACTTCAAGCAAGCCCCCTACCCCCTCTAAGATAGACAGTCGTAATATCGAGCCGGCCAACACGGAAGAGCACTTATATGACGATGACAACCCTATCCTTTTCAACATTTGAATTGAAAGGCGCCCCGAAGGGCGCCCTAGTCTCGCATCATCACAGTTACAATCTGCTGAGCCAACTTTCAATTGATGGTGGATCATAAATCGGGAAATACAGCTCTCTTCGGGTGTTATATCCATAGATCGGAAGTGCATCCTTAGTAAAAATCGAAGGAGTAGCAACAGTTCCCATTCTTAGTGCTGCGTTAGTCATTGATTCTAAATATTGTCTTCCCTTCGAGCACGGCTCTGTAGAAATTTCACCCCCACTAACAGCCTTTTTCAAAGCTTCTTCTGGATTAGCGTCGCAGTATATTGCTTGTGAGGTAAGGGCTTTGTCAGATGTATATTCCCTTGTTTTGTCAATCATCATTAGATTGATTGTATACCCTCTTTCTTGCAGGAGCGGAACTGACTCAAAGAAACGCCTACACGCTGGACAGCTGAGGTCGAACGCAACAAAGAGTTCTGTATGTTGGTTTACCCCTCCAAAACTAAGCAT
Source organism: Alteromonas antoniana (assembly GCF_019249295.1). GTDB lineage: Bacteria > Pseudomonadota > Gammaproteobacteria > Enterobacterales > Alteromonadaceae > Alteromonas > Alteromonas antoniana. The sequence goes on from NZ_JAESDH010000003.1 coordinate 31,814, forward strand.
ATGGGGCTTAGCCTTTTCGAGTAACACTCTTCTCTTTGATAAAGACTTCTCTGCTGGACTGAGTCCTGGAAGTCCGGCGGGATAAAGCTCCTCTATCAACCCATCACTAATTAAATCGCTGTTTGTTGGACTACTTTTAACTTCAGCTTTAGAAACAGTATCAACTCTGCCAGAGGTTGGTTTGTAAGCTGCCTGGAGCTCTTGAAATTCATCAGATTGTGTAAATGCTCTGTATTCATCTGGCTCTAGTGGGACTTTTATGTCTTCAACCAAGAGGTGTTTTTCATCACCGGTTACTACGAAGGATTTCCCGTCTATCTCTGCGTTGTACATCTGAGCTCGTTCGTCAGGATTTACTATTATCTGGATATTTTCACCAAAGGCCTCTTTCAGTTTCCCGGTCACACGCAAAGCACCCACAGTCCCAACAGGATAGTCGTCCTTTTTTTCGTCATTCCGGCTATAAAAATTATCCCAGTCTTCGTCAGTTTCCAAATTGCTGTTAGTCTGCATCTCCAATATTTTGAGGTCCGCTTTCTGAGAGGTCGTGTCAATGATTTCAACAATCGTGTTCATTTGACTCTCGAGCGATACAGTTTTCCAAATAAGATACCCTATTACTGCTATGGCTCCGAGTTCAGCTATTGACCTGACAGATACTTTCTTTTCGTACATTTTAATGCCTTTTGAATATATGTTGTGCATATATTAGCAATCAATATATATCTATGGAAGTCGTAACATGTCTGCGACACCTTGCCTCATATTGGACGTAACCATTTACGTCGCCTCGAACTGTGCAAGGTAACTCCAAAAATTCATTCTTCAGGCATATCTCCGAGCAGTCATCCCCAATCTTGGGGGTTCAAAGAGCACGATATGGGGTGTACAAACAGCGCAATATGGGGTGTACAAACAGCGCAATATGGGGTGTACAAACAGCGCAATATGGGGTGTACACAGGAGCGCTCATTTGCTTTCCACAATGCCTTTCCTGCCCCCAGCTAAAATCTATATTTGTTTCTTAAGACCAGCCAAAACGCTCTAAATGCAGCTCTCTTTTCGCAGACATTTGATGGATGAAAGTTAGCTCCTCTTTTTCTACGAAAAATCCAGTATCTACTCTGTGACAATTGCCGATATGGATGGTTTTCTGATAAACTAAAACAAATTAAATATATGTTTTGTGCATAATGGCGAGCCTAATTCCAAAAGAGTATATTCAGGACATCATCGATAAGACAAATATCGTTAACTATGTCGAGCAATACACAAAGCTGAAGCGCGGCGGCGCCAGAGGGGAGCTGTCCGGACGCTGTCCGTTGCCAGGACATGATGATAAATCACCGTCATTTTATGTTAATGAAGCTAAACAAAGTTTCTGCTGTCATGGATGTGGTGCTGGTGGAGGAATTGTAAACTTCATCAAGCAGTACCATGGCAAAGACTTCGTAAACACTATCGAAGAATTGGCCGACTTCAACAATGAAAAAGTGCCATACGTTTCGACCGGGAAGAAGGGCAGCAGTTCTTCAGCGACCGTCCAGGATTATAGGCGTGTGTACGATGATTTGTTCGCTATTGGAAAAGCGGGCAAGATCAACAACGAATGTTTCAACGAGCTTCTGGCCAAAATTGGAGTCAGTAGTGAAGTAGCTGAATCTTTCGACATCGTACCAATATCGAAATCAGTTATAAGAAAAGTGGCGCTAAATTTATCTGAAGACAAGAGAGATATTAAAAACAACTTATTGAGTTCAATATCAGATCTTCCCGACGCTGACTATGCAGCTCTGCCCATTAGGAGTTATTACTCTAACCATATAGATGGGCTTCACTTATTTGATTCAGAACGCCAAGATTTTTTGCCCGCGAAGCCTGCAATGAGTCTCAGCAAGCTAATACATGGTTCCCAGAAAATTAATATAAAACGTCCACCAGAAACAATTATTTTGGTCGAAAGTCCGGTCGATGCACTCTGTTTCCAATCTGGGGAGAATAGCGGTAACACGAAATACATATCCACTGTCGCAGGTTTCGAAACAATCTCTCGGGCGGCTCTCCGCGTATTCGAGAAAGACGAGAACATTTTGTGTGTGAACGACTTTCGAATTCGCCTAGACCTTAGCGATCCAGGTATCCACGAGAAGGTTCAGCAATTATTGAAGTCTACTTCACGGTATGCTGCACGATTAACGTTCGATTTGTGCGATGATTTCCATGTGAATACTGTCCCGCCTTCAGCTAGTTTCAGCTATGTTGAGCTTTTAGAAATGTCCATAGAATCTCATCTAGAGCAAAGATATGGTACTAACTCTTCGGCATTTCCTGAGAGTGCGATCAAAGATCATCTCGAATCTCTGTTGGGTGGGGAATTCGAAAACTGTGCTTTGTTAAACTATATCCGTCAGAGCGTTCTTGAGAAATACTCCATTTCTTTCGAGAAAGAGACCTACTTCAGTAGCAAATTCAGTCGGCCGTCTAATAATCAACAGCCTGGGAAAAGCATTCTCGTAGACGCAACTCAGCGAGAAGAAGCCAAAACTGCAGTAAACAGTGTGATCCACACCAGTATGACGTCTCATGAAGATGTTACAGAAAAAGCAATATCGGAGTATATACAGCGAGCAGAGAAGAGTAACAATCAATTGTTAAAAAGCATCATGCAAACAGCTAAATATTTGCATGCTACCGAGAAGCGCATAAATATCAGCACCGTACTTGATAACACTTCTGAAGAGGCCAGAACAGCTTACCTTTCTCGGTAGAACTTCCCGCAAATGAGCACAAACAGTCCAGTTAGAGTAGCTATAACTCCAACCGACACGTGTCACTGTATTGTTCAACCAAGTCCGAAAGTTCGCTTTGCCTCAAGAAGTCTCATGCAGTAACACCAGCACAAACAAAAGTTTCTTCGTTCCGGGAAGCTATCCAAAAACCTACGCCCGTTAGCATTATTTCAGTATTCCCCGGCAGTTCAGGATTAGTTCTCTCACAACTGTCGCCAATTTTTCATTTAGAGGAGACTGGCCATTAAAAGCAACAAGTGCGATTGGAGGTTTATTTCCTTCCTCTTGTAACAACAGCTTTCCTAATGCTCTCGCCATTACTTCATTGTCATCAAACTCAAGCCTCAGCAACCTTCTTAGTCCAGAAGCCAATAGGTCGGCAACTTGAACTCCAGGGCTAGATTTCGAATCAACGAACGCAATATCTCCTCGGACTATTTTCTGAATATCAAAACCTTTTTTACCTTCAAGCTCGGGCATCTTTTCAACGACATAATCCGGCACGGTGCTGATGTATTCTTTCATAGGAGAGTAGTCACACCAATTTAATGCTGGTGTTGGATTATCGAGCGAATATGCTTGCAGTATTGCAGGCACGAATTTCTGAAAAGAATCCTCGAAATCTGTGTGGGAGAGGAATATAGCCTCATACTGAGTAATAAAGATTCATACTAAGTATTAAAGTCCCATACTAAATTGGCAGCGTTACCTAATGTAACTGCCATTTTGCCCACTATCGCTGTTCTGTATTGCAGTTCTGCAATTTAGGGAAAACGCGATCACCTCAGAAAAGGTCGGAATAGTAACGGGTGATATGCTCTCGACTAATGCCTGTCATACGTGCCACCTCAACTTTGGTGACTCGTTTTTTCATTCTTTTCAGACTGTTAATTGCCTTGGTTATCGCTTCCTTTGATTGGTCGGTTCGGTGTCGGTGTACCCGCTTGGCCGCCTTCTGTCGATTGGTCAATGTCTCATCATTAGCAATGTCTTGATACTCTGGTATTTCATTTTTTATCAGACAATTAGGTGACAACCATAAACACTCTGTTCTCGATGCTCGGCTTTTACTGGTTGAGGCGATCACATCAATATCTATACGCTTCCATCCGTCATTTTCAAGAGATTGATAAACCTTGTGAGCGTAACCAGACAAGATACACTTACCTTTAAGTTGTCGCAGCTGCGCCACCATATCTACATGATCATCAATCGTCATTTCATGCTCATACGTGCCATTAACGCGAGTTTCAGGGACATAAGGAGGATCGAGATAGAACAACGTTTCTTCTCGGTCATAGCGGTTCAACACTTCTTGGAAAGGCATGTTTTCAACTTGCACCTTTCTCATGCGCTTATGCACTTCTGGCAGTCGTTCTATACCTGTATGGAACTTGCGTACGCTGGCGCTATATCCTCCTGCGGGAGCATCAACACAATATGACCACTGTTTGGCTAAACCACCGTGTGACTGACGTTGCACCACCATCATTAGCTTGGCCAGTTCTATGTCATCTTGCTCTTGGTCTATGGTTGCAACTGCGGATTTGAATGTATCGCGTGAGTAGGGCGTCAATTCTAAACGCCTGATCAACTCTTTGATTTTCGCTTGGTCTGACAGGACATTGAACAGGCACACCATCTTTTTATTGAGATCGTTATACACCTCAACTTTACTTGGAGGCTTACCTAGCAGCATTGCGCCAGATCCCCCAAACACATCTACGTAAGTATTGTGCTCTGGAAAGTGGCTAACAATCTTTTTCACTAGACGGCTCTTACTTCCAAACCAAGTAACAGGTGCAGAAACGGGTGTGTGCTTTTGCTTCTTCATACCAAAACAACCATATATCACATTAATAACCTAAGTGTGATATATGGTTATTTTGCAGTCAAGGAGATAATAGGGGAAAACGAGTATGACACTTTAATACTCGTCATTAGCTTGATTTCGGCTCGGTAATAGCAATTAGTATGAATCTTTAATTATGTTCACATCGATTCTAATAACGGCACGAACAGAGTTACTTATCTTTTAGTATGAAACTTTATTCCTCTCCTACAATCTGTTATTTTCAAAAGCTCTTTTGCATCATAACGCCAACGAAATTTTTTGAGGGTATTCGGGTGCCTCTGTACGTAAAATGCGATCCCCCTTCTAAGGAATGATGACAGCAGTAGTGCTTGGCAATGAAATTGTACGTAAAGTTGTTCAGGCAAACCACTGAACTGAGAGTGCAGGACCCTCATGGCTTGCACCCCTCCCTCAAACTTCATCGCTCTCTGCCCTCTGCATATTGACTCTACATGCATTTCCTTGTGAGAGTTTATTGCCTCGATTGAGTTGTAATACGAGTCTGTGGCAACTGCAAAAAGAGCCCCCTGTAATTCGCTCAACTGAGAAATAAACTCAAGGTATCCTTTTTCCGAAAGATCCTTCAGCTTTACCTCAGAATCTACCGAAAACCCTTCTCGTTGTTTTAGCGATTTCAAAATTGCTGAGAGCTTTGTTTTATTGAACTCAGGGATGGAATAACAAGCAACTGTACACCATGAATTTTTTGAAGCGCCTTTAGAAACAAAGCTCCCGGCTTCATCTACATAACTTATCAAGGTGTATCCCTTAAAAGTGTTAGGTCATATACGAGTCCATACAGTCCTGTAATACAAAAATCAGTAACTAACAAATTGGTTCCACCGACAGTGGCCTATAAACATTTTGAGCTCCAACCCCAAGTGATCTGACAGAACACAGCTGCACTCTCCATAACCTTTTACTGCTTTTTCACCCAGCGTGCGGGCGGTTTTAAAGTCGGGCACTTCCCTGATTGCATGTTTAACTCCTTTATATTCAGTTTGACTGATTCATCGCATGTAATTCATTGCAAGATAGCAGCAAAAGTTTAAATATCAATCAGGTATCTGAGATGCATAATTTATGGTGTCTTTACAACGGCCAAAAAAAAGCCCCGTAGAAACGGGGCTCCAAAACACACTACTAAATCAAAGTAGATTGGTAACCGGGGAATAGTTCACACCTTCCGACTCTCTGGCTTCTGCAGTGTCTAATTGCTCGGGTGATTGTGCAGCCGCTGTCTTTGAATGTACGTTTTGTTGCTCAACTTTAATGTTCAGAGACTTTATCCCCATATCTTTCGCTGCATCCTGGACTGCTTTCTTGAGTTCATCGTTTGCTACCGTTATCTTGAGAGATGTCCAACCGCGCTGAGCTGCCGCAGTAACAGCCACAAGTGCCAGCTCAGAGTACTCATTAGCTTGCCTGGGTTTATTTGATAAATAATGAAAATCGATTTTGTTTGATTTATCTACCCACTTGTAATCATCAAATACGACTTCACGTACAACACCATTCGGAGATCCAGTTTCTGACCAGGTATAGTTTCTTGTGCCAGCTACCTGCTTAATGTACCGATCATAATTCGCGATCCCATCGGTTTGTGCCTGGCGGTGGGTAGACCCAAATGCGGTCTCATTCTCAGTTGGCGAAGCTTTTTTACCACCCCGCTTAAACCTTTCCTTTAATGTATTAAAGACGGACTTTTGTTTAGCTTCATCACTTTCATCGTTATCGGGAGTTTCTATCTCTCCATTTTCCAAAGTGATGGCCAAAGATGGTGGCGCTATGTTTCGAATGAGCTGTGGTTCCTCCTCAAGCCCCTGTTCCTTGACTGACGATTTTCTAACTACACTATTGATAGCCTTTTTAATTGCAGACTTGGTTGCCGGAGGTTCTTCGACATCGCTTATTTCTGAAGCTTTTTCACTTTCATTGACTGGATCATCAAATTCGTTTTCCCGCTCCTTTTCACTAGAGCTTTCTTTCGACACAGCGTCCGGATCCGGGATTGACTCTGCTTCTTTAGTTTTTGACTTCCCTTCTACTTCCTTGTGCTCAGTCTTCTTCTCATCAGGACTTGGGATCCCAATACTGTCAGCATCGGATTTGATGTCTGATTCACCAATATCTTGTTCAAGCATTTCGTCAACAGCCAAATCGAAAAACTCATTTAACTCTTGCTCCTCATTAGCTTCTTCTGAAACCGCAGCGTTCACCACTGCGTCTTGTAACTTTTCTTTCATACTACCCATGCGATCACCCCTAAATCATATGCACAAAAAATACTCTTTTTGCATAATACCATCTTATTGCTGGTTGTGTAATTAGGCACTAAAGAAAATACAGGCAGTGCATAAAACATATCATTTAGGATGACACAGGTTTCCGACACACCATTCAATGAGATCTGCTACCTGGGTACTCATAAAAAAAGTAATCGACATGGAGCGAGTAAAAAATGGCAGAGAATCAAAATTAAAGTGACCACTGAGTAGTCATTTATCTACTTTCAGTCACTCACCATCATGTCCCAAACATACAAAGTGACTGCTGAGAGGTCATTACTCATCTGTCGGTCACTCATCATCATGTCCCAAACATACAAAGTGACTGCTGAGAGGTCATTATTCTTCTGTCAGTCAATCATCACCATGCCCCATACACACAAAGTGACCGCTGAGAGGTCATTATTCTTCTGTCAGTCAATCATCACCATGCCCCACACACACAAAGTGACCGCTGAGAGGTCATTATTCTTCTTTCTGACACTCATCATCATGTCCCATACACACAAAGTGACCGCTGAGAGGTCATTATTCTTCTTTCTGACACTCATCATCATGTCCCAAATACACAAAATGACCGCTGAGAGGTCATTATTCTTTTGTCAGTCAATCATCATCACGTGCGAACCGGACTGTAGCGACCAATAATGGGTTATCTCTATAATCATCGGCGCGTGATTCTTAGAGAATTTTTTTCGGAGTTACCCCAAAACCTAAGAATTAGGCAGGCACAACAAGTGATCAGGAACATCTACGCAATATCAATCACCCTACAACCGCTATACACGTAACGCTTAAGCCTCAAAACTCTATACAGGCTTCAATTTGCGAAGATTGCTGCAGAAATTAGTTAAAACTGACCTGTGAATAGTCAATTCTCACAAATACCGCAAACCCGCATACTGAGGGAGAGGTATTATACATAGTTAAGAGAATTCAATAGTGGGATCGCAATAGGAACTGGCAGTGGAAGGCTACTTTTACTAGTCAATCGATATAACAATAATATTGCACAAGTGATAACATGATATGCATAACCGCTAGAGGGAAATAACATGAATTACGAGCTGCTGACAAAGCTAATTGCAAAGAAGTCTACAGAGCAAGACATAAAGGCTTGGCACCTTCGTCTTATGAACGAGCTTCAGGCTATTGTTATCCGAGAGCTAGACAACCTTACAAGTGAGCATCAAATGGTGCTAACGATGGATGCAGCACTTAGGCATGGATATCGGTGCCCCCGCTTCAACAGTAAAAATGAAGTCAGATTCAAGCTAAAACAAAAAGCGGACAAAGCATGGTTCGATAGTATATGTAACCAACTCAAGCTGAACTTGAAGGATCTATTAGATCTGGAAGTAGTGATGCGCTCAATTCACCCGCGGAAAAAAAGAAAGCTAAACATGGACGGGTTTTACATACCGTTCTACTCCTCTGACTTTGAGTTGGCAGGGGAAGTTATTAGAGTGACCTACGAAGACCACCCTGTTTATGAATTTGAACAGTGCACTCCTTTTGATGAACTCGAAACCGGCATTGTAAAAAAAGGTGTTGATGTCGAAACAAAGGACGTGTTGCTGGCTTCTGTTTTAGCAGAACAACTAGATGAAACCAGATTCGAAAGTCATATCATTCTTGACTGTGCATGGTTATCAAATGCGGGGGCACACCTTGAACCAGACATTTTTGAGGAGCTTCTTAATGACCGCCATCTTTCTCAAATCGAGATGAAGCTGATAAACCTTGCTAACAAAGTGAATGCCACATCAACCAAAATGGACCTCGAGGCAAACCTATGCGTCTATGGCGATCTTTTTCTCCACGACGCACCGACAACTGGTATCGCAATAAAAAAGCTTTGCCAGAGTTTTTCAGAATTAGCTTTGGCGACAGCCAATAATTTTCCTGAAGAGTTTGAGATGCAAAGAAAACAAAGGTTGGGATACGAGTTTGTCGAAGGCACTTCGCAAAAGGTTGATGGAAAGAATGTTCAAGGGTATGGGATGGTGGCAGCACAATCCTTAAGTGCCATTAGAAAGTAAACCTCTAACCTATTACTAAAGGTACCACTTAGTGAATAGAGCAGCCTTAGCAAAAAGCATTGGAGCCGAAATAAAAGAGGCCCACAATTCGATAGTTAGCTATTCAACAAAAGTCCACTCAAAGGCAGAGCTGAATGAATCATGGTATCACCTCATTGCCGGCGCCCTATATCGTACTGATGTAGATTTTCTGGCCCGTCACTTTGTGACCAGCCACCTTTGGCTTTCAGTTTCAAAAGCAGGTTTAGTTAACTTCATCAACAAACAGGGCGGCAGTTTTTCTACACGCGCGATTCCTGGTAAACGTATGGCTGAAGCTATTGGCTTTTATCTCAACCGGAGTGTTGAGGAGATAACGGCATCTTCCGATTATCAAAAGCAAATGCGTCGTGTGATGGAGTTAGCATCTCAAATACACATAGACAGCAATAGCGTGCACGAGAGAATAAGAATCGCCGAATCACAAGTTGCCGACATAAAAGGAAAGGTAGAAGTTAAAGCCTTCAGGGGTAGAGGTCACGTCCTTACAGATGGCCAATCCACCAGCGCACCATTTCGCTATGACTACCTCCCCCTTTATAAAGCCGTAATAAAAATGCGCCATCTGAAGGCATCATACGAACTTATAAAGCGCGAGGGCACAAAACCCAGGAGTTATCTAAAAGCAGGCTGAAGTTACCGCCTATGGTTGTATATTAAATATACAACTATTAAAACAGGCCACTATCATGAAAAGGACTTCAAAAATCTGCATAGCTGTATTCACTTCATTAGTCATAAGCGGATGTGCCAATCATCCTGTGAACAGCGACAAATACATCTCCGATGACCACATGGACGGCACAGCCAACCCTGCTGAAGGTTACGATACCTATATACACGCTAAAGAACAAATCGGCGAAGCCAACCCAGACAAAGGCAAACTTAAACGGTTTGTGGAACAGGGGTCAATGTTGACCTATCAAAATTGCCTATCGACTGTCGAAGGAATCGCTAATAATAGTCATCAAATGTCATATACGAAAGACCAGTATTTGATTGGCAGTGTGTTGGTTACCGGACTACTAGCCATTAATGGTGCTTCAACCGAATCAGTAGAGAGGTTAGCGCTAGGAAGTTCCTTTCTGGTGTCCTCACTAGAGTTGTATCAAAACTACTACCTGATGGGACCCGATGCGGCAAGCGTAGTTGACCTGGTAAGGAACGCCATGGATACACAACTGGACTATGCGCTTGAGCAACGACCAAAGACATTCTATGAGGCTGCGAAGCTAATACTCGATCTATCTTATGTGTGCTCCTCGGTACAGATTAACCAGATGGTTGCCGACTCGATTCGAACAGCCAATATTCAGCCTCCATCACAAGTACAGCCGCAGGTCCTTGTACAGGAACAGTTAGAAGAAATCCTTGATGAACGATTAATATCTGATGTCCAGATGGCGGCAATGTACAAACTTATGAGTATAGGTATGGAAGGTCTTGAAGGTGATGGTTGGACTGTTGACCCTTTGAGCCCTATCAAAGACAAAGTGATTAATAACTTTAGCAAAATAAGAAAGCTGCTGGCACTGCAGCCGCTGTCGTTCAGAGAGCAGATAGAATCCTACATTGCCAGTCTGACTAATCAGACTTCTCAAACGACAAATGGACAGCAGAGCGTTAAAGAATACGCAGACAAACTGATTTCAGGTCTCCCAGATGAGGTTGCAGACAAGCTTGAAACTGAAGATCTATACCACGTGTTCCGAGCAATTAAATACATCAAAGAGAAAGATATTACGATTACGGAATTCCAGACCAACCACATGGACAATGTAGATGAAATTGACATCTCGAATACAATTAATGAGATAAATAAAAATTGGACAAAAGTAAACCAGTGGTACGACAACCTAACGGACAATGACGTTGAATTTTTGAAAAAGGCGCCTGACCCTGACGCAAAAGAAAGCGAATTATTTATACAACAGGACACAGAGGCATTGACTCCAACTGAATTTGATTACAGTCCAGTTCGAACAGGCAGAAGCATTGTTACTATTGAGAGGAGATAGCGGTGATTGCAGGCCTATATAAGGTTCCATCCAACTACCGGGGGATTAGTGATGTCGCGAGAGTATTTGATTTAAGTGCCTCTCAGCTGTTAACAATGAATTCGCACATTAGTTCTGATGATGTAATCACCGGCTATACAATTGCGGTACCGGCACACGACCCTCAGCTGGTGGCTCAGCATGGTGTTGTCCCTCTTTGGTACAACATCGCCCTTGGGGAGCTCGCCAGGGGAGTGGCCGAGGTGCCCGGACCAGTTAACAATTCAAGAATAGTTGAGTACCACCGTACTACAACACTTGGGGAAAGAAATGCCCGGCTGGACGAGACTCCATGGTGCAGCAGCTTTGTAAATTGGTGTCTGACTAAGAGTAACGTCGAAGGCACTGATTCAGCGGCCGCCGACTCATGGTTAAGTTGGGGTATGGAGATATCGCAGCCTGTTATCGGCGCCATCACAGTTTACATTTTTGATGATGGCCGACATGTAGGCTTTCATTCGTATTCCTACTCAAATGGTGACGTTATCTTAGGAGGCAATCAGAAGTCATCTGACCGGAAGGTGGATCAGGTTAATCAATCCAGGTGGTTAAGCCGCAGCCGCGTGGCGTACCGGTGGCCCACTTACAACAGTTAATGTAAATATTATATTGACGCAAGCAATGTAAATGTTATAGTTACATAGAATCATCCAGATCAACTGGGCAGTCTCATCTCCTACTTTAATGAGTCTGCCCTTTTTTATGCGAGGCAACTATGACTGTACAATTTTTTGGCTTAGAACGAGGCACAATAAAAAGCGCCGGCTTAACCTTCAATTCGAAAAGTATCTACATGCTCAGGAATGATCGGGCTTATTTTGTAATTAACCACAACACCACCAGCCTACTTGATGATGGCAACATCCTCGCGGTGAACGATCTAACAAACCAGCTCGCCAACACGAACGGAAATTATTGTCGCCTTCATGGTAAATATGACAGTCCATTCAGCCTACTGGAGAACATGGGGCAACATGGGTATAAGTTTGAAAGAGATTCCAGAAAGATAAAAGTTTACACTTCTATAGACGGATTCACAGAAATAAGAGGTAACCTCCTCCAGATTTCATCGGCGTTTCATTACCGCTTCTACGACAAATCTTTAACAGATGAATGGCTGGCCAGAGCAAGAGAGATTGATCCTGGTTGCTTAATTCCATCGGGAGCAAAAAGATCCCCTTATGCCGATCTTGTAGAGACGCCTTAAACAAAAAATTACGATCATAATTCGGCCCGGTATTACCGGGCTTTTTTATGCACAAAATAAATTAATTGATTGACACACTCTTACCCTGTGTATATATTATATATACATCCGCGTTGCGGTTTATTTTTTGCCATCTTTAGATTGCACGTGCAATCACAGGGAGTAGATATGACTTCGAACATCACAAACATTCAGACGATCGGTGCTCAGCTTGGAATGAAGCTGGTACCAGGAAGCACTGGTGATGATAGTGACATGCTTTGCGGGTTTTCCTGCCAGATAACTGATGTCATCACGCTGTTTATCGATATCTATAAAGAAAATCAGACAGGTGAAGCATATCTTTTAGCCAAAGAAAGTAACACTGTTAGCTACGCCAAATTGGGCAATGCTCCTGTGCTTGAGTCCGTAGCGCTTATTTGCAGAAACCTGGTGGATGCCTTTCGCCTGGAAGGCAACGAAATCACTATCTCCTCCGTGGTCAGAGACAACCACAATAACAGTTACGATTTGAAAGACTTGTCTCTTCACAAGATATACGTTGATGACGCCGGAGCCACTTATAAGATGCTGGATGGTATTGCCACACAAAAGCATCCTGAGCACGGGATTGATGTTGATGTTTTTGCGCTGGTGGATATTAACGGTAACACCCAGTGGGAAAACACAGATGTTCTTGGGCGCACCTATAAGACAGCAGGCTGGGAAAGCCTGGTACCGGAAGGTGGGGAGCTGACTTATCTGTCTCCATTTACTCCGGATGTTATCCGCACATCAATCTGCCGCAACAAACCGGCTGAGCCCGGTCTGCTTGAGCACGCCCGCTACGTGACATCACGTGAAATCCGAGCGCAGATAGAGAGTTGCCTGGCAATTATTGGTGTTGAGGAGTTCGAGTGTAGTGCACTGGACGCAGCTGAATACATTGCCGGCAATACTAGCTGGGAAAACCTCGACCACGAGATAAATGAACAGACCAAGCTGCTGGCTGTGGCTGAGCGCGGCCACTGCGAAGGCTATCTCCTGAAGGTACTGGCTCTTGATGAATCAGAGGGCTCGTTCAAAACCGTATTTCGCGCAAAATACCTCAGCAGTGAAGAGGCAGTTTGGAATATCGCACGCCGAGTAAGCATAGCGATTGAGGAAGGTAAGTATAACTAACCCTAAATAGGTCCCGGCTAACGACCGGGATGCATTTGAAGAGGAATCCATTATGATCACAAGTAATATGCTCAGCCACTACAACAGTAACGACATAACCGAAGGCGCCTTCGTCATCGCCACCCTGGTAATGAAGCCCGGTGCCACGTATGCAGAGGCGATAACGTTGCTGGAGGACTTTAACGTCATTGCTGGAGGGCATTCGAAAGCGAGCCTGGCGCCCAATGACTTTGAGCGCATTTGCAAAGGTTGTACGGTAGATGATGACGCTTTTGCCCCAATCACATATGGTGTCTCTAATGACACTGCGTACTTTGCGCTGGTGGTCGAACTGACCATTGAAGATGAGTCGACCGTAAATAGCTCCATCCACCAGCTGAACGATGCGATAGAAAAATTCAATCGCCAAGTGCCCGATGGTTATTCCATCTTCGCTCAGGAAAGTACCCTGGCCTCACTGAAAGATGAACTTCAGGGTTTTGAGACGTGGATGGGGAAACACTCGGGCGCCAAGCGTTATCTAGCCAAATCCGATACCGCGTTCACTATCCGCGGCGAGCTGGACTCTGGTAAAACCTTTGAGATGGATGTTGATGTTGACACCATCAATAAACGGGATGCCCTTCCAGACCATTATCGAAGCCTGGCACATGCCCAGCAACAAGAGCAGGAAACTTTCTATCTGACACTGGCCATGACCCACTATGAAAATCACTTTGAGGAAGCTCAATGGAACAACTAAACAATGGCACCTTTGCGCCTCGGGCAATAAAGAAACTTGCCGCAACAATGTTAAGTAACGGATTCGACAAGGCGAACGAAACCAGAAGTGACGCTGTCGAGCTGACAAGAACCATGCATTTTGCGAACGGGAAAGCAGTAATTTTGCTGGTGGTGTACTTTTCAGGGAACGCGGAGTTCATCCTTAAGGACGGCGACACATCATTTTGGCAAGAGAGTGATGCTGCAGGCGCCCCCGTCAAACACTGGCTCCTCCATCGTGCTCACCTGCTGACTGAAATTGCCAAGGCGCAAGGGATCGCAATTACCTGGAAGAAACCGGTCCTGTTAAATGGTGCTGATTTCATGAATCTGGCCATCACGCCGGCACCAGAAGCATACATCGATAGAGAAGACCGTCTCATGTGCATTAAGCGAATTCGTATGAGCGAAAAGTATGGGCGCTTTTATTGGGTATGGACCGACCAAATGATGCCAGAGCGATTAACCCAGGAACAGTTCATGAAGAACTTTAGATTGTTATCACTAAACCCAATCGGAGGGACACCCGGGTGAACACACTGAAGTTCCGATATCACGACGGCGGCCGAGTTGATGCCGGGTACCGCGGGGAAGCGCGTGACTGTGTAGCCAGGGCTGTGGCCATTGCATCCGGCTCCCCCCTACAAAGAGGTCTATGCTACTCTGGCTGAAGGGAATGCCTCACAGAAAGTCAGGGGGACTGAAAAGCGACGCCCCAAATCTGCCAGAAATGGCATAGTGACAAAAAGCCCGTGGTTTCATGATTACATGACTAAGCTCGGCTTTACCTGGTACCCAACAATGAAAGTTGGCCAGGGCTGTACCACTAAGCTCAATGCCGGTGACCTCCCCTCTGGCACGCTGGTGGTAAAAGTAACAAAGCACGTGGCAGCTGTTATCGATGGTAGGCTAATGGATACACATGACTGCAGCCGAAAAGGTACTCGGTGTGTTTATGGCTACTGGAAGAAGGATGAGTAGATGATTTGTGAATTCATCAGAATTGCGGCGTATAAAAGTCGATGCACTGGAGATAAAGCGTTAAGCAGAACAGTGAGAAAGCTCTTTGCCCGCACCCAACTGCACCGCGCATGGTTGCAGGGGTGGACCGGATCGTTTTTACTGCCAGTGTTAGAGCGAATGTATGTAGGAGAGTAATAAAGTTCATACTAAGTATTAAAGTATCACACTAAGCTGTTTTGTATTTCAAGGTCACAATGAATATCAATGACTTACGTATTCTGACAGCTTGGCTGACGCTAACAAATCTCCCTACAGTCTGAAACTTTATTTATGGTTGGATTGGTTTGCTCTCGATTCACAGCGGCTTCCAAGTGGCCGCAGTATGAAGCTTTATTACTCTACGACAATGTAAGGAAGTTGGCCTCAAAGATACGAAAAGCTAATTAAGGTGGCACATGAATTAGCTTTTTTACCTTCTTAAGTTAGAACATTCTGTGGAAGAGCCCTACCCGTTTTTTGTCAACTCGTAATCACGGTGAGAACACACCTAAAGCACCTGAAGGGTGCTTTTTTGATTTCCTCAATTATCCCTTTGCAATTAATCGGGCAGTTCAACTAATGTTTGGAATGATCCCGCCTAACCGATTCATATCCTGGTCAGTGACGCCATAACGCTTAAAGTAGTGTTGCCACTCGCCCGCCAACGCCTTAACTTCAGCAAGTATTCTTTTAGCCTTGAACTGTTTAAGGCCAAATCGTTCTGACTGACTTAGTAAATTTTCGTCGGTCGCATGCCTGCCGTCATCCCCCATGCCGATACCGTGAAGGCGGCTGTTTCCTATGGGCAATACATCATATGCTGGTGTCAGTCTCCATCCCTGTGATTCGAATATATACATTAGCGCGTGATTGCGGGCGTGGTCGTCAGTGTTTCCAATGTACGCGTTGAACACCATGCGATAATAGAGGTCGTGCGCATCTTTGGGCTCTGAGCCGTGTTTAAGAATATATTGTGCCAGAAACCCATAAGTATATGTGCTGGTGGTGAGACTCTGGTTAACCTTCTTCGTATTGAATATCGAGTTGGCACTCAAAAAGTGGCAGATCGGCTTTTCATGTTGAACATCGAACCTTTCCACCAGCAACACATCGCCGTCTTGCGTTTCACAAACCCGGGTCGGTGCAACCCTACAAGGCAGCTCTGACAGCATTTGCATTGAGGCGTGCTCGACTCTTACTGTATTAAATAGGTCGTTATCGCGATTGAATTTTGCCAGATAGGCTATGCCATTGTCGTTGATGAGAGTTTTAGGCCGCGCTCCCCCCATGCTTGAGCCATACTCGAAGGCCTTTTTTGCCTCATCGGACACCTCCTTATCATTTAAGATGGCGTCCTTCCCTTTTAGCAATACCGGAATATCACCCAACGTGTTTTTGCTGTGTTTACGTTTTGAGCCAGTGCTGGATAAACTGAATACCAGCGCCCCCACTCCCATGCCAGAACCGGCCAGCAAAAACTCCAATTCATTTTTCGGTTTGGTAGTATGCAACGACAGAATAACTTGCTTACCCCATGAATCCGCGCCGGCATCATTTAATGCCCCGAAAAGTCCGTGATCATACTTGGTTGAATAAGTGTTCTCGCTAAGCGGCAAGTTTATCGGGTCAAGGGCAAAAGCATCTTTGCGTGCCAGGTAACTTTTGCCGTAGACAAACTGGCAAGAATTATTGCGGTGATCGTAAGCAATCTTGGCACAAACCACAGGGGATGCTTCTAACCCATCAATAAATACAAACGCTTTAGAAATCATTGTCTAATTCCACATTTCCCTGTCGAGACTTACGCAACAAAAGGCGGCTTTTTTCTGCCAGTTTGTCATCCACCAGCGCCTGAAAATCATCGAGCAAATCCAAATGTTCCAACACGCTTACAACTGCTTTTACGTTTACTGGCCGGCCATTCTCCATCGCTGATATTGTTGAGCGACTCAGCCCCGTCCGCTCGGCCAGTTCGGTTTGATCCATGGTGTCAGAGCGCACCGCACTTACCAATCTCCCAATAGATTTGATGAAAACCTGTACCTTTTGCATGATTTATTACTCATTAGTGGGCTTATGATTTAAATATAACACAAAAAGGCGAGCTGGGCATGTATAAAATATAAAGCATAAGTCGGCTTACGAATGATATTTTAATCACAAAAATTGTCTTTACCCATCTTTGTACATGTTTAACGTAGGATTGATTTTTACACGTTATTGCTACGAACAAACTCACTGTTCGTACGAACACTAGCATCGGTTATTTTCATTAGTTTGACCATATGGACAAACACTATAAGCTAGATGTAATAATTGCCCTAATTGGACGAGGTAAGCCATGAAATGGGCTAGCTACTAGTATATTGTAAATGACTTACAAGTCATCGGGAGCACAACGAGCATGAGTATTCACCTTATCCCTTTTGGATTACGACTGGCCGATGAGAAAATGGTGTCAGTTGATGAGGTTGAGCGCGGACTTGATGCCGGATGTATTTGTCCGAGTTGCCGACTCCCCCTGGTGGCCAGAAAATCAGAGCGCAACATCAAGATGCCCCATTTTGCCCACCATACCCGGGGCGACAAAAAGGCTGAGAAACTCTGTGAGTATTCACTTGCTATGTCAGTGAGATTGATGATGCACCAACTCAGTGACACCGGGCAGCTTCGTTTCCGGACACCGGTACTTGCTGCACACCGCACCGCCCTGCCCCCCACGCAATGTCAAAGTCGATTGCTACAGCTGGAGAATATACAGATAGATGCGTTTTTCGAGGGTATAAAAGTCGACATCCTCAGTGAAGTAAAGGGACACACTTTTGTTTTGTACCTAACACACAGAGGTCGCACAGTGCCGGCTGAGCTCACCTCCCCTACCAGGAAGAACTGTGGGATTGTGGCACTGGACATTGAGATACTCTCAGAACGTTTCGCAGAAAGTGAAGGGAAATTGTATACGGAAATACTAAAAGACTATCTAGAGACGCTGCAATCGTACCGCTACTGGGTCTACAACAGGCACTATACTAAGCCGCCCGCAACCTATGTTCGCAAGCCACGACAAAATAAAACGCCCCCCTTAAACGAATCTGAGAATCCCGACACTAGTGATACTCTGCGCGATGAGCTTTTGAGCATAGGCCTTTCCATGCGAACGGAGCCTCCGCGGTGGACACCGTCCCGCAGACCCTTCAAGCGTCAGAAAGGATAATTCAGGTGGCACATGAATAAGAGCGAAGTGCGCATATCTACTATTCAAAAGGATATATTAATTCTTCTTTGGGTTTTCTTGCAAAAAGGTCACCAGAAGCCGGTACCTGGAATGCAGCTGCTAGCAATGATCAATGAGAGTCGCTGTAAAACGATTGCTGACAGAAACTTCAGAGTGTCTTGCCATACCCTGGCCAAACATGGATTAATTGAGAAGTTCCGCGCTGACAATCTCAGCCTGGCATGGAGACTGACCTCCTCTGGAGGTGTCAGGGCCGAAAAGTATTACAATGAGATCACGTCCACCAGCGAGAGTAATGGGTAAACCTACGCGCATGACCGTAAAGAGTAGAGTAAGAGAGCGAATTGCGAAGTCGCAAAATTGTGTATTTCTGCGCTCTGACTTTGAGGGGATATCAACCTACCAACAGGCAGGGAAAGCACTACGAGAACTCGTGTTATCCGGAGAGTTAATGCGAATTGGCTACGGCTTATATGCCAAAGCAAGGGTAAATAGAATATCGGGAGAAGTGATGCCAGATTGCGCTGGTGGTGCAGACAGTGTACTCATTGAAGCCTTGGAGAGATTGGGCGTCAGCTATACCGTGGACAGTCTCAGCGAAAAATACATGTCAGGCCAAAGTACACAAGTCCCGGCGCACGTCAAAGTGACGCCAGATGACCCTGCCTTCAACAGAAAAATTACAGTCGGTAAGCACAAAATCAATTGTCCTTAAGTACCCCTGAATTGTGAAGGTCAGCAAACTCATATAACGCAACGGCGTCAGTCACCCCCAGTTGTACCATCTCATTGAGGTCGATAACCTCCTGGTCTATTAATGGCTCGCCGTCTTTATCAAGCTTATATAATCTTGCCTTCTTACCCTGACCAACAACTTTGTACATTGAGAGTTCTCTTGTCTTAACCTGGTCGCATAATATCACGGAACGAGAGACATCGAGTTCTCTTAGGAACAGAGCGCCCGCATATAGCCGGCGCCCAGCTACATCAATTCAAAATATCAGAGCGACGTTGCCCGGCCTCTAAATCTTGCCACAGAGCTCGGCCGACAATTTTAGCGGTTTGCTCTACATAGTTATTGGGCTTTTCGAGGTCGCTCCCGGTATGCCTATACAAATCCTCAAGGTCCATGCTGAGCGTTAGACTTGTCCATTCGCTCACTTGCGTTGAAACCTCTTCCTGGTTGCTCATCTTAAGTGCTGACAAGTCCCGGGCTACTCTCTTTAGTTCTAGTAAAATCTGCCCCGCTTTCTGGAGTGGATCCGAATACTTCATTTCAGTCAGCCAACCGTTCTCCCTTTGAATCAGCGCGGCATCACCTTCCAACTCGCTAAGCTCGATATACGAACGAACATGATAACGGTAGTTTTGAAACTTGAAGAGTAGCTCCAGTGCTTCGAACCCGAGGTCGCGGACCTCCTGTTGCACTTCCCTTTATATCTCGATTTTAGCGAGTTCCTTCTGAGTTGACTCAGCCTCAAACTTCTCATAACCGGACACGACGATTATGACCACCAGCACTAACGTATTGGTGCGCTTCCAGTTCTTGCGACGCCGCTGGGCCGCTTCGTCCGTGGTGGCATTTTCATCCAGACAAAAATGGGTGATAAACAGCGACACCGCTGCCAGCACACCGGCGATAATAATGAAATTCATCTTATATATACCTTAATCAAATTGAAGAAACACCAGGCTAGCCCTGGCATCAGGAATCTACACGCATTTACTTTTGTGTGTACATTATCTGCAAATCTACCGGAGCAGCGTTAAATTCAAAAAAACTGGTTATGCTGAAAATTGCTGACTACTATTTAGACAGAACAGACACAACAAGGATTGTTATGCGTTTCTCGATTCTTTATTACCTACTACTACTCTTCCCCACGGTGAAATAAAGCCGATTGGCAATCCCCTTCCCATGGAGTCAAAAGAACCCCCTCCGGAGGGTTGTGAAGACAAGCCCCAAACCGCCTATGAGCTGCATTATCGCGCTAATGTTCTCAATTGCTTCACCAGTGAAAACGACTTCAAGGTTTTCAAGCATAACGCCGGACAGCACTTCGCGAATCTTATTTACACGCCGACCGAAATCACAGCTAGATTTAACGAGTTTGAGCCACTGGACCGGCCATATGCCGGCTATACCTATTACTCGCGCTTTGTTGAAACTCTTTATGCTGATGACTCCAGCACACGTTTTGAACTTCAGTTAGGCCTGCTGGGCAGAGCATCGCTGTCTGAAGAGGTGCAAAAGAACTGGCACAAGTTGTGGGACCTTGATGATCCCACCTGGGAGAAGCAAATAGCTACCGAACCGGCAGTGCAGTTCAATTATACACACCGCTTTGCCATCCCCCGGTTCATGCAGTGGAATAAAGACCGCATCCAAAACACCAGATATGCCGATGTACAGCCTTATGTTTTCATAGAAGCGGGGTCGGTATTCATGAGAGCGACAGCAGGACTGGATGTCAGAGTGTCTTTGTATAACATGAAAACGTATTTTGATGGCCCGTTTCTGATTTCCAAAGTCCCTAAAATGGGGGATTTAGATCCCCTGGCGCCCGCGCCAGAACCTGTAAGAAAGCCTGAACCACCGTCAAAGCACTGCTTCTTAAAAGTAATATGCACACCCACCAGCGCATATTTGTTTGCTACCGCAGAAGAGACTGCCGTTCTACGAAACTCAACAATTGAAGGAGGCATGTTTACTGACTCTCCGTATACCCAGCATGCCGCAAAGCGCGTGCGTACTACCGCAATTGGTATAAGGGTGGCCTGGGAAACGTGGCAGCTATCCGCAGCATTTAATGCCAGAAGTCCGGAGGTAGAGGGAATTCCTTTTGATGAGGACTATCATCGCTGGGGAGAACTAAGATTTGGTTTTAATTGGTAACCGTGTACCGGCAACTGGTAAAGCGGATAACCATTATTGGTAACAGCTGCCGGTATATTGGTAACCCACCCACTTTGCTTGACCATATCTTCCAATGGGTATAGCGTATACGTACACCTTCGACTAGGAGCATCTCCAGTCATTAATGAAGGTCCCTACTGGCTACGAGCCATGTTACGACTGCACTACGGTATCTATGAACTTCAAAGGTATTCGTAGTGTAAGTATGTAACCTTCCCTCCCCGTTTAGAATGGTACCAGGATGATTGAACTTAACGACTGCTGGCGAGTTTGGTCCGAGCTTATCGACAATGAAAGCGTGATTTATGGCCACAATGATAACCACAGCTTTTACCTGACCAGCCGCGTCCAACATTTCACAGAATATGAGAACCACAGTATTGCCGTCACCCTGGATGGTACCGTAAAGCTCAATGGCCACGTAAAAGGATTGAAAGCCAGTCCGGCTGTGTTCCGAAACATTCAGTCAGGATTACATCCGGAAGAGGCTATAAAAGTCGGCAAAGTCAATACGCCCCTGGCGGCCAAAAATAGAGCACGACCCTGATAGACACCTCCCAAAGTGCCTTGTAATATAGCGTTGTTGTTTTCCGTGGTTAAACAACCAGTGTCATGAATGTTGGCGCATTGCATGGCACATCGTATCTCAGCGTTTCAGCGTCGAGATGCCCATGGATCCAAACTTTGCCGAGCTTGGGTCCAAGTGGGTCTGTGCTTTGCCGAGCACGGCCCCACACCTACCATTATCTTTTCGACTGAGTAGTTTACCAATGAGAATCATCGATACGGCTCACCACATTTCTTTTTCTGACCAAAACACTGCGCCGCAATATGCGTGTATCCACCAATGCAAAAAAGTGTGGTGGGATGTCGATTTTGATGACAAGCCGAAAGATAGCTGCCCTATGTGTGGTGGCGACCTGGTAGAAGCCATCGAGAAGGTTCATTTCAACGTGCTGTATGCTGCTAATCGCGACGTCCGCTATAAAGACATCAAAAAAATCATGCAAATCCCGCAAAAAGAAAAGCTGCAAATAAAGCAATATTTTGACATTGGAGCTAAGTTGAATAACCTGAGCTTTATAAAGCCGGCTTTCAATGAAAAAGCGCGTAATGAATGGTGTAAATCTGGCTCAGTGTTGGATGACATGTAGCCCTGTAATCAAGGAAAAAGCTGGGGACATAATTGGAGCATTACAAGAAAAAGCTGCTTAAACGAACGTGTTGGGTGTGGGCCCTTGTTGCATTCTCCGTGATCTTCACCATTAGCGCGTATGCAGGTGTGTTAATACCAAAATGCGAAAGCCCCGCGATATGGTTCCAGCGTTCAGGCTCTGTTGTTACTGTCCTTGTCCTTATTGCAGATTACCTTTCGTTTCGCGTTACATCTTCACATCCGGAGGTTGAAGAACTGGAGGCCATAAAGTCTTTTAGCTGGCTGCTTCCTGTAACGAAGGGAGTAGCTATCATTATGACGATAGCCGGGACATTGACTTGGGGATATGGCGACATCATTTACAACATGATGCAATAGTATGCGTGGACCGGTAAGGAGATGCAATGAAAGTTCCCGTAGGGCTTGATAGGGACACTGGCAAACCAGTACTGATATCCGACTTACCAGAAGGAAGTAACGGCCTTGCCTGCAATTGCGTATGCCCAAATCCCGAGTGCAATGACTTGCTGGTAGCCCGCTTCTATAAAGGAACCACTACCAATCACTTTGCACACAAAGGTAAGACCGCCACCAGCAAATGTTCAGCCTATGGACTTCACAGTACTGCCGAAGCGATTTTAATGAAACAAACGTGGCTCCCGGCGCCAGGCTTCCCCCTTTTGCCAGAACGACAACATCGAGACAGCTTCGGCATTCCTCTACTCCTTGAAAAAGCACATGCCCTTGGTGAAAAAGCTGGCTTTCCAATTTCCGAAGCGCTAACAGAGGTCAGCATAACCGGTGCCAGTGACGAAGCTCTGATTAGGGGGGATGTTGTCTGCCAGAGCAAGTATCGAGACGTTCCGTTCCGACTCAACCTTGAAGTGAAAGTGACCCATGAGGTGGACCCGGAGAAGCTTATCAAACTGCAGCGTATTGACATCACCACAATAGAAATTGACTTGTCTGACCTTCATACAAAGCCCTGGACGGAAGATTCTGTTGAAAAAGCGGTGCTTTCTCGCAGCAGAATGACGCTACTTCACGTATGCAAGTCATTGAGGGACGCATTGTTGGCACCGGTATCCGCGGAGCGTGAACGACTAATATCCGACAGAGAAGCAACTGTTGGTAAAAACTTTGAGTCGCTGGTGGATGGTATTGTCGGCAAGCCCCTCCCTCTGCCTGACTATGAGATACCAGAAGAAGGTGATGATGCCTGGAGACACTTGCTCAGAACCCGGGCCTCAGACTTGAATAGAGTTTTCCGGCAGCTGAAAACACCTACAGTGAAAGCAGTAGAACACCTTGGTAAAAACGAATTGCAACTGGTTTTTGAAACGACCCCCTCCCTCCCCGTATTCATAGAGTCAGCCAGTCAGGAGCAAGCGAGAGGGTTGCAAAGCTATCTCATATTAGGTCAGGGTGCCCTACTTGCGTCACTGCCGCCTTCATTTATCTGGGGCAGGAACCAAAAGTTAGACGCCAAAAAAAAGAAATTCAAGCAACAAGCTAATTCTGATTGGCAGCGTTTTCAACAATCTATTTTTGATAGGAGAGAAACCTTTAAAGAGCGCCAGATAAGTGCCACCCACAGCAACTCACGACACTTTAAAAAGGCTCACGATGATTTCATCTTTAGCTATGAATACTTAAACCGGGGATGCGGAATAGACGCCCATATCCTGGACTCAATGATATCCGAATCAGATGATGAGTACCGTATCTTCGATGTGCCTCCAAACATATGGCAAACTATCTGTATTGCCTATCAGCTTGATCAGAACTTTCCGCGTTACAGCGATGTCCTTCGGTACCTCAAAACGATTGGCCTGCGGTTCTCATATGCATACCGGTCGCAAATGGAAAGTCTTGACCTCCCAGATCCCTATGAAACCTTTTCATCTTATTTGTGGTCCTCCAGGGTGGCCTTGAGAGCATATAGATTTGATGATCCTCGGAAATCGCACAGCTGGCTTGCTGACTGAGGGCACGCTCTACCTACGTCTTTCACCACCAGCAAATTGTTGTGGACTTGAGAGTGCACGTAATTATTATGTTTACAAAGGTCGACGCAACTTGGATGAAAGATAATGCTGCGTGAGAGTGGAAAATCCCATATTCCAAGCCCATTCAACATTTAAAATTGGAACATTGGAATAAAAACGCCCGATAACTGGATCATAGTACCGTGCCTGCTTAAAAAATAATCTTAAATAAAATCTAGGCTACTTTCTTTTTGAAAAACAAGCGGTTTGCTTATGGAGAGTGCGTTTCGTCCCTAGCTGCTTTTAAAAGATCATCCCATCCCTCTGGAGGATTACCTGTCTTTAACATCTTTTTGAATACTTTGTAAGCATCTGCCTTACTGCCATATGCTCGTTTAGTCTTCTCGTCATTCACCCATGCATATACGA
This sequence comes from Alteromonas antoniana, assembly GCF_019249295.1. GTDB lineage: Bacteria > Pseudomonadota > Gammaproteobacteria > Enterobacterales > Alteromonadaceae > Alteromonas > Alteromonas antoniana. The sequence goes on from NZ_JAESDH010000003.1 coordinate 56,741, forward strand.
TGACTTTTGACTCCAAGTGATAACGAAAAAATAAGCGATATTGCTGGAAAAACTTTGCCCTAAACCAATGTTTATTATCACTTCCTAAGGTATTTCCTTGGCGAAAATTTGCACTGGTTGGATCTTGTGGGATTACTTGAAACATCAGCTTTTGAATAGCCGCTAACCGTTTAGTGGCATTTTTATTTACATAACCGGTAGGATCTTTCTCCTTAAGGTCTTCTATCTGGGCTTTTAGTTCTAAATATTGCTCTGAAAATAATGGATGAGTGTAAAGTGTCCAACCATTTACAACCATTGGAATACTTTGCGACAAAACTATTCATCCTCATCCATTAGTGGCGCGTCTAAATCTATCTCAACGCCTTCAACCAATGCTTCCACGCTTTCACGCATACTTGCGGTGAGTGGTTGTAGTCTTTCTGGGTGAGCTTGCATGTCACTAGCGATAAACGACAAAAATTCACCAAGTACAGGATCACTTTCTTGTGCCACATGAGCACGAGAAATAATCACGCTACCATCTGACTGAATAACGTATTTAATTTTGTCTTTCTTGCCTAAGTGCAATGCCTGACGAACAGGACTAGGCACTGTGGTTTGAAAACGATCTGTCAGTGTAGATTCTGCTTCTAAAGCAACTTGAGCCATAATAGCCTCTCAATATGATATACAGACATTTGGTTACAGTTTAATATGAAAGAAGAGGCAATGCAAATGCATTACCTCTTCTTTTTATCAGAATAGTCGCTGTTCACTCAGCGCTGAAGGATGTGACTTACCATACACCTCAGCCAGCTTAGAACACGACACATGGGCATAGATTTCTGTGGTGGAAATATCAGCGTGACCTAACATTTCTTGTAAATGACGCAAATCAGCACCATTATCAAGCATTGTCGTAGCCGTAGCATGACTAAACAGGTAACAAGAGCCTGCACGATTGATACCCGCAAATATTACATTAGCGCGACACCATATCTGACAGCTTATTTGGCTTGAATCGTTTTCCATTATTTGCCAGAAACAAGGCATTACCAGATGCGAATAAAGAAATGCGCGGTCTCAATAGATAAAATATTGCCCAGCAAGTCCGCTCTGGCCAATCTCCTACTCGTGATTTTTCTCAGGGATATTTTGCCACTTTCGAGGGGGGGTAAATGAGATTTGGCCCGCCCTCCCCTGCAGTTGTTATACTGCATATCTCAAAAGAGGTGAATGGAGGCATCTGGATGACTGAACCAAAATCAGCAAAATCTCGCATAGAGAGTGTTTGGTTTTTTCTGGCTGCAATAGGCGCCTCGTTTGCTGCCGGAGTGTTTTTCGATGATTTATTATCTGCCAATAATAGTGCGTCAGAAAAAGTAATTGAAACTAAAGATACCGACAAAATTGAGAGGCTTGAGGCTGAAAACACTCGACTCAAAATCCAGATTCGCGATCTGGAGAAAACCGATAGCTGGCCGGGAGTTAGTGAAAAGCCTACACTGGCCAAAAATATCACCTACCCTAATGACTGTGTGGTCTTGGAACAATTGCTGGATTTTATCGAAGCGATAAACCCTGAGGACCACCTATCCAACAATATAATAGCCCAACCTGAAGGCAAGCTGCTTGAGGACTGGCGTTACTATCGCAATTGGGTCGAGCAAAATAGCGCCCCCTTCGAGGGAAGCCTCAATTACCTCTTTGATGCCTTGCACGGAGAATCAGTTAACTATCCGTCCTGCGATGGTAAGAGCCGCGCTGGATGCTTCCGGACGCTCCGGGAGCGAATTCAGATGGAGGCGTACAACTATAAATTTAAATCTTGTTCTGATAACTAACCTGTAGACCGGTTTCTCCTGTCATTAATCTTCGATATACTCCGTGACCGCCGTAGGATAAGGAGTAGTCGTGCACCAAACACTGTCGTCATTGTTCAAATGCTTAGCAACCAGGTTGCGCTCTTCAGACACACATACGATTGCTTTTCGACTTGATGAACTGCTCAGCTGGGAGCTGGCCTTTTCTATATCTGCTCGCCTCGGCGTGCAGGACGCACAGCCCCGATTAAACGATACTCGGCTTGGACTCGATAGGGACGATACGTGGCACCTGGACAAAACCGACACAACACCCATTCTGCATGAGCCTATCCCCGGGAACATGCCAGAAAAAAGCCTGGAAGATACCTCTCTACCACCAGCTGGTGGGATTGCCTTTGAGGAAGTAAAGCCCGCACGCACGCCGAGCATTAAGCCGCCCCAAATACAGTTCAATACGCATTTTCGTCCAGCTTCATATATCGAGCAATTCCCCTACATCCCGGTACCGAAAAAAAAGACGTCGGGATCAAGGCCATTCGACGCTGAGAACAACTTGGACCTATTACTAAATGCCGCACGTCACCTTGCCAGCAGAAAAGATCCAATACTCGATGGCAAAGCATTGGTAAGGTTTCCGAAGTACATTGACCCGAGAAAAGAAAACGATATAGAGATCTCCCTGTTGTATAACAACCAAACGGTTGCATTGCCATTAGTAGACGACCATCGGCTGAAAGAAATCAGCACTTCTGTGCTCATAGATGAATGCAGTTTACACATGATCTGCAGTGCAAATTGCCACCCACTGTGGGAACGCGAGACGCGCTGCACAAAAAATCAGGGAACAGGTCCTTATGAACATGCGAGGACATTTTCGGTACCCATAGCGTCACTGTTTAACCGGCCAGAAGGCGTTGAAGTGAATGCTTTCTTTCTTAACCCGGGCCATCGCGAAACGTTTAACAGCCTGGAAAGCATTATTCTCAGCCATTTAGGCACCAAACTTGGTGCTACCCTCCAAATGCCGATAAAAGCTCTTCGTTCCCGTCAATCACATCTGGCCATCGTATCTGCGGTAGCTGCTACCTGCGCCGGGGTCGCCAGCCTTGCCAAGGTGATGCTTTAACAAGCCCAAATTATTCTATGAAACAGGACGAAAGAAAGATGCCAGCCCGAGGCATCATTAAAAAACGTCCGTTAAATACGAACAATGTAAATATTATATTTACATTTAGGGGTGGGTATATTATATTTACATCAATCCTTTCACAGATGGTAAATATTATGAGCTTGAAAATTCAGAATCGCTCTGGCGATGAGCAACTTGATAGTATGCAGAACGCATCATTTACGCAAAGAAACGGCATTGCGGTGTCGATTTCTGTCTCTCCGAAACCCGAAATAATGAAGTCAAAATCTGATCTGGCAGCGACACTGGAAGCGCACCTGGGGCCTTTGACAGAGAAGGGGTTCGATGTACTGGTCGCTATCGGTGATCCGGAAGACGAGTAGGAGCCACTATGTTTGGAACTATTGTGAAGCATGACAAAGCCATTTTGATGGCTACCGAACTGGCAAAGCAGGGTATTCCTTATTCGTTCGAACCCTATCCGTTTGACGAATATCGGATTGAAGTTAAGTCGGAATATCAGAGCGCTTTAGTAGAATTGGCCAACCAGGAGAACATGCTATGAGCACGTTAGAAAGTAAAATTGACGCATTAGGCGCTGATTGCGAAACGTTGGATTCGATAGTCCATGATGCTGCAAGCAAGATCGCTTCGAGCGTAAACGACAATGGAATGTCGGCGCAAGTTCGCTTCTTAAAGACTCAGTACAACATGTCTGACGATGAAATACTTGATGCCGTCAAAGCTGAGCTGGGAGAGGAGGGATTATGCAACGAATAACAATAGAGCAGCTCAAAGATGTGGTTGAGTCACAACTATGTGTTCATGGAGACAGGGCATTATTCATATATGGAATGGAGGCCGATTTTTAACACCCCTACTACTACACAAAGCACCCGAGCGGAGGTGCTTTTTTTACACCTGAATTCCGAGTTATCTAATTGGTGTAAGTCACTCTGACATCTCATCGACTTTCTTCTCATCAAGCCTGTTTAACAGCTCAGTGAAAATTAGTTGTGCCACGCCCACTCGTTTGGTTTGACGAAACTGTCGGATGTTCTGGCGCCCTACCCCCAATTTCAATGCCAATTGGTTGTCATTATCTAAAGACAGGACTTCCTTCACCTTATCCACTATTTCATCGTTGGTCATGCCATCGGTCATTGAGTCGGTACCTTTACGTAATTTGTCATTATTATATTTACAACCATCCTGGATAGCAACATGCAACTCAATGTAAATAAATTATTTACATAAGCAGGCAATGTATATATAATAGTTACATTGATTACTAAAAGGAGATTTACCATGCCAGTATCAACGCTGAGCCAGCTGGACGACAGGCACCATGATATGGCTGCTGCCCAATCTAAGCCCGAGCTTGAAAATATTCGCTGGGCTGTTAACCCGAATGACATAGGATGGATGTTCTGGGAACCGAAGATGGAGAAGAACCTTGGCCGCTCAGGAAAGGTATTCTGGAAACTGGCCAATTTAAAAAGTGGAGCGAAGTCACAATGAAAGATGTGATGCAAAAAATTAAAAACGATATCGAGAATTCCGGCCGTTCCTGCATTACCGTTGCGGGAGAGCATACCTACTCTGTCGGCGAAGCGCTCGTCAATTCCAAAGACATCATTCTGAGTGTCCCTCTCCAGCCGTCTCTGTGCGCGACGCTCATCAATGATACCTGCACGCTTATTCGCTCAGGTGAATTGGGAAACCAGAAAAGTGACAAGGTAATAAAAGGCTTTGATGTCTGGATCCTGCCGTGCAATGACAAACTAACGTCCGAACATACAGGTGCAGGACTTAGGTATTACACAGAGCACACTGACAGCTTAGAGAAAGTGACATATTGGCAACTGGTGTTACCGGACAGCAAGGGGCAGTTCCCATGGGAAAATGCCTACGACAGCACTTTCATCCAGCCATTGTACTGCAATCCACCAGCGCACTGACGAGTAAATTTGAGTTAACCGTGGTTGCTGCATGCTGGCGCCACGGTTCAATGTCTGGTGTAAAACCTGTATTGTTTAAGGGTTCTTAGAGAGTGTGAAATTATGAAATTACTGCTTAGTGTTCTTTCCACAGCGATTACCTTGCTGGTTAAATGCGTCATCAGTGTGGTGAAATTTTTGATCGACGTGGGACTGGAATCCGCCAGCAATACGAAAGATACCTATGCGGAAAAGCCGCTCATTAAAACCGGTTACTATGATGGCGAGTGGCAAGGTGTTCACAGAGAGGTTGTACAGCCCACAAGCGTTGATGAACTAGCTGACGAAGAACGACAGAAAAAATAGTGCCTGGCCCTATAAGGTGAGCTCCACTTTTACGACCTTGCCTAGCACTGACATATTTAGACCATTCTCAGCCCCAACCAATATAGGACTGACACTCATATTATCAGGAGAAAGAATCACTTCACCTCTTTCCCCCACACGAACTCTTCGAATAATAGCCTTGCCATCTCGTTTCAGAGCGTAGACTTTCCCTGCTTCGAGTTCTGTTGCCGAACCATCAATGGTTAGCCTGGCGCCTTCAGGTATGACTGGCATCATTGAATTATCCTCACTAACAATGATATTGAACGCCCCCTGCTCCACGTTCCACAGAGCGCTGTTGAATTCGAAGGCAGGCACATTGAGGACCCCGGTTAATAGTCGCTCTCTCAACAGCTCAGAGAAGCTATACCCTGTCTCTTGGTGGATAGCAAAAAGGTAATCAACTTCAGGCACTCTATTTTTGTCGTAAGCTTTAACCGTGCTTTCGTGCCACGGATACTTTTTGCAAAAGTCCTTTCTCGTGATGTGTTTTCCACGCAGCGCTTTCACCCACTGACAAAATTCTTCAGTATTCATACATTTTTTAAAAAGGTAATAAAAGTGTGGGTGGAAAGGTACCGCCACACCAATCAATACGCAAGCACCACTGATTTTTTCAACTTAAGCCTCTATCCAGAATGAGGTAGAAAATCACATAGAACGTACCAACATAGTTGCAACATAAGCGTAGTGTGTTAGTGTACATATATTGTTGGTACTTAAAGTGCTTTTTATGGAAACTGTAATTCGCAAATATGGCAATTCAAAAGGCGTAATTATCCCTGCTGCCTTGCTAAAAGAATTGAACCTTGATGTTAATGAAAAAATTGACGTTAAAGTGGAGAATGGCCGGATAATCATAGCGCCGGTGCGCAAGCCTGAGTACCCCCTTGAGGAACTGCTGGCTCAGTGTAGCCAGAAAGCGATGATCTTGTCTGATGAAGACAAAACATGGTTGACCGATTCACCTGCTAACAAAGAGGCGCCATAGTGGTTAAGAAGTATATTCCGGCTCGTGGTGACATCGTTTTAACCCTCGCCCCCCACTCTGCGATTGTCGAGCAAGCCGACAAAAGACCTGCACTGGTTTTGTCACCAGAATCGTTTAACAGGCAGATCCAACTTGCCCTGGTCGCACCTATTACCTCTACAGTTAGAGGACATGGCTTTGAAGTAAGCCTGGGCGATAGGACCCAAACAAAAGGGGTTGTTCTCTGCCAGCAGATGAAGACCATTGGTTATGACTATCGAGGTGTTCAGTTCGTTGAACAAGCGCCTCAGAATGTTATCGACGAAGCGCTGGCGCGGGTTCGTGCGCTAATAAGCTAAGGTAGGAGTCAGTATGGAACTTTACAGAATTACTCATCACTATGATAGGGGCGATCAGTCGGTAGGCGTCCTTTCCGATATCGATCCAACACCGATGGCAGTGTATTGCCAGTTCATGGCAGAGGATTGGGTAGACGATTGTATATCCCTCTCCAATGAGGTAGTGGCGATTGCACTGACCCGGTTTTACGGTTGTCGTTTGGCCACTAAAACTGTGGGCGGAAAAGAGCTGGATATGTACTTTGCTCGTGAAAGCTCATGTGGTGAGATTTACAAAGACATGATGGAAAGCGGCTTGTTCGAGCGAGAAGGCTTGAAAGAATTTATTGTGCAAAATCACGACCAAGGCGTTGCTTTAATTGATGCTGAGAAAAAATTGCTAGTCGAGCAATTAACGCAATAGGATAAGCTGACCATGGCCAAGTACCTTAAAATCACCTCCGCAGAACTGTTAGCGCTAATTGAAACCGCTGAAACCTGTGATTCAATTGGCGGTGAACTGGCGTATGAAGCGGATGCTGCCATCAAAGCCTATAAGGCGGTCCTGAAGCGCAATGGAATGGCGATAGTTAAGCCGTACGCGAAAGCTTCAAAACCAGACAGTATGAGAGAATAGAGGCAAAGATGAGCAAACGACTGTTCCCAGAGCTTGATAAACTGGCAGCTTCTAGTAGTGACATTGAACTGATTCGTAGTTTTCTTGGTGAACTAAACGATAAAGGCTATGAGTTCGGCCGCTGGGATGGTGCCACCTTCTATCCAGCAAACCTTGAGTTAGACAAAGTTATCCATAAGCATTTTGATATTGATCTTACTAAGGTCGAGCACGAGCGCAGGCTGGTGTTAGCGCAATTCAACACACAAAAAGAGTAAATGTCATGAGCCGACTGAAGGATAGACTTGGAGCTTTGCCAGAAAAAACACCTTTTTAACGAGGACAAGAGGCTGCTACGAAAGGAAAAAGCACACCCAGCCTCCCAACTCCCGATAGCTCGTGGGCAGAAAGACTTTATTATCGGGGCTTTCAATCTCAGCTAAGATGAGGAATAAACAGTGAATTTGACGGATTTCGAAATATTAGGACTTAATCTGGGCGGGTTGTTCGTGGTGCTGCCGCTGCTTGCCCTTCTAATCGCACTCCTATGGCGTGTTTCTCACAAAAAATAGATGACTTGAATCAACACCAGCTCTATGGCGGTGGACTCACCCAAGCAAGAGCAACCCTGGCAAGGCTGAGAGTGAGCTTATTAAAACAAACCAAGGAAGAACTTTGTTATGAAGATGATAACCAAGCTAGGCATTTTAAGCGTCATACTTTTATTCATGCCCCCTACATTTGCTGAATTCCATTCAGAAGACAGTATCGACGAGAAGCATAGAGAGGTCAGAACAAAACGATATACTGAGGATATCAATGGAGACCAACTCCAGTTAGGCTTTCTGTGCAAAGAATTGTCACCGGAAATAAAAATCTTGGGGATTACATTCGGCTCAGATACCTACATCGCCCCAGCTCGACAATCAGTGCGCCTGAAAGTCAAAGTTGATGACGGCATCACCTACCCCCTTTACGGCTCAATGAGCACTATGGGCTCGATGGATTTAGACTCTACGAATAGCGGCTGGGCACAGCAACCTTCAATGCAGTTGTTAAACGAGCTTAGAACTGGAGACAGGGCGCAGGTCATTGTCTACACAGATAGCGTAGAAATTGAGGGAGAATTTTCGCTATCTGGTGCAAGGGCAGCCATTGACGATGTCGTTGCTGCTTGCACTTGAGACTAGGAATTAATTTGGGCGTAATCGATGAGGGCGCAAAATAACCGGTCTGGCCCTGTTCTAAGGAAAATGTTGCCCTTAGAACAGGTGAAAGAGTGAGAAACCAAAGCTACAGGCTAGAAATCTCCGCCCATGCATTCGCCAGACCCATCAGTTCCTCTCCATCTAATCGCGAGTTTTTTTTCAGGTTCTGGTAAACACTTCCTTCGCGCCTGCCTTCTGAGAATCTGCCAAACAAGCTGCCTTTTGCGTAACGATTGTAAAGGCGTCGATACTTTTCGTTACACTCTACCGTCGCTTGCTGACAAGCGTCGGCGATATGAATGGAACAAAACAAGTAATGTTCAGATTCAATTTTTTTGGCCGTTGTATGTAGCAGCTGATAAGCCTCAGGCGAGGTTTTCGATAAATGCTCCCACTCTGACGGGAAAAAATAGGCAGCCTCTCGAGAGCCGGTAGTAATCAACGTTACCGCGCCCGGAAGAGTGCCCGATAAGACAAGACCAGGACGCCCGGTCTCTTTAACGACGTCGGCCAGTTTATCGGTTTCCGTCTGCGTTGGGAGCGTCCCTTTCACTTCCACCCACGCATTCAGAGCTGGCAAGTAGAAATCCGGCAGATAATAACCATGCCTGGTAGAGAAAAACTCCGTTTCGTAACGCCACTCCAAGCCCATTTTGTCGAAAAAGTAAGCGTACTTAGCCTCAAGACGAGAACGAAATAGCAACCCCTGGTAGACAGTTGGCTGCGGCGCATACCCTCCCCGCTCATTTTGGACAGGCTGATAGTTTTCAGGCTCTGACAGGGCCATCTTCAAATCTGAGAATGCACGGTAAAATGCGCTGGTGGACTTTAAACCTGGAAAGGGTTCCAATAGCTTACTGAACTGCCCTTTCGCTGCTCGACTTGCAACCTCTCCGGCCCCGGGGTCGTTAAAGTCGATGACAGCGTTTGCAATTGCAATATCTTTAAAGTGCTCACTCTTGACTATGATCTGCTGTGCGGCGGCCACGGGCAACTGATTAAGCAATTGCGTGCACCCTTTTACCTGGTTATCCACCAGCTGTGTGATTAGGTAGATATCAATGAGTGACAACTCGTCTGGCAGTGTGAAGTCGACACCCTTGTTGTTGAATCGTAGCCAGGATTTGTAGCTGCATATCACCGATTCAAAACTGGGCTCGCTGAAGAACGTCGCCATCATCAGCTCATTGAACTCCCAGTCAAGTGGACCCAACGTGTCTGTGAAGTGACTGAGTAATTCGCTGAACGGGTAGTTACGCGGAACCTCCCGATACGCATGCCATAGCTGATTGATAAGCGGCGCAGCGTTGCTATCGTGGCTGAGCTCAAAACTGTCAAAGTGAGGTTCAGAGCGGATAAGTTGCTTCAGGGTTTCGTCGACCACCCTTTCGCTCCGGTCGATAAACATCCACGCAATACTGTTTTCGTCTGGTAATGCTTTGATGTTGCTCTCAAGCCGGTCGACGATTTGATGTTTTGTGGCCAGAAGCTCAGAGAAGTGTGAATCCGAATTGTCATGGCCTTTTGACTCCCTCGATAGCTCTTCCCAGTTGGTGTTAAACACCACTTTTGCATAAAAGTCATGGATGTCACGTTTCTTATGTAAAAGCTTGAAAGGGCCGAATCGGAGTTTTGATTCAAGAAAGTAAGCACTTTCTTTTATGGCAGGCAGCTGCTCAGGTCGTACAATCATATTGATATTCCTGTTCTGGTCTTGGAGCTTGCAGCTAACTCACGACCAGCATCCAATATGATGTCGTTGTCGTGATAAATAATGAAATGAAGTTGAGATAATTGGGCTTGCCGATGCTGCCGGTTAGGATGGATCTCAGAACACCACACACCAATAAATTACCGCGTCGTGGAGTTTCTTGCAAGTGAGCTGTGGATCCTGGGCAACCGGACTACATGGAGGCCATTATTGACGGAGGACAATGTATTGTTGCGGCTACCTACCCCACCCACTCGCCATGCTGCATAAATGAACGGAAATTGGTCAAATTTGGTCGGTGAACTGCTATCAGATACAATCAAGGTCAACGGAATGTTACTTACCATTTTTGATGCCCCAAGGACTCGCGACATGAAGCTGACTTCTACTCTTCTCTTTTTCTCGTTACTCGCCTTCCAGGTCAATGCCACCTCTCCTTCATCAGAAAAATTGATATCGCCAAAGACAGAGCCCGTATCTAATGGATTCCGTGATGTCGACGTCACCTACTGGCCGTTGACCGAAGACTTACAGGTGGAGATTCATAACCTCAACTATGAGATTGAAATGGCCTTTGGCCCCGAGCGTCCGTGGTGGGATGTGTTTGAGCTGCTAGATATCCAGGATAACGTCCGGATAAGCTTCGCACCAACACTGCGAATAGGTAGAGAGGTTCGTGCTATTGTAAATGATGAGGGGATACGGCTTTCTCAAACCTATGACGATATGTCGATAAACGGTGAAGTTATCCCCCATCGGAGATTCTCAAACTTTTTCAGCAATGGCCCTAGAAATGATCTCTTTTCATCAACAGTAGAGCATGCCGTCTTGCACGGAATTCCAATCGACGTGAAATACACCTCCTACCGAACCGAATTTGGTCAACCTGCCCATGAAGGTGAAGTTGTGCACGTGGCCTTGGACACAACGTTGATTAGCGAACAACTTAAACGGCAGAAGCGGGAAACAGAAGGAAAAGTCGCTGAGTTGAATGAACAAAATCAAGATGAACTCAATGGTCAAAAGCCGCTAGCGTTACTCGGCAATGCATCAATTTGGCTAGCATTCATTGCAGGGTTGTACTTCGGATATGTCCTTTTTAGATGGGCTCTTCGTAAATTGATGGATGTAGCCGAAAAGATCTCAACAACTTCAAGAGGGATTGTTACCGAGTTGAAAGACACTTCAACAAAGAAAAGGGCCCTAGACGAGTCGTCTGCACTAAAGCAATGGGCAGAGTTGCGAGATCAGGGAGAAATTACGCAAGAAGAATTCGAGAAGAAAAAGGCAGACCTATTCAGGTAAGTCTGCCCGGACAGTCATTACGCGGCAATATCATCAGGTACCGAGCTGAAGTTATCTGCCACCAGCATTTCAGCCATATTGGGGCAAACCGCGTTCCCGCATCGAGCTACCTGTTTGTATTTGGGCCACCGGTTACCTTTAGAGTCGTAGGTAATTTGGTATGTTTCGGGGAATGCCTGGGCAGCGAATAGCTCGTGGGGCTCCAGCATCCTCAGGCCAATATCCACAATTTGATACCGTTCACCTTTTATGGTTACCAGTGCAAACCGATGCTTTGTGGTTACGGTTTGCAAAGGCTCATTCAGGGCATGCCCATAATTGGTACCATAGTATTTCAACATGAACGCCCTCACCTCTGCATGATGAAAGCCCCCTGCAGATATCGTATGCAGTGGTGAGTCGGTGCGATGCCCTACGTTGGTCCCTCGCATTTTCATAATGTGACTGGTTACCAGAGCAAAATGACCGCCTTTCACCTGAGCGCAAATTGTTCGCAATGGCTCATCTGCGGCCATATTTCGTTGACTTGAGGCATTCGCGCACTCTGTAATAAACGGTATTGCCGCGGCCTCCGGGACCACAAACGGCTCATCATTTAAAACGAACTTTTCGATCCCTTTAGCGATGCGTTGCATAGTTTTCTCTGCAAGAGGCCGCTTCCGATTGAAAATGGAGCGAACTGGCAAGCTCCAGTCGATAATATCTGCAGCCGTCCGGAATGGCTTCAAGCCTTTACCACTGCCGTGGGTAGGCTTCCTCCAAATGATAGGTTTTCCATCATTTCGGGCTATCAAAAATAGGCGCTTTCTCGTAGTTGGGGCGCCATAGTCGCAGGCTGACAATAATCGCCACTCTATCTGGTACCCGAGACCTCGGCGAATAGCTTTGTAGATTGATAACTTGCGTTTGATGTCAAAGCTGGTGCGAAACAGAGCCTGGTAGATATCTTTCATTGCAGGATGTTGCGCAGGCAGGCCCGTTGATAGCGCTTTTATAAAACCGTCAAAGGTCTCGCCGCGGCGTTCGGAACAGGGGCGCCCATCTACAACGGGGCCCCACGTAACAAACTCTTCGACATTTTCAAGCATCAGAACCCGCACCGGCACTTGCGCTGCCCAGTTGATAGCAACCCATGCCAAGCCACGAATATTCTTATCAAGGGGCGTTGATCCCTTCGCCTAACTGAAGTGCTTGCAGTCAGGGCTGAACCAAGCAAGTCCAACCGGGCGACCGGCGCAGGCCATTATCGGATCCACGTCCCATACACTTTCGCAATAATGGGTAGTCTCAGGGTGATTCAGCTTATGCATTTCGATGGCATCGGGATCATGATTAATCGCGATATCCACCTTGCGTTGCAACCCCATTTCCATACCGGTGCTCGCGCCACCGGCACCGGCGAAGTTATCAACCACAATCTCGTTAGGTTTTAACATTATGATTTCCCTGTAGGTGCTACTGGGAGCGGCTATGCCGCTCTCTGATAAGAGGTTAAGAACTCATTCCATGCAACAGAAATGTTGCTTTCATCGATAGTGACTCGTTGAGTTGCCACGTTCGTCCCAGACTCAGAAAAGGCGCCTGCTTTGATTGGCGTGACCTTAGCTTCCACCAGCGATAGCCAAGCTCGAAACGCTTCACACTTGAGTGTGCTGGCGTGCTGGTAATGGGTAGACGTAATGCAGGTTACCCGGCCATTTTCACTCAACAGTGTGGTCATGTGGCCAAGGTGATCGATATCCTGATTTTTCGTAAATGGCGGGTTAGCGATAATTTTGTCAAATGTGCCGCCCAGCATGGTGGCATCCATGGTGAGGAAGTCGCCCTCAAAAACCGGTGCAATGTCCATCTCACGGAGAATTTGTGCGTTCTGGGGCATAAACTCAGCCATGACCCCGTCTTTGCTGATTTTCGCAGCAAGCCGGGCGATATGCGCTTGTCCGGCGCTGGGCTCCAGCCAGCGTTCACCTGCTTGCAAGTCCGCCTCTTCGATTAGGTGCTTTGCTTCGCTGTCTGGTGTGCTGAAGAACTGGTACTTCTTCTTGTCATTGACTTCGGTACCGGCGATCAAGTCGCGCTTTACCTTTTCAACATCGGTACCAACTGGAAACGTAAAGCCAAGCTTCTGATATTTTGCGCCAGCACGCGTCATCAGCGTTTTGATTTTAGCGTAGTGCTGCAGCTGCTCTCGCGGAAGCTCTAACCGGTTACCGTTGATAGCAAGGCTGAAGATTTCACTTTCAACGGTGCCCGCTGGTGGCTCTACTGTATTGTCGTTCGCCTCATCCGAAACACTTAGCTTGCCATTGTGCTTAAGGAACCAGAAAAGCTCATGGACATTACGCAGGATCTGCAGCTGCTCCGCGCTGATGCGGCTATAACCTGGACGAAAACCTAAGGTCATCAGGTAAGGCATTACATTTTCCTTAAAATAGCCAGTAAGGGTACCCTCGCTGTTCATCCCCTTAAGGTGCTTAAAGAACGCGGTATCCCCTACTGGCTGGTCATCGCTCAGGTTCTCTATAGTCAACAGCTCCTTTTTCTCATCGAATGACAGCTTTGCAGCTGTTTCAACACCGATACAGGTGCTTCTGCGGTTGGCGGTTTGTGTCACAGGGATATGGCGCTTAAATGCGTGGGTTACATAATTTTTTGGGTTAGTCGTTGAGCTACCGCAACAGTAAAGAAATTCGGCCTCTTTGCCTTTCAGTTGGCGTACAGCCTGAGTGAATTGAGCTTCTGAAGTGATGTCGTAAAATGTAGTCATTGCCTTATCCAACCCCTGTGAGCCGAGGTGCGCCGTTAAGATGTATATATAATAATTACAAAAAGGTGGCGTTGCAAGGATTTTTTACACCTATTAGGTGTATTTTTTTATTGACTTATTCTGGCCCCGGGCTTAGCGTGAAAAAAGAAAAAGATAAGGCGGCCGTATGACACACACTAAAATTGTGACTGAAAACAACTTCGAAATATTTGTAAAGTCCATGCGCAAAGTACACAAAGTCACGCATTTGGCATTCAGCGTAGACGGGCATAATGCGTTGTTCAAAAAGGATATTATCTGCGTGGCACAGGTCCCTAAGATAAAAAATGTTAACCTCATGGCGGAGATGTATGCCGGGGATACGCAAATTAGATTAAGCGATTTGTCTTCGAAGGAACGCCCCTTCACTGGTATGTATGTTAAAGGGATCGGAAGAAAATATTTTCAGGTAGCCGGCGTATTCGAAGATGTCAGCGCGGCGAATGATTTTCTTGCCGAACGCCCGGATACAGCACCTATCGACACGGTAGTGATAAGTCCGGATAGATGTCTTCACGTGATAGCGTCTGCTCAGCCAGCTAAAGTGGCATGACTACCATGACAGTTACACCAATGATATGCATGTGATATTTTTTTGTTCCGGAGAGTCAATCATCATGAAGCGACTTACGTCAAAGCAGAAAGGCCCCTATTGCAGTTACTGCCCAGATAAAACCTCTCGCGCAGTATACCGTGAAGATGGATTTGCCGGTCATTTTGCCTGCGAGGTACATAAGGACGATTTATGCTCTCGTGAGGAAGCTCGCCGCCGAGCGGAAGCAGCCATGACCATTGCCGATGAACAAACCTGGGGAAAATTATGAACACAAGCGGAAGCCAGAAATATGGCATCTTTATGCAAAGCAAATTGGTAGGCACCTGCAGAGCCGACTCTTTGAACCAGGCAAAGCTAATTGCCAGGGACATGAAGGTTGAGTTTGACGATGTAGGAACCATTATTGATTCTGACCAGATAACCGCAAGTACCATCAATACTGATGGAGTAACGGTATCAGGACCTAAATAACAGAGAATTTCCGGACGATGTCTTCAAGGGATGACTTTTCACAGACAACAAAGAACTTGCTGGCCACGCAAGTAGCACTCCTCTGCTCTTTTCCCGGCTGCGGTGCGTTAACACAAGGCCCGCACACCAATTCAAATAAACGTACCAACGTGGGTGTGGCAGCGCATATTTGTGCAGCTGCACCTGGTGGGCCGAGATACGACCCAAATATGAGCAAAGCGGAGAGAAAATCCCCGGAGAACGGTATCTGGATGTGCCATACCCACGGCACCCTGATTGATAATGACTACCAAAAATACTCTGTCGCGGAACTCCACCGGTGGAAAAAAGACGCGATAGCACGGGCGGAAACCGGGGTGGGTCGTAAATTATTAACTGAGGCGGAGGCCCAGCAACAGGGCATGAGCCTAGTTGCGCAATTTGCGCAAGGTACACTAGGCAGCGAGGATAGCTCGACACTTATTCGCCACATTCACCATTCAGCCACCAGCGCAATGGAAAAAAAGGATCCTCGTTTTCGAGTGACTTCTGAGTATTCAGATAGAGGTGGTGCAAAATACACGCTTCATGCAAGGGAAACAGCTGCGCTAGTCCTTGAACTCCCGACAAGCTCTGCTGCTGATATGGACCTCCTTCACAAAGTAGGAAAGCCGGTTCAGCTTAGCGCGGGCAGTTTTAGTATAAAAGGTTCAGAACTTTTCGACGACATTAGCAAGACAAGGCCAGCTCTTTACATTGCTCCGCAAAAGCGCCAGGCAGACATGATCCTGACCATCATTGATGCCAACGGGGTTGATTTAGGGGCTGTAGATATTAATGGTCACGTTCAAAGTGGCAGTGAAGGCTTTGTGTTTTCAGGCCATGCATTTGGTCGCCACGTATCATTTCAATTCCATTGTAACACTAGTACCAATCAAGCTAGTTTTGACTTAACGACAAACCTTGAACTGTGGGAAGGCAAGCTGATTTCCAGATTAGGGTATCAAAATAAATTGCACAAATTTTTAAAAATGATGCACGACGGTCGTAAGGCAAAAGTAATCCTTGAGTATGAAGGTGAGCCCTACCTTTCCGCTCAAATTGACTATGATGCCGAGTTTAGTGACCTACTTTGCACAGCAAAATATCTCGCTGCTGCAAGGTATATCAGTGAGAAGACTCACCAACCGATTTCCTTCCAGAAAGATAAACTCGCTTTCGATTACGATGGGTTAAGCGAAATTTTTAACTATGAAATCATACTCAAAACAAGGCGCTTCATAACAAAAGAAGATTTGCGCGGCCCAATCAAGATCGACATCGTATTTAATGAGAAAAACCGAGCTAGGGTTGAAGAATACCTTAACGGTAAAGTTAAAAGCTGTATTGAATTGGAGGAGGGAATTACGCTGAAAATAATGGGACAAGAATTAAGCCTACCACCGAAAAGAACCCTGATCCAAAACGTCGTCCCAGTAACTAAATCAGATATCGCTTCGATTCGAGATGGCGAAGAAATTGAAATTGAACTTGTCCCACAAGATAACTTTAGCATTACCATTGAGTTTACAGAGGAGCCAACATGAGCTTAAAACCCGGAGACACGGTCTCCCACCCAGCAATCAGCGTCAAAATGAAGGTCAACGCCCCTGCGTCGCTTGGTGCTGTGGCATTCTCGAACGGAACACGACAAAGTGCCGGAAGAACCGGTTACACGAATTGCTCTTACATCGATAAAGGGCAGCGTATACAGCGTGATTTTCCCACCCACGAGTTACGCAAAGATAATTGAAGGAGATTACAGTAAGTGTACAAAACCCGAGGTTGTAGTTTTAATCAGGCCGAGTTGACAATGTATCGAGAGGGCGGCGATTACCTCTCACCACAAGAGTTCTGGGATACCAATAAGGACAGGATAAATTCGGTTTTTTTCTTCGAACAGACAAGAAAGTTCGAGTGGGCAAAGAAGCACACCCCCAGCGCTATTGCTGTCAATAACAATATGGCTCTAGAACAAGCGGAAACGCTGACTAAGGAGTTTCGTGAGAAGTGGTTTACTCCGCTGCTGGATGTCGTTTACGAGAAGTATGGCCAGGGTGACTCCAACTTCTGCGAAAACCTGCATGCGAATTACGCTAACATCCAAAATGCAATCAATGCGATAGCAGTTGAAAATCGACTTGAGGCAGATGCAGCCCGAATATCAAAACTGGAGAACTTCAGAGGTGGGGCATTGCCCGCGTTGTGGTACTTAGGGTTTATACATGTGGTCTTCTTGATTTATGTGATTATGAGGCACTAGGCCTCATAATTCAGGCGCCAAAAACTAGTTGTATGGTGATGGCGCACTCGGGGCAATCGACGGGCCTGGATAGTTGCGAGCAATCGTCCGTTCCACCTCTTCCATGTTGGCTCGAAGTCCGTGCAAATCTTCATCCACTTCGAACAATGCCACCTCAGATTTATCTTCAATCTCATCCAGAATATCAAGCACCTCATTAATGTCTGAAGTTGAAATTGCCTCAACGTCATCTTTTGCAGTCGAGATAAGATTGTCCAGCTTATCCATCATCTGTGTCAATTGACTAGGCTCGATACCCCACTTTTTTTCCAGCTGATCGATAAGCTCCTGCAGTTTGCCAATAAACCGTTCTTTGTTTAACTCTAAAGTTTTCAATATATCCATAAATCAACCTATGCATAAAAATAACGTTTTGTGCATTAATCATAGCAGATTGCTTCGCTCTGACAATTGTGGGATAAGAACAAAGTTTCATCACAATATTAAAGTGTCATCACAACCTAAGGGTAGTATGTCACTATGTAGCATAAGTTGTTGATATATATCGTGACCTTGCTTTTTTACCTTTGACTCCACAGGCAGCATGTTTAAATGGTGGCGATTTATGATGATACTTTATTAGTATCTTAATTTTGCCGTATCTGAAATCTTCCTTGTGGATGATGAGCAAGATACCTAAATTTTTCAATAAGTTAACATGCCGCGATTTACATTAAAGGCGCGGGATCAAATGTCACAACTTTATTCTTATCCCACAACAATGTGCAAATCACAGTCCTATTGTACTTGTATTATATACACTCGCATGTATATAATACATTTACTAAAAGTACTTAGAGGACGTAATATTGCTGTACGGCCTTAGGAGTGTGGGATGAAGACTCAAAGATAATCGTCCCTTATCGTGCAAATATGAATTTGGTAGTTAATTAGGATAGATCATGGCTGATTTTTGTGTAACAGATGAGCAGCTTAACGAGGTTGCAGCGGGAAAAAGAAACTTCACACCAGTAGAGAAAGCATGGGCATTAGAGCACCATGATTTCCTATTTGAGTTTGTTAGTACACAAGGTGGTGGGAACAAGCTCAGTGATGCTGAACTAGCTAGAGAAGTATTTGATGGTGCATACGACTATGTGTGCTGCACAGGACTGTAATTTTACTGTAGGAAACATTGAAGTACTCTTTAGATCGCGTTCTGGAATGTTAGACCGTAGTTAAGGGTATTCTGGAAAACGTTCTGTAGCTTAATTGTGGTGCGGTTTCCGATTTTAAGGGTCTGGAATAATCCAGGTAATTTGTCGCTGTAGCGGCGTATTTAGACACTATTTGAGAGAAGTCTGGAAAGTTACTCTTGCCCAACACCAGAGTGAGTTTCCAGAGTTCTTCCAGAACAACAACTAAAGGGTAACGATGAATTGCGATCACCAAGTCTATGATGAAGATGACAAAGAATGGTACTCGACATTGCGACTGGTGTTTGAAAATGGGAAGCAGTGGCACCAATGTACAAAATGTGGGTTAAGTCTGCTGCCTGAAGCCGTCGAGCATAGCTCCCGGCCTGGAAAAAATATCAGTGGGAGCCAAAATGGCGAATGAGCGGATATTGGCGAGGATGCAAGAGACTGAATTCCTCAGGCAGAAGCTAATTGTAACTGAACGCGATTACTCTGATGCGGTTTCTTCTCTTTTGAATGTGGCGCAAGGAGATACCAGCGGAAGCCGAGCTGCTGCGCAGGTTCTGTTATCAACATATAACGGTAGCAACTTTCACATGGATTTAACCGACCTCTGCGTGCTTGATCTTAAATATGTAGAACAGGCACTAATTGTTCTGCGTGGTAGAGTCATACTTTGTATTGAGCCGCATCAGATGATAGACAATGGCAAGACCAAGTTTTCGCGGCTGGAAAAGCAGTGGGAGCATCTTTATGTCAAGAACCGTCACAAGAACTAATCAAGTAGAAGAACGATGATGATCCAATGTCTAACATATGATGCACTCTGTGGCTCATTGCGAAGAAAATAACATCAGTAAGTCGCACATGAAAAGAGCTGGGATTTGGGTCTTTGAAAACGGACAACGTGTGCGGGTATCCGCATTAAACGCTTAATGGGAAATAAGATGCCTTCGGAAATGGTAAACCCGCACGATAGTCTTGTGTCCTTTCAAGAGTATATTTTGCAGGGGATTATTCCTTTAGCAAAAGTACCTGGTTATTCAAATTTGTATAGTTATGTAGATCAAGCTGCGCCTGGTGTAATGCGATTTACATATGCGCGTATGATTGATGACAAACGCACAGTTAAAGCTCTTTGCTCCTGCGTAAAGAATGGGTTCCATGACGGCCATCCATGTATTTCTATTGGCTATGCAGTACCAGAACAATATCGAAATAGAGGGTATGCGACAGCAATAGTAAAAGTAGCTGTAAATGACCTCTTATCGCAAGCTCATAAAGGTGGAATACCGCATATAGTTCAGCAAGGAAAACTTGGTGTCTCAACGAGTCACCGAGAAAGCACTACAAGTTGCTAGAGAGTCAATAATTGACACAGAATCTGGACAGCCTGCGTTTCAATACACAGCTGTATACAGCACCGTTGAGTCTATTCTTTAAATTTTAAATAGGAAGCGAGTATGCTCTTTATTGAAAAAACTAAAAACAATGGCGGATTTGTTTTATGGGGTGACTATTGGAGCCTCAGAGAGATGCATACGTTTTGTATGGACTGTGCTGAAAAGTCCCCAACACTCGAATACGAAGGATTGTTAGTATCATTGGCTTATGATATTCGAAAGGCTTACGAGAAGCAGCGTGAAATTGATACAGCTTGCCATTTCGATGAAAAGATTCAGATCTATGGAGTAGAACAGGTCTGGCCAACTTTTACAGTTCAGCTTGCTTTGCTCAGAGCTTCGCTGGCGTTTTATGACTCGACTAAGTTAGAGCAGAGCATAGTTTATAGGCTTGAGCATCTATTCATTGAAGCTATTCCTGAAATATTTCCCAAGTCAGGGAACCAAATATTATCGTCTTTTGAGAGGCTTTCTGGCATACAGGAGAGTCAAGTAAAGGACTTGATTGGAAGTAGAGTCTCTTATTTTTTGAGCTTGACCAAAGCTAAAAGAGCTTCTGAGTTATCTGAAATATTAAAATCTCTTGATAAGACTATGGATGACTTTCTTCGTGGAAATCCTCAACTCAGAGTGAACCACTATGATCCGACTATTTACGATCATCACTCATGGGAAACTATTCCTAACGATACAAAACTTTGAGATAGGAAAGATGGCGGCGACTAAACAGCAGATATTAGATTTGGAGCGCTGCAACATTAACCTTGCTGCGCTGGGGAATGTCAGGGAACAGTTGGAAAAAGTACGTCCTTCGGACGACGAATCTTTTGCCGGACACATTTCTAAAATTCATTCCCTGATAGACGAAATGAGCGCCGATGAAATCTCTTTAAGAGACGCTTTTTTCGAAGAATTAACGCAATAGGAACGGACTGTGAACATACTTTCTGAAGACGGAAAATCAGTCATTAACCTCAAAAGCTGGGATGAGGTATTCGAGAGGCCGGGCTTTAAGAGAGGAGTGAATCCGACTGAAATCAAGCTGAAACGAATTATCGGAAAATATGATTTTAGTGATGAAAATCACTGCGGGCTTAGCTCATGCAATACATCACATAAAAAGGGCTATCTAGTAGTGTGCGCCAATAACATTGAGACCAATATTGGTCACAAATGCGGCGAAAAATACTTTGGAGTAGACTTTAAAGAGCTGGAAAGTATTTTCAAAAAGGACATAAACCTCCGCAATGCCAGAGAAAATATACAGCGAAGAATTGGTGAGCTTGATTATATCCGCGAGCGTGTGGCCCGTATGTGGAAACCGGAAGGTTTGGAGTTATTTTGTAAAGTAAGAGACATTAAATCCAACAATGGCAGTATCACTGGAGCATTGCGAGTTAAGCTAGAACGGCGAGCGAAGACTGGTGATGAGAAGGTTTTTGACACAGTGAAAGCATCTGAGGCTGATATTGTTTTGGAGGAAGAAAGACTAAAGAGAGAGCTTAGTGCTAGTGAAAAGCAACATTTTATGATTAATGTTCCGGTAGGCATAATTTATGGCGTAAGGGCGTTCTGTTCATTCATTGTAATAAAAGAAGTCCTCCATGATGAAATGCCTGCTTTACTTGATGAGCTTGACAAACTCGACACTTCTTTACTCACTGATACTCAACTGCTGGATTGGTCGAAAAGGCTTAATGGCATTGATTCTCGAATAATGGCAGCACAAGACACTATTGAAGACTGCAAGCGATTCCTTGTTAACACTAACATTAATTTCATAAAACAGCACAAGCATCTGATTTAACGGTGTAATAGGCAATACAATGATAGAAGTTATAAAAATCGAAGAAAACAAATTTCGAGTAGTTCGAGGAAAATTGGTGGGTGAACTAAATGTAGATTGGACCACTAAAGATCTAACAACTTTACGAAGCCTAATCGAGGTTGGGTTAGCCTATAAAACTTCATTACCAACTCTACAAAAAGCCAAATATAAAAACTTAAAGGTACACGAGGGTGCAAATCATCTTGATGTTGTTGATCACAATGTTGGCACTTTAGGACTTCTAGTAGTAGAGGACCATTTTGTTGATGAGGAAGAATTAAGAAAGCGTAAAGCGCCCGTAATTAGTGCAAATCTGTAGATGGAAAAATCGATTATGGCACAACAGACTTTAGCTCAGGGGGCGGACCTGCTACAGAGTCGGTCAGTTGTATTGAGAATGGAAGTTGTAAGCCCATGCCACTATGATATTTTATTGCTATAAATAAGCTCCATTTCGGAGCTTATTTTCATTTCAGTATGACACTTTATTGTCAGTGCAGTGGAGCAGTCTGCCCAAATCGTAAAGCCTACAGAGCATTTCAGTTTGAAATTTTATTATTGCCCTACACCTACCCCTTAGCCTAGCGGGTCTGCCACTTCCTCTTGATACATTCTCGCAGCTTTTGCAGTGAGCTCTGAAAAATCAATCTCAAGTGCGTCGCATAAGTGCATCAAATCGCCCAAGAGATCGCTCATACCCTGCTCTACAGGCTCTGGATCCGGGCTTCCATACTGCTTGCTAACATAAGTGGAATACGCCGCCCATGCTGACCCGGCACGCGCTTCGTTAGCCTCTGCTGATTCGAAGTCATCTGAGAGTCCGTTAACTATTTTTGCGGCTTCTTGAATTGTCATTTCGTTTGACATGGTTTTCTCCAACCCCTGTGGGCCGAGGTGCGTCGTTGTTAATGCTTACACTACATTGTACGTACAATCATTGCAACAAAAAATTCCCACACTCTGTACAGGTGCAATCAGCTGGTTTTTCTCTACTATGAGATCACGACACTATCAACGAGAATTCGGCTATGCGCCTCCTTAGAATTATTAAATACAAACTGCTAAGGGTTAGCAGTCATGATCACCTATGCCGGATTGCGGATACCTGGGAGGATAGGTACAGAGCCCGAACCCTTGAGGTATACCGTTTGAATGAAAGTTACCGGCAAGTCTGCAATAAGTTGAAGCAATACGAAGATAGTAATATTATGCAAATAAAACAATAAGATAACACTTTCATTATTGGAATGGCTTTTTAAAGGAATAATATGCTTACTATGCTCGCTACTGCCCGCCAGCGCCCCACTTTGACCAGATTGATTACCAGCGCAGCGGCTTGTCTCTTCAGCGCGATTGTGTTTGCTGATACTCCTGGACCCGCAACAATATTGCTCAAAGCGGATACCGAGATCGACTATAACAGAACAAAGAAACTGATAGAGGGATATTGGGACCACGGAGTCATTGAGGAACATAAGTGGTCTCTTATGCGACTTGAAGAACAATATTGCAGCGAAGAAAATTTTCCGAGAGCTTCAGCAGACGCCATCAGAAATTCATTGAAAGATCTGCCATTCGGCAAGAGCTTCTTAACTCATGTGCCCCTTGGCCTTTTCGCATCGAAATATCCTGATAGCATAATCAAGCTTAACGAACTGGCTGACCGCCACCCCTCATTGAAAGAGGAATACCTCAAATCTCTGCGCACTTTTACAATTGCTGAAATCATAAATTCAGATGTCTCTAGAAGAACTCCCGAAGAAAAATGGGCAATGTCTCTGGAAGTCACTTACAATTGCTCGACAGCCATGACTGCACTTGGCTTTGCAGGAGAAAGCGAGTATTTTGAACAAGCGATTGATACAGCGATTGCTTTTATGGAATCCAGAATTTGATACAAAAGCCTGGCAAGCTCGTAGTATACTAGTAGAACCGGCGTATCACACTAAGTGACGCATTAGCGTAGCCGCATTCTGTGTGGTACAATTATTAAACAGTTTAAGCAGATGGTTATAGGCAAATGTTAGTTATCAATGACTATCCAGAGCTCAAAGGTATCTTTTGGGACTGGAACGACAATGAGATTGACGAAGAAACCGCTTTCGATTTAATTGAAAAGCGCTGGGCTTATATTGACCAAAATCACCTGACTCCGGTAGAAAACGACCTGCTTCACAAACTGGCCGATGACTACGGGCATGGTTACATGCTGGTGGCTTAGTTTTTTGAATGAAAGACCGCCACCACGCTGCCATCAAGTCCGCCCTATCTCAATTCAATACGCAATATCTCTACGACAACTGCATTTTGTTCGGCGGTGGCACGCGCATCGCGCTGGAACTCGATGAGTTCAGAAAATCTGTTGATATCGATTTCATCTGTCCGAATAAAGCAAGTTACCGGGCCGTAAGGACACAGGTAACCAATTCATCGTTTGGTAAGTTGGTTGACACTCCGCTCACTCTCCACAGAGATATCCGCGCTGACCGAGACGCGGTGAGGTCCATCATTGATGTCGATGGCATTACCATTAAGCTTGAGTTTGTCTCTTTCGACGACTATCAGTTGAAGCCACAACCCGACGTATTGTGGGGCGTCCCTGTCATTGATCGTGATAGCTGCTTTATCACCAAAATTCTGGCCAACGCAGACCGGTATCGCTCAGAGCCAAAGAAAGATATTGTCGATCTGTTGATGATGTTTCATTACTGGGGTGAGCCCTCTGAAGCTGCATGGGATGAAGTGGATGCGCACTACGGTCCTATTGCTGAAGAAAACCTCATCAATGCGCTGCAGGGTGTAGTTGATGTTCCTGACTATCTCCATAAAACCATAAAGGTTTGCGAGATGGATGCAGATTCAGAAAAGAAGCTAATTTCATTAGCACAGCATTGGCTCCAACACCTTTGCCAGAGCAACGCCTCTCCTGCCCCCTAAAACCGTATATCAAAGCAAAGCGCTTACCCTCCCCTTGCACAACCTATAAGCACGGGAAGGCTCCTTTACGTCCGACAATATGGCAGCGAATGTTGGGGATGAGAAGGAATGCGCACCTTGACACTGTTATGCATAACGCATATATTGTACGCAAAGTTTAGTGCGGAAAATACACTTATGAACAAGCAAAACCAACTGTCTCGATTGAAAGCTGCAGGTGTCAGCCCTGCTACGTTAAAAAATGTCTCAAGCCTGAAGAAAGCCTCCCATGTCGCGGTGATGGTAGATAATGTCCCGGTCGTTCTGACAGGGCCAGCCCTTGACGAACATTCCTTCTCTGAAGCACTCAGGCTTCGTGACCAGCAGGACTTTGTCAGTGCGCTGCGAAATGCCGGTCACTCCGGCGCTATTACTGTCAGAACAATTGCCGGGAAAGATATAGATTGGAAAGTTCCACTCCATGCTATTGCGGTAAGCAACCCCGGAAAAGTTGAAATGGGTGGCGAAGAAAGTGAAGTGGTCTGGTTGTTTCCACAAGAGACCCACGCTGGCCTTCCCACCTTTTGCTGCATTCACTCTGAAGTAGAATCCATTGCCACCAGTTTCCAGAGGAAAAAAGCATCATGAGCATGATAAGCCAAATCGTAGTCTTTGATTCTGAACATGTCTGGGGGATGGGCGAGACCGAAGAGCTGGCAAAAATAGATGCCAGAACCTGGTACAAGGAGTCAGATTCTGACTTTGATGCGGATCTCCAGTCCGGAGTCCTAAAAATTGCCCCGGCAAGCGAGTACCTCGTGAAGCTGGTGAATGAAAAAGGCGGTGAAGCCGTCAAACCAGTCGTGCAGGCTGGCATCGCGACAGTCAGGAGTTAGCATAAGAATGGTTTTTAAGCACCTTGCGTTATTGCCGTTGTATAAAAAGGGCGTGAAAAAGGGGTACATCAAGTCAGTCCAAAGAGATGGCCAGATAGCCTGGTTCATTACAAAAGATGCTCCTCAGAAATACCGCGACTTGGGACAGCACCTGTCTGGTATTTTAAGCACGCTTTACGGAATCACCTCCATGTTAAAGCTCATGTGTGCTTCGATGGCAATCCTGTTAGTCGGTGAATATTTAGGCTGGATTCAGCTGTAGAGGTAACAATGTACGAGGAAATGACGAACCACCGCTTTACAGATGATGACATCGAGCTTGCAGAAGCTAATGAGGAAACTATTGTGATTTTTGCCAGAGAAACGTCTTACCCGGCATTGAGAAGGGAAGATGTAGTGGCTTTAGCTCGACACTTTCAGTTAACTCAAGACGAAATCACAAGGTAATTGTACGTAGTCCAGTGGCAACTACTGACTTGTAAATTTGGTGAAAACCGTTTCACCGCGTCGGTGCGGAATTTTCTTGAATTAACAGAGCAAAAGCGTGCCGCACAGCCACATTGGCTAAAAAACCCATGGAGGTAAACACAGCGATGATAGACCTACGCCCTACTTCGTCAGAAAAACAGAGATTGGCTAAGTGTAGCGGCCTGACATGCTATTCCCTTTGACCTGACTTTATCCGTGCTTTCCGACCCACAATCATTGACTCTATCCAGTGTCGTCGGCTCACATTAAGTGACAATGAACCCACATTATTTGATACTGGGACTGATTTCATCGAGTTCGGCTCACAATAAATGACACTAACGCCTTTGAATCCCATTTAAAGGACGAAGGCGCTGGGATTGGATATATAATCGTTCCACCTTGTTATAACTAGCTCTAAATCACGCTCATATTTTTCATTTTCATCTTGCATAAGGTGTTGAACCCCGATAGCTAGCTCTGTTTCTAATATGTCTTTTGAATCTGAGCTTACTTTTTTACCTTGTTCAATTTGAGCAAAAAACACGGCCATTGCGACATAGACGGTATATCTAACATTTGGAAGTTGAAAATCTCTATGTAATGCAGTGAAGATTACTCTTAGAACCTGGAAGTCGTCATTCGGCAAGTATCTTTCGAGCCTGTTCATAGTCCTAGAGCCAGCGGTCAACAAGTCTTGATTTTCAGTTCCCCAGTACTCTGAGAATTCTGCACGATCTTCATTGTCAAGATAGAAAAGTGGTTCGTTTTCAGGCATATCTTAATATTCCTTAATTGGTGTAACTCTTAATGTATTAAATTGGGAGTCCTGCTTCTCGCATTTCAGCCGTCATTTCCTTTGCTCTACTTGGCTCTAACCCACCAGAGAAAAGCTTTCTGATTTCGGCTGGTCGGTACCGGAATTGTTCAGCAATGACCCGCTCATTGTAGCCGTGCCTGATTAAGGTCGGTTCAATTTCATCAATTCGACTGGAAAGCGTTTCTTCCAACAGTTCTACGTTAATGGGCTTTACGCCGACGGCGTATGCTTCTTCTAAAGCCAATGTAAGGTGTTGTTCGACCTGAAGAGGGGTTGTGAGATGTTCAGCTAGATAATCAACCGCCTGGTCTTCGATAACGTCTTTGGGTTTTACATTATCATTTGTGCATTTATCCAATAGCCAATGGATATAGTCACGCAATATTCCTTGGGAGGCATCCAGGGACATAGTGACGGTGCGGTAGCCGACTTCTTCCATTGTAGGCGATTTGAGGTCGTTTCTTAGTTTGGGGTGTCCGGCCAGAACAATAGAAAGCTTGCCGCCGCCTTCATGTATCACTTCCATTAGGCGCTTCAAGCCAGTGAGAGTGCGATGGTGCAAATCAAGCAACATGGATGGAACCGGATAATCCTTGCCGGAAAAGTTTTTATACCAATTGTGATGCAAGCTCGAAAGATTGTCGTGCTGCGTTAATGTTTCATCGCTTACAGGCTCACCATAGCGAGATAGCGATGAATCCACCCCTGCTCGGAGCCAGCGCATATAGTTGGTACGTTGCACGTGTCGTGCCCAGTAGTATCGCCAAGTTGGCACAAGCACATGGCCCAGTGCAAATATGATTAAGCCATAGAAAAGCTTATCTTCCCAGATTGAGTAAGACTTTTTGCTATCGGGCTGTGTTGGTGTCGTTTCAACCTGATTCGCATCAGGCGTACTTTCTTCTGTCTCTTTGGGCTTGATTAAAGAGTTGGGATCTTGAGAAGATACAGAATCGCCTGACGGTGCAGAATCACCAGCTTCAGTTTCGATTTGTGTTTTTTGTTGAGATTGCGTTGCCAGAGCAACAGGATTGAGAACAGCGCTCCCCGCTAAAAGGACCGCAATGGAGAGCGGTGTTAAACCAGAC
Source organism: Alteromonas antoniana (assembly GCF_019249295.1). Taxonomy (GTDB): domain Bacteria; phylum Pseudomonadota; class Gammaproteobacteria; order Enterobacterales; family Alteromonadaceae; genus Alteromonas; species Alteromonas antoniana. Next base: position 84,864 of record NZ_JAESDH010000003.1, read on the forward strand.
GTGGACCTACCATAGTTGTTTCTCCTAAACATTCGTTACCTTCCAAGTATAAGTATAAGCCTGTCTAAATACAAGTCGATTTGTAGCTCTCTACTGTCAGCCCCCGCTGGGATGGCCCTGCAACCGTCAGAAGCTTGAAGAGAAGGCATGTGTGTGCGCCGCTCCCTCACCGAATAAGTAAATATTATATATACATAAAGGCCGTTTGTATAGCCCTTTTGTGGCTCGAAAACCAACTTACGCACATTCAGAAGAGCATTAATACGTAAATATAATAATTACACTTGATAACACACCCAATAGGTGTATTATTATGCAAAAGGCAACTCCTACTGCCGTAACATACATCGCGAGGTTATATGAAAAAGCACATCCCGCTTGTGGTGATCCCATGCACAGCAAAAAAGAATTCTTGTTTCTGTCCGGCTATTGATATGTACCAAGGTACCGGGTATCGCTCTGTAGTCTTGGCCTCTGGAGCAAGGCGTGGCATCGATTACAACTTGGCGTTTCTATCTGCAGAGTATGGCCTTGTAATGGCTGACCAATATATTCACCCCTATGAGCGAAAGCTTCAAAAGCGGGATGTTACAGGTTTTGTGGAAGAACACGCCGCATCGTTTGAAATTACGCTCACCCAGTGCTCGCCCAGCGAGATTGTAGCTTGCCTGCCTAAGCTCTACGCATACGCATTTTCTCAGCTTATTGAAAGCACCGAATTCGACAAGTCTGTTAAGTATCCGCCCGAAGGCGCGGGGATCGGAACGCAGAGAGGCTTTTTAAAGAGCCACCTCGAAGACTTTCGGGAGGTATCATTCCCGGTATGGTGTATGTTTCGGCAGCATGATGGCAAAGAGCTGATAACTGCCAGGTTAAAGCTTACTCCGGGGGATCGTTTTAGGCCGTGGCTGAGAAACGACCCAGAAACATTAACCCCTGAGCTGGGCTCCCTACGCACGCTAATTGCCATTGACCGTTCAAATAAAAGCTTAAAAGCGATTGATGAAAAAGGAAACAAGTGGTGCCCCAGCGCCATCTGGTTCGGGTTAAGTGATGAGGAGAAGTCGGAAATTAGAAGATACGCCAAATTGGACCGTGATACCGAGTCGCGGGAGGAAATCGAGGTGTATCTCTCAACTATACGAGAAGGTTTGAAATTAGCAGCCTAATAGAGGCAATCCGTTCAACAGTTGAACACGGGCTACTCCTACAGCCCTTTTTCTGCGAGGCAATCATGAGTAAATCACAGCTTGAGGCTTTCAAATTAGTTCAGTCCACACCGGAGTCCGCAATTCTTGAAATAAGAGGTTTTGGCACTCTGAAATTAGCACGCGATGACACTAACGTCTCCGTGTCGATATTTGATTTTGTCGACGACCACCCGCTACTTCACCAAACTGTCATGGTAGAGGAGGCATTGCCCGGTTATGAAGTTGCAGTTAGCCGGTTAATCACCGGTTTTCTTCCGCAATCAGTCAATGACGCTTGGATAGAAGAGCAATTTCGTCTAAGGCAGACGCCCGATGAAGCTGCGAGGAACTGGTATCTGAAAGAGCCTTTGATGTTAAGTCGACTGTTACCACTGAAAGGTACCTTTGCAGAATATCTTTCTAACGACGATGACTTCGTCCAGCCTTACTATCCATTGACAGAAACGCAGCGCCAGGCGCTAGTTCTTCGAAAGGCTGACTTCTTCCTTGCCCCGGGCGGTCGCGTTGTCAGTTATGGAGCTCATGGAGCTGAGCCAGTATTAATGCCGGTGGCTTCGCCCCTCGCTGCTCGCCTTAAAAAGGACAACAAAGAAATCATAGCAAGGATGGACAATCATCATGACCAACGTGATAATCCGTCAGGGAAGGAGTAAAGGTGCGCAGCGGGCTCCTACACACGCTGCGCTGCCAACCAGCCGCGAGGCAAAATGATTGGCGAACTCATGATACCAAAATTCGGCAGGTTGTGGAGAGATTATCATTGGATATTGAAACGCGAAATTACGCACTTTACTGTCGCATACGAAAGAAAGCTGGCGCTAGCCAAGCTGAGTGGGCCAAGCTCTACAGCCTTGGTTCCAAATCTGTGCAGCAAATAGTCAGCGCAAAAGAGCGAGAAGAAAAAGCCGTGAATAATGCAGAGGCATTGGCTGCCTCTTTGCTTAGCTATCTTATTGATGAAGGGTACGATGTTAAGGGCATGACATTCGACGAGTATGGAAATATTAGTTTCATACCGGAAAAGTCTCCGTGAACTTCGTTAAAGCCCCACCACTAAATCGTGAGCTCTTCTGGGGCAATACCCCTGGTAGGAACAAATTCGGCTAGGTCCAAGCTGGTGGTACTTAACACGAGGGTTATAAGAAAATTTTAGGGGGAAGAATACCTTAAGTGTTCTCATCTCAACCGTGCCGCTACCCACCAGCGTGTTAAGCGTGAGCCCTCCCAAATCGGGTAGTGCGGCCATCCTACTCTTGTAAGAGACGATGGGCTTATCATCACCGAGAAATCCTCTCAGAGTCTGCATTGCAACGCTCCCCTGAGGCACCAAATCACAATCTACGAAATAACGACAGTCATCTTCATAAATAGTGGCATGCTGCAGATACATACCGAATCTCTGCTTTTCAGAACGGCACGAAAACTCAACGTCAGGAAAATTATTGCTGACTAATATCTCAAAGGCATTTTGACCACCGAACGTAGCGTCGCCCCGGTAATTGGTTTCTGCTATTGGCTTTTTACCTTCTGGCTGTACCAGATACACGGTTTCCTGAATTACAGAGAATTCACTGTGTGGGATCCCTTCATCGAAGTCACCTGTTCTCCAAGAAATCATTGTCATAACGCCGCCATTTTGCATAAGTTAGATATTTTGTGCATACAATTGTATTATAGTGGAACTTGAACAACAAGATTTGAAACAGAAGGCTCAGGCTTTCGTTGCCATCTACGGAAACATCAGATGCATATGATAAATGACCAGGTTGCCGCAGAGTTAACCGATAAAATTCAGAACCCCCTTTCATTAACCCCCGCGCAGGCTTTGTCAGGTAAATTCCCGATTGGCAGTGTACTCTTCGTGGATAAAAGCACCGTGAGCGCGGCACTGGGGGATAAATATTTTTCAGAAAGCTATTTGTGCATTGGCCGGGATGATGATTCGCAGCCTATCTTGCTCGCTATCAATGAAGAAGAAGATGTCGTCAGAGCCATTAACCTGGACGAAGCTTTAAGTGGTGTGAAGTCAGCAAAGGTAATTCCGCTGCACTCGGGTCACGAAGATCCGACCGTCCAGAAAATCATCATGCGTCAAGCGGAAAGGTCTAAAGCCGAACTACCAGGTAAGCGTGTCTCCCACTACCAGTTAAGCGAGGATAAATACATTCAGGCTTTTGCCTATGTTGCCAGTACCGTAGCTACAGCTTCTTTGATGAAACTAATGGATGCAAATGACGTTGCTCCCTCAGCGACCGAACTCTTTCAACAGGTAACGACAGCCCCGGATCTTTCCAATGCAGCAACATTAGTCGGCGCTGCTGCCATGCTCTACGTTGGAAAAAAATTGCTCTCCGGTACCACGGCAAAGCTGCTTCGCAAAGCATCATCAATAATTGCTGAGCGTCGGGACTGGGCAGAGAATGCGCAATCTTTTGCACTTCGCGCTGGCTCGAAATTCGAAAGTTTTCTGAAACAGACTCATGAAAAAGGGATTCCTCTTGTAAGCGGCATAACCAAAAGCCTTTGGGAACACATGTATACCGACAAGTACATGGTTGATCCCAATCGGTATACCACCTGCAAAGCGATTAACGAATTCCTTGAAGGTGTTAACCCGGCTGCAGGGAAAACATTAAAAACCCACATGGATGATGAATCACAACGCATAATGCCCCCCTCCCGCTTGTATGCAGCTCTCACTAAGCTTGAGGGTTTTGGAAAGCCAGTTGAGATTATCACGAATGGTAGCCTCTCTGGGAACATTGCCACCGCCGTTAACGCGACTTCGACGGCAGTCGGGAGAAAGGCAGGACGCCTGGTCAATGCCATCAAGTCCGCAGGGAAAAAGCAATTAACTGGGACCGGCTCCTCAGTCACCGTTCACAAGATCGAAGATGATCAGGGTACCATGTTACAGCTAATTGACTCTCAAACCGGAATATCCCAAGTCGTACTCGATCACCGTGAGGTAAGTAATATGTTCGAACCGGTTGAGCTATCTAACGACAGTAGCCTAACCAGAAAGTTAAGAGACCACTACCTAATCGGAGAAGATGAAACCGTTGAAGTAGTCACCAGCAATCATTGCGGTAACCGTATGGCGCCATGATTCAGCGCCGCCCAAAGGGCTGAGGGCTAAGCCGACAATAGTATTTGTCCTAAGTGTGCCTCTGATCAAGACCGGAACAATCGGAGCGATTAATTCGAAAAAGTAGTTAAAGGGTAAAGTGATGATACAGTTCCTGAATTCTTTCCACTAACTGCTTATTTTTCTCTCTTTCAGCTTGTAGCTCTTGCTGTAGGCTTTTTTCTTTGGCGGAGCTTCCAAAATGTTGAAGTGCCTTTATCAAAGACGCTAATTCCGGGTACCGATTAAAAATTGTCGCGTGCGAGAGACCACAGTCTTCAGCTATCCCTTTCACAGAGAGTTCTTTCCCACTTTTGCCTCTTTCTTCAATAGCATCTACAAGCTTTTGGTAGGTTTCACTCTTCACGCCGAGTCTCCTTTCCTAAATAAGGCCGCTTTAAAAACAGGGTGGCCAAGCACAGTGTCTGTATTGAAGTTGGCCTCGAAGTAGCGATTTAAACTCTGGTCCCGATTTATACCCAGATGATTTTTTAACATAGATTTCATTTTGTCCATTGGTGTGCCGTCCATACCATTTATCAAAGCAGCGACGTGCAACTTTCTGAATGTATCAAATGACACTTTGTTTTCTGCGCTGGGCTTCATTATTTTATTTATCTGCGATGCCACATTCGTAATAGAGCCTTTATTCAACGCTTCTCCAGAGCGATTAATGAATAATGGTGCGTTCCTTTCGTGCGGGTATTTTTCTTTATACGCTGTAAGCCGGAATATTCTCTCCGGAGTGTGCTTATAAGCCACCAGCTCGCGCATGAGCTCACAAGGTACCACGACCTGTCTTTTTTGAGCCTCCCCACATTCAATTACCGCACCTTGCTGTTCATAAGCAGGCTTTGTGATGTCTGTTTCCTTTATTGAAACGATATCGGAGGCGTTTAGGCCAGCTTGAAGTGCGAGTTTTACCCATAAACCCGCTGATACGGGCAGTTTATTACATGCTTTTAGGAGCGCATTGACATCAATACTCTGCTCAGCTGAATCGCCTCTAGGGGCGGCCTTTTGGGCATTAAACGAAGAATGCTTTAAGCTCCTTATCAGTGCCTGAACCACATCCGGTTGTTCAACTGGCTTATCCATCAGAGAGTCACGTACCCTGCCCTCATCAGCCGCCCATCGATAGAATTGGCGAACATGCGCTATGTATAACTTTGCGCTCTGATCCTTGATTCTGCCTTTGGCCACTCTACTTGAGATATAATCGCAATACCTAGCATATGGAACCCATTCACCGGCATCACTTGATAGTGAAACCGAATAGATACCTGGAACGTTGTCAACCGTCTCAAGCCAATCCAGGAAGCGAAGCAGCGTTCTCGCTTTTCCAAGCAAAGAGCTCTCGGTTAACTGCCGTCCATTCGCCAGGCTCAACAAAAATTCATTGAGTTCGAGGGCATCGTAAAATCTGGCTTCGCTGAAAAGCAGGGGCATCTTGGCATCAACGCTGGCTCGCTCAAACTGCAATTCAGGCAATCCGTTCCGCGCATCCACAGCTGACACTCGACCAGTACGAACATTACCCTTTATAAGTGTTCCCACAATGACTCCTTACACTGGGGCCGAGACCCCAGTAGCTGATCGCACGTTAACGAATAATCGATTCCACGGTTTCCCGAGAGACGCTTGCAATGTGCTTTTGTAGAATCGCCAACTCCCCTACCGGTAACGCTGGAGAAATTGAAATAACATCGACAGCTTGAAGAGGCTTCTCCGCATCCAACACTGACATCGATAATTTGGTTATGTTTTCTGTAGTTCGCTCATTCGGATCGAGTGGCAGCAAAAACTTGTGCTCAAACCTTCCTAATTTTGTCGGAGCCTTTACAGTTAATAGCACCGTCTCGTGTTTCGCTGGTGGAAAAGGCTTTCTTTCTAACGCTACTCGATGCTTAACTTCATCCAACGCTTTTGTAGATTTACCGATATAGATAAGAGCTTCCCCGATCAGTCTCTGGGTAATTGGTGTAGGCTCAGCCCCGGCAGCTTCTACCCGGCTACGTAGCACCAGTTCAGAGCATTCTAAAAGCTCCTGATAAGTAAGTTTGCCGAGACTTGAAGTGACGAGCGCGTCGGCGAGTGAGAACAAGCGAATAAAGTCATCGTGCTCACCGTCATAGTCCTGGGTCACCTCTGGTATCGCCTTTTCTCGCGCTTCAATGATGGCTTCTTGTAATGGCCACTTGATCATATTCAATTGCTCTGACCATCTCTCAAGCTCTGAATCAAGGCAGCCTTCTTCAAACGCGCTGAATACGTCTTCCACATCCAAGCTGTAAATATCACCATCACCCACTGTACGGCTTAGCAATTCCCCATTTGGCAGAATATTAAAAGAGCGGTATCCGGACTCAAAGCCTTCCCCTTCCCCATGGTTGCTTACATAGGGGATCCGAAGACGAATTAACTCGTTTTCCCATTCCGGAAGCGAACCGTACTTTCTATCACCGAGGTCCTTAAACACAAAGTTTTCACGCCCTTCCCAGTGCTTTTCCGGAATGCCTAGCTTGGCTGCAAGTGATTCCCCATCGTCATTTTTTTTGAATAACCTGTCGTGGTCTCTTTTAAGTATTTCAATATCTACAGTTGCAAAACTCATGTGTTACCTCGCGTTAGGATTATTAGGCGGTAGGAGTCGCCATTTCAGTTAAATCATAACATGGTGTAACAATTAGTCAATATGCATTTAGCGCATCTAAGCGTAATCCCAAAAATCGACATGCTCTATCGATAGCTCTCTGATAGACCAATGGCCGTTAACTCGAAATATGCCTTTTGAAAACGTCGCTTTCAGTAGGATCGCTGGAGGCTTTGTCATTAAGAGGACTTCGGTTCCCTCTTCGGGGGGATCAATCGTATTCATGAGATGACATATAAATTCAAATCTGGATTTAACCAAAATGTATGGTTCAGGCGTTGACCTGACTGTAGAAGTGAGGAAAGTATAGCAAGAATGTTCGTATTGGAGATACTGATGAGTAGCGCATCCGAAAACACCTGGTATCACGGCACAAGCAACCCTCACTTTACAGGGTGGAAGGGCATTACCGGCATAGATGGTATTGAGGGGGCAATGTGCTTATCCAAGAGCTCAAACGTAGCCAGAAGATATGGAGAGGTGTGGAAAGTACACAAATCAACCGAAGCCCTTCCAAAAATCAGTCTAAAAGACTGGCTTGAAAGCAACCTCCCTGAGTCAAACTCATCGTTTGTAGTAACCGGTGATGAGAGCTACGACTTTCCCGTGGATATGTTGATTCTTCGTTCACCAGAGGGTGTCGAATTCGAAAAGGTAGAGAACCTTCGGGAGTTGGATGATGGGCTGGCCTACAAGCATGATCCGGACAGCGAGTCAGACAGGCAATTCGAGCTATACGTAAGGGACCATTATGACAGTGATGTTGATGCCTGGCATGAAGAGAATGATGCCGCCGTAGTTCATATGCAGCCATAATTGAATACAACACCAAAGAGGAAGTGTGTCATGGAAGTTACAGAAGTAATTGCTACAAATGTAGTAGTCGAATGCCCTAACTGTAAACAGCGCCTTAGTGGTTTCTACGGAGATCCAAGAGGGCATCAATTCACTTGTGAATTCTGTACCCAAGTGTTCTCTATTCATAGTGAAGCAGACATCGAGATGAGATAGTAGCTGTCAAAGGACGTTAGCAGTACGCGCCGCAACGTTTTCGCTGCGGCGAGGTTCTATTTAACCCTCCTAATGCTCAAACAGGGGATAGTCACCAAAAGGCTCAGCATCAGTGTCAAACTCTATTAGTCGGCATCCACCAGCCAGAACGTCAGACATTAGCGACCGCAAGGTGGTACTCGCACCAGGGTAATGATTACTGGTAGGTTCATTGTAAAGTTTCACGAAAAAGCCTGTCTGACGCATCGAGACCATGTTGCAAGACGGATCCTTTGCCATGAAGGTGAGCAGTTCCACGTCATTAACAGTTAAATTTGTGGTTGATATCCCGATAGCGGCATATTTCTCTCCCGATGCGCTTACTTCAGCAACTGTCTCATGTTTTGCGGGAAGCTCTTCTCCCTTAAATATCACCTCACCTTCAAGCAAGTGGCCAGTGACAGCCATAACGGCTTTTGAGTCAGCCACTTCGTTTTCGAGCCAGCTCATAGCATCTTTTACAGTCGCAGCCGTTGCGTGCAAAAAGAAAAGTTTGCCATCTTCGGCTTGTTGACCAATTACAGTAAATTTCATAGTTACCTCGCTTTTTAGAGTAGGAGCACCGTTTCCGGTAGAGAGTTAACAATATAACAAAGTAACATTAAGTCAATATGTATTTAGCGTTTACATTGGGTTATTTGTACTCTAATATGCATAACGAATTTAATAGCTCCTACAGGTATAAATGATGTCAAAGCAATTACAACCACACGAATTAGCGGAACTGGTAACTACTCTACTCACAAACCCAGGTGCAATTGGTGAACTGGATACAGAATCCCAGCACATCGACTTTTTTCGAGACATCGGCGAGGTCGTTGCTCAATATTGCGGGGGACAGGTAAATGGGGTAGGTAAAGCTGACGACCTGCAAAACTACCTGAGTAATACTAATACCAGCCAGCCGATGCTTTCGGTTTCACCGAGCGATAGCCTCCCCAGCCTAGAGCGTAATGTATGGGCATACCATGACCCTGAAGGATGGATTGGAGAAGAGCCCCCTGAGCTAGATGCAGGCGACCCCATGACAGAGTTTGAGCGCTCTTTAGCCCGGTCAAAAATGCAAGTTGCGCTGGTGGCCATCTCTCACAAATCATCAGTGAGACCTCACAGAGTCGAGTATGAAGTTGCGGATACGACTGTTGCCCCACAGCGAGATGTCGACGGCGTATTACGGGGCTCCCACATTCTCAACTGTGAATTTGCAAACCATGCGGAAATCAATCTCAGAGATAAACATCTGGCAAATTCATTAAACCTAAAACTTGAAGTCAGTGCCGGACTCCCAACCTTAACAGTAGGGGCAGCGAATGAACCAAGTAATTTTCAGATAGTTGCTAAAAATGGAGAACTACACATCTCCTCCGAGCGACAGCCTTAACCTCAACCCAGTCCGCACTTTTGACAGGAAGTACGCGACCTTTCCATTAGCCAAGGAGTATAAAACCATGGACATCGAAACTATCACGGTAATAGCAACCGTATCCTGTGCTATTTACGCCGCCTTAACGTTCCATAAGAAGAAAGAGGCGGAGAATCAACCAACACCGGAACCTTCCGTCCCTGAGCCTGACATCACGCTATCTCAGAGGATAATTAAGGGACTACGCGGGGAGAATATACCGTTGAAGTCACGGTCCAGAATGCCACCAGCTTACCTATTAAGCTTACTGAGCTTACGATGTCAGGTGAATACGAAGATAGATCCGGTGGAGAAACCAATTTTGTATGCAATCTAGGCACGCAGAATTTCCTGGGCAGAAACTGCACGCTGGACTCCAAGCAGCCTGTGATCTCCGGGACTGGCCATGTATCGCCTAAACTAAGTTTCACAGCTGATCCCCAAATAGTTCAGCGACTCGTATTTAGAGTGCAAGCTAAAGCCGGTGTCAGTGGCGGACCTGACAAGATGTTCTATTCTCCTGAATTCAAAGAGTACATTGTCTGAAAACCAGATGGGATGATTAAGGAAGAGTCGGACTAAATTCTCGGCAACCCGCGACTACCTTTCCAAGTTAGAGCACGTTAATATGCACCACTATTAACACTTGTGCATAAAACTTGAGAGGTAATACGAATGCAATTCCAGTCTCTGCGGCCTATACTTTTGTTGGTCGCGACCACCGTGTATGGGTGTGGGGGCGGCTCTAATGGGGAGTCCGCTCCAAAAACGCCCCCCCTCCCCACACTGAATATTGAAATCACTCCTGTTAACAGTATCGCTGAAAACCAGAGCGAGACATTTACGTTTTCTGTTTCAGGTGCACAAGGTGATCCTTCTATCACGATCACTTCTGATTACCCCGGCCTTTCAGTCTCGCATGATTTGGCAGGCAATACTGGAAGTGGCCAATTGTCACTTGGCCAGATCAATAATAACGGTTCTGCTAATGTCACGGTGACCGTGACAGACGAAAAATCTCGCTCAAGCAGCGACTCATTCGAAGTGTTTTTAGACAACACGTCTGGTCTTGAGTTTTCACTGGCCCAAACCACGTTTTCGTTAAGAGAACATGAGGAGCTGCTAATACCGGTAAACTTGATGGGCGCCGAAGGAAACGTATCGATTGATGTCACTACTCACGCAGAAGAGCAGCTGGGTGATGCACTTACAGTAGGGCTTGAGAGTTCAGAGCAAGCCACTCAACTCCGAGTCGGGCTCTCTGAGATCTTGGTCGCTGGTGGAAGCGCAACACTTTCTCTTTCTGCGACGGATGACGTTAGCCAGGTATCGAATCCCGGCTCTGGCCAAAGAGAATCCGATATTTCTCTGGAGATAAGTTTGAGTAATAGCTCTGGCGATACAATGGTATCTGATGCGAGAACGCTAGGAAATTTACTTCCCTCATTAACAAACCTACCAGAAATAGAGCTTTACACCCGACTGCTTGAGGTAGCTCTTATTTCAGATCCCGCTCTGGAGCGAGCTAGCTTCACACAACCCAGTGATCTCACCATTACTTCACTTGACGAACAAACCATGACAATGGCAGAAGACCTTCAAAGTGAAATCGCCTTTTACGAATCCGGGGAAGGGGATGAGACCACTCTTGGCCAAGCTATCAATGCCACTCTGAGTCAGGCACAAGACTTGTTTTTGCCCACTAACAACGCACTGGATAACCTGGTTACCGCAACAAATGGCATGATCCGGAGTATCCCTCTTTCTCTTTATTTGGACGTAGAAAACGAAACTTTGTCGCAACTCATCGGAAATACCGCCATTGGTCTTTACGAAGACGACGAATGGACATTTTCAGAACCTTTCGATTTTCTCCATCCAATTGCTTTTCCAGAAACAGAAAACTGTGAGAGAGGCCAATAACATGTATAAATCAATCTTAATAGCCATCTTTGGTGCGGTCCTCTCCTCGACGACATTTGCCAGTGAGCCAGAGTCTGTGCGTCTTGTTTTGTCACACGCACCGTTAGTTGAGCAGCAAAATCAGCAATTCAATCGCGATGGTGCAATCTGTGTTAATGAGAATGGTCACTCTTGGTGCTTACCCAAGCCAGCACAGACCAACGCCATCTTGTCGCATCCTGCGGACCTGGCGCAAAAGAGCGCTCACAAAGTAATTACGCTGGAGAGCTTCGGCCTTAAAGCGGATGAAGTCGCAAAAATACTCAATCAACAGCAATCAACATGGTTGGTTGAGCCCGATATTGTAATCCACTCCACCAGCACAATTCCCAACGACCCGGAACTCAACTCACAAAGTTACTATCAATCACTGGAGCATTTGCCTGGCGGTCTGAATGTTTTTGAGATGTGGGAGAATCATGACACGCTTTCCGGAAATAGCCCTTCTGGAATTGACTTAGTAATTGCGGATTCAAGCTTCTTCGAAAGCCCTGAAATTGAGTATACGGGGAGATCTTTCGTAACAACGCCTGTAGATGGTGTACCTCAACGCCCCAATGACAATTATAGCCCGAGACCAGAGTCGGTTGACCAAGGGTTATGTAATGGCCACGGTCTGGGTGTTGCGACTATTGCAGCTGGGGTTGAGGATAACGACATTATGGGAGCTGGCGTTGTGCAAAATGCTACTGTCCATGCAATGCGCGTGATGGATTGTGGTACGGGCGTACTATCCGACCTTGCTACAATGTTGGATTGGTTGGCAGGAGAGACGGTAGAAGGCGTATCCCCATATGAGGGCAACCCTGGCATCGTGAACATGTCTCTTGGCGGGCTGGGTTCTGACACCTGCCCTACCTACATGCAAAGTGCCATCAATAAGGCCAAGGACGCAGGTTTTATTTTAATCGCAGCAGCTGGCAACTCGACTCTGACAGATCCAAACTTTTATCCCGCCGATTGTGACGGTGTAATTGCAGTTGGAGCAATTGATGAAGACTCGGGCCTGCTTACCGAGTTTACGAACCGCGGGCAATTTATTGATTATGTAGCACCAGGCATGTTCATTCTGGGTGCCTGCAATGAGAATGATCCCAACCCATGCTGGTGGGAAGGAACATCAGCAAGCACACCGTTGATTTCTGGCGTCATTGCCGCAGTAGTACAAGAACTGGGAGTGGGCTCCGACATCGTTGAGCTGGCCCTAAGCCTTTCCTCTTCCGCTGCCACTCTTGAGACGGACTGCAAAGGTGCTACCTGTGGAAATGGCCTACCTGATGCGGCGTTGTTTTCCAAATATGCGTTCGAGCTTCAAAACGGCATGATTGGGAAAGTCGACTACTTAATAAATAACCTCGACGAGTGCCAGCAGGACTGGGCAGTAAAGTATTTCGGCGACCGTGCTCCGTTATGCTCAATCGTGCAGCTCACTTTCCTACAAAATAAGCAGCTCGATGCTGGTGAATACATTCAGCTCCTGTCTAGAGCACCTGAAAGCTCAGGCTGGGAAAATGAAACGGTAACGCTGGTGGACGAATATCCAGACTCACAAGTCACCGTCACAGAAATCGACACAGCGCTAAACTATGGATTTAAGATTTGTGACGCTGATGGTTCTTGTTCCAAAACAATTACCATGGACACATCAGGAATTACCGAGACCCCGAGGGCATGTACTGATTGATAGGCAAAAAAAAGCCCGCCAACATGTTGGCGGGCGAAGCCTCTCAGGTCAAGCCGATTACCGAGGAAATGCCCAGGGAGAACGCCATCCGTGGCGAGGATTTGAACAATGATGAGAATATACACATTATATATATTTTTTGCAACATTCAATGGAAACTTATGTCCACTGCTCTAAAACAGATGGTTGACTAATTTTCACCTCCTTCGACTCTGGGCAGTAAGTACCAATCTCCACGAAATCAGTTTTTTCAGCAACCAGAAAGGCTGTTGTCGGATAGCGTTGCAGGCCACGTCCAGCCGCTATCTCGCATTTATCCTCAAATGATTCAAGGTTGCACGCACCGTGAATATTACCCTCGTAATACACCAGCACACTTTCTTCCATGCCTTCTGGCTCGCCCATACTAACAATTGCACTACCCTGCTTGATTACCTGCGATGGATACGAACCTTCGCGAGGAACTAATACAGCTAAATTCATAAGACGTTTTCCCTCATATATTGTACGTACAATATATCAAACCCAAAAAGATAAAACAAGTTTTGCTTATGATAACTATGTTATGCATAATTAACGCGTACTAATGAATCATTTATCTTTATTTGGATATAACAGAAGTAACGACAATGCCAAAGAATAAATGGACCTATGACGCCATCCACAAATCTGCTTTGCAACACGAACACAAAAATGACTGGCTTAAAGCAGAGCCTCGCGCATATCATGCTGCACACCGGCGAAACATCATACTGGAAGTTACTGCTCATATGAGCAACCCAAGTAGGGTCTGGACAATATCGAAATGTCAGGCTGAAGCTTCTAAGTACTGGACGACAAAAGAGTGGAAAGATTGTCATAAACCTTCTTATCGGGCAGCGAAACGCTACCGCTGGATAACAGTCTGCAAGCCGTTCCTCAAGAGTAATCGAGAAAAGTTATCTCGCGAAATGTGCCTGGAGATAGCAAAGGTTTATGTCAGTGAGAGAGAGTTCAGACAACATCATTTAGAAGTTTACGAATATGCTGTCGAGAACGGAATCTATCCGGAATGTCGCGCTCTGATCACAGGAGAGCCCGTGAGCCAAACTAAAGTGGCGAAACCCCAGTCACCTGATAAAAAAATACAGTCTTTCAATGAACACCTCCAGCAATTCGCATTACGAAGTGTTAACGCCAGAATTTGACTTCATCAGCGGTTAATATAGACTCCTTACATTATGCATAAATAATAGTAATTGTTCATAATGTACGGAATTACCATCACAGGAAAACTTGGGACTAAGGGCCTTGAAAAGATTGATGACATCGATCGAGAGCTACTGCTAAAAGCCACTGAAAACACCACGGCAATGGCAAAGCCTGAATTCAGGTTTAATACGCAAGTGGTCCAGCAAGAACAGCTTCATATTCACGTTGAAGCCTCAACACTCAAAGACATCGATAGCGTTTTCGATAACCTGGTCCCCTACTTAGCTGAAACCCTGGAAAAAGGCGAAAGTACCTGTGCAGATTACTTTGGCCCTCTGATCGCTTACTCTGACTCTGAGGAAGGCGAATGGGTGCCTAGTTCTGAGCGCAGGAAGCGAATTCTAGCAGCCTACGACAAGATCCAAAGTGGCCAGAACATCTATTCATTTGAGGAAAGCTATTATTTATCGCTACTCAAGAAAAATGCATCCACTCTGGGCATGTTCAAAGCATTGCAGTTTCTCAGGTTCGCTGAACACTCTTTGCGTCTGGGCGATGAAGCGTTCAGGACAAACTGGTTTCAGTCGTTTAAGAATGCTGATGGCGCCAAAAGTATTTTTCCGGCCTTAACACTGGAGGCGTGTACGCTTTTCGAGTGTGATATGGAATTTGCGGAGCTCGCAACAGAAGAGATTGCAGATGCTTATGATGAACTTGAGGAACTAATGGCAATGACCGGGAATATGGTCGAGCTTGAAGACGAACAAGCCAAGGCCGGTTACAGCTTTATCATACAACGAATGTTAGATAAAAACGTTAAATTTGAGCAGCATTTGTTGTTTCAACTGGTTTTAAGTAGCAACAACTTCATGAGCGATGATCGCGAACTACTATCATCTTGCCTGGCAGTACATGACGTGCCTTTAATTTTTGATTTGTGGAAGAAGCAATTTCCACAGAAGAACACCTCTCAGTTTGATGTAAACACTGAAAAAATAGCCGACGCTGTCGAATACGGTTCCGACAACGCCGCCCGATTCGGGATCCGTTGACCGCCTATACTTCCACCACCTGCATAGTTGAGAGGCTGTACAATGACAAGTCAGCCTCACTACCAAATTGGATCTTCTGCCCTAACAGCTTGAGCATCTCGCTCTCATCCATATCATCCAGTTGATGGCGGGACGTGACACGGTATTCTTGTGCTTCTCCCAACTCTTCTACTATCACCATGTATTCATTAAGCTGCTTCGAGTCGACATTTTCCGAAGCATTATCAATATTCACCAACTTGTTATCTTTCATAATTGCCTCACTGTTAACGTTTATTATTTCTGCGGTTTCTGAATGTTAGTCTTACCATCTCAATCGAAATGCCAGGGAAAGAATTCTGAGGAATATCACTGTAGGTTAGCCCTGGATGTTGCTTCTGCAGTTTGATAGCGGTTGCTTTTGGCGCTATCGAGGCAAGTACACCATCTTTGCTCAGCAACCCAATGGCGGCATTGATATGCAACTCGGCGCGGCCCAAACTAAAGGGAGGGTTCATGCAAATACCATCAAAAGTAACGCCTGCACAGCTCTGCTTTTCAGCCCACTTGAGAAAGTCCGCCTCTACAACATTTTCCATACCTTTCTTTTTTAGGATTTGGCAATTAAGGCTACTGACGTCAACGCAGGTCACATCCCCTTTAAGATGCACAGCGATGTTGCCCTGCCCGGCCTCTGGCTCAAGCAAGCGATCACCTGGCAGCCCCGTCAGCAATTTGACTAGCTCCAACGCTTCATTTTCCGGTGTGGGGTAATACTGATGGGACACCTTATCCGGTAGCAATCCTGTTCGGTGAATTGTTTTAATGACAGGGAGCACGTCATAATCGAATTTGTAAGTTACATGCCCTGTTTTCTCACCACCAATGGCTTGAAGTATGTCGTCACACTTTCTCAATTGATGCTTATCCATATTATAAGTGCCACGGAGTTCATACACTCCCGGAATAACTTTACCGTAACCTCTGTGCGAGGATAAAAATTCCCGACTTTCGGTCAGCTCTCGAAGGCATTTTAAAATATCGAACGGTACCAGCTGCATCGTTAGATTGAATGACTTCACTTTTGCTTTTGGTTTCTGTCGAAACTCAGGGGGGATGGCCCGAGGATACAGGAATGCTAAAATTTCATTGAGTTGCCAGGCGACGTCCGGATCTACCACCAAGTGCGCTGTGCCCTTTTTGAATACTTTAATCCGCATTGCCCCCCCATCTATTTCATGCCATTCACCTGGATAGGGAACGAGATCTCGAATCAGGTCATAGGTTCCAATGTTATGAAGCTTAAGGTTTTCTTCACTGGCTCTTTCACCATGCATAAAGCGTGAAACGACAATACGCAAATCGGTCAAGTATCCGCACATCTCTGAATCTGGGTAAGAATCTGAGTGGATTCCACTTATGATCATGCGTGCTCTGAATCCTTGCGGGACGTTTGTAAGATGTTGCGAGCTTAAATTGCGGAACGCGCCGTCCACGCGTTCGGCAACAAACTGGTCCCTCTCTCTGAGAAGAGTTATCAAGCTACTAATGACGTTCTCTTCGGTGAACTCAGGGAAGTCGAGGCTTTCTATTGATTCGTTCCATTCTGAGCGGCGCTTCTGAGGCATGTGAACTTCAACATCCGTCAATGCCATGGCTTGTTTCCAATACTTTTGATCAAGCAATAGCAGAGCTTTCTTTATATCAGCTTGAGAAAAGCTGCTGTTCAAAGAAGATTCTCTTTGCGGAAGGCCAGACTTAAGAAGTAAATCAGCGGACTCCTGGAAGGCGAACGATTGAACGGCTTTGTAAGTTTCATTCAATGATTTCTTACTGACCTCATAACGCCATAATAATTGCTCCACCTTAGATTTTGATGGTGTGCTAAAAGCCCTGCTAATAGATTGTGGCAGTGACGATTGTATATTTAACGCTAGTGCTGAACTCATTGTATTTTTAATCCTTTTCTACGCGCTCATTGACAGGCTGTTGTTCGCCGGCTGTTGGCATAATTGAGGTAAATTGGCGCTAAAGAGCCTTTCTGCCAGAACAGGTGGAACTGCGTTCCCTACTCGTGCAACTTGCTTCGTTTTGCTGATTTTCTTTCCTTCGGTGTCATGCTCAATTTGAAAGTCGGCAGGGAAACCCGAGGCGCTATAGAGTTCTCTGGGGAGTAACATCCGCATGTGAATATCTACCAATACCGCTCCATGGATTGTTATGTACGGCTTGCGTTCAAGTGGGACCTGGCCACCGATTTCCTCTGACGCGTCTTCGAACATTCTCGCTATACACCACGCGTTGTAGCGCTCCTCATCGGTAAGAGCTATCCCTTTTACGACTGTAGTGTTTACCAAGGCATGGTGATCAACCGTCGTAATGGTGTCGAGTGGTGCGCTCAGTGGTAACCCAGCGCCGCTATAGTTCCCCCCATAGTGCTTAACAATGTTTGCCATGACTGCCCAGTCTCCCTGCGCACTCCAATTCTCTGACGCTTTTAGGGAAAGGTTGCACACACAATGCTTGATACCACCAGCGACAAATGTACCAAACGGTTCACGAGCATCCTGAGATCTTGGGACCTGTCCGGGCCTTTCGCCATAGCCTCGCTGAACAACAAAGGGGGCACGATCTTCAATGACAAACCTTTTTATGCCTCTGACAATCCGCTTTAATGTGTTAAGTACAATGGGTCGAGGCCTGCCGAGTATGCTGGTTGTCGGTGCCTGCCAATCTATATGCCTGAAGCTTGCTTCATAGGGCAGCTTATTAACCCTTTCCACTTGTGCGGACTGATATGGTGCGTGCGTCGGGGTCGGCCACACAATGGCTTTTCCATCGCAGCGAGCAACCAGAAACAATCGCTTTCTTTTTGTCGCAGCACCAAAATCAGCAGCTATTAGCACTTTGGTCTCGACACGGTAACCATGCTTTTTCAAGGCATTGACGAACGACTGGAATGTTTGCCCAGCTCGCTGTTTGCAAGGCATTCCATCCTCTAACAGCGGTCCCCAGCTCTTAAACTCTTCGACGTTTTCCAGAAAAATGACGTCAGGTCGAGCCGTAGCGGCCCACCTAACAGCGACCCACGCTAGACCGCGGATCTCCTTTTTCTTGGGCTTGCCGTTTTTACATTTAGAAAAATGACGACAATCCGGAGAGAACCACGCTGCAGCGACATGCCGCCCCTGAGTAGCTTTCCGCGGGCAGATATCCCAAACGCTTTCGCAATAGTGAAAAGTTCCTGGATGATTTGCTTCATGCATAGCAATAGCATCAGTGTCATGGTTTATAGCTATATCGACACTGCGCCCCAGCGCATTGGCCATGCCCAGTGATGCGCCACCAGCTCCTGCAAAGTTATCTACGATAAGCGGTTGATCTAACAGTGCAGATGGCGAGTTTGCGGTGTCTTGATATTCAATTAGTGCTGACATTGGAAGGCCTCAAAATGACAGTATTGCTGAGTCAGCACTTTGAGGGCCGGTACCAATAAAGCGAGAATGTAATCCACTTAACAGTTCAAGGCCGATTTCAGTAGGGTGATCAGAAAAATGCCCTCGGCTCATGAGGCGCTTGATATGGTGCTTATCGCCGTACATAGAATCCATATTGAATCCATCAGCACCCCGACGCTCTGGTTTACCCACTGAGTAAAGACGGCCTTCCGAGTCGACGTAGATGTCCCAGTTGGCTGTTCCAACAAATGCTTTTTTCAGCTGACTCAAATCAAATTTAAACTTCATGACGATATCCAGCCCCAGAAAAGTCGAGGCGCACCTTTATTTCAACTCAATATATTGTACGTACAATCTTGCGTCAAGCTTTTTATGCAAATAAAATATATTTATTGCACAAAGGAGATAACATTGAAGTGTTTAATTCTATACATGTTGATCAACGTATTTTTCGCTTTCCAAGTCAGCGCAAGCGATAGAAACAATGACGGTTATAGAGAGCAATCGCTGAAGCAATATGCCCTCTTGTTACAGGAGGTGCTTGACGCCAATATTTCCAAAAAGGAAGTCAGGGCAAAGCTCGCTGCCGGTTTCGCAAATTCAGCAGTCTGCTTGGCTCAACATTTTGACGCTGCAGAAGTTGGTGTGCATATAAGAGCTGTGGAAGCAGAGGTGCTGAATACACCCGATAAAAGACGCAAGCGTAAGCGTTATGATGAGCTTCGAAGTGGTAGCGTCGTGCGCCTGCCCACGATGTGTAAATTTTCTGGGAAGTGATTTGAGACGCACCTAAAATGGTATTATTGACCAGGTGAGACCAACTGACTTAGGAAAGGCAATTGGCCCTTAGGTATTAATTAACTTATCCAAATGCCGTTGATAGGTGGGCGCAAGTAGTTGGGGGTTCCTGGAATAGGTGACATCTCATTCGCCCAGCTTATTATCTTCGGTTTGAGTTTGCTGATATCAACATCCTCGATCACCGTGCTTTCTTTATGAACCAAGCACTTTGTGCACCCTTCCTTGCTTATTTCTTCGAGAAGGTAGTATTCATAAAGATCATTGGTGATGAAGTGATTATGGACCGCTATCTCTCCGACAAATGGAATCAAGGCTCGCAGCATTACAAACCTCCTTTATGAAAATCGGTCATGGCCACAATAGCTTTTCGTTGACTAAGTCCGTAACTTTTCAACGCTCGCAAGCACTCAAAGGCCTCTGCCGTGATTTTGCAATCCAGATATTTGGTTCGCTCATCACAGTCAGTTAGGCTCTGAACATATTCGATGAAGTCACGATTCTCGGTAGTGTTCACAATAAAATCACTCACAGCCCTTCCCCATGGACCGCCTGGACTTCCCACACAACAATCAAATTCATCACGCTGTCGTGCTGTGAGCCGGATATCTATGCTTTTTGAAAGTGGGGCCTGAAGCAAAAACGTTTCCGTCACTTCATCCAGGTCAGGATCTTCTACTTCAAGCATATAAGTAGCTCCCTTGTAAGAAGAAATTTTCTGAATAGGGCGGGAGCTGAGTGCGCCGTCGTTAGCAGCTTCAATGCCAATGGCGACTCCCTCTAACTGAATCAAGTTGTCACCAAAGTATGCTGTGCCAGATTGTATTGTCACTGGTGAATTCATTTGTCGTTCCAACCCCTGTAAGACCGAGGTGCATCATGTAGTAAACCCACTATATTGTACGTTCAATCTTTTTTCAATAAAATTTTGCAACGCCCATAAAAGAGAAAACCCCACAAGCGCGAGCCGGTGGGGGGAATCAGAAGAATGATTTTTGTTTGTTTTGCCAAAGCCCAGAGGTTTTGACTGGCCGTTGTTCAGGCGACCGAGTGCAATTATAAATAAAAATGAAGATGTGTCAAACCTCAGTAAATCAAAAAGTATTAATTATGCATAACCAATCGCTGATATTGAACGCGTGAAACTTGAATAAATAATATTTTTTATAAATAACATAAGGTTAGATGGATACTCACCATATAAACCAAAATTATAAAAGATATGAGAATTTATACTTTGGTCTAAGTGACTGTACTGAAGTTGCTGTTTGGCGGCCATGTCAGTGAGGCGATGAACACTTCGCCAGCATCTTGTCCACCTCTCGCTCTTCAGATTTAAAATATGACAAGCCATACTTTTTCATAATTCCATCGAAGTCCCTTATGTAATTACACCTATAGGCAAGATTTGGAGGGAGAAATTCAGTCAGGCCTTGTGCACCTTTGGATTGATTGATGTTGTCTTCGGTGATTCGCAGGTTGTCTTCGTCATTCGCAAACGCCATTTTTTTCGCAGAAGGCCAGCTCCATGCACCTCGAACATGTGCGTAAGCCAGAGGTACCACGTGATCGATATCGACATCTGATGCCAGAGAAAAGGTTTTGGAGGTCATGGCTCCGTACCAAGAACCGGTTTTGACAGTACACTTGCTTGCATTGGTGAATGTCACTGGTTCTAAAGACTGCGCGATAAGGAGCTCGTGCCTGGTGTTTTGACAGTCTCCATCCGTATCTATCCAATGCTCATATAAGTCACGGTCATAAATTTTCGAATAGCCTCGCCCCTCCCTATTAGCTTCTTCAGTTGCTCTTGAAGCGAGTTCTATCTCGCGATGCTTATTGGCATAGGACTTGGGTAGCCGGCCTCCGCTACCTAAACACTCTTCAATAGACGGGAACGCCGTAAAGGACTTTGTTTTTTCGAAATATCTTGATGATTCATCATGACAAATCCCTGAGTTGGATTTTTTCACAACATCCGCCAAAGCATGTGAAGGGGATAGTGAAACATGAGCCATTATGAAGAGAAAGGTAACAGATTTGCGCATGGGAGAGTCAAATAGCCAGAAGGTTGAGTTAGCCGCCTCATTGCCTTCCAAGCTAAAGAGGCGGCGGCAGGCCACAAGCATAAAAGACCTGAATCACCACTTTACTTTTAGATCAATATAAATGCAATATGCATAACATGATTTATCTTGTTAATAACGGTTAATGATAACAATAAGGCACAACGGCGAAAAGATCCCCACTACTTGTGGTGAGTTGATCAATACTCTCCAAGCTGACTTTCGAGGTCAGCACATCTCTGTAATCAGAACTTTGAACTCGGGGCTGTCCTCTCCTATTTTCTTGTCAGTCTCAAAGACAGGAGAAATCACGGACACTTATCAAGGCATCCCCTTCTCCCTGGAACAAATTAAATGAACTTCGCCTTACCGAAAAGCGATAACCATCATTGGAGCTAAAATGATAAACAAAAAAATGATTGTTAACCTCTTAATCTACTCTTTGCTTTTGCTTTTTGCCGGCACTTGCTTATATGGCTGGCTCTCTGGCAACAGCAGTACGATATCTACCTTATTATCTTTATGTGTTGCAGCAGCCGGTGTGATCCTGTGGAGGGTGATGACGAACACTAAAACCGAAAGTGAGTCACCTGAAACTTTTAGCTTATCCGACTCTAATCGATAAAAAAAAGCCGCACATAGTGCGGCATGAAGTGGTTGGTAACATCCAGCTGTCCAGCGCCGGAGATACGCCTTGCTTTATTGAGTAAGGTCTCGCTAACTCAATGAATCAAATAGTAGATGTATATCATTAGCCTGTCAATGCACAACATATAATTTTTATGCAGTATTATTTAAATCTTTCCCGGCTTGTTATGTATTCTTTAGCTACCATGTTGGAGGCACTGGAATAAAGTTCACACAGAAAATCCAGTTCCTCTTGCTCATCTTCTCCCGGTACAGATTTATACCAGTGTTTGGCGAAGTAGGAGGTTTCGCCATTATAATCGAACGAGTATCCGCTCGCTTTTAGAACATCTTTCACCTCAAAAGGCGCACCTATGGCTCGGATAGTCACAGTTGAGGTGCGGATACCATTTAACAAGCGTCGCAGTGCGTCAGGGTTGATATGAAGAAGCCATGCTAACGCCAAACAGTCCACTTCAGCTCTGTGAGCCGGGTAGAAAAAACCATGAGAACTCAAAAGGTATTCCAGCTTTTTGCTTCCAAACCCCAGAGCAGGCCAATCAACGTTAGCAATCGAGCATCCCCAGCGAAAATTACCCAACTCAGGAAAACGAGTTTCAAAGAATTTTCTGTCAAACGACGCGTTGTGCGCGACGATGATCGGATCACCTTCGAACCAGGTAGTCACCATCTCCTCGTCAAAAGACTGGCCATCTAACATGTCATTCGTAATTCCGGTAATCTCGGTAATATTTTCCCCGATAGGTTGGCGAGGCTGCTCAAACATACTAATAGAATCAGTGATTTCTATCAGACAGTTTTGGGATGGGCTGAATCTAACTTTTACCATTCCGAGTTCTATTGGATCGTTCTCGTGTTCATTGAGGCCATCAGTTTCTAGATCAAGGATAACAAGCTCCTCCTCATCCCCAACATCTTCGGCAAGTCTAATTGGCAACTGAGAAGCCTGCTTAACAAGAGGAACTATTTCTATCAATTTGAAATGTTCTGGCGCACTAATAATTTCTGCGATTCGGTTTACTGGAAATTCATTCTTGAGCATTGTGTTCTCTCTTTATGCAATCAGTTTTAAGAAGTCGTCGTCATCAAAGGTAGATGTAGACTCTTGATTATGTTGACTGGAAACCCAGTCTCCGAGGTGTTTACCAAGTGCCAGCCACGGGCGAGGCGCAACACTATTCCCCAGTATTTGATGGGCTACTTTTGAACTTCCTCTGGCATTAACGAGGCAGTGTTTTCCATTCGCTACAGAAACAATGGCTTCTTTCGTCGCCCCGTCTACTCTGCGTATGTTTGCATGCTCTGATGGCTCAAACATACGATACAAGTTTGGCTCTGTTGGGTGTGGAAGGAAACTGGAGTCTGGTTGTGCTTTTGCGTAATTTGCACCAAACGTTTTCAACGTCGTATCACCTGCCTCTGCGACAAAGAATCCATGACCTTGCGTTTTCTTGGAGGCATGTTTTCTCAGGTATGCGTAATCCCGCCACTTTGGAGAGTCTTCCGGCATATACTCAACGACATCGCTGACAGTGCGAGTTGCTGATAACGTAGGTTGCATCAAATGTAGATTGATGGGCGTAAACCCGCTGGAATACCACACTTTGGCAAGCCTCTTTCTGGGCTCAAAATCACCGTGATCAGTACCCTTCAGGGTTGTGGATTCTGAGCTGTACCCAGTAGCATGCAATACAGCGTCAATGATGTGCATGGTTTCAGAATCCTGCATGAATGGTGAGTTTTCCAAAACGATCACACTTGGGTTTGACCGGTTTATCACTTCAAGCACTCTGACAAACAATGCGCCAGCTTGTGGGTGTCGGGTGTCACGCTTATCGGGATTGGATTGCATTGCCGAGAAACCTACGCACGGGTAACCCATTATCAGCATGTCCAGATCCGGTACCTGCTCCATATTCATAGTCAGCAAATCTTCATTTACGAGGAGGGCATCTGCAGTGCAGTGTTCCCATGCATGTTGATTAGTTGCATGAATGTCAGCGGTAACCCTGTCATATTCATTGGCGAAGG
Organism: Alteromonas antoniana; assembly: GCF_019249295.1. GTDB lineage: Bacteria > Pseudomonadota > Gammaproteobacteria > Enterobacterales > Alteromonadaceae > Alteromonas > Alteromonas antoniana. Next base: position 109,176 of record NZ_JAESDH010000003.1, read on the forward strand.
CTAGAGCTGCCATAACCCCTGCAGCTTGAAGCCCCTTTGAAATTTGGGCTCCCAAATGACCAAAACCTGCGAACAGCTCGCCAATTCGCCATGTCTTTTTTGGATTGGCTATTACTTTTTCACGAGAACGTATTTTTTCTTCGTTGTGTGAAGCTCGGATCCTTACGCCATTTGTAAGATAAGCAACGCTTACCTCTGACACATCAGGAAAAGTATTCCCCAGCTGCTGAGTTTCAAGGTCAATCAGAGATTTACCGTTGTCCACCACTACCCGTTTTCCGTGGGGGTTAACGATAATATCCACGTAGTTGTCAAAATAGATGACGTCATAGCGCATGCCCGGTACCAAACCAGAACGAGTTAATGCGTTATTATTCATCCAAACCCGCTTGCCCTTGCCGGTTTCCGATAGCTTTAACGTTTCCGAGACATTCATGATAAATCCAACCCCTGATGAGACCCGAGGTGCGGCACACATTGTTCGTACAATCTAGTATACGCAACTCGCACTGAAAGTAAACAAAAAATATACTTTATGCATAATTATTGGAGAGTAATGAGGTAAGGCTGGACATTTCAGAGAGCGTTCTCTCGACAAAATCACCGAGTGAGTGTGAGCCTCCATCTACAAGCATATTCGAGTTCCCAAGAACCTCTCTGAGCCTGTGTTGCTCGCGCTCAAGCTTATCTAAAAGTTCATCTTGTCGGCTATATGCCATGTCATAAGCATATTGCTCTGCTTCTGCAGAGGAGGAGAACTCATTCCAATACAACTCAACGTCTGCAACTAGCGGGACGAAGACTGGTTTTCCGCCCACGGGGTGTTCCTTTTTTTTGCTGCCGGTAACAATGTCCATCATCTCACCAAATATGCCCATAACTAATTCATTGTGCATACTACATTTATTTTGCGTCTTCATAAATTAATGAAGGTTAAATAATCGAATTTTCTCAAATATTGCTTGACGGGTACCAAAAACCCACAAGATGCGCTGATTTAACTCACATATACACAGAACAATCCACAAAAAATGTGGATAACTAAATAATTGATAAATTATGTTGACAAAAGATTGTACGTACAATTACAGTATATACATCTTAACAGCGCACCTCGGCACACAGGGGTTGGAGAAAACAAATGGCTACTCAGTCAACATTCAAAACAGTAAATGTCCTTGGTTTTGCCGGCAATGAAGGTGTCGGTACGACTTTCAATGTAACTATCACCTTTGCTCAGTTGATTAGTCTCTTTGAGGTTCACCAGTGTGAAAGTGATGATGAGCGCCTTCAGCGTGAACTCACCAAAAGCCGACATAAAAATATTACTGATTACCTGGTTAATCGAGACGACACCGTTTTCCCCCAGCTAACGGCTTTTTTCACCAATCAGGTAAACGTCAAACCAGTCTCGATAACCGGAGCTAAGCTCGCCTCCCTCACCCTCTCCTCAGACGCGGAACGCATGCTGGTCGATGGTCAAGGTCGGCTTGTAGGTACAGACGGTGCTCTTGCAGAGCGTCCGGAGTTAGCGACGCGCACTGTTGATATCAAGATTATTTTAGCGAACGGGCCAACGCTGCTGGAGGATGCATCCCGGATCCGACAAGTATTCACCGACTACCACAAAAATGTAGTGAAGACGAATAGCTCGATAAACCTGTTCTTTGATAGTTCAGAAATGAGCTCACGCTTCGTTGTTGATGCTCTGGAGGCATTAGAAAAGGCAAACTGTACTCTGTCTCAGCATGTGGCCCGCGACGGTCGCACTACACACATTTACACTCTGGCACAGTTTAAAACCTTTCTTCGCGTGTTCATGGCCAAGACCGATAGTCAAATCAACGCCGAGTTTCAGGATGAGCAGCTTAGAACGATGTGGTTGTCTCTAATCGTTGATTTCGCTCGCCAGATTGAGTCACTGTTCCCGGTTTTTTCTGATGCCAGCTCAGGAAGAATAACAAATAAAGAGGCGAAAGAGGATTCTATTCTTTGCTGTGCCATCGGCCTTGAGGCCTTGGGTCGAGTCGGTAACCTGGTCATTGATAACAGCATCAAATCCTCTGTTAAACCGGACTTCACCATACTTGAGCCGCTTGTTGAAATGGATATGTCTCGCGTGGCGCCACACTGGCAAGGAAAGGTCATGATTGACAAGAAAATCATCAAAGGTAGTGCCAGAACGCTAGCAATGAAGCTTGCCGTAAAGGCACAGCTTCAAATGACCGAAGAATTTATGGGTATCGCGGCCTAACAGCCGCTCTTACAGGAGAAAGAATAATGGAACAATTGCGCAAACTGTTTGAATATTCCCAGCAATTAAATTCGTCTTGGGAGGAAAACGAAAGCATCGACTGGAGCGAGGCAGAGTCACTGGTCGAACAGTGTAAGTCTATCCCTCTGAATGATCGTCTTCAAATGAAGCCGGTGTTAGAACTCATCAGCTATACAGATAAAAACGAAGATTGGGATAGTGGTGAAGTGGGGCGGTGGCCAGATATCGTTTGCGCTGAAATAGAAGCGCTTCCCCCTACCTATGAATACCGTGAAGACGGTGATGTATGGGAAGTTTTCGCCTCTTACAAGTCAGGTTCACAGGAGTGGCGGGCGACGACGGAAACGGAGTTTCTTGCAAAGACACTGGTTGAAGTACTAAACCCTGCCGATCTCACTTAATGAATACCTGGGCGACTCCTACCGCCCATTACAACGCGAGGCGTTTATGTTTGATTCACATAATATCGATGATAATTTTACCATTCCTTCCGCTATCCGGTCCTCAACCGGAGGGGCGCTTCAGCCTTCAGATACAGGTGGCGGAACGGTCTTCCGTGATGCTGAGGAAATTGACCTAGATGCATATGACCACATTATTCTGCTCATGTCTGGAGGGAAAGACTCCATCGCGTCAGCTATTCGACTGGAGCAGGCCGGAGTGGATATGCGAAAGGTGGAATTTTGGCATCACGACATTGATGGTCGGGAAGGCTCTTCCCTAAAAATGGACTGGATGTTTATGGCTGATTATAACCGTAAGCTGGCCGCCGAATTTAACGTTCCTCTCTATTTTTCCTGGCTAAAAGGCGGGTTTGAGGGTGAGATGCTAAAGCAGGACGCTATCAGCCAACCTGACATGGTCGAGACGCCAGGTGGACTAATTACTCTGGAGCGCAATCTGAAGCTGAGTAAGAAAAACACTCGACTTAAATTTCCTCAGCAATCAGCAAGTTTGGCCCAGCGTTGGTGTAGTTCTAAGTTAAAGATCGACGTAGGACGTCGAGCAGTTAACTCTCAGTCGAGATTCCACGGCAAAAAAGTGCTGGTCATTTCTGGAGAAAGACGTCAGGAATCGGCCAACAGAAGCAAATACAACCAATATGAGTCTCACGCCACCAATGCCACCAAGGGGAAGTTAAACCGTCTCGTCAATGTATGGCGCCCAGTTTTAAACTGGTCAGAAGAAGATGTCTGGGCTGCACTTGAGAGCCGACGTATTACAGCACCGGTTCCTTATCGCCTGGGATGGACCAGAAGCAGCTGCATGAAGTGTATCTATAACAGCCCACGGGTCTGGGCGACAATCCGGCGACATTTCCCCGGAGAAGCGGAGCAAATCGCTGACTACGAAGAAAAGTTTGGGGTTACCATTAGCAGGAAGAGACTGAATGTCATCGACATCAGTGATGGTGTCGCCCCCTTCAATATTGATGACGCAGAAGCGCTGCGCCAAGCTGTAAATCAGCAATATACGCTACCGGTAACCACCAGCGACTGGAAACTCCCACTGGGAGCTTTCGGCAGCGAAGGGTGCGGCTCAGTGTAAGCTGACATCTTATCCCTCTCCCTTCGTGCGAGTGCTTTTTCTGAATTAGTTAGAAAAGGCGCTTGCAACGCAGTCGTAATGTATATATTATATGTACATCAGCACGCGCACCTCGGCTTTCAGGGGTTGGATAAGATAATGAAGAACATCACTTTAGATACGCAAGATTACCGTTGCCCGGAGGTCATGATCCGTGTACGCCGTTTCCTGAGTGCAGAATTGAAGTCTGGCACGGCATGTACGATTAAAACTATCGAGCCATCCACCCAGCGTGATGTTCCCTTTTACTGCGCTCATATGGGCCATCATGTCCACTCGCAAACCAAACTACCTGACGGCACATTTGAGTTCGTCATTACGGTTGATGAGTCAGAGGTTCCTGCAAAAAATAACGCCGTTGAAATCGTCAACGTACAAGCGGAACGTGACGGCCGAGACAAAGAGTTGCATGCTATCTACGAAAGCATTATTGGCGAACTCTACAGCCTGATAGCTGAAGGCTACATGCTCGTCATTCCGTCTTCTTTTGGCAAAGATAGTAGCCTGGTCTTGAGTGCGGCTGTAGTCGCGCATTTACGAGCAATCAAAGACGAGATCATCACTGCTTCCCACCCTTTTGTTGTGATCCATATCGATACAGCAAATGAGAGCATCCCGATGCACATGTACTCGCATTATGCGATGCGCAAGCTGGAAACCTATTGCGAGGAAAATGGCATCAACTTAAGCCTGCACCATGAGACACCACCACTGTATAACCAGTTTGCAAGCCTCTTCTTAGGAGCGCGTAAGCTCCCGTCGACCCCCTCTCTTAATTCCGATTGCGCGGTTATATTTAAGGTTGATACCAGCCACAAAATCCAGAAAGAATTGATGGCCCGGTACGATGCATCGAAGTTGGTCAGCTGCATTGGCTCTCGCCATGACGAAGGGACAAAGCGAAGCGCTTCAATAAAGAAATTCGATAACAATAAATCAGCCACAATGCTGATTAATGAAAACCAGGACGGATTAAACACCTTTGCACCTATCCGGGACCTGAGCAATGAAGAGGTGTTTGAGTTGCTGCAGAGAATCGGTGAGACACCCATGATAGTGCCAACGCCTGGTAACCGAATGGATGGCTTTCTGAAAAGCAACCGCCTGCTAATTCAGATTTATGGTGACTCGGCATCAGATACATGCGAGATCAACATAGGCGCGAATGACCAGAAAGTTGCCTGTGGCGGTTCTGCCAGAAATGGATGCTTGAATTGCTTTAAGGCAGGCAAAGTAGATAAATCAGTCGTGGCTCACAACCGTAGTATCAGATGGAGTGCTATACAGGGTAACGCCAATAAAGTACGTGACTTTATGTACTCTGTGGCACACGACGTTACGTGTAGAACCCATCACCCTCGTGCGTTTGACCCGGTGACCAACCACGCAATGCTACAGCCAAATATACTCAACAGTAGAACGTTGGAGCGCTTGTTAACTTATTATGTGCAGCTGACACATGATGACTACTTGCGTGCTCAGAAATTTAAAGCGTTGGTTAATGCCGGTACGCCGGAAAAGGATCCGGGCTATGCTGAGATTTTAAATGACTTGTCCATTCATGATGAGCAGACGCGTGCAGAGTTTTTAGACATGTACAAAGAAGGCGCGCAGCAGCATCTGATCAACGTGGCCAATTTGGATCACTGTATTTACTTGTCGGCTTTGTGGGCGATGGATGGAGTCAAGTCAGTTCCGTTTAGGCCATTGGGTATTTATAACGAGGTCGTAAAAAAAGGTAATCGCATCCCCTATCCTGACGTGGATACGACAAAGGCGCCCAATGACACCATTGGCGATGCGATGGCAATAAAATTGTCTGAGCCAGGGATTGATCTGCTATCGATGCACATCGCCCCCTTTCGCCCATGGGATATTTTTGATTCGGAAAGAAATTTAGGCTGCATGTCAGAGCTGGTACCGCAATCGCTTCGAGCGAATGTGCACTACAGCAGAATCAGCGAACGTGAAGTGCTTCGAGTGAAAGTCAATGGAAAAGCTTTCACGCCTGGTAAATACACAAAGGAAGCCTTACTCAAAAAAGCCAGAACGCGCTGGAATGAACAGTCTACTGCGGCTCCTATATCGTTCACACAGCTCCTAACTCAGCGAAAAATGGTTGTTGTCGGCAAGTCTCTTAGAGAGCAGCGGGCGAAAGCTGACAAGGTTCAGGGTGCGACGCGTCGAGCTGTCAAAAGAAGTGCCTCCGGTATCATCCGCCAGAAGACCTCTCTGCGAATGTACGCACCTCAAACAGTACCTTCACTGGAAAATGCCTGGATGAAGCCTGAGCAGGTATGGGCACCAGACCATGTTTTGGTTGAAACACCATATATCTCTCAGCACCAAACAATGGTTGAAGAGTCCGCACCCAATTTCGAGATTACCCCCGCACTGGCGGAGTGGTTAGATTTCGGCGGCTACGAAAAAGCGATCCGGATGCACGACGACGCAATCAAAAGCTTACGCAGAGTGAAACGCAAAGAAGATGGCAAAATGACTCTACGTCAATTTGTAAATACTGACGCGTTCTGGGAATTGTCACAGGCTGGCGTGATTTCAGTGAACCTGAATACCTGGTATACAGCTCAGAAGACATTGAAGCGTACCGAGATTTTCAATTACGCCGGCCTATTTAATTTGCCTAACTCAGCTGAAGAGCTGGCATCCATGGACGGTGTGCTGCTGATGAATCAACATCGCAGTGTGAAAGCCAAGGCTTTGCTAGAGATTAGAAGACAAAGAAACCAAAGACGCAAAGCTGTAAAGCGCTTCAAAGCCCTAAATCCATCAGTTTTGGTTGAAGAAATTTCCACGCGAATAGCGAGATTGTTTGACGTTAAGCACCAGGTACAGTCTCCCTCGTGGATTGCAATGAAAGTAATGGTTGGCGCTGGGGTAACCGGTTTTGACCAAGCCGACTTTGTAAGTGCGGTAAAACTTTCTGACGAATGGTTAGAGGAATTCTCGCCAGCCTTTAACAGTGTGGACGACGTGCTGTCGCTGGTGGCCAGCAAGACGGAAACGGCTGCAGTCAATGCATCACCCTCTGCGAAAAAAGATTTGGCCACCTATCTGACGGGTTTGCGTACAGATCACGCAGAATATCTCAGCAATGCCATGCGTGAGTGGAATAATGTATTATCCGCGGTAAAACAAGCTGAACAGCTTAATGAAGATGGAGTGTATTCTCAGGCAGCGCTCGATTTGGTAGAAAAAGCATTACCGGAAATGCCCTCGGTAAACTTGGCAATGGCCAGTAGTTTTCTCGCATCGACTCTGAGCGGGAATAAGCAATCATTGATGTCTGACGACGTTACTAAGACGCTCAGCGAACAGTGGCATCAACCAAAGATTGACGGCGCCAAAGCAGCCATTCAGGAACTGGATATGCTTGTTAGACAGGTACAGAGAAGCGCACGTAACGATACATTCGGAAAATTAACATCAGACGGCCGTAACAACGCCCTGCTGGCACTCATGTAAGGAATTAGAATGAATAATTCATTATCACTGACACTCGTTCGTACGGACGATACAACCAAAGCGCTTAGATATCGAATTCGTGACGATAAGCTGGAGCTCACATACAAGAAAAAGAAAGAAGCTATAGAGCCTGGCACAATCCTTCTGTGGGCACAGGAAGGGCACCACATGGAATCAAACAACGTAGAGCGAGCGCGACAGATGCTCAAGGAAATCACCGGGGAAGAAAATGCTATTGAGGTGAAGGCCAAATCTAAGAACTAATTCCTGAATTGATGGGATGATGCTTTATTGATACTCTTTGTGCATAACAACTAAAGAGAATCATTCAATGTGGCCTACCCTCCTGTTCTGGAAACTATCTGAAAAAACACCCCGGGGAGGTAATTTCACCTTAAAAGCCTGGGGTTTTTTTGCTTTATTATTAGGGGCGAATAGCAGTTTCGCCATCATAAGCACCCCCGTCCCAACAGACCGCATCCCCCATGTTGCAGATGTGCGTAACCCAACGAATCGTGAGCAAGTGAAATTGCAGAACGCTGCTGCTAGAGCGTTCAGGGAGCAAGACGTAGCGTCTCTTGAATCACTTTTCAAGACTGGTCTTAACCCTTTTTATCTGGACGTGAATGGTGTCACATTATTGGATCTCTTCATCCAATCCCACCAGCAAAAACAAACCAATGAGCATATGCATGCCTTCTTGGAAAAGCAGATAGAACAGCTATTGCAAATAAGTGCTGTCAATATCGGAGAAGCGATTGCTGCTGTAAATAATGACCAACACAGCCAGTTCGAATCTGCACTTAGAAAGCGAAATTTCTACCCCTACTTACCTATAGGTGACCAGTATCTAATAAGCCATCTTGCGTTAGAGAGAGAGTGCTTCGAGTGCTTGATGATCCTCAAAAGATACCAGTATGACTTAGACAGGACTTCGCTCTCCGGGACAGCATTAATTCATAGGTTGATGCGTTTTTCAGCTTCCTGGAATGACACCTATAAGCCATGGGTAAAAAAGCTGATTTTATTGGGTGTCGACATCAACCGACCGAACAGCGAGAACGGAAACACGCCTCTTATGAGCGCTCTGTTCCAACGGAATATCGATGCAGCGTCATATCTTCTCGAGATAAACGCAAATCTCACACCTAACGACATGACCGGTGCTACCCCTCTCATGGCTGCTGTAGAGAGCGGGTTAGTAGAGGTCGTGCGAGTACTGGTAGCCAAAAGCGAGATTAACGCTCGTGATCACAATGGTAGAACAGCTGCCCATTTTCTATTCCTCCCGTTTTCGGAAACACCTGAAGATAAGAGGCTTAGTATCATGAAAGTACTGGAAGATCACGGAGCTGAGTTTGACATTAAAGACGAAAATAACTTGAGCGTTACAGAGGTGGCCAGAAAGAATAAATACGGGGAATATCTCGCTGCTCTAGAAGAAATGACGGCTGAACATGATTAACAAATGGCTAATTATATTAACTTCGGCACTCACTTTGGTACCTTGCCCATCACCGGCATCCGACGATCTAATTAGGGCCTTGTATTCGCGAGACATTATCCCTTCTGATATTCCCGGTCCTATTGCTCGGGCACATCTACCCACCAGCAACGCTCTAATGATGTTTACAATCGCTAAGAGCCTGGATTACTCTCAAAACACAGAGCTGGTCTCAAAACCTGTTTTGAGATCTATTATCAGGGTTGAAATTCTAAACAGCTTTTTGCTGTCACAAAGGGAACATCGAGTTTCCGCTGCCGAAGCAATAAAAAACTGGCACCTGGCCAGCTCCTATAGCATCGCTTTGGAAGAAGCCCCTTTTAGAATTTGGTCCAAAATAGAACACAGCTCCATCCACCCTGACTCTCCGCTCATCCAAATTCAAGCAATTCACAATTATCATATTTCAGCGTTGTATGATAAAGCATCGAAACGCCTTTCGCATGCACTGCAGCTACCCCCTTTAGAAGAGCGCAACGAGATGATCACCGCAAGCCAATAATGCACAACAGATATATATTGTGTTAATCTGAATTAAAGACAACTCTTGAGGTCACTATATGAATTCTGAATTTGTGGGCATCCTAAAGCGAGCAAACAACATCAATCGTTGGGGTTTGATGAGCCAGTTTAAAGTTGAGGTTCTCTCAGCTCACATATATGAGACGACAATCATTTCCCATGTGCTTGGCGTCATTGCGAAAGAGAAATTTGGTGAGGATATTTCGCCAGATAAAGTGGCATCAATGGCAGCATTTCATGAGGCGAGCGAGTCCTATTGCGGAGATATCCCCAGTACAGCGAAATATAAAAATCCACGGATTGCTCAGGCAATGAAAGTGATGGAGCGAGAATTTGAGGAATCTCTTTTACAAACACTCCCTCCTGAATTCCAGGAACTTTACCGGCCTTACATTGCGCAAGATAAGTCCGATCCTCACGCTCTACTTGCTAAGGCGGCTGATGTCATAGCTGCAAAATGCCAATTTGAATTATCAAAAGGCAACGATGAATTCTCAAGTGCAAGTGAGGAAATTGCCGAGCAATTGAGCAATTACCAAACCCGACTGCCGGCTGTCGAATATTTTTGCGAACACTTCCTTGAGGGAATGTTCAAGACAGTAGATGAGCAGGCCAAGTCGCAATGGGTCAGTGTGGCGAATGATTTCAATATTCGCAAAGCATCAGTATAAAACCAAGTAAGGCGCCTAACAGGCGCCTATTCATTCGGCCCTCCATATAACCAAAAGAACACTCGATGGAAAGAGCACAAACTCACTATTTGGATGAGATTAATAGTCTCGCCCGAAAAATACTGTCTTATGACTCGAAGAAACCTTCGCTGTACGGTAATGCAGAACGTTACTTTGCATCCCAGCAGGGAAGCACTTTGCTCACGGAAAACGAATATACAAACTTCTTTACTCATATGGATGACCTCGTCCAAACATTGATAGCACTGACGGAAGGGGAGTCGAGAAGTGAAACGCTGGGCAAATCAGCAAGGTTCTTGGGCAGTCTTTTTCACCTTTCCCCTGGGGGCAAGGTCCACCAGCCGAAAGTAAATAAAAAGTTAAAACCACTCTATCGCGCTGTCACCACTGCCAGGTTTTTAGACGAGTTGCTGTTGGAGGGTTATTGCAAGACAGGACATATCAGTCGACATTGGGAAGGTACTTCCAGATTTTCTGATAAAAAGGCAAGAAAGCGGTATTTGGAGCAAGTGATCACACCTCTCTATTACAGTCTGCTTTCGTTTGATGCCGGTCTTTTTCACCCGGAAGCGAAGGCACTGCTTTCAGGTGAATGCAAACATTCACCTAAGGATGAATTTCGCACTCTAAATCACAACGAACGAAGGAAGCTGCTTGAGATAAATGAAAGGCATAGCCTCAGTTTCCTAAAGCTCGTTCTGGAGAGAAAAAAGCAGTACCTCCGTAAAACCGCGGATTACGATGAGATAAAAGTTCAAGAATTTTCAGAGTTTGCTATCACCACATTCAAGTTGAAGGGGCAGTCTGAAAAGGAGCTGGGATCAGCGATAAAAATCTCTCAGATTTATGCATCATTGATTCTCGCCACGAAGCGAGAGCAGTGTCGGTCGGAGACCGTAAACGCCATGTATCACGTCGTAGAGCATGCTAATAAAGGTGAAGTAAAGTTAGAGCTTGCGAATAAGTTCCAGGCCATGTTTGGGCTTTTCCCCCAAGGTTTTGGTATTGCGTGCCTTGTGGAAAGGGCCGACAACTCAATGAAGCCGTGGGAATTAGCCGTGGTAAACAAGTTATACCCTGCGGACCCGGCACAACCACACTGCAGAATTGTAACCAGACGTCTGGAGTACAACAGAAGCACAATTGATGTTGACGTAAGCATTAAGCAAAACCTTTTCTTTTCTGAATCAAGGGAGAAGCTCTCATATTTGCTTAGCCCGGCAGTGAGAAAATCATTGGAAGTGCTTTCGAGCAAAAGCGAAAAAGAGCTTGAAGCGGAACTGATACCTCCAAGCTGGGACCCGCATGAATTGTTCACCAGCAGAGACTTATCAGTTTGGAGTAATGTGTCTTACAAGAGCGATTAATCCTTGAAAAAGGTTCTGCGCCGGTGCTATTTTATGCATATAAAATATATTTTAGGCATCACTATGGCAGATAAATTTGATCAGGGTTACCAGCAACTCATTCACCAATACTTGAATGTTACTAATTTGGCTGAATATCCGTTGTTATTGGTCGGGCGTGAAGATGAGACAATAAGTACAATGTGCTTCTACGCCACGACCATATACAACCGATCTGAAGGCAACAATTCCACGATCTATTTGTTCCATAACCATGGCGAAGGCAATATGGTCCCTGTCAATATCGCTTCAGGGTGCTTACAAGTAAACTTGCCGTATCCTGTAACGCAACGGCTTCGCAGGCTAGAAGCTCCATCTCTCCCGATAATTACCAGGTCCTCGATAAATAGTCTTATCGAATCAGATCATTTTGTCATGCCACTAACAAAAGTCCCCCGGGGTGAAAAGGAGGAAACACTGATCCCCTTAAATCGCAAAGGTTTGCTGCAAGGGGCATCAATCAAAGTACTTTATTGCGACAACACTGATGACTCTGAAGTACAGCAGGTATCCGTAAACCTGCGCTTTGGGGCCCAAAGCATTTGTTTCGATGTTGACGATATCGAATCAGCGAAGCAGTTATTTATTGAGTTGCAAGCAACCTTTGCCCCCGAAGACATGGTCGTAGAAGCCCTTCAAAAGTTAGCTGAGACGACGCACATGATGGAAGAGCCCCTATTCTTTCCTGAAGTTAATTTCTCATGTGAATTGTCCAGGCTAGTATCGGAGCATAACCGAAAATCAGGAAAATATGATACTGCCTTCCCTGGCCTGGACATTTCAGATGTGGACATTTCCCATATCGTCTCGACCGTGTTGGCGGTGGACAAAAAAAAGGCCCCCCCTTCCGAAGCTGTAGAGGATGAGCCATCAAGATTACCATTGATGTCTTGATATCCTCACATGAATTTAACTGCTAATTGACAGGCTTGACTCAGCGGTACACAATATAGACAAGTATGCACAAAATATATATTTTAAATAAATGCGGGATGATTCAATAGACACGTTCAAAAACGGATGGCCTACCGAAGATGGGGAGTTCTATTTACTCCTTACACCCAACTCTGTGCTTCGAGGTTTAACAGATAAACCTGTTTCCAGAACATATGCACGAGGGGTGTTTAACAATGGAAAGCCGAAATCGCTGATTGCAGGAGGCTATCCATCTATGCATTTATTGCAACTTATGGACATCTCCGGGCACAGAAAGCTGGCGCAGTGGCCTGATCATGCTAAGTAACGTTAAATTGGAATCGTGGAGACAGCTTTTGCCTTTGGGCTTACTGGTCTCCCAATTGACAGTTTATCCCCTCACCTTTTCTTGGACGTTCCTGGTATCTTTAACAGTTTCGTCTCTTACCGTGTGCATTATCGTACTACCTCTGGTAGTCACACATCAGTTTTACTTCCCTAACAAAAGTGGCAATCATGGTTAGTGAACGAAAAATAGATACCATCTTGTTATCAAGCGGCGCCTGCATTCTCATGTCAGCTCTCACACTCTTGGTTTGCTTAATTCTCGGCACAGGGAATGTGATATACACCGGTGTCGGTATGATAATGGGCTTCTCTGCGGTGATATTCATCGTGGCCCTATTGCTCCCAATCTCAGATGACTCTGATTCGGATGTAGTGTAATGGATCGATTGCTTACCGTGATATCGCCGGCGCTACCTGGTACGGTTGCTGGATTAGGGATGTTCTGGATCTACTTAGTGATATATTCAATCATCGTCATCACGGTCCCGGCCGCGGTATTCACCAAAACACATAGCAGCTCAAGTCTCTCTGGATTTGAAAAGCTCTCAGGCTTATTGAATACATTACTCTTTACCTGCTGCCTGATTTCACTAGGGACCTTAATCATAGGCGTGTTTGCTTTGGCGCACCTTGCGCCTGATTATTCAAGCATCGTAATCTCTTTCTCGGTTATGGCCCTGCTTTACAGCATAAACGCATTGGCTTTTTCGAGTATTTTAACTGCGCTGACAACTATCACGTTGACGCTTCCCAAGCTCAAAATCGTTCTTGTCGGTTTGTTTTCGTTATTGAAGTCCAAGTCAGCACTATTCAAAGCGAGGGAAGCCAAGTGTATTTGAGAGATATTTACGAGTCCGACAAAACTGAGCTGATTAATGCATCGCGGCGCCAGGAAGTAGGCACAACATTTACTGTAAAAGACGTGCAACATGTTTTGAAGGCGGGATATAACCGAGCAATACGGTTGCTCGAAACAATGGAAGCGCAAGGTTTGATAGAAAGCGATGCAAATTCAACATCTCGAACATTCAAGGCTACTGATATCTCATTGTCAGAAAAGTCCGACGAATTGCAGCTGGTGCTAACTTTTTGATGGCCACACGAAAGAAACAACGTTCGTTTTTGAAGTGGGCTGGTGGCAAGTACCAGCTACTTGATCGCCTTACACTTATACTGCCTGAGGGAAAAAGGCTGATTGAGCCCTTTGTTGGTTCTGGTGTCGTATTTTTGAATACTGACTATCAAAGTTACCTTCTTAATGATAATAACGTCGATCTGATGTCGGTTTACCAATACCTCAAAAGTGACGGCCCGATGTTCATCACAGAAGTTGAAAGACTTTTTAAACCCATGAATAACACGGAGGGCCGATATTACGCGCTCAGGGAGTCGTTTAACTCAAGTTGCGATCCGTTAGAGCGGGCAGCACTCTTCGTCTATTTCAATCGCCATGGGTACAACGGGCTTTGCAGGTATAACCGGCAGGGAAAGTTTAATGTCCCTTTCGGCCGCTACAAATCTCCCAGGTTTCCAGGAGATGAAATGGCCACCTTTGCCCAGAAACTCCGAAAAGCTCAACTGACCTCTACGGATTTTACGAAAGCTTTTGCTAGGGCCAGAAAAGGAAATGTAATCTTATGCGATCCGCCCTATCTGAGTTTGAGTAACACATCAAACTTTATAAGTTACTCACCGTCGTCATTTGATATGCGTCAGCAAGCACTTCTCGCTGTGACAGCTCGCCGTGCTGCAAAACGGGGGGTGCGTGTGGTTATTTGTAATCATGACACCGCGGATGCCCGGGAACTTTACAAAGGTGCTGAGATAGAATCATTTCCCGCTGCGAGAAAAATCAGCTGCCGCGGTGATACGAGGCAGCCTGTAGTTGAGTTGACGGCGCAATTTGCCCCTTCCTCTTGGTAAGTAATGCCTCCTAAGTGTTTACTAAAACACAGGGGCTACAGGTACTCATTCTAGGCATTGCCCACAATGGAATATGAGGTGTTTCTCCATCCTGTAAGGTGGGCTAGGAAATTATTCCCCTTTTCGTTCACTTCGAACCTGACTTTCCGCCCGTACTTTCTTACGATAAATGTCTTAACTGTGAGGTTTTCCCCACCGAAAGTGAATTGGAATGGACTAGCAAACTCGACCCGCACACCATCTTGCAATGACCCCTTCTGTCGCTGAGCAACTTTTTCACGGGCAATACGCTCTAACTCAGCATCGTAATCGTTGCAATAACGTTCATAAACGCGTTGTGAATCGCTGTAATCCTTAAACGAATCGACTTTGGCTTTAGTTACTCCACGACGTGCGTCCCAGGCTCCCCCGAACCAACTATAGAAATGCATAAAGGCATCTTCTTTGGTAGAGCTTCTCATGTACGGCAATACCGCGCTATTTACAACTGGTCCGTTTTCCCGCAGCTGTTTGTCTGCAAGTGCTTTTAATTCATCATAGAGAAAATAGACAACTATGGCCGCCTCGCAGTCTTCTTCATACCAAGTTTTGCGGAAGCATTTAGGGATTTGCTTTTGCTTATCCTTGTTGAGCCTTATACCGCCGTGGCCTGCAGTAGAAACAGATTTAACACCATTCGCCAAGTCGACCAGTGTCTGCGCGGGACCCCACGGAGTTCGAGGTGCAGAGCTATCCCCGTCCCAGAACGAATACTTAGTTGGTTTAGATGCTGTTTGAGTAAGAAATGACATAATTAATCCAACCCCTGACATGCCGAGGTGCGCAATTGATGTTAACTATTATAATTGTACGTACAATCTTTTGCAAACTATTTCCCTTTTTCTTTGCTTTATGGTTATTTTAATGAGGTCCGCTCCAGAAAAGGAAAAACTATGAGCCAGCAACCAATGCCCATCCCAGAACTTCCACCTCAGTTACCCGAGTGGGACAGCGAACCCTTTCCTAATGCTGAATACACTGACGGGCCAAAAAGGCAGCGGAGACCGGACTCAAAGAAAACCGATGATCCCAAACTGACAGATCCAGAGTGGGTCTATATTGGCAGGATAAGACTGCTAGTCACTGATATGCGAGATATAGACGGGACGGTAAGTGCGTTCAATAAGACTAAGAATCCCGACACAATCTCTGATATTTCTTCCGATGAAATGGCATTGATGACGAGCGTGGTGTCCAGATTGCTCATACAAGAGCTGCAGTCTGACAACCCACATATTGATATTGGTGTTGCCCATATAAATGTCAGACTTGGTTCACTCGAATATTTCGCAGATATCTTAGGGAGAAAAGACGGCGACTGGAAAAAAGCGGGGCTTAACCTGGCTATGTTGTCGTTGCTCTCTGGTATTGCAGGCAAAGCAGTGGAGCCAATTATAGATTCTGGTATCACAGTAATTAACTCTGTAGCAGTGGTTGCCGAACGCTGGTGGAGAAAACCTACCTGCTATGGCTCTGACAATGCATCTTCAAAAAGTAGCATAGAAATAGACTGCGAGATGGTTGGTTCAGACCTGCAAGCCGGCTTGTACTACTTAACATCTTCCGGTGACAACGCCTGGAGGGTATCAAAAGAAATATCAGAAATTTACGACGACCACGAGCCTTCGCAATATCAGGTCGCGGTGGCACTGTACTCTTCAAATCTTGATAGGTTTGACGGATCAATAAATGAATTGAAAAATGGCGTCGCACTCCGAATACCCTCAATAGACGATATACAAAAGTACTCTGCAGAAGAAGCGAAAAAGATCTTTAGCAAACTGGCTAAATCACAGCCCTAAAATAAAGCAAATGTGATATAGTTTATGCATCAAATTGCTGATGGGAACTACAATTCATGTCACTGGATGTTCAGGTTGATACCGCGTCGGTTAGAGTAGGTAAAGTCGTCATCTCTGACGCCAACTCGCTTTATCGTTCTATTGAACTTAGTATTCTGGGTCAATCCATAGCGCTCAAGGCTACCTCAAAGCAGGGAAAAACTTACGAATTTAAATTAACTGCTTGCCACAATCAGCATGATTCTCAAACGCCAAATCCGGTCGGAGTGTATCGCAAACTAGATCTCGGTGTAGGAGCCGTTACATCGCCAAAGAAACACGGGCAATATTTTGAAATTAGCCCCAAGGAATGCGCCCACCCTACTTCCCCTTTATCAGGAGGCAGTAAAGCTCGCAAATATTTAGTAGACACCCCACTCGAATCTAGTGCGGAATCAAATGCTAAGGTCAGCCAGAAGACCTACCCATATGTAAATATTGATCAAAGCCAAAACGTTTTATCCGAGGGCGTAATTAGCATTGATAAGACACCTGAAGACGTGGTTCTGATCAATTATTCAATCGACGAGGACAAGCAGGCACCTGAGAAATTTGAGACATGCTCCATTGCAACCGGGGAAGAAGGCGACATTCATCTTGTGTTTTATTCTCCAGTGCAGCTGTCCCGGAGAGGTTTTCGAATGGTTATGCCTAGTGAATACCCAGAAAATGGCAGGGTGACTTTTGGGAAGCGTGTTTTAGTGCAGGCACAAGATAGAATCAATGACCTGGTGTTAACCGGAACACGAAATAAGTTGCTAAAAAAAGTGGAAGACCTGCCATTTACTTTTGGCAGGGTTATGCACAACAACTTCAACATGTTTGATTACGATTCCCGACGTGGATTGTATAAGAAATCGCTGTCAGAGCAAAAAGATTACCTGCTTGATATCATGAAAAAGCGTCTCAAGCTATCTAACGTAGTAAGCCAAAGTAAGCGGATATCCACATCGACCGGGCTGACGTTCATATCATCCGACCGAAGTTTGCTCATGGAGTATGAGGGGCGCACACACGATTTATCTAAATCCAAATTTTTTAAAACGACGTTCGCTCTTTTGAACGAACTGCAGCAATTTAAAAACTTTGAAATCCAAAATATCCCTATCGACGTCATCGACCTTGGGAATGGCCGTGAGATCCAAATTCGAGGTGAGCGCTCGTTTTTTAGTTTCGCTGGGAAAACGTCCGAGATACCAAACGGACCACTTGCCAAAGCGCTTATAGAAGAGCTGGTGGATTTAACAAAAAAACGTGCTGCATTCCGGAACCAGGAGTTTGAAAAGCAGTTTCCTACAGAATTTGAAACGTGGGTGTCACCATAGTGGAAATTGAGCATGATGTTAGGGAAGCAGCATCCCATTACTTCTCAGAGTACGAGACACAATTACTGGGCTGCTGTGCAAAACTGATAGCACAAGAATACCCGGGAGCCATCTCCCTTTTTGCCCGTCTAGTATACATTGGTTGCGTCGACAGCGATGTAGCCAACAACCTCGCTCTTTGGTTGAGGACGCCCGCAGAGTACACAGGCTCATTAAATAAAGTGCTAACACAGCACTTTTCAGAAAGAGAGTGTGAAGATTTGAAAATGATGCTTTGCGATCTCTGTGCAAAAATTAGGTCACCTGTGAATTTTGATTTTGGCTTTGAAGATGGTTCGCAAACCAGAATGGCCAAATGGATCGAGGCTTGTATCGATAGTGGATGCGACCAAGCCGTTCAGGGGATAGTGATGGTACTCATAGCGGCAGGTGATGAACCAGAAATACAGGCAGGCCTTTCAAATTCTTTATCTACAGGAGACATCTACCACTTCCAAATCTCACTGGGTTGTAGTGATGCGTGGAGTGAAGAAAGGAATACTCAAAGGGCGATTGAGCTGTTTGCTCTGGACTGAGATTAATCACCTATCATCCTGATAAGAGAGGGCCCATCTATCAGGCGGATAGGCTTACCCTTAGCGAAGGCCTTTGCATCTTTAGTGAAGGCCCCGGAACAAACCACAATGCAGGTTGAAGCACCCATACCGACCATAACCCCAAACATTTCGCGTACGACCTTTACTCCAACCTTTTGCTTTTTAAAATGCTTGCATTGCACAATGTGAACACGTCCCCTCTTTTTTAAAATGATGTCAATCCCACCATCAGTGCCTTGAGGAGATAATGTGGCGGCATATCCCTCTTTTACGAACGCACTGGCCACCAGCTCCTCAAATTTACTCCAATCTAGTTGTCGAATATCTATTACAGAGTTGAAAGTACGCAGATAAGCTTTGCGACTGCGATTTTGAAGTAATTTGACACCCGCTAACAACGCTAAAGTCGCTGCTATGAAATAGACAATATCTAACGCGCTATCTTTAATAGGGATTGGTGAATAGACCACAGCGTGGGCCTTGGCATGATAAAGCCGGTAGTAGACTAACGCTGATGCTGCAGAGACATCAAGCAACCACGGAGTTCGAAATATGAGCATCCTGAATACCTGTCAAATAAAAGATAAACCGCATTCTCCCGGGGGAGGCCCATTTAAACTCCTCATTTCCTTTACGCTGACAACGTTTATTTTTAAATTGAAAAGCTTCGCCTCTTCAGTAGCTGACTTCTCCGCCTGGAAAGCCGTTTCACTACAGATAAACTCTTCCTGGTTACCGTCGAGAAATTCTGTTTTGTATTTTAAAGTGAATCCAAAGCTTCCAGCGGGGCATTGCACTTGTAATCCATTTAGCACATAGATCAGTTGCTGGTTCTCGATCTCCTTACAAGTACTCGCGTCTGCAGTACATGCAATTAAGAAAAAACAGCCTATAAATTTGAAAGACTTAAGCATAAAGAGTGCTCCGGACGAACTTGCGCACATGCGCTGTGAAGAGGATATGCGCTATCGGTTTTGAAAGTAAGCAATACGCCCACGTTATAAAAAAAATTTATAATATCAAAATACCTTTAAAAATATAGCAAATTCAATGAAGTGCATCAAAAGAAAAGCCTTTCACTATCACGAAAATACATTAAGGAGTGTTAATGTGCATAACTTTGTATCAGGAACACTTACAATCAGATAAAAAATAGTTATATAATAAATCATCTAATAAATTCATAGCTTCGACATGGATGTGGCAGGGAGTTAAGAAGAATGTTTTCGGTATTTAAAACGAAATTTCAAAAAGTCATATCGGCGAATCAGGAAAATGTAAGTTTTATAGCCGCCGTAGTGCTTAGTGGGTTCCTAAGTTTTGAAATCTTCACTTATACAAAACACGCTTTTGTAGGCGGCAGTTTATTGTGGGTAAATGTTGAAGTAGTTTCTTACCTGGTAAGCGTGATCGGTCTGTTGATGCTAGTTGGTGCCAGCAGTATCCTCTCCAATAATGATAGAAACTTTGTGCTCGGTTACGCAGCTCTGCAAGTTGTGGCTTCGGCGCTATTTATAAGCTTAGAAGAGCCAATTTCAAATCCGCTTCTAAACTCGGCTTACTTTCAGGTCATGCTGCCGGCGATAACTGCAGTGCCCCTCCTCGTATTCCTTAAAAAATGGCGGAGCACCGACGAATCCGGCCTAACCACGTGGTTAAAGCGCTTAGTAGTACTTCATTACCTTGTCAGTCTCACAAAAGGGGCATTTACCTTTCTGCAGGTGGCCCACTATCAGCTTGCTACTGGCGAAGTGCTCAACGCACAGCAACTCTATGCAGATAAAGTTTTGAAATCTGCCGAGTACGCAAATTTTAACGGTGAGTTTCTGATTGCTTCAGCTGCCATATGGTTAGTTCTGGGTGTATTTTGCCTCGACGTCACTTTTCGCACTTACCTTCAGGCTTCGAAAAAGGCATCGCAAGAGAAGTTGAGGCTTTCGTCGAGAGCAATAAAGAGCCTCATTTAAGTCCACGCTTGCCGCCCAAACTTTAGCTCTTAGCATTCACAAAATTATGCACATGATATACACTATGAAGATAACTCATGGTGTATTTTTTTATGTCTCAAAGAAATCTAAGAAGTTTTCTTTTCTCACTTACCCGGGCGTTCTTCTTCGCGTCATGTATTCCAATTGCTATTCTGACGGGGCATTTCATCGCAGAACCAGATTCCGGAGAAACAAGCTCTCAGCGGTATACTGCGAGCAGGTATATAGAGACCTGTATTAATCAAAGCCCCTCTCTGAACGCTTCTTTCTGTCGACGACCGTTTGAATACCGGCCAACAAAAAATAGTGGGAAATACCATTTTGCATCACCGGTGTTCGTGCACGACCCAGATAGCACTATCCATATATCGAAAGACCCACTGATGGATATATTCATCGCGGTTTATCCTGGTCTTGATGTAATTGAATTTGATCACTGGTGGTACCAGGGGCAACTACCTACGAATTGAGGACTCATCGTGAAAAACGTAAATATCATTTATGCCAGTTTTTGGGAACGTACAGCTGCACACTTCATTGACTTGGTTTTCATGTTTTTAATTTTCTTTCCATCCATGATGTTTTTTGGTGAACCTAAGTCAGGTGTGGAGCAACTGCAGCGAGATGTGATTCTGCAGATTCTGGTGCCGCTGGTGCTTACAATATGGTTCTGGCGGAGATATAGTGCGACTCCGGGGAAAATGCTATTGCGTCTGGAAGTGTTGAGTGATGATAAGCACCTCCCGCTTACAATCAAATCAAGCCTTATAAGATACTTCGGCTATACCGCATCCATGCTTACATTGGGAGTAGGTTTGATTTGGGCGTTGTTTGACGCTAAGAATCGAATGCTGCACGACATTATCTCAAAGAGTGTGGTCATCAAAAAAGCGAAGAGTCAAGAGTCCTCAGTGTAATAATGCTTGAGGGCTCCATCCCCTTTAAACACCATCATGTTGTTATCAAATTCGACGGGCCGGCCCACATCGTAGAAGAGACCTTCACCATCTAGCAGCTCGATATACATCACTGAGCCCTCGAAATGATACTTCCCCAAAGCTTCCCAAACCACATTTCCCATATCAACAACTTTTCTTACTCGATTTTCTGGTAGAAAAGTATAGGTAACGACCACTTGGCGACCATTCGACGTCGACACGCCGGCAAATGACTTAAGCGGTACGTTAGGTTCTGGCAGCGATTTAAATTCACTCACTGTCTTTGCATGCATCAAAGAGATATTGTCGTTTCCAATATCTTTAAGAAGCAATATGCACGTTGCTGAGGCTAACAGCATGTAGAGGTAAACACGGTTGTTTAAGCTCTGGAGATATCTTAATGGTTTTTTTAACATTACGGCGTCACCAATGACTCTCTGTAGGATGGCATTATACCTGTTTCCTGCAGAGTTCTGTATAGCGCCTGGGTATCGACGTTGTCGATTTCATCCGCGATACTGGAGGAGCACGTCAATTGCCCTGGCAGCACCGGAAGCTCAATGAGACTTAGGTGTTCCTCAGAGAGGTGCGGGGCCTGGGATGAAACAAAATGTCTCCTCAAGTAAGCTTCGGCGTTCAGGCCTGAGGCATCTAGCGCATAAGGGCCAATTTGCAAATAAGCGTGCTCTATTAGGCCACTTTTTTCATTTTTGATTGCTTTTACCTTTGGTTGAGAAGTTAGGGTATCAAGCCCTTCATCACTACTGACTGCCTTCCACTCTTCCAACGCAACCAGTGCGAATGCCAGGCACCCACCAGCTCCCCAGTCTCCTTCTGGTAGGTGTTCATAAGCTACGTCAAGATCGAACGCATATTTAAGATCTTCATAGAAATGCAGATATTCATCCAGATAAAGCGCATCAAATACGAACTTCGGATCAAGGTAAACAAGATTATCCAGCTCTTTCTGGTTACAGTATTCGAACAGTAATTCAGATACTGTATAGGCAGATAATTGTTCACACATGCAAGACTCGAGTTCTGAGCTCATCTGGTCAAACAGCACCAAATGTTCTTGGCCATCACAAATCTTCACACCTACATTTTCACTGTGTATATCCATCGCAATGCAACCTGTAAGTGACAAACTGTCATAACTAGACAAGAGGTCTTCAATGACAAAAATATCCTCTGCAGATAGTCGCTTTCCGGTCAGCTGCTCATATTGAGATACAAGGTCTGGCACATCCTCCCTTCCGGTTATATTAATTACAGACAGAATTCTCTCAGCAATGGACACTTTTGAGTGGTCTGTATCAACGAGCTCTTGAATAATTGCAAAAGTTGGCCCCTCTTCCTCGACCAGCATGACAGCGTCAATCCCCACCCTGCTGTCGCTGTATCCGTGCTGCATTTGCCGAAGGGCGTATACCACTTCACTGATAGAACTCGTAACCTTTACAGCTTTTCCTTCTGCGAAAAAACACTCACCATAAGAACCTTCACCAATGGAATCTACATCACTTGATGAATTTTGTACGTTAGTAAGTATTCCTTGTTGTGTAGCTGCAGCAACGGCTATGTCTCGATAAGAAGTCAGCATGGCCGGCCACCACCGACGCTTTTAAGCTTTAAAAGACAATTATCCACCTCGCGTCTGAATTCTGTAGTTCTTGAGGCCAGTGCAATTTCAACTTCACGTGCCACTCCGGCGGGTGTTCGATCGTGCTCATTGCCATATTTATCGATGTAGTACCCACAGACCGTCGCCGAGTAGAGGATCCGGGCAAAGTACTGAGGCGTTTTTGTATGCTGATTAATAAAGCGCAGAGTTCGTCGCTCTAAAGAATCATCACGCTGTAACTTGGACCACTCATCGAACTCAGCTGTATTAGCCAGGTTGAGCTCAGTAAAGCTAACCGCGGGTAATAGCGGGTTGGTCAAAGAGGGAAAATAATTATCAACAAAGGTCTCTATCGGGTCGATCTCGGAAATCATACTGCCTCCAATTTATGCACAAGCTATAACAACTATACATTATAACCTGACTAGGGTATATTTGCGCATTGTTATGATTGCACGTACAAACTATAATCCTATTAGTTTACGATTTGATAGCCTAGATTCGCTCGCCTCCTCTATGGGTAAATCTGTGAAAGAGGTCGAGAAGCGCGTTCGCGGTGGTACAGGTAGCGCGACGACCTGCCTTCAGGGCCAATCGAGACTTAAGTCCTTTGAAAAAGAGGTACCTGAATATTCTTCGCTTCCATCGAAAGAACCGCAGGTATTGCTATATCAAGCTTTAGTTAAAAGATTTGGGACTTACTGGAACGGTGGCGATGTAGCATATGAGATAACTAACGTTTTACCTTCAAGGAAGTATGAAGGTGATATTGTTTTTCCAAATTATCGCGTGATAGTTGAAATGGATGGTTATCGTCATCACGGACTTTCAAAATCCGGCTTCAAGCGGGATAGACAGAAATGGTTGATGTTTCTAGAGCATGGCTGGGTGATAATACCCATCAGCAACGAACAAGTTAGAAACGAGTTAGAAAACGTAGTCGCTTCAATAAGCAACTGCTTAAGCCATAGAGAGTACAAATTTCTGAGATTGGTATTGAAGAAGCGCGTTGTAGGCTGCCAACCAGATATTAAAGTGGAGTAGTCCAATGGATGAAAGAAGAAAGGCAATATTGAGAAAGGCCAACTTGCGGCACTCTGAAAAAAGAAAGCAGGAACAAGCGAGACTGCCAGAGATGCATGTCAGTCACGCGAAAAAAGCTGAGATTGATAGACTAAAAGATAATTTTAAAATCTCCAACAAAGAGGCAACATTGTTAGGCTTGGAGCTCGTTTTTAGATGTGCAGAGGCTGGAATAGACATTTCGAAATACCTCCATAAGCACGTCTACGGTGATCCGCGGGAAGTCACTGAAAGTAAATTTACCGAAAAGTCAAAAGAGCTTATTGAAGCTATCAAAAATATTGAATCAAAAGGCACATAATTTGCAGCCTAAAATTAGCGTCAAAAAGCCATCACGACAGAGGATATAATGATAAGCGGTAAAAACAATGGTCCCTTTACAAAAGCTGGTGTCATCAACACTTTGAAAGTCGCTGTTACAGCGCATATCGACACAGTTTTCGGGAATGACTATTTAGGAGCCAGAAAAGCGTATGCTCTTCTCTCCTTGTGCTCAGAATGTATCCGAGACGCACAAGATATTGAGGACGTGCAAAAAGCTTATAAAATTTATCGTTACGCCTTAAATACTCAAGGGTTGTCAACAGTGCTGAGGCGAAACCCAACAGTATCTGCTGCCTTTCAGAAGGCACAATATCACTGGGATACCAGAGACATGGTGACAATCAGTGGCTTACTTCACGAAAAACATGTCAACGAGTTCAATAATCACATTAAAACTATTGCTTCCCGACTCAGCCAGGCTATTTCGCAAATTGACTCATTGGAGCAGTACGTGTTGCAGAATAGAGTCGAATTTGAAGCTGCCGCCAAAGCCGCTTAGAGCTGACAAAATTTAACTAGCCCGGTACATCCGGGCTTTTTTATTGTCTAACCACAACCATTCATTTAGTATACCCTTTGTGCATAATAGGCGTAGAGGAAATACATTTGTTCATTTCACTTTTACTTACAATACTGGTTTCTTTCGTAGTAGGCAGGGTACTTCAACACATTGCCTGGTACTTGCCGAAGAATATGGTATACGAGGACCATCTTGCGGTTGCTGAGTTCTTGGAACAGCCCGTTTCTCCAGATGCGTCACAAGTAAAATTCTGGTCTCTTCAGCACAACGGAATGGCCAGCCCTCTTTTCTCCTTTTTCGGACACGACCATAAGAAGAAGCGAAGTAGCTTTCTGTCGCAGTTTGGATACGATGCCGCATTCATATTCTCAGCTATAGAAGTCCTTCGTGTTTTTGGAAACACATATGCAGGCATAGCGGCATTAGTTATCTCGTTCGCGCTCATCACGCTGTCAAAGGTCGACTTCGAGTCAATGCTACTACCGAATACTGTAGTCATTCCTCTGATGGGATTTGGCCTCTATTTGTCGGTTGACGGAGTTTTTATTGAGTCTGATACCGCAGTTATTGGATTGGTCACAAGTTTCGCTGCGTTAACGCTCTTCGCTTGGGTGATGGAGAAAATTCTAAAGCAGGAGCAAATCGGTGGAGGAGACTTAAAATTAATTCCAGCAATTTTTACGTTCATCCCAATTAGTCTTGCAGCCAGCTTTGCTATAATTTCCTGTGCGTTGTTTCTGTTTATGGTTGCTATGAAAAACGCATGGGGTAAAGCGTCTGGCAAACAAACTCATAACTTAAACTCTCCCTTCCCCTTCGGCCCAAGCCTCTGCATTGCAGGATGGATAATGCTTCTCTACGGAGACATTTTACAAAAGATAATGTAGCAGTTATCTCAGGATGATAGTCGAAATGAAGCCGATCAGAGCCAGCACCATGTAAATAAAACATTGACAAAGATTGTACGCACAATTACTGTATATAAAAACAGTAGAGGTGTACTATGAAATCTTTAGTTAAGCATTTAGAAGACGGTTTTTACGCAGTAGGAAGCGGAACTCCGTTAAGCGTTTTGATCGACCACTTTATCCAATTCCTTGCCGGCGAGAGCATTCCTGGTTATGCAGATGTTGATGGCAAAGCCAAAGAGTGGGCTGACGAGGGAGTTCAGCTTCTCATTGATGCATATCGAAACTCCCCTCCGTTTACTGACGTAGTCTCTGATCTTCTGATGCAATTTGCCGGAAAAGGCCAAAAGTCTGCACTAGGCCAATATCATACGCCACCTTCTGTTGCTGATTTACTATCTGCACTCTCTTCAACGGGGCCAGATCATGGCTTGCTGTCAAAGTTACATGATGCAAAAGATAGCAACACGCTTATCAGTATATTGGATCCAGCTGGTGGCTCTGGTCAGCTGGTCTTATCCACTTGCCGAATGGTTTTAAATGATGATCCAGAGCTAATCAAAAACCTTTTTGTGTGCAGTTGTGACCTGGATATACTCAGCACCAAGCTACAGATAGCAAATTTTAGTGCTGCAGAGTGCATTCATGGCCAGACGCTGGGCAGATTGGAAATTTACAGAGGAGATAGCTTGAGGCCAAGTTCCTTAGAGTGTGTTTGTGCAGGCGGATACTACTATGCGAAAGAAGCTAAAGAAGAGTTGGTAGCATGATTTTAGGTGCAGAAGTATCTCTATCCGAGGAGCGATTTGATTTGGTAATATCAAACCCACCATTCGGTAAATCGAGTACCAGCGGAGTATCAAACTCCCCATACGCTTTTAAACTGATAGAATCTGAGAACGGTATAGAGCCAAGTCAGCGCTTAGTCTCAAAGCAGTGCCTGTCTGCCTTATTTCTTGGTTTGATACTGGATAAAGCTAAGGACAATGGAACAGTAACGGCCCTACTGCCAAGCTCAATAACATCGAATGCCAGCTTCAAAAGCCTCAGACAGCATCTTATGCAGGAGAACTACGTCCAAGCAAGCATTTCCCTTCCCTCTCATACGTTCTATCATACTGGTACGTCAGTGAGCACATCTGTGTTGTCTATTGAGAAGTCGGGACAGCAGGATGATGTCTTTATGGCGGTAATCGAATCTATTGGCTGGGATACCCGCGGCCGACAAGTTCAGAAAAATGACATCCCATTAGTGTTGGAAGCGTTTCGTGAATTTAGTATTTCAAGATAAACAAATTGAAGAGCTGGTCTCGACAACTCTTTTTGAGAAGACAGTGCCACCAGCGATTGGCTTAAGCACGAAGCTACAAGCTCTCTTAATTGCAACAAATACAAGCGAACTTCGGTATGCTTTTAAGGCAATCGACATTATGAAGGTAGTCAAAAGTGCCGGAAGGTTTGGCGAAGACCCGAATGACCCAATGACAAAATTGCTTTTAGAGGACGTATACCTGGATATACAGAAGATCGTAACATCCAAGGAATATACCGCGATGCCCGTAATAGGTGAAGCTAGTTTCCAACACTGGTGTGAGTGGTATATTGAAGCCTCCAGTAGCTACCTTTTGGCTTTAGGAATGAACAAGCGGCCCAGGAAAGCAGACATAGCAGAGCTGCTTGGAGTTTCCAGCAGTAGAATCTCAGAATGGAAGTCGACTATACCGCTATATATTCAGCGCTCTATGGAGCACTTGGCGTGTAGAAAAATTTGGGAAATTGTTAGTTGAAACTGACGTCTGATGCAGGCCACACCATCACGTTGATTATGTCACCTGGTACTTTATCCAACGCTTCAGGTTCTATGAACCCTAATACAGCTGAAGGCTCGAGAGAGCTAACATCGACTTCAGAATGGATATTGAAGTAGAACGTATCATCAGTTGTCATAATGCCCACTTTGTAAGCACTTTCGACTGTGACCTTATGAGATATTTCGCACATGATGTTGATGACATCATCTGCATCGACATTTGTTAGGGCTAACAGTTCAAGTTGAGATACTTGAGTAAGATCACTTCGGGATTCCACATCAAAGAAGTGATTACCATAAGAGGTCATCGCGCATATCGTATACTTTTCGCTTACCGACTGTATGTGCGTCGAATCTGCTACTCTTGAGTGAAAATTTACGCTTTCCTGGCGAAGTGCTAACGTCATGCTGTACCTACTGCAAATAAAACAAAATACGAATGATGATGTGGGGCTTACTATAAATTTTATTTTGCTTTCAGACAAGTCTGGGTCCTCAACCTGAGGCCAGAGAGTGACTATTTACTTCAGAAAAAGTGCATATTGTATACACGCAATGCATAATAAGTAGCAAGCACTAACCTCAAAACCACCTATTCTTAAGCGATCTTATTTTTAATGAAAAAAGTTCAAAAAAATTTATAGTAACGCGTGAATTGTAGGAGAGTACAAGATTGAGCAAACTGATATTTATGCTAGCGCAAGGAGAGTGGCCAGTATGTTTAAGCTATAGCCTTTTCGGCGCCTAACTTCGACACAATAGAGTGAGCGAGGATTGTACTGTGCTGGCTTACATAACCGAAAGTAAAATTATCACGTTGAACTGCGCCTTCAGAATTCATAGAAATCTCACGAAGTGGCACTCCATATCGACTCAGATCAGCGACCTGGCTTTCAGTTAATAATGCGCTCGTGCCAGATTTCATCAATTCTGAGACAACCTGGGGCATGCTATCCACTATCGTGGGGGAGACTTCAAAGACTTCTACAGCGCCAAGCAAGGAAAAGTTATCATCGGTAGTTATTAAGCGTCCGTGACATGCAGTATTTAAATTTAGATCAACAGTGTAGGCTGAGACAGTTTCGTACAAAGAAGCCAGTGGCACAAGATCGTCATTTAGAGAAAGACAAACATCTCTGTCCAAATTTGGCAGAATCGCCAAGGATGTCTCCTGACTGTTGAAGGATTCAACCAAGTCTATTGTTTTAAAGACTCTGCACTCTACAGTCTGAATATCTAACAGCTTTTCACTAACCGCATTCACCGCGGACATTATGTCAGTGATTGCTTTAGGAGGCAGCAGGCTACTTATTCCAACAACGTGGCTTTCACCCTGTACAAGTATATCTTTAGCAGTGAGTGCGTTCCTGAGACTATCAGAGAAGTATTTGTCGGCGTAAATATAGAGTCTTTTGCCCGCGTCTGTGAGCTTAATTTTTCTATGGCCACCGCGGTCGATAAGTTTTGTATTGAGCTTATTTTCTATCTTTTTCATCGCAGCAGAGATCGCTGGTTGAGTCACATCAAGAAAATTTGCAGCTCCAGTAAGGCGCCCTGTTTTTACGATAGCCCAGAAACTCTCTAAAGACTTTTCATCGTATATACCGGTGATTTTTTCCGTTCTAAACATATCTACAGCACCCGGGATGGGTTCGCATCTATAATGCGAAGCTCATTTCCATATTCGTAAAATGATTCAATTAGAAATTTGGAGTATTCCATTGTCGTTGTAATAAAAGGCCTGTTCATAAATACAACAGTAGTAAGGCCTAAGCTAAATCGCTTACGTAATACTATACCTAAACTAGCTTGTAATGGCGAAGAGAAATGACCGTTTGGGTGGCGTAAAATCAGACAATCAGCTTTTTTTTGCCTCTGAATTTTCTGATAATCAAATTCTCCAAATGGTTTGTTCTCACAGCCTGGAGCGCCCGGATCAAGAATTTCTTCCATTTCACAATTGAGGATACTGGCATGCTGTTCGAACGTTTTCCAACGCTCACCGAATGCATCACTTATATCTCCATAAAGTCGAGATAAGGTATTAATAACAATACAGCCTGGATTTCCAAATTGTACTTTCTTGTTGTTTGCATGCCCATCACAAAATTTGTGAATCTCGTTTAATGAGTGAGAGATAAAGCCGTAATTCTTATGCAAACTTTTAAAGCTGGACTTCGCTTTATAGCGGCTTACAACACTCGATGCGCTTTTGTTCGGCACCTGTAAGCGTTGTCTTTTGAAGCCCGATTCATTCGCCTGGGATTTTAACTTCCCCAGCACTTCTGTGCCAGTAGACATAGGTCTAGAAGCAAATGCCTTAGAGAACACTTTATCTAAAGACACGCCCATAGATAAAAGTTTTTCAGCCTTCGCAGGGTCGATATCGTAGTGCTTCAAAGCTGCATTTAAGCCCGAATACCGAGTACCAGCAATATACAAAGACCCGTCTGTATTAATCAGTACCCTTTGTTCAGATCTATTATTGCTACTCAAAAAAATGCCTCCGGCTTTATTACCTCAACATAGCACATAGCTGACAATCTAAGAAATTTGCCATATACTGCACATTATATATTAATTAGGCTTAATTACTATGATTCAAGATGCCTTTAAAAAGTTAACGAAAGCATCGAGCGCTCTAACCAAGGTGAATACTTCTGAGCTTGCTGAGAGTGAGGTTCATGCACTTCAAAATATTGTGTGCGCTTTGAACTATCACACCTCAGTAATCAGCCATGTTTCGCAAATGACAATCACCGGCAGCGCTTGCCATATGCCTCAGTTCAACCAGCCCGTCAAAGAAGCAATTAGGTTCTCCGACGAGGTGCTCAAAACGCTATCTGAAAAAACAAAGGGGTCGAAAAATGAAGTCTGAACTACTGGAGTTAGCAAGCAAAGCTAACCTTTCTGTCACACGTTCAATGCAGTGGCTCCCCAAAAGCGCCTCCTTAGATAATGTACGTGCCGGTTTAGTATACGCTGGTGTTTTCGCTGCCAGTGCAGCTGCATTTACAGCCCACCAGCCAATCATCGACTTAGTTCAAGATTATTTCTCCGGCATGCCAATTGAAGATATGAAGCAAACCTTTCCTGAGTATCTAAACTCGGTCGTCTCCATGAAAAAGCCGGCAGATGCAATTACAGGGACTGCAATAGCGACCCTTACTGGAACTGCAATCGGTTATTACGGGATGGACCTTATGAACAGTGTCAACCACCTTACAAATAAGTTCCTGCCAGGGCTTAAAGCAAAGCGCCTAAACGCTTGCGTAAATCATGTTGTGAAAGCTTATGGTGAAATGACCGAAATGTCAGAAGAGTCAATCGGAGAACTCATTTCTTCTACATCACTGCACCGGTACATTTATGGGCTTGATGATGCTAAGGACGTAGCGAATATCATAGGAGCCGCCACTAGCAAATTGGAACAACAAGA
Source organism: Alteromonas antoniana (assembly GCF_019249295.1). GTDB lineage: Bacteria > Pseudomonadota > Gammaproteobacteria > Enterobacterales > Alteromonadaceae > Alteromonas > Alteromonas antoniana. The sequence goes on from NZ_JAESDH010000003.1 coordinate 140,269, forward strand.
ACACCTCTCCCGTGTCGACAAAGATATGACCTTCAGAACCGTCGAGCAGGACGATAGCTTCAGCCATTCGCAGATGAACATGAAGTAAGGGGTAGGCTATGAATGATGAACTTGTGGAAGTAGAAATTGATGTAATTAGCGAGGCCAAGTTGACGCATCTTCTGAGAAACGTTGGTATTCAGATGCCGGTTCAGTGCTGTGAAGGGTTCTGTGGTACCTGCGTAGTTAAAGCAGACCCAAGCCAATTTACAGAAATCCACGACCAATTAGGCTGCCTAAATCCAGACCAAGAAATTCTTGCGTGCTCAGTAAAACCAAAATCAGGAATATCTCGAGTGGTTATAGAGCTACCCGGATATTTAGTCCAAGCATATGAAAAAAGTCTTGAGGCTAAAAATGAAGCCCTGACAGCGATGCATCCATAAGAGAGAGAAAGTGACGGTATTAGTAATTGTAGAAAGCCCGGGAAAAACCAAAACAATCGCAAAAATCTTGGGCTCTGGTCATGTAGTGCAGGCAAGCGTTGGGCACATAAGAGATCTCCCGGCCAAAAGCATGGGTGTAGATACCTCTACTTGGGCCCCAACATACGAAGCAACGAATCAAAAGTCCATCAATAATCTGAAGTACCATGCAAAGTCGGCATCTAATGTTGTTCTGGCTACGGACAACGATAGAGAGGGCGAAGCTATTGCCTGGCACATTGCAAAGGTTCTTGGGTTGAATCCGGAACAGTGTGACAGGATCTCATTTACGGAAATCACCTCCAAAGCCATCAACGAAGCAATGCGCAACAAAGGCCGAATAAATATGCGCATGGTTGCAGCGCAGGAAGCACGAAGAGTTGTAGACCGCGTGCTTGGATACACAATTAGCCCGGCGCTCAGTGATCATTTATCAATGTATACCTCTCTCAGTGCAGGCAGAGTGCAAAGTGTCGCATTAAAAATTGTTGCTCTGAGAGAGATTGCAATAAGGGAATTCGTTATTACTGACCATTATGTGCTGGCTTGTGGTCTGCAAAAAGATGGTGTCAAATTTGATGCGGTGTGGGATTTTAAAAAGCACTTCAAAGGAACCCCTATACCTGCAGATATAAACGGGGGCCGGGACGACTATTGGACCAATAAACAGGAGCTTGATGCACTCGCGTCCCAAATAAAGCAATCACCAAAGGTTAAAGTTGTGGATGTGGAAGAGAAGCCATCTAAGAGCAAGCCACCTCCGCCGTTCATTACATCTACGTTTCAAATGGCGTGCTCGTCAAAATATAAGATCCCACCAGCTAAAGCCATGCAATACGCTCAATCGCTATATGAGAAAGGCTTTATAACTTACATGCGAACTGACACCCCTAATCTTTCAGATGATGCGATTTCTGATGTGAGGGCCTATCTTTCGAGGTGGTGCTTGGCAAAAGGAGTAGATGAAAAAGATTACATCCCGTCGAGTCCAAATAAGTGGAAGTCAAAGGAAGATGCTCAGGAGGCTCATGAGGCCATAAGGCCAACAAACTTGCGCAATATGGGTGAAGAGATAAGTGACGCCTTAGAAAAGAAAATTTATCTATTGATTTTTCAAAGAACTGTCGCCAGCCAAATGGCCAATGCCGTATTCGACACCACGAGGGCAGAACTACAAACAGCTGCGACTTGCGATGGACGCCCCATGGTGCTGACCGCTAGAGGCAAAGTACTAAAGAAGCCTGGTTGGAAGGCTTTCCTCGCAAAAGACGATGCTGATACAGAGGAGGATAACAGCAAAGAGCAGACGGAGGCTCGACTTCCGGCACTGGATCTGGGCACTGTCCTTTCTTGTGACACAGTGAGAACGGATGAGAAGAAAACAGCCCCTCCATCCCGGTTTACTTCCGCATCATTGGTAAAGGCATTGGAGAGTGAAGGCATTGGGCGCCCTTCCACATATGCATCAATTATGTCGACAATTATTCAACGGCAATATGTTGAGGTAATCGACAAAAAAACCGACAAACTCCAAGTCACAGAGAAAGGGCTCGCTGTTTTCAACGTGCTCGATCCGGCATTTACTTTTATGGACATCAGTTACACGAAAACGACCGAGTTACAGTTGGATGATATTCAGGCTGGAAAACTCAGATACAGAGACTTCTTACAACGCTTCTACAGTGGGTTTAGCAAAGAAGCGAATAGATTTCATGAGGTAGGTGATCAGCGCAGCTCCGCACCAGTCTGCCCCACCTGTGAAACTCGCAAGCTTCGCAAGGTCAAAAACAAAAAAAGGCCTGGCCACACTTGGTTGTGTAAAGGATACTTTGACAAAGAGTGTAATGGCGCCTTTCCAGATGCTAACGGTCAGCCAGACCTAAACTATAAACCCCCTACATCTACAAATCATGCCTGCCCAAAATGTAACAAAGGGCTCACTCGGTACTACAACGATGGTTCTTTTGCGTTCTCGTGCAAAGCTTGCAAAGTTAAGATCCCTGGTGATGAATCAACTCCCGACTATGACGCCTTTAGGAAACACGAAAGAGAACTTGAATCAGCACTAAGCTGTCCAGAGTGCTCTTCTGGAAAGATAGTCAAGCGCAGCAGCAAGAGAGGTTACTTTTACTCGTGCAACCAATTCCCAGACTGCAGTGTGACAATGAAGCCTGATAGCAAGGGGGCCGCGGACATCGAAGGCTATAAATCAGCCAAAGCTGAATTAGAAAAAGCTCCTACTTGTAAAAAGTGTAAAAAAGGCAAAATGATAGAGAGAAAAAGCTCTCGAGGAAATTTCCTCGGATGTAACCGCTACCCGAAATGCAAAAACAGAGATGACGTCAAAGAACCTGCCTGAAAAAGCCCCGCGAGGGGCTTTTTAATCTTTCTCTGATTCCGCGAATAGCGCAAACTTGAATTGGTTGGTTGTGAACAGGTCGCAGTTTAATTCGAGGTATAAGTGAAAAGGATAAGACTCCATCCCTACGGCACAAAGCGATTGCAACGACTGGGCATAGCTTCCTTCCTGATATCGCTTAAACTTATCAGGAAAATTCGCTTCCAAAAAGTCGATAAAATCCGACCGTACATGGGCAAACGCACTTTCTGAGATCGTATTTAAAAACTCAGTCACAATACTCGTCTTGAGTCGGTCATAAAGCCTACTTAGCTCCCGACCATGCTTCTCATGTTTAGGATCGAAGTCACTAATACGCTCTGACAAGTAATTGACAAGAAGCGAATCGACAGAAAACCAAAACTCTTTTTGACCACGAATAACTTGTTTCCGAAACAGACCTCCAAACTGATTAATATCGGTCTCTTTATACTTGGCCAGCTCTCGAAGCCCACGCCCTTTTCGGATACACCAACCAAGATAACGAAGATTAAGCGTCCCGTCTTCATCGCGGCACTCGTTTAGCACCCCTTCAATTTGGTTGCTGGCCACGCCGAGAGACCGTAGTTCCATTTTAAAACTAGTGATCTTTATTTCATTATGAATGGATTCGTTTTTAGTAATGGAGAGAGCCTTCTCTCTGAACGTAAACCTAAAGTGGGTTGTTGTTTTACGCCCTGCCCTGCCATTGGTCTCTTTTTGCTTCTTCAACCAGGCATCTAGTGTAGGTCCCTGGCAGTCCTGCTCGACCTCGACATGCAGAGGAAGCTCCTGATTGTTATTTATATCATTCAGCGCTACGTCAATTATCTTGTTCTTTAGCTTTGCTGGATTCTCATAGGTTTGGAAGCTCAACGTTCCAGTTAAACGCCTAATGTCTTCAACCGAGTACCAGTCCGTTTTCGTTTCTCCCTGCTGCCAAAAAATCTCACAAGTTTCATAGATGCTGGGAGTATTCCTTGAAGAGTAGAGTCGCCAGTCAACTCTTCCCTGGAATGATGTTTCCGGATTCACAATTTTGTGAACCATTTTGGGAGGCATTGATATTCTAAAGCGACCGTTCACCCGCTCTACAGAGCCAATAAACTTAGTAAAGCCTTTCCACTCTTCTCTTTGCGCTTTACTACGAGCAATACCCAAAGCATCGAACCCGATGGTTTCGTTAGATATCTCTTCAAATAGCGCAAGAACCTGAGTGTAAGAATGGTATTTTTTTCTGTCCTTGTAGCCCATTGCTGCCATTATCTGATCTTCAGGTACGTCGAACACTGTGTTTGTATTCTCGATGTACTCTTCGGTCAGTGAATTAACCAGGTCATCGGAATTTTCAATACTTGGGTTACGCAGGAAGAACTGCTCACGGACCACATGGGCAATGGTGTTTACTGCTCTCTGCTTCCTCAAACTCAACTCGCTTAAGCCGTAGGTCCCAGCCAAAGCAACGTTCTTAGTATAGGCTTCTGCTTGTAATAAAGTCATTTGATGTGGTGTGTCATTTTTATTGTTTGAGTCATCTTCTTTCATTTCGAAGCATCCTTGGACCGTCATCGAAAATGATTGCCTGAGAGCAATGTAAGAGAAAAACCGGTTAATGACACTATCTGCAAAGCTAAAATCACCAAGTTGATCGCAATTTTTCTAGAATCCCAGATTTGATCGGGGAATTTAGCTTTCAGCGCGATCTATTTGGGTACTTTAGGTCAAGTTTTGACTATCACTCGTGTGCCATACCTAAAATGACAGTTTTTATCGGAAAAAACGAGAATAACCAGGCCCGGGCCGATAGGAACTGTCATTTTAGGTCACTAATTCGTCAAGGCTAATGCTCTGTGCATAACCAGCTATTCAGAACACATTGGATTTACAGGAAAGAGTTAAACAGCATACTCTCGAACATAGCCCTTAATACGCCATAAATGGGCTCAGAGAGCCAAAATGACAGATATGATCGAGTTACGTCGGCAAGACATGGCTTATTAGTAAACGTGAGCCAGAATGACAGCTTTGATCGAACAGAGTCGATGAAAACTGTCATTTTAGCTCTTTACCTTACCCAGTTTGTTTATTTGTCAGGCAAGGCTTACAGGGTTGAAGATTCATGGACCTAAAAACCCCAAATAGATCGGATTACTTCAGATGAATTCGATCATCTTTGGTATTTTAGCTAAATAACTCACTGGTCAGGCTGAAAGCAAGGCAACAACCGTTATAAACTCGGTTAGTACCGATCCATTTGGGTATTTTAGCTAACTCATAAGACAATAATCTGCGGACAAGTGATGCCTGGTATCCAAAATATCCGTTTTGATCGCTCTATAGCCCCCAATGTGCTTGAGAAAAAGCCTCCCGTTAGTCAAAAGCTACAAACTGATCGGGTTTACTGTGGATGTAATGCGTGTAACTTGTTGATATGCTGTGAATTATAGATTTTTCGCCGATGCAGCTCTCGATCAATTCGGTGATTCTAACTTACAAGTATAGTCATCATAGGCCGATCATTACGGGGATTTAAGATAGCGGTTGAGATCGGATGTGGGGGGATAGACGATCAAAGCGGTGATACAAGCATTGAGTCATTAAACTGAATCCCTTTAACCGTAAGGGCTGTAGCCCAATTAAGGGGGGAGAACTCCTTCCCCCTTAGATCTTATAATTTAGTTCTTATTTCTTTATTTTCTTATTATTAATAAGAGAACAACAAAAACTATCGAGAAAATTCTCTTTCAATGAAATTCAAGAATGACCGGCACGACTCGGTATTGAGAGTAAGTGAAGCATCAAGAGAGGCATGGATACCTGTATCGCTTTGATGGAAACGGCTCTGCTGAATGTCAGTATACTTCAGTGATTTAACTTTTCCATCACTACAGAATGTAAAACTAAATAGGTCTTCAAACTGGAGTAGAATTTCTTTAATAACTTTGCCAGCTTCCTTGGATGCCACAACTTCATCAGCGTCCATTGTTTGCCTGGTAAATGAGGCTTCAGAGGCATCTTCACCTAACGAGTGAAGCTTACCCTTATCGAGGATATCAATCTCGTCTGGTGTTGATTTAGGGTCAAAACACCAACTTGTCAGCTCCGAAGCTATGCTGTGTTTAAAAAATGGAGTTACAGGGACGCTGCCAATGGCTTTTCTGAGAAGAGCCAAACATGTCTCTGCCTTTTTATCTGCACTAGCATCTATGACTATGCATTGAGTTTTTTTGTCATACATCATTAGCACTGATGATGGAGTAGCAGGAGTTAACGATGCTAGATAGCGAATAATTTCTGACTTCAGCTCGCTGTGCATTTTCTTGCTAACGGGTTCTCCGTTATTTCTTGCTTCGACGTCTTTAATTTTTTCATCCAGCTTATACTTTATTAATGCTGGTGGAATCTTCTTAGTGAAAGTCTGGATCCGAAAATAGTACGCCCCTTCTAATAGGTAACAGTATTCTTTCTCTTCATTTGCTACAGATGGAAATACCGGCGCAAAACCAATATTTTCTAAGCTATGCTTGGGAGGCTCCGCGCTCCTGAAGTTTTCCAAATGTGTCTCAATCTGATCGAGGTTGAGTGGTGATGAAAGCTTGTAAATCGAATAGTTTCTAAACATACTACATTCCGTTATAAGGTTGATTGATTTGCTTGGCGTGGTGAGAAAAGTTGACTCACTTCTGCTTCGATATGTTCTTGTAAAAGTGTCATCCTGTTGCGCTCTGTTTTATTTGCGCACATCTCCAATGCTCCATCTTCGGCTACGACGATCACAGTTCGCTTACCCCGTGAAACAGCAGAATTGATGAGATTTCTAGATAGAATCTTGCTGGTTTTATTTGTGACTATTGTCAAAGCATAGGGATACTCTTGACCCTGAGCGTTGTGAATTGAAATGCAGTACCCGGGAATCATGTTCTTTGCTTCCTGCATGCTCAAACTAACAATACGGTTTCTGATTGAGACTTGAACGAAGTCTTCCTCTCCTCCGCTAAACTTCACAATCATCCCCACATCACCGTTAAAAACTTTCTTTAAGGGCATATTCTTTTTGATGAGTACTTTACTTCCCTGATGGTGCCTGTAGGTCTTTTCTCCGACTTGAATTTCGACCGGCGATACATCGGGAAACAATACCTTTCGACAAAACTCGTTTATGGCATCGATCCCAACTTCCCCAGCGTATTCTGGGGCCATTATCTGAACCTGAGACATGCCGGCTCGTTTTGCTGTAATGAGAATTTTCTCAACTGCCTGAAATACCCATGACTGAAGGGTTTCTAACGATGGGGTAATATGTATTTTGATATCATTCGATTTCAATTCGTAATCGATTTTTCCTGAACAGAGAGCATGGCAAAATTTGATTATCCCTCCCTCAACAAACCTCCGAGTGGTCTCCATCCTTACAGAAGGTATGCATTCAAATAAGTCTCTTATTACAGCCCCCTCACCTATTGATGCGAGTTGATCAATGTCGCCAAGCAACACAAGATTTGCTGTATTCGGAACGGCTTTGAGAAGACTGTAAAATAAGAACGTGTCGGTCATCGACACTTCATCCACTATGACCCAGTCGGCATCTAGTGGATTGTTTTCATCATGCAAGAATTTTTTGGTACCAGGATTGTATGCTAAAGCTGAGTGTATAGTTTGTGCTTCTTCGTTACACATCTCTTCCAAGCGCATCGCACTCGTTCCGGTTGGCCCAATGAGCAAAACATTTGCTTGGGTAAACTCTTTAACCGCTTTTACCAGGACGTCGATAAAAAAAGTCTTTCCGGTACCTGGCAACCCAGTAATTAAGCAGATCGGATTTTCTGAGATATGAAATGCTTTGTGCTGACAAGATGTGGCCTCCTTACCCTCAGCGTTAACAACATGCTCAATGTTGTCGGAAGTAATGCAGTATGAAGAGGGAGTAGCTGAAAGCGCTTTTATCCGCCGAGCGATTCCTAATTCTGTATCACGATACATTCGAGACTGTAGTAAATCGGATTCATCACGGCTATGAATCGAAAAATCAGGTGTGTCCGGCAGGTTATCAAAACCAGTCAGTTTTGATAGCTTCGGGAGAATTGCATCAACAGGTGCGCAGGTCGACTTTTCTGATTTACAATACGACTCCACGAGACTTATTATGGCGGCGACTTGCCGTTCTTCAGTATGAGTGGGACCCGCTAATACTGATGCCACTTTGAAGTCTATGATTCTCTCAATGCACATACGATACGGTGCATCCAAGATTTCTTTTATTCTTCCAACTGGGAGAGACACGAAAGAGTCTTCTAACGTCTGAAACTGCACTCCTTTAACGCCAGACATCTTATTGACAGCAACTGTCCAGTAAGAATGTCTAACCAGGGCATCTAGGTGACCTTTTGCTATGGGAGGAGAGTAAAGCTCCTTTATTACCTTTGAAACGTTGCTATAGGCTTCGGCGCTCCATTTATCAAGGTGCCTAATTGGCTCCAGCATTTGCGCTTTTTTTGTGTAAGGGGTTGTAAGAAGGTCAACATAATCTTTTGGAGAAGCTGATGGAGCCAGACTTATCAACGTAAAATGAAACTGCTGACCATATTTTGGGTGTTTTCTGAATGCCCCATGAAATCTGATAGGGGTCTCCCTCAGGTTGACGTAGATGCCTGTTAATGGGCCCACATTGCCATTAACTACTACTTTCTCTCCGCTCAATGTAATAACCGACGCGCAGTAATAATCTTTGCTGGTGTATATTACCCTGTCGATTTGTGCGTCGATTATCATCTCAGACATCTTGATTGGAGTTTAAAATTAAAGCTGATATTATACACACAAGATATCTAATATGCATAGTGTGGTTATGAACATTAAACGTTTGATAGTTTTAAGTACTTCTTTATCTTTGGGCCTTTTTGGCTGTTCTAGCTTGGAAAATTTATCGGGGGCTGAGCAGCTTGCACTGTCTCAATTTGATGATCGGCCAGTACTGAGGATTTCCAATTACAACAGCATTAATGGCAATCGCTATATAAAAGTCGTAGAGGTAAATGGTGAAGAATTCGGGAGTAAGTCAGGTTACCTCCCCCTTGATTTTGGCAGGAACTACATCAAAGTAGAATGTGGGCGAAACAACAGTAGCGTAGAGGAAGGTGCACGGCTGCGATACTCAGAAATCCACCACTTCTATGCTGAGCCAAAAACCTCCTACAATGTAGAGTATTTCTCTCGTGCCTTTGATATGCCAGATGATGTTTCAGATATGAGGTACTGTAGTACCGAAGATTGTCCAACCGAAACTGGGAGTGACTCATCAGGGGCAATTTGTAACGTATTTTTCACTAATGAGATGGGCGCTATAAAGACGTATGTATTTGGTCAGAAACGGATTTTCTAAATAGCTTCTTTCCAAGAAAAACACTTCAATCTCCCGGGGAGCCCCCGGGATTATTTCATCTTGAAAAGAACTGCCATATCGAACGCAAAATACCGGTGCTCTTCTTCGGTATAGCGTGGCGAGCACCGACCTTCACGTTGTAAGGATTCTGTCTTGAAGCACGCGTCTGCTTTGTTGAATCTGCGCCCTTTCTGTAGAATTCAACGTAGTCTTTCCACAAGGATATCTGTTTTACAGAGACGTTTGAGTTAAGAGCCTCCATGCGGGTCCTTATCCGATAACCTCACTTACTATCTTATGAAGGAACTGCGAGAAAGTAGTTTTCGACACCATCTCTCTAAGCTCTAGCCTGAGCTATCGAAAAAGCCCGCGACCTGTATATTCACTAGACCGAGAAAGAAGGTTGCGGGAGATTGTTTGAGAATGAGAAACACCTGGTCTACCGGTATAAGATGGGCCAGTGTTTACAGGAGTGTTGCCTGTTCCGGTTGTAGCCCTGTGAGAATTGCGCCTTAAGTTTTCATCCATATCTGAATAAACTATCCATGAAAAATAACCTCGGACTTTATCTGTAATTGAGGAAGTTTGAAACCTACTAACCTTGCCTTGCATATGAGGAGTTATGGTTAAGCCAAATCACTTTCGAAAATACTAAAATCGTAACTTCTTTCAATTTCGTTGACATCCTTCATTTTTTTCAAAGTTTCTTCTTTTTGAATAATTTCTTCGTCTATCATCGATGCAAAGTCATTTTTTTCATGTATTTCAAAGCAGGCTTTTAGTTCGTAAAGCTCCTCCAAAGAAAGCTCCCGGTTACTCCTTCTCGCCATCATTAACTCTCTTGCCCGGTTGTAAGCCTCGTCTTTAGTATATTCATATGCTCGACTATCCGAGAGGGATTCCGGCTGACTCCATTTATATAGAAACTTGATGCGGTCAACCTTGGAGCCTTTTTTCAACAACTGGTATCCGAGGTTGCCATCCTGTCCATTTATCAGAGTAAGACGTTTATTCAGGACTGAATTATTAGAGAGAATTTCTATTGCTGGCTTTACTACCCGGTTCATGAACTGGCTGTTTTGCGTGTAGGATTTTTTCAGGACATTACCATGCTCATCATAGACCCCAAACATCGTTTTTAAACTTTCCAGTTTCAATGGATGCAAGCCACTATCATTCTTAAATCGGCTAAGGATTCGTAACAGGCGCATTGCATGACGATTCTTTCTAACACTGACGAATCCCCCCTGCTCTATCTCAGCAAATCCCCTGGAGGAGAGAAACAACTGATCATATAATGCCTGCGATGGCTGTAACAAAAGACCACTTGAATCATATACGCATTTAGTGAACAGATTAGCGTGCTCGAATTTGGAACCATTTGAGTCAGTTTCATACTTGGATCGCGTCTTCATCAAGTTCTTACACGCATCATTTAGGAGTGCATAAAGATTCTTTGAGTCGGTATTGAAGATATCCACAAGAATATCTGGCTCGAATAAATAGGCATTTACCTGACCCACTGGATTATCTTCAGATTGGACATTTATGACGTTCTCTCGTGAACAAAGTAGCGAAAGGATGATCTCTTCAGCTGAAGTAAAATCTTGTGAACTGAATATGAATTCATGAGATTGTTTAAATGTCGACTTCATTGACTTCTGCGAGACAACGATGGTCCTCTGATTATCCGCTGCCGCTGTATTGTTTAACACTACTAGTCCCTCCGTATGAGCGGCCTAGTCTACTATAAAAAATTTTTTTTATAAAAGATCCCCCTTCTTTGACAAAAAGTTCCATAATGGAATTTTTAGGAATACATAATATATACGATATGCATAATCAAGGGTTGATTCAATAAAGAGCAGCAAAAACAACAACTTAAGCTGTTCGATTAATGATCCAACCCCAAAGTGGACTTGCACATGCTGGATCCTTGTACAAGTGGAAAAATCCTAGATAAAGCAGAAGCGGTCGATTAATAGCTTTAGTACTGAGGTAAATAAAAGCTATATAAAACAAATATATAACACTTCCCCGGTCTTAATTTGTGAAAATACTTAGGTGTTGAAGAGGTGCAAAGAAAAAATCGTTAATAACCAGTAAACAATTGAATAAACGAGAAATAACTTTGTTTTTTTGTTTTTTTAACCCAGAATCAAGCATGATTTTTCTTAGATATATCATGTGAATTACCTAAGAAATGTCACGAGATTGGTGAGAGAACCCCTCAATCCCAGTTAAAACGTGGCTTCAAAGAAATTACAGTATACTCTTATGTGTGAAAAATCTTAGTTACTCCTCAATTGAACTAGGTTCCTTCACACATTAACTAATTTTATTCACGCAAGACCTAAGTAAAAGATCGTTTTGCCTAAGTTTAAGATCCAAACGCCTAAGAAAATGATCCGATATTCGAAGATTGATCACCGCAGATCTAACTTTGTTAACAGTGAAAGAAACTAGATGCCGCGTAAATAAAGGCTTTACCCGCATTTTGTTGGCTTTGCATAAGATCTATATAAGATCGATAAGTCCAAGATACATAACAATACTTACTCTATAAATCCTTACTATACGCGATGTGGATATGTGCATAACTAAAGTTATACACATTCCCACAACGGATTCATTTTACATAAATAAGTGAAAATACTGTTGAGAGTGTAAAATTACACTGGTAAAGTAAAATGAAACTTATAGGAGGTAGAGATGATATTAAATGCGCTAGAGAAGGTAAAAGCTGCAGTCACTAAAACTTTGCGTGATAGAGTTCAGGCTGTATTAGATGCATCTGTAAAAAATGACGTAAATGTCGTGAATGAGAATTTGGCTTTAGCTAAGTCAGAATTGGCAGCTGCTCTTGGGGTGAGCCGTCCAACACTTAATGCAGCTATGGATGAACTGACAGCTTCAGGTGAGCTTGAAGGGATTATTCAAAAAGGCAATCGATATCTGCTTGATCTTGAGCATTGCCATTTAATCGCTGACCATATGAAGATTAAGAGCTGGAATGACTCTGTAGGCTCTAAACATATTATAGTAGATGTGAATATGAAAGGTGGTACAGGTAAATCTACTGTATCAGTGAATATGGCTGCTGGCCTATCTTATGGTATGACAGAAAGAAAACGATGCCTTCTGATCGATCTAGACCCTCAAGGCTCTGACCGTAATTTTTCACAGCCGGACATGGAGAAAAGCAAGGATATCTTGACCGCTGTTGATCTCATGCTTGCCGACTACGAGAAAGACGAAGACTATAATGATTATCACAAATACGTTGAGCGGGTTGGTCATAAAGCCCTTGTGAAGATGTCTTGTCAACCGACTCAGTATCCAAATATGGATATACTTGCCAGTTTTCCGTTGGACGACCGCTTCAATCAGTTTGTATTTGAACACTTTAAAGACGATTACATGTCTGCAATGTCATTGTTGAAGGAACGGGTGATTGACCAGGTTATTGATGATTATGACCTAATATTTATTGATTGCCCTCCGAGCATGGGGCCAATTGTATGGTCGGCGTTAGAAGCTGCTACTGGGATAATTGTACCAGTGACGCCGAAGAATCTTGATTGGATGGCTACAGTCACATTTTTTCAGCAATTGCCAAAGCGTTTGGCACAATTACCATCAAAAGGTAAGAACTTACAATGGTTTAAAATACTCCTCAATAACGTCGATCAGGAGCATTCACGAGACTCAGTCATGGTTTCTGAGATTCAAAATGCTGTGGGTGCTGAGAATATGTTTCTACGCGTGATCGATCGTAGTACAGCGTTCGAAGTAGCATCGCAAAACTTCAGAACTGTTATTGATATTAGGCCCAAAGACGATCTGGTTAACCCCAAGCAGTTGAGTAATGCAAAAGATTGCATTAACAATGTTTGTCGTGAACTGGTCTCAATCTTGAAGTCTCATCCGGGAGTTTAAGCTATGGTATACGATAGAAAAAAAGCTCGTGGCTTGAGTGAACTGCTTGAAGACAAGGTAGATGAGTCTGCAGTCGGCCAGAACTTCACACTCCCCTCCCCTATCGATGGAAGGGATCTTAACTACAAGTGTGAAGTGATTCCTGGCAGGGAACTAACCGGCAAAATACATGACTATGACTTCAATTACCGTTCGTACAAGATGCTGACGGAATTCTCTGTAAGGGATATTTTGCCGTCCATCAAAGAGTCTGGTAAAAACTCCCATGCGGCCATAGGTGTTCGTAGAGACGATAAGATTCTTATAATTATGGGTCTTCGTCGCGCTAAAGCCGTTGAGGTGGCTGATGCCGATTTAGTCATATTTATTTTTGATGATCTGACCGACGATGAGATGACACAGCTGGCTCAGACATCTGACATATACATGACGCCTTCTTTCTGCGACATAGCTTTTAAAATTTGCCGTTTTCAGAATAGTTTAGCAGTAGAGAAAAAGCTTTCTCACAGGGAACTGGCAAAGAAATTCAAGGTTTCGCTGGGTACGGTCACTGAGGGACTTAAACTTCAAGATTATGATGATGGATTTTTCAAGCTCTTCCCATCTTTAGACTGCATAAAGCAAAAGTTTATGCGTGACATTCAAAGGTTAGGCGGTCCAAATGTAATCGATCAAAGCGTCATATCTGAAGCTCAGATACTGATACATGAAGCTGTTCCTGAATTTTCCACCGATAGTAAGGAGTTGCAGAGACAAATAGCGGTCGTTGAAGACATCATTAAAGGTGTGCTAATAAACGATAATGATGCGAATGTCACTTCGTATACTGGGCCTTTCCAAGAAGGAAAGCTTGGCGACGGAGGAAAAGTTGGCTCCGTAAAGATCACCAAGTCAGGACCTGTTATTACAATTAAGGATAGGTATTTAGACGAAGCTAAGCGACATAAGCTCCTGGAGTTCCTCAATACCCTCTGATTGAAATTCATATAAGGGGCGCTCAAAGCCCCTTTTCTCTCCCCACCAGAGCTCTCGAACCCTGTTCAACCGTTGAACACTTGTTTATCAGCTATCTTTAGCACGGCCAATCTTCATCATACTACCGTTTCTACTTCTCAAAACATTCAAGTATCGATGTTCAACCGTTGAACGTTCGCTTGCTTAAACTTATTAATATATGGTGAGAAGCTCGTGTTAATTCTTGCCCCCTTGGCTTTGCTGACAATATGCCACCCGATGGCGGTGTTCAACCGTTGAACGCTCGCTTTCACAAACCTACTATTATTAGCTTTGAAACGCGTGTTATTGCTAATCAAATTCGCTTGACTGTCTATATCCTCGCGTCAGTGGTGTTCAACCGTTGAACGCTTAATGTGTACTACTCTTTCCTATTTTATTTGCATACAAGATTTTAAGCGGTTTGCATAACTTCGAAATAAACCGCTTTATTTTGCAATGTTCAAATGTCTAAGTTTGCTTAGATCTCCCTTTTTAATCTGACTCTCCCGTTTATTTAGGTCTGATGGAATGTAAATAGAAAAACTAATGCTCATGTGCACTGTTCAACGGTTGAACACGTGAGTGCAACGTTTTTTTATGACTTCACTTGAGGACTCCAACAGAGTTTGTAATTACCGCTTTATATCGCCCATTCCCTATTAAAGTATTAAGATCGTTCATAACAGGGCAGATTTTGTTAGGGACTATTATATGCATTAGTTTGCATGGCTGAGATTAGCGAGAAAACCCGATGGATTTTCTCTATAGAAGGTTGCTCTGATGGGGGGAGGGCTCAGTTGTCGATGTTGGTCTCAAATCGCAATAAAGGGGCGTTCAACAGTTGAACGCCTAAGGATGTATCCCAAACGAATCAAGCGCTTCGGCCTCTACAAGGTCATCTACTGAATTTTTTGAGGCGCTTCGAAGTGCATGGCTTGCTACAAAATCCTTAGCGCTTAAAGCCGATTCCATAATAGAGTAAAAGGCAGATTGCCCTTTGTTCCTTAGAAATTCATCTGGATCCATATTATCAGGCAAAGCTATGTAACTAACTCTATTATTCTCGATCACAGAGTTGTGACTTTTAATAAAGTCGAGAGTTGAATTGACTCCCGCTTTATCTCCATCCTTGCAAATAATTACCTCGTCATATGAGCGCAGGATATGTCTGACTTGGCCTGGGTTCAGAGCAGTGCCAAGGCCGGCAAAATAGTCAAATCTATCCGCTCGCTGGGTACCAGAGATCACATCCATGTATCCTTCAACTACAACAGCAACTTCTTTCTTTGTTTTTTCTACAGTAGGGGAGGGGACTGTGTAGAGGCTATTTCTCTTTTGGAAAATTAACGAATTAGATGAGTTGATGTATTTGGCCCTGTCACCTTCCAGTTGTCTTCCACCAAATGCACAGATTTGGCCATACTTATTCTTAATCGGGAACATAAGTCTATTCGAGAATAAACTAAAATAGCCTTTGTCTCTCTTAGACTTGGTAATTAGACCGAGGTTCTCCAATAGCTCAGCATCAAAATCACGAACTAAATTGTCAATAAACTGCTTAGAGCCGGGAAAAAAACCAATCCCTGCGTGTTCAACGATATCACTGCGCAACTCTCTGCTCTTGAAAACATAGTCCCTGGCGTTAGCCGCCCATTTATTGTCTTTTTGTAAGTGTTCGCGAAGTAATTCATTAACGCTTTGATTTATCTTGTAAAGTTTTAATTTGTCTTTCAGATCTGGGAGCACTTCCGTCGGTATCTTCGTTTTCTGCATGCGACTTATGAGAGCTACGGATTCGCTTAAAGATAGGTTGTCACGCTGCGCTAAATACATTGCCCCATCGAATTTCACACCGCATGCACTGCAGCAATAGTGGTTATCTTGAATTGTTGCAGAACCGGCATCTACGTGAAAGTCACAGTCAAATGATTCTTGATGAGACTGTGGTCCTACTAATGAGCGGATATCAAAGTTGGAAAAATTTATGTTCGACATGATTTTCATTATTGAATCAAAAGGTATACACAAAGCATAACATAGTGATAAGATTGCGGCGACTATGCACGAGAGTTATGTGTTGTGCATCATCTGTAATGTGAGATAGAACCCAAATGGCAGAAAAAGAAATCACTAGACAGTCCAGAGCGAAAAGAGCCCCGCGCAGTGAAAAGCCAGCTCCAAGCAAAAAGAAGCCTGGTTTAGCCGGCCAAGCTACCGAGTTGCTATTTTCCCAGTACATGCGAACACTTATCTATAAAAATTCGTTTAGCGCTACCGTGTCTGTGACAAAGCTGTCAATGGCCCTGAATATGCTACTGGTTGTTGCTTTGATAGTTCTGATCGCAAAGCCCGAGCAGCAACCAACGGTCCTTGGTTTGCAAGAAGATGGACGTTTCATTGAGCTAACGCCCTTGGACCAGAATGTACTTAGTGCGCGCCAATTAACTACATGGGCCGAAGATTGCGTTCTTGAGCTTAATTCATACACATTTTATACCGCTATCCAGCACCTAAATAAGGTCGTTCCTCGCTGCTTCACTGGTGAAGCTGGCAATTCTTTTATGCGGAATTTCCAAAAAAACGTCTTGCAAGATATCAGGACCTACGAACAGTCATTTGAGGCTAGCCTAGATGGAGCTGGAATTATTACTGCTGAAGGCGTGGTTGATGGAAGAAAGGCTTATCGTATTGAAATTCCGCTATTGATAACACGCTATGACCAGGACCGTGAAAGCCGGACATTTCGGTTTCTAATCAAACTGCAGATTATTCGTGTTTCACAGCAAGAATTTCACAAAGGCGTCAAAATATACAAATACGAGGAAGCGTAATGAGAGCCGCAATATTCCTTTTATTCACTATCATTGTTTCTCTCGATGCACAGGCCTCTGACAAGAGTGAGAGTCCTGCAGGTGAGGTGCCCTCTGACGTCGATATTTTGCTGGATCCCGATGTGTTGCCGGAAATGACTCCAGAGATGATCTTGTCTTTTTTGCTCGAAACAAATCCGCAAAAACCTGAATGGATATATGCAAAGAAGGTATTGCTTGAGCGAACTCGCAAAGCGAACGCAACTCCGGTAAAGGCATATAGTGAAAATAAAAGCGACGCGCTAATTCCTTTATCTTACGGCAAGCAAAGAGTCCCAAGTGGAATAATGCTCGAACCTTTTAAATTTACCACGGTGAATTTTATAGATGCCGCAGGCCAACCATGGGATGTTGCTACAGTTAAGCCGTCCAACAACAACTTCACTATTTTAGGCGATAGCGATATAAATAAGGACGATAAACAAAGTCGGAATCACTTTGTCATAAGAGCAGAAGAGGACTATCAACAGGGAAACCTATTAGTCTATTTGTCCGGCTACCCTCATCCTATATTAATTGAAGTTGCTTCCGGTGAACTAGCGGTAGATAGGGTCAAAACCTACAAAATAATGGCTTCTTCTCCCTCCGTGCAAGCCAGGCCAATTGCAAAAAACACAATACCTTCTCTAGGAACGGGAGAGCTAAGAAGCTTTCTTGTCGACCCACCAGGTGAGTCAATTGTTGTCCCGGTGCGAGGAGAAGGGGTCGACGTATATCGATATAACGGGGACTACTTTGTAGTTACTCGCTTCGAAATAAATGTGCCGTATGAAGAGGTAGAGTTTGGATCGGGAGGTTACCGGGTTTATAAGGTAGCCCCTGAGTCAATGCTCGATATTTTGACTTTCACGCACGAAGGCGAGTTAGTGTCCTTTGAATTAATGCTTGAGGACGTCATCAATGGCTAGTGTGGGTATTCTCAATTCATTGAAAAACGCCAAGCAAGGTTTTAAAAATCTTCCTGATGAGGCTAAGACAAGCTATTACACCGGTTTTGGTTCACTCGTTGTGATAATCGTTGTTCTGATCTTTATCTTATCACCGTCGAGTGACGGCGGGAGTGAACCCAGCGATAGTGGAGTCAGAAGTAAGGCAAGATCCAAAAGTGCGAATGTTTCTCAAGGGGAAAGAATCCCGCAGCAGCTGGCTAGTGAAATAGTAACCAGCCGACGTAATTCACGAGACAACGAAGACGTATCATTTGACCGATTCAGCGATAAAGAAGAAGCGCTGAATGAACGACGGGATGATTTCATAAAATCGGTAAAAACTGATATTACTCAGTTGAACGCTAAGCCAGAAGAGCCGAAGCCCGAGCCAAAGCCGCATGAGCCAACAGACACGCCAATTCAAACTGATTTAGCCCTGGAGGATGACAAACAGACTGAGCCTGAGGAATTGTTCTTAGGGGCAGTAGATAGCCAGAGTACCAATCCTGACACTACAAAAGGCACCGTACGCGGATTGTTACGAGACCCTGAACTTATGCAGTCCTGGATGTCTCTGATAAGCCAGCAAGATACCGAAGCTCTAGAAAGCAAATCTGTACAGATGGGCACCACGGTTACATTTGACCTTAGCAAGCCTAAAACGGACTCAGAGTCGGCAGATAACGACAAACTTCCAGCTCCCGACCAAGAGTCGGTTGATGAATCCAATTACAGCGGAGATGTCTTTCTACCTGGTAGAAAAATTCTCGCAAGAATTGATGGGTATGTTGAATCTGATACGCAAACACCATTTATTCGACTCCGCCCTGTCGAAGGCCCTGACTCTTGGGTTAACGATGCGATATTTCTCGCGAAGCCCGAACTAGTTGAAGGGCAGGGATTCGTTATAACGACGCAAACACTTACGTACGGCAGCAATAGCGGGTCATTTAGTGCAGTGGCAGTAACGCCGGATGACAGTAGTAATGCAATACTCATGGATGACTTTGAATCGCGAGAACTACAGAGGCTTGCATACATAGTTACAGGAGGAGCGCTGTCGGGTATCAACACTCTGGCCAAACGGGTCGGTACCACGGTTAGCACTGGTGATGAAAATATCGTCTCAAGTGTGGAATTGAATAAAGAAAACATCGCTATATCAGCTTTCGGTGGTGTGGGTGATCGTGGTGAAGACTACCTTTTTAACAAGGTCGCTAATACAAAAGATAACCACATCTTAAAGACTAACAAGCTAGTGGGGCTGATGATTCTGGAGAATCCAAAGCACTCCTGGCTCCCTCCTTTAAATAAGAAATATGTGTACTGACAGAGGCAATTATGAAATCAGGGCCTAGTGAAGAATTTACCGATTTTGACAACCTGACTGCTGACGAAGACTTTCACAGTAAAGAGTCTGATGATGGTGCCGTCGAAGATGAGGGCTTAGAGATAGAAACCGATGAAAATCTCTTTGACGGAGATGATGATGTAGATGAGGAGGTCAATCAGGGCGATGCTAGTGACGAGCGAATTCGTGAAACTGAGACTGAATACTCTGATGAGAATGACGGTGCCCAACAGCGTGAATCGTGGCTAAAAAAGAATAGAGGTCTACTCATATTCGTAGGTGTCGGGATCACTGTTCTGTCAATTGGCTTCGCAGCAATACTCCCATCTCCTAAACAAGAAAAGTCTTCTCAACCTTCATTTTCGGATCTTGAAGTGAAGGGGGCCAATAGCTCTGCAAGACAAAGTAATGCTGAACTAATCGCGGATAAGCGAACTGATTCAAGTAGCGCTGATACGGCAAGAGAGACTACAAAAACACCTTCTGCCACCACTATCGTTGAAGGAATGACTGAGGAGGAGGTGCTCGCTTTCCTAGAGCCGATGCGTGACAGGATAAACGAATTATCTGCCGTGCTGAGCGAGCAGAATGAATATCTTAACTCACTATCAGTATCACAAAGTGCTGAGAATCAGCAATTAACCAAAGAAAATCTCGAAGTTATTAAAGCAGCAATTGTCGCTGGTCTTGACGAATCAGAAGAATACCTTGAGGGGAAAATCGGACAACTGCAAGCGCAGGTGAAAAGTCTGGAGAGTGAGTTAGCTACTCTCAAGAAAACGAAGGCCGCAGAGCCTCGGAGGCCGCTCACTATGGTGACAGCAGTAGAAGGCAAGGCAAAGGTAGTTGTCGATGGTACAGACGACGAACAGGTCATCTGGAATGGTTCTGTGCTCCGTGGTTATGGCCGGGTGGAGAGAGTAGGGCCGTGGGGCTGCCTCTACCTTGAAAGCGGAGAGAAATACGAACCCACCAATGCTTCATGTAAAGAGATTAACTGAACGTGGAAACAGGTAGCCTAGCAGGTTTTGTCGTATTCCTTTCGCAGATTTCCTGGGTAGTACTGGCAGTTGCGGCGCTCGCATCACTGTATTACATAGCTGCGTTTGGTTTCGGACTTGCCTCTCTTGGAAAGACCGGAGGCGGCATGTATGAACGCCCTAAAACCCCAAAAGAGGTAATGACTAGCTTTCTAGGGGCAGTGTTGTTCGGAGGTTTTACTACCTTTCTTAGCGCCTCGTACGCCACGCTCTACGAAGAATCAGCTTTCCAGGAAGCGCCTGTTTTCTCTTACTCGCCGGAGGAGATATCTCAGTCAGAAGATGCTGAGCTAACGGCACTAATGCTTAAAGCTTCATTTCAACTCATTGCTTTGGTGTTCGCTTATGGCGCAATCCAAAAACTAATAGATGCTGGGCGGAACGACGGGTCAGAAAAAGGGGCTCTCACCTCAGCTATAACGAAAACACTTTCCGCAGTGGTGCTTTGGAATCCAGCCAAAACTGCTTCTGTGTTCAATTTTATACCGTTTTTTGATGTATTGTCAGCCATGTTGGCTGGCTCAACCACCTAAGAAGGAAACTACAATGAAGAAGTTCATTTCACCACTGGTCATTTTGACAGCCGTTGTCCCAGCCACTGCTCTGGCCCAAGAAGGCGGGGAGTCATCCGGAATTGTCAGCCTAACCGACATGTCGAATAACCTTGTAAATGCGATAGGCGTTTTTTCGTATTTAGTTCTCGCTGTTATGGCGATTGGAGCACTTGTGTGCATGTATCAGTTCGGTACTAAACTGAAAGAAGCCGGGCAAGAAAACCAAAGGGAACAGGTCACTCCCAAAGAGCTTGTTCTGTATTTTGCAGCCGCAGTTGCATTGTCTTATGGTTCATACTTGATCGGGTCAGGCATGGTGACAGTATTCGGTTCAGATATCTCTGACGACAATACATTTACGCCAGTTAGCGTTGAATAACGGTCAAGTCCGTGAACGTTTTACGTGGAGTGAGCTTTGACGTTGCCGCAGAACTGCGGCAGCGTCAATTCGCAGAGTTGGCGAAGCAGCAGTTTGCGGTTGATAAGTACACTTGTAAGCTTTGTGGGTTTAAAAGTCGGTATTTTATGCGTCTTTTGCCTTTCAATGATAATGCAGTGCTGACTGACTCACGGGTTTATGAAAATCGCACCAAAACGAAATTTAAAACCGTATGCTGCATGTGCTTTGAGGCAAATAGGCTCAGCTATTCAGTTACTTCCGGGCTTGGCAAGATAATTCATCTTCCAGAGCTGTCTCAGAGTGCGATAAATAACTTCGTGCACAGTTATCTCAATGTGATATCTGAAAGCATTGACGGTCATTCTCGTAACCTTAAGACTACTATCAACTCAATAAAAAACTGTGTCCGGGTTGAATACAGTCTTCTTTCCACGCGGGAAAAAGCAATCTGCGAAACTCTGGGGGTTACGTCGAGCCACCAGTTGACCAATTTTCTATCGTTAATGCCGGATTCGGCTTACAAGAAGTCACCTCAGTTCCTGCGTGATGCTCGATATCTCCCGGACTTAAGTGCTTACGAAAAGCGTGCCCAAAAGTGGAAGTCTGAGGCCTACAAACCAATTTCTTTGAATAAATGGGAAGAGGTAATGCGAGAAACGCAGCCAGAGATTTACGAGCAATGGCTTAAGGCTACCGCAGAGGAAGGGGATGGGTTGTCTTTCCCAAGGTTAACTGATGATGAGCAGTGATACTAAGTTTGGTGTTGTCATTTTTGATGACCCGGAACGCCCCGCAACAGGATGGGCTTCTTTGGCTGGAGAAAGGCCGAGAAGAATTAATCATCTTTCTTCACTTGAATCCGATGGAGTGTTTGTCAGCAACCTGGATTGGCAGCAGATCTTCAATATTAATGCTTCAAGAGAGCCGCGTCTTCGCTGTTCAAACTTCTTGAGGGAAGAGCTATCCATTATCTGTCAGGACCTGGATCTTCCTATTTTCGAAGACCCGGCATCCTGCTTAAATACTCTGAGTGAGTTCGTGGACAGATCCGTTCGCTTAGCAATGGAGACCTACGGTTTCGAAAGAGTAGGGAAAACACTCAAGGAGAGTATTTACGAGACTCTTTTCCCGAGAGGTGAAGCAGCTTCTTTTGGAACACCGAAAATAGATGAAGCATTTGGTGAGGCGTATTTGCCGCTGCAAAGATGCTACACCAACAACATGAGAGCATCTAGAAACGCTAAGCTGAGGTTTGCTCGAGCAACCTTTGCTCGACTTTTATCCAAATTTCCCATTCCTATTGGCCCGTGGACCGTTTACAAGGGGCAGCTGCCGGATAGAGGTAAAGGGCCGCGCTCAGGTGAAGATTCAGCTGTTTACAAGTTTTTGAAAGAGTTTGGCGGAGATAAGCCAGCTCTTTGTAAGGTATCAGTGAGAAATGTAGACAAAGCGTGTGCAGAGTTGTTAGGCCATACCAATGGCACAGATCGCAGAGACTGGGTACCAATCCAAGAGGCTGCATTTCTCAGCACAATCAGTGAAGTTACTGTTAAAAGCATGATTGTGGGAAGCCGGTATCAATCTTATGAAGATGTTCACTATGGCTGGAAAGAGCAAAGTGCAGTCGGTGACGTTAGTTACTCCTTGGGGCTGGTTGCTGAAGCTCATATTTCAGCACTAAGTAGCGGCACTAAAAAGCCTGGAGGCGGTACAGCATATTCTCCCCGTGCCGTGTTTTTAAAAGCATGGGACCGTATCCTACTTTTCAAAACTGCTTTCGCTCTCCATCAGCGCGATATTTGTGTCACGAGCTTTGCGATGGGGGCGGTCAACGTGGCAATTGAAGACCATCAGCTGAAATTTGTTGCAGAAGAATGTCTTCGTCAGGGGCTAACGCCGCCGATGTGGTTACTAAATGCAAACATGCTTGATGAAGAGCTCGGCGAAGGGGCGAGCGACGGCGAACAAGATGTGAGGTTATCAACAATTGTCTAACGATACATTTATTGGCTTTGCCAGTGCAAAACAACCACTACCGAAAATGAGAAAGTCCTCTTCTATGGAAGGGGCTTTGAGAGCTTCAGGTGGGCTTGAGATTATTGAAAAGATTGATCGGGTAATGGAGTCGCATCCAGACGAGCATATGCACAAGCTTCAACAGTTGATGAAAGAGGTTAGGTAATGGGGTTTCATAAAGCTTTCATGCAATTTGCTGCGTCCGTTAGTAGAAAGGCAATATCCAACTATATAGATCTGGAAATGCCCATTGATAAATACACGTTTGTAACTGCACATGGTGCGTTAGTCACTATCTTCAAGGTTGATGGCATGCTCAATATGCCTATAGAAGACTCCGCAGGAGGGGGCTTCCTTGAAATACAGCGACTCCTAAAGTTACTCTTAAAGGATCCCGCTCATAAAGTATCGTGGTCCTATTCAAGAGACAAAGGCAAAGTAGATGCTGAAATCGAATCCCTCATGCATCGAGATAGGCAGACAGCAAAGAAGCTAGGGTTGTCCTGCGAAGATGTGTTCGATGAGATCCTCAAAGTAAACAGACAGGACGGTTCATTCCACGAATCTTATTTTGCTCTATACACAAATCACAAATCAGAGTCGAAAGCCGTGTTGGATGAGGATTTTGACCTGAGATCTGACTTATACGAAGACTTGGGGGTAAACCTCGGGGGCGCGTCCAATCCCTTCACGCTTTTGCCATGCATTATTAACAAGCATCTCAATAAAATCGATGAGGTAGAGGGACGCTTTTCTCAAGCTAAAATCAAAATAACAAAAATGGAATGTCGCGCTTCTGCCAAGGCCATAGCACAGATGATTGATCCTGTGGCTAATGGTAAGCATTTCAGCATCAACATGCCTTACGATAGTTGTAATTATAAAAGCGCTAACTGGCACAAAACGTATCTGGCAACAAAGCCATATGCCGGCGCAATAGGCGACACCCTCAATAATTACACGCCAGAAGCATTGTCGAAGCAGTTGGGCTCACAACCGACGCATGAAGTTGAGGATGGAATTCTCAGAGTTGGGACAACTTATTTGTCACCGATTACGGTTTGCAGTTTCCCCAGGCAGGACGTAGTTTTCTCTAGCCTCTTGACTGAAATCGACCCTGACATCCCATTTCGGGTCAACTTCATTTTAGGGCATTCACGTAACGCCTGGTATGACGCAAAGCGAGTACTGGCGGCCATTACACGCTGGGGCCATCCAGATAATAAAGCGTTTGGTGATGCTGTAAAAGAGCGCTCCACCAGGGAAGGAAATAGCGAGCTGTACTGCAGTCTGCAGATTGTTTTTCTAACCTGGGGGAAAAGCCTCAAAGAGGTTATCCGTAACAGAGAAAAGCTGTTGTCTTCAGTCCAGAAATGGGAAGGGTGCTTTGCGAAAGCAGATCTTGGCGACCCCTATGAAACGTTTGCAGCCACGATACCGGGGTTGAAATTCGATAGCCCCTCTACAGTTGGTTTTCCTCCTATTAGTTCGGCGGCGATGATGCTTCCGGTAACCTCTGAAGGCAGAAATTGGCAGTCTGGCTCCCTTTTATTCAGAACGCATTCTAGCCAGGTCGTTTGCCCATTCGAACCCATTGCCGACAATCAGGATTATCACCTCGATGTGCTATTGGCTCGTCCACGGCAAGGGAAGGGAGTCTTGTCAAACGCAATCAACTTTGCTCTTTTGGTAAAAAAAGGTAACACACAGCTACCTTATGAAACCTTCGTAGATGTCGGCCCCACGTCGACGGGTTATGGAAAATTTATCCAGGACTCTTTGCCACCTCATATGCGCCACTTGGTGGAAATGACGAAGCTAAAAATGGGCGGTGATTATATTAACCCGGCCGACATTCAGTTTGGGCTCAACGTACCACTGCCAGAAGAGAAGGGGTTCCTGGCTAACTTTCTCCTGATGATTTGTACTGACCCATCAAGTAAATCTGTACCGAGTAATTTAAGCGGGATGGTTATGGCTGTGATTGATGAGACCTATCGGTCAAAGTTCGATTACCGCACTGCCAACTCCTATGTACCGAGAGTGGATCCTATCATTGATGAAGCTGTTGAGCGTTTAATCGCATCGGGAGCTGACATTGAGATAGATGAATACACTAAATACTTTGAGCTGAGGGATAGGCTTTTTGATATCGGCGAGCTTCAGGCGTCAAAACGTTGCCATACACTGGCAATGCCTCTGCTCGGAGATTTCAGAGAAACATCGGCGAATAGCGACGTTATCAACCGTGATTACGGTGAAATACCCGCTGTTGGGTCGATGCTGTTGCCGGACTACTTTGCCCTCAAAATTAAAGAGGCCATTAATCGTTACAGTATGTTCCATAGGCCGTCTTCAAGAGATTTTGACTCTGCCAGAATTAAGATTGTCGACGTAAAGCCTATGGTTGATACCTCGAATGATGAAGGGATAGTACAAACTGGTATTTTTATGCTGTTGGCACGGTTTATCGGTTGCAAAGACTTCGTTTTAAACGAAGATCATATCCCACGTTTCGATAAGCGCTACAGGGCATATCAGGAGAAACGAATACTGAGCATTCGGGCTACTCCTAAGCGCGTCACCTTCGATGAACTTCACACTACTAATGGTTGTAAACCTTTCCGGGACCAGCTTAACTTTGATGTTAAAGAAGGGCCAAAATGGAATACCAGTATTTGTGTGATTTCACACGAGCCCAGAGATTTTGGACCTCTTCTACAGCAGGCTACTAATTTATTCGTTTTGGGTGATTTACCCTCAAAGTACGTTAAAGAGCTTGATGACATTATTGGACTGAGCAGCGAGTCGAAATTTGTTTTTCGTCAGCGGCTAATCTACGGGCCAAGGAAAGGCGGGAGTAGCTTTTTACACAGAGCAGTTCTGAAAGACGGTACCGTCGAACAGGTCTTTAGATTTCCCAAAGGCCCGAAAGAGCTCTGGTCCTATACTACTGAGAAACGGGATATGCCTCTCAGAGACAGACTCACCTCAAAGCTTGGCGACGTGGATGCCAGAAACCTGCTGTCCACGATCTTTCCAGATGGAACGGCAGCAAAGTGGTTCCTTGCCCAAGAGAAGAAGGACGAATCGTTCAAAAATCTAAATGAAGATGAAGCGGACGAGACTTTGCTGGACATACTGGAACGACAGCTTTTGGACAGAATGACCTCAGACCTTCTCAAGGTCAAAAAGAACTAGGCTTTGAGGGCTTCGCAAGAAGGAATAAATATGCATTTTAGGCTGATATTGGTCCCGATAAATTTTATATATTATTCATTTATGCGGCGATTATGCGGATTTTATTCAAATCCTCTCTGCTCTGGTGTCTTCCGTCTATATTAAATGGTCAAAAAAATTATTAGTACCAATTGGATATAGGAATTCACCTCTAATCTTGCAAAAAGTATATACCATGTGTAAACATTGGTATTCGATGTAATAGCAGAAAAAAGGCAGTAAATTATGAAAGAAAACACTCCTATGAGCGAAGAAGAAATACAAGAGACGCTGGACAAAACGGCCAAGCAACCCTGTGTGTTTGAGATGATGCGTAACAAACCATCTGGAGACGTTGAAGTTGATGATATTGACGACGATTCTTATCCTGGTCCATCAATGTAGCAATAATGAGCGGCACTGAGGCCTCTCTGCGAGGTTTTGGCGCTAAAAAGCATGCATACAGGGTTCTAACTCATGCAGGAAATGAAGGCATGATATCAGCCTATACAGATGATTATGCCTTCTACAGAGCTGAATTTGCGAGCTTAGGGGTTGTATCGGATTCTGTTATTACAGATGACGATAGCAACCTGGCTAACTTTATTAACGAGCATATTGACGACTGCGAGAAACGAGCAAGCTAGATTGGAATAATTATGTTTTCTGAAGAGTGTCTTAGTTTTGATGATGCGTATTTCAAATTACTCTTGAAATTAGCTTGTATATCTTCGTCCACAAAAATCCACAATGAACTGTACGGTCGCCCTGAAAGAGCACCTATCTTTGATGAAGAGAGTAATCCATATTGGGTGCAGTGGGACTTTGGAAGGACACTTGTGCGTAAGCTAGCAGATTATTGCCGCCCACTAAGCATCTTGCCAACTCAAAGTTACCTCTGGCCTCTTCTCGATAGACACTATCAGAATATGTTCATGGAAGAGTATGAGTTGGGGAGAGTGGTTAAAGTTGAAACGGCTGACTTTGAATCGTTGTGTTCCTCAATAGCAGTAGCCAATAACGTCATATTAGGTGGTTATAAGCTGGCCCCTGGTGAAGTCGATGAGGCAACCGGCCATTATGGAGAAGAGGTCTTTTGGCGCATTTGGTTGTTAGAGGGCGAAGGCGAGGAACCAACTAAGTTTCACACCGATTGTTACACATTAGCGCAAGATGTTTTCAAGATAGTGAATGGACGTAGCACAGATGATAGCGATTACGGCGAGAACTCTAAAAAGTTAGAGGGCTACTGTCATTCAATCTACGATAATTAGTTAGAGGGGAAGTACGCAATTAGCAAAACGGATGAAGAACTGGCTTTTCAACTTCCGCTAATCAAAAAGGGGAGAGTGGTAGGCACTTTTCGCAAACAATATTTCGCAAAAAATAAGGAAACATTATGAAAACTAAAAATCTATTACTCACATTGGCTGTTTTTTCTGGCGTTGCCCATGCAGAGCCTAAGCTACTGTCCTCGAATATTGAAAAAACAGAATATGTTTCTGAGATCGTCACTACGGTAAAGACCTCTGTTGCTAAATCTGGGACGGAACTTTATCAGCGAGAAGACGGTAGCTGTTACCGAGTTACCTATGTTATTGACAAAATTAGTAAGAGAGAATCCGCTTTGGGTGAGATTGAACTTCCACAAACATCTGCCACTGAGAAAGATTTAAATTGTAGCGAAGTAAGTAATTAACCTGGTGGGAAGCGATGACTGTAATGGCAATTAGTGAAGTAAGGATCTTTAGCAGAGTAATTCAGCCCACTATACATCACAAGGGCTGGGTGGAAATTGTTTTTGATGATGTTCACGAAACTTACACAGAATTGCAGCTCAGGGAAATTATTGATCTTACACAAGATGATATGCTACCGCCGTGGTTAGAAGGTTTTTCCGCTAATGGCGGGGTTTTTGATTACGATGAAAAATATTTTGGTATTGATTTTATGTTTGCTGTTCCTGATGCGATAAAATCAGCCATATCGACCATCGATTTTGAAGAAAAACCGTGACTGAAAAGTGCTCTACATTGGTAAAACAACAAGAGAAATAGGCTCGCGATTATCAAACCTAGCGCTAATTTGTTTTTCGTCAGCGGCTAATCTACAAGCCAAGCAACCCTGTGTGTTTGAAATGATGCGTAGCAAACCATGTGAAGACGTTCAATCTGATATATTGACGACTCTTATCCTGGTCCATCAATGTAGCAATAATGAGTGGCGCCGAGGCTTCTCTGCTAGGTTTCGGCGCTCAAAAGCATGCATATGAGGTCTCAATGACGTTTTAGAGCGCCACCAGGTCTCTGGTTCTCGCGCTCACCTAACTGCTCCATAGCCGCTTCGTAGACGTCTGTATCGTCCACCTTTAATGCTCCAAGAATGGAAAGCGCCAATAGCATCATGTTGGAGTTCACATCGCTGTTATATTCGGCAGACGACTGACTGAAGTTGAACATTGTTTCCGCTACGTGATCACGTAATTTAATATCTGAATTTGACATGTTTTCTCTTTCGCTAAGGTGTGAAAAGGCTTCCTAAGAACTGTGGGTTTATTGAGTAGCCTGATTGGAAATTGAGTTAGCTATAAAAATTCGCTACATAGAAAGTGATAATTTTAGGGAAACTTTATCATTTTACGCTACAAAGATAACCTACGACGTTTCATTCTTCAGTACTACTCTATAACCGCATTAGACTTGGATTTCATTTGCGTTGCCCGTCGTTTTCCTTTAGACCCAGTATTTGCGTGTCTTTGGGTATCTGATTATGTTAACAATAGTTGGAGGCATCATTGCTGTCATCGGCTTTCATATGAAAAAGCGAGAGCAAAAAAGCGATTGGCCTTCACCTTCAGACTAAATTGAGACAAATATGAAACACATCAATCACTTCTGAGAGTCGAACTTGGCGCACGAGATTCAGTATGGCTTCAATGCTAAGCCGGCTCTTTTTTCACGGAAGTAACAGGTTGCTTCAACTTCCGGACTTCAATTACTTTGGTGATCAGTTTTTGTGATGGTGTTGTCCGAAGCTTCACTTTCGGCTTTTTTGCTTTGTAAGTGCGGTTCACGCCTGCACTGGTAATAATGTCATGGGAGGGTCGGAAATGTTCAGCATCTAAATTGACTGCTAACAAATCTTTCAATTGTGCTTTCCCGGCAATGAGCAAATTATGCTGAAATGACTGATATAGACAGTTCAGCATAATCAACGCCTGCTCTCTTGATACCCTAGCCTCTAACATCATGTGATCAATCATCTTTTGATCAGTAACTAATCCGTTGTCATCAGTGCTAGCCACACTCTGCGGCATGAAGCTCGGTGCATAGGGGACGGTGTTGCTCATTCAAAGTTACCTCTGCGTTATGAAATGAGTATATGCTTTGTGCATACCAGTGTGAAATTTAACATATCCTTAGAGAATAGATAAAGTCGACTCGTATGAATCATCATACTCTTCAGTTTCCTGTGCGTTTGTAGCCGTTGGAGAGGCGGATTTTGAAGAAATTTCAGCTGAATTAGTGTCAGCTTTCTGGGTAGCAGGGATTTTGCGTTTTAAACCGTTAGGCGATTTTTCCAGTTTAGACTCGGCGTAAGAGACCGACTTGTCCCGGGCTTCTGACAACTCATCCTGACGGTTCTCCCTGTTGATAAAAGCCACAGCAGTATCGACAAACTTCGTTGTGAGATCACTCGCTACGTCTTTGAGGTCATGAATCGTTTCAGCAACCACGCCTTTCTTAGCTCTCGACAACGGAAATGTGAAATTAAATTTCGGCTTTGTGGCTTCCATTATTTCGTTGGCAGAAACTGAATCAAGCTCTAAGAACTGGCCATGAAGATTTTTTTGCCACTCTGGAGATTCGATGTCGAACTCCAGTTTGTTCCTCCTGGCAATCCCGATCATTTTCTGATTATCGTATTGGCATTTAGATTTGATTGTCAGGGTGCCAAGTGCGCCGGCGATTTTACCTTTTGGCTCAACAATTTTTTCTTTAAGCATGCGCTCAGACATTTCGTGCTCAAGCGATTCAATTTGGTTGCCTAATTCGCGTTGTAGCACTTTCAAAGAATGAAGCTGGTCGAGGCCTTGCTTTATACTTGGGTCGAACTCATCAACAGACATCGACGGTGTCTTGCTCGGAACGAAGTCAGGCAGCTTGCCTTTTAATACAAAGTTATTCCAAAAGTAGTCACCGGCTTTGAGGATGTCAGCGCTCAGTTCCGCGTCATGTGGTACCGCGCCTAAATGAAATCGAAACTCATCTGAATCAAAGCTGGCCAAGATGGCGTTATTGAAGTCTACAGGGACCGGTAGAGATTTTGCTACAAGCCGATATTGTTCGAACTGGCAAGCATATGTGAATGGGATAACGCGTGAGTTTATAGCGGCGCTTCCAGCTCGCGGCCATTTAATATCGGTAAGCAACCTGGTATTGCCACAGATTAGCGATAGATCGATATTTCCTACCAACCAAGGATGTTCGCTATTGACGACTGTACCTTTCATAGCGTTCATCGTGTCGTGATCTACAGTTACTGTTTCCTCAGTCTCTTGATTCAGTTGTTCAAGCAATCTTTCAATCAGCCAAGGCTCACCAATAATGCCGCGCTTTATGTCGTCAGAGTTGTCATCCTCATCACGGGTCGGCGGCGTGATACAAAGTTTTTCCTGTATTATTTCTCTGGCTGATTTGAATGTGTGATACGAAGTATCCAGAGATGATGCTTTTCGGTTGCGCATGTCAGCCACCAGCACCCCGATTTCGCTTCCTCCAAAACCCCGTAAACGATTGGCATGCCAGACAACGCGCTCCGGCTCGTTGGCCATGATGTTTTCCAGCCACTTCTGGATATCTTGCTCTTTCATAAATTTTCGTTGAGGAAGTGCATCAATGATTCGGTGAGCTTGACTGAGATTTACGGACATTGCTTTGCCTATTAGTTAGCGTTTGTGCATAAAATTGTAGGTCAATGCTTGCATATTTTCTAGCCCTTTGCGATTATATGTAGCACAAAATATATTATTTTTGCATAACTCTGGAGAGTGACCATGAGCTTCGACCCAAAGCAGGCGTTAAAAGATGCACACAAACAACAAGCCCAAAAAACATTCAGTGGGGGGGGGCCGCAACGCATTGTTATGCAAGCTGCAGGCACGATCAACCTGGATGGCCATGACTACTTTGTAGGCCAACGAATTACTCAAAACAAACTGCACGGCGACCCAGTGATGGTGCGTCTCAGTGAAAAAGGTCTGAAAGCGAAAGAGGCTTCACCCTCTGAAGTGATGGATGAGCGTCATGAGCATCGGATCCACCCGGGCGGTATTGTTGAGCTTGAAAAGTGTGATTTCCTTACGCGAGAAACCGTGAATGACAAAGAATACAAATGCTATGAAGCGCAATACTTCAATACGCTGCAGCATGAGAGCGGGAAAACCATCTCTCAGTTCATTAAAAACTTCGACAAAGCTGGACCCGGTTCAGGTATGCGTATCGCGCAACAGGGTATGGGACGATTGGTTGTGCGAAGTGGAAGAGAGCGGAATTACGCTTATGTAGATTTGTACCGCACTGAAAACGCTGAATTAGTAAGTGTAGGTTCACTTGATGAACTGAAAGATGCACTCGTGCAGTCTTTGAAAGCCGACACGGATAAACCGATTCATTCCCAAATGATTCGTCGAGTTCGCTTTATATATGAAGGCGAAGCGTATGACGTCGCGTCCCACATGACGACGTACTTCGATAAAGAGAAGGGTGAATATGTCCTGGACGATGATCGCATGAAAAAGGGATTTGACCTGCTTTCACGCGATAGCCTCGTACAGGCAATTGATGCCAATTTCTTCAAAAACGGTGCAAAAATCGAGGCAGAAATCATTCCGGGGTCCCGTTTTAACATGGGTCCTAAGTCACTCCAAGGTATGCGTCTTTTTGATAAAAATGGAGACAAGATACCTGCGCGTGAGGAAGGCAAAAAAGCGCCCATGGATGCGGTAAATAGTTGGTATACGCAGGTAATCGAAAAAGCAGATCCCGAGACAGACAAGCCCGCCGTCACCGTCCATAAAGTACGTCCTATTATGGTCTCGACCAAAGTAGGGAAAGATAACGACGGGAACGAGTACATCCTCGGCGTATCGGTTGCTGACAATGGAGCAACAAACGAAGGAAAGACTTTCCAGAACTTGGCAACAAAGAACTTTGAGCCGAAGCCGGCTGAAAGTAAAGGAAATACGGAAGAGCAATCCCAATCAAGAAAGGCGGAAAACGCTGAGGCTCCGGAAACCGATATGGATGAAGACTTCTCAGAATCTGAAATCGATGAGCTCGACGCCCTTATGAGTGATATGGAGCTCGATGTACCTGAGGGAATGAAACGCTAATAACTCGGCCGCGATAGCGGCCTTTTTCCTTTTAAGAATGAAATTTAGGTAGTGGAAGGATTTATGGCTACGACAACCGACTCCCCAAAAAATATACAAGAAACAAAATGGATCGACATGTCTGCTTATGGCATCCAACTTGTGATGACCAAACTGTCAAACGAACGAAAATACCTCGTAGCATGGGGGGTAGGCGATGATAGTTACGATAAGCTGGAAAAACTGGGATTTGTGCCGCGGCCAAACAGCAAAACCGTTATGTTTGCCAGCCATGATAAATTGAACGGGTCCTTCTTCAAGCAACTGCAGTCATTGCTGCCTGAGTCAAAGGCTGTGATGTTGCCTGTTCAAAAAGTGCTGGTGCCGGATCTGGCGGCCTGGGCGAAGTCCCAGAGTAGCTCGAATGATGAAGAAGCTGTTGAATCTAAAATGCAAAAGGATATTAAATCTTTGAAAGTTGAGCTTTCACAGGACCTTTTGCTGGGAGTTAACGTCGACGGCGATAAAGTTTACGACACTCCCGAAGGGCGTGTTGTTGAGAAAGCGGATGGCGGCATCGTTCGTATGAACTTTAAATCTGATAAAGCTCAGTTTTTGTTAGCCGGAAAGATAACTTCGCCTGATCTCGCGGTCATTAAAGCAGTAGAGCCATTTGCCCGCGAAATCATCGACGGTAAGATTTTCCATTTTGATGATCTGAAGCGGATAACAGGTATTATCTTTGATATCGATTTTGACGAGTACGCTGAAGAGCAATTTGATGCCGGCAGCTCAGTACTTCGTCGCGTAGAATCGGCAATTACACTTGCTCTGACAAACTCGTTGGAGACTATGAGTAACGCCGCTGACTCAGAAACAGAGTTCAACGAGGCCGTAGACAGCCTATTTGAACGCAAGCCCTATATTCCATCGGCATATTTGGAGCAAGACGCATCGGTAGTCGCTTTACCGCCTTCAGTATCGGCAGTGATCAGCGACATTGCAGAAGCAAAGTCTGCGCAAACTGTCATGATTACTGCGTCAAATGGTGGAGTTCTTGAAAGCGCATTCCCTAAATCTGTGAATGTGAAGAGCCATTTGGTCAACTATGGTGTGAGACCAACTGTGGCAGATGTATTTCGCCCAGGTGATAGCAATGTCGATTACAGTGCAGATTCACGTAACTTCAAAAGCGATGATGATTATAGCCTGGTGGTCACCAATGAGCCATTTAAGACAATGGACAGCGCGAAGAGTTATGACGGCGTAAAATATACACGCCAAGATCTCTATGATACTGCTCAGTCACTGATTTCCATGGCTGAAGATGGTGCGGCTGTTCTGGCCATACAGGAGCCGATGAACAAAAACGGGGCTGTTGACGGGGAGTTTAAGTCATTTCTGGAGTGGTTGTACCCACGTTATGAAGTAAAAGATATCGTTGAAATGGACAATAGTCTGCTGGGACGTTCAGGAGAGAGTAATAACGTAAGGCTAATATATGTCGACGGTAGACAGCTTATCCCAGACATGGATGCAGAAGTACCAGAAAGCATTCGTATATCGAATGAGCACGCTGCGATCCGGGTCCTATCTAACGTCTGGCTTGATAAAAAAGCAGCTGACACATTAGAAGAAAAATCGTCGAAACGCGAAGAAGTAAAACGGTTAAGCGAAATCCTCGGGCAAACAGAGCTGAACGGTGCCAAGCTTGTAGCAAACAAATTTCAGCTGCCCTACAAGCACTCATCAAAAGTTGACTCGGGTGATGCGATGGTAAACCGGGACCTCGAATTGGCTACACGGAAAGCGCACCTTCGGTTAGTACAAGCAGTTGGCGATATCGATGAATTTGTCATGGATAAGCTACAGATGACCGAAGACCAATTGCATCGTTGTTTTAACGGTGAACAGGTCTCTGCGATTGCTCAAATGATCCACAATGAAATGAACGAAAAGTCCTTTCTATTGGGGGACGCGCCCGGGCAAGGTAAGGGAAGGCAAATCTCTGCGTATATCAGATACAAAATACTGAATAATGAGCTTCCTGTTTTTATTACTGAAAGCGATACATTGTTTACTGACATCATGCGGGACTTGAAAGATATTGAATCGGACCACCTGATCAATCCATACGTCATCAATAACGATAAAACGGCGTTCAGTAAGGATGGTGAGCCGCTGGACAAAGGCTCGCACGAACGGAACAGGGTACTACTGGATGGGCAGATGGATCTGGACCAATTTAATATGCTGTTCGTTACATACAACCAAATGCGTCCCACGCGTCACAAGATAAAATCAGCACGACGCTCGTCCTACGCTTACAAGGACTCAAGTCAGTATGAAGTGATTGAATATTTCAGAAAAAATTCCCGGCGTCGTTTGGCGATTGCAGCAGACGAAATCCACAACGGGGCCT
Source organism: Alteromonas antoniana (assembly GCF_019249295.1). Taxonomy (GTDB): domain Bacteria; phylum Pseudomonadota; class Gammaproteobacteria; order Enterobacterales; family Alteromonadaceae; genus Alteromonas; species Alteromonas antoniana. The sequence goes on from NZ_JAESDH010000003.1 coordinate 175,598, forward strand.
CACTTACAGGTAATACCAATGATGTGGTTGAGCGTTTGCTAGATTCCGTACCAAGCTGTCTTATGGCCACTGGTACATCAGCACGTCACATAAAGAACCTGTCTTTCTACCATCGGCTTATCGATATTGTCGATGATCGGGAGCAATTCCGTCATATTCTCGCCAAAGGCGGCGTAAATGTGACGACGTCGTTCGTACAAATGCTTGCTGAGGCTGGAATGTACATTCGTCGAGAAGAAGACCTTTCTAAGGCGACATATCACAAAATAAAAGATGTTCGTCCTATTGAGGAAACTGTCCGTATTCAGGATAAAGCGTCTGAAGTCTTTTCTTTGTTGGCATCTTTATCTGGTGAGGCGAAGGAGCATATTTTCGCAGAAGAAAGAGAGACAGCTCTTCGTGACACCATTTCACGCTACGGCGGGCATTTGTCTAAAAACTCTACAAGCCTGCAGGTGGGCTCGTCTCATTTTACCTCTCGTTTCAATAATCTCTTAAAAATGTATCTTGCGGCCCTGGGGACTTTATCTACTGTCCACTCAATGTTCGAGCAGATAAAAGAAAACCGTAAACCGATCATAAGTCTAAACAATACCGGTTCCTCATTCTTAAATGAGTATGTGCAACAAAAAATTGCGCTAGCCCAGGCCAAGGAACGCGGTGAGGAACTAACCGAATCCGGAGCTGAGAACCTACCAAAGCGGATAGGGGACGAATGGGTATTCACTCACGTCCCTCAATTTAAGGACGTGCTTAAGCAAACTGCGGAAAAAGTGATGCGCCTGGAAGTGATGAAAGATGGAGGGAAGTCGAAATTTTCTATTCCATTGGGAGATCTCGCGCCAACCTCTGAAGTAAGCACTCGCCTGCAAGAAATTGTATCGAAGATTAATAAAGCGATAGATGCAATACCAGAGCTTCACTACGCTCCGATAGATATCGTGAAAAATGCTGCCGTAAAGAACGGCCTGGCAATTGAAGAGATTACCGGTCGGTCAAAAGGCTTTGTTGCACATCCAGAGGGCGGCTACACATACAAGTCGCTAAATAAGATGGCAAAGCCTGAAGCAATCGCTAAGTACAACAGCGGTGAGGTAGATGCGTTGGTAGTGAACCAGTCAGGTTCGACCGGTATATCACTGCATGCAAGCCCTGAGTTCGCAGACAAGCGGGAGCGCTTCATGATTACGCTGGAGATGATGGACGACATTCTTAAAGCGAGGCAGGTAGAAAACCGCATTAATCGAAAGGGGCAGGTGAGCTTTCCGCATTATGGCTATGTCGAAGTCGATCTGCCATTAGCTCAGCTACAGGTTGCCATTCATAATTCCAGATTGCAGCAATTCTCAGCATCGGTTACCGGTTCAAGCGAGTCCGACGCAAAGCGAACTATTAGCGCCGACATTATCAACAAGGTGGGCGATGAAGTCTGCATGAACTACGTATTGGAAAATGCGGACGTAATGCAGCGGATGAGATTGAAACCTTCAGACTTCATTAAAGGTGATGATAAGTATCAGTTTAATGGGTTCGCCACCCGGTTCAAAGATGCGCTAGCGCGATTGCCACACGCGATGCAGAAACACGTACTTGAAGAAGTCGTTGCAGCTTATAACCTGGAGTTAGAAGCGCGGACAGCGAGAGGGCAAAATGCGCTCGGTAAGCACGATTATAACTTTAATGCCGAAACCAATCGTGAAGATGTAATTAAAGGTGTAGAAAAATCCCACTACGAGAGTGTCTGGGATCAGCCATTGCGGCTGCGGGAAATTGAATATAGTCCACCAGCCCTTTATACAGATGAAACGCTGATGGAGCGTATTGAAGAAAGCAAATCCATGCTTGCAACTGAAATGGAAGAACGCGGCTGTGCCACCTATGACGAGCTAGTGGATAAGGTATGTGACTTCATCAACGAGAATAAGCGAAAGTTTCGGGACGGTGATCCGGACGCCACTGCTGGCCAGATCCAAGCATATATACAAAAAGCAGAGACCTTAAAGGAGTTACTACCTAAAATTTTCGTGGGTCAGGTTATTGAAGCTAAATCATTCACTGGTGATGTGAAGCCGGCCGTGATTTGTGATCTTAGAATTTATTCTAAGAATCCACTAGATTGGGCGGTCAGATATGTTCGGCCTGGAGATAATAATACCCTCTCTGAGTCGCTTCGGAATATCGTGGAGGAGGAAACAAAATTTCGAAACGAGAGTACGGATTCGCAATTAATCAAGTTCACAGGAGAGGCTTTCGAAAGTAGCCATCCTCTTGCGCTTGAGTTTGCAACAGCCAAGAGTAAATACAGAAGGGAAAGCCGGGTGGTTATGCTCGGGAACATGATTGAGGCTATCAAGCTTTCTGAAGACCTCAAAGCAGGTACCGTGGGTTCGTACACTAACGAAAAAGGTGAGCGTATTTCGTGTGTAATGATGCCCAAGGACGTGGCGTACGATGACATCCTGTATCGAGCTCAGAATCTTGAGACCACAAATGATGTACTTGGCTATCTTGCTTACACGGTAAAAAGACGTCCTGGTATTGGTATTACGCAAGCTACGATTGACTCCAGCATGGTTGGCTATTCTCCAACTCAGAATATCAACCTTACGATCAACGTAGATGATGACAAGGTGTTCTTCTCCTTTCCAAAGAACGCGAAGCACGGAAAGGAGTTCAAAACGTCAGAGTTCAGAAGAGCAGCTGGCTCGTCAGCCACATTTGAACAAAAGAAAGCGTATAATGTGGTAACCACCACCATGGATAACCTGGAAAGTATTCTGGATTTTGTTTACAACGAGACCGACCACAGATTAAAGACCGGTTCGGATGGCACTATCTTTATTTCAGCAATTAACAGTGGGAAATTGGTGGTGGATGACGATTACATTGACTCCGCTTTCGAAAATACAAGCTTGGCGGCACGGGGCAGCCAAGTGGCAGCTGCTAGCTAATAGGAGAATATTATGGCTGAAACATTAACGTGGCTTGGGTTGATTGAGCTTGTTGGCAGCAAAACGCAGACTGTTAAAACGGGTACTCGAAGCAATTATCGCTTTATATCAGACCCAACTAATAGAGTCTGCTCATTAACTGAAAGCATCGAGGGTGCATCTGCAGTCGTATTCTCAATGGAGTTTGACGAAGATGGTGACTTGGTGTCCGGAGTTGTTAGAGGCACTGAGTTCCAAGGCTACTTCGAGCTTGAAGAAGAATTGGAAGAATACAAGGAGTTGTTAGTCTCAGACGGAGTTTTGCCTGATGCGTAAAGATCAAATCTATGTGTCCAAGGTAGATTTGATCGGTGTGCAGGACAGCGTAGCCCGAATTGTTTTCATGCCCGATCGGCGGAAAGGGTGGGTTTACGATTGCCATGGTGAGGTCTATACGCTGTCAGCACACCAAAAGCAATTTCTTAAGCCCAATGATTTTCTCATGCACGATGTTAGTTCTTTGCCTGAGATAAAGGATATTATCAAAGGCAATGAGATAGAGGTCGTCGAGTTTAATGACAGAGTCTCACAGGCCGGATTTGGGTTTGGATTCCTTTGCCTTAAAAGTGAAGGCGAACGCATTGATTCAAACAACGTAGTGAGTGTGTTGCCGGTTGAGAAAATGGTGTCTGCTATGAAGGAATATGCCGCAACACACAATGCGAGAGTTGTTGGCGCTTCAAACATCCACAAGTCCAGTCTCACCGAAGACACTGACAATGAGTTCATAGCGCCGAAGTTGTAAGCGTTACCTTGAACAAAAGTGTATGTTGTTGAGGCCCCGCCTGGATAAGCCAGCGGGGTCGATTTCTACTAATCGGAAGACTTAAATTTCGAATTAATGTTCTTTTGGATAAAGGACTGTATGTGCTCAACGTTAGTAGGGACAGCTGAACGCTCTCCGCGCCTTTTTCCCGCATAGTGCCGGTGTTTGGTACCATCATAAAGCTGACCAGCCAGGTATGTAACGGTTCGATCTTCAATATTTGACGCTTTCAGGTTTGCAATGAACTGATGGCGGGCTGAGTAGAGGTTGATACCAGGCTTATTTAACCTTCCCCAGATTTGCGTGATTGTATCGGTTAGACAATCTGCGGTTTCTTTTATGAATTTATCATTGTCCTGTTCAGAGTCTTTGACGTCTTTCATCATCCTGCAAGCACTTCTCACAATCCCGACCTGATGCTCATCTAAATGATCAAGAGGAATTCCCCTATATGGGAGAAAAAGGGATAGATCTTCATTAGACCCTCGTTGGATATTTTCCAATTTTTCACGATAGAGCTTTTCAGTACGCACAATCAAAGTTAAGCGCCCTTCGCAGTGCCTTAACATCGAGTCGTACCATTCGCCCGGCCGAAGTCCTACTACCACTCCTGCCTGGAGTAAGATGTTGCATACCTTTGCGTAAGTCGACCTGGTTCTGTATTCATTGTTATATTCGACGATGGTATTTAGCTGGTGGCTTTGAAGATGCTTTTGTCTTTTAGGCTGTCTACTGGATTTTCTATTTTTGCTGTGGACACCAGAGACATTGCGCAACTTACTTGCAAGGTCCGGATACGGAATTATTGGAAGGCAGCTATTCCGGTAAATTTTAAATGTGTTCGTTGAAACAGTGGGAGCGACACTGTCACAGAGAAAATTTACAAACTGGTCCATTAGCTCAGGCGTCTGATCAATATGGGTAGGCGGTACAATATGTAGCTCGCGATAAAAACGGTTTATCAACCCGTTCAGTTTTTGCTGCCTCATGTTACTGGCCAAGCCCTCGACCCGAGACAAATCAAAATCAAATCTCATCACCCGAAAAGCTATCTGCTCTAATCTCATCATGGGTTTGTGTACTCAAAATATATACGTTGTGCAAAATTAAGCTTTCATTTCATCTTATCATTGCTTAAAATTAATCGCCATTATGACTTAACAGGTAGATGATATGCATAATTTGTACGGACTGTTAGCGACTTTGTCGCTCTGCGTGATTCTTTCAGCATGCGCGAGCACAGAGAGTGAGTCGCCTGCTCTGTTGGATACAAGCAGAGTTGATCAGGAGTTACTAGCTACGGCTACCTCGATTCAGCAAAGTATTCGCGTGATGGAACAAACAACCAATGCGCTCGCAGTTAGAAAAATGACACCTCAAGAAGCTGAATATGCTAAGCGGCAGATGGCGCAAGTTCCGCCAGGTATGGAAGTGCCCATGACTACTACAACATATGCGTCTCTGCGGGCAGTTGTGGCAGATGCCGCAGCAATGGCCAATTATCGATTTGAGGAATACGGCAAGCGGAAGAAGCTCTACCTCACTATGGATACGACGATGCGTCCTGTGGTCGACATTCTAAGAGACGCTGGAGCACAGGTTAAAGGCCAAGCATGGGTTTGTGTCTATCCCTCACCTAAAGCAAACCAGTATTCAAACGGTGTTGTTGCCATCAAGTATGAGGGAGGTTGCGATCTATGAGATACGCCTTCTATTTTTTCGCGTTGCTGGTAAGCAGCCAAGCGTTTGCAAAAACCATCGAAAACGAAGCGGATTTGTTATTTGAAAAGTTGAGCAGTGCTTCAGCTGAGCAATATGAGTCGGTGTCCGAATCTATGTCTGAAACCGGCTTAAAAAATGCGGCAATTAGCTACGGTTTTCAAGGGGGCAAATATGTGACATTGAAAGCTATTCTGGAACATCTGGATAAGCGATTCGCAGATGCTCCTTTCGTCGACTTCCGCCCCGTCATGATGATGAAAGAAGGCTTTCTCCTTTTACCGGCAAAGATAACTATTCAAAAGGGAAGGGAAGTCATTACGGAAAGCGCTGCCAGGCGAGCGGCATATATCCCAAATATTGTAAAGCAACCAAAATTCGTTTCTGTGATGCCATCGTGGAGAGACTATTTCCGGATAGAGCTCACACCCCCTTCAATTAATCGCCACTCTGTATTACCACAAACCCCTAAAGAGCAAGCAATCTGGAAAAGAAAAGTACGAGAGGGATGGGAAAAAGGCGTAGAAAACGCTTATGACCAATATGAGAGAAGGCTAGCGCGGCTCAAAGACGATTATAACGGGTACCTGATGTATCACATACTCCGGGATAACAATATGGTAACGGAGCCTCAGTTTTCCAGCAATTTCTATGCTGTCACAGGCGGTGGCTCCACTATGAGCATAGACGAAGTGATAGTTGAAGTTAAGGTGAACCCAAAACTAATCAGCAATCGTGATGCCTGGGAATCCATACCTCGTCTTCCATCTTTTTTGGATTTTGCCAAGGACTGAGTAGCTATGGATGAAGACAAGTTCCTTTGCAAAACACTCTCTGCTCCAGAGTTGACCTTTATTGATTTTATTCACCTGTTCAGACATGCACTACAAATAGATTCGTTTTCGGACATCTATATCAGAATCGGTCACCCAATCATTATTAGATCTCAGGGTACTAACTACCGTCTTTCGAGCAAGCCCCGGCTTACGCGTCAAGACGTTAAGAACTTCGTGTGCGGATACTACGATGAAGGGATTTGGGGCGACGTAAGATCAGGCTCTGAATATATTGGAGATTTTCAGTTCTCAAAGATAGAGAACGACCTCAGGGGAAAGCATACCGTTCGGATGAGAACGATCATAACGAAAGAGCAAAGTGACTATGACCCAAGTGGGGTTATGGTCACAATGCGGCTTATCGAGAACGATATTCCCACAGTTCAAAAACTCAACGTTGACAAAAATATTTTAGATGCGGCCTTTCCGCGCCAAGGTCTGGTGATAATTGCTGGTGAAACTGGCTCCGGGAAAACAACCCTCCTGGCGGCATTTATAAATGAAATTCTTACTTATAAGGGGATGGACAGGCCCGATGTAGTGTTAGCTGAATATTCAGACCCGCCCGAGTACCTTTTTCATAATGTGGACAAAGGAAGAAATATTATCACCCAAAACTGGGTGGGCCCGCGACATGATACCAAGACGTTTGAGCAAGGCATTTTAAATGCTAAACGGATGAACACGACTCACATACTTATCGGAGAGTGTCGCAACAAGGAAAGTATCGACCAAATGTACGATGCATCAAACATAGGTAATGCATGCTACACGACCTTTCATGCCAATAAAGTGAGTGGCGTGATCAAAGGAATGGCACAGAAGTTTGAAGCAGATCGAGAAATGATGAGAGCTTTTGAAATTGCTCGCAACACTTCACTCATAGTCGTCCAGTATCTCGCAAAAATGGGAGATAACCGGGTACCTATTCAGGAGTATCTGGCTTTTGATGAGCAGGTAAAGAACCGCCTGGAGAATGTGCCAGCAGAGCGGTTCTATTCAGAGATAGACAAATGTGTTGAAGCCTATGGCCAGCCTATGAGGCAGGATGCAGACAGGGCACTTGCTGCCGGGGAAATAGATGCAAGCGTGCACAAAATCATAATTTCAGGGTGTGGGTGACATTATGCATTGGTCCCAGATGAGTAACCAACTCAATATTAAAACAAAGTTTATACAACCAGAAGATTTTGTCGCCTTTGTCGCGGGCTTCTTCATTCCGTTTTTATGGAAAGCGTTGGCTGTGTTTTTAGTTTTCAAATTTATTGCAATAAAAAAAGGTATGACCCCCATGGAATTATTAAGGCGCCTCATGAAAGGGCGTAAAAGAGCGAGTCGAAGTACATACCCCCTTAAACCTACGGAAAAATTTTCGCTATTACGTGAGGCTAGCAAGTACCTCTCAATTGTGATCTGCTTTGTATGCTTACCAACAGAAAGTGCCAAGGCCGGATTTCAAATTATTGACGAGCCTAAAATCGAACAACCTACTCCGGTAATCGATAATCCATTTACTCAACCAAAGTCAGGGGTTGGCGATAAAGTCCGCTTGGAAGACGTTCTTGAGTTAGTCATCGACAAACCGTGGCGCACCGAGTTTATAAGCAAGGAACTCCAGGCTCTTAGAGTGAGCTGGTTGAGTAACAACCAATCAGTGTCTGAAATTGTTGCCCAATTAGGCAGAAACTACGGGATAGAGACGTATTTTGTCGAGTCTGCTGGAAAGTTATATGTCGATTGGGCTGGTGGATATTGTGAAACGGCGATTGCTAACGAGATAAAGCGCAGAAAGCAAATCAATACTGAACTGCTATTTAATTCAGAAAAAGTTTCTATTCCTAAAGTTTTGTGGGTTGAGCGAGATGAGCGCACTTATCTTTGTTAAGCCCCTGAGCCCGTTCAGCGTCATTCTGTTTTTATTATTTTCCAGTTGTTCGCTGGCAGAGGTAGATACCTCTGGTTCACTCAGAGAGGCAATTTACTCAGAGTTGGAGCGGGCCAGGCCTATCGCAAAGTACAAGCATTGCGTGACAGCTGCCTCTACGACTTTCGAAGTGAATGAGTTGATTCTTCTGTCAGTGTTGATGTGGGAGTCGGGATATATGAACCCGCTAAGGAAAAATAATGACGGCACATTTGACCATGGATTTGCGCAAATAAATACAGTGCGAGAAACGGAAATTATGCAAATCGGCTATACGCTGGATGACATGATTACCAGCCCATGCAAAAACATTATGGCCGCTGCGTTCCTACTCTCCCGAGAGATAAAAGAGGCTGGCGATGTTTGGAAAGGGGCGGCCAATTATCACTACGACGAAGGGGGAGATTATCCTCATAACCACCATGCCTATAAGCGTCATGTCTTTGCCCAATATCTGTCTATTTTAACAGTTGCACAACGAAACAATTGATATACAATGTGCATAATGAGTTTAATTAAAAAGAATCTAGTGATGCGGAAATTAGCGATAGCGCCAATTTTGGTCCTCTTAAGTTGCGCGTTTGGGGCACAGGCTGGTGATTGCCTAACGACGGACAACATGGTCGAGCGAGAAGGTAAAGTTTGTGCACCAGGCAAGGGGATGTCGATTACCTCTGCCGCAGAAATGCTTATTCCGAAGGATTGGAAAATGCGGTTTTTGGAAGAAGAGGTCTCGTTGCAGAAGGTGTCGTGGCCAGATGGCATGCTTTGGGTGGATACACTTGATCTGATCGGTCGCACCAGTAACGTCGGTTTTCTTGTAGACGGGCATAAAAAAATTGTCGTCGCGATGCGTCCAAACGATAACGTGCTGCCCGGCAGTATCATGATTAATTCCCGTATAGCGAGGACGAGAGAGTTTCTTAACTTAGATGAGCTTTATACCCGCGTAGATGATACGGAGAGAGCTCGTCGGGAGAAGTTGGCCAGAAAGAAAGCAACTCTAGTCCCAAATACAAAGTTGAACTCTCAGTCGCTGGTCGATTCCAGAAGAACATACGTGAACGTCGAAAACACAGTTTTTGTCAGTACTGTCCACTCAGGGGATCTCGAAGAGACGTTAAAAGAATTCTTCTGGCAACGTTGGAACCACACCCTTGTACTAAACAAGCACGGATTTAGCTCTAAACCCGCCTTGACCAAACCGGTAACTCTTAAAGGATCATCGGTTGTGGATGATGCTGCTCAGCTGAAATCCATCTTAAATGAAGGCGGCGACTACGCCTATGATTTCCGAATTTATAAGGGAAATGACGTCGTTGAACTGACCATCACCTGCAGGGTTTGCAATTATGAATAAATCAATTCTCGCTGTTATCACTTTACTTTACTCATTGGTGGCCTGTGACGCTAAGTCTATAGAGGTGGTTGACGCGTCATTTGATGGCGCTGGTTCCATGTCTTTTGTAGTGCCTCAAGGTGATGTGAAAACGCAGGTCACGGTTCTTCTAAAAAGATTGTATCCAATGTCCGAGGTTGTGTTCAGACACAAAATCAGCGGATTCCTGCCTGCAGACATTGAGATCTCTGGTGCAAATCCAGACCAAATTGCTATTGAGATGTTGGCTGGACTGGGTCTGTCAGCTTGCATCTACCAGAACAACGTTATTGAGGTTGGTAAATTCAAGCGGCGTGGTCTTTGCCCTTCTGCAAAGCTACCGAATGATAAATATCCAGATCTGGAGAAAAAGGGAAGAGGGATCCTAACTGCCACCAACGGGTGGTACGGAAACTTCCAAGGTAGTGAATTCGAGCAGTTGGTTACTAACGGTCAAGTAAAAGCATACGCAGCGAGCTATTCACCTGAAAATATAGGTCCAAAGGTAAATGGAGAATCGTTTGTTAGTGCGCCCGGAGAGATGACCGATCAACAGATGGTAGATAACGGCGTTGTCGAAGAAGCGGGTGTCAAATTTTTAATGAGACCAGGGCCTCTTGGCCCGCAAGTGAGTGAGTTGGTTTCCAAGCTTGATAATGCACCACAGCTCGTGTGGGAACTCGATGACAATGTACAGTGGTTCAATGAAATCGAAATTAAAAGAGGCGATTACATTGAGATTTTCGCTGAGATACTTGAGAGCTATGACGCTTTTGCGGATGTCTATAAAAACAATGTGATAGTGGTACGTGGGGGTGATAAATGAAATCAGTAAATGCAGGCTTTCTTATCACTGCCTTGTTACTTACGGGTTGCTCTACCTTCGAAGTAGCAACAAGCCAAAAACGAAAAGAAATACAGGACAACGCCAAAGATACTATTGAGGGCGCAAAGACATTTGAACCGAAATTTGGTCCTATGGCACGTATCAATGAAATCGATGCCTTTTATGCGCCAAAGCTGCAGGCGCAAGAGAAAGAAAAGCCTGATTGGTATTTTAAAAAGTGGCGCGGAAATTATCGTAGCTTCACCCTGAATCAGTTCATGTTGATGTTGCAGGACAAGCACGGCGTGAACATGCGTTATCTTGACGGCCTAGATGGCGATAAGAAATTTTCGATGATTCATGACGGTACCGTGGGAGAGGCTTTAGATAAAGTGCAGCTGGCAACAGCCTATGGATACACGGTAGAAGGGGATGTCATTACCTGGAGCAAATATATCACTGACTTCATTGATATATCCACGTTCCCGGGCATCGAGTCCTACCGAATCGGAAAAGAAGACGCCAAGGACTCTCAGCAGCGTCAGCAGGGTATGGGCAATACAATTATTTCCGATACTGGGATTAGTGATGACGGCTCGTATTCTTCATTGCTGATGGAAGAAAACAGTCCTCTCGCATCCATTCTTACAACTGCCAATATGCTCAAGAGCCAAGAGGGAACTGTCACTGTCGATTACTCGACTACCTCTTTAGTCATCCGTGACTATCCGGAGAATGTTCGCCGAGTTCGTAATTTTATCAAACAGCAAAATACAAGGCTCACTGCGCAAGCGGTATTTGACATCATGATTGTCGATTATGTCAAAAGCCAAGGGGACGAAGTGGCTGTGAACTTTGAGGTTATTAAGAACGATCTTGCCTCATCAGGGATTCAGGCATTGAGCACAAATTTCGCAAGTTCATTAGTGAGCTCTATAACTCCTACGGTATTTACTTACACTAAAAAAGAAGGGAAGTATGCAGGCGCGACAGCATTCATCGAGTCTCTGAAGTCTAGAGGCGCGGTTCTGAATGTCATTAATCCTTCACTGGTGGTGACCAATAATCGCGTTTCGAAAATCGTAGATAGCGCAGACCGGTCCTACTTGGCCAGCGCCGGATCATCCGCCACGGCAAATGTTGGTCAAACTGAAATACTCATTCCCGGGATAGTCAAAACAGGTTTGCAGCTGTGGGCGTTAGCCGATATTGATTTAAACGAGGGGAGTGTATTTGCGAAGGTTGCCAACTCATTTTCTGACTTGGTTGAAATCGAAAGTGCATCATCTGGTAACGCGACTATTCAAACGCCTTCCACAAATTCCAATGAATTTGACCAGACATTTCACATTAAAGATGGCGAAACGATCTTGTTGGGTGGTCTGGGAACCAGTCGGCAGGAAGTTACTGAAAATACTGGCGGGACCCTTGGTCTTGGGGGCGAAAAAGGCACTCGATTTGTAGAAACCGAGACTCTTATCCTAATTACTCCACGAATCATCAGGAAGTAATACTGTGCTTGAGTTAACGCGCAATGTAGACAATCTCTCATGGATTATCGAGCCGGCAAGGTACACATTTGAAGTATCTGACGCGAAGGCCATGATTGAAGCCAGGATGCGTGACACGCGACAAAATCTTGTGTGTCCAATACTGGACGGCAACGAGGTTATCGTTAGCTTATGCAGCATTACGGTTGCAAATGATACGAAGTACTGGGATTTCGCACACCAGTTCAAGCAGAGTCACGGCCCAGCGGACTCTGTTATTTACATTGAAACCCAAGAATTCCGAGATGGATTTGAATCTCAGGTATTGCTGGTAATCCTTGATAAAGGGCAAATAGTAGCTGACGTACTAAGCAGCATTGAGGATATCCAGGAAGAGATTCGGTCATTAGTCGAGGATGAAGAGGGAATATTAAGACGGTTTAGCCTTAAGACGACAGGCATTGATGACTCGTTATTGAACTACTTTGGTCTTGGCGATTTTGAAGAGACACAGGAAATACTGAAGGCTCCGCTGACAGAAACATATGTTCCTTCTGATTCATGTGAGTTTGTCAAAGAGGGAGAGGTTGGTCCGCGCTTGAAGCCGAAAGGTCTTCTACTCAGATGGGCCATACCACTGATAATAGTACTTGGTTTAGGTGGCTGGGCATTAAGTGATAGCGAGGTCGATCGCTCCAAAGAAGTCGTTCATGTCACCCATGATGAGTACGAAGATTATAAAAAGCATATGACATCGATGTTTCCTCAAGCATCGAACCGGTTTGCCCAGGACTTCAATAATCACATGATTTTTCAGCAGTTTACTCGTGGGTGGACGATTCATCGTGTTGTACATACCCCACAGGTCCACAACGTCATCTATAACATGAAAAACGATGAAGGATCTCTGCGAGAACTGCGTAGTCTCGTCGCACTTGTTTCAAGAAAGCTAAGTCTGCCTGGCGTCACGGATGTTACCAAAGAAGGTAATGTAGTGGTGTTTGAAGGGCAAAATACCCCTGTTTACCCAAAGGATAAGGTTGTTCTCTGGGACCTGAGAGAGGCATACGAACTGCTGAGCGACGCCATAACACTTCTTATTCCAACGATAGAAGTAAACTTTATGGATTTTCAAGTCAGAGATAGAAAGCAGAATACCTGGAAGTCAATGAGGGTCGGACTGGATTTCACCAGAATGCCGATTTCGGAACTGGGTGTCCTAGCTCAGATTACTAAGGGTATGCCCATATCAATTATTAGCGCAAATTATGTTGTTACCGATGGTTATATCACTGGGAACTTCACGATTTGGATCCACGGAGAAGACAAGTAATGGCCAATAAGAAAGCAAAAGCTCCAAAAAAATCATCCCCAACGCAAATAATATTTGCAGGAATACTCGCTATTGGCTTTGGAGGCTTTGTGGCCTTCGACCAGGGCATCATTGGCGGTGAAGAGGAAGTTTCTTTTGGCAAACGCAGTGCCAGAAACCAGGGGGCTCCCGAAACCAGGCAATCCAATCCGCCTCAGGACATACCTAAGGGCTCAAGATTTGTTCCGTCAGATGATCCGAGTAAGCCTTCAGAAATCATTACAGATGTGCCTCCTCCGCAGAGAGTTGCAACAGCGAAAGATTTAGAGTCCATAGTGAATGATTATGTTAGCGCGTCGCCGGACGAGAAAGCAGCGCTGACCTCGCTTGACTATACGATGCGATTGCCGGCTATCTCTAAAGAGTTTGAACTTCAATCAAAAGCCACTGAAATTGCCCGCATGAAATACGAGGAAAAAGAATGGGATCTCAAGCTAAGTAAACTTGGCAAGGAAGGTCTTAAGGCGCTCGAAGACGGGGAAGTCAATGATATTCAGTCGGCGCCTGCCCCGTCATCCCCTTATGCGAAATATCAGAGCGGCAGCGTAGACATTGACGCTGGAGACAAGGGCAAATCCGAGGGAGAAAAGGGGCCTAGTGCTTCCGCTTTCTCCTTGTTGGGCGTGACAGATATGGGAACAGACGAACTTGTAGCCTTACTTGTTGCGAACGGAAAGGAGTACAACGTGCGTCATAACTCGAAGATTGCCGGTAAATTCACAGTGAAGATTGTGAGTTTGAGAGATGTGCAACTTTGCGACTCCGAAGAATGCGTGTCTGTTTATTAATTTGTACAGGATTTGAGAAGTACCCATGACAGATAAAACAGAATATCCGGACGACGCAATTGAAATCGATTTGACGGAAGATAAGCCTTCACGCTCTTGGGAGTCTGATTCAAATAGTTCCGTTGTTCACTTAAAAGAACCTCCTTCTGATCCCATTGAGGTGGATGCAGAAGAGCGAAAGCCAGAGCCAGAGCAGAAGCATATCAGTGATGACAGTATCTCAAGGATGGACGTCAACGAATTACTTGATCTTGGATATGTCGCTTTCGAGCCTACACTGCAGGAGTCAAAAGTACTTGCCGGTGAGCAAAGTGCAGGAAGTAACCTATGCTTCATTATGTTTCTTGTGCATAGGGAGAAACTATTTAAGCCAGTTCTTCTGACTACGGCTGAGGCAAAGAGAAATAACAGAGCAAAGATTAGAAACCTCAAAAACATCGCTCAGGGGTTCAAGCTAAATGATTTCATAGAAAATCTTTCGGATGATGAAACGATCCGTGCGTTATTAAACGACTCAGAATCAGATGACGGCAATCATGAAGATGTAGAAGTCGATAGGGATGACGGCTATACAGCAGCAAAAGAGATGTTCAATAACGTTGTTGGAGAAGGCCTAGCTGAAGGAGCAAGTGACTTTGTTATTTGTTACAACAAAGCGATGTCCTACTATGCATTTTCAACCGATGGCTCAATGGGTAAAAAGAATACCCTGGCATCGAGTGATGCTAAAGCCATGGTCAATGCCATGTTCAACACAGAATCTGAAAACATGACGGGCTCACTTGAAGATGAGCAAATCATGGACAAAAACCTTACCTATAAAATCAACTTCAAAGATAAGAACGGTCGAAGACGCGTAGAAGAGGTGAGACTGCGCTCGGAGAAGGCGTACGCTCATAATGGTTATACGCTTTCAGTCCGAATCATCAAAACCAATCAGTCATTCCAGCTGTCTTTGGAAGATCTTGGTTTTGAGCCGGGGCAATTGAAAACACTAAACTATCTAAAGGATTTGCCCACAGGAATAATATTGATCGTGGGGCCAACTGGCCATGGTAAGTCAGTCACCCTCAAGGCCTTCTATGAAGCGATGAATCCAAAGTGGCGGATTGTTGTAATTGAAGATCCGGTCGAATATATCATCAACCACCCGCATGTTACGCAAGAGCCGGTTGTTCCTGAAAAGGGACTTACCATTCCAGCCTATCTGAAGGCTGCATTACGTCAATTCCCCAAGGTGATCGGAATATCCGAAATTCGTACAGGGGAAGTTGCAGACGACGTCATCAATATTTCGCTATCTGGTCACAAAATGGTTGCAACCATGCACGCAAATGACTCACTGGCTGTGCTACCGCGATTGAACACCATTGGCGTGTCTTTCCAAAAACAAGCACAGGAAGGTCTGTTTTCAGCAAGTATGAGCCAACGTTTGCTACCTAAACTTTGTGAACACTGCAAAGTTCCCCATTCACATGAATCATATGGTGAGATTTTTATCAAAAGCCAGAAGGGATGTGAAAACTGCGACTATAAAGGCATCAAGGGCCGCCAGCTGATTGGTGAAATTGTAATTTTTGATTCCACAGTCAGGCGTCTGTTGAAAGAGGACCGGTACAATGACGTTTTGCCATACATAAAGAGTAAGGGATGGCGGTCCATGGAGGACGTGGGTTTAAGTAAAGTCCAGGAAGGAATCGTAGACCCGACAGATCTGTTTACTGCACTTGGAGACAGCGAGAACACGCACACCTCAGAGTACTCTTATAGCGCCATGCGGTTTCAGACTGTAGAGGAAAAAATCGATGCCTCAACCAACGGGGGCGCGAATGGCTAATCGGTTTTTAAAGGGGTACCTTCAAGATCTAGTCTTCATGCTCGACTCAGTAGGCATACATTGGGATAAGGTGAAGGACGTAAAGTATCTATGGAGACGCTTCACTTTTAATAAGTCACAGCAATTGGACTTTATCATCGACTTTGCGAGCTTTTATAAAACAGGAAGTGCTAAGCATGCTGCAGACTCCATTATTTCGGGTGTAGAGAAGTCCAACGACAAGCCACTTAAAGCGTTGGTGGCTAAAGATATCCTTAAAGCCTTGAACGAAGGTAAGGAAGTTTCTGATGGCATGAAACGCTGGTTTGATAAAGATGCGCTTCAAATCTATAAGGCTGGAGAACAAGCTGGCAATATCGAAGAAGTGCTTAGTATCTATGCACAGCAGTTTACCCAGATCAAAGAATTTAAAAAGTCGCTGTTCGCTGGTGTGAAGATGCCGTTGCTTCTCATATTCATGGGATTGGCTGGGTATTATGCTATGGCCGAGGCTGAGTGGTTAGGATTTCCTTCGTTCAAGCCCGTCACAGGGTGGTTGCCACCAGCTCAGTTTGCATATGAGCTAAGCTACAAAGTTCACAACAATGTACTGGCATTGTTAGCAATCCCTATCATTCTTAAAGCCTACAATATCTTTTGCAACAGCGTGACACATCCGTTGCGTCTGAAGTTGGACAGTGGTTTTCCGTTGTCATTGTTCAAGGGCTTTGAAGCGCTCCGTCTAATCAAAATGTACACGGTTTTAAAGACTGCCTACTGCGGAGATTATCAGGCGGTACAAATCATCCATGAGAATTCTGGCAAGTATACCCAACATTACACCACCCTAATGAAGGAATCGCTTCACAAAGGTGTGGCTGATATGGGGTCAGTACTTGACGTCAATTTGTTGCCTCCACGATTGCTGAGTCGGATACATGCTGTGTCACAGGCAAACGGGCAGGAAGCAAAAATCAGGGCGCTTACTTCAGCGTCAAGTTACGCCGAAAAAGAAATCGCATTTACTTTGGCCCGTTCAAAGTCTCTTTTAACACTATTCGCATGGATAGTAGGGGGTTTTTTACTGGGTTCATTAATGATCGGTTTCATGACTACTTCACTCTCTATAAGTCAACAATAGGAAATACTTATGACTGCACTTACCTCTACATTTGTTAACACCACTAAGAAAAACAAAGGTTTTACCTTCACTGAATTCGCAATTGTTGCTGTACTTATGGCAGCAGCTGCGTACTTTATCTATCCCGCACTTCAAGCTGGTCAGCAAAACGCCAAGGTCGACGACGCGCTCAGGCAGGTTAGCACCCTTCTTTCAGCAGCGCAGAAATATGGCCCTAAAAATGGCGATAAAACAGGTATTTCAATGCAAGCAATTGCCGAACGCGGACTTATCCCGGACACCATGGGAACAGGCGCAAACGCTGGTGTTGGTGCAAACCCTTGGAATGGTGACATTACTATGGCAGTTGATACCGCGGACCAAACACAAGTTGAAATTGAGTTTCAGGGCATTGATGACGATGAAGCCGGCCTTCGGTTTGAAGATGAGCTAAATGGTAGCTACGCAGAATCAGCGTCATACGCCTCGGGAACGCTAACACTGATTCTTAACGCTGGCTAATGATGATTAAACAGGGACAGCAGCGCGGTTATACCCTAGCACAATATTCTATCGTGCTGGCGATAGTCGCGGTGTTGTCTTACCACATTGTCAATGACCAGGCTACAGAGCTTGCAATATTGGATTATGAGTCGGTGCAATTCTCCGCTGACGTGGTTGGCAGCGCCGCACAAGCCTACTATACGTTTCATTGCGATGAAGGGGCTGGGATGTCCTCCCCCTCTGTTTCGTCCCTGATTGATGATGAGTTTATTTTAAATGCCGGAGCAGCTGAAAACAGAATGGATTTACCATTCACAGTGTTAATTGTTGGAGCTGGTACGGACAATCCCGACATTCAGGTCAGAACGACCGCGGCATCTGCCCCAATCGCGCAACAATTAGCTGATGCCGATCCTTCAGCTGAAGCGATAGGTACAACAGTGGTATATCATTTCAAGCCTCCAGTATCTCGATCCCCCACTGAAGTAAGACTGCAACAAATGCAGGAATACTTTGGTGATAGCTACTGCAAATAATACCTTGTTATAAAAAGTTATACCTAACTACCTCGCTGCGTCTTTATAATGCACTATAGATAACTGTTTTGCATAAAAGAGTAGCCCGAATGAGCAACCTAATCCGCCGCACACTTAACTTACGAAGCCGTCAGTCCGGTTTCACCTTAGCCGAGCTCGCAGTTGTAGCTTCTATTCTTGGTGTCAGTGCCTATTATGGGGCTCAGTTTCAACAAACCCAGAACGAAGTCGCTAAACTGGAAAAAGCTGAGCGCGATATTGGTGAGCTTCAGCATGCCTATAATCAGTTCTATACCGAAAATCGCCGGGCCCCTGCTGATATCACGGAGCTTGTCGATGGAGGTTACTACCAGGGCGACGTGGTTTCACCTTTTGGAACAAACTATGTTGGCGCGGCCGCTGCTCGGGGGTATCAGTTCAGCATCGACACCGATGACAACGGCAAGGCGCTTTCAATGCGCGATCAATTGCCCGGGGCGGCGGTAGCGGGTGACACTGTAACAGTTGGTGTGCCGGTTCCAGCCCTCGGAACCATTGCATCACAGTATCTCCATAGGACAGCAATAGCTGGATCCCCAGAATTAAACCAGATGCAGACAGATTTGGATGTCAATGGTAACGACATCGTTGGTGTGGACAATTTTGAAACCACAACAATTGTCGCCGATGAAATTGATACGGATTTAGCAATAATCGATGTATTGCAAACTGTAGACACGTTGGAGTTTGGGGCAAACAGTATCTCCTCTGTGGGCACTACATTAAATATTAATGCTGATAATACCAACATCACTGGTAACCTGGTGATGGCCGGAGATATTGTTTCGAATGGGAATAATGCGACAGGCTTTAACCAAATTGATGCAACTACAGGTGACTTTAATAACTTCAGCACCAATAGCCTTGATGCGAACACGGGGACGCTGGACAATCTAAATTCGACAAATGTAAATACCAACAGCCTTACCGCAGGCACTGGTGAGATCGATAGCCTGAACA
Organism: Alteromonas antoniana; assembly: GCF_019249295.1. GTDB lineage: Bacteria > Pseudomonadota > Gammaproteobacteria > Enterobacterales > Alteromonadaceae > Alteromonas > Alteromonas antoniana. The sequence goes on from NZ_JAESDH010000003.1 coordinate 194,662, forward strand.
CACAGGTACTATCGTTCAATGACGCGAATGGTCAAAGCATAACGGTCAACACTGCAACTGTAACCGGATTGGATGCACAGAGTGCGACTATAACAAATGCCAACATACAGGACCTGACCGCAAGCCAGCTTACAGCGACAACAGCAAACATAGACAGTGTTACTTCCAATGATATTACGACTGGAACATTCGAAGTCACAGGCACTGCTACTGTCGCAAACGCTTCCATCAATAATTTTACTACGAACAGTTTAAGCGTAAATTCGCTTAATGCCGGGGTCGGTACCATCACGGCTGCTACCGTTGGAACATTAAACGCCACAAACGCAAACCTTAATGACGTTACGGCGGACGATTTGACTGTATCTGGAACCACCTCATTGAATCGGATGAACGCAGGTACCGCGAACATCACAACGGCCACAATTGGAAACCTCGATATCTTGAACCGCATAACAGTTGATACCGGTTCTTTTCAAGACTTGAGTGCAAATAGAATTAGTTTTAATACCTTCACGAGTACTTCAGGAACGTTTGATTCATTAAGGGTGAATGGGACCATCACTGCTGATCGTGCTAATGTTGATCGAGCTACTATTGACAGCTTGACGACGCAAAATTTCACCGCAACGGGGTCTACAACCCTAAATACGGCGACTGCAAACAGCATGAACGTGTCGGGGACTACTACTACCTCATCCCTTGACGCGAATAGTGCGACGGTGTCCGGAACACTTAACACTGATGTAGCGAACATTAACCGTTTGGAAATGTCCTCACTGAATATCAACAGCATCGATGCGGATACCGTTAATGCCTCGAATATTAACGGCGGGGATTTCTCCGGTGGGAACTACACAGCTACTGGTGATTTCAGAACTGCAGCTGGTAACTCTGTGAACGGCAATAAAGCGCTCTACGATTCTATAAATGCGTTATGGGAATCGTGTGTTGCTGCTGATGGGTGTCAATAATGCAGAGCCTTAAACAGCGGGGTGCCGCGCTATTAGGATACGTTAGCTTAGGGTTTATAGCTGCCGGCGTCGCGTCGTATTACGGCATTCAGCAGTCTCAAATTTCCTACGAAGAGAAAATAGTCAACACCACCAGCATGCAGTTAGAGCAAATGCAGGCTGCGCAATTAGATTGTTTTGACGATATGAGGCGTTGGTGTACGCCCGCAGAAATCTCTGCTTACCAGCCCGGGGATAATACGGTCTATGGAGGGCAGGATATAACATTCACACAAGTTGGCGATAACTTGCAGTTTTCAGTGAATGTAGGAGATGCAACAAGAGCGCGTAAAGTGTCTCAAATGGTTGTTCAGCCTGGCGTAGCTGGTACAACAGTGACCAGCACGATCAGACCTCCAACAGAAGCGAGCATATTTGCCGATCGGCTCCAGAGGTATGACAGCACAACTTCGCCTGAAAAGGTACAGATGGAAACAACGTTAGGTCTTGGTGGTAATACGATACTTAACTTAGACACGTTGGAGGCCAACAGGGTTACGTCAGAAACTTTAGATGTGGACGTTCTCAGAACACAGCGCACCGTGGTTTCTTCCGAGCTTGATATTGGTGGAAACAGAATTGTCTCAAGAGGTAATGACGTAGATATTATTGCGGGAGTTGTCGCTCCAAGAGATACCTTGACGTTACAACAAGGACTGGCCAGTGGTGGTGGCGATTTTGCGGACATTGGCCTGATCGAATCTGCTGGAGTAAACTTTGATAGTGCTATTGCTGACACGTTTGTTGGCAGCACAGCGTCGATTCGAGATGTTACAGCTACATCCACAGTGGCAGATAGTGTCGACGCAAGTTCAGGTGAGTTCAATGCACTTACCTCCAATGAGGTTAGTTTTGATAATGCAACTGGCGAATCTCTTGATGTTGACGTTATAGAGTCCAATACTATCAATGCAGCGACTGCAGATATTGATACTGCCCAAATCAACACCCTAACAGCGGGAAGTGTCAACTCTGATTTCGGTAATATTAATTCATTAACCGCGCAAGCTATAGCAACAAGGAATGCAGAGGCTGATTCAGGTGTTTTTGAAAATTTAACTGCGCAATCTACAGCTTCAACTACCGGTACGGCAAATTCAGTAAATGCTTCGACCGCAGGTTTCAGCACTCTTAACTCTACGAACTTGACTGTCAATAACCGATTGACAGTATCGAACGCACTCACAGTCTCCAATGATTTGACCGGCGATGTAATGACTGCTGGCGGTCCTGTCGTTGCGAGCGTCGCATCGGTAAACGAAGCTGACATTAATACAGCGTCGGTGACTAATCTAACAGCACACACTAACAATGTAGACTTTGCGGATCTTGGTGCAGAAAGCGCGACGATTAATTCATTGAATGGCAGCACAGCTGAGATTGTTAATGTATGGGTGAATAACAACATGGTGTCAGAAGATCTCATTGCAGACGTCGCGAGCACGAGACTTCTCACAGTTGAAACTGCCTCCTTGAATACAGCAAATTTTGGCGCACTGAATGCAAGCAGTGTAACAACCGACGATCTTACAACACGTCGCATCTCGGCTACGAATGCAGATATTGATTCCTTCTCTGCGAATCGATTAAGGGGGGGTACTGCCAATATCAATGACTTCGATGTAGGTACTATTACCGCTACAACCATCAGCAGTAGCTTTGACGCTACCAGCTACTCTGGCGACTCATATTATGCGACAGGAGATTTCACGACAGGGACATCATCCGTTAATAGTAATGCGAGTAATATGGAAGCACTGCTTAGTGCAATGGATAGATGCATTAATGTGACTGGCTATTGTTTAGAGAAAGAGCCGGACTTTGTCATCAATTGCGCTGGATGTACCCAAAGCGCACCCCAGTACGAATTCTTTTCAAACATTACGGTCAATGTGACTGAATGCTTGCAAGGTTGTACGTTGAACTTCGCTTTGGATGGGTTATCTCCGGTTAGCGGCTGTGGTTCAGCAACATTTCCAGCCGGATACTCCGGCTCAAGAACGTGTCGAGTTAAAGGAAGTGCATCGACCGGCTCGACATCTGTATACAACCCTGTGGTCACTATGGCCAACAGCAGACGATCTTCATTCTCAAACAGTATTACTACGACGATCAAATATACGAATACGGTTCCTCGCGCTCCGCAGATGGCGCTTACCTGTATAAACTGCAATCAAGCAAATACCAGCGGTACTTATACTTCAGAGATTGAAATTGAGGTAACACAGTGTAATGACGGGTGTAGACTTACGTTTAACCTGGATGGATTAAATGCAATAAGTGGCTGTAGTGCTCGTAACTTGAGTGCTGGCTACACAGGTACACTGACATGCCGGGTAGGCAAAAGCCTTTCGGCCGAAACCACTTTCAATGCAAATTTGACCGCAAGTCTTGAAAACAATGTATTTGGCGATGTAACAACGCTGAATACCTTGGTGGAATATGAGAACACAACTCTTGCATACAACCCGCCAGGGGCCAGTTTAACTTGTTCTAATTGCAACGTATCTGATCCCTCGGGCTCTTACGAGTCAGTGCTTAGGGTGAACATTACGCAGTGTTCAGATGGCTGCAGCCTGACATGGGATGTGGGTAACCTTAATATCATTTCTGGGTGCGCTTCCCAGACCTTCAGCGCTGGCTACACAGGTAACAGTGCCGCATGCCGGGTAGGCAAGTTTGTAGCCGCAAGCTCAAGCTTCAGTGAATCCGTAGTTGCCACCTTAGAAAACACATCGACAGGTGATGACAAAGAAATGAACCGAACGGTGTCTTACAGCAATACGAATGTTCCAATCACACCATCGGATCTTGCTGATGACGTCGAGTATCGTGTCGAGGAGGTGTGGACGAGAAGTGGCCTCATGCAACCGAAAAACGTTCGGACTGTCACGGAGCCATGGGCTCACTCAAATAATCTTGCGTTCATGAGCACGACGGCTGCGTCCTCACTCGAAATATTCCCACAAGCTGTTAGCGGAGGGGTCTGTGACAATGGTGACTGCTCAATCACAATTTTAAGTGTTACCGAGGTCTCGGGGTCTTGTGTGGACGTCGCGAACAAAGGTACGAGTATCTGGGCTTATATTGAGTCATCGGGTGCTGAAATCTCGTGTTACTTGGACGCAACGGTAAGAATAACTCATACCGATTCTGGTATCACAACTACAGAATCGGGAAGGTCCAGAGTTTCCGTAAGATTCTAATATCTGATACCCCTCATCACGAGGGGTATTTCTTTTTCGTGCTATTGCACTTGATGTATTCTTTATGCATAATTTGCGTAAATAAAACCAAGTGAGTAAGACATGAATGTTGCTTTACGGCTATTGTTTACGTGGCTTGTTTGCAGTACTTTTGCGAACGCAACGATAACAGACAGAGTCGATGCCCCTGACGCTAGTGACAAACTCGTGTCGGAATTGCCTGTAATCCCTCAATCTTCAGCTAATCCATCTAATATCGACCTCCAGATATGGTTCCAACCTGACTATGTCACTACTCTCACGCTGAAAGGAGCTACTCAACGGGCTGAGCGGTGGGTCAAAGCGATTAATGAAGGGTTAGCAGAGAGCGGCGTCATTCAGCATGTCAACCTGGTAGATGCGCAAGTGTCACCTACGCTTGGCCATTATTCTGACTTACCGTGGAATTCTTACGAAGATGAATTGGGTGTACTTCAGGAGGGGGTAGGTTCAAAGATAAAGAATGCTATCTATAACGAGGCTGAAAGCCGCTACGAGAACCAGTTTCTCAATGTCTATCAGCCTGACCTGATTATGGTTGTCAGAGACTATCGGGATGATGACGAAATAGAGTACCTTGGATTGGCTACTCTCAATGGTGACTTTTCCGCGATATTTGATCGGTATGCTGGCGATGAAGAGAGCAGCCAGTGGAAAGGCATTTATGACAAATTAGCGTTGCACGAAATCGGCCATAATTTAGGTGCCGGTCACGAAATTTCAGATCAATCTTCGACAGGAAATCTGGAGCCTGATGCACACGCATCTACCTGTGTAAACAACACAGTGATGTGGTCCACCATAGACCAGTTTACGCATCCATTTTTTTCAGATCCCGAAAAACAGTTTGAGACCATATATTGTGGCGCACTCGGGGTAGAAGATAATAGCCGCGTTATCAGCGTAAATGCTCCGAGGGCTGTCAATCGCCGAACACCTTTGACGCCAAGTAGTAGCATCGGTTTTGGGCGTACAACGTACATTGCCAACGAAGAGGACCAGCGCATTGTAATTGATATCACTAGAGATGGTGATATCGAAGATGTCGCTTATGTTGACATGCATATAGTAGGGTTAGGCAACGCGACCCCCGGTCTGGATACAGTAGCAGAAAATGTACGAGTAGAATTTGAGCCGGGAGTGGCCAATAAAGAAATCGTTTTAGAAATAGTGAGTGATGACTTCAACGAGGGCCAAGAAGTTTTCGATCTTCTTCTTAAATACCCTGGTCAAACAACTATAAGGCAGGAAAATAGCAAGTCGCAGCTTATTATTGACGACGGAGCATCCGGTGAACTCAGTACCTTCGATGTGTCTGTACCTTCGGAAGTATTTGAGGGCCAGGATATTGAAGTTAATCTGATTCGTTCAGGAAACACCCAAGGCAATGCGTTCGTGATAGTCGATGCGGTGCCTGGCTCAACCGGTCAGGCCGCGACTATTCCTCAAGATTTCCCTGGCGGAACAGTTCAAGTCAACTTCAGTGATGGCGAAACGCGAAAGTCTATTCTATTCCCAACGATAAACGATCTGTATGACGAGCCGGACAAGTCTATTGATATAGTTGCCAGTAATTATCTCGGAGCCACGATTATTGGCGCAAGGCAATCGGTGATCCTGTTAGATGATGACGAAGATTACTCAGAGCCATTTTCCCGTGGCGAATTCTATATTGAAGCCTCTGATACATACATCCGTGAAAACGCCGGTTCTTTTACGCTAAAAATTTATCGAGTAAACGGCAGTGACTCCACAGAAATCATTGAGCTCGAATTAAACGGTGGTGGAACTACTGTTCAAGACATGCGCAAGACCATTTACTTCGCAGAAGGAATTGCTGAAGTCGAAGTAACGGTCACTGTATACGACAACACCACATACTCCGGTACTTCTGCAGTGATCACTGCAGCCATAGCTTCCCCCGACGACGCTCCAATTAAAGTCAACAATGTCCAGATTGAAGTGGCTGATGACGACGAGGGCGATGAGAGTGGTAACAATCAACAAGAAAGCGGCGAGGGTGCCCAAACAAGTCCTCACAGTGGAGGGGGATCTGTCGGCTACTTATGGGTACTGGCTGCTTTATTACTATTTAGAAAAAACTTTAAATAAGGAATTGAAATGAATATTTCCCCATCGGTCCAACGATTCTTAGCTAATAACTCTGGACTACTCAATCTTATAGTCGTTGCATTTCTGGTGCTTGTCATGATGAATGACATTGCAGTAGTGGACCAAAAAGTCACCTTAGTTGGCGAGATGCTAGATGAGGTGCAAATGGAGATGACTTTGGAGAGCGAACCATATTCAAATGACCAACTCATGAAGGATATCGCTGCGAGCGAGCGTTTCTCGCGGGTTTACATGGGCAATATGGTTAGAAATCAGGATATGAATTCCTCAAGCCTTCTCTCTTTTTACGGAACGCTAAAAGATGAGATGGAGCGTGACTCAGTTGATCGGGCCGTGTTCCAGCGATTCAACAAAGGAGTGGGGGCGACAGTTGCCTCTTTCGATGAACAGAACAACCAAGTTTCCTTTTACGATAAGTGGCGCATACAGGTGTCCGGCCCGGAGTCTTTATGGGTGACAAACTTTCCAAAATCGCCGTTTTTGGCCTTCAACTCAGAATTCATTTCATTCCCAACATGTGCTGAAGGGAAGGAACCGACAATAGCAGCTGAGGAAGTGGCCAGAGGGGGAAGAAGCTTTAAAGGTACCCTCGTAGTGAAAGAATTTGAAAAATTAAATGCATGGCAGGTCAACTTTCAAGGGGTTGGTTTGCTTGACGCTACAACTGTGATGAATCAGAGAGCTTTGATTATTACAGCGTGCAAGTAACAGGGGGAACAGACATGAATATTTTTGGTGTGGATGATGGCAATTACAGCTGCAAATTATACGGTCGGGTAAAAAACGACGTCGTATCACAAATTACCCCGAGCCTTGTAAGAAAAGGGTTGAACAGAGAGAAGAGCGTATTGGAGGGTACCGGTATTAAAGGCGGTGGTGACGCTGCTTCTACGTTCCAAATTGGCGAAGAGGTTTACTCTACTGGATTTGTTAAGACTGATTCCAAGCGCTCACAGGACCGTGACTACATATGTTCGAACGAAAATGTCGCGGTAGTCCACAATGCGCTTCACCAAGCGGGGATGTCAGGGCAGGAGGTTTCGATTATGACCGGCATGCCCTTCAAGTATTTCTACAAGCCTAGTGGGGAAGTAAACAGTAATCTTGTTGACCGGAAGAAGAAGGCATTTAAGCAAGTAGTTGAGGACTTTACCACCGATAGAAGGCCAGTAACCATCGCGAAGCATGGGATCATGGCTCAGGGCGAGGCTGCTTACTATGACCTGTTGATAGAAATGGATTTCAAACATTCGTCAACTGGCATAAAGGTAACAGGGAAACCCAATCCGGAAATCTTGGAAGCTACAGTGTTGGTTCTTGATATGGGGGGAGGCACAACAGACCCTGTACTCATCAAAGAGGGTGGCGTCGTTGATCACACTCGAAGCGGTACGTTTGAACATGGCGGTTACAAGCTAATATCGGAGTTAGAAGATCTGGTTAAAGCGGAGCACGGTTTGACCCGGGATCTGGGCAGGGAGAAGTATCAAGAGGCTCTTTTGACTGGTGAGCTTAGACAAAATGCTAGTCGGGTTCTGGATGTAAGAGATCTGCAACAGCAGGTTATAGAGCGGCATTTTGACATTATTATGGAAAAGACCATCGCGACTGTCGATGGGCTTGAAGACGTTGATATCATTGTTCCTGTCGGTGGCACACCACTATTTTTCACGGATGTAATGAAAGAGAAGGTGCGGATGTGTGAACTCCGTCAGGTTGATGATCCAATTAATGCCAATGCGCGTGGTGCTTATAAACGTCTGTTCCTCACATTGCACGCGAGTTAGTGTTGTGAAAAAGGGAAAAGACGACATATTACAAATCAGAGTTTCGGTGAACATTGAAACGCCACAGCAAACCGCGCTATCAAGTTTTCTAGGTTCACTTCCAGCGCGGCAGCGTGCCAAGTGGCTTTTGCAGGCTTTATTGGAAAAGCTTGATCGTGAACTTTTTTATCAAAATACTGGAGCTAATGCAGTGCCTGGTTTGGTAAAGCAAGTCATCGAAAGTAAAGATAATATTCATGAGAGCAAAAAAGAAAAGCTTAACGCAACTCAGATTCCACAAACCGAAAATATAGCTTCGAAAAAAGCGCTTACTGAAAGTAAAGCAGAAGTGGGTCGGGAAGATGCAGGTACTCCGGGCAACAAAGGAGTACAGGTAGATGATTCTTTGAAAAGCATTTTAAGCTTGGGGCCGTCGATTGATCTCGACTAACAAAAAAAGGGATGTCGCAGTATTGCTGACATCCCTTTTTTCATCCTGATTGTTCTAGTCTCCGAACATTGGAAATTCTAGTAACTTACGATTTGTAAGCTTAAGCGTTACATTCACACACCCATTTTTGTCCATCTCAATGGCGCCTTTATCCATTATGTACAGTAGTGCGTAGCCTCGTCCGTCATGAGAGTATGAAAGCTTATAGTACCTGCACTTCGGTAAAACTGTTTTACTTGCTATGCGAAGGATCTCAGGTTGCTCTGCAAGCGCATTGAACAAGCTGGGCTTATCAAGCATTGGGTTCTTACCGCGCATCGTGGTCACTTGCTCTCGAATATCGATTCCATTATCAGCAGCTGCATCGGTAATCTGCTCAAGAACTGACTTATCGCAACGAGCGAGATCGATGCCATCTACAAGAGGTGCCTGCTCAGCATCCACGTACATCTCGTTGCGATCAGACTCAACCATGAATTCATAGATAAAGGCTTTTTTGTTTTGTTTTTGAGCCTCCTGCATTGCTTCGCTCATAGCAAGCATATTGTCTTGCGAATATCCGCTGTAGCATACGAAGCAATCATCTAAGGGCTTTGCGTGGCCAGGAAGCCAAGTGTCGTTGCTGGCCTCTATTTTTAGGACTGTTTTTAGTTCATTGTCATCCAAATAAACAGAACTGACCGCTTTAGATTTCATTGTTATATACCCTTTTTAAATATGCTTTATCAATCTCTACGCTAGGAACGATGATATTCCTTATCACCTCCGGGCGCATTACTTATTATGCATATTGTAGTCTAAATGATTAAAAATGTCTTTATGTTATGCATATCGTATATTATAATGCATAGAAAATGCAAACGATTAATATGTTATCTATTGCATAAATTATATCTGATGCGCCGTGATACTCACACTTAAAAAAGTGAAATGCGCATCCGATTCTACCTCTAGGGAGTTTAGAGAATAATGACTGATAAAGATAAACCTGTTCGATATGTACCAGATATTGACTGGAGTAGTCCTGACGATGTCGAACGGTTGTTTAAGCCCAATGACTTTAGTGCTTTTGATGGTGACCCTACTATGCTTGGCAAAAAGCTAAGTAAGCTGGATGAAAGCCTCGGGATTTTTCATGGTAGAAAGTTCTCACAAGCAACCGTGCGTCATAATCTTGGCCAGCTTCCGCCAAATCGTTTCAACAAGTTGACCATGGAGCATGGCGATGAACTAGTTGATCCTCCTCTGGCAATTTTGATGCGGATTTATGATAAGTATCCAAACCTATGCCCACCGTTTCCTTATGTTGAAATGGATGAACTGATTGAAGTGGGTGGTTTCAATTCCAAGCGCGAATTATCCCTGATGTTAGGTCGTGACCAGGTGTCGGCAACACGCTACTCATCAAGTGATGGTAAGAAGAAAACGCCAAGCCCCACGACAATGATCCTCACTTACGTCATGTGGCTGTTTATCAAAGCCGGGAAGATGGACGAATATCGAGAGATTGTTCTGCAGGAAGGGAAGTATCGCGGTACTAATAATTTGCTTAGCACTGGCTTCCCTAGGGTAAAGAACAAGGAAACAGACGTTATTCGGGACGTTAAGACTCGGGCAACGAAAATTATCAAGGATGCGAAAGAAACAGATGCTGCAAAGGAAGAGGCGCAGGAAATCGTCAACAAGTGTGTGATGTACATGGGGCACTTTCATGAGCTTCGTGAATTACGAGTAACATTGGAAGACAACCAGATTAATTATAAAGCTCTAGTCGATTCGGATCCGGAACGGGCTGAAAATATCAAAAAGTACATTGCAGAGCTGGAAAGTGAGATAGCCGCCCATGAAGTAGCGGAATCGAAGCTCGGTACTGAAATCGCAGAAGCGTCAAAAAAGTTGAAATAACCGGGCAGATTGAAAAAAAAGCGGCTCCGGCCTAATGCCGATCAGTTAAGGAAAAGCCAGTAAAATAAAGGGCTACAGCGATGATTTATAAAAATCTGGCTGTAGCCCTTTTGCTATATGGTTTTTAGCTATTCTTGCCGCTACCTGCGTGAAGCAGCTTTACCTGAATATTACTCGCATAATTATTCAAAAAACTGCTTAACTGACTGGCATTAGGCTCCGGCCGCTTTTTTTTGTTAGGAGATAGTGAAAAACCGCACAAATTGTTATTATCCATCTATAATGCAAAAATTATACGTTTTGGGCATAACTTATGGGCGTAAGAGTAATAAACCAAAAGAGACATCATTACCTAGATATCGAGAAAAAGATAAAAAGCGGGGAATACATCCGCTTCGGTAAGTATGCACCTATCGTAATTGAGAATCCTTTTGATAAAGGGAATGGTAACCTGTCGATAGCTGCAGATATAAACGATTTCCTCAATAAGTATGCGCCTTATCTCGTTCTGAATATTCTCAAAGATAGAAAAAATAAAAAGATAACGTTCTACGGTTCTATGCCACTTTCAGGCAAAAACACCAATATACTTTGCTGTACACCGGTGCCCCATGTGGCACCAGAAATACATGAGTTGGGGACGATTGGGGATGAGCTCTACCAATTAGCGCCACGGGATGTGCAGTTGGAGTTGACGCTGCCAAAAGCGCATATGGCAAGGTATCGACAGTCAGAGGGAAAAAAGTTTAGCGTTGCCGGGAGAGTCGGATATGACATTAAGTCTTCTCTTACAAAGGCAACGATTGCCCAGCAAATATTGTTTTGGTCTCAAGGTGTAAATAGCGAGCGGATCAGCGACTTTTTGTCACCGGAAGATGCAAAGACTATTTTAGAGCTATCTGGAAGAAGCAGTGACCCCTCTGACAGACTTGCGAACCTTGTTTTGAATTCAGAGCCAAGCAAAACAAGAATGAGAGGTCACTTTAAAGATCCGACTGTAAGAGAACGTCTGTTAGACCTGGACCAGAGGTTATCTGAATTAGCAGCAAGATATGTTAGCGATGATAAATATACTCTTTATTGGAAAGGCAAGCGTTCCGCTTCACTAGAAGAATACAGTACGAATAGATGGTTGGTTGTCGAGGACGAGGGGTGGATCCTACCGTATAATGTAAGCACAGACTCATTGGTGCCAAACTTCCTCCAGAATCTTATGCCGGAAGGCCGCGATGCAATCAAGGACCAGGCATTTCGAGCCTTTGCCGACTCAGAGCCCAACTTGATTGGTGATCTCTGTATTCGTAAACCAAATAGCGCTCTACCACCAGCGGTAGCCACGCTGAAGTATTCATTAGCGGATTGTTGCATTAGCGATCAAGTTTTCAATGGCGTGACGAAGGGAATAGGCACGTTATATGGTGACCGCTACCAGAATGACAAATTGAAAAGCGAAACCAGCGCTAATCGCTTGTCAGGGTTTGCTGATAAGATAACCTGCAACCTGTCAATTGAAAATGGTGAAGGGGTTCTTCGTCCAGCCTATTCTGGAAACGAATTTACGCATATATTCAAGATGCCGGCAGACAAGTCTCAGGCGAATCTACAAACCTGTGAATGGTTTGGAATGGTGATAGCCCAGAGTGCGGGTATCCCGGTACCTCAGTTTTCTCTTGTGCCTAATATAGAGCAGAAGAAGGAACTATCTGATCCGTCGAATGAGATCGATTTGGATGCAATTGCTGCAATGGCAAGCGACATGTTTAGTACGAGTATTACCGACGATATTGTCACTGAACCTCATCAAGCGCCAAACTATCTGATAGAGCGGTTTGACATTTCTCGGCCTGGTGAAACTACTCTCAAAGTGGGTGAAGATTTCGCAAGCATACTTGGTGTAGCGCCGACCAGTAAATACAGTGTACTCACAGAAGAGATTGCAGAATACTTAGCTCATGAGAGCACCGACTGGAATAAAGACCGGGCCACGTTATTGCGTCTTCTCACGACGAATATGCTGATCAATAACAGTGATATGCATGCCAAGAATCTTAGTATGCTGCGCACCTATGATAGTGAAACAAAACAAATTATCAGCAATACGTTGTCACCGGCTTATGATGTTGTCTGCATTGATACTTCAGTGCTAAGTGGCCAGCTTGCATCCACTCACAGGGGGCATGCAATGAAACTTGGAGGCACTGACAAATTCGACTATCAGAAGCTTATTGAGTTCGCAGTAGAGTACTTGGATTTCGATACCCAGCAAAGCAAATTACTAATACAAGAGACGGCAACCCAAGCTGTTGCGAGAGTGCAACAGCTGAGAGCCAATCCACCAGCGCTACTTTCTGAGTCAGGTTCGCCCGGTAAGGTTCTGTCGAGCCTCTGCTTATTTGTTGAGGAAAACTATAGCCGCTACTTCAGCAAGCATTTTGACTTGGGTGATGACGCGGTAAAAGAGGTATTTGATAGTGGTGCGAGTGAAGTTGATGACCTGACCATCACGAGGTTTCTCTAATCACTTCCAGACACAAAAAAAGCCAGTCGTTATGACTGGCTTTTTGGTTGGCTAGATAAGCGTTACTTGATTCTGCGGCGGAACCCAGCCACCAACATAAGTAGCGCCAGTCCATATCCGATGCTTCCACCGCCTGAACTGTTCGATGAGCCACCCGTAGTAGGTGGAGTCGGTGTAGAGGCTGTTTGGTCGTTCACTGTGATGGTCACTTCTGTGGTAGACCCTAACACTTCACTGCTACCATTTAGGCGTACAGAAAATGATTCGTCAGATTCTTCCTCACTATCAGATTCGATAGACACTACAACGGTTTTCGTATCTTCGCCGTCAGCGAATAGCACCTCGGTTGTCTCCAGAGTTACATCAGCAGTGTCGGCTGAGCCGAAAACCAGCTCTAAGGAAACAGACAATTCCCCATCCGTACCGCTTTCCCGCGTCAGAGTAAGAGTAACGTCATCACCTTCATCAACAGTAATTGCTGACTCTGCAAAGCTAACCAGACCCACGTTACCAACATCGTCAGATTCAATGGTCAGCGTTGCCTCTTGAGTATTGGCGCTTGGAGCCACGCCATTAAGAGACTTCAGGGCAAGAGTGAATGATTCATCTGCCTCAACCTCATCATCGTCTGACAGCGCGATAGTAAAGCGTGAAGTTGGTTCACCATCGTACTTTATCGCTACTGCTGGCACACCGTCAAAATCTGCCGGGCTAGCAGTGCCGAAATCAGACACCACCACTTCCAGCGTTGCATTTTGGTCAGTGGTAACGCCATCCCAAATAACAACACCAGAAACGCTATCGCCAGACTCGCTGACAATCAGGTTGTCCACGCTAAGGGAGGCTGAACCTTGCACTGCGTTGACTACTCGGTAATTCGCAAAGATACCGTTTTTGCCAGTAATGAAGCCATCGCTCAGTCCTTCGCGGTAGCCTCTTGCCATGTCTGCCACATCTACCTCACCGCAAAGCTCACCAGAATCAGCATCTTTGTGTTGTGGGTCTGAGAAGATATTTTTACGTTGGTCAAAATTCAGAGCCATGATTGACGTTGCATTGCCTTCACCACATTGCGCACCGATCCCATAAGGCGACATATGATAGCTGTAGGTAAACTCTCTTTCGCGATAGTGCTCACCACCATCTGTATGACCAAGCTCATGAGCAAGCACTGAGACACTATGCTGCACATCGTCATAAGGGGTCACGATAGCTGCCCAGCCGCCCTGAATCGCTTTTCCTACCCAAGACGACGTATCATAAGGTCGCGCTAAGGCCACGTAGTAAGTTGCGCCATACTCACCGTACTGAGCGTCCAGCGCGGCAAGCTGATCTGCATAGTCAGCGTTATCAGTCAGGACATTTGAAAACTCTAAAGCATCCCCATTGGTATACATGGATTCGTTATCAAACCCTTCTGGCATCGGGATTACGCCAGCAATAGTTCGTTTGAGGCCGATACCGCTGTTTGCAAAGGCGTTGTTGTTAGTTTCAACAGACGCTTCCGCAAAAGCATAGACTTGGGTTACGTCGCCCTCAAAGTAGTCCAGTAAATCCTGGGTATAGAAAAACAGGATACCAGTCTCAACTACTTCGGTTGCATCAGGGTATTCATATAGTTCCAGCCCGGAAACATCGTTGGTGTCTACCGCTGAAAAATCTGGAGCAGCATTAATCCCAAAGACTGAGGTTTGAGGTGCTACGCTGGTGGCCGAAGTATTAGCAGAAAAAGCCAGTGCTAAAGCCGATACAAGAGTAAGTTTAGAAGTCATTGTGTGCATTCCTTTATTTAACTGTTATGCATATTATATATCATAAATGCACCATGTCAATAAAATATTTACATTCCATTATTTATTTTTGAGATAGTACCTTATGAACTGCGCCTGGTTAAATCAACCTTTGTTCTTCGATTATCTTTAACACTGTCCTGCCAAGGTATTTGATGGCGATGTCAGAAACCCCAATTGCTCGCAACTCCTGTTCGGTGCTTGGCGATGCGTTTGCTATATTGGAGATGGTAGTACTGCTCATGACACGATTCGCAGGGATTTTATGTTTTCTTGCGTATGCGTCCCTTAATCCCGTAAGTCGCTTCACAGTACTTTGGTTTGTTGAGTCAGGTGGCTTGGCCACATTCACTTTTTCTATTGTCAAAAGGCTCGTTTTGTCTTCAGACAAATTTTTGCAGTTGTCACAGTGTGTGCACTGGGTTGGGTGGTTCGACAGGCCTGGTTCACCTAGATATTCCAGTAAGAAGTAATTTCGGCAACTTTGTAGCTTCAAGTATGTCTGGAGCTTGTCAAACTTAACACGTGCTGCCTCAGCCAATCGCTGTACGTTCTCAAAGTTGGGGACGTTGTTATCCTGCACTATCTCAAATACACGCTGTTTTTTATTGTCTTGGTTGGCATTAGCACTTGAGCTGGGTATTAGCTGTAAGTAGCCACTGCGGGATAGATGGTTGAAAAGAGCAGGGATATTTCCCTTTGTTACAGGAGATCCAATGATATCCGACAAAAACTGCGCGTCCTCCTCTATAATCGTGGTTTGGTTCTTATTACTAAAGATCCTGATGAACATATAGAGTTTTCTTAGGGCATCTGATTCTGGGTAAGTATCCCGAACTACATCGCCAGCCCTTCTGACCTCGAATTCGGAATAGAATACAATATGGGTAGACTGATCTCCGTCCCGGCCGGCTCGGCCCATTTCCTGATACATGTCTTCTAGAGAGGATGGTAAAGACCAATGGTATACGCGTCTTACATTCTTTTTATCAATTCCCATACCGAAAGCTGACGTGCATACAATAATTTTTGTCTGACCTGACATAAATGACGCCATGGCAGCGTTTCGCTTCTCTTTGGGCATCCCTGCATGGTAATAAGCTGCCTCAAATCCACGAACAGACAGACGTTCGCTTAAATTTTCACACTCCCTTCTGTAGCCAGCATAAATAATCGTAGAAGCGGAGGGGGCTTCATTAAGGCTTGATATCAATTGTGTTAATTTAGATGCTCTATCTTTTGAATAGGGAACTACAGACAGTGAGATATTTTTTCTCTCAAACGAAGTGATAAAGCGTTTTTCTCTAACCAGCCCAACCCGCTCTGCAATGACGTCTCGCGCCTCTTCAATAATTGAGGCAGAAAATGCACACTTCTGGAGCCGGTACGATGTGTCATTCCTGTTCAGACCTATTATCTTCTCCAGCTCATTAAGTTTTTCCATGGCTAAAACATAGGAAGGCCTAAATCCGTCCCCCCATTCTGTAATAACGTGTGCCTCATCGACCACGATGAATGAGATTGATATTTGCTTTAGCAGGTCAAAGAAATCTTCCGAAAGGATCCGTTCCGGCGCGACATAAAGAAACTTGATTTCACCAGCCAATAACCGCTTTTGCACACAAGCTCGTTCTCTGGAATCCATTTGACTGTTGATGCACTCGGCTTGAATGCCATGCTTTTTTAGCCCGTTCACTTGGTCGCGCATGAGAGATATCAGTGGGGAGATAACTAAGCATGTGCCCTGCATGCCCATGGCGGGGACCTGGAAACAAATAGACTTTCCGCCTCCGGTACGCATAAGGGCCAGAACATCCCTACCTTGCAGAATGCTTTGCACAATGTCTTTCTGGCCTGGTCTGAAGTCTCTGAATCCAAAGTGCTTAATCAGCAGGGTTTTACTGTCCATAAAAGTACCGTTGACTTGTCGTGATATGGCATATAATATATCAGATATGCATCACTAGCAAATAACAAAAGGCGTTACCATGACAATTCAGACTCGCTTGGCAAAATTGGAAGGCATCTACAATGCGCGGTCAGAAAAACTCCAGCAGGCAAAAGAGTATGCAATCAAAGTCTTTGGTGTTGATGATCCGGAACTGCTCAGACCTTTACTTGAGAAAATTCAAGTGCTTGAAAAAGAACTACGTGGCGTAATCGAAGAAGCTAACGAGTTCAGTGAATGGTGTGTGGGCCAACTGGAAAATAGACAGCGTTTAACACCGAAAGACATTGAGAAAGTCGAACGTTATAAGAACCAGATACAGGCCATCCAGCTCAAGATACGAGAGGAAATATCTAACTGCGCTGGTGGCGAGCAGGCATCAAAAGAAGACACCAAATTGACGGATTCAGCAATCAATCCTAATGCATCAGCTATTAGTAACTTCGATAGTTTGTCTTCGCATGATCCGTGCGTTCTGTAGGCGGCAACATGGGACTTTCTGATCTATTTAGCAGGCAAGATGGCCTGATTGAGCGAAAGGTTCAATACGTTGAGCAAAAGGCTTCTTACCAATCCTATATCGACGCGAAGGATGAGATCGACGCCATTCTAAATAGCATGGCAGAAGCAGCTCAAGTTGGCGCGGTGAGGCTTTATTCAGAGCTTCTGACTACCTTGGTTAATGATGTGATGGGTGCAAACCAAACCGTTATTCTTGATACCAGAAAGATCCGCGGAAAGGTGCACTTGGACCTGTATATCGAAGAGGACGGCAACAAGGTCGATATTTCTGAAGGCAAAGGCGGCTCGGTCTGTAATCTCATAGCAGTTGGTATGCGGATAATTAGCGTGATTCAAAGTTCGAGTCGGCGCTTTATCTTTCTCGATGAACCAGATTGTTGGCTTGAGCCGCGTTTAGTTGGACGATTCGTTAACGTGTTACATCGACTCAGTACGGATGTCGGTGTACAGATTGTTTATATCTCACACCATACTTCTGATGTTATTGGGGAAAATGTTTATAACGTGCATCTTTCCAAACGTCACCAGCTGCAAGTTACTGAGTATGGAAATGTGACCAATCAAGCAGGAGGAGCGCTGAGTGCCGATTTGCTTGAGTCAAATGGTCACTTTGGCGTTGAGTGGCTTAATGGTGCCGGAATTAAGTCAATCCGTATCCAAAATTTCATGAGCCACCAGGATACCACAATCAATCTTTCTCCTGGCGTAACCCTATTAACAGGCTCAAACGATATCGGTAAATCCGTCGTTCTCAGGGCCCTAAGTGCATTAGCCTACAACGTAGGGCGCGACGGGTATGTGAGACATCAATGTGACTCTTGTCGTGTGGAAGTCCGTCTTGAAGATGATGTGGTTATAGGCTGGGGGTTCTCAACGAAAAAAAACGTGAAGTCTGTTTATTCTCTGCGAATAGCGGGCGAGTCTAAAGAATTTGAAGTTAAACCCGGTGAGGTACCCGAGGCCATAAGTGAAACTCTTGGTATCGCAAGCCCCGATAAGTTTGACTTGCACTTCGCTGAACAAAGAGATTCTCTCTTTCTGCTTAATCCAGCCATCAAGGGGCACGAACGGGCTAACTTTTTACAGCTCTCCGACGACTTTGAGGTTGTAACCAAAATGATGGCGGAGCACCAGAAAAAGCTGACAGACTGCAGAGCCAGAGTCCGTTATCTAGGTGAAGAGTTGGCGGAAACCACAGAGCAGCTTTCAATACTACAGCCAATAGCACAACTTCATTCACTCGAAGAGTGTATATCGACGACAGACATTTCGAATTTTTCAAGCGATCTGGAGAAGACCGTTAACTGGCTTTCGAGTAAGTCAAAGCTACAGTCTGTTGCTGATACAGTTTTCTCACTGCGTTCTTTAGATAGTGCTGTCTCTGAAGTTCAGAATGTCTCAGTCAAAGGCTACCGTGCTTTGCGAGTACTGGAGAGTGACAGAGCAATTAGCTTGCAACCGTTAATAGAGCTTGATCACACTACGAGCAGTGCGGTGAAGCGGGGCAAAGTTCTTGCGCAGTTAATAGATGTTTTAGAAAGTCAGGATATGACTTTCGATTTGCAAACCATAGCGTCTTTGCAGGCTGTCGCATTACCGTGCGCCCAGCAGAACGTAGGCGATGAACTCGGCTCGCTTATCAAAACGCTGGGTAGTGAAGAAAATTTTTGCCCGCAGTGTGGCCAAGCCGTTTCACAGCAGGAGTTGCACTCATGAATTTAGGTAGAGGAGTCGTGATTGTTCACGACATGTATCTCCAAAAGCGAAAGCCAAATTTCCGTGACGATTTATCTTTCGAGGATCATAGCCTGGCTGTGTTCATGGAGTATGCGGAGTATGCCTCAAGTCAGGGGTTAGGTGTCCTGTTTACCGGGACAAGTATTAAACAGGTATCAATTCGACATGCCCTAATGCTTATGCAACTCAAAGAGCGGGTACCGCTTTTTGTCACCTCCACTGATGCGAGCCAGGTGCACCCTGCACTGTTAGATATGAACTGCATTAAGGCTATTGAGCCTGGTGAGCACACATTGGCGGGTAGTAGATTTGTCATCGGTCCAGATGTAGGCGACATAGCTGGTGGGGAAAAACACCTGCTCTTCGCTGATCATCAGGTTTATATTCGTTTCAGGGATGGCCGCTCATCTGATGTACGCACGCATGTTTTGTATCCAAGCCTACAGAGTAGTGAGGGAAGAGCAGGGGAAGCCACGGTTCTTACTGGTGGGATAAACCCAAAACGTTACGCCTCCTCCTTCGAGGATGCAGCAATGGTGTGCGATATGTCGTTACCCGAACTGCCTAAAACGACGTTCTCTTTCACTGAGCGCTTGAGAGAACTAAACGAGATCAAGATGAAAAAGTGCGACGTCGACGAAAGCGGTGTTAGTCCAATACAGGGAATGATAAATGAACTCACTCCAGGATACGCAAAAGACCAGGTGCAGACGTTGTTTAACGCTGTTTCAACAGAACAATTATAAGGTTTAGGCATGTCATCAGAGCAAGTTATACAAACAAAAATGAACAGCTCGGTACAAGTAGCTATTACGCCTCAGAGTTGTCTGGCGATAAAGGCCGGCGATCTTGCGAGTACCCATATCATACAGGTGGCCAAAGATTACCGTACATTGCGTAAAGCAAGTGGCTGGGCAATCACATTTAGCCAAAATGAAAATAAAAGTGCCTGCGAAACACTATTAACCATATCAGTTGGAGAAGCAGTAGGTGCAGGCCGAAACATAGTAATTTCTTCGATGAGCTTGGCCGAAGGGCTCCATGTCAGATTGGAAGTAAATAATGACGCGCAGGATACTGAAGACTTCTTAAAGCAGCACAGTGCGAGTTTTGTTGAATCTGTTGTATCTGACTTATCTGCAGAGCTGGCGATTTTGCAAAGTGCCTATCAAATAGCACAGTATGATAAACGCTACCTGGTATCTCAAATGATGCTTAAGCTTTCCAGCCATATATTTGAGGAAGGCGTTATTGACCGGTTTTTGAGTGAGCTGGTGGAAGAGCTCAATGTATTTATGTCTAACCCTATAACCTCGATGTCTGTCATTAAATGGGACCTCAAGGATAATACCTTCGAAATGCCGGCCGTTCTGGAAGAGGGGAAAATGTCACTGGGTTACGACAAGTTCCCTATATCTGTATTGAATGGTCGCCCAATCTCAAGAGTCATAGAGACCGGTTTACCACTGCTAATGACTAAATCGGAAAGTCATGAGGCTCTTAAGAAAGTAAATATCCATCGCTCGGAATCGGCAGCAACGTATATTCTCCCCATGGATCTTGGCGAGCATTCCGGAGCGTTGAGTATCAGCTCAAACTGCTCAGAAGCATTCAATGGGCTTGATCTCGCTTGCCTGCAATCTGCTGGTGAAGCGTTATCAACGATATATCGACAAAATATGTTGCAGTCAAAAACGTATCAACAGGCAAATTTTGATGCGGTTACCGGTCTGGCCAACAGAGCTCATTTCAATCGCTTTTTGGGGAATCTTAACCTTGACGATGAAAAGTACGCCGGTGTTCTGTACATAGACCTAGATAAGTTCAAGGAAGTTAATGACCTCTACGGGCATGATGTTGGTGATCTGTATTTGAAAGCAGTCTCAGGGCGAATAGCTGGGCAGTTGAGAGATCATGACTTGCCAGCGCGTATCGGTGGCGACGAGTTTGCTGTAGTGCTGGATGAACTTCAATTACCAACGGACGCTGAAAGAGTGGCAGCCAGAATATTGAGGTCCCTTGAATTACCACTGGAGATAGATGGTGTTGAGCATAATGCCGGAGTCTCGATAGGGGTTTGTGTGTTTGACAACGTCGTTGATGTGTCGCTCGCACTGAAAAGAGCAGACAAAGCTATGTATGAGGCGAAAACTGCTGGGCGCGGGCAATTTAAAGTATATTCCGAGGGTAAGTAATGCCATCTGAATTGCATGATCACCTTTGCCTTCGGGCGGAACGTTGGCTAAAAAGCCGCAACTGTGGCGTCGTTTTCAATGACAAGTTTCAGGCTGCAACACATAGCGGAGAACAACCTGATGCCTTAGGTTTTAGAAGTAATTGCTCAATTTTGATTGAATGCAAAACCTCACGTAGTGATTTCCTTGCCGATAAGCGAAAGCGATTCAGGAAATCCCCATCCCTCGGTGTCGGCGACTGGCGGTTTTACCTGTGCCCTCCGGGTGTAATAAACATTGAAGATTTGCCAGAGGGGTGGGGGCTTCTTTGGGCACACCCAAAGAGAATTGAACAAGTTTTCGGAGTGCCTGGAAACACAATGTATGAGACGCAAAAACCGTTCAACGGCAATAAGAACGATGAACTCAGATTGATGTATTCCGCTTTGAGACGTATCGAGAAGCGAGGGCATTTTAAGTGCATTTACGAAAAGTTATAAAGGATGAGAGCGTTGAACGATGATCCATTAGGTCTGGATAGCTATCTTATGCTTCTGAGAAAACAGCGTCACTCTTACGCACAAGGACTGTTGCTAGCGACAACATGGGCGAAAGATCGCGGTGGAATAATTGATGGTCCAAATGAGGATGGTGTCACATCAATAACGGTCGGAGAAGAGCAAGCTCACTGTTTCTTGCTCTTTTCGGATATAGACAGGTTCTACTTTGAAACCTGATAGGCACTAGTTAACAAAACCCCAATAGGGGCCTGCTCTACGGAACTGGAAGGGATTCAGGCTCAAACTCCATATCAGCAACAACACCACCGTCTACTGGCACTACTCTGGCATAATCTTCTACAGCGACAACAAAGTTGGCGTTATAACACTCAGGAGGAGTCAGGAAAAGCACCGGTGGGAGATTTGTTGGTAAATCATTTCTACGAGGAGCCACATCGCCTAAGTCTGTGGAAAAGATGATCCCTTTTATTGGAAAATCGGGAAACTGCTCCTCAATAAGTTTGATGCTTGAGTTTATTCCGCTGGTTAGGTCCGTGCCTCCTCGTCCGTAGACGACAAGTTTTTGTAACACCTCGTCGACGTTATCTGCGTTCACCTCAAGAGCAATCCCTCTGGCTATAGTATCTGCAGAGGTCATAAAGACTTTTGTTTCGTCATCGTCAAACTGGTCGAATATACCGCGTAGCTCAGAGTTGTTGTCTTCTATCATAATGTCAGACATCGATGCGGACGTGTCATTAATCCAGAGGTAACTCCCCGCAGACTGTGTAGAGGGGATGATACCTGGTAGGTAAACTTCATCCCCAAAGCCAGTGGTAGCCGGGTCGACAAAATAAATGTCATCAGGGATACCATCATCCGACAATGTATGCATCCCTTCACCAGCTATCATTTCAGTTACCGCAAGCTTCCACTCTAATTTTGGTTTTCGGTCTGCCCGCAATTGCGTGTCCAGGAAATCTTCCATGTGGCCACCGGGGATAGGTGGTGCACCAGCCCTGTTTTGTTGCTGCTTTCGCTCATTCTGTGCTTCAGCAAGGTCGTTAGACAGCCTGTCTTTAGCTTTTTGGATAGCCTCTGTCTTTTCATCATCTGTCATGTCTGGGTGAACGCCCAGAGCTTTAGCTAATTCAGAGTCACCGGCCTCTATGAGCGCTTCTGCTAGTTCTTCAGAGGTTATCGTATGATCGTGGTCTTCGCCCGGATTTTTATCCGCTCCCAAAGCCTCTGCCATCGCGTCAGATTTTTCCTTATCTGTAGCATCTTCTGGTTTAATTCCTTTGTCTTTTAAAATGTCATTTCGGTCTTTTATCAGAACTCGAGCGATGGCTTCTTCCGAACAATCATCAAAGCGCTCCTTATCAGATTTGCGCCCGGTCTCAGGGTCAGCATCTCTAAACCCGATGAATTTTTTAGCCCACTCCTCTGGCAATGCCCACGGGAAGGTACGCATTATTTCGAGGTTTATGTTCATATCCCCGAAGATATTGGCATCAGCCATAGAGTATTGGCCCATCCGGCTAAAGTGTTCCTTTATGATGTGGCACAGCTCATGTGTGTATACAAATTCAAGAGTGTTGAATGATGGGCCATTGGGATTGTGTCTTAGGGCAAGTAGTTCTTGGAAAAAGTCAGCGTTGAAGAAAATCGCATCGCCATTAGTAAAGGCTGTACCGCAAAGATTTTTCAGTGCAGGGTGGTCATAGAGGTACGAGTTTCGTCTTCTGCCCATTACGGAATAGATACCGTGGCGAGATGCCGATGTTTCCGTGTACCCACAGTACCAATCAACAAATCGGTAGAATATATCACTCAACTTGGGATCGCCCTTATACAGCGAACCCTGACTCATAGTGACATCTTTACCGGTTTTTTTACTTTTCCCGATTGCAACGTCATTCATGGTTAAAGTCCTCGCTGATAAGTCGATTCAATGATGGTGTCGATGTCTTCTGGCGCCGCGTCTGTTTTCTGCTGGTTAATGCTGCTTTCTATTTTTAACGACTCAACTAAGGCAGCGAGTTTCGCCTGACCACGATTAGTAAGCTCATTTTCGAAGGGAGCATCGTTAAAAACTCTGATGTTGTACAGGTTGACTCCCATCTCCAAAATTTTCTTTCCGGCATCCATCTTTGAGGCCTTTAATTCTGGCGCATCAGAAGCACTACATGTAAGGGTCAAGGTCTTTAGAGCATACTCACCGTCCTGTTGCGAGAACCTCATGCCTTCGTTGTACAGTTTTTCGAAATTCACATAGTCTTCTCTTCGAATGCAGCCCAATAACGTGTTGTAACCAGAATTGGGTGATTTTGATAAGTCTGTAGTCTGTTCAATGAGTGTAGTGATCAGTCCTGGGTCGACGTTCAAAATGTTGGAAGCACATTGCAATACATTGGGCGCTTCGAACTCTTCACCACTAAACCGCAACAACTCAACCTGTCTGTCTATATCAAGACCTCTCTCTATAAGAGTGCGAAGAGCGCCGTTCAGCATTACAACTTCATCCGGCATCGCTGTGTCATTAAGTTTGTATAGTGAAATCTCCAGAGTGTTGCGTGGCGCTGTCTCATTCGGGTCCGAATTAGCTACATATCTGGCTAGCGACTGAGGTGGAAAGCGTTGGGCTAAATCCAATTGTTTTAACTTTTCTTGACTTTGCATGGCTTGATCCATCAATATGACTTAAAACATACTATATATGCATAATTAAGTTGCAGCAACAAAAGAGGTCGCCATGGCAGCGCAATCTGATGTAGAACAAGTGGATCCGTTTTTCGTACAGCTATTGATAATGGAAGAGCTTTGTCATTCACATTACAAAGGTGACAACGGAGACTTGGATAAGCGAATCGAAAAGTTTTGGAAGCAAATGCGGGGCACGACATATCGTCAACGCGAGTCATCACCAATTTCACTTGTAGGT
This sequence comes from Alteromonas antoniana, assembly GCF_019249295.1. Classification (GTDB taxonomy): domain Bacteria; phylum Pseudomonadota; class Gammaproteobacteria; order Enterobacterales; family Alteromonadaceae; genus Alteromonas; species Alteromonas antoniana. The sequence continues at coordinate 219,308 of NZ_JAESDH010000003.1, forward strand.
CCTCCTCAAACGGCGAAAACATTCTGCTTTGAGAAGGCATCTGAGATGTTCGCACGCGGTGTTGGCCTGCAATATGTAAAAAACCCTAGCGACTCTGAGATTGTTGCTCTTTCAGAAAATAAAAAGTTTCCTGAAACATTTGTATACATAAGTCAGGAACTTGCTGGTGAAACATCTGCGCTGACCTCAACAGGCGGCATGCCCACAAAAACTACAATGGAAGGGGACGAGTACACAACTTCTGCGCCAGGGCTTAAGTATTCGGCGATCAAGTATGCTGCGGGAGGTATGCTGTTACTGGATGACTTGGGTAATGCTCTACCCAATGTACGAAATGCGATGCTGCCGATGTTACAGCAGAAGCGTGGCAACTCGATAGATCTTTCTGGCAAGTTCATCGGAACTACTCGTAACCGCGGTAAGTTAGACGGAACCCACACCAGCAAAACGAGTGTGGCCGAAGTGACGCGTGGCTTGCAGCTTGAAGTGAAAACTGGTCCGGACACCTGGCTGGAGCATATTCTCACTCGATATGAGGGGCGGCCTATTGTTGATATTCTGGAAAGTTTCATCATCAACTATGGTGACGAATATTATTACAAAAATCCTGGGCAAACCGGTGATGCTCAGTGGCCGGGAGCTCGGACGCATTCACTTCTTGCTGAGCAACTTTCTGTTGAAGTCGAAGATGCGATGGAATTGATAGAAATGGATATGCCAATTGATGGTGTATTAAAGCGCATTCAGCTACGGGCGAATGGTCAGGTAGGAAAAGAAGCAGGGCCCGTTGTTCATAATCATTATCGGTCATGGATAAGTGGCGCTCTGCCATGTGCACTGTCCCAGATGAAAAATGGTGAGTTTAAGCCAAGCGAAAGAAAGCTATTCGATAAGTTTACCCAGGAAAAAGTGAACACTGTTGATGGAAGTGAGTTTTCTACTAATTACGCAATGGCATTGGCGCGAAGTGCATCTACTATGCTGGTGGGAGAGTTTAAGCAAGGTAAAACGCTTGATGCTAATTCAGCAGACCTCAAGAAAATTCTGAAAAATTTCGTCGATGGCCTGTATAACTATGGTATCCGGGAAGACAAGATCGCCTTGGGCATGACTAAGTTCAAAGACATCTTGATCGGAAGTGTCGATGCGAAAGCAAAGGTAGGCAACGTAAACAAAGATGGCATGACTATCGTTTCTGAAAAGTTTACTGCCATGATGTCTGAAGTAGTCGGGCAAAATCCAATCGCAAGATCCCCTCATCCATCGGTTCCGGATGCATGCCTGTACGACACTACTTTCACGGATGTAATTAGTAACAAAGCAAAAACAGAAAACAGTTTTGAGCACGATGCTGTTGCGAAGAACGCATCGAAATATCGTGAGACTATTGAGCGTCTTCAACAATTGGCAGAAGAAACGCCCTCAGTAGGTCAGTTGAGAGACATCGAGACTGAAGCTGATTCTGGTCCGTCGAAAGAAGAACTGACTAACAATGCGATAGCAGTCGAGTCAGAGTTAGGAGCAATTGAACAGGAGGCTCCACGTCCTGATGACGACACTGCATTAACTGAAGATGACTTGTCTGCTTTAACTGACGCGCTGGATATTCCTGAAGAAGAAAAAGAAGAAGACGATTTCTTGATTACAGATGATGAATTGAGTGCACTGGATAAGGCTTTGAACTAGCTCTCCTCATCAATACTAAATAAGGGAGGCATAGCCTCCCTTATTGCTTTTAATTTTAAAGCTTATATAATGCTCAAAAGATACATAATATGCATTATTGGTGTGAGATATGGCAGAGTCAGCGAAGAGCTTTAAAGTTTTAGATAATCCGCAGAAAAAAAAGTCAGATCTGGCGAAAATTCGCGATGTGACTGAACAGCAGCTCAAGATGCTTGGTTCTACAAGTCCGATAATTTCAGAAGAGATAAGAGCTTCTGTTCGAAAAGATCTACAAGATGCTCTGGTAGCTGTTGTAGATAAATACGGCATGGACGTTCCTTCCATTAATGTCGATAACACCAACACTACCCTAGTGATTAATGTTACAGCTTCATCCGTCAGTCTCAACGGGCTAGACTGCTACCATAGCGCTTACTTATCGAATGCTGACAGTTTGGGGCTCAATGTGGAATGGCTGGGAAAGTCGTTCGTCTACAATGACTCATTCTTCACAGTGAACGGTCTTGATACGAGTCGCATTGATAAACCATATCTTCGTGTCATCCGGATCGTTAACGGTGAGCGTAATAATGCTAAGATGCCCATTAGTGACAAGTTAATTCGTATTGTTGATGAATCTATCCGAGACTTCGATGCAGCTTTTGCGCCTTCCATTAATTAGTTTTCGGTGGTTGAAGCAAAAGTGCCAGCACAAAAAGAACGCAACTGTAGATGATGCTAAAGCAGTGATTGCTTCTCTGTACCGGTTGAACCGAAAAATAGTAAATTCCGCAGAGTCTGATGAAGCTTTGCTCGATAACCTCATGTTTGTTTCCGATGTGCATCAATTTAACAGGTTGGCAACTGCCGTACAAAGTGAAGGTTCCCCTGCATTAAAAGGCGCGTTCAGCCAGTTTCAAAAAAGCTTTGTTTTAGAAAAAACATAATTTCATCTCCTCCACATGAGGGGGTATTAGGTCATAGGTAGATTTACCAGGAGGCGGCATGTCAGAATCTTGTAAGATCACAATTACGGTACCTGGTAGAAAACCAATAACCGCACAAGCTGAAGTTTGTCTTACCCCAAATGGTCTCCCGATTGCTGAAGTTTACTCTGACGAAGACCTATCATTTCATTCGCTTGAAGATGACGAATTCTATGATAGTGACTTCGTAAAAGAGATAATCACCTATGCAATGGTGGAGGGAAGGGTAACGAGCGATTCTTGGCAATCCGGTCTTAACTTTTCCCTGGAGCAGGACATTGTCAATCTTGCGGAGATTCAAGATGATTATGATATGGGATTAACACCATGAAGAGAATTTCATTAGCTTTAGAGCAAGCCTAGAGAAAGCCTCTAGGCTTTTTTTTACATGCTTGGGCGATACTGGTCATTCCCCTGCTGAAAATGCTGTTGTACTTCCGCCAAGCTCATCATTTCAGCATTAGCATCTGTCAAAACTGCACCAAATTTCTTTGTGACGTCGCTTACATTACTAGCATTAATCGTTCTCTGTGGGACTTTTGCGTAGCCTTCGCCGCCGTTTGTAATTACTTTCGGCTCTTTCATGCTGGTTCTCCTAAGAAAGCGTGGCGCACTGGGATCGCTATCCCTGATGTTTGCGCACTGTTAGATGTTTCAAAATTTTCAGGTGCTCGCGCTATTTGAAGGGTTTCAGTCTCTTTCAACTGAGAGACCGTCAACTCAGTACACGGGAGACGAATACCAAAGGTCGTGATTTCGTTGTCGTTGGTTATGCCATAGTTAAAGTCAATGGAGTTGGCAGCATAGTTGATAGAAACGTAGGCCATCTTAACGGTGCTTGCCCATGCATAAATTGAGTCAGAACAATACATCTGAACGTGGTTCTCAATTCTTCTTATCACCCAGCTTCGTTTCTGTGGGCCGGTAACAACAAACATCTGATCTACATTAGAGTCCGCTGGCGCTATAAGCCAATGCCCTTCACCAACACTTTCACACTCCATAATAAATTGTAGAAGCATTGTTCTATCTAATTTTTGATCTAAGTGGTTCATGCTTGTATCATCTTTGTTGAGTTATGCTTATAATATAACTATTGTGAAGCATTTACAAATCAGGTCAGGACTTATGGAACAGCTTGAAGACGTATGGCCGGTCGCGGCTCTATCTATCGATGGAGTGACCTCATTTTCGAGAATGGGGGACACACCTGGCTTGGCAAGTTTTGCTGCGTTTTATGTGAACGGGCTATGCGAAATGTTGCAACTAGACCATTATTTCATCGGCGATGTGTCGAATGATGGGACGTTGGCTGCCGAAGTTAAGGACGACAAAAAGCGAGTTTTGCTTACTCTGATGGCGAGGCACTTAGCTACTAAAGGTGAGCTTTGTGATGGCTTTTTAGATATGACCCCGTTAACTGATGAATGGTTGGCATCTTTAAAAAACTTAGAGCCTGATCAAACGCTATCTCTTTCCGAATCCCCCCGTACGATTATTCACTTCGACGTTCTTTCCAAAATTATCCCAACTGGATTGGAAGGAATTGCAGATGAACTCGTTTATGACAATCCTGCGTTTGATCGTGCTGCGGAGGTCAGTAAGCCGTGAGAAATGTAGTAAATAGCGAAAGTTTTACTCTGGATGATGCGCTTAGTGGTGGTTACCAAAAGGCTGAAACAGTTATGCCTACAAAAGAAACCCCGGTTACAGACGATTCATCGAGGAAGAAAATTTTGGCCGAGGCGATGAAAAACTCAGCCAAAGAAGAACGTGAAGAAGAGGTAGAGTCTCTTTTTGCACAAAGCAGCGACAATAAAAAAATAAATTTGATGTTAACCGCGGCAAAAGTGTGGTCTCCAATGATTTCCGTCATTACCTCACGCTCAGAGGTAAGCATGGAAGACTCGATGGTCGAGTTAACACAAATTGTCCGTTCATCTACAGAGTTGGTGACACATCTGGTCGAGGAAATCAAACACGCCGGATTGCCAATTGAGTCTGAAAAGCACAGGTGGGTCCTGAGACAAATTCTTGCGACAGTTTCTGAAAACTTATCCAATCAATATCGACATGCAAAAAAAATTGATATTGAAACAACGAAAGAGCTTTTCAGTCACATTCTGAGCTCTGTTACTGGGAAGCTTCCCAAAGACCTTAGTAAAGGTAATGAGGGCATGGTTAGTGACCTCATAGCAAGTACCCGGGAAAAAATGAATGAGCTTAGCGGGTTGCTAAGCCTCGGCGAGAAAGATGACTTTAACCCTGAGTCTGAGAGCGCAATAACCTGCAGCATCATGAAAGCCATGCAGCCTGTTGTCACAGAGTTGGAATGGTTCAGCTGGTTTACGGCCCCTGAAGCACATAGTCATAGGTTGGCAGAAATGCTAGTCGGCGGGGCCGGATTTATTTACGAAAAGATAATGGACGGTGAAGGGCTCAATCCGTCAAGGTCGTCAAAGGTGATGGTACTCCAATCAGCGTTGGATAAAGCAGGTCAATCTTTAGCAAGCGCTTATAAGAGACAGGCTTTACTCACTCTTTCAGAAATGAAGGATGGTTACAAAAACGATGGATCAACGGCTAACAAGCGTACTGTAGTAAACCGAGTAAAGCACGCTGGCATCCCCTTCGAAGAGATCAACAAGGATTTCGAGAAATCGCTCGGTTTACATGTCAGCCTCACGAAATCGGGAGCTGAATTCCTCAACACACAACTAGGGGGGCTTGTAGATGGCTCAAAAAAGTCGCAACACAGTGACCGCGGAAGACACCCTTAAGGCAAAGGTCACTGTGAATAAAAGCGGGCGTAGAAAGTTTCTTCGAGGAGCTGGGTATCTTGGACTGGGAGGCGTCGTGGGAGTTGGATCCGCGCCAGCTCAGGCCGGTATGTTCGACTCCCTTCTTTCGGTTATTAAAAAACTCCTTCAGGCAGCGGTCGTTGGCATAGCATTATTTTACGCATGGCGATATTTGGCCAATGTTAGTGAATCAGTTAAATCGTGGCTGGAAAAGCAGTTAGAAAACGATGATAAGAACAATCAGGATGAGATAATTGTACAGGCAAAGTACGCAGACTACGTCAATATGGGGGAGCATGTCATAGCTAATGCAGAGATTATGGCGGACTACGATCCACCAGACGATGCATGTGACATGAAATCAATGGGACGCCTATCCGATGCGTCGACCAAAAGAAGTGTAGAACTGCAATCTAGTCTAGCGCGAGAGATTTCTGAACTACCTGGGAAAAACAGGGAAAAAGTCGGGGGTAAAACGGTCCAGGAAGTAAAGGTAGATGCTTTCACTCGTAGTGCTCGAACTATCATGGCTCAAATGGATGTGCTTATCGGTAGAAAAGGCCTAACTCTTGAAGAGAAAAAAATCGCAATGGATGCTTTGCAATTGCTCACAGGTGTTACATCAGACACTGAGAACCCGGTAAAGCCCGACAGCATGCATTTGCACGCAGTCAAGCATCAAGCAAGAAATGCACTATCGCAACTGGTAAGTCGAAGAATAAAGTCTGAAGATTTTATTGACACATTCATCGGTGCTCAGACCGATGACCAAGCGCGGGCGCTTGCTGAGGAGATAGCTTTCGATGGTCTTTCACATGTAGATATGTTGGTGTATGAGGCCAATCGCTATTCACTTACTCCATGGAACATCGCATCACTATCAGCGAAGCCAAAACCCACACCGCTCTATAAAAAATTGTTAGTTGTGCGAGCTGCGGGAAACGCCTTTCAGGAAGAATATCTGAGATTAAAAAAGCAGAGGCAGAGAATGACTGCGGCTTCATTGGCTGTCACCTCTCGGGAGGTGACTTAATGGCGATTGCAGAGGCGATTGGTACAGCGATTGGCGAAGTTATTGGTATTGTTCAAAAAATGGTTACCGATATGTCTGTTGAGTCAGTCTTGGAGCTGATTACGGGAGACAATACCGATGGCCGAAAAAAGAAACTCTCCTATGTCGACAACGTAAATCAGGCGAAGAAAGCTCTGTATGAAACCAGAATGGGAATGCGCACTCAACCCGTTGATGAGTCATGCTTGAAAATACAGAAAAATATGCGAGTGAACCAGGATGGAATATCTGAATCAGATGCCGTCCGTCGGGCGATAATGACTTACGTTATCGAGCCTGGCGAAGAAAGCCTAAGAACACTGGTTCGCTGGGATGAGATGCGTAGAACTGGTGACAGCCAACTTCCCAGAGATAGTGAAATTGACGGAGTTGATAATTTTGAGAAAGCCAAGGCGGAAATTAATGCCACATTAGGCACGCAATACGATCCGTCCCTGTGCTTTGGCAAGGTTGGTGACGAAACGAGAGCCTGCGAGGCAGGTTTACCTCGCTCTCCAACATCAACGTTGGTATCAGATCAAAGTAGAAAGTTGGTGAAACACGCAAGAATCCAACTTGTGAAAGCGATTTTAGCGGATGATGTTGCGTCTCGTTTTCATAAAGGATCAGTAGAAAGTCGAATGGGGTTGATAAAGGCGCAAATCGAATCACTGTCAGAAGGTGGCCCACTCATGCAAGAAATGAATGCCGGCACTGGAGATGAAACTCCCATACTGAAGGAGCTGGTTGCGAACCAAATGACAACCAATCAGCTTTATATAGAAATGATTTTCGAAGAAGAGCGCCGACTTGCCTTGGCAGCGGTAGATGCGCTTCTCGAAGTAGAACACTCGGAGCAAGCATAATGAGCAAAATTGACAAACCTAATCGTAGACGTTTTTTCCGTTCCTTGTTTACTCGTGCTCGCCATGTTGCAGAAGTCGAATCTACTCCTGAAAGCATTGTATCCAAAGAAAAGTCTAAGGAGAACAAAGGTGAAGAAACTCAAGCGAGTCCGAGCTTAGATCGTAACACTAAAGAATGCGCAGCCAGCAACACTGAAGAAAGCGACACGGAGAAGAAGCAAGGCAAAAACGGTGAGGCAAGTAGTATAGTTTCTGCTTCTGCTATCGCTTTAGCGGGCGTAGCACTAACTGTGCCGAGACCTGCTCATGCTTGGGTGGACGACATTGTAAATGGTATTACTGAAAAGGCTGGCGCAGCTGTTCTTGAGCCACTGAAAAGTATCTTTGGCAACTTAATGGAAGGATTTGGCTTATCGAACATGTTCGGTACCCAAGAGGGGGCAAAAGCACAAGGCCGCTCAACTGATGCAATTAACGAGGTAACAACAACCGTCGAAACCTCTAAAATAGCTCGTGCGACAGAAACGCCGCCGCACATGTGCCATAGCATTACCGAAGTGAAATTCAGAAAGAAAGTAGAACTTGGTGAACAAAAGCGAGCGTCGCGAGCCGTCGCGAACTATGTAAAACAAGCAACGTCATGGGGAAGTGGCCAGTATTCAAAGCTTGTGTTCAACTCAGTAAGAGAGGGGTTAAGTGATCTCACAGGCAACATCTCTGACGAGAAGAAAGTGGAAACTATGTTGAAAGCTAGTCCCATCGTCACAGAGTCATCAGACACTTTATCTCCTTCGGCCAAAAGTGCTGCTATGAATAGTGTGGATGCCATGATAGCTCCTCTCGCAGACCGTATAGGGGAACCAAATCTGAAAGCTCAAGGAAGCGCTGCAACAAAGGCCCTCCATAAAATTGGTCAGCACAACCGTTTAATTTTGGCCAGGCAGACATTTGTTAAAGATATTGAAGAGAGATCTCCAGAATTTGCAGGCACTGCCAGCAGATATGAGGCGAAGAAGTTGGAGATTGCGAGAACACATGGCGGTGGTTCTGAGTGGTATGACGAAGTTATAGGGAAAGGGGATCCGACTCCACTTTTGAAAGATATGTTGCTAATGACAGGGTCTACCAACAGCTTATTGTTTGAGACGCTGCAGGAGACAAAACACGGAAATAAACTTGCTGCATCGCAATTAATCGAAGCTATAGAACGAAATGAGAGGTTAGCGTAATGACGACAGGAACAACACCCGACATATCAATTGAAAATGCCAGTGCTAGCCAGGCTCGTTCTGTGCTTAGTGTAGAGCAAGCTTCTCTATCCTCGTTCGTCCAATTGGATGTTGACCAGGCGGCTTTAAGGAAAATTGATACACTCCGCGGAGGGCCGTTTAAAGATGAGAAGGCGCCGGAACTGGATCCTTTAAGTTGCGATATGCCAGAAGATGAAAGTGTCCGAGCTTCACTTAATAACGAAATTCGTACAAATCAACAAATGCAGGACCGAAATTCAACGCATACCAATATTCTCTCTGCATCATTGGGAAAAATATTCTCATCGAAAAAGGGAATGGCCATGACAAACTTGAGCAAAGTCCACGGTAATAACGTCAAAGCCGTTATGTTCGCCAATGCGCTCAACAATGCAACACAGCGATTTAAATATGCAGATGCACATTTCTCTGCTCAGTTGCAGAAAGCCGGCATTTCGCCATCGAATAGCGATGAAATAAAACGTAAAGCTGAATCAGATTCTAAGTTTAAAGAGTCAATGAAAATGGCGGAAGCAGCACAAGCAGACCTGTATACGCAATTGGCGAAGCCAGAGAATCAACTTGCGCTTAAAGAGTTGCAGGATACCAATATGATCGGAAGGGAGTCCAAAGCAGCTTTGGAAAGAAGTGTTGAAACTGCAGCAGAAACCCTATCAGGCGATAGTACAACCAAAGAGTCCATGGAAAAGCTCTCTGAAAAATTTGGTGCCATAATGGAGTCGTTTCAGGAATTCATTGATGGATTGCTGAACGGATTGAGACCGTCAATGAGGCCTTCTTAATGATCGCGAAGGTTTTCAAATATCTAGCAACACCAGGTTTCTTTCATAAGTCGCCAACTGAAATTAATCCAATAGGGGCCTGGACAGATTTGCTCCAGCGCCACAAAAAGGATAAGGAGAGCCTAAGGTCGGCTAGGGAGGAAGAGGAAGGCGTAAAATTTGAAAATGTGACACTAAAGCGCGCAAAAGGTCTTTATAAGGCAGAGATTGAGCGCTTGAATATATCTACGACGCAACAAAGAGCCAGATACCACCAGCACGTTGTACGAGGGACTTTGATGCTGTTATTTGGACTGGCTTTGGTTTCTCTCCCTATCATTGGTTTGTTTAGAGATTTTGGTATCCGTGTCCCCCTGGTAAGCTTATTTTTGCCGACATTTTCTTATCCCGTCTTGATTACTATGGTACCTACGTCAGGAGTATTGCTTCTGATTATGTTTTGGCACTATTACATGGCGAAAATGATTAGACTGAAGCAAAGATTCCCGTTCATGCTTTATATCCGTTCTGGCCGGTGGCTACCAACACGTAGTGAGGTATTGAAGTGAGTCAACAATCAGCTCTAGCGTTCACCATCTTATTTGTATTAGTGATGTTAGGCTTCATTTTCTATCAACATCCAGTCCTTGTTACCGCGCCATGGGCGGCCGCAAAACATGCTTATGTATGGTCGCTTGACGGGATAGGTAATATTTTTGGTGCCGATACGCCTAATCTTAGTTACGTAAACAGGTATCTATCACAGACTTCTTACGCCGACGTGCCAGTCACCTCACTAGCGAAGATAGAGGACCGTCTTTACTATTACGGCTCTTGGATTTTTGTACTTTTTCTTGTTGGAATGGGGCTGCACCTATTTTCTGACAAGAAAAAGTATACTCAAGCGCACACATTTGAATCGCTCTTGGAGCAGGAAACAACCTATTGGCGGTTCAATCGATACTTAATCAATAACGACCCGTTCAAAGACTCAAAAGATGTAAGGAAAGGGAAATTCAGACAGGCAGAGCTTCCCTATGAGTATTTGGAAAATAGACACTTACTTAGTAAGACAGAGGGGGCACCCGAAAAAATTAAGCGTGAGGCGGCAAAAAAAGTATTTAAACCGCATTTGGGTTCCCTCATTACGGGGATAGAAAGCTTTAGTGAGACGGAGCGAATAATGCTGGCAATATTTCTCTCTGTCGTTTATCCGGAGAGAGGAAATATTGGTTCTGAAAGCGCGAAAGGCGCACCAGTAAAAGGTAAGTACATTCCAGAGAAGATGACGCGTGACTATGCGATTAGAGGATTGTCCGGAGACGTTTCATATTACCTGAACGGTGAGATGGACAAGAGTGTTTATCTTAACCAGGTAAACGAAATTATTAGCCTCTGCTGGGATTGTCCCTATGTCCACAGGCTACTTAAGCGGCATGCATATACCTCTACGTTTCTTCGTGGAATGCTGATAGACGTCAAAAGAAAGGGAACTTTCCAACCTGGTTATTACACCTGGTTAAAAATGCTTGATCGCAATCTTTGGTTTGTATTACACAGCACTGGCGTTCCGGGCAATAGTCCGGAATTTGCAAAAAAAGAAAACTCTCCTGGTACCAATATGGAAGTGGCATTAGCAGTTAGACACTATACGTGTGAGCGCATTGAATGCAGAGCGGTTCCAGAGCCGGCTTACAGCTTATTATTCGATGATATCGACAACTTCTTAGAAAAACGTTTTGAATCACTGTCGGAGTTTTGATGGGGGGTAACAAATTGAACCTTACACCTGGTGAGGCCGAGAAGCGAAACAGTAGAGTGAGGTTAGTTGCTGAGTCGACTCTTTCACGACAAAAAATAGCTGAAATCATGCTTAAATATCCCATGAAGAAAAGTCGTCTGGCCAAGCCTCCACCGAGAGGACTTTAGTCAGTTGCGGAAAGCCAAGCTCGCTGATATGATGCATAAATAATATCATTTTTGCAGGATTGCGGATGAGTGAGTTTGAATACCAGCAACGTAAGAACAATAAAATACGGGATGCAATTCTTCTAAGAGATCAAATTTACGCAGAGTGCCCGTCTCTTGAGAATGCAGTTCGGATGAATGAAGAAAAGCGAAGGCAGGACAGGGAACTGGACCGCCTTCGAGAGGAAGTTGCAAATAGCACTAAAGAAGTCGCCTTCCACCGTCACACTTCATTTAATTCGAAGAAGCAACAGCGACTGTCGGAGTTGTTAGACACAACTGCAGAGCCAGAGAACTATACCGAGAATAGCTTCTACCAGAACGCAACGGCAGAAATCAACGCAGCAGCGATGCATGAGTTCTTAAAGCACATCGAGAAGTTTTCGGAATCTATGCGACATGGTAGAAACTTAGGTCTCTCTGTCGGTGTGGAAGCGTTCAGTTTCAATCTTGATGAATGGTACGACGCCATTGTTTCAGACAGAAATAACGCTGTCTTATATGCACGGCTACTAAGCACGAATGACGCTTTCCTTCGAAAATACCAGGAACCTTACCTGATTCTTGATTATCTGGTCCGAACCCCAGAGGATCCCGGCTTAGTCCAGTCTCTTACAGAGCACCTTTCCAAGGCTATTGATGGTAATGATTTGGAATTGTGGCGCAGAGAGCGCTCGATAACAATTCTCGACTCGATCATGAGAACAGAGAAACGCGATGGTAATTTGAGAATTACGGGGATGAAATCTGCTACACCAGAGCAATTGATTACAAACATCCCAGACTTTACTTTAAAGTCTGCGATATATCTGCAAAGAGGAACCGGTGCAATGCACAGTTCCTATGCGACTAGCCCGTTTGGACTGAATTCAACGTTAGGTATAAAGCCAGAGTTCGATGGATCGCTCTCCGGACAGGTAGAAGCTGTTATGAATATCTCTCAGGAAGTGTTGAGCTCCTTGGAGAGAAATCATGTGAGGGAGTTAACCAGATGAGTATGGCAGAACGCTTTAACAGTCTCTGTGAAGAGCTGGGTTTTGAGAAACTACGGTACCACTCTTCAGGTGATCTGAAGGAAAAGCACGTTTCATATATCGAAGGCTACATCGAGTACCTTGAAGACTATCAACGTGATCTGTTTTCTGCCATCAGAAAGTCCAAAGAAAGTGAAGCAAACACTACGGCGGGATTTGAACAGACTGCTCAACAACTTAAAAGTCACATCTCAAACCTTAAAGCAGAAATTGAAGAGTTGGTCAGTCGTCCTAAACCAAGATTGAGTGAGTGTTTAAAGCGTATCCAGCATATTGAAAGCAATGCCGGCTCAAATGGCGCTGATGCAAGTGAGCTGCAATTTACGTTCGAGCATCATCTTGATGTCGCGAGCAGATACTTCAACCAGGTTTATGCTGGGGAATACGATGTAAATCACTTGATTACCTCTCCTAATTACATGGATGAACTGATACTCAATGACGATGACGCCGTCTATCTTAGAGGGTTTATCTTCCTTGTCGCGCAAGGTGCTTTCGAGCAGGAAACTCAGCCACAGATTCTAATGGATTATGTGAAGAACCGACCATGGTTGCCTGATGAGGAAAGGCTGAAAATCTTTAGCAGAGCGAACTTCCTTCATACTAATGCTCATATGCATCACCGCTTTGAAACATATGTGGCGTGGATTAACCAAGCAAAAGAAAACGAGCACTTCATCGACCCCATGTCCAATGGCCATCATATGACATATTTGCAGTTTCCAAATGACGACTTCAATGCACAACTCATTCGCAAACACAAGCAAGACGTTTCTGGCCGTGCATATACTGATGAGGAAGCTGCACGCTATTGTACGTCCCTTAAAAGCAAGCCTCTCCTCACTGCAGACTTCAGTGCTAGATCACTTCTTAGAATAACGGATGCATTTATAAAGAATCAGTCTCAAGGTAACAGAGTGCACACTCAAGACCTTCTCACAGACTATAGTGTACTTCTTGATCTGCATGAAGATGCAGCTCTGGCTGCAAATGTGCCGCTTAGAAGGTGAAGTGCTTACTTAAAAGCAAGTTGGTGGATCACCGTCTGCTTATTCAAATCTGAAGAGTAGTATTGGCGGTTGTTTCTGCGTGAACGCTTCCTATTGGAACTATTTTTAATTGCGTTGCACTAATAATATGGAGGTTATATAAAATTTCGACGTATTGAAAAATTTATCCTCACCACGTATCGACCATGGAGTTTGCCCGTGAAACTTGATCTTAAATACAGAAACTTTAGATTAAGAGTTTCATTAGCTTGAATGGGCCCCGTTTTATCCGGGGCCCATTCAAGCTAATACATGCCAAAAGCCTCCTTGAAGAGGCTTTTCTTTTGCCCAAACGTTTCCTATGCTGCCGGTTTTGGTATAGTGAACGTGACTATGAAATGCGAAGCCCTGGCGCTATCGCACGACTGAAGAAAACCGGCGCTTTCGAGCTGCCGACAACACGAACCCAAAAGGGCAACACTATTGTCCTGGCGGGGCGGTGGTTTGCCCTTTTTTTATAAGAGAGGAAACCACTATGAATAGTAAATCATGTAACAAGGATGAAAGTATGGAAAGTGCTATATCTATCCATGAGTTTGACGAATTAGTTAAGGTTCTGAGGCTTTATTCAATTAACGGATCTATTATTGAATCGGGCGAAGACCTCCATTTCATGGCTAATAAGCCAAACCTTGAAAAGATACTTTCTACCAGTGAAGCGTTAGCAAAGGCTTGCAGAGAACGTTTGGAAATTATGATTAACGAGTGAAACTAAACCCCGCTCCAGGGGTTTTTTTATTGTCAGAACGTTTCCCATTCATCACTGTCTAATCGTGTTCATTCAAGGTCTTCAAACCCTAATAATTGCTATCTGCTAAATAGAACGGCACAATAAACGCAATATTACCTATAAAAATGCGTTTCAATGGAAGGTAGACCTATTACAAATGCTGAACTCTGGGAGCAGCTAATTCCTAGAAATTGCGGCAGGCAGAGTGAGCTTAGGCACAGAAACAAATTACTCATTCTCTTAGCTACCTTAACTGGTTTAAGAGAAATTGAACTGACGTTGATCACGAACCGGCTCTTCATCACGCCAGAGGGGCAGTTAAACGAAGTTGTTGTTTTGCCTGAGTCGATTACCCGAGACGGCTACGAACGTCCCATTGTCCTAAGTCACCCCGAACTTAAAAGGGCTTTTGAGTGCTATTTTGAATGGCTTATACAGCACAAAATAAATAGCTATCCGCATAAACATTACTATGGCTTAGACCCTAATGCAGCATTACTTATTGCTGATAACTTTAAGCCGTTCACAACTCAAAGCCGGGGGAGTGCAATTAGCCCCTTTGCCCTGAACAAGAAACTTGATTCATTAATTAGCGATGCTGGGCTTTGGAATAAGGGGGTAAGACGAATTTCACTTGTGCGAACATGCGTTATTGAAATGTACCGCAATGGGGCAAGTACGACTGATATAATGATCATTACGGGCTTTAGTGAAGAGTCGATAAAGCAAATCCTGACAATGGACTATATGCAGCTAAGTCCAATCTATGATTGGTTTGAACAGCGAGCAGATCGCAAGCAAAAGCGACTTGATAGCTTTAAAAAAAGAAGAAAATTTATGTTATGACGAAGAAGTTTAAATTCATCAATAACCAGTCAAAGAAAGAATTTCTTGCGTTGCCGGATGTCATTCAAAAGCGCTTTGCGAACGATCTAAATGCTATTTGTCAGGATAAAGAGCCGTTCAGTAAATTTAAGCATTTGAAAGACAGCGTAGGGATTGGTGCTGTGGAGCTGATTGAAAATGGCAGGCCAGCTTACCGAACTGTTTACGTTGCTAAGTTCGCTGATACAGTGTTCATACTTCACTCATTCACCAAGACTACCAACGGCGTTGACCGGAAGGCTATGGATACTGCCAAAAAACGTTACAAACTGATGATGAGAGAAATTAAGAGTTAATATATCAATACTTGTATAAATATCAGTGTTGATATAAACTGTTGGTAGTTAACCAAAGAGGTCTAATCATGGCATTAGAATACAGCAATATTTTTGACGCCATCACGGAAGATGCTGCAGAAGCGTCAGAGTTACAAACTCGCTCTGACCTCATGATTGCCATTCGAGACATAGTGAATGCTAAGGGGTGGGATCAGAAGCAAGCTGCGGCGGCAATGGGTATCACTCAGCCAAGAGTAAGCGACCTTGTAAATGGCCGGATAGAGAAATTTTCTATCGATAAGTTGATGACCTGCCTATACAAAATAGGATTTCGCTTCAAACCCCATTATGAAAATGAGCAACTTACTATGGATGTTCAGATGGTTTCTGATACCCAGCGCTCGAGTGCGATGGTCTAAATTATTCATAAAGGAATCATACGTTTTGGAAATAAAAGCGATTGCTTCACCAAAGGTTGACGGCGAGTATTCGGTAAGCCTTGATAATCTAATTGTTGTCACTGGGTATTCACTTGAAGAGGCAAATGCCTTAGTTGAAAAGCTTAAATCTGATAAGAAGATGGCAGAACGGATGAGGGCTAAGAGGTTAGCTAAAATATCTTATGCTGAAGATCCTTTTTTTTCGCGGTAACTGATAGCTTTTAAACAATTATTAAATAACAGTCATTGAAAAAAGATGGAAATTAATACTTCTTTATCATCCAGCCAAGCTAAGTTCGCAACTTGGATTGAAGAACAGATACCTTATCTATGGCCTCTATTTGACTTTAATAAAGCAGAGATTATTTCTGGAAGTGTCTAGAAATTCTGTTCTGTTGCATCAAGTGGTGAGCAAATAATGGTAAAATTTGCTGCGTGGGTATGGTGCGGCAATAATCAATTTAATTTTGACTTCACCGACGCTGCCGCTCACTTGGATGAAAAGCAGATGAACGTTGTCACTGACTGGCTGAAAAGCCCGTTTTGACCTTAATTAACGATATTGGAATTACAATGACAGGGCTGATATCTGAAATTATCGAACATGCTTCAGATTCTAACTTTGAGGTTTCTGCATTATTGCGGAAAGCTATCCCCCTGTGTCAGGATAGTTGTCGCCTCAGTTTTTCATAGTATTAGACAGGGTGCGGAAGTTAGGCATGAGTGAGACATTATCCAGAAGAACATAAAAAGGCAGTGGTTAGTAAGTTGATTGAAAGCGGTTTATCATTACGCCAGTTTGCGCAAAGAGAAGGTATTAGCCTGTCTACGTTGTATGGTTGGCGGGACAAGTATACAGAGGCCGATTTCAGTTTGACGAAAAGTAATACGCCAGAGAATTGGACCGCAGAGCAGAAGTTTTCTGCGGTGATAGAGACTGCTGCCATGTCGGAAGTTGAGGTAAGTGAATACTGCCGGAAAAAGGGCCTTTTCCCGGAGCAAATCCAGCAATGGAAACAAAGTTGCATCTCCGGTAATCAATCCGAGGCGGATAAACGTAAACAGCAGGCCCAGGAACGCAAAGCGGATAAGAAGCGCATTAAAGAGCTGGAAAAAGAGCTAAAACGCAAAGACGCAGCTTTAGCCGAAACTGCTGCGCTACTGGTGCTCAGAAAAAAGTTAAATGCCTACTGGGGGGAAGACGAGGACAATTAACCACGTTCTCAGATAGGCAATACTATGTTTCACTGGTTGACGAAGCCGTTAGCTCGGGTGCCAGAAAACACAAAGCCTGTGACATCATCGGCTTATCCCTGCGCACGTTACAACGCTGGCGTGATGCGGATGGGATTCGAGCAGATAAACGCCCGGAGGCGGTCAGGCCGACACCTGCTAATAAACTAACTGAGGTAGAACAACAAGCCATTTTGGATATCTGCAATGAAGAGCGGTTTGCCAGTTTACCGCCCAGTCAGATTGTGCCCATGTTGGCCGATGAGGGAGTTTATCTGGGTTCGGAATCCAGCTTTTACCGTATATTGAAAGCCAATAATCAGCTTAGCCACAGAGGCAAAGCAAAACCCAAAGGTACACTGGCAAAACCTGATGGATTTACGGCTACGGGACCCTGTGAAGTGTGGACCTGGGATATATCGTACTGCCCCTCTACAGTTATTGGTCGGTTCTTTTATCTGTACATGATAATGGATATTTTTAGCCGTAAAGTTGTGGGATGGGAAGTGTATGATTGCGAGTCTGGTGAGCATGCCGCTAACCTATTAGAACGCACGCTATGGTCTGAGAAATGCGTGAATGAAGAGATAATCTTACATTCTGATAATGGCAGTCCGATGAAGAGCCTGACCATGCAAGCTAAGATGATTGAAATGGGCGTTATCGGCTCACGTAGCCGACCCGGTGTCAGTAATGACAACCCTTACTCAGAATCTCTGTTCCGCACAGTCAAATACTGCCATAGATGGCCGAGTGAAGGCTTTAAGTCGCTGGAGGAAGCGCGAGCCTGGGTGCGAGATTTTGTCCGCTGGTATAACACCGAACATCGCCATAGCCGCATAAGATTCGTTACCCCAGAGCAGCGACACAAAGGTGAAGACCAACAGATACTGGCAAAGCGCACTGAGTTATATGCCGAGGCAAAAGTGAGAAATCCAAGTCGTTGGTCTGGTGAAACCAGAAACTGGGATAAGATCGGAAGCGTAGAGCTAAATCCGGAGAATAAAAAAGAAGCAGCTTAACAGCTCAGGCGACAACTACCTTGAAAAACGCCGCTATTGTGGCCTCCAGTCGTCTTCAAATTCTCGAAATGAGAGATTGGATGAAAAGGGAGCTAGACGGGTATAGTGAGAATGACGAAATTCCAGCTTATCGAGAACTTACTGGGCAGCCGTTTTATTTCAACCCTTACAACGGATGGCAACCTATAATTTTCGAATCTACCCGAGAAGCAGAAATATTCTCCAAGAGAACAATTAAGCAATCTGTAAGTGAGTTAGATGCATTGGTTGAAGGCCACAAACATGATAATAGTCTCGGGAGTCCATTCAGTGGCGAAGCGTTAAAAAGAATCTGTAGGGGAATAGGTTTTTCAACTAACGCAAGACTGAATATTTCTGTTACCGAAATCATTCGTGTGCTCTCTACGGTTAGAAATGAAGTGCTAAATTGGGCGCTGAATTTAGAGGAAAATGGGGTGTTAGGAGAAGGTATGCAGTTTAGTGACAGAGAAAAAGATATTGCTAAAGATAGCTCCATAACCAACAACTACATAAACAATCATTTTGGAAGTGTTAGTAACTCTCCTATTCAACAAGGGACGACGCAATCTACGCAAACAAATTCTTACAGTGATAGCTCGGATAAATTAGTAGAGATAATTTGTGAAATTCGAAGAGCCAAACCTGATTGGCCTCTTTCAGAAGAAGATAGCGAACAGCTGGATGTAAGTGTTGAAACACTTGAAGCTCAAACCAAGTCCAGTCAGCCAAATTCTATCATTGTAAACGAATCTCTTAAGTCTGCACGAAGTGTCATAGAAGGCATTGCAGGGAGTGTGGCCGCTACGCAACTTACAACTATGATTTCAACATTATTGCCTTGATGGGAAACAATTATGGATGAACAGTTAGAACTACTATCAAAATATTCTGGTAACTCCAAGCAGGAAATTGAGGTTGCCTTCAAAGATAAGCCAGAGCTCCTGAGCGCATCCGTTTTAGGAGTAAATATCTTTGAAGAATTGCAAAGTCAGATCAATAAGCACCAAGTTTTAAAAGAGTTAATTGCTTACATAGATAGTAATTTCTCTGTTGGTGAGCGGTTAGCCCCTGAAAGAGAGGTTGCCGATATCCTAGGTTATGAGCGCTCTACTATTCGTGAATACTATCCTCACTTGAAGCTTTTCGGATACCTAGATATTCAACACGGTAAACCGACTGTCTATAAACGCTCATTTGAACCGCAAATAGTCAAATTGGTGAGGTAGGAAACATGATGGTTTTTAAAAGTAGTTATTCATGGGTGTTTCTAATACTGACTGTATTGAGCTAATGGGTAGGATTATCAGGGTTATTAGACAATGAACCTGATATTTTCGGACTTCGGGACTCTCTAGCTTGGGTGGTTATTTTGGCCGGTGCTTTTTCCTCTTACCAGTTCATAAGTTTAACGTTCAGAATCAAAAACAAGTGATAGGAAATAATCATGAGTAGAGAGCTGTTCATTAATTTCATGCGGAGTAAGAGGGTGGAACCAACAGAAAAGGATGTTAAACATTTTGAGCGTATGGCTGAGTCCTTTATGGAGCCAGCAATAGAGCAGTTAGAAGAGCAACTAGATAAAGCCAATAGCCTCCTCTCTGAACTAAGAGAGCACGGGGATTTCGGTTCACATTGGGATAAAAAAATCACTGAACTATTGGTGGTTAAAGATTAATTGGAATAACGATGCATCATGAGAACACTCATAGAAACAGTTAATACCCTTCAGCAATGCTGCTACGCATTAAGATGTACCTCTTTGATTGAACATGAAGCAGATAGTGCAATTGAGTACAACGATGATGATGCGAACTGGGATTTGATGATTACCGCAGGGCGCGAAAGTAAACAAATAATTCAAACGTTACTTTTCCAGCGAGACGAACTTATTCTAGCCATTAACCGATGTTTGAATGAATCAAACACATCACCGTTAGTAGAACTAATCCCCGAAAGCAATAATTTACACTCCATTGATGTTTTACATCAGGATTTACTCCCCCCTTGCGCAGTAAAGTTTCACAGTATTCAGACTCCAAATACTGTCGAAGATTTATGCACGGAACTGGACACATCTTTGGTTTATCTTCTTTCTCGTGACTATGGAGAGATGAAAAATCCGATAGTTGAGGAAGAAAAGTGCGAAGTCTGGACTGTAACGGGTAACCCTGCACTGTGGCCTCTATTTATTGATTTAGATGGCACCTGTTTCGCGGTGGAAATAAGAAAAGTGGGTAGCCATTATGTATTTTTCGCTGAATGCAGTGAAAAGTAAAATCCAAATAATGATTCATTGAAATAGAAGAAAATATGACAAGTGAAGAGTTTAACGCTTGGGCAGATAAGTACAATCTTAGCATTGAACAAGCTGCCAAGGTTTTAGGAACATCTCGGGCGAATGGCTTCAAGTATGCTAATGGCTCACGACCAGTTAGTAAAGCTGTAGCTTATGGGGCTGAAGCAATTGACCTACTTGCACAAAAAGAAAGTCTCAAATTGATACAGAAAAGACTTGCATAGTCTCAAAATGAGATTATGATTATACTCAATACACCAATCGAACATGAGAACTCTAATGGACGCTTCAGAGAAGTACATAGAATGTCTTTACCACAAAAATTGCGGCGGTTTCGCTACTGGAAATTCTGACTTGTGTGAAGACTGTCACGAGGAACAGCGTGAACTACAAGAGCTAAATAAGCCTACTGTTCGCAATAAAGAGTATTTCAACGGGGCGGAATTTGATTGTTCCAAGGAACACCTTTTAAATGAGCTGGCTACCCGTGCTGAGCAGTGGTTTAAGCAAACTGATGGCGCTTATGCAATTCCTCGGGTTGGTGGTCAATTAGAACAGATATTAGAAATGGCTATAGCCGCCAAACTAAAATCAAACTAATGGGAAGCATGACTATGAACTCACGTCTCTTCCCAGAGCTGGATAAGCTTGCAGCCTTCAACAGTGACATCACTCAGATTCGTTCGTTTTTGGAAGAAATGAGCGAAAAGGGCTTTGAGTTTGGTCGGTGGGATGGTGATAAATTCTATCCGGCAAACCTTGAATTAGAAAGTGTTATCCATGAGCATTTTGGGATTGATCTGCCAACGGTTGAAAAAGAGCGCAGGCAAGTATTAGAGAAGCTCCACAACCAATAGGAAACACGATGAAAAAGACGTTTAGTGTGTTATTTATGGTTGTATTATTTATCAATAAATGTTTTGCGGTAGAGTTGTCAAACATCTACATCCCTTCGGGTAAAAAAGCGAACCTTGCTGAAGGCACGGCTTTTGTCTTGGGATTGAATGTTTGCGTTTTAACTAAAAAAACGTCTTGCCTTAAAATCACCCCTGAAACAAAGTCTGTTACTGCTATTTTCGTCATGGAAGATACCGAGGAAATGAAACATGAAACGCTTTCAGTCGAGCACAAAAGTGATCATTACAGACTTAAACGAAATGATGGGTCGTATGTAACTAAAGTCGAGACGGTATATAGGCAGGTTGGTTCAGGCGCATATGTCAAGAACTCAAACTTCGAAGAATTTATCAGGTAGGTAATACAGATGTTCAAGTACATCAAAGCTTATATGAAAGCCAGAGCCGAAGGCTCGATGCTCGGAGATAAAGCCAGAGAAAATGCTTTGGATGTGCTTTATACGCATGGTTTAAAGGCACATCTTTATTTGCCTAGCATCGGTAAGCGCGACAATCGTGAGCTTTGTGAAGCGATGGATCTGCTCTCTGCTGCCGGTTACTTGATCACCGATAGAGATAATCAACTGGTTGGAAAAATTGCTCAAGCCAGAATGACAAGTAGTGAAGTGGCTGAAGAGCGCAGAAAGACTTTTAAGTTGGTTGATACAGACCAAAACCAATGATGGGAAACACGATGGCCGCGACTAAACAGCAGGTATTAGATTTGGAGCGCTGCAACATTAACCTTGCTGCGCTGGGGAATATCAGGGAACAGTTGGAAAAAGTACGTCCATCGGACGACGAATCCTTTGCCGGATACATTTCTAAAATTCATTCCCTGATAGACGAAATGAGCGCTGATGAAATCTCTTTAAGGGACGCTTTTTTCGAAGAATTGACGCAATAGGAATCAGCAGATGAGCGTAATTTTAGCTTTGGGATGCCAGTGTTTTAACTGTGGAATTGAGTTCCCCGATGATGAAAATGCACCTGGGACTGACGGCTGGAAGAGTGGATTAGCATCTACAGAAGATGATGAAGATTTTGAGCTATCGACGGTGTTTGCATGTAAGCGATGCTCCCCACTGTTGCTAGATGCCGCTCCATTTCCTTCCGAATCAGCATAAAGGAAACACGATGTCTGTTTGGATGGAACTTAGGTGTGAGCAAGCAAGCGAAGATCACGCTGAAAGGCTTTACACGGGCAGAAAAGATGCGCATGGACTCGATGAAACTTCTGAGTGTTGGAGTCACATTAACAGCGGTTGTGGTGAGACATCAGGTAGTGCAAGTCAGAAGTCTGTCATAGACAATTATAAAGACATTTGCCAGACCGCAACCGCAAGCGGCTGGAAGCGAGTAAATGGCAATTGGGTATGCCCTCATTGCCTTGAATTCAAAGGTAAAAACATGCCTAAAGCAAGAAAGTGGGCATAGAGGAAACAATATGGCTGAAAAAGTAATGACGGTTGTACTCAGGTTCGATGAAAATGCTGAGTTACCTTCGCAGTTAACAGAAGCAATGCACAAAGGAATACAGGTCGGCGGGTGTAATGTTACCGCTGTCTCAAATGAAGATGAAATTGCGCGTGTGGAGCAGTTTGAAAATGCCCAAATGGGCATGTAGGAGACATCATGGAAACCTTAAGGCAGATTGCAAACGATAACTATAGAACTGGCGATAAATCGATAATCACCAGTATGACAGCTTTGCGTGGTGAGATGATAAGTAATCTTGAAAAACAAGAGTCAATTAACATCGAAGATATCCAAGACCTAGATCGTGTCGGTAGGTTTACTGTCGCCCAATCCATGTTTTCTAAATGCGCTTCTGAAGCTAGAAAATACTTACTGACAGATGAGCATCCACACGTTCGTTCTGCTGCTGAAAACGCAAAAAATAGAATGTAGGAAATAGAAATGAGTACCAGTGTCGTCTTTTACATTCGTACCGATTTACCTGAGAAGGTGGAAAAGCACCTATGTGAGTCGCTGTCGAATTGGGAGTGGGCAATTTCACTATATCCCACTTCTGCGCAATCCGTTCATGACTCAATGAATGTAAATGACAAAGATGAACCTAATTGGCATGTGTGGAGTTCGTACATTCCACTCTCTGAGTCTTATGGTTCTGGAATTGGAGCTAATTATTCAAAGGCTCTTGCTGCATTGCATGGCGTAAAAGGTGCAATTCAGGATCTGCTAATTAGTGATTCAACAACCGGCGAGGCAGGTCAAAAACTAGATGGCTCGGCACTCGATATTTATAAAAATGGGTAATGGGAAAAATCATGGAATTGAAAAAATACCGGATAGTGTCGAACCAAGTCCTGCTTAATACCGCATTGGAACTATTGCGTGGGGTCAATGAAGGTGAGATGACAGGCAGTGATGCTACTAAATTTGGTGAAGTGCGCCGTGACCTGGAAAAGCTTGCTAAACACTCTTTGCCTGAAAAGGTTGCTGAAGCTCTATATCCAAGTAAACCAGAATTAATGGACATTCCATTCGACAAATAAGGGTGATGGGAAACATAATGGCACCAAGGCATGGCGAGAAAAGAAATGGCCGATGGGTTCGAGAGCAAAAAACAGAACTTACAGGCCAGTCAACTACTGCTTTCGAAAAATATTGCGGCAAATGCGAAGAGTGGATTGACACTGAAAAAGAAGATTTTTTAGAAGTCGGTTTGTGTTGCCCTAAATGTAAAACCAGATGGTAGGAAAAACGATGAAAGCCTCAACCCGCTTGCAAAAAGCCTGTGAACTACTTGGAACATATAGAACCTTCTGGATTATGAGACTGAGGCAAGAAAAAGGTCGCTGCAAGCAGCCTCGTGGCTTCGGATATCTGTCTGGGGTCAACGTTTAGGTAGGGATGGGAAATTAGATGTCTTCAAGAATAGGTGGCGAGTGCCCCAATTGCAGAGAAGCTGGTATTTTGCACATCGACGATCATTTTGTACGTTGTGACAATTGTGATTTTGAGCGCTTTAGCACTCAGGAGGAATTGGACCGCTATGTGAATGAAGAAGAGTATAAGAAAAACCCTATCTCAGAACGTCTGATTACCTTACAAGAACACGAACCTTGTATCCCACCAAGAGCAAGTAAGCCGATAGGGATGAGAGATTTTTTTAAGTCAAAAAAATTAACAGATTAATACAAATGAAGGGTGTTAGATGATTGAGTTGGTAGCTATGTTTTTAGTTGCGTTCGTTATAGTAGCTGCAGTTGCTATGAGAATATTAAAATGGTTAGAGGATGGCGGTTTGTATTATATGAAATACCCCGCTGCAAAAGTCATGGATGACGCAAAGAAAAATGGCCAGTCCGTTGACTATAGAACAGCGCTCAAAGCCGTTGAATCAAGCAAAAGTCGCAGGTAAGAGGCAGAAATGGCAGCGTTAAAACGTAATCAGAATTGGCCGCTTGGTGTTGATAGAAATCAACAAGTGTTGATGCAAACATCGAGTGGTCAACTACTAATGTTGGGGCATTGTGTTGGTGACTATTTTTACACTCCAGACATCGGTGTCGATAAGTGGGAAGTGTGGAAGTTATCTGACCTTACTCCCGCACCACCACTTGAACCTGCTTAACCAAATTGGACGGGGAGCAGGGTGCTATCAAATATCATCTTCTGCGATTTCTGAAGAATAAACATTAATCAAAGCTCTAAGCTGTTCCTTAGTCTTACGAGGGTTTTTTGCAAGCGTAGGAGGGTTAGGGTGCGTCACTGTGCGACTAACGTTTTCCACCACGTCTTTAGCAACCTGGCTGCCGTCACTATCACCTGTAATGACATCAGAAAGCTCTGCCATACTGCTTTCTACAATATCTCGACCCTGAACACCGAAAACGGTATCGAAAATATTCTGAGTTTGTGAAGCAACTTCCTCTGCAATGACATGGCCAGTACTCTCATCAGAGTTGGATTCAGATTCAACTGAGATGGAGTCTGTAAAGGCAAGATCATCACCGGTGATATCCTCACCGGGCTTAGAAGAATCCGCCTTTTCTTCGAATGCGACGTTAGCGAATGGCATGCCGTCTTCATCAGTATCGAAGCCATACTCTTCGGTCGATAGCTGCTCAGGCCCTGTCGTTTCCTGTGGATCTTGGCCTGGTGAGACGTCATCGAACTCATGCTCGAAGTCTTCATCAAAATCAGAAGTTGCATCTTCATGATGATAGTGAAGCAAATCCAGGTCGAGTTTCATTTGCGTGCCGGCGATATACGAAGTCCCCATACGTATGTCACCAGCGAATTTTTCA
The DNA here is from genome assembly GCF_019249295.1 of Alteromonas antoniana. Taxonomy (GTDB): domain Bacteria; phylum Pseudomonadota; class Gammaproteobacteria; order Enterobacterales; family Alteromonadaceae; genus Alteromonas; species Alteromonas antoniana. The sequence continues at coordinate 244,838 of NZ_JAESDH010000003.1, forward strand.
ACGAGATGAGCAGACTGTTGGAGTGAATTCGGAAGGCTGTGATTTGTTTCAGTGAACTCGATTTCCTCATCCTTGATAAATCGAGCGGCGTGTTTCATGAAACGGTTGTAGTCATCCATTGAGACCGGTTCACCACTACTTGTGTTAGATAGGCTGAAATAGTCATTCAACCTCACATATTCCAGCTCCTGGGTACTCAACATTGGAATGCGGACTAAAGCTAGCTTCCCGTTATAGTGGAAGTACACCTCACCTTCTACCAAGTTTTGAAGGTCTTTGACGTCCAAAATATTTTCTTTCGAAACGGAATAGCCAGCGGCCTTCAGTGACCTGGACATCCCAGCTTCATTTATGTCGTATCTATCGATACGCGCAAAATAATCCTCGCCTACATACTTTATGATCTCATCAGTCGTGGCATTATCAAGAACGCGACCGAACATTTTGAGGTTAGTGTTTCCCCATATACTGTCGACCTCTTTAGCTACTTGATCCGACAACCGTCGCATTGCGGACAAATCCTGCGCACAATACTGAAGGGCAAATCCGATACTTCTAGCCTGCGCTGCAGCAACAGCCGTTCCCTCTGTAAGGTAGTAACCCACTTCATCATTGTCACTTAAGAATGCTGTGGGGCTTGTGGTGGGGCGGGCTTCGGTATTCTTGGAAGCTTCCCCAGCGAGTTTGTCACCAAGAGACTTGGCCATCATGGACTTTTGAGCAGCGAGGGTAATCCGGCCCAGTGAAGCAAGTGAGCTTGGTGAAGTTTCAAGTGCAGGTAGCAGGATCAAAAGAAGGCGTCGATTTAGCACGACATCTTCCATATCGATGTTCCCTGTAGGGCAGTCAGCACTATTGAAAATAAAGCCGTAGTCACCAGCCAACATATTCATGATAGGAATTATCTGCATCACGACGTAACCAAACTGGTCCAGTATGGTTGCAGCTTCACGACCAGAGGGAGATTGCCCCTCCATAATAGTTTTTAAAGCCTTCTCGTTCATTCCCGGGAGTGTTTTTATGAACTTCAGTAGCTGTGACTTTGCCTGGTCAGGAATTGTCTCGTCACCCAAAACCTTTCCTGCTTCCTCAAGAATGAGCATGTCAGAAAGCACATCGATGGTCAGGAGTAGGTTCTGTTTATCGCGGCGAAAAACGTTAGGCTTAATCATGGCCGGCACGTAGGACTCTGCCCGCTTAGCCCAGATGTCTCCGTCGCCATCAAGAAGCGCTTTAGTAATTTCACTCAGCGTGTCGGAAGAGGAACTCATATAAGGGTGGTATGAGTTGGAATCCTTCATTCCGTGCGGATCTTTGTTCCAAGAATCTTGCTCCCCCCTGATGTAGTTGATGACCTGGACGTTATCTATCAGGTTCATGCGCCATGCTTTGCTCATATGCTCGATAGGCAATTTGAGATCGGCCTTACCGTCAGTAATGCTATATCCTGACCCCATAATAAGGTAGCTCGTGCTTATCGTGCTTTGTCCTACAGTTTTTCCCGAGCCCGTCGTCCCAAGAAAAATCTGGTGCTGACGGTTCACGCTATCCGATACCCATACTTCTTCGTTTGTATCAATATCATTGCCGTAATAAACAACGCCTTCGGCTTTACCTATTCCCATAGGATTGCCTTTATGCTTCGGCTGCCTATTGTTCGGATCATGTTTAATGCCGGACGATAGGGGTAAATGAATAGTAAGAGAGAGACGCTTTTTCCTGTGATATAGATAGAACGGGACAGAGCCAATAAATGCCCACATCCCAGCTCCTACTTTGATACCGAAGTGCATCTCCATCACCCCAATGCCAATACCCGCAGCAACCATTGCTGTCCCAACTTTCCGCTTAGTAAAAGCTTTCCCGAACTGATCCCAGAGGCCGAGATCTGTCTTTACGTGAGATTTAGCACTAGCTTTTAATGATGGATTACGCACAGCGGTTTACCTTTCGCGATTGAACAGCAATTCTTGGAGATTTTTCACCGGGTCCTCATCGCCGCTTGTATCGACTTTAGGCTTTACCGGGCTAATTCCCTGCCTGCCGGTCCCACCAGACTTGAGAGCATCACGTTGTTTCCGATTTAGTCTTAAGTAGTCAGACATATCGGCAATTGTCATACTTTCCACTTTATCGTCCGAAAGCATTTCGAGGCGTTGCTTCTGCTGGCTGGTAAGAGATTCAGTAAATGATGGCGTCAGGTTAGATCGTGCCGAAGAAGTGGAATATCTGGGCTGCACAGGCAAATCATTGTGTTTGGTACCACCATGACCTCCTCCAATTGTACCGCCTTGGCCACCACCGACTTTTGGTCGTGTTGGTGTTGGTATATCCGCTCGGAGCGACCGGACCTGCATCTCAGTTAAATTCAGGTAACCCGCCAGATTCTCTTCTGACATTCTCTTTAACATGTCCTCTGGGATCCGTGACAGTTTATCTAACTGGGCGTCGGTAAGTTCTACATCCCCTATGCTGCCGCCAATACTCTGTTGGTTTCCGTCCATGTCTCTTATGGTAGTGTTGCCAGGCGTGGTGTTAACCTTGCCACGAGTTTCGACGTTTTTGATGTTTTCCAGGTTTTGCTGCATCTTATCAATATCAACGCTACTGTTTCCCCGAACAGCGTCTTGGAATTGCTCTTGTGCAGATTTACCAGACCCGCTTCTCCAGCCCCCTGTTGATTGTCGAGAGTCATCACTGAAGGTTCTTTTGATGCTTTTCGTTGTATCCCGGTAGGCGTCCTCAACATCACCGAGTAAGCCTTGGCCGTTCTTATCAACGCCAGTTGAACCATACAGCAGTTCTTCGGCCATATCGTCTACGCCCTTCGTATTCATTGAGTAAATCGGCGAATTAATGCTGACCCCGTTTTGGTCCAGCTTGAAGTCAACTTTCATGCTTTCCTTAAACGAGCCTATGGCGTCCTGGGCAAAGTCACAAAACAGTGAGCTCAGATCTATATCGCCGATACCAAAAGAGAAATCAAAATTAAGAAATCCCCCAATCCCACAGTCCTCCAGCGAGGAGGGGATCTCTGGTAATTTAAACCGGTCCATAAGCTGCTCGTGAACTTGTCCCACATCACAAGACTGAGCGCCGCCATCGCCGCCACCCGGCCAATGCTTCATAGCTTCGTCTCTATATGCCTGCCTTCGCTCAGCGATAGCCCTTTTTTCTTCCTCAGTCAGGTGATCCCCAACAGGGGTTGCATACGAGTTAGAGGCAGCCACCAGCCAAAGAAGACCGAAAGTGGTGATTTTCATAGAAGGGTTACATATTACTTTCGAATTATTCATCGTTGCCGGACTCCGCTTCTGGGTTTGTTAGGGATTGGAGGATTTCATGGACTTCTGCAGTTTTAATTTGATACCCAATAGGGCGAGGGACTGCCTCAGCGGGTTCATTATGAGGTGCATCCGCACGTGACTCTTGCGTCGATTTGGCTTCGTTGATCCGCCGCCTTATGACGTCGTTTAATTTATTTTCAGGGATAACGCTTTCTGAGGTCGGAGTTGAATCCTGAGAACTAAACGGTTCGTCACCCGACAAATCGATAAAGCTTTCTGCAGGAGAGTGCGGCTTAGCAGTGAGACTTTCACGCTCATGATCAAGAACGGCCACCTGAATTCGCTTCATGGTCTCTGGATCGAAAATTTCACCCACCAAAATAGACTGGACCATATATCGCAAACGGTTAATAACAGTCGACAGATACACTTTTCCATCAGGAATTTTGTCAGCCGTAAAAGGACTCAACATCTGATTGATTAATCGTGGATTTCGCTCTGCGAGGCTGCTTATGAAACGCAAGAATCGCGGTAGTGAAAAGTACGCTCCGTTTGTTAGAAGAAGATGCGAGGCTCTTGATAGCGTCGTATCCGATGTTTTCTCTAACAGTGACGAAAGCTCATTAATCAAACCTTTGATTTCAGCGTCATCATCAGAACTCCATGTCTCTTTAGAGGAGACACGAGCTATTAAAACCTGCAGGTGGCTAGATAAGGAATTGATAAAATCATCAATATCGGTGTCGGTTATCATGCGCTTGCTGTGATGCTTAAAAGATATATAATGTGCTTAATCATAGCACCTATACAAAAGGCTTGTCGATATGTCCTTAATTGGTAAATTAACCGGGAAGTGCGGCCTCACCAGCTTATTGTTGGTCGCAGCTTCGTTGGTATGTAGCGGGGCATCAATCGCGCAGGAGAGTGAATCAAATGGGCAAAGAGGGATCCCGGAGTCTAATGAAGAGCTCTTAGAGTACCTTCAGGACCAAAATTTTCAGGCAAGTGACATCGATTCAAGCTCCTACGCCATAAGTGGTGCTGAACTTATGGCTGGACCGGGACCTGACGATGTCGCTGCCAACCTGGCACTGATGACATTCGGTGATCCGGTCAGAGAGATAATGGACGCCCGATTCGGTGGGATTAACGCAAATACCAATAGTGGTGATATTACGCTCATCACTCATCTGGCAACTATAACAACGAGCCTGGCGCTGTTTTTTACTTCAATTCTGCTTTTCGCTGCCTTAGCTGGTGGAATTATTTACACAGGTAAAGATGGCCAGTTGTTAGGTAAAGACTGGGACCATAAGCTATTTCCATTGAGGGCCAGCTGGCATACTGCGTTTCTGGTGCCATGGCCGGGATTTGGTGGACTGTGTGGGATACAGGTCGTCGTCTTGTTCGCTGGTCTGCTGGGGCTGGGAATCGGCTCAACCGTCTTCAAGTCAGGTGTTAATTTCCTCGCTTCTGGTGAACAACTTGTTATATATCAAAACAGGGATGTGATAGCCCTATCTGAAGGCCTAATGGAAGCTTCATTCTGTGATGCATATGGCCAAGTGCTTAACGCACAGGAGAGCGGCACATATCCAACACCCGGTATTGAAGTCCGCGATCATGTCGTAAGACTATCCGGGGGCGCGGGCCCGGGGGCTACTGAGGTGGAAATACCTCAGGGGGTAGAAGTTATAGTTGGTCGCAGAGCGTGTGGAAGCTTTCTTTTAGATTATGAAACGGTGGAAACTGCAGAAACTCATGAAGACGTTATAAAGAGCGCTCTTTACGCGCACCTTATTACTGACGGCGCGATAGCGGATTTCTACAATACCATTGTTGGAATTGGCACTGCAGAAAATAGCTTTATCCATAGAATTGTGGATGAGCAATTAAACCCGTCACCCACAGAAAATTTAGAGATCCTTACTCAGGCAGAAGCCAACAGCTTGGAAGCTGCGAGAGAGGCTTTCTATTTGAGTATCACGGGGGTTATCAATAGTGATGCTGTAAAAACTCAGATAACCGCTCTCAATAGCGACTTCATTGACAGGGCGAGCCGTTACGGTTTCGCATTCTTTTTCCGTTTTTACTATGACCTCACCGGAATGCAGGAGAAAACATCTGCAGCCGTAGCAGACGTGCTCGGTAATGAGGTCGTTGTTCCATGGGACATAAAGTTTTGTGAAGATGCCTGGATAGACTGGTTTTGCGACCGCTCTGAAAAAGTCGCTGAAGCTGAAAGTGCTGTTAATCGGGTATTCAAAGACTTATATCGGGAGACAAACATCCTGTACTCGAATGCATTGGGCGCCATGGTGGATGATAGAGAGTTTTCAGACGGCTGGCTCAACAATATTATCATTTCTTTTACCCAAACACTGACGGAACTCCCAAGACAAACGAACCCAGATCCGATTTTGGAAGTGAAAACACTTGGTGACTGGATGATAACTATTACCGAGGGTATGTTTGCTCTCACGAATACTATCAAGGCTTCGGCAGATGGAGCCGCAGTAGCAGCATCACGGATCCCAGTAATTGATGGAATATTTGAAGGTATAAAGTCTTATGTAGGGTCAATGATTGCGAAACTATGGGTAGGCCTGATACCACTATTTGGACTCGGTTTCACGTATGCTTATATCATTCCGGCCATCCCAATTATATTTGGTTATGTCGCGGTGTTTTCATTTTTCATCTACTGGGCGACGGCGCTCTATCACGCTCCGTTTTGGTATGCCATGGGGGCCATGCCAAAGGGAGACGGTCTGATGGGAAGGGCTGGTAGTGGCTATAGCATGGCAGTTAACCTTCTGCTGATGCCGGCTTTCATGATCATCGGTTATTTTACAGGAATGGTGTTGATGAAATCCTTTGGATGGTTGGTATCTATTAGTTTTTTCGACAGCATAGGTGGCGTTCATGATGCCGGCTCAATTTCGGGATTTGGGCTTACACAGTTAGCGGGGGTCTTTGTGGTGTATGGCACAGTCTACACTATCTTGATCTGGAAGTGTTTTGGTTTGATTTTTGAAATTTCTAATGAGCTATCGAAGTGGACGGGTTCAAATCACTCTAACAACTTCGGTGAAGATCACGCTAAGAACGCGGCACTTACCGCAGCTGGCGCAGCAAGTACGTCGGTAACACAAACCGCAGGCAATATTAAGAAAAATTCGGATAAGATCGACAAGCAAAATATGTCTGCAGATACGACGGCAGAAGCGAATAAAAGCGTGTCCGATGGGAGTCCAGCTACCAAAAAAGCCGTCGACGACACGAACAGGGATTTTAAAAACAAATAAACACTATGAATGGCGCAGGCGTTTAGTCGCCTAAATTGCTTGCGTTGTTTTGCTTTCGATCTCTGTATTTCTATCTATCTGCTGACAGTGCTTGAGAGAGACAGTGACATCTGCGACATACTCACCGTTTAAATCAAAATATCGATATACAACGGTGATGCCTTGCTCAAGGAGGAACTGAAATGTATCGCTAGGGCAGGTCATAGATAAAACGCTATCGCGTGTTTGTTCAGAAAAAGCTTTTGTATTGATATGTTGTACTTCAATATCGAAAAGTTTGATGCTCATCACATAGTTATCAGACTCAACGCTGTAGTCAACAGACTGGAGTGTTGTCATCTGGTCTATCTTCATAGGTAGGAGGTGTGCAGAACGGTCCACAAATCTCTCCAATTCATCTTTATTCTCTACCTCAGTCACATGGTTATATTTGATATCTTTGTCTTCGCTGCTATCGGCATAGAGATAACCACCGTACGCATAAGTACAAAGCCCTAAAAAGGCGCCAAACGTTAATCCTAAGGACATCCTGGTGTTTAAGAAGTAACTGAAGGAACCAGCCATTAATGAAAATACTATTGAAACAAGAAATATAGAGTAGGGCAGTGGTTGAGGGTCAATCACTGTCGATATGAGAAAGCAAAAAGATGCCATGGCTAACGCGCAAAGCACTGTGGATGACTTGATACTGCTTTTAATGATATCGCTCATTTAGAAAGGTCTTCTTTTTCCTAATTATAACAGACAACACGTACCAAAAAGTCTTGCTCAATACACTTGCCATGGCTGTGCAAAAAATATATCCTTTGCGCATCATTTAGCTATTGGGCATGCTATGGGAAGTAGCCGTTTTTCCGGGTCACCACTTGACCTCAAAAACTTTTGTCTTGGATTGGAATCCATCTACATGAATAGAACGGAGCTGGGCCATGAGATCACAGACAGTGTTGTGTCGGTGTTCTCGTCACGAATAACCACGCTCACATTCCCCAAAGAGTTGCCAGATATGGGGTTACGTTCACTGTCCATTGACATGTTTATGTATCTGGTCGAAAACTCGGCTAATCAACCCGGGCAAAACAGTGCACAAGTAACCAAATTTCAGAATGATGCTTTGACACAGTACATGAGTTTCGATCATTTGAATAAGGTGAGCGCTGGTGGAGGTTTAACAGTGACAGAGGCGAAATCTCTGGTTAAAGGACTATCAGGAAACATCATGTCTTTAGTCTCAGATGATAAGTTAAAAAATGCGCTTGGCCGTTTGTACGCCGCTATAGACACTCCTGAAATGTCTTTTCAAAAAAAAGTAAACCCAATTTCTGACCAAAGTGTCGTGCTGCCACAAATGAGGTTCGCATAAATTTATGATAGAGATGCTCCCCGTAATAGTAACGTTTGCAGCATTATCCTACCAGGTAGTCAAACTTATCACCGCGCACAGACGTAATAACGCATAAAATACAACCCCTATGTTTTCAGATGACTTTACCATGCATCACGATGTAGCCGAACTGGAGCCTGTCTCGAACATGGCTCCGGGTGTACAGTATCAATTGAAATGCAGGCCCAAGTTTGACCTACGTAAACTAAAAGGTCACCCCATTTTCGTGTTGTTAAAAGCAGACGAAGAAATCGGTAGGTTTGACGAATATGGAAGGATAGTAATAGTGAAACACTGGACACCGGAAGGACCGGTTACAACCGGTGTTGACTCAAGCGCCAAGGCTATTCAGTGGCTCCTGGGTAGGGATGATCTAGCCTCCTGAAGCGCATGCACTAGCTATTCTCCATAGGCCCCATTGCTAGAAACCTCACCACAGAAATACTCACTACGTTTAACAGGCTTACTTAAAGCAATTTAGTATTCCTTCTTAATTCCCTTTGAATTGGCACCGTGAAACGTCTATATTGCACAAAAGTACTATTTTAAGCAGAGGTAGTGGTTATGGCCGCAAGAAAATTTGTAATCTTGGAATTAATGTATCGCGACGAGGACAACTTCAAGACAACGCAAGAGGTGGCGTTGAGCGTGGAGGGTACCTTAAACGATAATGAGGTAATGGAATTTCTGAAAAACGAAATGCCGCAAGAAGATATTTTAGCAGCGGACTATGGGCTTCCAAACATCGCTGCAGGAGACAGCCCAGCTGACCTTTATGCTGGACCTGATCACTGCTTTATGGAGATATCTGATTTTTCTTTATGTCACTCGGAGCCTTCAGATGATGTCAAACAAGCTGACATTACATTTGAGCAGTTGGTGGAAAACGTGGATGCAAAGTTTGGAAGGGGCATGGCCCCTTAACCAGGGATGGTGTCTAAGTAAATCGTGCACCCGACAATCCCGTAAATTGCTTCTTACACCAAACTATTCTTCAGTACACTTGAAGCTTTAAAGTTCACTTTTTTCCCGGACTTTATTGTCATTGGCTCGCCCGTTTGAGGGTTTCGGCCTTGCCGCTCGGGAGTAGTGACAACCTTGAAGTTACCGAAATCAGGGAGCGCCAGAACCCCGTCTTCAGCCAGGCCCTGTTTTAGGGTGGCCATCACTGAATCAAAGGTTTCCCCTGCAGCCTTTTTACTAATGTTGTTGTCGCGAGAATATTTCTCAATAAATGCAGATTTGTTCATGTGTACTCCGTAAATTACTTTTCGATTTTTGCGTATAAATTCTTATGAGGGCAAATAAGCTCCCAGTGAAACGCCTGTATTTTGGCTTTTTGAGGACGCTTATTGGGTTTGTAAGGCGTGATCCTTATAGGTTCATCTGCGTGATTAGACCCGATTAGCGGGATCCCGCCCTGAAGTTGCTTTGACTCATTCCTTATAGCACCTGGTACTTCTATAAGGGCAGTTGTATAAATGCGCTTGGTTTTCTGTCGGCGCTTTCTTATCGGATAGCGCGAAAAGGCTTCCAGTCTTTCAAGTGCTACCGTGTCCCCTTTTAGTAAGTCTTCCGCCTCTGCGTAAGATACCTCTTTAGTGTCTGTTGTACCTGAATAGGAAAAGCTTACTGAAAGCAGAGAGCGTGCAGCAGGAATATATTGAATTTTCCTGCTTACCTGTTTCGTCATTAGCATTTCGTATGCGTCATGAATATACGCATGCTTTTTTTCTTTATCATTGTACTTGGCAATGTCAGCATCAAACTCTGTTTTGATAGCATTGATATGCGTCACGAGTTTCTCAGCTTCCACCATTCGAGCGTGCTTCAATTGAATAGCGCCCGGGGTCAACTTCGGATGAAATGTGTTTGTTCCTGGAGCTGCGAAGTAACTAACAATGTCGCGCCTGGCTATATCTAAGCCAGTGGCCTTGTAGTGATGCCCGGAAGGCTCATAATCACCGTTATTTTCACGGCGCTGTTTATTCCTGTCCACATCTGGTAACGGGGCGCAATATGCTGATACAACATCTCGGTCGTTGAGCATATCTTTAAGCTCTCGGCTTCTGGCTAGCAACCGCTCAATAATATCCTTGATGGCCATAGTTAAGTGTCCCAATAATCATGCACAAAATATATACTAAATGTACATTCCGCGTCAATTATTAGGTTTATAGATTGGTAGAAACTAACCCTAATTCAGAGAGAACGACAGCGGTGGATGTACTTTTCGTTGAAGAGGTTTTCAGAGTAAGGCGTTGGCCAGGGTTGGAAGGCGTAGATCCTTTACTTTTCGGTTCAGAGGGTCTGTGGACGGACTGGATATTGCGAAAATAGTAGCGACCTCGTTTGTTTTAGGTTTTCTGGTACCAACAACTGGAATTGCACAGCTATCAAGCAATCTGATGAAAACGCTCATTTGTTTCTGTGACGGCAAAGATGCTTCGATAACGTGGCTGTAGTGCTCTGAGCTGTTAGCAGGATAATGGGTGACAACGCCCACCGAAAACGCGGCTCGTTCATCATCTTTTGCTAAAACGCCTGGTCCGTCGACAGTTCTCACGTAAACACCGCCAAGCGCTTCCCAGGCTTCGCATGCACAAGAAATCCATTCCTCATCGCCGCGGTTTTCCATCTTGTTTATGAACTCTTGTCTTTGCTTGTATTGAGACATCCACTTTCGCAAATTTTTAAGAAAGCCCTTTTGTTTAACGCCGAGATCACTGAAAAAATTGGCGCACTCTGGACTCATGGATGCCCGGTTTGAAATAAGCCATTTGCGTATATGTACCATTGGATCGCCTGATGCGACCATTAGTGAGCTTAAATGTGCCGTGTTTAGTTTTTCGAAGATTTCGGTGATTGGAAGCTTTGAGCTCATTTCAAATGCGAGATTTCTTTAGTTCTGAAAGCTAAGGAAACTGCGAATAAGTCCCGCAATTTAGCGCTCAATTAAGTTGCAGCATCACCGGCCTAATTTTTAAACTCTAATTTTGCAGTTTAGGCCAATATACCGCTGTTTTAGGTCGGATTTCGACCTTATTCCGGGTTATTCCCGGATTTCAGACAGATCTTGGCTGTCGTCGTAGCATCTGGTCTACTTTAAACAGGTTTGCCAAGGTGAATAGCATGGCTAACTGTGAGTCATTTTTTATCAATCCCTTATAGCGAGCTTTGATAAAACCAAATTGGCATTTGATGATGCGAAACGGGTGTTCAACTTTTGCTCGGATGCTGGCTTTTAAATATTCGATGTTGATGACAGTTTTGTTTTTGCAGGGATACTTTTTCAGTGCCCGCACCTTTCCGGGACGCTCAGCAATCAGCCATTCCACATCCTTTTCTTTAAGTTCTTCACGCTTCTCTGCGCCTTGATATCCAGCATCGCCAGAGATGAATTCCTCATCGCCATGCAACAGGTTCTTCATCTGATTCAGGTCATGTTCGTTGGCGGCAGTGGTCACCAGCGTATGCGTCAGGCCACTCTTGGCATCCACTCCTATATGGGCTTTCATGCCGAAGTGCCATTCATTACCTTTTTTAGTCTGGTGCATATCCGGGTCACGCTCATTCTTTTTATTCTTGGTGGAGCTGGGTGCTTCAATAATCGTCGCATCCACCAGTGTACCCTGCGTCATCATCACACCGCACTCCGACAGCCATTGGTTGACCGTTTTGAATAATTGGCGAGTCAGCTTGTGCTTTTCCAGCAAGTGCCGGAAGTTCATAATGGTAGTGCGGTCAGGAATGGCTTTATCCAGTGACAGTTGCGCAAACTGACGCATTGAAGCAATCTCGTACAGCGCGTCTTCCATGGCTTCATCACCGAGGCTATACCATTGCTGCATACAATGAATGCGGAACATGGTTTCCAGTGGATACGGGCGGCGGCCGTTGCCAACTTTAGGATAAAAGGGTTCAATCACTTCCAGCAGTTGAGTCCACGGCAACAAGTTGTCCATCCGGGATAAGAATATCTCTTTACGGGTCTGACGGCGCTTGCTGGAAAACTCACTATCGGCAAAAGTTAACTGTTGGCTCATGGGCGGTAATGGCTGTGATTTACTATGCAGCTATGATCTCACATCGGGCACTTATTCGCATCTTCCCTAAGGTTTTAAGTCATATTCATTTGCTTTTTAAATTAAGTAAAAAACTCAACACGCGGGGTGAATAGGTACGTATACATCGACCTATAATTAGTTTACGCAAGGTAACATGCCTTTATTTTGAACTTTCACTTGTCTTTGATAAAGAATATCATCCCGTGTTGTTTACTACTAAAGCGATTTTAGTATTAATAACAAGTTATTTAATCATTCCTAAGTGTTCTCTTATCAATGACGTGAACTCGCGACTTGCTTCAACCGAGGGCACATGCCCAGTTTGTTTTAATTCAGTCACAGGTGCGCTTAGGGTTTCTCCCAATGCTTGCAATGATGAGGTGGGTGTAGCGACATCATCTTCACCAGCAATAAGCAAAATAGGTGCACCATTAGGTTTAAGCTGTGTATGTGTGTCTCTGTCGCCAAGCCACGCACACAATAATCCGTAAGAGTGATCATCAACGTTCGCTAGCAAACCTTCCCATTGTGACAGTAACGTGGGGAAACGTTTGGTACTCACTGGGCTAAACCACCTTGGAACCAAGCTAGCTGCGAGTGTTTCAAGCCCTTGCTGAGTCACGTTTTTCTGGCGCTCCAGCCATGCTTCAGTGGTACCTATTTTCATCCCAGTATTAGTTAACACTGTGCTTAACAAGCGTTCTGGGTGGGAAATTAACAGTTGTTGACCTAACATACCGCCAATTGACGTACCCACGAAGTGAAACTTATCGATACCTAGTGAGTTACACAGGGTTAATAAGTCGTCAACTAACTGTGATCCATCAAGGCTTTTCGTGTTTGCGGGGAACGCTACGCTGTCACCGTGTCCAGGTAGGTCATAACGCAAAATGCTGAAGTTCACCATTAAGTCTGGTACGAGGTAGTCCCAAACACGCATATTCATACCCAACGGGTGAGCGAGCACTACAACAGGTTTGTGCTTAGTCTCAATGAACTGGTAGTGAATACCTTGCTCTGATATTGTCGCCATGTTGAGTTCCTAAATGCGTTTTAGCAGTGTCGCTATACCTTGGCCTACACCAATACACATACTGCATAGTGCGTAATCGGCCGAGGTTTGTTCAAATTGTAATGCGGCAGTATGCAGTAGGCGTGCCCCCGACATACCAAGTGGATGGCCAAGTGCAATGGCACCGCCATTGGGGTTCACTCTTGAGTCATCGGAACTGAGTCCAAGTTCCTGCATACAGGCCAATGCTTGTGCTGCAAACGCTTCATTAAGTTCAATTGTGCCAATATCGTCTAGGCTCAACTTTTGTTTTGCAAGCAATTTATTAACCGCTGGTACTGGGCCTATACCCATAATAGTGGGTTCAACGCCAGCGGTAGCCATCCCTTTAATTTGAGCAACAGGCGTTAAGTTATAGCGTTCAACGGCGGCTTCACTTGCTACAAGCATGGCAGATGCGCCATCGTTAATGCCCGATGCATTACCCGCGGTAACCGAGCCGTTTTCACGAAACGGTGCTTTTAGTTTTGCTAATGCTTCTAATGTAGTTTGAGGGCGTATATGTTCATCTTTGTCGATGACGATGGCATCGCCTTTTCTGGGCTGAAAGGTCACAGGTGTTATTTCTTTAGCAAAGCGGCCAGACGCTTGAGCTGCTGCCGCTTTTTGCTGAGACTGATACGCAAAGTTGTCTTGTGCTTCTCGGCTAATAGAGAATTTCGCTGCTACATTTTCTGCAGTCTCAGGCATGGTTTCTGTGCCATATTGCTGCTTTAACGCAGGGTTAATAAAGCGCCACCCCATGGTGGTATCTTCAAGTATCTGTGAGCGGTCAAATCCGTTTTGTGCTTTGCCCATCACAAATGGAGCTCGCGACATAGACTCAACGCCGCCAGCAAGAATAAGGTCTGCTTCACCTGATGCAATTGAACGGTAAGCAAGGCCAATGGCATCCATACCTGAACCACACAAACGATTAATTGTGGTGGCTGGTACCGAAAATGGCACGCCTGCAAGCAAAGTGGCCATTCTAGCCACGTTGCGGTTGTCTTCACCGGCTTGGTTGGCACAGCCGAAAAACGCATCATCAATGCTTTCTGCTGGTAGTTGAGGGCACTGCGCCAGAACTGCGCGAATAACTTGTGCAAGCAAATCATCTGGGCGAATGTTGGCTAGCCCACCTGCATAACGACCAATGGAAGAGCGGTTGGGGTTACATAAATAAACGTTCATTACGCAGTCTCCGTTTGGCTGTGCGCCGCTTCAGTAACGCGCTTTAGTTCTCTTAATACTTCGATTTCGCTGCTGGTGGGTTCATCAGTGGTTTGAAGTGTGTCAGCAAAGCGAATGTCCCAGCCAGTGGCATCGATTACCTGTTGCTTTGTAACGCCTGGGTGCAAACTCACCACAATAAGTTCATTGGTTTCATCTTCTGGCTTTAATATACAAAGGTCAGAAATCACCAAAGTGGGGCCTTTACCCAGCGTAGATTTGCCTTTGCGGCCTTGGCCGTCTCGACCAAAACCCAATGTGGTAATGAAGTCGACATCTTTAACAAAAGTGCGCTTTGAATGCCTTACGGTGATGATCACTTCTTTGGCATTGGTTGAAATTTCTGGTGCACCGCCACCGCCAGGAAGGCGAACTTTAGGGTTGGCATAACTGTGAGCGCCATCAGGGCCACTGTCTTTGTGCGATGCAGCGATAACTGTGGTGTTAATGTTGCCGTATCGGTCTACTTGTGCGGTGCCAAGGAAACCCACATCAATATGACCGCCTTGCAGCCAGTAACGGAACATTTCGGGAACCGAAACGGTGGTAAGCGCCGACTCACAAAGTTCACCATCCCCAATAGATAAAGGCAAAACCTGCGGCTTGGTTTCTATGGTACCTGACTCGTAAATAAGTGTTATGTCAGGGGCATGAGTAAGGCGTGCTAAGTTCGCTGCAGCACTTGGTAAGCCAATGCCCACAAAACAAGTCGAATTGTTATTCAGAGCACGGGCAGCGGTAATCGTCATCATTTCGTCTGAAGTATATTGTTCGGTCATGATTATTCTCCTGCTTGAAATACTTCTTCATCTAACCACTTTAAAAATGGCTCGCGCTCTCGGCTTATGCTGTCCCACTTCTTGTAGTAACTGTTGTCGCGCGGGTAGTAACCATGTGTATAAGACGGTTTAGCGCCAAACGGTACGGTGGCAATGGCGTTGATTGTCCAAGCGGGAAGTACACAACTATTTGGACCTGCTTCTAAGTCGTCCACAATTTCTTCGACGGTGACGATGCTATAGCGAGAAGAAAGCACAACTTCCTTTTGAACCCCTAAAATACCTTCAATGAGTACGTTTCCTGCGCGGTCTGCTTTTTGCGCATGAACTATGCCCACATCGGGTTTAATCGATGGCACTGCGGCAAGCGCTTCACCCGTAAACGGGCAAGTAACGGTTTTGATGTTGGGGTTCACGTGCTGTAGATCACTACCTACATAACCCCTGAATACCGCCATGGGTAAGCCTGATGCACCCGCTTCATAAGCATTTGCCATTGCCGCGTGACTGTGCTCTTCAATTTCGAGCGGAGCGGGGTAGCCGTGCTCAATGGCGTCACGTACGCGGTGTAAAGAACCTACACCTGGGTTTCCTCCCCATGAAAACACAAGTTTGCTCACACACCCGGCACCGACTAGCTGATCGTAAATAAGATCAGGGGTCATTCTTACCAATGTGAGGTTGCGACGTCCTTGGCGAATAATTTCATGCCCTGCGGCGAAAGGAATAAGGTGAGTAAATCCCTCTAATGCAACTGTGTCGCCGTCCTTAACGCCATCTTCAATAGCTTTTGAAAGTGTTGTAAATAGTGTCATAATAAAAGTTCGCAATACGAATGTTGATTCATAATGCGAACAAATTAATAATTTTGATTGTTTAGGTCAAGTAATAAATGTTAAAAAATTGCTAGGACGATCAGTCAAAGCAATTTATGTTGCTGAATTCATAAGAGAACTGGCACTTCGTTAAACAATAAGAAATAATTCGCAAGATCCAACAAGAGACACAGTGCATGAGTGAAGAAAAAATACCGTCAACCCATCGCGATTACATAAGCGCGCTTGCTACCGGACTAGAGGTGTTAGGGGCGTTTGATGGTCAAAACAAAGAAATGACCTTATCGCAAGTAGCTGAAAAAATGGGAATTGATAGGGCCAAAGCCCGTCGGTTTTTGCTTACATTGCATTCTCTTGGCTATATCCGTCGTGAGGGGCGACTCTTCGCCTTGGCACCTAAAGTGCTGTCGTTAGGGCAAGCTTATACCAGCAGCAATGGTTATATAGCAGTGGTCGAGCATTACCTTAAATCGATTACCGCAGAATTAGGGGAGTCGGCTTCTCTTGGGAAGTTAGATGGACAGTCGGTGGTGTACGTGGCGCGTTCTCCGGCATCACATCGTCTTATGTCGATTAACATAACAACGGGCACTCGACTGCCTGCACCGTATACGTCAATGGGACGAGTACTTGCAGCACATCTTGACGCTTCAGAATTAACAGCATGGGTGAATGAAGCACAGTTACACCCACATACTGAGAAGAGTATTACCACTGCACAGGCGTTAGAACAGGAACTAATTAAGGTTAAGCAACAAGGTTTTAGTATTGTTGATCAAGAGCTTGAAGCGGGGTTACGCTCGGTTGCTTTACCTGTATTTAGTGGCAAAGGCGAATTGCTGGGGGCGATGAACTTAAGTACCAATGCATTAAGGGTGAGCTTAGAAACCATCACCGAGCATTGTATTCCTGTACTTAAACATGCTGCTGAGCAAATAAGACAAGATCTGCGCTAACCCCTTTTAGGGGTAGCGACCTTCTATTCGGTTTTGCACCAGCTCATCTAATATCACCATGGCCGCAGCCATAATGTCATCTTCGGCTTCCTCGCGTTTACTGAGAAACACCGAGCTGTTTATGCCGTCGTCTTTAAGCCGAACAAACGCCACACCATCTCTGTTCATGCGCATCACTTGTTCAGGCACAAGGGTGAAGCCCATATCTGAGGCAACGAGACCCAGTGCAGTGCCTATGTCATTAACTTGCTGGGCCACTCTTACTCTCAACCCGCGACTGGCAAACAGATCCAAGCAGATGTTAGCAAAGGTTGGAGGCTTACCACCTGGGTAAGTAATTAACGGCAGTGTAGCGAGCTCTGCCATATCAACATCGTCATTAGCAAGTGGATGATGGATAGGTAGAGCGGCAAGGATAGGCTCGCTGAACAACAACTTCTGAGTCACATCGGCTTCTAGTGATGGCATCACAACCCGACCAAAACCCATATCAATTTTACCTGACTTGAGGGCTTCAATTTGTTCACCGGTTTTCATTTCGAGCAGTTCAACATCCACTTTGTGCTGCTGTCTTAAGCGCCTAACAAGCTGAGGAAGTTGCCCGTAAAAAATGGATGGAACAAAGCCAATTCTGAAAATTCGCTTTTTTCTTGCATCAATTCGCCGACTTTCTTCAACACATGAAGCTAACTTTTCAAGTATGAGTTGGGCCTGTTTCCAAAAGTATTCGCCAGCGGGGGTTAGGGTAATGCCACGGGCTTCTCGCTGAATGAGTTGAACACCAACCTCTTCCTCTAACTGTTTGATTTGTCTTGTTAAAGGTGGCTGGGCCATGAATATCTTTTCGGCCGCTCTGGTCATGTTCTTTTCTTCCGCTACCGCACAAAAGTAGCGTAAATGCCTTAACTCCACCATACCTCCTAGGTATCGATACTAACTAAATCAATATTGGTTGTTAACAAAAAATATTTGTAGGTTACACGCAGACATTTACTGGCAACACAAAATTAACATTTACATGATATCACAAATTCAAACTTACATTGTCGATATTCCTACGATACGACCACACAAATTGTCCATGACATCTATGGCGGTTCAGTCGATGGTTATCGTAAGAATTACCGACGACAACGGCCTTGAAGGTATTGGCGAAGGTACAACAATTGGTGGTCTCGCGTACGGCGCTGAGAGCCCAGAAAGTATCAAAACCAACATTGATACGTATTTAGCACCTTATTTGATTGGACAGTCAGTTGCCAGCCCTAAAGCATTAATTAACAAGTTACACCTTGCTTTTAAAGGCAACCCTATTGCCAAGTCTGCGGTGCAAACGGCCCTGCTTGATTTACTTGGTAAACAACTTGGTGTGCCAGTTTCAACCTTACTCGGTGGTGCTTGCAATAATCATTTGTCTTGTCTTTGGGTATTGGCTTCAGGCAATACTGAAAAAGACATTGAAGAAGCGAAAGGCCTAGTAGCCGAAAAGCGCCATAACATTTTCAAACTAAAAATTGGCTCTCGTTCGGTACGTGACGATGTAGCGCATGTGGGCAAGATCAAAGCAGCGTTAGGCGATGACGTAAGTATTCGCGTTGATGTTAATCAAGCGTGGAGCGAGTCTCAATCTACTTATGGTATGGCTGCACTACAAGAAGCCGGTATTGATTTAGTCGAGCAACCGACCCCTGCAAAAGATTTTGCCAGCCTAGTGCGTCTTTCTAAGAAATTTAACATCTGCATTTTGGCTGATGAATCTATTGCTGATAGTACAGATACCCTTTTGTTGGCTCAGCAAGGTTTCACCGGCTCAGTGGCACTTAAGATAGGCAAAGCAGGTGGACTGTTTGGTGCACTTGATGTGGCTGCTGTGTGTAACGCGGCAGGTATTGGACTATATGGCGGTACGCTGCTTGAAGGCACTGTGGGTACCACAGCCGCGTTACATGCATGGTCGACCCTACCTGTTATTGAATTTGGCACAGAGATGTTCGGCCCACTGCTGCAGTGCGATGACATCGTTAAATCCCCTCTAAATTATCACAACTTTGGCGTTGAAGTTCCTACGACAGCTGGGCTAGGGCTCGAAATCGATGAGGACAAATTACGTCAATACACCCGCAAGGCGAAGTAAGGAGCAAATATGTTATTCAAAGTTGAAATGACTGTGATACCGCCAGCACATCTGAGCGAAGAAGAATTTAATGCAATTAAGTTGAAAGAAAAAAACTATGCCGAAGGACTGCAGGAAGAAGGCATTTGGGTACACCTTTGGCGAGTGGCTGGTCAATACGCCAATGTGAGCATATTCGAGGTGAAGGATAACCAGCATTTACACGACGTACTAATGGGCTTACCGCTGTACCCCTTTATGACGATGAGTGTGACGCCTTTGTGTCAGCACCCTTCATCAATCAAATAAAAAACTAACAGGCAAAAACTCGCTGCATTGCAGCGCGGAGACTAAGACTATGACTACTATCAATACTTTACAAACTGAACATGTTCAAACGTTACTTAAGCGTGCCGCTGGCCTAGACAACGACAAAGGCAATCCTCGCACTAAAGAAATTATGCACCGCTTGCTAACTGACGTGTTCAAGATGATTGAAGACCTCGACATTACACAAGAAGAGTTTTGGCAAGGCGTTAACTACCTAAATGAATTAGGTGCGAATGGCGAAGCCGTGCTGCTTGCTCCAGGTTTAGGTTTTGATCATTTTCTTGATGTTCGTGAAGACGCTAAAGACGCTGCCATTGGTGAGCTAGGCGGTACACCACGTACTATTGAAGGTCCGTTGTATGTTGAAGGCGCGCCGACAAGTGAAGGCGAAGCAAGAATGGATGATGGTCAGTCACCTGGCCAAGAAATGTGGCTACATGGTCAGGTTGTTGATGAAGAAGGCAACCCAATTGCAGGCGCAGTTGTTGATATCTGGCATGCCGACGTGAAAGGTGCTTACTCGCATTTTGACCCATCTCAAACTCCGTTTAATTTACGTCGCCGCATCATTGCTGATGAGCAAGGCTGCTATCGCGCACGCAGTATTGTACCTAGCGGCTACGGTTGCCCTCCAGGTGGTTCAACGATGAAAGTGCTAGAAAGCCTTGGCCGTCATGGTAATCGCCCTGCGCACATTCACTACTTTGTAGCGAAAGACGGCTTTAAGCACCTTACTACGCAAATTAACTTAGCCGGTGATGAATACACCTATGACGATTTCGCTTTCGCAACGCGTGACGAATTGGTTGTTGAAGCAAAAAGTGTATCTGAGCCAGAGCAAATTAAAGCCATGGGCTTTAAAGACAACTACCTTGATGTGGAATTCAACATCACATTAATGGCAACGAAGAACGACGAGAAGCAAGACAAGCATGCTCGTGCCCGTGCAACTGTGGAGCAGGCGTAAGCCTGCTACCTTCGGGAGATAAATTATGTCAGCAACATTGAATCAACTAGAACAGAAGATCCGTGGTGCCGTTGAGGCCGACGAAGAGACGGGGCATTATCGCTGTGACCGTGGGATCTTTACCGACAAAGACTTATTTGATTTAGAAATTAAACACATCTTTGAAGGCAACTGGGTATTTTTGGCACATGAAAGCCAAATTCCCGAAATCGGTGACTATTACACTACTACAATTGGTCGCCAGCCGGTTGTTATTACACGTAACAAAGGCGGCGACCTAAATGCCATTTTAAATACGTGCTCGCACCGCGGTGCAACATTGTGTCGTCGTAAGCGCGGTAACAAAACGTCTTTTACTTGCCCCTTCCACGGTTGGACGTTTAACAACTCAGGCAAACTTTTAAAAGCGCGTGATCAGAAGAAAGGTGGTTACCCTGAGTCGTTCAATGTTGATGGCTCTCATGACCTTAAGCATATTGCACGTTTTGAATCGTATCGCGGCTTTTTGTTCGGTAGTTTGAATGCCGATGTATTACCGCTAGAGCAATATCTAGGTGAAACCACGAAGGTTATCGACAATATTGTGGATCAAGATCCAGAAGGTATCGAAGTTATTCGTGGTACTTCAACGTACACCTACGAAGGTAACTGGAAGCTTACTGCTGAAAACGGTGCTGATGGCTATCACGTTGGAACTGTTCACTGGAACTACTTATCAACGATGAGTCACCGCAATTATGAAGAAGGCGGTACAGAAGCAGTTGATGCGAAAAGCTGGTCGGGTGAGGGTGGTTTCTATTCGTTTGAAAATGGTCACATGATGTTGTGGACGCGTTTAACAAATCCAACTGCACGCCCTATTTATAGTCAACTAGAACGCCTTCAACAGGAAGTGGGTGAAGCGCGCGCTGACACCATTGTAAATCAAACGCGTAACTTGTGTTTGTACCCTAACGTATACGTGATGGACCAATTCTCAACACAAATTCGCGTACTTCGCCCTATTTCTGTGAATAAGACGGAAGTGTCTATTTACTGCTTTGCACCTAAGAGCGAGTCTGCTGAAAATCGTCAAAAGCGCCTTCGTCAGTACGAAGATTTCTTTAACGTATCTGGCATGGGAACACCGGACGACCTAGAAGAATTCAGAGGTTGTCAGCAAGGCTACGAAGCGCGTGATATGCGTTGGAACGATATGAGCCGAGGTGCAGCGCACTGGATGGAAGGCCCAGACGATTATGCCAAAGGTGTAGGTATGGACACAGTTGCGTCAGGTATCAAACCAGAAGATGAAGGCCTATACGTTCATCACCACAAGCATTGGGTAGAAGAAATGCTAAATGCGATTGAGCTAGAAAGAGCCAGTCATATTCCTGTTGTGCAAAAAGATTAAGAGGTGGCCGTGATGACTTATCAGGAAATTCAGGCGTTTGTATTTCGCGAAGCGCGTTTACTTGACGACCGTCAATGGGATGAGTGGCTAACGTGCTATCACCCAAAATGTGAATACTGGATGCCAGCATGGGATGATGATGATCAGTTAACTAACGATCCTCAAAAAGAAATCTCGCTCATTTATTACCCCAATCGCAATGGTTTGGAAGACAGGGTTTACCGCATAAAGACTGAGCGTTCGGGGGCGAGTATGCCAGAGCCGAGAACCACGCATCAGTGCAGTAATTTAGAAGTGCTGAGCCAAGACGAGACAACAGCGGAAATCCGCTACAACTTCAACACGCTTAGCCATCGCTATCGCGAGACATCACACTTCTTCGGAACCGTGTTTTGTTCATTGGATATCAGTGGTGAAACACCAGTGATTACGCGTAAAAAAGTGGTGTTGAACAACGATTATATCAACCAAGTTATTGATGTATATCACCTGTAAAGACGGAGAATTATTATGTCTTTCAAAGTAGCTCTTAATTTCGAAGACGGCGTAACGCGCGTTATCGAATGTAATGATGGTGAAACAGTGCTCGACGCTGCCTATCGCCATCAAGTGAAACTGCCAATGGACTGCTCTGATGGTGTTTGTGGAACCTGCAAAGGTAGCTGCAAGCAAGGTACTTACGACTTAGGTGATGAATACATCGATGAAGCGTTAACCGACGATGAAGCTGCTGATGGGTTAATTCTTACCTGTCAGATGTTGCCTCAATCAGACGTGGTGGTTTCTATTCCAGCGGCCTCTTCGCTGTGTGCATCAGGCCCGCAAAGCATTACAAGCACTATTACCAGTGTAAATGCGTTGTCGGACACCACCATTGAATTAAATGTCGCTTTGTCTGAGCCACTTGATTTCTTGCCCGGTCAGTACATTAATTTGGGGCTGCCAAACTCTGATGAGACCCGTGCGTATTCATTTAGCTCTTGTCCGGGAAGCAAAGACGCAAGCTTCCTTATTCGCAATGTGCCTAATGGCTTGATGAGTATTTACTTAAGCAAAAACGCCAATGCTGGCGACGTGCTTCCGGTAACCGGTCCACTCGGTAGTTTTTACTTGCGCGCAGTAGAGCGCCCAGTACTTATGCTAGCAGGCGGAACAGGGCTTGCACCTATTCTTTCTATGCTGGCGTCGCTTGTGCAGAACCCAACCAGTCAACCTGTGTATTTACTCTACGGTGTGACCAATGTGGATGACTTGGTGAAGCTTGAAGCCTTACAAGAATATGCCGATGCATTGGACAACTTTAGCTACGCTACAGTCGTCGTTAACCCAGATAGCGCACATGAGAAGTTGGGTTTTGTTACTGATCATATGGAAAGTGTTCCATTTGCACTGGCTGACGCCGATGCATATTTATGTGGACCTCCGCCAATGGTTGATGCCGTGCGTCAATACTTTAAAGATGCGGGCACAAACCCATATTCGTTCCACTACGAAAAATTCAACCCCAGCCAGCCTAAAGAGGAAGCCGCATGAGCTTGCGCTTCGACGGGCAGGTCATTGTAGTTACCGGCGCAGCGCAAGGCATTGGCCTTCGCGTTGCACAACGAGCTGCTACTGAGGGAGCAAAGTTGGTATTGGTGGACCGCTCAGCGCATGTTCAACAGATTGCCCAGTCACTCAATGAAAACGGCGCGGATGCTATTGCTGTAGAGGCTGACTTAGAAACCTACGAAGGTGCGCTTAATGCTATGAATACGGCATCGGCGCATTTTGGGCGAATCGATAAGCTTATCAATAATGTGGGGGGGACCATTTGGGCCAAACCCTACGAGCATTATCAAGCTGACGAAATTGAAAAAGAAGTTCGTCGTTCGTTGTTCCCCACGTTGTGGTGTTGTCGCGCAGTATTACCTGCCATGTTAGACAATGGAAAAGGCGCCATAGTGAATGTGTCTTCTGTTGCTACTCGTGGTGTAAACCGCGCGCCTTACGCCGCGGCAAAAGGGGGCGTGAATGCACTGACAGTGTCACTTGCCTTTGAGTATGCGCAGCACAATATTCGTGTGAATGCCACGGCACCAGGCGGAACCGACGCGCCTCAGCGTATTATTCCGCGCAACGAGTCTACACAAAGTGAGCAGGAAAAAATTTGGTATCAGCAAATTGTCGATCAGACCATTGATACCAGTTTTATGTCTCGTTACGGCACCCTAGATGAACAAGCATCTGCCATTTTGTATTTAGCTTCAGATGAAGCCAGCTATATTACAGGAACTATTTTGCCTGTTGCAGGTGGAGATTGTGGTTAAGTAACAAAAATAGAATACCGCGTTCCCAAGCTGTGCTATTCGCAGGTGATTTCTTGCGGGTAGCACGGCAACCAATGGAGTGACTTATGCAAAATCAGCCTACTTTCATTTCTTTTCCACCGTTAAAAGACTGGTCGTTGTCTGCTGCAGTAGCGGGGATCCTCGCATCAACAATGGGCTATGCAGGTCCACTGGTTATCTTGTTTCAAGTTGCCGAATCGGCGAATTTGAGCAGTGAGGTACTGACTTCTTGGATTTGGGGGATGTCTATTGCTAGCGGTTTACTATGTGGTTGGTTTAGCTTGCGCTATCGCATGCCCTTGCTTTTTGCATGGAATGCACCGGGTTCTGCCTTGCTCGTCACCTTAGTGCCGGGTATGCCGTGGGGCGATGTGATAGGCGCGTACATTATGTCTGGTGGCATTTTGTTGTTATTGGGAGTAACAGGGGCATTTGAGCGACTAGTGAACCGATTGCCTTTGGCCTTAGCCGCGGCACTGTTGGCAGGAATATTGGTTAACTTTTCCCTCGATCTCTTTTCTAAGATGACACAAGCGCCTTTACTGGGGCTGGTGATGTTCGCAGGCTATATTTTATTGCGTCACTTGCTACCGCGTTACGCAATCATGCTTACCGTTGCTATTGGGGTAGGGGTACTGGCCTTAAACTATGATTTGTCATTTCAACAAGTTGACTGGCAAATATCAACACCGCATTGGTACATGCCTAGTTTCTCACTCACTGCATTATTTAGTATTTCAATACCGCTTATGTTAGTTGCTGTGAGTGGCCAATTTATTACTGGTATCGCCATACTAAGGCAAGACAAGTATTCACCACCGTCAAATCAGATTGTTGCAGGTAGTGGGCTTATGAGTATTCTGTTTGCTCCAACGGCGTGCCATGGGGTGAATTTATCTGCAATAACCGCTGCCATTTGCACCGGCCCAGATGCCAACCCCGACCCTAAAAAACGCTATTTTGGCCCAGCTGTCGCCATGCTGTGGTACATCATGTTTGGGCTATTTAGCGCCGCGTTAGTGAGTGTGATCCAAGCGTTTCCCGCAGCGTTTATCGCAATGGTGGCCGGCATTGCACTTTTGGGGGCGCTGGAAGGGTCACTTTCTACAGCATTAAGCCAACCTGCAGACCGAGAAGCGGCGTTGTGTACCTTTCTTATTACCGCATCGGATTTGTCGTTATTAGGGCTTTCCTCCGCGTTTTGGGGGCTAGTCATTGGCGGCACTATCATTGTTGTTCAGCGCTATCTTAAAAAGTAACACCAGCAACAAAAGCAACACCGCTCCCAAGCAATTTTGACCCGCCAAATGGCGGGTTTTTTATTCGTGTATTTTTCCTTTAGGTTTGTTTGTTTTTAATTATTGGTGAATTAATTTACAAATAATGAACAAATTGTGGCGGGTGATTTTTGTCTACAAGAGCTCTCAATGTTCTTCCAAATCTGTTTGTAATTATCAATTAATAACAATGGTTTATATGTTTTTCAATGCATTGTTGTTCAACCTGTATACCGCAAAGCCATACCCGTTAAGTATTGCGAGTCACTCATTTGGTATTGGTTTGTGATTTATCTTCACAGTAAGTTCCTTGCTTAGAAACAATTGAATAACACAAAATTTACAAAGGCGGGTTGCCTTAACGTCAGTTGTTTCTGTTTATCACACACATGCTTGGCACATTTACAACGGAGAACTGAATGAATACTTTAAAACAAAAAACACTCATCAAGCCCCTACTTGCCTCGTCACTATCGGTTGGTTTAGCGCTTGCTACTGGCGCAGAGGCAGCGAACCTAGCTGACACCGAGGTGAAATTCTCTGGTTATATCAAAGTTGACGCAATGTATAGCGACTACTCAAACGGTGAAGGTGTTGGCCCTGGACGTGATATTTACGTACCGTCTTTGGTACAAACGGGCGCCACCGACGATGGGCTAGGTGGCCGATTTGATGCGCACGCAAAACAGTCTCGTTTCAGATTTACTACCAATACGCCAGTAGACGGTGAAGACGTCATTACCGGTGTGTTTGAATTTGACTTTCTATTGACATCTGGTGGTGATGAGCGAGTGAGCAACTCCTATACGCCACGTATGCGACATGCTTACTTGAAATACAACAACTGGCTTATTGGTCAAACTTGGTCAACTATCATGGACCTAGGCGCTTTGGTTGAATCAGTAGATTTTATTGGTACGACAGACGGTGTGGCTTTTACTCGTCAACCACAAATTCGTTATTCAAATAACGGTTTTGAAGTGGCGTTGGAAAACCCTGAGACAACCGTTGGTACTACCACTACCGCGCAAATTACGACAGATGACAATTCTGTACCTGATCTCATTGGTACTTATACGATGAAAGCCAGCTGGGGTCATGTGAAAGTGGGCGGTATCTTGCGTCAGCTTGCTTATGAAACACAAGGCGAAGATTACTCAGACACGGGTATTGCACTATCGCTTTCATCGCGCATTAACTTGAGCAATGGCGATGATATTCGCATTCAAGTAGCTAGTGGTTCGGGCTTAGGTCGTTATGTTGGCGTAAATGCTGCCAATGGTGCCTTCCTAGACGATGAAGGTAACTTTGATGCCATTGATGCAACCGCGGTTACTGTAGCTTACCGCCACTTATGGAGCGAAAGCGCTCGTACCAATCTTATTTTCTCTTCATTAGATGTAGACACCGTCGAGGGCATGGTGGGCTCGCGCACACATGACGTTTACAGCACGCGTATTAACTACATCTACAACATTACTAAGCCGCTATCGGTTGGCTTGGAATATACCTACGCAAAGCGTGAAACTGTTGACGGTTTCGACGGCGATATGAGCCGCGTTCAAGCAATGGCGAAATACGCTTTTTAACATTCACCTACCACAATACGAGTAACTTACCATGATATTTAAAAATAAAACGCTCAGAAAAGTCGTCTTGGCCAGTAGTGTGATGGCGACAAGTGTATTGTCAGGTATGTCTGCACATGCCGACGAATCTCCCATAAAAATTGGCGTAATGCTGCCATACAGTGGTGTTTACGCTGGGTTGGGTGAGGCTGCTACTAACGGCCTGAAGCAAGCCCTAAAAGAAAAGGGCAATACTATTGCCGGTCGCCCTGTTGAATTCATCATTAGCGACACTGAAGCAAAGCCTGCTCGCGCTCCAGAGTTAACCTCTGCAATGACCGATAAAGACAATGCCGATTTCATTATTGGCCCGGTTCACTCAGGGGTAGCAATGGGCATGATTAAATCGGTTAGAAACAAAGACTCTATCATGATCATTCCCAATGCAGGTGCTAACGCTGCAACAGGTGCATTCTGTCAGCCGAATGTGTTCCGCACATCTTTTTCGTCTTGGCAAACTGCTTACCCAATGGGTAATCAAGCCATTGAAATGGGCTATAAAAAGGTGGTGACACTAAGTTGGAACTACGGGTTTGGAAAAGAGTCGCTTGCCGCGTTTTCAGAATCATTTGAAGCTGCTGGTGGCGAAGTGGTTAAGGAAATTTTCGTACCGTTTCCAAAAACAGAGTTTCAGTCTTACCTAACTGAAATTGCCTCAATAAAGCCAGATGCTGTATTTGTGTTCTTTGCCGGTGGTGGCTCGGTTAAGTTTGTTAAAGACTACGACGCCATGGGGCTTAAAGGCAAAATTCCACTTATTGGTTCTGGTTTCTTAACAGAAGGCACCATTGAAGCGCAAGGTGAAGCCGCTGACGGCCTATTCACCACACTACACTACGCCGATACTTTGGATAACCCTAAGAACAAAGCGTTCAGAGCCGAGTATTTGTCATTGTACAACAAGCCTGCTGACCTATACGCCGTGCAAGGGTATGACGCAGGCCAACTGATCATTCAAGCCGTGGAAGCAACCAAGGGTAATACCGCTGACAAAAAAGCTCTGATAAAGGCAATGGAAGGTGTTGAAATTGATAGCCCGCGCGGCAGCTTCCATTTCTCTAAGGCGCACAATCCAATTCAAAACATCTATTTAAGAAAGGTTGAGAACGGAGAAAACGTGGTGGTTAAAACCGCTGCAGCGAACCTGAATGACCCAGCACGTGGTTGTCGTTTATAAGTTATTGCAAGTAGGGAAGCCCATGGGCTTCCCCATAGAGGTATAAAAATGGAAATGTCGCTTTTCCTCGTGCAATTACTAAACGGTATTCAGTATGGGCTGTTACTGTTTTTGGTTGCATCAGGTCTCACATTAGTTTTTGGCGTTATGGGTATCTTGAACCTTGCTCATGGCTCTATGTATATGATTGGCGCCTATTTGGTGTATTACTTTGCCGCCATGACAGACAGCTTTTGGTTAGCTGTGGTCATTGCTTGCAGTATTGCTATGGTCATAGGCGTAATTATTGAGCGCTTTCTTATAGTGCATTTATACAAGCGCGACCACCTTGATCAGGTGCTGCTAACGGTTGGTTTAATCTTTATTTTTAACGCGGCACAAAGCTTCATTTGGGGTAACGACCCTCTGGGGGTTGATGTACCTGAGCTGCTGTCATCGTCAATTCAAATTACCGATATTGTTGAATATCCGGTTTATCGCTTGTTCCTGTCGGTATTGTGTGTGGGTATTGCCATAGGCATGTATTACGTCATCAACAATACCAAGCTTGGCATGATGATCCGCGCCGGTGAGTCTAACCGTGAAATGGTTGAGAACTTGGGCGTGAATATCGGCACATTATTTACTGTCGTTTTCGCCGTTGGCGTTACCTTATCTGCCTTGGCCGGTATTGTTTCTGCGCCTGTGGTGAGTTTAGTACCTGGTATGGGAGAGCGCGTACTCATTTCATGCTTTGTTGTAGTGGTTATTGGGGGAATGGGCTCAATAAAAGGGGCTTTTGTGGCGGCCTTGCTAGTAGGCATTGTTGACACGTTCGCATCTGTGCTGTTGCCCGGCATGTCGAGTATGACAATTTACTTGCTAATGGCACTTATCCTTATTTTTAAACCACAAGGGCTTTTCAAAAGTTAAGGTTGTACGATGTCTGTATTTTCTAGCAAAGCTGAAAAAGTATTTATTTTTGCGTTTTTCTTTATTGCCTTGGGTATTCCCTTATTTTTCAATGAGAACACGTTTTACGTAAACAAAATCTCCACCATGCTGATTTTGTCTATTTTTGTTATGTCTTTGGACTACTTGGTGGGAAGAACTGGCCTTATCACCCTTGGTCACGCCATGTTCTACGGATTAGGCGGATACTTATTTGCCATTATGATCCCCGAATACGAAGTGGTTAACTTTTGGTTGTATACCTTTTATGTCATGGCCGCTAGCGGTGTTATCGCACTTATTGTTGGCTTTATTGTGCTAAGAACCAGCGGTATTTATATGATCATGATCACGCTGGCATTGGCGCAAATGACCTTTTATTTCTTTGCCGACTCAACGGAATACGGCGGCTTAGACGGGCTATTTATTTATCTAAAACCCGAGACCAGCATTTTTGGTTTGAATTTCTTAGATTTAGATAACGAGAACCACTTCTATTACCTGTGCTTGCTATCGCTATTTAACTGCTACGTGTTTTGTAAAGTTAGTTTGCATTCTCGGTTTGGGCGGGTGATTGACGCAATAAAAGAAAACCCTGAGCGTGCCACTGCACTTGGCTACAACATCTTCCACTTCCGTTTAGTGTCGTATGTATTGTCTTCGTCACTTGCTGCTTACGCAGGCTACTTGTTCTCGCTTCAATACGGTTTTGTTAATCCAACCATGATGAGTTGGGAAGTCTCTGCTTCTGCATTAGTCATGGCTATTTTAGGTGGCCTGGGCACTATTTTTGGGGCAATTCTAGGTGTATTCGTTTACGAGAGCTTGCACTACGGCATTGAACACATGACACAGTATTGGATGTTCTGGATGGGCTCGCTCATCATCTTAATGGTGCTGCTACTAAAAAGTGGTATTGCTGGGCTAATTGAGCAGTTGGTTGGAGGGAAACGCAAATGAGTGAATGTATCTTACAAGCTGAAAACCTTTCAAAACACTGGGGCGGGTTAAAGGCGCTCAACGAATTTAATATTAAGTTCTACGACAAGTCACTACATAGCATTGTGGGCCCTAATGGCGCGGGCAAAAGCACCATGCTGAATATATTGTGCGGTACATATCCGGCAACTAAGGGGGTAATTTTGTATCGCGGTGAAAATATTACGGGGCTTAAAAGTCATCAGTTCTGCCGCAAAGGCATAGGGCGAAGCTTTCAGAAAACCAATATTTTCAAAGATGCCACATGCCTGGAAAACTGCTGCATTGCCGCCCAACAACGGGTGGGTAGCAGCTTCAATATGTTTAAGTCGAAGCATTCAAGTAAGCATGTAACTGCGATTGCCGAAGATGCCCTTGAACAGGTTGGGTTATTGAAGCAAGCCAATACCAAAGCCAGCGCCATTAGTTATGGTGAGCAGCGTCAACTAGAAATTGCCATGGTATTGGCGACCGACCCCCAAGTGCTTTTGCTTGATGAGCCAATGGCGGGCATGGGCCATGAAGAGTCGCTGATCATTATTGACCTACTTAAGTCGCTGAAAAAGCGCTACTGCATTGTGCTGGTAGAGCACGACATGGATGCCGTTTTTGAGCTATCTGACCTAATGACCGTGATGGTGGACGGGCAGCATTTGATCACCGATGTGGTAGATAACATTCGAGCAAACCCTTTAGTTCAAGAAGCCTATCTGGGCAACGATGACGAGGTATTTTAACGTGACAGACAACATTCTAGAGGTAAAAGGCATTCATACCTTATACGGGGAAAGCCATATTCTGCACGGGGTATCTTTTGCCATTAAAAAAGGGCAGACCGTAAGTATTATGGGCCGCAACGGCATGGGCAAGTCCACAACGTTGAAATCTATTTTGGGTATTGTAAAGCCGCGTAGTGGCGCTGTGTTGTACAAGGGCAAAGAAATTGATGCTCTGCCCACGTGGAAACGCATGCGTAACGACATTGCTTATGTGCCAGAAGGGCGGGGCATGTTTCACAACTTAACAGTGAAAGAGCACTTACAAATGGCTGCGCGCAAAAATTCGCGAGGTGAAGCGCACTGGACTTATGCCAAGGTGCTTGAGGTATTCCCTCGTTTAAAAGAACGCTTAACCAATAAAGGTACTCAACTCTCTGGCGGTGAACAGCAGATGCTAGCTATAGGTAGAGCCCTTTTGACCAACCCTGATTTGCTGATACTCGATGAAGCCACAGAAGGCTTAGCACCGCTCATTCGCAAAGAGATTTGGGATGTTATTCGCAAAATTAAAGAAACCGGTGTGTCGACCATTATTGTGGATAAAAACATTAAGGTATTGCAGACGCTGTGCGACCAGCACATTCTTATTGTGAAAGGGAAAGTGCAATTTAACGGTGACTCGCAAGCCCTTGAGGAAAATCGCGCATTTATTGAAACCAGCCTTGCGGTTTAATTGCGCTGTAATACGGTGAGAAGCTGGGGTAGCATGACGCCCACTTGGATGAAGAGGCAGCAACAAAATGGATGACGACAAAGCAATTGCAACCCGAAAAGGCATTGGCTCTCTTGAACTAGGGCTTGAGGTATTAGAGTTAATCTCTGAGCACAGCGGCCCTATCTCGCTAACCAAGTTATCTGAGCTGGCAGAAATGAGCCCCAGTCGGCTTCACAAATACTTGGTTAGCTTGACTAAGCTTGGCTATGTGTCGCAATTAGACAATGCCAAATACATGCTTTCAAACAGCAGTATTCGCTTGGGCATGTCGGCACTAAAACATTCAAACCCCGTCCAAGTGGCCTTTGAATATGCAGACAAGCTACACCAAGAATTAGATAAAACGATTACTGTAACCATTTGGAATGGAGATGTACCGTTAGTGATAAAGTGGTTAGACTCTAGTCACTTTTTGGCGGTGAATATTCGTTTGGGCTCAGAGTTGTCGCCATTTACCTCTGCTGCTGGGCGTATTTTCTTATCCCATCTACCTAAACTGCGCTGTAAGGCGTTAGTTGAACACTACTACGATTCCCCCGCACCTATGCCACGCTACATGGGCAAGCCTATAAAAAAAGCGGTGTTCTACGAATTGTTAGAAGACATAAAACAAAGCAACTTGTGCTGTTTTAAAGAAGATTTTCTGCCCGACATTAATGTAGTAAGTGCGCCTATCTTTAGTTTAGACGGTTCGGTAAGCACCGTTATTAGCTTGTTGGGCAACAGCAAAGAAACACCGGTAAATGCAAAAAGCATATACGTACAAGCCGTGAAAAAGGCTAGTAATGAGGCTACCTGTAAGATATCTGGACAGCTTAGAGCAACCTCAGAAAAAGACTCTTTTTAAGTTGAGTCTTAAATGATAAAGAAGCCGGCTTTACCCCCAACTTGGCTTTTTTTAAAATGAAGTTATGCAAGTGTGACTTTGTAGAGGTGGTATATGTAAATGCCTGTACTACGTTGATTCAATGCGCCATTCGTCTTATGCAGATTTAATTACTGTTAATGTGTATTAACATAACCGAAAAATATCTATATAAAAAAGTTAGCTATTGGCAATAAGCCATATATACTCGTAGTAAGCGCATTATTTTTTCTTTGCAAATGAGTATTTATGGCTAAGCAGTTAGCAAGACACGACATCGACGAAACGCTCTACCTTTTCCAGCAAGATAACAGCAAAAAGTGGTACGCCCGTTTTCAACTTTTCGGGAAATGGCACTGCAAATCAACTAAACAAGTTGATAAAGAAGAAGCTGTAGCAGCGGCTAGATTGCTACGCATGGAGTGGAAAATAAAAGCGGAAATAGGAACTCTTACAACGAGCAAGCGTTTTCGCGATGTAGCTGCGAAGAGTATTCTAGCTATGGAACATGAGCTTGCGCACGGCGGCGGTAAAGTTAGCTACAAAGACTACATGGGAGCTTTGAAAAAATATCACATTCCATTTTTTTGACCGCACTTATATCACTTCTAATGACCAAGACAAGCTTAAAGAGTTCGACATTTGGCGAATACAAAAGGCTGGTAAGGTTCTCAAAAAGTCTACTCTAGTAAATCATAACGCGGCGCTACAAATGGTGTTTAAAGCTGCGGTCGAAAACCAATGGATGTTATCAGTTCAAGTGCCAGTATTAAGCAACAAAGGAGAGCAGGGGGCTAGACGTGCTGCTTTCAGTGAAGTTGAATATGAGAAGGTTGTTGAAACTTTAGAAAACATGAGGGACAACAGCCGCAAGAAAAAGACTAGACAAATAAGAGAGTTGTTGCTTGATTATGCTGACGTAGTCATCAATACAGGTATTCGTCCTGGCACTGAAATGGAAGAGCTGACTTGGTCTGACATCCTAATGACAAGGCAAGAGCATCAAGTCATTTTCAAAATTAAAGTAAGGAAGGGTAAGACTACAAAACACACGGGAACGAGAACCATCGTGTGTAAAGATGAGTTCGTGTTCCCCCTAATGAACTTAATGGAGCGTTTTCCTAATCGTCGGCCGTCTGACAAGATATTTGTACTAGCTGACGGTTCTAGTACCAACGAATTAGGCAGAACCTTTGTATCAGCACTAGAGGAAGCAGAACTAAAGACCAGCCCAGATAGTTTTCAGCCCTTTCCATTCAGGGAACCTATTCACTAACGATGCCGCATCCATAACATGGTACGCTCTCGCTTCGCCTCGTCCATGATGTTTTTCTAGGCAAATCACTTCCTTGTTTATGGCACCCGAAAGTTCATTGCGCACGGCATCATGAAGTTCCTTTTGATTGCCTTTTAGGGCCAGAAGGTAATCGCCACCGCTTTGGGGTACTAGGGATTTTCCCCTCTAAAGTAACATAGAACGCTACAGGCTTTGTATTATATAGCCTCCAGCTGTGGGTTACTTTCGTTTCCAAGCTTAATCATCCACGATTGGCTTCGTAATTTCACTAATATCAGGCAATTTTCCGGTATTGGTGAAGTTATACGTCCCGCTTAAGTTGATATTTTGCCATGCAACGGGCGAAACAGCACGAGTGATAGCCGCTTTTTCTTCATCACCTGTCGCTTCAAAGTGTCCCAGAAGATGACTCAGTATCGCGGAGTTGAAGTAGATGATCGCGTTGGCAAGCAATCTTGCGCATTCATTCCAGATAGCGATTTCAGACTCGTTTTTGCCACGGAACTGATCACCATTCACCGACGCAATGGCTCGTCTAAGGAAGTGCCATGCTTCTCCCCGGTTCAGGGCACGTTGCACATACTGCCGCAAACTGGCATCGTCGATGTAGTCAAGTAAATATTGCGCTTTAACCAGTCGATTATACTCCGTCAGAGCCTGTAATATTGGGTGTCCAGAAGGGTAACCAGACAACTTTCTTACCAGCATTGCTTGTGTCGTCCGCTTTGTCTGAAGTGACAGAACAATACGCCTGATATCTTGCCATCCCGTTGTAATAACATTCGTTCTGATAGGCTTCTTTAGCGCCAGTATGGTGTTACATTGTTCATTTTCAGTCACCTCAAACAGATCGTTGATGACGCTGTTAAATTGCGCGTATCGCGGTGCAAAGCTGTAGCCGCATAGATCCAATAAAGCGAAGTTGACGTGATTGACACCGTGTGTATCTGTCGAGAGTACGTCAGGTTTGATATCGCTGCTGTTGGATTGCAACAGATCATAGATATAGTGTGATTCATGCTCGTTGGAGCCGATTATCCGTGCATTCAGCGCGCTGTGATTGGCGACCAGGGTCATGGCCGTGATCCCTTTATTGGTACCGAAGTACTTCGAGGAATACCGGGTTTTAAACGTTTCCAGATGCGTTTCGAATTTCTGACCATCCGCACTGGCGTGCAACTGGTCCTCCTGAATATGGTAGTGGCGGAAGATGGGTAATGAAGCCACCGCATTATTGATCACGTCGCTGGCATCATGCAGCGTTTCAGGTCGGATATAGTTAGCCTGTACTGTACTCAGGTGTTCATAACTGCGGTCGGAGATCTGCGCCATACCATACACACCACGGTGAGTGGCGTTAGCAATCAGAATGGCCAGTAAATCATCCTGATGAGTAGTTCCCTGTTTTTGTATTGGCAGCACATGTGTCAGGCATCGCATAAACCCGGTTTCGCGCTCAACATACCGCAGGACATCCGCGATACCGACTGGCTGCATTCGCTTAAAGAAGGGATTGTTGACCAGAGATGTAGCGCCTTTTGTTGGCAGGTGCCAGCGGGTGCCCGAGCGATTTTTCATGATTACATTGCGATTATCTCCCTCATCAATATGGCACGCCACGTCTTTGAGCGCGCTTTCCAGTCGATGTTGTTTCTCCTGTAACAATGCGTCAACAGGTTGTTTTAGTCTGTCCAGCGTTGATGACTCCAGCAGTGCATCCTGCGATGTTTGGGGGATCAGGTCGTCTTCCAGTGCCCGGTATTTGGTGACATTTGACAGATAAATACGTCCGTTCAGTCGTGAAGTTAACTGCCGGTAGAGCAGCCATTCATAACGTTGCGGATTAACGTTATCCTGTTTCACCAGCCATGGGAGGTGCTTTTTGGGGATAAGCGACGTATCCATTGTCATCAGTGATTCACCGGATACAATTTCCGTTTGCATCTTTTGAAGTTGGGCGACGACGGCTTCTGAGCCTTTACCGGCCTCACATTCAAGGCACAGGAACACTGGTCTTAACAACTGTTCCAGAAGGTTTCGTTGTTCGTCATAATATTGCCACTGGTACTCTTCCACGGTCCGTTTCTGTTTTTTCAGGTAAAGGCAGAGGGTCTGGATATCCCTGTCATTCATGACCTTCAATGCCTGTTGTCTGACTACTGAGAAGGGCTGATTGTCATCAATATTCTCGTCAACAAACAGGTGAAGTAGCTCTGCCGCTTTCGTGACATTGTCCGCAGCTGACTGCCAGGACAGGAACACTGCTTGTTGTGCAAAGGCGTTGGCGGCTTCCTGTTGTTTTCGGATATGGTAAACAAACCCATCCGTCAGGCGCTCCAGTGCAAGTTGCATGCGCTCTGTCAGATGACACAGTAACCACAGGTGCTGCTGTGAGCGTTTGAAGCGCCGCACTTTACTGCCGTAGTAATCAATAAGGCCGCTGAAGTGTTGTCGATTTTTTAGCGACAGATTGAGCCTGTCCACAACGTCATTTATTTGCGTGTGCCATGGTGCTAACCGGTGGTAAATGGCGAGCTCTTTTTTAAGCTCAGGCACGGTCAGACTTTTGGCACCACCCCTGAGATGGCTCAGACTCAGCCCGTCGTCTTTAGTAGTGATTATGTTGTCCAGAAAGACGTTAAGTTCATTACTGGTAAGTTGATTCAGTTGGAGCGTCAGGTCTTTTCTGACCTGTTGCATTGTGCGGCTTATCAGTCTTTGAAGCACGGAGTACTTAGGAATGGCAATGTTATGGCTGGCAAGGTATTCAATGGCCGCATCAAAGAGGTGTCGAGGCTCCAGCCAGGCATGACCAATGTAAACCAGGTGGTGGCACAGAGCATTGAGGTGCTGTTTTTCATTCCACTTATTGTAATTAAGTAGACGCAGTATCCTTGAGTAAATACGGTCACGCTGCATTTTACTGACACTGAAAGGCCTGATCCCTTTACCTCTTTGAATTTGGGAGGCAATAAACTGCATGTCGATACTGATATCACGGAAACTCGGAGCAATGATCACTGGCTTAGATTTAAAATAGCCCAGAAGCGCCACGAAATAACAACGATGTTTAGTAAGCCTGATAGTACGGCATTCGGCCTGTTCTACATCGTTTAGCGAAAAATACAAACGTTGTTCCTCAATAGAAAACTGAGGTGCTGAATACAAGTCTCGTTGTTCTGCCTGAGTCAGAATCGAGAGTTCATTACTAATTGCCATGATGAATAAACGCCAATATGATTGATGGTGTTTATATAAGATGGCAGAATATTGGAAGGTAACCCACCGCCACAGACCATATAATATAATACCTGTAGCGTTCTATGTTACTTTAGAGGGGAAAATCCCTAGAACCCCTAATTCGCGAAATATATGGCCACCATTGAGTACTATTCGTCAACCGGTTGTTAATCTTGGGCGTGCGGCAGCAGAAAAGCTTATTTATTCCTTAATACAAAAGCAGCATGTTAACCACAAACAGGATTTGGCGTGTGAGTTAATAATGCGGAGTTCCTGTGCGCCTAATTTGTAATTGTTTGAGCGTCACTAATAAGTAGTTTGGTTGAATAATCTTTTGGGTTTAGGGTAAACGGTTTTCTTTACTTACCATAGGTGTAGAAACCAAAAGTGAGTCGATAAAAAATGCCAGTCAGCTTAACTGACTGGCATTTTTTATTAGCGAAATAATCAGAACGGGTACTGAATTCCCTGGTTCATTACGCTTATCCATTTACTGTGGGTAAACTCATCAAGGTTTACCGGACCGCCAATACGGCCAGCATCCCCTGAGTCTTTTAACCCGCCAAACGGAATGTGATACTCATTGTTTACCGTTTGATCATTCACATGCACCATACCGGCTTCTATCAGCCCGGCCAGGTATTCGCCTTTGGCACTGTCTGCGGTATGAATGGAGGCAGATAATCCCAGCGACGTCGCATTGGCCAGCGCAATGGCTTCCTGCTCAGTGCTAAAGGTTACAATGGGGGCAACCGGGCCAAATATTTCCTGCTGAAATACCGGCATATCCGGTGTTACGTTAGTCAGTACGGTTGGGCGCACTAATCGGCCCTCAACCGTGCCGCCGGCAATCACTTTGGCGCCCATTGCCACAGACTCATCAATCAGAGCCTCAACCTTATCGGCCTGGGTCTGGTTAATTAACGGGCCAAGATGGCATTGTTCGGTAAACGGGTTTCCGGCATACAGGTTATTAGCGCGTTCAGCCAGTGCCGAGGCGTAGGCTTCGGCCACGTCCTTGTGGACAATATGACGCCCGGATTGCATGCATATCTGCCCCTGATGGAGGAACGCACCCCAGGCAGCACAGGATGACGCTGAAGCGATATCTGCATCGGCCAGCACGATAAAGGCATTGTTACCGCCCAGTTCCAGCGATGTTTTCTTGAATGTTGCGGCGCAATGCTTCGCGATTGAGCGGCCCACCGCAGTGGATCCGGTAAACGCGATCATGCCGGTATCCGGATGCTCAACCACGGCCTGACCTGGTTCGGCACCACCCGGCAATAAACCCAGCACATGGTCAGGTAAACCCGCCTCGCGCATCAGTTGCTGAATAATCACCCCGCCGGTAAAAAAGCTCTGCGGATCGGGTTTCAGCACTACACTGTTGCCCATGGCAAGGGCCGGTAATACCGCTCGTAATGAGAGTAACAATGGAAAGTTCCACGGTGCGATAACGCCAACTACGCCTACCGGAATGCGCACACGCATGTTTTTGCGCCCCGGCATCGCCGATGGGTATATTTCGCCATTGGGTGCCTGGGTCTGACTGGCGGCCATATAGGTTTGTTCTACACAAGCCTGTAATTCCCATTCGCTTTTAGGCCGGATAGAGCCGCATTCTCTGGCATTCCAGGCATGAATAAGTTCGGCATTGGCTTCGAGTGCCTGCGCAAATCGGCGCAGGATACCAGCGCGGGTTTCAAAGGTGGTGGCAGCCCAGTCCGGCTGTGCCTGCTTACAACGGCTGATGACATCGCCTGCTTCGGCGGCAGTGGCAGCATTAATACTGCCGAAAACGGTGCCGGTGGCAGGTTCGACAATGTCGAACGCAGCACCGGAGAAGCCAGATGTGTAGTCGAGGGAAAAGTCACTCTGGCTGATGTCTTGATAATTCATGCTAATACCTTAACTTGGATTCGTTTGGTTGATGTGATCGGCAATGTAACTGGCCAGCGCATAAACCGTTTCAGACGGGTTATAACCAATTGATGTGGGAAGCAGACTGGCATCTACCACATACAGCTTCTTAATGTCGTGGGTTTCACCATAGGGGTTAACCACGGTTTTGGTTTTGTCGGCCCCCATCCGGCAGGTGCCCTGTGGATGGAACGACGTGTAGCGATAACGCGCCGGTTCATTTTCAAGGGCATCAATAACGCTGTCGATGTCGTCCACGGAATTGATCCGCTGTTTATCTGACGTCGGCAGGTACAGGTATTTGGCACCGGCTGCAAACAGAATGCGCGCATTATCCTTCAGGCCTTTCTTCATGGCTTCAAAGTCTTCATCGTCTACCTGATAGCGAATTTCCTTGTAGCCGTTTTCCAGCGTTACTTCACCCACGTTTTTATCGTGGATCAGGGTAATCAGCCGCGTGGAGTTAGGGTAGTTCTGCATGTAGCGCACGTAGGGTTTACCCGTTCCTGGCTCCGCCATAAATGAGGCTTCTACGGGATCCTGAACTGCATTGAGTTGGATCCAGCCTCCATCATCCGGCAGGGTATGGCTGTCGTCGAACAGGCTGTGTGTAGCGCCGTGGAAATCATTCAGCTGTTTGTCGAACATTGCGGTAACGGAAAGTGACGGGTGGCAGGCGAAGTTTTTACCCACCTGACCACTGGAGTTTGCCAGCCCGGATTGTTGTAACAGCAGCGGCGAGCCTGTAGGCCCTGCAGCCAGCACCACTATAGGCGCATTGACCTTCATGCGGGTTTTTACCTTGCCAGTTTTCGGATCGACAACTTCAGCATTTACACCACTGGCAGCACCGTTGACGGTGTTAATTTTGGTTACCCGGGTATCGGCATAAATAACGGCGCCGTGATTACATGCCCAGGGCAGGTAAGTCACCATCATCGATTGTTTACGGTCAGTTTTGCAGCCAGCAAAGCAAAAGCCGGTCATGGCGCAATCACGTATATTGCGTCGGGCCAGGCCCAGCGGAATATCCAGCTTCTGCATACCTTTTTTAATGTACTCGGCACCCACGCTGGTTTCGTGACCTTTCACTTCGGTGATCCCGAGTTTTTTTTCGACTTTTTCAAAGTACGGCAACATGACATCGGGTGTGAGGTTCGTCAGGCCATATTCTTTACCCCATTTATTCAGGTAGTAATCCGGAGTACGGAAACACAGTGCGGCGTTGACCACGGTAGAGCCACCCACACAGCGACCCTGCAATACAGTAATATCGCCATCGGTGTTACTTTGTGCACCTTCACCTTCATACAGGGTGGCCATGGAAACGGCCATCATTTCGGTGAATTTTTCTGATGGTACATAAGGGCCAGCCTCCAGCACGATTACTTTTTTACCGGCTTTGGCCAGTTCGTAGGCATTGATCCCGCCACCCGCGCCAGATCCAATAATGACCACGTCGGCGTCAAGGTCGAGTTGGGCTGCAGTGATATCGGCAGCGGTTTTTACGTTTAACTGATTTTGAGTTGTAGACATCGTTATACTCCTACCGATATTTAAGCTTGTGGCTCGGGTGTAACACCGCGCTTTTTAAGTCCCCATTTTTCCGATACCGGACCGTCATAACCTAACGGTGCCCAGGTGTTCGGAATAGCCCAGTAAGCCAGCACAGTGAGCTTTTTAATCCCCATCGCTAAAGCACGATGCGGCGCTACATCTGAGTCTGCCCAGGCATCCACAAAGGCAGTTGCGTCGGCGTCGGATAGCTTGGTAAAAGGCTTGCCGTAGGCTTTTTCGGCGCTTTGATTAAAGTAATGAATACCCTGATTAAGCCCTTTACGGATATGCGGTGGCATGCCTGCCAGCAAGGCGCCTTCAATGGTCGGGATAACCGGTAACGTGGCCGGATTCACCAGGGTAGTGCCCTCGGTAGGTAAGGCGATAGCAAGCATTTTCTTAAATACGGCCTGCTCGGTTGCATCCATTTTGTTTTCGTCGGTCAGAATGCCTGCCATGACCTGCATAGACGAACAGCTCATGACGGTTGCGGTGATGGCGGTTGCCAGTTTTAAGAACTGCCTGCGTTGATTATTAATATGTGACATTGGATTGCCCTTTATCGTTGTGTTATAGCGATTAAAACTACGTACAGCATGGTTACGCAGGGAGTGTGCCAAAAGTTAATTAAAAGTTAATTTGTTGATATTTATTTGGTTTTTTGAAAAGTGGTTTGGCAGTGTTTCATTTTGAAACACTGCCAGGCAGGTGCCAGTCTCAGTTTAATGCACTGTCAGAACGTTCTTTGGCCAGTTTGCGGTATAACGTGGCCCGGGAGATGCCCAGGGTCTTCGCTGCCTGGCTCATATTGCCGCTGCAATCCTCAACCACCTGATTGATCAGTTCCTGACTGGCCTGATCCAGTAAGCGTCCTGATCCCATTGGCTGGGCAGATGTCGAAATGGCGGGCTGAGATACGCAGGTCTGACAGGTTTGATACTCGTCGGGAAGCTCATCCATTTGAATGAGGGTAGTCTCATCACCAATGGCATCGGCATACAGCAACACATTGCGCAATTCGCGGATGTTGCCAGGCCAGTTATAACACTGAATAAAGCGTTTAACTTCGGCACTCAGGCTTTGTTTATGCTGGCAGTCGGCGTTAACAATAGTGGCAGCAATGGCCAGTTTATCATCCCGTTCCCGCAAGGGTTTAATGGGAATGGCAAAGCCTTTTAAACGAAAGTACAAATCCTGCCTAAAACGGCCTTCATCAATGGCTTGTTCAAGGTTGACATTCGTTGCACAGATAAGCTGAAAATCGACTTTATGTTCCTTTGATGATCCTAACGGACTCACCTCGCGGGTTTCCAGCACCCGTAACAAACGGCTTTGGAGGGCGAGAGGCATATCGCCGATTTCATCCAAAAACAAGGTACCTTTGTCGGCTTCGGCAATACGCCCTTTAAAACCATTTTTATCGGCACCGGTAAACGCACCGGCCTGATACCCAAACAGTTCGCTTTCGATGAGGTTTTCTGGAATCGACGCGCAGTTAATAGAGATAAACTTTCCACGACACTGACTGGCATCGTGCAGGTGACGGGCGGTAACTTCTTTACCAACGCCGGATTCACCATAAAGCATAACGGGTAAACGGTTGAGCACTCTGGCGCCGCGTTGTACCGACTTTGTCAGCTGTTCATCGCCGAAGGTCGTCTGTGATTCAGGCTTAATTTCTACAGTGGCCGGGTAATTAAACTGACTGGTATGCTTTACGGGGGCGTCCTGAGGCGTTCTGATTATTCTTGAGGCCAGGGTGACGCCCGAGTGGAGGGTTAAATAAAACGGTTCGCCATTTGCCGCGCGTTTGCTGGTGACTAACTGAAAATCGGAACTGAATAAGCCGTCGAACCAGGTATCAAAAAAGCGCCGCTGGTCTGAAATAAAGGTTGAAGCGGCTTCGTTACAGCCAACCATCTTTCCTTCCGGCGTAATCGCCAGCAGCAGATTAGTGATATCACCGAATTGCCCGGAAGAGGGAATAATCTCGATAACATAGGTATCGCTAAGATTCAGGATCAGCGATTTCTGGATATTTCTGGCGCAGGTCTCAAGCATGTAAAACACGGCCATATCGTTAATGGAGTGTTCGTTGGTGATGTCCAGAGAAGCGCATAAACGGCCCATATGGTCAAAAACCGGTGCCGCCGCACAGTGAAAAGTGTTGTGTTGCTCTTTGTAATGTTCGCCGCCAAATACGCGGCTGAACTTTTTACTGTTTACTGCGCAGGACATGGCCGTTGTACCTACCACGTTCTCATTCAGCATGATGCCGTCTTTAAAGGCCTGGGCGATGCGCGAGTTACTTAGACGATTAGCCTGGCGAACCTGCAATGCATTACAATCCTGATCAGTTAACAAGACCGACCAGCCGGCACCTGCAACAGCCCTGAACAGCTGCTCGACATGGCGGTTTGAAACCGTAAGCAGCTCTTCATTCTGGTATTTAAGCTGGTCCAGAAGATCAGGCCTAATAAAACTGTATTCGAGTTTGCCTGACATGGGGAGGGTTTGGTCTGCACAGCGAAGCCACGACTCCCGAATGGCACTGGGTAGCATGCTGGCTACCTGAACATCTCCTTCAATAAAACGCTGACGGATTACACTTAATTCATTGCTCATTACTTCGACCTTTTGGGGTTTGCTGTGCTAACACATAGCGAAAACAACCGTAATTTCTGGTAATCGAAAAATAAAGCTTCAGTCTAGCATGAATTGTAAAATATTTGTAATATGTTTTATATGTGAATATTTGTTCGCTATATGAATTTGGTAGAGGGGTTGCCAAGTAAAAGCAGGATGTACTTATCAATGCTATGCACACCCTGTACTCTGAGGGAGACTATTTCAAGTTTAAAACACTTTTACAAAACGCAGATTAATGCGATCGGTTTCAAAAAAGCCATTTTCTACCGAAATACTGCGGCCATACTGAGCTTGCACCTGTAAATCTGGTTGTAAGAAGTGCTGCAGCGTAACCTGCCAGCGGTTATTGTTCAGCTCGTCCTGCTGCTCAACTTCGGACACTTGAGATTCTGCACCGAAGTCGTGGTAATAGTTTACTGAGGCGGTGGTGGTATCAGAAATATGGTAGTTCAGATGCACCTGATAACCGTATTGATCGTCCTGTTTACGGGTGATCCCTGATGCGCCAAAATCGTCATTATCGCCAAAGAAGGTGTATTCACCCACCAGATGAAGGGAAAACTGCTCGCTGATTGGCGTAATAAAGGCCGCCTGGGTAATAAACTTAGTGCGGTTTTCGCCTAGATTCACTGGACCTTTTTCAGTGTCGTAACTACCTAAAGGTACTGAAACCAGCCCTGTTACGCCAACTGCTTGTTTGGTGTCCGGGTTATTATACAGCCAGATAGTGGCCCCTAGTATAGGGTCTCCAATGCCTGATGCTTCGATTTCTGCGCCGCCAGCATTAAGTTTGAGTTGTCCAAACGGTAGGATCACCTGAGGATCGATAATAAAACCGCCCAGTTCAATGTAGTGCACCCAACGCAACAGGCCAATGTCGGCACTTAACGTCGGGCCGTTTTCAAC
Source organism: Alteromonas antoniana (assembly GCF_019249295.1). GTDB lineage: Bacteria > Pseudomonadota > Gammaproteobacteria > Enterobacterales > Alteromonadaceae > Alteromonas > Alteromonas antoniana. The sequence continues at coordinate 288,793 of NZ_JAESDH010000003.1, forward strand.
CTGCTGGCCATTAACGTAGAACTCATCGTTTTCAAATGACTGAAGGTACAAAATGCCCAGGTCGATGCCCGCTGGAAGTGGCGCGTAGTCACCCGGATCGGTAGCTACCTGAGCTGCCTGAGCGGTAGAAGTTAATGCCGCACATGACAGGCTTAGTGACAGCAAAGCTGGTTTTAACCGTGTGTTTTTCATCTAGTTATCCTTATAAAAGTTAACGCATTACGTCATATTTGTTATTGCATTTAACATTCCATAAACAAAAACCGTATTTCAAAACAATCATTTAGCCTTGTTATGTTAATAAAATTACATATCGGAGTGTTTTAAAAAACTACACCAGGTGTTATGTGATTCTCAAAATGAAACACTTTGCGGTAGCGACTATTCGTGTCAAATCCTTTTACCTGCTGGTAAATCGCGTACCGCGTGGAGTCCGGCTATTTTCTCGGTGTTTGTAAATGCGGTGTTAATTTTGCATTCTCTCAGCACTCCATTCACGCCGGCGATTTTTACGGTGAATGGACCTTTAACAAGCAGTAGGAGCGAATGTCGTGGAAAAGGCAGATAAGTTAAACCTGCAGGTAAAGCAGATTAAAATAAAACAATACGGATTTGGAATGCTGGCACTCTCAATGTGGTGGCTGGCTACAGGCATACCATTTTATTCCGGATCTGTTTCATTAAGTTTGTTGGCTAGCATTATTGCAACCGGGAGCAGTATTTATGTCATGCTCCTGGGTCGTCGGTTCCCGAAATCTGAAGTGTTTACCATATATCAGGAAGTCGAAGTTGAACCGCCAGCAAACGAGCCACAGACGTTATGTCAGCAACTACCTTCTAATGATCAGGAAAATGCCGTTCAGGATAAACAGAGAGAAGAGACTGTAATTGAGCAGCTGTGCCCGGAAATCGCCAAAGCCTCAGCCATATTATCAGAGATTCTGCTGGGTATGGAAAAAGCCAGGGAATTAGCGGGCTACTCCGGCAAAAAAGTGAATGAGAGTTTCGAGTATACAAAGAATTGTCAAACGGCGAGTGAATATTTGGCCGAGCACATTGTAACGGTAAAAAATGTGTTTATTCAGCTTACCCATCAATCTGACAAAATAGCGGTTATTGTCGGGCAGATTCAGGATATTGCTAAACAAACTAATTTACTGGCTTTGAACGCGTCAATTGAGGCCGCCCGAGCAGGCGAGCATGGCAGAGGGTTTGCAGTCGTTGCCAATGAAGTGCGAGAGCTGGCAAATAGCGCTAATACGTCCAGTGAAGAGATAGGAGCAATTGTTAAGCAGTTAAAGGAAACGTCTGCCGATGCTGGTAATGGTATGGAGGCCGCGGTCGTCGCCAGTGAAGACAGCTTAAATCAATCTACCCTTGCACTTGAGGCCATGGTGGAGATCACCCAGGGTGCAAAGGAAAGAACGGCGGTCGTCGGTGAGATTTATCAAAAATTACTTTTGCAGCAGTCAACGTTAAACACGTTGTCACTACTTTTAGAGCGCGGGGATGTTTGCAACTTAGTGGTGTCGGAGCAATCTCAGCTTTACTTAAGATAGGCGAGCAATGTTAAGCCCAATGATCATAAGTAAATTGAGCTGAAATTATTAAAATTGAGACGTTCCGTAAAGATAAAAAACCGACTCTCGTCAATTTGTGTTCAGATCTAAAATTAGTACCAAAGGATGGTTTATCCCAGAATCATTGTCCGGAATGCCGGAATGCCGGAATGCCGGAATGCCGGAATGCACCTTACATATTGTAACGAACTATATGAATCTCACACTTAAAGCGTAACGATTACGTCATCGAACGGAATCACGAATTTATCTTCCTCCTCATGTCGTAAAGACACTAAATTGCGCAGTAAAACTTCAATCTGCTCGGCCCTAATATTCGAGTCTAGAGCCAGTTCATACTCTGTAATTTGTACTGCGTCATTTTCTAAAAACGGCATTCCATAGGCCCTCTTAGTAAAGACTCTTATTCTAATGGATCGCTAGCTTTACAATACTGTACGCATGGCCAGAAACGCAGCTAGCAACAAATAGCTCTGCTAATATTTGAGGAATGATTTGATGTCTTCTAACTGCTGAAACTGATCGGAATGCCCTGCAGTTATTCCTTGGCTTTAATGCTGCCCCTGTTGGGGTTCTAGGGATTTTCCCCTCTAAAGTAACATAGAATGCTACAGGCTTTGTATTATATAGCCTCCAGCTGTGGGTTACTTTCGTTTCCAAGCTTAATCATCCACGATTGGCTTCGTAATTTCACTAATATCAGGCAATTTTCCGGTATTGGTGAAGTTATACGTCCCGCTTAAGTTGATATTTTGCCATGCAACGGGCGAAACAGCACGAGTGATAGCCGCTTTTTCTTCATCACCTGTCGCTTCAAAGTGTCCCAGAAGATGACTCAGTATCGCGGAGTTGAAGTAGATGATCGCGTTGGCAAGCAATCTTGCGCATTCATTCCAGATAGCGATTTCAGACTCGTTTTTGCCACGGAACTGATCACCATTCACCGACGCAATGGCTCGTCTAAGGAAGTGCCATGCTTCTCCCCGGTTCAGGGCACGTTGCACATAGGGGTTCTAGGGATTTTCCCCTCTAAAAAGACATAATCCTCTGTAGACCACACCAATAAATGGCTGCGGAGGTGGT
>NZ_JAESDH010000040.1 GCF_019249295.1 Alteromonas antoniana
CTTGTTATAAATTGTTAAAGAACGTTTGACCAAAAAACATTTTGCTCGCAAAATTTCTTTTGGTCTTGCTGAGCCACTTTAGTGAGTCAGCGTTGCTTCGAACCCCTCCCGAAGCGAGGCGCGCATTTTACACTCCTCAGTGGCAGTGTCAAGGGTTTTTTCAAAGTTTCTAATTTTGATTTGAACCGCTTTCGTTGCCGTGTTCTTTGTTTGCCGAAGCCCCCTCAGAACGTGGAGCGCATTGTACTTTCCGAATTATAAAGATCAACACCTTTTTTCATTTTTTTATGTTTAAGCCTAATTTGTCACCATAACGCTTATTTTAGGTACAAAACCTCTTATTTCTTGCACTTTCGTATAGGGTTTTCAGTAAGCATTGTCCATTTTGTTACAAATGAGTAAACTACATACAGCCTCCAATGATCATAAAAAACAATATAAGGTAGGTATATGAAAGTAGGCTTTATTCAATGCGCAGTGATTAGCGCGGTATTTGCAGTAGCCGGTTATCTGGTTTTTTCGTCTGCTAGCCTGAATACAAGTTTGCCAATAACAGTGTCAGCGTCATTACTGTTAAGTGGTATTCTTACTCCATGGTTAGCTTCATTGTTTAACTCATCAAAGTCAGTTTCTGACAAGGACAACACATCAGCAGATTCAGATGTCACTACATTGTATGTAGGGAATCTTCCGTATAAAGCGAATGAAGATGCAGTGAAAGAGTATTTCGATGGCTTCCTTCCAGTTCACTCAGTTCGATTAATGAAAGACCGACGGACTGGAAAACGAAAAGGATATGGCTTTATAGAAGTGGAGACCGACGACGTTGACGGTACCATTGCGAAGCTGAATGATTCTATCTTCTTAGAAAGGACGTTAAAGGTTCGTCCCGCCAAAGATAAAGTGACAGATCAATAAGGAAACAAAAAGCCCGGTAACTACCGGGCTTTTTTATTTATGCATTTTCCTGTTTGTCTGGCTCTGGTTCAGCAGTGACCGGTTCATTGCCCGGCATGGCATCCAGTAATCGTTGATTGAAAGTGTGGAACCGGTTTATCGCCGTAAGCAGATCGGGTACCTGAACGTCTTCCATCTTATTAATAATACCGGCAATCAGATTGCTGTAATCTTCCCCGCTTTGTAGTTTCTCACCCGCACTATTCATCGTGTCCATCATCTTATCCATATATTGCGAGATGGGACTGACTACATTTCCGTACTTATTGGCGTCAGCGTTATCGTCCCGGTAGTGCTGGATACTTTCATAGGCTTCTACTACCTGAGATTGCTTTGTATGATTGAGCTGAAGTGCATAACCAACCAGCTCCTTGTCATCAAATCCGAGCGCTAAGGCTTCCTCAAACGCTTTATCCATATCACCGGCAAAAAACGTATCTGCCAAATCGTTTGCTTTGCCTACCAGGTCGGCAATAGCCTTCATCTCGTCCTCATCAAGCTCTCCGTTAAGTGAAAAGCTGATGCCACTTCTCTCGAAGTACTGATACAGAGACGTTTGTGAGGTTGTCTCAGAAATACCCGCGCCGGTATTGTCGCCTTCATTATTTGTAGTTTGGGACGCTGACGAGGTTACCTGGGTCTGCTGGGCAAACTGAAACTGTCGAAGGCTCTCGAAACTCAGCGTCAATTCATCTCCGTCGCGAGTACGAATCAGGATGTTGCCAGAGCGGCTATCACTAGCCCCAGCTACCAGCGAAGCACTGACGCTATTTACCGCACTTGCGTCATCACCACCTAACAGCCGCTTTTCCAGCGAATCAATTCTGTCATTGATTAAATTGCGGCTACGGTCAATTCCCTCTTTGATTTCATCATTCATAAAGCTGCCAATGTCTTTTTCAGCCATTGCTATACCTTTGGCGACACCTTCGCGAGCCTGAGAAAACAGACTATTCAGCTTTTCCTGATCGGCACCACCGCGCGCAGCACCTTCAATGACACCACCAACGAAGCGCATCACATTGCGGGCCACTTTCTCAAAATCAAACAGCGATTTATTTTTATCTTCAGCTTTATCCGGCTTTTCTTCAGGCGCTTGTTTACCATCAAGCTTCACCGCCTGAGACAATGAACCACTGAATATCTTAAGACCAATAGCCGTATTTGAGCTGCTTACACTCACTGCTGTTGACTGCGATTGTTTAAACTCTGCGGCCTGGCGCAAGCCTTCTTCCTGTAATTGTTTCTTTAGCGCAGTTTCCGGGTGCACAGAAGCTTTTTGGTCACCAAGAAACGCCTTGATTTGACCCACGTTCATAATTTGATCCTCACTATCCTCAACAATGTTATCGGCCTCACAGAGGAATTGTTTAATTTTAATGCAAATTGTCAGTTCTATAATGTCTTATGGCATTGCACTAGACAGAAAAGCCACTACAATGCGCAGCCTTGGCGCACATGGCAAAAGAGGTAATCATGACCATTCCCACAGACCAGCAATATCAGTCACAACTTGACGAAAAAGTTTCCAGGCTGACTGGCTTACTGTCAGAATTCGATGCACCGGCGCCACGTGTATATGCCTCAGCCCCTGTGCATTACCGTATGCGCGCAGAATTCCGCGTTTGGCATGATGGTGATGACCTTTACCACATCATGTTCAATCAAGAGACCAAAGAGAAGTATAGAGTAGATTCGTTTCTGCCTGCGTCGAAAGGCATTAACACCATGATGTCGGTGCTGATGGAAAAATTACGAGGCAATACCACACTGCGCAAAAAGCTGTTCCAGATTGATTACCTGTCAGGCCTGTCTGGCGAGATGGTCATTAGCCTGCTTTACCATAAACAGCTGGACGATGAATGGGAACAAGAGGCCACGCAATTGCGTACAGAGCTGAGTGAATTATTCCCGGTGAGTCTGATTGGCCGTGCCCGCAAGCAAAAACGTATCATCGGCAATGATTTTATTATTGAACGACTTCCGGTGAACGGCAAAGAGTTCGTCTTCAAGCACACAGAGAACAGCTTCACGCAGCCAAATGCTGAAGTGAACTGCCGAATGATCGAATGGGCTCTGGATGTATCATCATCGCTGCAAGGCGATTTACTTGAGATGTATTGCGGTGCTGGCAACTTCTCGATGCCACTGGCAACGCACTTTCGCCGGGTTATCGGGACCGAAATCGCTAAGCCATCAGTGAATGCTGCACAATATAATATTGAAGCGAACCACCTGGATAACGTCAAAATTGTGCGACTGTCTGCAGAGGAATTCGTTGAGGCAATGAAAGGTACCAGAACCTTCTCACGTCTTGAAGGAATCGATCTCAGTGACTACACCTTTTCTACTGTACTGGTCGACCCACCTCGCGCCGGGCTTGATGACGAGTCACTTCGTAAAATCCAGGAATACGACAATATAATTTATATTTCGTGTAATCCGGAAACGCTGGCCGACAATCTACGCATGTTGTGTGAAACGCACATCATCACTGATGCCGCGTTATTTGATCAATTCCCTTTCACCCATCATATAGAAGCTGGGGTGAAGCTAAGCCGCAAATAATAATGTCACGGTCAGAACTGCTCTACCATCATCTTGTCATCAGCATTTTCAGGAAGCGGCAGTAAGTAAGGTTGCGGCAGCGCCCAGTTGAATAAATCGCAACTGTGATTTGACCCTGTCAGCAATTTCCGTACGCAACTGCGCATCCGCCTCAAGCGCTTCAGCACCCGCACTGAACACCAGCCTTACCATAGCATCGGCCTGAATGTTAGCGATGCTGTATTCCACCTGCAGTTGTTCAGTAATGTAGTCCGTTAACTCCTCAATGAAGTGCTGAATTTCTCTGAAGACAGCCATGCGGTAAGCAGCTGACGTACCAGTATGTTCACGCAGTAGTAAGCGAAAGACATTGGTATTGCCAGCGATAAACTCCATGAAGGTATCCACGGACGTGCCAATTACGCTGCCACCGGAGGCAATTCGTCTTCTTGCCTGACGCATTAATTGACGCAATGCCAGACCGGCTTCGTCTACCAAGGTCAAACCCAGCTCATCCATGTCTTTGAAGTGACGGTAAAATGAGGTTGGCGCTATGCCCGCTGCCCGTGAGACTTCACGCAAACTGATAGCCGACAAGCTGCGGTTCTCATCCAACAAACTGAATGCGCCATTGATGATATTTTGTCTTGTTTTAAGTTTTTGTTCCTGCCGACTCACATCTGCATCCTGTCTTGTTTATGCGCATAGTGTAACGCACTCGGCTGGACAATAGCGAGCGGGATATCTACGGTTTCACTGCGTTCCCTGGGGAGAGTGAATCTGAAGTTCACAGCAACATGCCACATTAAACTTAGGTCGCAATTTATCGATATCGCTTGCCCGCACCGCCATAAAACGATAAGTTAGCGTACAGTTGTAAGCTGAGATTTAATATGAAAAAACCACCTTTAATCATGACCAACATCCTGGTCTTTATTATCACCGGGCTCATCGCATTTGTCGGTGTTCCAGCCTGGGCTATCGCAGTAGGAATCGATTGGGTAGAAATAACGTGCGCAACGGTGCTGTTTTTCTTTACCGGCATGTCAATCACTGCGGGATACCACCGCCTCTGGTCACATAAGACGTATGAGGCAAACATTGTTGTAAGAGTCATCTTAGCTGTAGGCGGCGCGATGGCGCTCCAGAACAGTATTCTTCACTGGTCTTCTGATCACCGTGTTCATCATCGTCATGTGGATGATGTTAACGATGACCCTTATTCAGCAAAGCGCGGTCTCTGGTTTGCCCATATCGGCTGGATGTTGCGCGAATACCAGGCTAACCGCTACAGCGATTACAATAACTGCCGCGATTTGCAAAAGGATCCGGTAGTCATGTGGCAGCACAAGCATTACCTGGCTATCGTTTTAGCTGCTAACTTTGGCATAACGGGTTTTCTGGGCTGGTTAAACGGCGACATCCTCGGCATGATCCTGGTTGCAGGTGTCCTTCGCCTGGTGCTGGTTCATCACGTTACCTTCTTTATTAACTCGCTGGCGCATTTTTGGGGTTCACAACCATTTACCGACAAGAACACAGCCAGAGATAACGGCGTTCTGGCATTCTTTACTTTTGGCGAGGGTTATCACAACTTCCACCACATCTTTGAATACGACTACAGAAACGGTATTCGTTGGTGGCAGTATGACCCGACGAAATGGTTGATCCGCGGTTTATCTTACGTTGGCCTGACGAAAAACCTGCGCCGGTGTCCTGAAGAAAGAATTGAGAAGGCGAAAGCAGCAATGCAACTGCAGCGTGCCAGCGAAAAGGCCTCGGTACTCCCAAATGCCGAGGAAGTGCTTACCAAGATTCAAAGCGAATACGACTTACTGATGCAGCGTATGTCTGAGTATTACGCCACCAAAAAGCGTTTAATGTCAGTAAGGCAAAAATGCCTTAAACGCAGCATCGAACGGTTCGAGTTGGATTTCAAGTATAAAGAGCTGAAACACGCACTGGCAGTGCAGCGGGAAAAATGGATAAGGCTTCAGGATTTGTCGCTTCAGTTTGCTTAAAGAATAAAGTCCACCCTGTGTGGACTTTTTTATACTCAATTAAATTTAATTGAATTTAGCTACCTTCCTGCGAAATTTGTACTAGTATGGATTTCGTGAATAACAATAAAACTTTAATATACAACACATTAAGTGATGGTAAGAGGTAGTAAATGCACAGGAATGCAAGCACGGAACACAACGCCGAAGTACTCTTCAGATTTGCGGAAGACGAGCTCGCAAACTCAAATGAGCATATTTCCGGCGATTGCACATTATTAAGCGTGGAAGACGATAAGGGGTATCAAAACTCTCTTGTCCTGGCGCTTAACGGGCTTAAGGTGCAAGGCAAAAAGATAAATGTACTTACCGCCAACTCCGCTTCAGAAGCCGCCAGCATTCTTGCAGAACGCGATGACATAGGTGTTATCCTGCTCGACGTAGTGATGGAAAAAGACGATGCAGGCCTTTTTTTGGTTAACACCGTGCGTAATATTCTGGGTAATGACAGAATCCGCGTCATTTTGCTAACCGGGCAACCCGGTATGGCGCCGCGTAAGGATGTGATGAAAGAATATGACATTGACGAATACTGGAACAAGGTAGATTTAACCGAAGATAAACTCCGCACACTGGTAACCAGCAACTTCAGAACTTACATTTCGCTTACCGAGCTTTATGTTGCCAAACGCGGTCTTCAGATGATTGTTGATGCGTCGCGCAGCATTACCGGCAAACAGGAAATAAACGAATTCACCCATACCGTGCTTGATGAAGTGGGTAAAGTTATTGGCGTCGGACAAAGTGGTGGCATTGTGTGTGTGTACCGCCCTGACAACGCGAGTCTGGCCCACTGCCCTGTGGTTGCATCCAGCGGGGACTTCGACAACATTCCTGCTAACTCGCTGGCAGGCTTTCTTGAGGTAGACAACGGCGGAAAATCAAATCCGCAGTTAGTACACACCATCAATCGAGCCTTAGAGTTAAAAGAGCATCAGTTTTTTGAGGGCTGGTCTGTACTGTATTTTTCCACTGCGCACGTCGACAATCAGCACTACCTGATCATCGTGCGGTCTCCACTAAAACTGGAAAGCAGTCACGTCACGCTGCTGATGGTATTCAGTGAAAACATTGCCAACGGCTTTACCAACCTGGCACTCCTCAACAAGCTTTCAACACTGGCATATTTCGACAACACCCTACACATTCCAAACCGTAACTGGGTGGTCCGTGAACTGCAAAATATGACGTCATCAGAGCGTCAGCGAAGTGTCATGGTATTGGTAGACATTCAGAATTTTACTGAAACGGAAATCACTCTGGGCCGTGAATATACTAAATCCTTACTTGAAGCCCTGGTGGCCAACTTACGCCATCAGTGCCCGTTGGTTTACTCCATTGCACTGACAGGTGACGACTCCTTTGCGCTGTTGTTTCATAAGAATAACCGGCCTAACCCACAGGAGCTGGAAGCCCTTAGTGAGCAGTCACTTAACATCAATGGCTTAGAGCATAAGCTGATGTTAAATGTTTGCGCGGTAGATCTGGCACTGGTAGATGACCTGTCGCCGGAGCAGTACCTTACCGTTGGCGAGATGGCGCTTACCACTGGCCGCGACCGTGGCGAGCAGGTGAGCTTTTTTGCCGCAGACTTTCCTGCTGAGATAGAGGCACGCTACAAATTACTTCGTCAGCTACACCAGGCAATAGCCGATCAGGTAGGCCTGGAGTTGGCATTCCAGCCCAAAGTCGATATGCGATCTGGTAAAACAACCGGCCTGGAAGCGCTGATCCGCTGGAAACAACCAGATGGCACAATGGTGCCACCGGTAAAGTTTATTCCGCTGGCTGAAGCCTCTGGCTTGATGAATAAAATTGACGCTCTGGTAATGAAAAAAACCTTCTCGGCTGCGGAAGAACTGCAAAGACAAGGAGTGTTAGTGCCGATTTCTTTCAATGTCACCTGCAGCGACATTACTAATAAAACGTTTATTGATAGCCTTCAACAACTTGTTGATCAGCAGCTTGTGCCAGCGAACATGATTGAAATTGAGCTAACTGAATCGCAGGCGATGGAAGACTACAAGGAAGTGAACCCGGTTTTAGAAAAGCTTCTGGAAATGGGAGTAAAAGTCAATATTGATGACTTTGGCACGGGCTACTCGTCACTTGCCCATATTACCGAGCTGGCAGCAACAACGCTAAAAGTCGACCAAAGCTTTGTCGCCCAGCTCACAGGATCAGACCCGGCAGCCGCCACCGCTGTTTGTGATATGGTGCGACGACTCGGCGAGCGTTTTAACTTTGAGATTATTGCAGAGGGTGTCGAAACCGAAGAACAGAGACAGCTTCTACTGGAAAACGGCTATCAATATGGTCAGGGGTATTACTTTGCAAAACCTATGTTTCTGGATGACTGCATTGCCTGGCTAAAACACTAACAGCAAGCTCATGCCTGATTCTCTCATATCCGCCCTGCGCAGGACGTCAACCTGGTGGATGGCGTCCTTTGCCATCATTCTTTCGATTTCCGCTGGTTACACCCTGTATCTTGTCCGGCTGGAGAGCGCTTTGCAGAAGATTGCTGCTGAGCACAACTATCTGTTGGGACAGGCCAGTAGCTTGTTCAATGCTGAGTTGGGTGATGTCAGACAAAGCACCATCTTATTAGACACGCACTTACAGGATTTGCTTGGGAATGCAAACGAACGTGCAATGGTGAACAAGGCACTGCAAAGAGTGGGTGAAAGCCATTCTGCACTTTCACAAATACGCTGGCTCTCAACCGACGGTGTCGAGCAATATCGTGTCGATTTTAAAGGTAGCAATGAAATTGTTATCCGGGCAGAATTTTTACAGGATAAAAGCCAGCGATACTACTTTCAGCAAGCCCTTGATTTAGCGCCGGGGGAGCTGCTTTTGTCTCCTATCGATTTGAATGTAGAAAACGGACAAGTACAAACCCCTTACGTGCCCACCGTCAGGGGCATACTACGAGCAAATGACGATCACCCTATGGGGGATGGGTATTTGATTATCAATATCGCAATGACTGAACTATTCAAACAGCTAAAGTCACTATCTAATGAACAAGCCCGGTTACTTATTGCCAGTGGTGAGGACCGCTGGATATTGCACTATGAGGATTTTAAAGAATGGTCACCGGATCTTAATGCGCCAGCCCATAACCTGAAAGTGGATAAACCCCAGTTGTTCCAAACGCTGACTACCCGACCTGCAGTGGCGCTTTTCCGAAACACCGAAAATGACGTGTATAGCGGACATACGTTACAACTCAATAGCGGTGAAGATGGTCAGCTCACTACACTCTACTTTCTTGTAAAAACGCCCGGTAATGTTTTCGCGGGCCTGCACAGAGAGGCGGTTTTACCCGCCCTTGGTTTAGCTTTTCTTATTCTTGTTGGCGGAGGACTGCTGTTTACCCGTGAACTTCGCAATAAACTCGCGCTGGAAGCGTTAAGCCGCCAGTTGGAAAAAGACAAAAAGGAACTGGCGACCTCACTCGAGCAACAAAAGTTGCTACAGGATGAACTTGTCGAAGCCGAAAAAATGGCCTCGTTAGGTATTCTGGTAGCAGGCGTATCACATGAGCTAAGTACGCCAGTCGGAGGCGCCGTGATGTCGGTAAGCAGCATTCAACAGCGTACACAGGAAATCATCAAAAAACTCGATAAAGGTCTCTCAAAAAGAGACCTTGAGGAGTATCTTGAGCATAGCCAACAGAGCTCTCAGTTAGCGCTGGATAATCTTGGCCGCTCTGGTGACTTAATCAAACGTTTCAAACGCCTGGCAGTAGACCGGGGAAATGAAGAATCGGCTAGTTTTGACCTTGCTGGTAGCATTGATGACTTAGTGCGTTCGTTAGGGCCGCTGCTTAAAAAGAGGCAAGCGCAAATTGATGTGACGGTTCCACAGCATATTACCATGGTAAGCTTCCCTGGCGTGCTGTCTCAGGTTCTGCAAAACCTGATCACTAACTGCATTGACCACGCGGTTACCGAGCAAAAGCACTTACACATCAATCTGAATGCCACGGTACAAAGTGGACAAGTGACGATTACGGTCAGGGACAATGGTTCTGGTGTGAGTGAGTCTGTAAGACAACGCATATTTGAGCCGTTCATTACCACCTCGCGCAGTGAAGGCAATACCGGACTGGGCTTACATCTGGTCCATCAGTGGGTAAACATGGTGTTGGAAGGGCAAATTTCTTTCGATTCATCAGACGAAGGCACCATGTTTATTCTTTGCCTACCACAGAACATCAGCGCTGCCTGAATTACGGTTGTCGTGTTTCGGATGGTGATTCCGCATGGGTTTAGCGTTTAGCGTTTAGCGTTTAGCGTTTAGCGTTTAGCGTTTAGCGTTTAGCGTTTAGCGTTTAGCGTTTAGCAATACTTTTTGTTTCTGATCATAAACTTGCTAGACTTTATTTTGTCATATTATTCTTTTTACCCTCTGTCACAGGATCTTTATCGTAATGACCAAGAAGACGGCCAAAAACACAACTCCGAAATACCAGTTTGACGCGATTGTTATTGGTACCGGCCCCGGTGGTGAAGGTGTGGCAATGCAACTTGCTAAAGCCGGCAAAAATGTTGCCGTCGTCGAGCGATATGAATCGGTTGGTGGTGGTTGTACCCATTGGGGCACTATCCCTTCAAAAGCGCTGAGACACTCAGTCAGTCGTCTTATCGAATACAACACCACCCCTTTATTTGCCGACAACCGGGTAAGCCGTAACCTGACCTTTGCTGAAATTATGAAGCACGCCAGTGGCGTTATCAGCGCACAGACACGGCTACGCTCTTCGTTTTATGACAGAAACCGGGTTACGCTATACCATGGTGAGGCCAGCTTCATCGATGCTAACTCACTGGAAATCATACGGGCAGATGGCTCCCGCGACACCATTACGGCAAAACAAATAGCGATTGCCACCGGCTCTCGACCTTACACCCCATCGGATATCGACTTTACGCACCCGCGTATCTACAACTCAGATACCATTTTGTCACTGGATCACGACCCCAAATCAATCATAATTTATGGTGCGGGAGTGATAGGGTCAGAATATGCCAGTATATTCCGGGGGATGGGCGTAAAGGTTGATTTGGTCAACATGCGCGACCGGCTACTGTCCTTTCTGGATACTGAAATCTCTGACGCCCTCAGCTACCATTTATGGAATAACGGCGTTGTTATCCGTAACACAGAAACCTACAAGTCAGTAGAAGGTAAAGATGATTGCGTGATCCTGAATCTTGAATCCGGGAAGCGCATGAAAGCTGACTGCCTGCTGTTCGCTAATGGCAGAACGGGTAACACAGATATGCTTAATCTGGACAACGTGGGTATTAAAGCCGATTCACGAGGTCAGGTTAGTGTAAACAAGAACTACCAGACCGAAGTTGATAACATCTATGCGGTAGGTGATGTGATTGGCTATCCCAGTCTCGCATCGGCTGCCTACAATCAGGGACGTTTTGCCGCCGAAGCAATGCTGCAGGGTGAAACACATTCTGCGTTGGTTGAAGACATTCCTACCGGAATTTACACGATCCCGGAGATCAGCTCCGTGGGTAAGACAGAACAGGAACTGACTCAGGCAAAAGTGCCCTATGAAGTCGGCCGTGCCCAATTCAAACATCTCGCTCGTGCTCAGATTGCGTCTACTCAGGTTGGCAGCCTCAAAATTCTGTTCCACCGGGAAACAAAGGAAGTACTGGGTATTCACTGTTTTGGCGAACGTGCCTCTGAGATTGTTCACATCGGCCAGGCCATTATGCAACAAAAAGATGGCGGCAATACCATTGAGTATTTTGTGAATACCACGTTTAACTACCCTACCATGGCTGAAGCTTACCGGGTTGCGGCATTAAACGGGTTAAATCGTATTTTTTAATGCATAGCAAAATGGCGTTCGGGTTCGGCCTGTAAGAACCCGTGCCGTTCCTGATTAAAGGTAGGTGCTGTGACAAATAAAAAGATATGAAATCCGGCACAGCGAAGAGGGATATCCAGACACAAAAAAACCGGCAAACTGCCGGTTTTTCTTAATGCTGTAAAATGCTTATTTGCGGTTTGCCGCCAGAGTATTCAGTGCGTTCAACGCTTCTCTGTGCGCAACGATATCAATCTGCATTTTTTCCTGATCGAACGTCATGGTAGCAATAGCATATTGTCCATTGTTCTCTTTTGCTGTGTTCACCAGGTCAGTTTGTGCATCGCGGAAACGAATGTTATTGCTGATTTTGTCAGACATACATTGGTTATTCATTTCGAACGTATCAGCATCCATGCAATCGAAAAGCTGGTTAGAACCAGATTCCGCATGCGCAACACCCATAGCCGATAGCATTGCTAAGCCTAGTACTACTTTACGCATGTCTTTCCTCCTGTGATACAGTACCTATTACTGTTATGAATAAAGATACAGTAAAAACGCCTGCTGGTCAATTTTAGATCATAGGTTTATGACAGAAGTGTGACAGTGAGTGAAATATTGTGAGTTTTTCTGAAAAAAGCTTTTCGAATCTGGTGCAGGAAGTCAGGCAGTGCAGGCTTTGTGAAGAACACTTACCGTACAAGCCAAACCCTGTGCTGGCTGCATCTGCAAGCTCACAACTGGTGATCATCGGACAGGCTCCCGGCATTAAAGCGCATGAGTCATCTACCCCATGGAACGATGCCAGTGGCACACGATTACGTGACTGGCTAGGTATTGATCGGGATACGTTTTATGACAGCCAATACGTATCGCTTATTCCTATGGGATTCTGCTTTCCGGGATACCTGCGTGGCGCAGATGCCCCGCCCAGAAAAGAATGCGCTCCGACCTGGCATAAACGCCTCCTCAGCGAGATTTCAGCCAAGCTTACTGTATTGGTGGGACGCTATGCGCAGCATTACTACCTGCCCGAATACAAAACGCTTACTGAAGCCGTCAAACACCACAATACCCCAGATCGCAACATAATGGTACTGCCACATCCTTCGGGCAGAAATAACCGATGGTTGCGTCAAAATCCATGGTTTGAAGAAATCACACTGCCACTCCTAAAGAAGAAAGTGAAAGCACTGTGCGTAAGAGGTAGTGTATTTAGCCTTGACGCTCCTACCTAAAGGCTACACTTTTCGTTCTTGTAACCCGGTGTCAGATACGGAATTTCGCCGCGCAGAACGTTGTTTGATTACTGCTTCTCTTTAAGAAATGCCATTACATCATCAAACGGCATCGGTTTAGCAAACAGGTATCCCTGTGCTTCCTCACAGCCAAGCTTAATCATATAACTGGCCTGCTCACGCTTCTCAACACCTTCAGCAATGGTTGTCAGCCCCAGTTTATTGCCCAGAGTGACAATGGTTTCTGCAATCACTGCATTTCTGTCCGGTGAAATATCACTGACAAATGACCGATCCACTTTAAGGCGATCCAGAGGCAACTGTTGCAGGTAGCTCATTGATGAAAAGCCTGTACCGAAGTCATCAATAGCGATCGCTACGCCGTATTCTTTTAAGGCCCGCAGTGCATCAATAACAATCTGCGGCTCATCCATTACCACGCTTTCTGTAATTTCCAGCTCCAGTCTTCGGGGATCGCAATTGCAGGTGGCAAGTGCACCTTTCACTTTATCTACAAAGCAACGATCGCGGAATTGCGGGATCGAAATATTCACAGCAACACGTAAATCATCGTATCCGGCGGCAGTAAGCTGTTGGATTCGTCGACAGGACTCTTCAAGCACCCACTGCCCGATGTCTACAATGAGTCCCGAATATTCAGCCAGAGGAACAAATACCGCAGGCGAAATAAAATTACCCTCACCATCCGGCCAGCGCAGCAGGCCCTCCATGCCAATAACTTTCTCACTCACCAGGTCGACTTGTGGCTGGAACCATAACTCCAGCTTTCTATCAGCAAAATCGTTTCGCAGTTGACGAATTAAGTTCAAACGCCACGCGGTTTTCTCTTCAATTTCTGGTGCAAAATATTCAAAATTGTCAGAGATATTCTTCTTTGCTCGATTTAATGCAATGTTAGTGCGTTTGAGAATATCCAAACCTACATTACGCTCACCTTCCAACTTACAAAGGCCGATGGTCACATTTACCGGTAACGTATGATCACCAGCCTGGAAGGAAGATTGAAATACACCATTGATAGTTTCCGGGTTGACCAGCGATGCATCACCAATAACCCCGAAAACGTCACCGCCAATACGGGCACATTTTACCGAGTTTTCAAAGTGCGACTCAAGGCGATGGGCTATCGCCTTGAGCAATTCATTTCCGGCATCCTGGCCTAATCCATCATTAATGTCAGAGAAATGATTTACATCCACCAGCGCAACGATGGGCGACTCCGCTTTATGCAGATGTGGCCGGTCAAGCATGTTGATGAATTCGTTCCGGTTAGGCAGGCGCGTGAGATAGTCCCGGAATGCAGCATTACGTAACTCATGAAACAAGTTCACGTTTTCGTAGCCAACGGAAATACTGGATAAAAACACTTCCAGTAAGGTTTTGTCTATTTTGCTGATATCGCGGCTCATGTTCACATAAACCGCAGCTTCAAAACCAGAACTGTTGATGTAAAGAATGGAGCAATTTGGTTCGTAAATATGACGTTTCAATCGCAGACAACGATTCACATGCTCAATGATCTCGTCGTTATGAATATTTTCAATGGGCTCATTTATAAATGAGGCGAAATCTCCAGCTGCGCCAAGAACGTAAACGCCGTCATCATCTCTGTCGACCACAGAGCCGGCTTTAGCACACACTAACCCTTCCGCTTCAAGGCCAATCAATGAACTTATTTGCGTAACGACACCTTCACAAAAGCCCTTAACAGAATGCTCCTCAAGCAGATTAGCTGAAGAAGAGATGATTTTCTGAAGACCAAGGCGACTTTGATTAATCGTCAGGATTTGCTGATAAGAACGCAGTGACGAGATCACCGTCGTCATAAGCTTACCGCGGGTTAATTCTGTTTTCGTTTTGTAGTCATTGATGTCATAAGTTTTAATGACATGCTCTTCAGGCGCGTATCCGGGCTGGCCTGTTCGCAAAATGATTCGCGGCTCTGGCAGCTCCAGTTTTTCCCTTAGGTAGGTGACAACATCGAAGCCGGCGTCATCGGTTTCCATTACGACATCCAGCAAAATAATAGCGATTTCTCTGCCGTATTCATTAAGAATTTCTTTCGCGTGCTCACCAGAGTAGGCATGCAAAAAGTTTAGCTTCCGGTCATTAACGATTAGGTCAGAAAGGGCCAGGCGCGTAACGGTGTGAATTTCCTCATCGTCGTCAACGATCAGGATATTCCAGGTTTTATATACCTTCGTATCAAGTTCCGTGTGTCCATCTTCGTCCAGGAAGATTAGCTCATCATTTTCATAGCCAGCCGACGACATATTCTAGATTATCCTCACTACCAGTCTATTCATCCTACTCGCCCCTGCAGGAATTGCAAAGTTATCGGGGCAATGCAATAGTGTGAATATATGCTAACAACCTTGTTGTACCAGCGTTACCAAATGAAGTCCACATGAAGATCACTAACGATAATCTCGCATCCGCGCTCAACAAGGTTAACCAAACCGAATCGCAGAAAAAAATTGCGTCAGAGTCGGCGAAACCGCAACAGCCAAAAACTGAGGCTGCAACGTCATCTAAAGACAAAATGGTTACACTGTTCTCCCGGGTCGGTATCAGTCCGGATATGCCACTATCAGACAGCAAACAAAGAAAGCAGGTGTCTGATCGGCGTAAGCAAATTCTGGAGCTTCAGCGAATTGGCAACCTACAGTCAATACTGTCTATTGCACTGTCGGTCAGTGTCGCCGAGCGCGAATCCGAGTCAGTAGACCCGGATTGGTTCTTTGCCTTTGCAGCGATGGCTGAAAATATTTATTCGCCGGCCATGCAGGAATTATGGGGAAAGATTTTTGCGGTAGAAGTAAGTCACCCAGGCAGTTTTTCACTGCGTAGCCTGGAAACACTCCGGGCACTGACACAGCGTGATGCGAAAGTGTTTGGCAAGGCGGTATCGATTGCCAGCCGTCGTCAGGGCGATACGGTCCCGCGAATACTGGTAGGCTATCACCAACGCAAAAACTGGTGGTCATTACTGGCAAGGCAAGCACCTGCGCAACTTAATCTTTCAGTATACGGCCTGTCTTACCCAGATCTGCTGGCACTCATTGATATGAAGCTCATTTTTTCCAGCGAAATTGAGAGTGGAGAGTTTCAGCCAGGCCAGCAAACACAATGGCGCTGCGGCGCTGAGAATTTCACACTGCAGGCAAAACAAGCCGGCACGGCACTGGTGTATTACAAGTTCACCGCAGTTGGCGCTGAGTTATACAAACTGGTTGCCCGGCATGATAATAGTCAATACATTGAAGCGCTGCGAAATGCGCTTTCACCGGCTTTTGATATGTAGTTATCTGAGGTGCCGTCACCTGGTAACGCAAATGCGTTATCAATAACAGACCTGATGATTTACTAAGCATAAAGAAAAGAGCAGCCCGCGGATGTCACTATTGCGCGGGCTGATTGGGTGCATGCGAGGTGATCCCAATCCCTCATGATATGTTTGCACACATCACTGCGAATTGGTTTTAGATACCGTCGCCAAATTCGTGCAGACCACACTCGCGCTTCAACCCGAAGAAACGGGTATCCTGTTCACTCATGCCCTCTTCCAGCGACTGGGTAGTATGCCAGTCACCAATAGACACATATCCTTGCTCCCACAACGGGTGATATGGCAAGTCGTTGTCTTTCAGGTAATAGTGTAAGTCTTTGTTGCTCCAGTCGATAATGGGATACAGCTTAAACTGCCCCCCGACTTTCTGAAGCACCGGTAGCTTCTCACGCGAATCTGACTGACTGCGGCGTAATCCGGCAAACCAGGTTCCCGCACCCAGCTCGCTCAGTGCACGCTGCATAGGCTCTACCTTATTCATGCGGTTGTATTTTTCAATACCGTCTATGCCTTGTTCCCACAATCTGCCAAACCGTGCCTCCTGCCAGGCCGCGGAGATATCCGCTCGATAGACCTGCAGGTTCAACCCGAGCTTTTCCGTAAGCGTATCGACAAACCCATAGGTTTCAGGAAACAGATAGCCAGTGTCCGTCAGCACTACCGGAATATCCGGCTTTACCTGTGTCAGCAAATGAAGCATTACCGCCGACTGCGCACCGAAACTGGAAGAAACGATGTGATTATCCGGCAGGTTTTCTACTGCCCAGGTAATACGTTCCTGTGCTGACATCTTTTCAAGTTCGGCATTAATCTGATCCAGCTGTGCCTGCGACGTAGACAGAGAGAGCGGCTCAGACAATGCGGTTGCTGTGTTAGTCATAGAAATCTCTTGCGGAGTCGACGACCGGCTTCACCACGCCCGCACGGATAACGAAGTCGCCAAAGGCTTCCTGGTCGTTACGCTCGGCGGCCCAGCGGCCAATCAGCTCGTCTAAAATGTTCAGAATTTCCTGCTCGCCTATATTCTCTTTGTACATCCGTGGAATACGCGTGCCCTCACGATTTCCCCCCAGGTGCAGGTTGTACTTTCCAGGTCCTTTTCCTACCAGCCCGACTTCAGCCAACATGGCGCGTCCGCAGCCATTCGGACAGCCCGTTACACGAAAGATGATGCTGTCAGACGCCACGTTGTGCTTGGCTAAAATTCGTTCCAGCTCGGTTACGGCATCAGGCAGATATCGCTCGGCCTCAGCCATGGCCAGCGGGCACGTTGGTAATGAAACACAAGCCATAGAGTCCAGGCGCTGATTCGAGGTATCAGGCTGAATTAAGCCATGCTCTTTGGCCAGCGCTTCTATGGCTTCTTTTTGATCTGCCGGAACACCGGCAATGATCAGGTTCTGGTTCGCTGTGAGTCGAAAATCCCCTTTGTGGATTTTGGCAATTTCAGCGCAGCCGGTTTTCAGGGTTTTGCCCGGATAATCCAGAATGCGACCGTTTTCGATAAACACGGTCAAATGGAACTTACCGTCGATCCCCTCTACCCAACCGAAGCGGTCGCCTCGTTGCGTAAACTCATACGGCTTGCTTGGCGCAAACGTAATACCAGCCCGCTTTTCCACTTCGGCTTTGAAGTTGTCTACGCCGACGCGCTCCAGCGTATACTTGGTTTTCGCATTTTTACGATTTACCCGGTTACCCCAGTCGCGCTGCGTAGTCACCACAGCTTCAGCCACCGTCAGTGTATTTTCCAGCGGGATAAAGCCAAAGTCGTCAGCTTTACGCGGATAAGTTGAATGGTCGCCGTGCGTCATGGCCAGCCCACCACCTACCAGCACGTTAAAGCCAACCAGCTTGCCGTTTTCGGCTATAGCCACAAAGTTCAGATCGTTGGCGTGCACATCCACATCGTTTTGCGGCGGGATCACCACCGTGGTTTTAAACTTACGTGGCAGGTAATTGTCGCCCAGAATAGGCTCAACCGGCGTTTCAGTGGTTTCGACTTTCTCACCGTCAAGCCAGATTTCCGCGTAAGCGCGGGTTTTCGGAAGCAGGTGCTCACTGATCTTCTTCGCCCACTCGTAGGCTTCTACATGAATGTGCGACTCGACCGGGTTAGATGTACAAAGCACATTTCGGTTTACGTCACCTGCGGTAGCAATGGAATCGATACCGGTTTTATTCAGCGTCTGATGCATCAGTTTGATATTCGGTTTTAACACACCGTGGAACTGAAATGTCTGACGTGTAGTAAGACGAATGCTGCCGTAGATGGAATGGTCTTCCGCAAACTTGTCGATAACCAGCCATTGTTCAGGCGTGATCACACCGCCTGGTAACCGTGCACGTAACATCACATTATGCAGCGGCTCAAGCTTTTGCTTGGCGCGCTCAGCACGAATATCGCGGTCGTCCTGCTGATACATACCGTGAAAGCGGATCAGCTGGAAGTTATCAGCCGTGAAACCACCGGTAAGATCGTCTTTTAAGTCTTCTTCAATTGTGCCACGCAAATTACGGCTTTCACGCTTCAGGCGCTCATTGTCAGCCAGCTTGCCTTCGACAACAAAAGGGGATTTATCCTGACTCATTAATATACATCCTTCTGATAACGTTTGGCTTTGCGAAGCGCGACAACGTAGGCTTTCGCTTCTTCTTCTGACTTATTGCCGTGAGTTTGAATAAGTTCCAGCAATGCATTTTCTACATCTTTGGCCATATGCATAGCGTCACCACACACATAAAAATGGGCGCCCTGTTCGAGCCACTCGAACACGTCTTTACCGTGCTCTTTTAAACGATGCTGAACATAGACTTTTTCTTTCTGATCACGCGAGAACGCCAGCGTAATTTTATCCAGCAGACCGTCTTTCACGTAGCCCTGCCACTCTACCTGATACAGAAAATCCTGAGTAAAGTGCGGGTTACCGAAGAACAACCAGTTTTTGCCTTCGGCCTCCTGTGCATCACGCTCCTGCATGAAAGCCCGGAAAGGTGCGATACCTGTGCCCGGCCCCACCATAATTACTGGCGTGTTGGGATCGTCAGGCAAACGGAAGTTGTCATTGCTCTCGACAAACACCTCCACTTCGCCACCTTCTTCCAGATATTCACACAGATGACCGGATGCACCACCCTGATGGCGATGACCAAAGGCATCGTAATCAACATGCGCGACTGTCAGGTGTACCTCGTCTTCCACTTCAGCCTGACTCGACGCAATCGAATACAAGCGTGGCGTCAGCGGTCGCATTGCCTCAACCAGTTCCTGTGCACTGAGTTTTCCGGGATGATCACGTACAATGTCAATGAGCTGGCGCTCGGCCATGTACGTGCGCAACGTGGCTTTGTCTTCTATTAACGTTGCCAGCGACTCAGAACCTGTTGCCGCCTGATAAGCTTTAATAAAATTCGGATAACTCAACGTCAGCTCAAGTTTGCCTGAGAGCGCGTCGTGAAGACTGATTTCCGAGTCAGCAACAGTGACTTTCTCATTACCATCAAGCGACAGCTCCGTTAAGAATGCCTCTACCAACGAAGGCGCGTTCTTAAACCACACACCAAGCGCATCGCCCGGTTTGTAGGTGATCCCGGAATCTTCCAGACTGATTTCGATATGACGAATGTCTTTTACCGAATCACGACCGGTAATCTTCAGCGACTCCAGTAACGTGGCTTTAAAGGGTGCCTTTTTCGTATAGGTAGACGTCGCGCCTAATGTCTGGGCGGCAGTGCCGGTTTGTGCGGCGACAGATGCAGCAGGTACGCTGTCAAAGTCGCTTTTCAGCGCTTCGATTAGAGAGTCCGACCAACTTTCAGCTTGCGCTTCATAATCTACATCGCAATCGGCACGGGAAATTACCGCAGTGCCGCCAAGTGAAGCGAGGCGTGAATCGAAGTCTTTACCAGTCTGGCAGAAAAACTCGTAGCTGCTGTCACCTAAACTCAATACTGCGTACTTCAGATTAGGCACTTTTGGCGCTTTTTTACCGCCTAAAAATTCGTGCAGCTCAATGGCGTCATCCGGTGCATCACCTTCACCATGGGTGCTGACAAAAACTGCAAGATGCGTTTCACTTTTAAGGCTACGAGGCTTGAAATCCGCCATGCTAACCAGCTTGCTGTTATAGCCTGCGGCTTCCGCTTTCGCCTGAAACGCCTGTGCGAGATGTTTGGCATTGCCGGTTTGCGAACCGTACAGGATAGTCAGTACATTGCTGTTAGCAGGCGCTGCGGCCGCAGTCACAGGAGCCAGCGCCGCGCCGCCCTGACTGGCAGCCATCCCTGCAATGTAGCCACTTACCCAGGTAAGCTGTTCTTTGCTCAGGCCGGCAATTGCCTGCGTGATCGCGTTCCACTGCTGCTCATTTAAGACCGCACCAGGGATAGATTGTTGATTCGGTTGTTCTGACATAACTCATTAGCCTTATTACGATGGACATAAGGCTAACGAGTTTGCTTAGAAAGAGAAAAGAACTATTCTAACTTTTTTATTACTGAAAGTGCTTAAGACCACACTTTTGGCAATTAGAAGTGAATTTCGAGGCCGGCAAAGGCGCCGTCATACTCCATATCGGCATAGACGTCGTCCAGATCTTCAATGTCTACCTGAACATTTCTATAACCCAATTGTAATGTCATATCTACTGCGAGACTCTCAATAAACGAGTATGTCAGCGCAATTTGGTAGTCACTAAGTGTATGATCGTCAAAGCTTAAGTAACTGCCTTCAGCATAAGCTGCCAAACCAGTGAACGGCAGTCCTACCTGTACACGAGAGTACACCATAGGGATAACACCAGAGAATTCCTCGACACCTCGTGTATTACTGGCCTGATCTTCTACTATCAGAGTGCCATCAATATATTTACCATTCAGACCCAGATCGAAACTGATAAGATCATTATCGAAAAGCTCGTAATACAGGATGATATCGGTAGAGGTGATATCGGCATTGGTCGTGACATCACTTTCCGCGGTATACAAATTGCCATCAAATGTGAAACTGGATTCAAGGTTGGTAACACCAGAGGTATCCAGTCCCGTATAATTAACTTTCAGATTTGGCAGAAACGGCACCGGATGTTCTACAGCAATATACGCCGCCCCGTTAGTTTCATCATCGAAGTTAAAATTTGCAGTGGAAGAAGAATCAGCGAAACCACCAGATGTTGACGTGTTCCAGCCCTGAGCGCCAATGTACACACCTGCGATAGTGTCGGCCGTCGCAGAAGACGCAAAGAAAACGCAGCCAAGAGCGGCTGCGGTCAGGCATTTTTTCATGTGTTATCCTTGATTGAGTAGTTCTGACAGTTCAATTAAAGCAGCGTTTGCACGCGAAATATAGTTCGCCATTACTAACGAGTGATTAGCTAACATACCAAAGCCACCCCCGTTTAAAATCATAGGACTGTATACCGTTTGTTGTGTCGCCTCTAACTCGCGAATAATCTGTTGGATGCTCACGCGGGCATTTTTGTCATCCAGCACATCAGCAAACTCAATTTCAACGGCTTTTAGAAAATGCAGCAGGGCCCAGGTAGCACCACGTGCCTCATAGAAGTTGTCGTCCAGTTTCCACCAGCTGGTTTTTACCATGCGCTGGTCTGCAGATGGCGTAGATTGCCTTGCGTTGGGTGCACCTGCCAAATCGGTGTTTAAACGTGATGAGCCCACACTGGCGCTTAAGCGCTGTGAATAACTGCCCAGGCGTTTCTCGATTTGTTTAAGCCACTCGCGCAGGTTGTCCGCGCGGGTGTAGAACTGGCTGTCGGCATCGCTTCTGTCTACCAGTTGCTGGCGATACTGTTCAAGCAACTTGATGCCGTCCCGATAGGAAGACTCGGCCGGCGGAAACACCCAGCTTCTGTGATCGAGGTTAAATTTGGGGTGGGCTTTTGCCAGCAGGCTGTTTTCAATAGATTGTGACTGTGAACGGCTGAAATCGTTTCGCATGGAACGCGACAAGTCTCTCACCATCTCCAGTGCACCGTATTCCCATGCTGGCATATTGTCTAAAAACAGGCTAGGCGGCATGACGTCGTTGGAAAGATATCCCCCCGGCTTGTCCAGTAATGTCCGGGTTACTTCAATTAGCGACGTTGTCATGGTGTAACCGGCCACTGTTTGATGGTCAAAGCCGGTTGATGCCTGCTGAACCTTATCTTCCATGCTGAACGTATCGGGCTCAGAGCTCCAGTACACACCAATTAGCCAGAAAATTACGAATAAGACCAGAACAGCCAGACCTATCCACTTTGCATTCAAGTATTGCTTCATGTGTACCTCGTTCTTCCTTAATAGAAACCTCCGCGAAAAGCGGAGGTAAACATGATGATGGCATACGGGTTATTGCGGGATTTTGATTAGCTCCTCGGCTTATCTGGCATATTGGCGGTGACTCCGGCGCAGGGCATAAACAATGCCGATTACCAACAATACTGGCCAAAATGCGCTGATGCCTACCACGAATAAAGCAACAATCGCGGCGAGAGCGCCCATCACCAGAGTGCCCACCAGACTTACTGCTACTATAAAGCCTACAATAACAAAGACAACGGCTATTATAGACAGCGCAACAATATTCTCCCAGGGAGACAGGTATTCTTCGGCCATCATGATATGAAATCCGAACCAGTCTCCAACCAGCGACCCGAAGCAATTGACCAGTATCAGGCCAATCACCAGGGCGATGATGAACTGTTTCATAATGACCACCGTGGTAACAGAAATACGGCGGCTAAATAAGCGAGCAGGGTAACAGCAGGCATCATGAACATAGCGATTACCGCCGCTCCCCGTACCCAGACGGCATCAACATCCAGATATTTCGCCACGCCTGAGCACACACCCGCAACGACGGCATTATCCAGATCCCGATACACACGTTTTCCTGAGGTTGGTATTTTCATAGTCTTTCTCCTGCGTTTTCCTGCCCGCCTGACGGCGGGCTTGTAAATAGTGTTGATCTAATTAAGCGGCTTTCTTTTTCTTCAGCTCAGCCAGCTCTTTATCAATCGCATCGTTGCCTTCAAGGGTTTTAAATTCCGCTTCCAGGCTGCTTGCTTCACCGTTGTGCGACGTAATGTCGTAGGCATCAACCTGTGCTTCTAAATTATCAATGCGCTGCTCGTATTGTTCGAAACGTGACATCGCATTTTCAATTTTGCTGCTGTGTTCCACGTTTTTCGCTTTCAGTCTTACCGCAGCAGAATGTTTGCGAGAAACCAGTGACTTTTGTTTGGCTTTCGCTTCAGACAATTTGGCGTTCAAGCGCCCCGTGTCGTCCTGCAATTTGCTCAGCGATTCAGTTAACGTGTCGTATTGCTGCTGAAGCGCTTCGGCTTTCTGTGTGTAACGCTGCTTTTCGGCAAGCGCAGCACGAGCCAGTTCGTCTTTGTCTCTGTCTACGGCAAGTTGTGCTTTTTCCTGCCAGTTAGCGGCTTCTTTCTCACATTTCTCAAGCTGGCGGGTAAGATGCTTTTGCTCAGCGATAAACTTTGCCGCTTCAGAGCGGATCTCTACCAGCGTCTCTTCCATTTCCTGGATGATCAGGCGAACTACCTTTTCCGGATCTTCGGCTTTATCCAGCATGGCGTTAATGTTGGCCTGTACGATGTCTGTCATTCTTGAAAACATGCTCATGGTGTCTTTCCTTCTTCTCTCGATAAATAATCAACAATGATGTTGTTTCTTGGGTAAGGTATTACAACTGGCGTGCCAATTATTTAACCCACTGTTTTAATAGGTTTTTTTTATTTTTATTGTAGCGTCACACACCGTAGCAGTGATAAATCAAAATCCAATTTAGTGATTTTGACCAACTGAATTAGTGAAATTGACAACATATAAAAAAGACGTTTTCCGGAAGGGCGATTTCGTTCACTTTGGGATAACTCCACTGAGAAAAAGCACCAGCAATAGCAGAGTGTATTTTCAGGCTAATCACGCACCGCCAGAGCAACATAATTGTAAGGAAAGCTAAGCAGGGAAGATGAAATGCAAAGTGAGATAACGGAAGGCATAAAAAAGCAGATAACCAGAGAGTGTGGTTATCTGCTATGGAGAGTAGCTACCCTTGGTCGTCGATTGTCTCGTACTTGTCCTTCGGGTAAAAAACCTCAGGCGACGGGTAGTAAAAAGTAATGCACCTAATGCGAATGAAGCAACGGGCATCAACATTATGATTAGCAGACTAAGTTGCTGAACCATAAAGTGTTACTCAGTAGTAACCTGTTTAGGTGACTTTGTTTTCTCGCTGTCTGCTTTGGCAATATCAGTTACTGATACCGATCCACTGATTGCCTTTCCATCCAGCTCAAACATGTGCGAGGTATTAGCGACGACTTGCTGCACACCCTGGTTAATTTCATTGCTTGTCATCTGGACTGTCTGGCTAAGCATGTAACCGACGAATTTTTCAAGGCCTGATTCCTGCGCATTAACCTGCGAACTAAAAGAACCTAAAACCAATGCTGATGCCACGATAAGTGATTGAGTTTTCATGTGTTTCCCTCTGGTATCTGTCAGTGCGACCACGCCATGTCGTCGCTACGGTATAGATATAGCCAGAGGTGTGCCAAGCTTGAAAAAAATCGTAACCTACTGATTTAAAATAGTTTTAAAGACAAGCTGAAAAAGGAGCACGAGAAGCGGATCAGACGAAAGTATAAATAGTAGCCTTTTTAACCAACCCGCTTAGCGTTTTTAACCAACTTTAGATTCATTGAAGGCTTTGACGTTTTCCTGT
The DNA here is from genome assembly GCF_019249295.1 of Alteromonas antoniana. Lineage (GTDB taxonomy): Bacteria > Pseudomonadota > Gammaproteobacteria > Enterobacterales > Alteromonadaceae > Alteromonas > Alteromonas antoniana. The sequence continues at coordinate 24,770 of NZ_JAESDH010000040.1, forward strand.
GCAGTCATAACGGCGTCCAGACCATTAAGCAGCAGGTTGGGATCCGGATTTTTGCCGGTACCATTCTGACTCAGGTAGCGTCGCCAGATTCGGCCACCGGGTTGTCCCTGAAACAGTCCAAGCATATGGCGGGCCGCATGCCATGGCTTAAACCACTGATCTGTCTGCCTTTCCACGTACGCTTGCATGGCATGTACGATCTCAGTGCGGGTCATCACCGGGGTCGATTGCTCGAAAATATCCTGATCCACCGATGCCAGTATATATGGATTGGCATACGCTTCACGCCCCATCATCACGCCATCAACATGTTGCAACTGCGCTTTCGAATCTTCCAGCGATTTAATGCCGCCATTAATACTGATATTCAGTTCAGGGTGCGTTTTTTTCAACTCGTGGACGCGCGGATAGTTCAGTGGCGGGATTTCACGGTTTTCTTTCGGGCTGAGCCCTTGTAGCCAGGCTTTGCGAGCATGCACAATGAAGGTGTCACAGCCAGACTCGGCGACAATGTCGATAAAGCGGGCAAAGTCTTTGTATTCGTCCATATCATCAATGCCAATGCGACATTTCACGGTCACCGGAATATCCACAACGGCCTGCATCGCCTTTACGTTTTCAGCCACAACCTCTGGCTGCGCCATCAGGCACGCGCCAAAGCTACCGTTCTTGACACGATCTGACGGACAGCCCACATTGATATTCACTTCATCGTAACCACGCTGCTGCGCAATCTCGGCACACCGGGCCATATCCGCAGGCTCGCTGCCGCCCAGCTGCAATGCGACAGGGTGTTCTTCTTCGTTATATGCCAGGTAGTCGCCTTTACCATAAATGATCGCGCCGGTTGTCACCATTTCGGTGTACAGCAACGCACGCTTCGAAATGAGACGAAGAAAGTAGCGGCAGTGCTGATCGGTCCAATCCAGCATTGGAGCGATTGAGAATCGGCGTGATTCGGACAAGTTATTGCTATTCACATTAAAACCTTGTTTTTATTGGCATTTATTCAAATAAAAAACATTCTTCCCGGAAAGAAAAGAAGGCGCGAAATGCGACATTTTGGACTTTCGGGGGATCAAAAATGCCAGCTCAGGGGATCAAAAAGGCATCCGAGATGGCGCATTATACGGTAAGCAAAAGAGAAAACAAAAAAGGAAATACCTACCTCGCTCGTGTTAGGGAGAAGTCGAAAGGTGTGGTTGTATTCTCCAAATCTAAGTCATTTCATACGAAATCTGCAGCGCTAAAGTGGGCAAAGCAAACTTTGCATAAAGTAGAGCACAATACTGAATTGGCTTCATTTGACTTGGTCGACTGCACACTGACTGAGTTAATCCAAAGTTATATAGAAAAGAAGCAAGCGTCAGATAAGCCGCTGTGCAGAACAGCTCTTTATTCTTATAAGCAAATCAGCAGCTGCAAATTAGGAAAATTAACTGTCAGTAGAATTACCTCTCGCGACATTGTTGACTTCGCTATTGAACGACGCTCTCAACCATCTAACCCTTCGGGGAGAGTGTAAAAAGATCTGTGTAAGTGGCATTCTTAACCTGTTGAAAGGAATGCAGAATGCCAATATCAGACAAACT
>NZ_JAESDH010000041.1 GCF_019249295.1 Alteromonas antoniana
CGGCTTATCTCCATTAAATGATCTTCGCAAAATCAGTTTAATGAATGCTGATGTCCCCCGTTAATGATGAAGAGCCAGATGTTTTAAGACGGCGGACTATTCCAGCCAAAAATCACAGATTTTTGTCGTTCAGCTGCGCGCGAAGCTGGGCTTCGCACAAAGCGCTTGCTTCACCCACCCCTGGGCACCATCCTTCTCAACGGTCCAAACTCATCGGCTTATCGTGAAATGTCGTGTGGCTTTGTGTATGTTCAGTTAGCGGGCAATACCGGTCTCAACATGGTCAGTAGAGTCAAATACGCAAGTATGGTTAAACATACCGTTTGTGCGATGAGCTTGCTTAACTTTTGTTCGCCAATCCGTATAGTTAGCGACTTCCTGAGTGAAGGTTGTAATTATGCAAGTTAATACAAATCTTGAGAAGCAGGACTATCTCAAAGCCTATAAGGACATGTTCAGTTTTCTATTTCGTCAACCGCTGCTGGCAGCGGGGTTCTTTTTCCTGTGTCTGCTTACCGAGTCGATCCCGTTTGCCTGGTTTCCGTTGAAGCTGGCAAGCTATGCAATCCTTATCTCACTCATTGTGTGCGTCACCAGCCTGCATTTTCGCTCCGGTTCTTTACGTGGGCTGGCGCAGGAACTTCGCTTTCAGCAAGCTGTATATCTTCCCGCCGTTGTATTGATTTTATGTTTGAGTTGGTTGGGATTTGTGGTGGCTGACTTTCTGATTTCGATGGTAAGCGTGAGTGCACAGCAAACGAATCCGCATGTTGCGGCTATGGCAGCTGGCAGCGCACAAGCGGCAGGAGAGCTGTTTGTGGCTGTGGTAGCAACGGCGCTAATTTGCCTTGCCCAGATCATGCCTTTCGTATTAGCTCACTTTTGCCACGGGCTTGGATTTAGCCGTGCTCAGGGAGAAAAAATCTGGGTATCACTGATGTTGCAACCGAAAACCCTGATGGCTTTTATTCCGATTGCCCATATCGTGCCACTGGGGCTGATGATGCAATGGAACCTGACCGGATTGATCGTCGCGTTTGGTGCGCTTTACTCGACCTTCCTGCTCTTCATTGTCTTTAATATTGAGCCTGCTTCCCGCAGCGAAGTGAAAGATATCGATCTTGCATCAGGACACGCGGCGGGTTAGCCCTTAGCCTCAAACGACGCGATAACTTATTGTGACAGCATCGACGCCGTTGCTGTCACAATAACAACAGACACGATGTGTATTGGATGCATATGCTTTCAGTTAAACCTGCCGTTTCGCACCAGTTAAGGTAAAAACAGATTTATACTCACTGAAAATGTGATTGTCGGAAAAGTACAGCGTACGTTGTTAAGCAGACTGGGTAGCCAGCTTTGAGAAGGCAGGGGTGGCGGAAAGTAAACGGTGCTATTGTGCGAAAGGAAGGTTAGCGGGACAGCAGAGGCAGGGTTTTTTCAAAGATTGCGTCAACTTCATCCCGGGCTTGTGTGGCGAGCGCTTTATCCTCTGTACTAGCTGCACGTTCCAGGGTGGACAAAGCCTGCGCCAGGCGCTCCAGTCCGAGTTCGGCGGCAGAGCCTTTTAAGGTATGGGCCTGTGATTTCACCGCAGGCCAGTTGCAACTAGCGACATCAGATTTCGCAGAAATCCAGACCGAGGGAAACTGCGCCAGAAATAAGTCGATTATCTTATCCAGCAACGCCTGTTTACCCATCATTCGCTTCAGCGCATTTTCTTTGTTCCACAGCTGCAGTGTGTCGCCCATAGCCCCTTTACTCCATCGCCGGGTTGAAGAGCACGGCTATGTTGCGTCCCCGAGCCTTCGCTTCGTACAATGCCTTATCAGCACGCAAAATAGCTTTTTCAGAAATTCCGTCATCAGATTTATGATAACTGGAGACCCCGGCACTGACGGTAACTACGTTGTTGGGAGAGCGTTTATGCTCTATTTTAAGAGACTCAATGGTAGCAACAAGCCTGTGCGCCACGGAAGATGCGCCTTTCTCGTCAGTTTCAGGAAGGATCACCAGAAACTCTTCTCCGCCAATTCTAATCAGTACATCGCGGGGACGTAGTAGCGCTTGCATGGTTTCTTTGCAGATTTTCCACAGGCAAGTATCGCCCTTCAGATGGCCGTACAGGTCATTATATTGTTTGAAGTAATCGATATCGAAAAGGACAAAGGACAGGTCCCGCTCGTTTCTTACCGCGTCCCGTATCATAGAAGGGATGTTGTCTTCCAGAAAATGTCGGTTGAAGGCGCCGGTAAGACGGTCAAGGTAGATGAGCTTTTCCAGCAAATCCGTTTTCAGTTTGTGGTTTAAATGTGATTTTACCCGATTCCGTAACGTCGTCGGATTAACGGGCTTTTCAACAAAATCAACACCGCCTGCTTCCCAGCATTTTTCCTGTTCGTCGTCATTCGCGGAACCTGTGACAAATACGACCGGAATATGCGTAGTTTCCGCCATGTCGTTTAGCATTTTGCAGGCGTCATGGCCATCCATATCAGGCATCACCACATCCATCAGGATGAGATCTGGGTTGTTCGTTCGACTCCACTCAATGGCATCGTGTGCAGTTGACACCAAGGTGCAGGTAACCATGTCTTCCAGCAATGACTCGAGGATAAGCCGACTGCTTGCCTGGTCGTCTACAATTAAAATATGACAATCTTCCACTGATCGTGTGCGTGTAGATTGCAAAACATCACCTCTTAGTTGAGAGTGCGCCAAAACGCAGCACCGCGATAACTTACAGCTTACCTAATTCAACGAAAAAGTATATGGCTTTGATTGTTGGAGGCTTTTATCGGATATAATTATCTATACCTTCCTTCAAACCAGCCGTATTATCAGGCTGGCAGGAATCAGAAAATGAAACCGCATCTTCCCTGTTTACTGACCTGATGCTGACTCCCTCATTTTCAGGTAAGAACGGGAAACCAGTTGTTCGTATGCGCCTTTAATATTGAGTTCTACCCACTCGTCATACATTTTGAGCGATGAAAACTCAGCCATTGGCTGACTTCGCTGAATGTCTTTCAAAGATTTTCCTGCGAGGATCCCCTCCAGCACACTGTTATGCAGCGTCTGAATGTACTTATAATAAGCGTTGACGTCATCTTTATTACCCATATCGGCGTGACCACCGACAAAGTGAGTGAAAGGTTGCTTAAGTAATTTTTCGGTAGCGCGGAGCGTGCCTTCAAGATCATACCCCATCAAATCCTTATAAGGCAGGCGGCCGACTACCACCCAGTCAACAACAAACATCACATCATCGGGCTGCACATGCACAGCAACGTTGCCGTAACCGTTAGTGGGGCCATAATAAGTAAGGGTGATGTCTTTTCCGCCGGCAAAAAGTGTCAGCGTGTCGTTAAATACCAGCGAGGGCAGGGCGGTATCAGCGCGAACGCGTTTCAGGTTGGCGCGGGCATCCTGGTGACTTACTAAAACGGTGTTGCCATCGTCAAATACCTCTCCGCCATAAGCATGATCAGGATGACTATGGCTGTAAATCAGATGCGTGATTGGTTTATTAAAGCGTTCGGCAACCGTCTTTTTTATCCAGCTGGCAGCGCGGGTGTTAAGCGGATCAATAAGAACGATACCGTCGTCCGTCTTGATAACCAGTGCGTGGTAATTTCCGGCAGTGAAGCGAAATACATCGTCTGTTACATTAGTAAGACGGTAATCTGATTCATCTTGTGCACGGCCAGCAAATGATGACAGCAGTAGCGCCAGTATCAGCGTTATCTGACCGAGCCTAAGCGCCACGCGAGAGTAACTCCCAGGCAACTACGACGTACGCTGCCAGTGTCGCCACTAGTCCAATCATGTAAAAGTAGCTACGCGGACTTGGGTTTTTCTCGGTGGCTATGGCGTAATACAATGCCATGTGTATGATTCTCGCGATGGCATAGATCCAGACAATCCATGTCAGCGTCTGAGGATCGGCACCTGCAAAAATGGCAATCAGTACCGGCATTACAAAGATGGCCAGATTCTCCAGTGAATTATGGAATGTCCGGTGGCTTCTGAAAACAAACGAGTCGTGACTCAGGTTTTCATCTACCTTACCCGGTATGTATTGTGATTGTTTGCGGTGGGCGACAGCAGCCACAATGCTCTGAACAACCACGGTTAGCAGAATGAGCCAAAGCCCCCAAAGCGTAAAACTGTAAGACAAAAACATAGTAGCGATATCCTTGTGCTCAGATGCTAAAAATACAACGCGCAGTCCAAGTCCTTGAGACGTGGAACTCAGCGTGAAGGCCGTCGCAACTGGCTTTGAAGTAAACACTTTTCAGCGCAGAAAGACTGTACGTGAAACGAGTCAGTTAATTTGTAATGATTACTACCGCTGACCTATAGCCAGAGGATCAGCTCAACGGCTGAAAAGTTGCCTGTGCGCATGAAAATGTCGCCGATTGGGTGGTAACACAGTAAACGGTGGTGTGCAGAGCACGCTGATGTAGTAAATACAGCCTGAGAGCCAGCGTGCTATCGTTATGGCTACATCAGGATATCGCGATAAACAAACCTTTCTCGCTACATCAACAAGGTGTTGATTTGGTTAACGCTTTCGCAAGGAACTTTCTTTGATAGGAATGGATGTGCTGATTGCTTTTGCAATCGCGGCTTTAGTATTAAGCCTGTCTCCCGGGCCTTCTAATTTGTACATTATGGCCTGCACCATGGGAAATGGTGCCAGAGCCGGCGTCGCTGCGGCGGCAGGGATGGCGCTGGGAAGTCTTAGCTATGCCGTGGGTACGGCATTGGGGTTGTCGGCGGTTATCGTGTACTCACCGACGTTGTTTACCGGGTTAAAGGTAGCGGGGGCGCTTTATCTACTGTATCTGGGGGTAAAAACCTGGTTGCGCGCAAGCGTGCCCCATTTACAAAAGCCGGTGACAACCAGTACCGGTAAAGTGCTGAGACAAAGCCTGATTGTTGAGTTAACTAACCCCAAAACCGGGTTATTTTTTATTGCGTTTTTACCTCAGTTTACCCGCGCTGAGAGCGGCAACATTTCCATGCAACTGTTGTTGCTTGGCGGGGTATACGCAGTCATTGCGCTTGGTAGTGATTTGTTTGTGGTGACGTTGTCTTCTCAATTGGGGCGCTGGCTTGCCCGCTCACCCGCCTGGGCAGTGCGACAGGAACAACTCGCCGGGCTTATTCTGTTTGGACTCGGTGCATTTATCTTATTAGAAGAAACCGCGTTATTTGCACTGTTTTAAGGTTGATGCAAGCCTGAAAATAATGCGGCAATCTGCTTGGCAACCTTATGACTGGGAGCATAGTAAGGAAGTGGTGTCTGCGCGCTGTGAGACTCTTTCACTTTGACACTTGAGCTGAGATAGGGCTCAAGCACGGGCAGCTCCTGCGCTTTTAACTGTGTGACCAGCGAGGCCGGTAATCGCGCCTGCGAATTAAACTGATTGATTACTATCCCTTCTAAAATAAGGTCACGGTTATGGTCTTCCTTTAGCTCCATTACGTTATCAAGCAGCCTGCCTATGGCCTGTACTGAAAAGTCATCGCAGTCGAAAGGAATAATAAATCGATCCGCTGCGATTAATGCCGCTTTGGAGTAAAAATTAAAGTTAGGCGGGGTGTCGATAACGATCTGATCAAATTCACTTTGTAATGTGTGAAGTGCCTCTTTGAGCTTAAACATTTTGTATCGTGACTCGAGCTCCCGCTCGATATCCGCCAGTCCCGGGTGTGAGGGCAGAACAAAAAGGTTATCAAAGGGCGTAGCCTGAACAAAATCCGCAGGTGGCCTTGGCGAACTAAACCATCCAGCTACCTGTTTAAATAAGTCAGATACAGTAAGTGAGTCTTCGCTAACGTTAACGCCAGCGTAGTGTGTGCTGTTACCTTGCGCATCCAGGTCAACAAGCAGCGTGCGTTGTCCCGCCACTGCACTTTGTGCGGCCAGATTAGTGCTAATGGTCGACTTCCCCACGCCCCCTTTCTGGTTGAAAACCACTCGAATCATAGTCGCGATCCCTGTGTGAGAAATGAAGTGTGCAGATATCGAAAAACCGCCTTAGAGCATAGGGTACATGTTGGTAAACGGTAGTGATCGGTACTGACACCAGAATGACCATCTGTAGCGTCATGCTTAAAATTTACACAGGGGGAAGGGGGCATGTAAAGTACATTTGCAGGGAACCCTGCGGATAAAATAAAAAAGCCGGGAAGAATCCCGGCTGTACAGCATGGGTTTGCTACTGATTATAAGCTGGCAGCAAGCGTATCAGGAATAATGACGGTATCGATGACGTGGATCACGCCATTTGAAGCCATGATGTCAGTTTTAACGACAGTGGCATTTTCCACCTTTACTTTGCCCATGTCAGTTGTAATATCGATTGTTGTGCCTTCAACAGACGTTGCTTCGCTTAAACCTGCCACCTGTTCTGCAGTCACTTTCCCTTCAACTACGTGATAGGTAAGAACCTGTACCAGCGCGTCTTTGTTTTCTGGCTTAAGAAGCTTATCCAGCGTACCGGCTGGGAGTGCGTCAAAAGCCGCGTTAGTGGGCGCAAATACCGTGAACGGGCCGGCATCTTTAAGAATGTCTGTGATGCCCGCAGCTTTGATTGCGGTGACTAATGTAGAAAAATCATCATTGCCGGCAGCAATGGTGACAATGTCTTCTTTTTCTTTATGGTGGCCTGCCATGGCGGTAAAGCTTAAGCTGGCAATAATCAGTGCTTTGGTAAAAAACGAAAATAGTTTCATCTGGTATTCTCCTGAATGATAGAAAAGTGGCACGTTAGTGGAAACTTCAGTAACAATGCTGCCGATGGATACGCCAGCTTTGGCAAACCAGTTGATTAAACTTACGTAACCTTACCGGCCCGTTTTGTCACCGAATATGAATCAGCACCCAGAGCGTGATACAACGCTGACTGCCTGAAACGATGAGAATTTGCGACCAGATACCCACTTTCGCCCATAAACGGGAAGAGAGTGCGTGCAGATGTTCTATACTTAAACGGTATTACATTCAGGCGCTTTTACACTGATGGTGCGCTTTCCCAGGAGTGGAGTCATTCGTTAGCAGGATATAACCGCCAACAGGCGCCGGATAATGCGGTAACCGGAGGTGGTGTATGGGAGCGAGAAATCTATTAACTAGCCTGGGTATAGTTGCGATATTGCAAGGGTGCGCCAGCACAGAATCGGTGGTGAAACAGCCTTATCCGATCCTCAGAGACGATCTGTTTCCGAGTTATACTCTCTTCGAGCCCGAGTCGGAGGAAGCCATTTTTGCACTGGATGAAGATGCTGCTGCATTTGTAAAGTCTACGCAGTCGCCCCATGACAACTACGAAAGCAATATTCGCAGTCTGGTGGATGATATCTTTGACTATTCTGCGCTTGGGCTACAGTACCGCGGTAGCGCAAATTCTACTGCATCAGAAACCTTCCACATGCAAACGGCAAATTGCCTTTCTTTATCCATTATGACATTCGCGATGGCGGAACATGCGGGTTTTGATGCGCAGTTTTATGAGGTTGATATTCCTGAGTACTGGACCCGCAGGGCAGGGTACAGCTTACTGAATGGGCACCTGAATCTTCGTATCACCACCCCAAAAGAAATGAACATCACCCGCATCAAAGAAGACTTTGTTGATGTTGACTTCGATCCTCAGGCTGTCAGAGAGTATTTTCCCCGCTATAAAGTCAGTAAGGATGTCGTGCTCTCGATGTTCTATAACAACAAAGGCGCCGATGCGCTTATCGCGAACAGTTACTCCAAGGCGTATGCCTACTTCAGAAAAGCGGCCTTATTGTCTCCGCAGTTGTCTCAGTCATGGGGAAACCTTGGCATTTTGTACCGAAAAATTGATGCTTACGATGCCGCTGAAGTGGCTTACAAGCGTGCGCTTGAGCTGGAGGAAGATAACCTGACTGCGTGGGAGAATCTGGCGATCCTCTACCGTTTCCAGGGCCGGACAGAAGAGGCAAACGCTATCGCAGCAAAAGTCGAGCGTCGTCGTGACAACAACCCGTTTTATCACTATATGCTGGGCGAAGAGGCGCTGGCTGATAAGGAATTCGATGAGGCCCTCGTTCATTATCGCAGAGCAATGCGCCTGGATGACAGCCGCCATGAGATCTGGTTTGGCCTGGCGAAAACCTATTTTGAGCTTGGCGATATCTCCCGCGCAGAGGCGTATATTGAAAAAGCAGCACGTTATGCACCGAATGCGCAGGACGAAAATCGCTATTTAAGTAAGCTGTCGACGCTGCACAGCCGGGTAAATTAGCGCTCAGGATTAGTGCACATGAAAGGATCAAGCGTGGCGGGATAATTGTAACGACTTCGCGTCGGGCCTCTGTGAGTCGTATCTCGCAGAGCTTTACGATATGACGACTGGTTAACACGCTAAGCAACAAAAAAGCCGTGCAGTCGCACGGCTTTTTACTATCAGAAAACAGGCGCTTAGATCACACCCAGTTCTTTCAGGCGCTCCTGAAGGTAGCTGCCCGCAGTATGACGGTCAGACAACTGCACATCCGGGCGGGGGTGCAGGAATAGCGGCAATGAAATACGCGACTTGGTCATGTCTGCATTTTCAGGGTTCATCACCCTGTGCGTGGTCGACGGGAAGTAGTGTCCTGACGCTTCCTGCAGCATGTCGCCGATATTCACGATCAGGTTACCGAAATCACAGGGCACATCCAGCCAGCTACCGTCTTTGGCTTTTACCTGCAAACCAGGCTCATTAGCGGCCGGTAGAATAGTAATAAGGTTGATATCTTCATGTGCAGCAGCACGAATTGCATCCGGCTCTTCGTCGCCTTTCAGCGGCGGATAATGCAGCACGCGAAGCAACGTTTGATCACTGTCTTTAATCATGTTCGACAATGGCTCGCGGTAGTGTTTGCTGACGTCTTCCGGAGAGTGTGCCTCTATCCACCCTAACAGGGTTTTTGCCAGGTCAGTCGCCTGATTGTAATACGCTTCAAGCTGTGGACGCAGCTCGGCAGGGCACTGTCCCCACGGATAGAAATGGTAATATTCCTTGATATCTTTTTTCGTGAAGCCTTTGGCAACCTCAGACACACTTTGCGGGAAAAAGCCGTCCTGTGTGCCTTTATTGTAAAGGTACTGATGCTTTTCTTCGCTATCGAAGAATTTCTGCCACGCGGCATAAATATCTGACACCATCGATTGCTGAATAGGATGGTTTTTAAGTACACCAAACCCGGTCTCACGCAGTGACTCTACGAAGAGCTCTTGAGCGTTATCGGCCTGGTAGTCAACAGCAACTAATTGCATAACTGATTCCCGTTAAGTTAGACGGCGGCATTATAATCATAGACCCGCAAACAGAAAAGGCGCAGGCATTGAGGTAAATCAACGACTGCGCGAAGAGGTGGGTAATTTACAAAAACTTGACCGATTAGTCTACTAATGGTCGCTTTTTTAACCCAGCGAAATAAAGAAACCGGCCAGTGAAGCACTCATCAGGTTAGACAGTGTGGCGGCAATAACGGCTTTCAGCCCTAAGCGCGCAATTTCTTTGCGGCGTGTTGGTGCCATGGCACCAATACCGCCCATCAGAATGGCGATGGAAGAGAAGTTCGCAAAACCGCACAATGCAAAAGTGATAATAGCCTGTGAAGTGGCAGACAATGCTTCGCGATTCTCAAGAAAACCTAAGTATGCAACAAATTCATTGACCACCACTTTCTGACCAATCACGCTACCGGCAATTCTGGCCTCTTCCCACGGTACGCCAATCGCCCAGGCGAGCGGCTGCAGCAGAAAGCCTAAAATGGCTTCAAACGTCAGATTTTCAAAGCCAAACAGCGAGCCTGACCAGCCTACAATGCCGTTTAACATGGCAATAAGGGCAATAAAAGCCAGCAACATTGCGCCGACATTCAGGGCCAGCGTCAGACCCGAGGCAGCGCCACTTGCAGCAGCGTCAAACACATTGGCATAGCCGGTATCTTCGGCGTTGATGTCTTTAAGCTCATCTTTGGCACTTTCTGTTTCCGGCAAGATAATTTTCGCCATTAACAGCCCACCCGGGGCAGCCATAAAGCTGGCCGCAAGCAGGTACTTAAGTTCTACTCCCATGCCAGCGTAGCCAGCCATTACCGAGCCGGCTATCGAAGCAAGACCACCAACCATAATGGCGAATAATTCGGAACGGGTCATGTGTGGAATGAACGGGCGTACAACCAGCGGCGCTTCGGTCTGGCCCACAAAGATATTCGCCGCCGCTGACATTGACTCGGGACGACTGGTGCCAAGCGCTTTCTGTAAAAAGCCGCCAATCAGACGAATGATCCAGCTCATCACACCAAGGTGATATAGCACCGCAATTAAGGAGGAGAAAAAGATAATGACCGGCAGTACGTTAAAGGCAAAGATAAAGCCTAAGGACTTGTCGCCGATGGGGCCGAATACAAAGTCGATACCCTGCTGACTGTAACCGATTATATTGGCAACGAACTGGGTCATATTCAGCAACAGCTGCTTGCCTGGCTCAAAGTACAAAATAAATGCACCGATGACTGCCTGGATGGCAAAAGCACCACCAACGGTTCGCCAGTTAATCGAACGACGCGCTGACGAAAGCGCATAAGCAATGCCGAGCAATAGCGCAATGCCCAGTAAACTTACCATAGGGATAATCCTTTACATTAATGCCTGCTGGATATGCGACTTGATAACGTCCAGGGCAATTTGATTTTTTCCGCCCTGGGTCACTACCACGTCAGCAGTAAAGCGGCTGGGTTCAATGAACTGGTGGTACATTGGCTTAACGGTTTGTTCGTATTGTTGAGCCACCGATTCAATGGTTCTGCCACGCTCTTTTATATCCCGCATCATGCGGCGCATGAGGCAGATATCTAACGGCGTGTCGATGAAGATTTTTACATCATAAAGGGGCAGCAATTCAGCGCGAGCAAGTAGCATGATCCCTTCAAGGATGATTACCGGCGCTGGGTTTAACCTTTCTGTATCAGGTAAACGCGTGTGCGTTTTAAAACAGTAATGCGGGTAATCAATGGGCTCCCCGTTTCGAAGCGCCTGAAGGTGCGCTTTCAGCAGTTCGTGTTCGAACGCGTTGGGATGATCGTAGTTGTTTTGCTCGCGCGCTTCCATCGGCAGATGATCCTGCGCGCGATAATAATGGTCTTCTCTCAATATCTGGACAGGTCGACCCTGCGCAGAGAAACCATTGTACAAATTTTCAGTAAATAACGACTTTCCAGAGCCGGACGCTCCGGAAATGGCAATAATTAACGGCGATTGCATAATACATGAAGGCTATTTTTCTTGATGCAAAGATACGCGTTTGCCCCTCGCGAATCAATCTTAAGTTCGCGATTACTTACTTATTAGGTGCATATAGGTGGTGAAAAGCCGTAAATATTAATTACCGATAATTTCGACATCCTCCGGGCTGAGAGTAGTCAGCGCAAAGCTGTGTTGTTTCGATCTGGACCCTTCACCCTGTGCTCGCGGCGGATAATAGCGCTCCTTTTCTGCGGTAAAATCAGCAAAGACTTCATCCAGTGCGGCGCGAACTTCACTTAAGGTTTTATCCAGATTGGCATTAAAGTCCGGTCGTTTACGTTTGGTATGGCCCAATTCGATCAATCTGCCAAACACTTTGTTCGCCAGATTAAGCAACTCAACCGGCACGTCTTTATGGTGCTGAAGCGGCTCGGAAGGATTTTCCATGCAGTACTTCACCAGCGCCGTGTAAAAGCACAGTGGCTTGTTCTGCAGCACGACTTTGACATCATTCACACCGTTACCCAGTGTTTTGTCTTTTAAATCAATAATCAGCAATGGCGTAGGTGGCGCTTCTTCTTGTGCAATTTTTAGCTCTCTGCGTCGGCGTCTGCCTGAAATACGAACATACAGTGGCATAAGCACCAGACTAAACAACATCGCCAGTGGGCTGAAATTCAGTTCTGACATGGCAGAGCGCATGGCCACATCTATCTCAATTGCCTGCTCGGAATTTGTCAGCTTCAGCGTTTGTCTTGTCGTAAATGCCTCGGGTAGCTCGCCGCTGTATTCAACCGATTGCAGTGCCGTTACCATCAGAGGGTATTCGGCGTTATAAAGAGCAGAGTTAAGACGAGCGAGGTAACGTTGCACCGCAGCAGTATTTACTGGGGTATTTAGCGCAGTGTTACCTACGTCAAGGTAAGCCGCGTCCAGGCTTATCCTGAGCTCAAGCTCATCGAGGGCCTGATGATGTGTCAGGGTGCTTGCTACGTATTGAGCACTAAGTGAGGCCAGCTGGAATAGGACAAGCAGCGCAGCGCAAAGCCCCGCCAGGCGCAGAATTTCGCGCTTGCTTCGTTTACCCAGGCTATTCATTACCGCACTCCTGCTCAAGCTCTACACTCTGGTAATAGGTTCTGGGGTGAGTCATCGCGATCTGTTTTATTACCTGTTGTGTGGCACATCGTAAATCGGTATTCCGGGTTTGCATCTTTAAATACCAGCGCATACCGCTTACCCCGCTATGCAGCGACGTTGTGTAGTTTTTGGATAGAATGTCATCGTCCCCTTTTCCCCAGTAGGACGAAATAATATCAACGTCACCAGCGAGAAGTGCGCGGCGTAGCTCCTGATGTGAGTTGTAATAGCTAAGCTCGACATTACTATCACTGAGATTCAGTGATTTCAGTACTGTTTTGGGTACAATATGGCCTGAGCGGCTGCTGGGATAGTCGAGGATGCCGATTTTCTTGCCCAGCAGATACTCTTTTGTCAGCTCAGGCTTTTCTTTCAACGCGATAAAATACGCGCTGTAATCCGGATGAGAAGCAATGTTTTCGTAGCCATAAATACTGTCTGCGCCGAATGCCTCGACAACATTACTTTTCACCAGCGCGAGATCGACCACGCCGTGATTGATATAGCGAAAGGTATCGTAGTCGTTCTGACCCAATATCACATTGACGTTTCCAAATTGCCTGCGCACGACTTTATCGCTGCAGAACCTTTCTATTGCCATCAAGGCAACAGATTTGTCGGTGACATACACGTCGAAGGTGTCATCGTTGTCAGAAAAGGGGGCCTCACAGATGTAATTTTGACCGGTTTGTGGCTGTAGAGCAGGCAATATTTCTCGCGTCTGGTAAAAAGCAGACACGACGGTGACTACCAGTAAAACTACCAGAAAACTATGCTGTACAATTTTGGGTATGCGCACAAATGACAATTTACTACTCAAATCCTTGCCTTATTTAATGGCGCAATTTCACCAGTTAACCTTATTTATTGCAACCAGTAAGTTTACTTTAAAAGGGTAAGTTCATGTATTTTAATGATATTTGATAAGTAAATTTGAATTACGTTAAACGCTGTTTACTAAAGCGATATCAACGAAGAATACGCAGCAGTACAAAATTAGTTCTTTTGATAATCAGAATAAATAAGTTTTGTTGACTGCTTGGTCAGTTTTTTGGTGGAAATCGGTACGTTATCAAACTGTTAACGGTTTACTTTTTCGCTCACTGTCATAAAGCTGAAACAAAATTAAAGAACAATCTTGTCGCCTAAAATAGAAAGCAGCATGCAGCCGACTCAAACACCATATAGAGTGAAAGAGCGGTTGTGATACATCGCCTTAATTAAAGGGAAACACACATGATTACGAAATCTCAGTTCAGTCGCGTAGCGATGGCTGTGGCACTGTCAGTTGGTGTAGCTACCACTGCCGTTGCAAACACAGGTCAGTCGTCAGCGATGCGCGGAATGATTGTTGGTCCACAGGGTAACCCTGCCGCTGGCAGTACTATTACTATCCTTCACCAACCTTCAGGCACAGTGAAAGAAGCCGAAGTAAACGCAGAAGGTGCGTTTTCAGCACGTGGTCTGCGTGTTGGCGGTCCTTACACCATCATCGTTGAGTCTGATAAGTTCCAGAGCCAGGTTATCGAAGATGTATACCTTGATCTGAACGACACGTTCCAGTTGAATGCGCAGCTTCAGTCTGTGTCTGATGTCGAGCGTATTACTGTTACTGGTACCCGTGACTTTTTCGCAAACAGCGGTTCTAACTCGGTATTTGGCGAATCTGACATCCAGAACATGCCTACCTTTAACCGTGACCTGAAAGACATCGTTCGTTCAAACCCACTGGCAGTAGTAAGCCCGGACGGTACTGAACTGAGTATCGCAGGTACTAACCCTAAATATAATGCCCTGACCGTTGACGGCGTAGGTATCAACGATACTTTCGGTCTGCAGTCTAACGGCTACCCTACATCACGTCCTCCAATCTCTCTGGACGCGATTAACCAGGTTTCTGTTGAGTACACACCGTTTACTGCGCGTGCAGGTAAATTTGGTGGTGGTAACATCAACGTAGTTACCAAATCTGGTACTAATGAATTCCACGGTACGGCTTTCTATGAAAACGTTCCTATGGCTGGCGACGCAGAAGATACGCGCCTGTCTGGCAACGAGTTTGACGTAGAGAACGAAGAAGAGTCATACGGTTTCACGTTAGGTGGTCCTCTGATTAAAGACGAGCTTTTCTTCTTTGGTTCTTACGAGAAGTGGGAAGAAGAAATTGCCCTGGACTTCACGCCTGACCTTTACGACGCGGACTTCCTTGCAGAAGCTAACCGTGTAATCCAGGTATTAAACGATACCTACGGCCTGCAGGATTCTATCGGTGGCGCACCAGCACCAGACGAAGATGAAAAAATCCTGATCAAGCTGGACTGGAACATCAACAACGACCACCGCGCTGATTTTACTTACAGCAAGCAGGAAAATACATCTGCACGTGGTTACAACGACAGCAACCGTACTATCCGTCTGGCGTCAAACGCCTGGACCAGTGCTCAGGACAACACGTTCTACACCGGTCACCTGTACTCAGACTGGTCTGCTGACTTCCAGACAGAGTTTAGCTTTTCTTACAAAGAGTTCGAACAAGCTTCTGTGACAGCAACTAACTGGGGCGAAATCAACGTTGACACTATCCCTGGTGAAGACGGTGGCCTGGGCGTTGTAGCCGGTGCTGATGAAAACCGTCACGCTAACGTGCTGGCGAACGAAGTATGGAACTTTGGTCTGCACGCGACTTACCTGGCGGGTGACATCGAATATCGCTTCGGTGTGGAAATGGAAGATACCTGGAACTACAACCTGTACGGTCGTGATTCAAACGGTACCTGGGGCTTTGATGACGTTGACGCGTTTGAAGCCGGTGAAATTGCTGAGTTTGAATACTCAAATGCTTACACCAATAACAAACAAGACATCGCGTACGACGTAGACAGCACGGTTTACTCAATCTACGGTGATGCCACGTTTGAGCTGGTTGAAGATGTCATGATCACTGCAGGTCTTCGTTATGAGTATCTGACTGTTGATGACAGCCCACAGCTTAACGAAAACTTCGTTGACACCTATGGCTTCTCTAATACTGAGAACCTGGACGGTTTCGACATCTTCATGCCTCGCGTAAGCTTTAACTGGACCGTGAACGAAGATCTGACAGTACGTGGTGGCGTAGGTCGTTTCTACGGCGGTATGCCTCTGGTTTGGATCTCTAACGCTTACACAACTGACGGTGTGACCAAAGATTCTGTTTACCTGAGAGATATCGATCCTTCAGACGTATCTTTCACCAGCGTACCTCAGGTTGCACAAGATGCCCTGATGCAAGGTGCAGGTAGCACTAACCAAATCGCCCCTGACTTCGAACTGCCTTCAGACTGGCGTTATCAGTTAGCGGCTGACTACGTATTCGATATTCCAGGCATCGGCACCGACTTCGCGTGGACTACCGAACTGACTTACGTAGACAAGCAAGACGCGGCTTACTGGGTAGACCTGTCTCGTGTTGATAACGGCAACCGTACTCCGGAAGGTCGTATCATCTGGGATAACGTTTATGACGGTACTGAATTCGAAGGCAACTACGACATCCAGTTGACTAATTCAAGTGACGGTGGCCGCAATATCCTGCTTACCACTGCGTTGAACAAATCATGGGATAATGGTTTCAGCTTCAGCGCGTCTTACACGCACCAGGACATTACAGAAGCGAACCCGGGCACAAGCTCTACTGCTGAGTCTAACTACCAGTACGAAGTAGGTATCAACCGTAACGTACCGCTGGTTGACACTGCATACTACGAGATTGAGCACCGCTTAGTGCTGAACCTTGGCTACGAAGCAGAATTCTTCGAAGGTTATGCAACTAACTTCAACCTGTTCTTCGAGCGCCGTTCAGGTCGTCCATTCTCATGGACACTGGGCTCGTTCCGTGATGATGACTTCGGTGATCAGCCGGACTTCGATGATTCAGATACGTACCTGCCATATCTGCCAACCAGTGCATCAGATCCTGCGTTCGACTTCGACGCTGGCCTGAGCTACGACGAGATCATGGCGATTGCTGCAGAAGCAGGTATCTCTAGCGGTGGTTACATCGGTAAGTACTCTGCAACTCAGCCTTGGCTAACCACAATGGACCTGGCGATTTCTCAGGAAGTCCCTGGGTTTGTTGAAGGCCATAAAGGTAAAATCTACTTCACCATCGATAACCTGGCTAACCTGCTTAACGATGACTGGGGTAAGAGCTACCGCATGAACTTCCCTCAACAAATTCTGTATGATTTTGACCTTAACGACCAAGGTCAGTACATCATGCAGGAAGCGTTTGGTGGAACTGATACCCGCAATGCTGATACCTTCGATATCGATGACTCAGTATGGCGTATCAAAGTGGGCGTGAAATACACATTCTAATAACGCGCTACTAACGACAGAATTAAAACCAGTTACCGAAAGGTAGCTGGTTTTTTTTTGCTCCCAATCCACCCTGTTTCAGCCAGGAAAGACTCGTTCGCATCTACTCTGGTAGTTATTTTCTCAAGTCACGACTTTCCTGTTGCCCCTCACACAATCACTTAACCACAAAGTGACGACTTATTTCATCTCTCCCGGTCTGCCACAGCAAAGACAGCCTGTGAATTGCGATGGGTAATCCGGATTAGCAGGGTTTTTACAGGTTTATCAGCAGTATTCGGGAAACAGGTATTTGCTATTGTCAGCAAGCTTATTGGTGGTATGCTGGCATAGTCATATGGTGTTCGTATTGCCTGGAATGCCGTCAGCAGTGATCGCCGTCACAATAACAATAACGCCGCGCGATTTGTCACAACAAATTCATATTTGACACTTACAATCCTAACCAACTGGTTAACTAGGTTTTGGATTTGCATATTGTCATAAAAGTGTCATATTAACTGTTGACAATTTCACCAGTGTCAGGCGCAAGGACCACGCAGTATCGGTCCCTTAATGCCAATAATTAGAAGTTACGTAAATTAAGGGAAACACACATCATGTACACCTCGACCAAACTCAGTCGCGTTGCGTTGGCTGTGGCTTTTTCTGTGGGTCTGTCTTCAGCAGCCATGGCGCAGGAAACCTCATCCTCTATTCGCGGTAACATCACTGGCCCTCAAGGCAATCCTGCCGCGGGCACCGTGGTTAAAGTTACTCACGTTCCTACAGGTTCTGTAAAAACCATTACGACAGGTTCAAACGGTCAGTTTTCACTGAGCGGCCTGCGTGTTGGCGGTCCATATGAAATTGAACTGGACTCAGACAGGTTTTCTGACACCACAGTGTCAGACGTATATCTGACGCTGGGTGAACCGCTGGCATTCAACTACGCGTTGCAGCCAGACACGGCCAATATAGAACGAATTGAAGTGTCGGCATCGCAAATGAGCGTTTCGGTATTCGGTCAAATGGGGCCGTCGGCGTCTTTCGATCTGGCATCGTTGGAAAGCGCACCGACTATCAACCGTAACGTCACCGACGTTATTCGTATCGACCCACGTGTTTATGTTGATGAAACCCAGGGCGATGCCAACCCGGTGCAGTGTGTGGGTAAATCAAACCGCTTTAACAGCCTGACTGTTGACGGTGTGAAGATGAACGACTCATTCGGTCTGGGTGGCAACGGCTATCCAACAGTTCGCATGCCATTTTCCTATGATGCGATTGAGCAGGTTACAGTAGAAATTGCCCCGTTCAACGTTATCTATTCAGGCTTTACCGGCTGTAACATCAACGCGGTAACCAAGCAGGGTACCAACGAAATTCATGGTGGCGTGTTCTACGACTATGGCTCGGATGATCTGCAGGGTGATTCACTGGAAGGCGACAAAATTACCGCGCCTAGCTACAGCGACAAGCGTTATGGCGTAAATATCGGCTTCCCGCTGATTGAAGACACCTTATTTGGTTTTGTTGCCTACGAGAAGTACGAGGGCTCAAGCCTGTTTTCCCGGGGTACGATTGGCTCTGGTGCGATTAATGAGGTTGATTTACGCCAGCAGGACCTGGACGAAATCGTTCGTATTTCCAATGATTTGTACCAGTATGATCCAGGCCAGGTTCCTACCAGTCTTCCAGAAGAAGATGAAAAGCTGCTGGTGAAACTGGACTGGAACATCAATAACGATCACCGTCTGAGCTATACCTACACATATAACGATGGTTACCTGATGAATGAATCAGATGGCGATCTGGATGAGTTCGAACTGCAAAACCACATTTATGAGTTGGGTGCAGAGCTGAATTCTCATGTTATTTCACTGTACTCTGACTGGACAGATAAGTTCTCTACCGAACTGCGTGTATCACGTCTTGAGTTAGATAACCGCCAGGTGTCACTGGAAAATGCGACTGGCCAGGTGGGTGGTATCGAATTTGGTGAAATGCGAATTGTCACCACAAACCCTGATACAGGTGAAAGCGTTGATGTTTATATCGGTGGTGATGACAGCCGTCAGGCCAATGATCTGGACTACGACGTAGATGGGCTTATTTTCCGCGGTTATTACTCGTTTGATAACGGCCATGACCTGACATTCGGTTATGAGCGCGAAGCGTTTGACGTGTTTAACGTATTCGTACAGCACTCTGAAACCGAAATCCGCTTCCGCAGCATCGCTGACTTTGAAGCCGGTTTACCCAGTGCGATTTACTACAACAACGCGCCTTCTGGCAACCCGGCTGACGCCGCTGCCGACTGGGGCTTTGAAGTGAACGCGGCTTATGTAGAAGACAAGTTTAACTTCAACGATGATCTGACCTTAACGGTTGGCCTGCGTTACGACTGGTATACCTCAGATGATCGTCCGGTTGAAAACCCGGCGTTTACCGCGGACTATGGTTTTTCTAACTCTGCGAATTTTGACGGCGAAGGTCTGCTGCAGCCACGTATCGGCTTTAACTACTACCTGAACG
This sequence comes from Alteromonas antoniana, assembly GCF_019249295.1. Lineage (GTDB taxonomy): Bacteria > Pseudomonadota > Gammaproteobacteria > Enterobacterales > Alteromonadaceae > Alteromonas > Alteromonas antoniana. Next base: position 19,295 of record NZ_JAESDH010000041.1, read on the forward strand.
ACAGCACCGAATTACGCGGTGGTCTGGGTCTGTTCTCTGGTGGTAACCCGAACGTATGGCTGTCCAACAACTACTCAAACAACAACGTGTTGCAGTTCGGTCAACGAGGCCGTAACTTCGGCTATACCGATGGATCACGCTCACTGTTTGATGACGACATCGTATGGGAAGCAGTAGAAGACGGTGTACCATCAGGTCCTGGTTACGGTATTCCTTCCGAGTTGTATGACGCTGTTGCTGCCGGTGATGGCGCTAACAACGAAATCAACTACCTGGATCCAAACTTCAAGATCCCAACTGAACTGAAGTTTGCATTCGGTGTTACGCACATGACTGATGAAGACTATGTGATTCAGGCTGACTTACTGATTTCACGTACGCAGGATCAGGCAATTGTGCTGCGTGGCGATCTTGAGCAGGTGGATACAACTGATGAAGGTCGTCCGGTTTACGATAGTGTCCGTTTGCCTTCATTCGTTCTGACCAACTCTGATGAAGACTCGATGTCTTACACAGTGTCGGTAGGCGTGACAAAAGTGTGGGATAACGGCATTAACCTTTTTGCAGGTTATGCGTACAACCACGCCGAAGATGTTCAGCCTATGACCAGCTCAGTGGCGTTCTCGAACTACCAGTACCGGGCGTTCTTCGACCCGCAGGAGCAGGTGTCTTCGCTGTCTGACTACAACATTGAGCACCGTCTGACTGCGAATATCTCCTATGATATTGAGTTGTTAGATGGTTATCCGACTACGTTCGGCGCGTTCGCGATGATCCAGTCTGGCAAACCGTTTAGTTATACCTTGTCACAGGATGATTCAAACGGTGCGTATGGCTTCAACCCGTACCTGGACAGCAATAACGTGCTTCCAGTTGGGAACGAGCGTAACGGTGAAGATGGCTCTTGGTGGAACAAAGTCGACCTGCGTGTTACACAGCAACTACCTGGCTTCATGGACGAACACAGCGCCAGTGCGTTTGTGGTATTCGATAACTTCACTAACTTCCTGAATGATGACTGGGGTGTAGCAGATCGTGCTATATTTAACACTGCAGTTGTTGGCTCACGCGGAGAAGCGCGCATCGGTGATGCATCTCTGTGGGAAGTCCGTATTGGTTTCGATTACAAATTCTAAGGTAATCTGATAACGACGTAAAAACCCGCTTCGGCGGGTTTTTTTTATGTCTGAGTTACACAGGCTGTGATGTCTTCTGGTTGTTCACACGCTCAATCGAGCTTTAAGGTTGTAAGTACTTACATACTTTGAGGCATATAAAATTAATGTTTCAAAGTAATCTACTTTGCAATTGCCTGTGTACCAATATCACTTTTATTACACAGGAGGTCGTATGACGAAACGAATTTTAATGGTGATGACATCTCACGATATTATGGGTGATACCGGCAATAAAACCGGCATGTGGCTGGAGGAATTTGCGGCACCTTATTACGCCTTCCTGGACGCAGGCTATACCGTCACTCTCGCATCCACCATGGGAGGTCAGGTTCCTATCGACCCCAACAGTCTTGGTGACGATGCAATGACTGACGATGCCAAGCGCTTTGCAGATGACGAACTGGCCCGTTCAGCACTCTCGTCTACCATACCGCTGGAAGATGTGATCGCTGACGAATTTGATGCCGTGTTCTACCCAGGCGGGCATGGACCTCTGTGGGATTTGTCAGACAACCAGCATTCCATCACGCTGATTGAGAATATGGTAAAAGCAGAAAAACCTGTAGGCGCCGTTTGTCACGCCCCTATCGTGTTAAAAGAAGTGAAAGGTCCGGATGGCAAAGCGTTTGTGGATGGCAAAGACGTTACCGGTTTTTCCAATAAGGAAGAAGACGCAATGGAGCTTACCAGCGTGGTGCCTTATCTGGTGGAAGATGAGCTGGTAGCGAAAGGCGGCAAGTTTTCCCAGGCAGATAATTTTGAGCCCCATGTGTGCGAAAGCGGACTGTTGATCACCGGTCAGAATCCGGCGTCATCAAAGCCTGCAGCAGACAAATTAATCGCCCTGTTAGGAAAATAAGTCAGGATAAGACGATATCGTCCGGGCGGCTATGTCGGTGTGTACGCCATAACTACCTGGAGATAAAGACGACTCTCAATAAAAAGCGAGAGCATGGCTCTCGCTTTTTTATTTGCTGCCTTTTACGCAAATGCAGGCGTGATAAGCAATTCGTTACACGTTATCAAAAAGATCTTCCACACGCTGGCGTAATGCTTCAATTTTCCCTACATCTGCCGGCGCGATAAAAATGGTGTCATCGCCGGCAATCGTGCCAAGCACGCCATCTTTCTTACTTAGTGAGTCCAGCAGACGGGCAATCAGCTGCGCGGCTCCCGGGCTGGTTCTGATAATGACCATCACGTTGTTATGAACAATATCCAGCACCAGTTGCTTAAGCGGGCTTTTTGCCGTGGGCATGCCAAGTTCCGGTGGCAGGCAGTACACCATATCGCCACGCGCGTTGCGGGTGCGCACAGCGCCGAATTTACTCAGCATACGGGAGATTTTGGACTGGCTGATATTGTCGAAACCCTGCGACTTAAGTGCATCTACTATCTCGCCCTGAGAACCGTAGCTTTCTGATTTCAGAATTTCTTTGAAGGCCTTGATGAGTTGTTCTTGTTTTGGGTTAGCCATGGCGTCCTGTAAACATTTCGAGGGTGAATAAAGAGTATATATTGTGCCGCAGACGTGAACTTTCCGCAATTTAAATGCATAATCATTCATGATTTTGAATATTGCTCATAAAATTCACCAAATGGCGCCCATAAGACCATTAGGTGATTGAGTTTTCCCCCTCGTTGCATTAGTGTGACGTTCCGTTTTTTATACGTGAGTATTCCATAGGAGAATTGGTATGAAAGTAGCCGTGTTGGGTGCTGCCGGTGGTATTGGTCAGGCGCTGTCTTTGTTGTTGAAAACACAATTGCCAGCAGGTTCAGAATTAGCGCTTTATGATGTAGCGCCAGTAGTTCCTGGTGTTGCGGTTGATTTGAGCCACATCCCCACTGCAGTGAAAGTCACCGGTCACGGTAAAGACGACCTGGGTGATGCACTGACAGGTTGTGATGTAGTGCTGATCCCTGCGGGTGTGCCTCGTAAGCCGGGTATGGACCGTTCAGACCTGTTCAACATCAATGCTGGCATCGTGAAAACGCTGGTAGAAGGTGTGGCTGATCATTGTCCGGCTGCTTGCCTGGGTATTATCACAAACCCGGTAAACACTACCGTTGCTATCGCGGCAGAAACGCTGAAGGCAAAAGGTGTTTACGACAAGAACAAACTGTTCGGTGTGACCACGCTTGACGTTATCCGTGCTGAGACGTTTGTGGCTGAACTGAAAGATCTGGATCCGGCGGCAACGCACGTTCCGGTAATCGGCGGTCACTCAGGTACAACTATTCTGCCTCTGCTGTCTCAGGTTGAAGGTGTATCTTTCTCTGACGACGAAGTTGAGAGCCTGACTACCCGCATCCAGAATGCCGGTACTGAGGTCGTTGAAGCAAAAGCGGGCGGTGGCTCTGCTACATTGTCTATGGGTCAGGCGGCAGCACGCTTCTGTCTGTCACTGGTTGCTGCTATGCAAGGTGACAACGTGGTTGAGTACGCTTACGTGCAGACTGATGACAGTGACGACGCGGCATTCTTCGCACACCCTGTTCGCCTTGGCGCGAATGGCGTAGAAGAAATCCTGCCTTATGGCGAGCTTAGCGACTTCGAGCAAAAAGCAAAAGAGTCTATGCTGGAAGGCCTGCGTGGCGATATCAAACTGGGTGTTGATTTCGTAAACGGCTAAGGCTTATAGCTTATCCTTTCAGAACAAAAACGCTGGCAGTTGCCGGCGTTTTTTTATGCCCATTGCGCAGCACTTACTGTTATTCAATCAGCAGAGCGTCTTATTTCATTATCTGAGCCACTATTAACATTACGATGGCATCGTAATGCTAATGAAAGTGGTGGATGGGTTGGCGTTAAGCAAACGCAGTGTGTCGTCCTAATATAGGTTGACAGTTATTAGGCCAGCTCTCGAAGCTGGCCTTTTCTATTGTGCACTGCGTTAGG
>NZ_JAESDH010000042.1 GCF_019249295.1 Alteromonas antoniana
GAAATATGAATTGTCGTTGTTGACACTCTTAACGAGTGCCCACACAGATTGTCTTGTTATAAATTGTTAAAGAACGTATTCGCCAATCACAGACTTGCTGCTTGGCGCGCTTCAAAGTAACTCTTTTCAGCGCTCTTGAGATTTGCTGTAGCGCTTGTCTCAAGCGGGATGCGTATGATACTTCGCATCTTTTTTTTGTCAACCAGATTTTGAATTATTTTTTCAAAAACCCGGTAACTCATCGCTTCTCAGTTCCTGCGCTTTTCCGCTGTCCCTGTGAAGGAGGCGCGCATTCTACGCAGAATTCAGAACCCGTCAACAGAGAATTACCATAAAAACGAAAAAAGCGACCCGTTCGGTCGCTTTTTAAACAAACTGCTCAATGAGCCATCAAAATCATGCTAATTACTGTTTTTCGACGTCATCACTTTGCTTTTGTTTTTCAGTTTGCACATCTTTGTCACCATCAAAGTCAGCGTCTTCTTCGTGATCGCCCACTACATCATTGAGGGTAACTTTATCTACTGTCCTGAAGGTGTTGATTGGTCCCGCAAGGGCGTACAGCGCAAAAACAATAAACAATACAAGCGCAGGTTCAGTTGCCACAATAACGAAGACCAGCAATATAAGCAGCAGAGCAACAAAAGGAACCTTGCCATGCCAGTTCACTTCCTTAAATGAGTTATATTTAAAATTACTCACCATAAGCAAACCGGCAACACCGGTAACCAGCGCAACTATCAGTCCATAGTCGTTTCCATTTACGTCGTACTCAACACCGACCCATACTAAGCCGGATACCACTGCTGCTGCAGCCGGGCTTGCCAGCCCCTGGAAGAAACGCTTATCTGCAATTCCTACCTGGGTGTTAAAGCGGGCTAAACGAAGCGCGGCTCCCGCTACATATATAAAGGCAGCAAGCCAGCCAAGTTTACCAAGCTCACTTAATCCCCAGTTATAAGCTACCAGTGCCGGCGCCATACCAAAGGACACCATATCAGCCATCGAGTCGTACTCGGCACCGAAATCACTTTGGGTATTCGTCATTCTGGCAACACGTCCATCAAGGCCATCAAAAATCATAGCAACGAATACCGCAACCGCGGCAGCCTCGAACCGCCCGTTCATGGAAGAGACCACTGCGAAGAAACCGGAAAACAATCCTGCGGTGGTTAATAAGTTAGGTAACAGATAGATACCTTTTCTTTTGCTGTCTGACATAAACACCTAGTCATAAAAGTCGAGTTATTTATTATTACACATCTGAAGAACTGATTGTAATGCAGTATCACCAGCCAAAACGCTCATCCCCCCATGTATACGCAGGTTCGCCTGCACATACCTAAGCAGATTAAAAAACCACTTATTATAGAGAGTGTCGTTGAGTTTAACTGTCACATTATTTTACAGCTGAATCTACCTAAAAGTTTAATAACTAAAGATTACAGAAACTTAGTAAGTTGGCACGATATTTGATAACGTGTAAATATTACACATTCTGGAGAATTGCAGTGAAAAGATTTCACGCCATCGCTTTATTAACAGCTCTTACCTGGACTACCAGCGCTATTGCTGATCCTTCAACCTGGGACTTTACGCATGGTGGTTCCTATTCGGGAGGAAGCTGGTCTAATTCATATGGGAATTCGCTTAGTTACGGTTCGGAAGATGGTTCACTTTCTGTATCGATTTCAGCGTGGGCTGATACGGATGAAAGGTCCGGACACGACGGTATTGAAACCGCTGCGATCAGTGAAAATGGCTATGGCCTGTTAAACTATAACCAAAACAGCTATGAAAGCAATACTGACTGGAATTACTCTTACTCTAGTGGAGATTGGCACTTAACCCGTACTAAAGCTGCTGATGAACATACAATTGATAATGGTGGGACAGAGTCGTGCACTAAGTTTAGTTATTGGTCTGGAGGTTCGTATAACTGCGGAAACACCCAACTAAACGATACCGACTTCTTACTGTTTGAATTCAGTGAAGCGGTTTCTCTTGCCGGGATCAACCTTGGCTGGCCAACCAATGGAACATCTTCATTGTCTATTGGCGCAATCGGCGGTAACTCCGCTCCATCCATTTCGGGCTCAACCTGGGCGAGTGTTGCTTCAGGTCTGATGTACAAAGAAAGCTTTAATCATGTAGGTTCGTCTTACTCGCTAGCATCAAACTCGACCAACAATATCAGCTCTACATTTTCTAAGTATTGGCTGATAGGGGCTTATAACACTTCGTTTGGTTCGTTATTAAATGCAGCGGGCAGCTCTTTTAAACTTGCAGGGTTAACCACACACGGGGCCCCCGAGGTCGGAGAAGTGAGTGCTCCAGGCACATTAGCGATTTTTGCTCTGGGTATGTCATTACTCGTGATGAGACGCAAAAAAAGCGCCGCGTAATTCTGTTTATTCAAGAAAGCCCCTGATAAAGGGGCTTTTTTTGTTATATTAGCGACAAATTGTTCAAGCCTGGGTTTTGCTTGTGAATAAATACATCTCTTTCTTACTGTTGTTTACTGTGTCTTCATTCTCTGTATCAGCTGAAACCGCTGCACAGTATTATGAAGAGGCATTACAGTCATTCAACAAGAACGAATACGGCGAAAGCTATATTCAACTAAAGAACGCACTAAATGAAGATGACAATCACCTCCCCTCTAAATTGTTGATGGGGAAAGTGCTTCTTATCGATGGCTTTGTCAATGATGCCATCGTTGAATTCGAAGAAGTACTGAGAGCCGGGGCGGATAAGTCTCTGGTTGTATTACCTCTTGCACATGCCTATCTGCAATCCAGTCAATTTGAGGATGTTATTGGCCTGGCGCAGACCACAGGCATACCACGACAGTTAAAAAGCGATTTAACTGTATTGGCCTCCCACGCTTACGAAAGACAAGGAAAACTGATCAAGGCCAAATCTATCCTGGCCGATCAACTGAGAGAAGACTCTGACCACCTTGGACTGCAACTGACACTTATTAACCTGCTGCTCGATAGTGACGAACTGGTAAAAGCGGCAGCTATGCTTCGGCAGCTTGAGACATCCCATTCAGACTCACCTGAAGTAATACAGTTAAAAGGCAAGCTCTTCAACAAACAAGGTGAGCCTGAGCGAGCAATTGCATTATATGAGAGAGCCTCAGAGCTATCCCAAGACAACCCCGCTATTCTCCGCACACTCGCCGCAAGCTACGCAGAAGCAGGGAGATATTCGCAGGCACAGAAAATTCTGACTAAATTACAGGCTCAAAGTCCCAACGATGTACTCAATAAGTTATTACAGGCCAGAGTACTAGCACTAACCAACCAAAAAGAGGAAGCTGATGATGTTCTGCGGGAACTCTCTGAGCTATTCAGCCTTATTGAAGACGGTTCTGACTACCAACGCACACGCCTAAGCGTTATTGCCGGGATTGTCGCCTATATCAACCGTAACTATGAACTGGCAGTAACCGAGCTTTCCAGATACATAAGCGCCACTGAGCCAACACCGGAGATAGTATCGGTCATCACGCAGTCTTTATTAAATCTCAACCAGAACAGAGAAGCTATTAAAATTCTGGAGCGCTATTCAGACAAAATATCTGAAAACATTGAGCTTACTTATCTTGCATGTGAATTGTTTATCGCGAACAAACGAAGTTTTAGATGTGCAGAGCTTGTTGAAACGCTACCAGAATCAGACTCAAACAAAGCTTATGTTGACCTTATCAACGTCAAACTGTTAGCGCAAACTGACAAAAGTGCGGCGTTAAGATTAGCAAACCAGACTCTTTCTGGTTCAGACTTACCTCAGGCAAACGAAACGCTGGCGATGCTACAGGGTGATACTGGCAACTTCACTGAAGCACTAAACACCATAAATCAACTAGTCGTCGACTTCCCTGATAACCAAAGCTTTAAGAACGTTCAGGTTGATCTACTTATCAGAACTAATCAGTTTGAGAAGGCTGAATCTTTGACTGCAGAACTTCTTGCGTCCGAAGATGTATCTGCACTTAGCTATATGAATGCTGCGAGAATTGCAGTAGCTAAAAATGACCTCGATGAGGCTCAGTTGCTTATCTCTTCAAGTCTGAACAAAGACAAAACTGCTGTCCCCGCGCTGCTTCTGGGTGCTCAAATCCGCTCCTTAAGAAGTGAATATGATGAAGGAATTGCACTGCTATTGGATGCAAAGTCGCTCGCACCCAAGTCGCCACAGGTAAAGGAGCTACTGGTGTCGCTATACGTGAATAAAGGAGAGTTCGCTTCTGCACTGTCAGAAATCGACCAGCTACTCACTTTAGACAGGCTTTCCACTGAGTATCGAATTAAAAAAGCGCAGATTCTGTTGCAGTTAGAGCGGACAGATGAGGCTTCATCACAACTCAAAATAGCCACTCCTTTGGTTGAAAATAACATTGAACGATTAATCGAACTAAGTCAGCTCCAGGTCAGGTCCGGGGATTTCGAAGGGGCTGAAGAATCAATACAAAAAGCGGTTACAGCATCCAATGACTCTCCTGTCGCGTCATTGAACTATATACGCTTCTTGTTAAATCAAAAGCGCTTTGACGATGCAGAAAAGCACATCGCAGAAACGGCTAAGACATTTGGCAAGTCGGCAAGTCTGATGTTATTAAGCGGCGATCTTCACGTTGCATTGAAAAACAATACTAAAGCTCTGCGTTTTTATGAGCAGTCGGTTGCCATCGATGCCAACTACACGCTTCCCTATATTCGACTCTATGAACTGGGTAAAACCGGTCATTCACAAGAAACCGTTGCGGCGATATTAGAAAAAGCTTCAAAACAGAATAAAGACAACCTTTTTCTTAAACACCTTTATGCCGATTCTCTGTTTATTCAGGGAAAATACGCAAGCGCTCTGCCGGTTTATCAACAACTACTTACCGTAGATGACATCCCTAAGCGCAGTAATATCCTGAACAATATCGCTATTATTTTGAGCGATAAGGCTCCGGATAAAGCTTTAGAATATGCCCAGCAGGCTATTGATTTAGATCCAAATCAGGCTAGCATCAACGATACTTTTGGGTGGCTGCTGGTTAAAAACAATGATTTCAGCAAGGGGCTGGATTATTTGAGAACGGCTTACACCCTTAATTCTCAATCGCCGACCATTCAGTATCATCTCGCCTACACTCTGAGCAAACTGGAGCGAGGAGCAGAAGCTAAACGCATTTTGGATGAACACAAAACTTACAACCAAAACTTTGAAGATAAACAAGCAGTAATTTCGTTGTACGACAAACTGTAGACGATAAAAAAAGCGCTGCCCGAAAGCAGCGCTTTTTACTATCTACACAACCGTCAGATTGTCCCCGTCAAGGTCAATACGAATAGTCGCTTCCGGCTCGATATCTCCTGACAGCAGTTTGTTCGCCAGCGGGTTCTCAATCTGAACCTGTATCGCCCGCTTAAGCGGTCGCGCACCGAAGACCGGATCAAACCCAGCTTCAGCCAGCTTATCCATCGCCGCGCCGGACAATTCAAGCTTAAAGCCCTTATCTGCAAGTCGTGCACGCAGTGATGCCAGCTGAATTTTCGCAATTGACTTAATTTCATCTTTGCCAAGCGGATGGAACACCACGATATCATCCACACGGTTGATGAATTCAGGCCGGAAATGTTGTCCCACTACGCCCATCACCATGGCCTTCATTTCATCATACTGGCTTTGCTCGTGCTTATCCTGAATGACATCTGAACCGAGGTTAGAGGTCATTATCACCACGGTATTTTTAAAATCTACCGTGCGGCCCTGCCCATCCGTCAGGCGACCATCGTCCAACACTTGCAGCAGAATATTAAAAACATCTGGGTGCGCTTTCTCGACCTCGTCCAACAGGATCACAGAGTAAGGTTTACGACGAACTGCTTCTGTCAGATAGCCACCTTCTTCATACCCTACGTAGCCCGGAGGCGCCCCGACCAGACGCGCGACCGAGTGCTTTTCCATAAACTCAGACATATCGATGCGTACCATGGCATCTTCGGTGTCGAACATAAATCCGGCAAGCGCTTTACACAGTTCGGTTTTACCCACACCGGTAGGTCCAAGGAACAAGAAGGAACCGATTGGCCGGTTAGGATCAGCCAGCCCAGCGCGGGAACGACGGATGGCATTAGACACGGCATTGACCGCTTCCTGCTGACCCACTACCCGTTTGTGCAGCACATCTTCCATGCGCAATAACTTGTCACGCTCGCCTTCAAGCATTTTGGCTACCGGGATCCCCGTCCAGCGTGACAGCACCTCTGCAATTTCAGCATCCGATACTTTGTTTTTCAGAAGCTGCGTTTCGCGGGTTTCGTTTTCTGCGGCACGCTCAAGCTTAGCTTCCAGTTCGGGGATACGACCGTACTGTAATTCCGACATACGGTTTAAATCTGATGCCCGGCGTGCAATTTCCAGATCAAGTTTCGCTTGTTCAAGTTCCGACTTAATAGTCTGCGTGCCCTGCATAGCATCTTTTTCGTCTTTCCAGATTTTATCCAGCTCGCCGTACTTGTTTTCAAGCTGTTCTCGCTCAAGCTCAATCATTTCAAGGCGTTTATGACTGGCATCATCCGTTTCTTTGGCAAGCGCCTGTTCTTCCAGCTTTAACTGAATGATGCGACGCTCCAGACGGTCCATTTCTTCTGGTTTAGAATCAATTTGCAGACGGATGCTGGAAGCCGCTTCATCTATCAAATCAATGGCTTTATCCGGTAACTGACGATCGCTGATATAACGATGGGATAAACTTGCCGCCGCAACAATCGCCGGGTCGGTGATATCGACCGAGTGATGCAATTCGTAGCGCTCTTTCAGACCGCGCAGAATAGCAATGGTGTCTTCTACACTGGGTTCCTCGACCAGTATCTTCTGGAAACGCCGCTCTAATGCAGCATCTTTCTCAATGTACTGCCGATACTCATCCAATGTTGTAGCGCCAACACAGTGAAGCTCACCACGGGCAAGAGCGGGCTTAAGCATGTTTCCGGCATCCATCGCGCCATCCGCTTTCCCCGCGCCCACCATGGTGTGCAGCTCGTCGATAAACAGGATCACCCTGCCCTCTTCTTTCGCCAACTCGTTAAGTACGGCTTTTAAGCGTTCCTCAAACTCTCCGCGATACTTGGCTCCTGCCACCAGTGAGCCCATGTCGAGTGACAACACGCGCTTATCTTTCAGGCCTTCAGGAACCTCACCATTGATGATGCGCTGTGCCAGTCCTTCTACAATTGCTGTTTTACCTACGCCTGGCTCACCAATAAGCACAGGATTGTTCTTGGTGCGGCGCTGCAGTACCTGAACGGTTCGGCGGATTTCGTCATCGCGACCGATAACCGGATCCAGTTTTCCCTGCTCGGCGCGTTCGGTTAAATCCGTAGTGTATTTTTCAAGTGCCTGGCGGACATCTTCGGCATTAGGATCCGTTACTTTCTGGCCGCCGCGCATGGTATCAATGGCATTTTCTACCTTTTCCTTGGTGATGTTCAGCGACTTAAGAATATCGCCAAGTTTGCCTTTGTCCTGCAATGCGGCAAGCACAAAAATCTCTGAGGTAATGTACTCATCTTTTCGTTGCTGAGCGATTTTGTCGCACAGGTTGAGAAGAATACCGCTTTCTTTACTCAGTTGAACGTCACCGCCAACGCCTTCTACGCGCGGTAGTCGTTCGATGGCTTCACTGAGTGCTGAGCGCAATGAGTTCACGTTAACGCTGGCCTGATCCAGCAGCGGACGAACGCTTCCGCCCTGCTGATTAAGCAGTGCCGTCATCAGGTGAACGGGTTCAATAAACTGATGATCCCGGCCCAGTGCCAAAGACTGAGCGTCAGAAATCGCTATCTGAAATTTACTGGTAAATCTATCTAATCGCATGGATGCATTTCCCCTGCAAAAACCTTGCTTAATTTATGGGTACTGCTTCACGACGATTCAAGTCAGACGGTGAAAAAGTCAACAAATGTTGATTTAGCGCAAACCAATCACGCTGACAAACCGACCTGTCGAGTGCTCTCCCTGGTGTGTGGCAAAGCGGTGAGAAAAGTAGGTATCGGGCTTGCAATACGTGCACTCGTTGCTCATTGTCACGGCAACCACACCTTTCTGTTCCAGTTGTTGCCGGGCGATGCCAGGAAGATTAAGAAAGTACTTTTGCGGGGAAGTCGCCGGCTTGCTGACGTCTGTATACGCATCAAATTTCACCGCCAGGTCAGCAGGCACTTCATAGTGCTCGCCGCAAATGGCAGGCCCAATCCAGGCATACAGTGAACCAGCCTCAGACGCCATCTTCGAAATCGTTTCAGCAATAATATTATTCGCCAGCCCTTTCCAGCCAGCATGGACAGCGGCCACTTCTGTCCCATCAGCGTTACACAGTAAGACGGGCACACAATCAGCAGTCATTACCGCACAAAACACGTCTGATGATCGACTGATAGCGGCGTCCGCAGTGGTCTCATCGCTGGGCAATAAAACCACGTCGCGCCCATGAACCTGATTAAGCCAGTGGATGCGTTCGTGAAAAGGCAACATCGCGCGATTTTCCTCTACAGCCTGCCTATTGTCGCCAACATGCAGGCCAACGTTCAGACCATGATAATGGTCTTTACTCACCCCGCCGTGACGAGTTGTGCAATAGGCTATGACATTATCCGGCGCCCCCCAGTCAGGGCTAAACCAGCTTGTCATTTACAACGCCTCATCCGGATGCGCTTTGGTATCTTCTCTGACAGTATTGATTAACGCTACCATGTCTTGAGGAAGTGGCGCCTGCCACGTCATCCACTCGCCAGTAACCGGGTGGTACAATGACAGCTGTGCTGCATGTAATGCCTGCCGGTTGAAGCTTCTTAACATAGAAACCAGGTCGTCAGTTGCACCCTTAGGTAATCTGGCGCGGCCCCCATATGCTGGATCGCCAACCAGCGGGTGCTTGATGTGTGCCATGTGCACCCGGATTTGGTGTGTCCGACCGGTTTCCAGTTTCAGACGCAAATGGGTGTGTGCGCGAAACTTTTCGATAACCCGATAGTGGGTTACCGCAGGTTTACCAAATTCACGCACCGCCATGTGCGTGCGCTTGGTGGGGTGACGCCCTATTGCCGCTTCAACGACGCCACCTGCCACCATGGTCCCAATTGCCAGCGCCTCATATTCACGACTCATCACCCGGTTTTGAAGCTGATCCACCAGATGCGTTTGCGCCGGCAGCGTTTTCGCCACTACCATCAAGCCGGTGGTATCTTTATCAAGCCGGTGCACGATACCTGCGCGAGGCACTTTATCGATATTGGGTACATGGTTTAACAGCGCGTTGAGTATGGTTCCATCCTGATTCCCGGCACCAGGATGCACCACCAAATCTGCAGGCTTATTGATAACCAGAATATCGTCGTCTTCATAAACGATATCCAGCGCTATGGCTTGCGGCTGACTTGTGGTCTGAACTTCCATCGTCGCAGATATCTGAACGAATTCATCGCCCAAAATTTTATGCCTGGGAGCAGTGACTACATCACCGTCCAGACGGACATTGCCATCCTGAATCCAACTTTTTAGCTTTGAACGGGAATATTCAGGGAACAAATCCGCCAAAACCTGATCTAATCGTTGACCGAAATGCTCCTGACCTGTCGACCCTTCCAGGTTGACTGTGTTTTCTGACTGAGTCATAACACCTTATTACTGAGTAAAAAGCGTATTATAACAAGGTTTACGAAAACGAGTCGGATACTTTCAGGATTTTGTGTGGGCATTCGCCCTTCGAGTGCGCTAGAATGGCGTGCAAAATACGCGTAGACAGCGATGTTTAACAGACTGTTTAGCAGGAAAATACCAATATATGAAATCATTTCGTAAAGTGGCACCGCTTGTTGTTGGTGCTATGATCTCGCTGACCGGATGTAGCTCATCTGACAACGAAGAACAGGTCGTATTGGCTAACATGGGCGCACAGCAGCTCTATGAAAAAGCCAAGACCAGCATGGAGGCAGGTAACTTCAGCAATGCCGCGGCAACATTAAGCGCACTGGACTCCCGCTATCCATTTGGTCCGTTGAGCCATCAGGTTCAGTTGGATCTGATATACAGCTATTACAAGTCGGGTAAAACTGAAGAAACGCTCGCGACAGTAGATCGCTTCATTCGGTTAAATCCTAATCATTCTGACATTGATTATGCGTTCTATATGCGCGGCCTGACGAATATGGAGTCGGACAGCAATCTTTTTCAGGAGTTAATGAATATTGACCGGGCGGATCGCGACCCCGCGAAATCCCGCGAAGCATTTAATGATTTTCGACGACTAATTCAGCAATATCCGAACAGTAAATACGCTGTCGACGCGCGCAAACGTATGTTGCACATTAAGGAACGTTTGGCCCGCTATGAAATTGCTATCGCACGTTTTTACATGCGTCGGGAAGCGTTTGTGGCCGCAGCAAATCGTGGCAGATATGTAATCGAGCACTTTCCTGATTCAACGCAGGTGCAACAAGCCCTTGAAATTATGGTATCAAGCTATGAGCAACTGGGCCTGGAAGAGCTTAAACAGAATGCGATGAAAACATTAAAGCTGAATTATCCGGACAGCGAATTTATTAGCTAAGACGTCGATAATGCTTTTTAGAAACAAAAAAACGCACCGGTCGGTGCGTTTTTTTTATCAGATTTCGCCAGGCGCTATCTGAAAAATAAATGACTGAACGGATTAATTAAACGCGCTAACCCAGATGTGAAATGTAAAGGCTGATCGACAATGCTGAATACCAAACACCCTTCTGGCGCGTCTGAACGTGGCGCGTGTGTCTTTTCCCCGTCCATAAAAATAAAATCACCGGAATCGTAAGCATTTAATCCATCACTGAATTCGCCGTTAATCACCAACGTGAACTCTGTGCCGCGGTGCGTATGCTCAGGGACGCTACCGCCCTTTTCCATGTAAATAAAATTAGCCACTCCCTGATTCCCTAAATCTACAGGAGCTTGCCACAACCTTCCAACGAGACTTGACCAGTTTCCTGTCTTATCAGCCAACCGTTGTAATGTTCGTGGTAATGGGAACGTTCTGCCGTCGAGCTCTATTGCCTGTGTACGTTCAACAGGCAGTGCTCTTATCGATTCCGCCGCAGGGAGTTGCGTGATCCCGGCTAACATTGTATCGAACTCGTAATGGTGCTCTATCTTCTGAGTTTCCAACACATCTTCGGCTAAACGTTCTGTCTCTGCCGCTACTCGCTTCTGGCATCGCTCACACATATCACAATGTGCGGAAACCATAATCGATTCAACAGCATACAGAGTGCCCTCAGCAAACTGCGATAATTGCTCAGGACTGGGGTGGAACTTAATCATGACTGTTTAACATGCCTTTCAATCGTTGCAATGCCAGTCGCGTGCGAGATTTCACAGTGCCTAAAGGAATCTCAAGTTCGTCAGCTACCTCTTGTTGAGACTTGCCGTCGATGTAGATTGCTTCAATAACTGCTTTTTGTTTAACCGGCAGTGCTTCAAACAAAAATCCGATTTGTTCCAGCGTTATCTGCTCATCCAGAGACGTCTCGTTTGCGTCTGCTGTTTGCTCGCAAAGAACTGGCCACAAATCATCTGAACATACATCTTCCTTACGATTCTGCAGCTTGCGTAACATGTCAAAACGAATGTTTCGCGCTATCGTAAAGATCCAGGTCGATGGTGAACCTTTTTCAGCGTTAAATAAATGCGCTTTTTGCCAGACATTAGACATTGTGTCCTGTACCAGCTCCATCGCTAACGCTTCATTTCCCATTTGTTTCAGTGCGTAAGAACGTAGGCGAGGTGCAAAATAACCAAAAACCCGCGCAAAAGACTTTTTACAGCGCTTTTCCGCGACGGCGACAATGTACTCTGACATTTCACCTGCACACTCTTTTGGTTTAACTGCACTGTTACTTTGTTCCAAAGGAATTCCAACTAACATATGTTTCGTCCGTATTTTCCAATTTGGTTACCTGAATCACTACGTACGAATGATAAAAAATGATCGTATTTACAACATTAAAATACTGTAATGTCGCAACCTTTACTGACCGGTGTGTAATTTATACTTACTGCACCAGCGCTGAAAGATAGTTTAGCAACTTTTTACAGTCTTTTTGGACCAGAAAATGTTGCTTTTGCTTCGCATCTACCGGGAGTAGTTCAAGCCACCGGTGAATCACCCAAATTGGATCATCAAAACTCGGCTTGTCATACATGGCTCCCAGGTCAGCGTAGCGATCAAAAATTTCTTTCAATCGTTCGTCCATAGGGGCGATCTGTTCAGATGTGATATCGCAGCACCATGGCTGAATTTTTTCACATTGCCCGACACGTAAACCGTCGGATTCTGTGCGAATATCTTTCACCTCAACACCGTAAATTCCAGCAACCTTTATGCCAAGCAACCCATCTTCAAGCATATCGAAGTCAATGACCTCGGCAAAAGTCCCTATCGGAAAGATATGTTTGTTGGTCTCTTTGTCCCCCTGCGCATTCAGCATGCACAGTACAAAGCCGCTGTTCTGAGCGCATGCCTCCTTGACCATTCTGATGTAGCGAGGTTCAAAGATACGCAATGACATACGGCCACCTGGCAGAAGGTGTGCAGAGAGCGGAAAAAGAGGAAGATTTTCTTGCTGCATATGTCAAATTTACACTGTTAGGATATTTGCCAGATACGCCAACCCTGTATTTTTGGATCGCCCTTGGGTAATAATTACCCGCAATGCCTGATCCTCGAAAGTTGGGCCAACGTAGATATTTGAAAATCAAAAACTAATAGTACCGATGCCCGTAATTGAGCGATTTAAATCGTTGTATTCAGACCTGACTCTGATTACTCCGGCTGACCTGGAAAAGGTTTACAGCGACGATGTTTTTTTTGTTGACCCAATCGATTCCCACCAAGGCATTGAAGAAGTCAAAACCTACTTTTCCAAACTTACCGAAGAAGCAGAGAGCTGTCGTTTTGATATCGACGTTATCGCAAAATGCGAGAAAAATGAGGAAGGTTTGCATTTTCTGGTGAACTGGACGATGCACCTGGTTTTACGTAGTTCAGGCAAATATATTGAGCTGCCCGGCACAACGCAATTGAAGGTCCATAACGACAAAATCTGTTATCACAGAGACTTTTACGATTTGGGAACGATGGTTTACGAACACATCCCGGTACTGGGCTGGATAGTTAAAAAGATTAAGGCGAAGTTGTCATCATGAAAACAATGCTTATCACAGGCGCAACGTCAGGAATAGGAAAAGCACTGGCAAGTCATGTCGCCGAAAATGGCTACAAGGTAATTGCGTGCGGTCGGAACCAGGACGCGCTGGACGAATTATCAGCTAATGAAAACATTTCCGGCCTGCAATTTGATGTTTCTGACTTGGAGGCAACACGTAGTGCACTTGCCAGTGTCGATTTCGATATAGCAGTCTTGAATGCCGGAACGTGCGAATATGTAGATATAGATGAATTTGAACCCGACATGTTCCGACGTGTATTTGAGCCAAATTTTTTCGGTATTGTACACTGCGTTGATGGGTTGATGCCTAATCTGTCGGAGGGAAAAAAACTGGTCATTGTCGACAGCATGGCGCGGTTGTTTCCTTTTACGCGGACCGAGGCTTATGGAGCAAGTAAAGCTGCTGTACACTACTTTACTAAAAGCCTGGAGGTCGATCTGGAGAAAAAAGGCGTGCGTGTTCAGGCAGTGTCTCCAGGATTCGTAGAAACACCGTTAACTGATAAAAACGATTTTGAAATGCCAATGAAAATAACAGCAGAAGAAGCGGCGAAAGCACTGCTCAAAGGCATTGAAAAAGATAAACAAACCATATTTTTCCCTACCTTTTTCGGATGGATAATGCGGTTCATGCATATTCTGCCGATAGGAATTCAGCGGAAACTTTCACTGTCAATGCGAGACAAGCAGTAAGGTACAATAAGAATGAAAAAGCGCATTGCCATTATCGGAACCGGTATTTCCGGACTTACCTGTGGCTACCTGTTAAATAAAAAACACGATATTACGGTCTACGAGGCTAACGATTATATTGGCGGTCACACAGCAACCAAACAAGTCTCAGTCAATGGTCGGGACTATGACATCGACACTGGCTTTATTGTCTTCAATGACTGGACTTATCCTCACTTTATCAGTCTGATGGACCGCCTTGGCGTTGAACGCCAGCCAACGGAGATGAGCTTTTCGGTGACCAGCGACTCCGCCAATCTGGAGTATAACGGTAATAATTTAAATACCTTGTTCGCGCAACGAAGAAATATTCTTCGTCCACGCTTCTGGCGGATCGTACGCGATATTCTTCGCTTCAATAAAGCCTGTAAGGCGCTGGTAGCGAGCAAAGAAGACACCAGCAACAAGACTTTGTATGGCTATATTCAGGAACTTAACCTCAGTGATGATTTCGCCCATTATTACATTTTGCCAATGTGTGCGGCGATCTGGTCTGCCAGCCTGGCGCAAACACGACAGTTCCCGCTAACCTTCTTCCTGCAGTTTTTTAATAACCACGGTTTGCTGAACGTGAATGACCGTCCGCAATGGTATACCCTCATAGGAGGCTCACACAGTTATATTGAGCCGATTACCCGGGCGTTCAAAGACAACATCCGGCTCTCCACTCCGGTCACGTCGGTCTCGCGGACTGATGGCACCTGGTCAGTGACCTCGGCTGATGGCAATGCAGAACAATTCGATGACGTCATCTTTGCCTGTCACAGCGATCAAGCGCTGAAAATGCTGGCCTCGCCTACACAGAAACAAAAAGAGATTCTGGGCAATATTCCCTATTCGATGAACGACGTTGTGATGCATACTGATACGCGCATTTTGCCCAAGCGTAAACTGGCATGGGCAAGCTGGAACTACCAGATTGAGGATATTGAAAGCGAAGAGCAGGCACCTGCAACGGTTACTTATGACATGAACATCTTGCAGCGTATCGACAGCGAGACTACCTTCTGTGTCACCCTGAACAATACCAGCGCAATCAAGGCTGACTGCATCTTAGGGCAATATCGCTACGCCCATCCTCAATACAGCGAAAATATGGTTGCGGCTCAGCAACAACGGGCTGACATTTGCGGTGTTGATGGTCTGCATTTCTGTGGGGCTTACTGGTACAACAGTTTTCATGAAGACGGTGTGAAAAGTGCACTGGACGTCTGCACCCGGTTTGGAGAGTCGCTTTGATATCAACAGAAAGTGCCATTTACACCGGTACCTTATTTCACAGGCGATTCCGGCCGACAACCCATGCTTTTGACTACCAGATTTACCTTTTCTGGCTGAAGTTGTCTGAGCTGGACACGCTGGAAAATGAAATTAAACATTTTTCATGTTCGTCATTTGCACTGGCGCGTTTCAAGCGTTCGGATTATCTTGGGGACGCATCGCAACCTCTTGAAAAATCAGTGGTTAAGAGAATGAGTGAACTGAATGGTGCGCCGCTCTCCGGCGATGTGTTTCTGTTGGGACAATTGCGCATGTTGGGGATGTACTTCAGTCCGGTAAATTTTTACTTTCTGCGAAGTGCTGCTGGCGAGTATACGCATATGCTGGCCGAAGTCAGTAATACTCCATGGAATGAGAGGCACCACTATCTTGTTGATTTAAGAGAACAAAAAGACACAGAAAAAGCATTTCACGTGTCGCCATTCAACCCGATAGACATGACGTACAAATGGCATATCGGCCTTCCTGAAGAAACGTTTTCACTGGTTATGGACTGTTTTTCTGCTAAAAAAGACTTCTCAGCAGGGTTTAAACTCAACCGGTTACCGATGAACTCTGATACTTTAGGTTACGTAATGAGACGTACACCGAGTATGACGATAAAAACTGTATTAGGAATCTACTGGCAAGCTATAAAGTTATGGATAAAACGTACGCCAGTTTATTCGCATCCGTAAAAATCAGGAACAAAAAATGTCACAAGGCGAAAGTTTAATTACCGCACCTGAACAGGTTCCCTTCACTGTGAAAGCCTGTCGAAGTGCATTTTTAAAATGTCTGTCACATCTGCCGGAAGGTCAGATAACGATTCGCGAGAGAGGCGAAGACGTCAGTACGTTTGGGGATCCCACTTCTGATCTCCACGCGGTAGTGGATATCCAGGATATTAATGCATATAAGCGTTTGTTGTTTGGCGGTAGTGTTGCTGCGGGCGAGACATATATGGATGCGCAGTGGACAACCGATGATCTGACCGCGGTTATCCGTATTTTCGCCAGAAATTTGCCCACCCTGGATTATTGGGAAAACAAATTTAAATGGCTGACGATGCCGCTGCTGAAGTGGCAACACCTCATGAACAGCAACACAACCAGCCAGGCCAAAAAGAATATTGAGGCGCATTACGATCTGGGCAACAAGCTCTACACCCGCTTCCTTGATAACACCATGATGTATTCATCGGCAATTTACCCTGACCCCAATGCCAGTCTGGGAGAAGCACAGCAGCATAAGCTACAAACTATCTGCGAAAAACTTCAGCTAACCGAAAATGACCATTTGTTGGAAATCGGTACAGGCTGGGGCGGATTGGCGGTGTACGCAGCGAAGCATTTCGGATGCCGCGTGACCACTACTACCATCTCTGAAGAGCAGTTCGCTTATGCCAAGCATTGGGTAACCAAAGAATCACTGAGTGACAAAATTACGCTGTTGAAACAGGATTATCGCACGCTGGAAGGGAAATACGACAAGTTGGTGTCGATAGAAATGATAGAAGCAGTAGGCAAACGGTTTATGGGCAACTTTTTTGAAAAGTGCGCGTCATTACTCAAGCCGGACGGACTGATGCTGCTGCAATCTATCACCATCGATGATCGTCGTTTCGATAGTTATGCTGACAGTGTGGATTTCATTCAGAAATACATTTTCCCGGGTGGATTCTTACCGTCGCAATATGAGCTTAACGCACATATGAAGCGCCACAGCGACCTGATGATCCGTGACCTGCAGGATATTGGTCTGGATTACGCAAAAACACTCGATGACTGGTATCAGGCGTTTATCCAGGCTAAAGATGCATTGTTAAAAGATGGCTACGATGATCGCTTCGTCAGAATGTGGACCTATTACCTTAAATACTGTGAAGGTGGATTTCTGGAGCGTACCATCTCAACGGTACAGCTGTTAATGAGCAAACCGGCTCATCGTGCGGCATTGTTCCGTTAATCACCCCCTGTTATCTCTGTTATAAAAAAAAACCACGGTGATCACCGTGGTTTTTTATTATCTTACGTTGGGTTAGACGAAGGGATTTACTCGTTGCCACCCTCTGCGTCAATCACTGATATCGGTTTAGACAGCATGGGCTTACCCTGATTAATATTAATTTCTACCCTGCGATTTCGGGCTCTGTCATCCGCCGTCGCCGCATTTTCAATCAGTGGCACAGTATCAGCTTTACCCACAACCGCCATGCGTTTCTCATCAAACCCGGGGGCGCGCCGAAGCTCCTCAGCTACCGCCACCGCGCGTTGTGAAGACAAGTCCCAGTTTGAACTGTAAAGTTCATTGGCAATGTGTTGACCATCACTGTGTCCTGCAATTTCTATCTCGCCCGGTACTTCTGCCAACAGCTCGCCAATTTGCCTGATTACGGGTTTAAATTGAGGCTGAAGGAAAGCTGAGCCTGCCGAAAACGAGCCATTTTCCCGAATGCGTATAGTGATTTGCTGCCCCAGCGACTCCATTTCAATAGAACCATCCAGAATTTGCTTCTGAAGCTGTTGAGCCACTTTTTTCATCAGCTCATTATTCTCACTTTGATCGGCACTCTGAGACGCTGACGAGGCCTGTTCAGTGGCAGTTTGCTGTGCTTGTCCACCGCGCTGAGTACCACGTTGCTTCTGTCGTCCCCCTGCTGAATCCTCATCTCCGGCCTGAAACTCCAGCATCTGCTGTGTCATCTCAATGGTTTGCTGCTGAATGGTTTCAATTGGTGTGGGGTCCGGTCGCCCCGGACGAAACTCCATAGCAATCACACTGGTGCCTTTGGGTATATCCTTAACTTCAATTTTATTTTGCACACCAAACGCAAATTTCATCGAACCGGCAATCTGCTTAAACTTGAGCACATCCATTTCTGAGAAGGCCAGCAACAATACAAAGAAGCACATTAATAGTGACATCAGATCTGCAAATGTTCCCATCCATGCTGGCAGTCCCTCCGGGGGACATTTAGGACATTCTTCTTGCTGCTCAGCCATGCTTATTCATCCTCAGCGCCGGTAGCACGCTTACTGGCCGCCAGGTAATTTTTCAGGATCCCTTCGATAACCCGCGGATTCTGACCATCGGCAATTCCTACGATACCGTCCAGGATCAGCTTTTGATTTAATCGCTCTTCCTGCGCCCGTACATTCAGTTTAAACGCAATAGGTAAACAAATAACGTTAGCAAAGAAAGCACCGTACAGGGTCGTCAGAAGCGCAACAGCCATAGCCGGACCGATAGCCTTTGGGTCGTCCATGTTCGACAACATAGCAACCAGACCAATCAGCGTACCGATCATCCCCATGGCCGGGGCAACATCACCCATACTTTTAAATATCGTCGCACCAAACTCGTGACGGTCTGTTGTCATTGCGATATCTTTTGCCAGGGTTTCGCGTACCACTTCGATATCGTGGCCATCCACAAGCATATCCACGCCTTTTTGCATAAACGGGCTTTCGATTTCCGCTTCTTCCAGTGCCAGAAACCCCCCTTTACGTGCGGCATCTGCCATCTCTACCACTTTTTCAATCAATGATTCAGGCGAGTCGATTTTAAACATAAACGCTTTCGCAGCGATTTTGCCTGCGCCAAAAAACTGCGCCAGGGTAAACTGTGACAAGGCCACGAAAAGGGTACCGCCGAATACAATCAGTATAGATGGGACGTTGATAAACATCGCCATACTGCCGCCCATGACCATAGCCATGACAACAAAGCCAATTGCACCCAACATGCCTATGACGGTAGCTAAATCCACAAACTCTTCCTCATGCTGTGCCAACGGGTAATGTAACTGTGGCAAAATCTGGTCACTTTGCCTTTATTGTTCAAAACGTTACATCACAATTATTATAAAAGTGCCAGCTATTCTATCGGCATTACCATAGAATTCTATAACCTATTTGTAGCAGAAGCCTTGTATATCCCCAATAGTCACTTCATTACTCGCTTAAAAATCAAAGAAGCAACAGGGTAACACTGGACAAACCATTTGACCCGTCGCCTACCCTCAGTTAATGTGCGCCTATCCTTTTACCAGCCGATTATCGGGTCATACTGTGACGGAAAAAACCACTGCCCTTACCTTTGAAGAGAGCCTGTCAGAGCTTGAGTCTATCGTCAATGAGATGGAGAATGGCGATCTCCCTTTGCACACCGCGCTGGAAAAATTTGAACGCGGTATCAGCCTCTCGCGCCAAAGCCAGCAATCGCTGGAGCAGGCTGAGCAAAAAGTGAAAATTCTTCTTTCCGAGCAAGGTCAGGAAACGCTGACCGATCTGAAGACCGACGACAACGATTAACAGGTTTACGCAGTCTGAACGTGACTGCGCTTCTACAGGTCCTTTTATGGAATTTACGGCCCTGCATCAGCAGATAAAAGATCAAACCGACGACGCACTGATGCACTTGCTCAGTCTGCTCCCGGATCATGCACCTAGGCTTAAAGCCGCTATGCGACATGCACTGTTGGCCGGTGGCAAAAGAATGCGCCCCTTTCTGGTTCATCTGGTAGGTAACACACTGGATATTCCGCGCTCAGATCAGCTTACTATTGCGATGGCGATCGAATGTATTCATGCTTATTCGCTGGTGCATGACGACTTGCCGGCAATGGATGACGATGACCTGCGCCGTGGACAGCCAACCTGTCATATTGCGTTTGATGAGGCAACCGCGATTCTCGCCGGAGATGCGCTGCAAACGCTGGCGTTCACCATACTCTGTGAACACCCGATGAGTGATGCCGGCAGTAAAAAGCGTGCGGAACTGGTTTCTGTGCTGGCCAAGTCGTCTGGCTATCTGGGTATGTGCGGTGGACAAGCCATTGATTTGGCGTCTACCGGCGAAGCGATTTCGCTGGCCGAGCTGACGCGACTACACCAATTGAAAACCGGCGCTCTGCTGTGTGCCTGTGTGGAAATGATCACCTTAGTCAGCAATTCACTGGAAGTGCAAGACCGGGCAACATTCATCGAATACGCACGTGTGATTGGACTTGCGTTTCAGGTCCAGGATGACATTTTAGACGTAGAAGGCAGTGCCGAGCTTATCGGGAAACCTCAGGGGTCAGACGAGGCGAGCGGTAAAAACACATTCCCGGCGCTGTTAGGTATGGATGGTGCGAAAAAAGAATTAGCAGCTCTTTACGATAGCGCGCTTCAAGCATTGGACAGTTTGCCCTACAATACCGATTATCTAGCTGCGTTCAGCGAACTCATGGTTAAGCGCGACCATTGAGGTCTGACGCGTTCACGTATTAAGAATAATAACGCATGACTTTAGATTTAAAGCATTATCCGACCCTCTCACAGGCTGGAACACCTGAGGCGCTTCGGACACTGCCACAAGAAAAATTAAATACCCTGTCTGACGAGTTAAGAGAATACCTGTTAAATTGCGTCAGTCAAAGCAGCGGCCACTTCGCCTCGGGTCTGGGCACGGTTGAGCTGACTGTGGCGCTCCACTATATTTATAACACACCGTTTGATCGGTTGTTATGGGATGTGGGCCATCAGGCTTATCCGCACAAGATCCTGACCGGTCGTGCCGGACGTATGTCTACTATTCGTCAAAAAGACGGCCTGCATCCATTCCCGTGGCCGCCAGAAAGCGAGTACGACACATTTGCGGTCGGCCACTCTTCCACCTCAATCAGTGCAGCTCTGGGCATGGCTGTCGCCGCTGAGAAAGAAAACGCAGGGCGTAAAGTCGTCGCTGTGATCGGCGATGGTGCAATGACAGCAGGCATGGCGTTTGAAGCGCTAAACCATGCCGGTGATATCAATAAAGATATGGTAGTTGTGCTAAACGACAACGAAATGTCGATTTCTGAGAATGTTGGTGCCTTAAACAGTCACCTGGCTCGTCTGCTTACCGGCAACTTTTTTAATACCATTCGCGATGGTGGCAAGAAGCTGCTGAGCAATGTCCCCCCAATTAAAGAGTTCGCCAGTCGTGCTGAAGAACATCTGAAGGGAATGGTGGTGCCAGGCACGATATTCGAGGAACTGGGTTTTAACTATATTGGACCTATTGACGGTCATGATGTTAACGCGATGGTCGACACGCTGCGAAACATGCGCAAGTTCAAAGGTCCGCAGCTGCTTCACGTAGTCACGCGCAAGGGAAAAGGCTATCCGTCAGCGGAAAAAGACCCGATTAAATTCCACGCGGTACCGAAGTTCAATCCGGCGGAAAACGCACTGCCAGCATCCAAGCCATCCGCGCCAGCTTTTTCTGCTATTTTTGGTCAGTGGCTCTGTGACATGGCAGCGCAGGATCCTAAGCTCATGGCGGTGACACCAGCTATGCGTGAAGGCTCCGGCATGGTCGCGTTTTCGCAGAAATTTCCAGACCAGTATTTTGATGTTGCCATTGCTGAACAACACGCAGTGACCTTTGCAGCAGGCATGGCGAAAGATGGCTATCATGCAGTCGTGGCAATTTATTCTACCTTCCTACAGCGCGCATACGATCAGTTAATTCATGATGTCGCCCTGCAGGACTTGCCTGTCTTGTTTGCTATCGACCGTGCAGGTATTGTGGGTGCTGACGGCCCAACGCACCAGGGAGCGTTCGATATCGCTTACCTGCGCTGCATTCCGAACATGATCATCATGACCCCTTCAGACGAGAACGAATGCCGTCAAATGCTGTACACGGGCCACAAAGCCGCCAAACCCGCTGCTGTTCGCTACCCGCGAGGAGCCGGTAAAGGTGTCACACCAGAATCTGAGATGACAGAAATGCCGTTAGGGGTTTCTCGTCATTGCCGAAGCGGAGAACGGGTTGCCATTTTAAACTTTGGTACCCTGCTTCCTTTCGCCGAAGAGGCCGCCGAATCGCTTAACGCTACCTTAATTGATATGCGATTTGTGAAACCGCTGGATACCAGCGCCATTGACAGGGTATGTGATTCGCATGAGTTGATCGTCACCCTTGAAGACGGCTGTATCGCTGGCGGTGCCGGCACGGCAGTAATGGAGCACATTCAGTCTTCAGCAACTCTGCGCCGAGTACTGCCGATGGGTCTGCCCGATGAATTTATCCTTCAGGGCACGCAACAGCAGATGTATGAAAAGCATGGACTGGATGCAAAAGGCATTATTGAAAAAGTCAACGCCGCGCTATCCTGAAAACAGTTCGGCAAGCATAGCGTGTCCCTGTCAGCGCAAAGTAAGTAAGAGAGCAAGAAAGCCAGCATCAATGCCTGTCTCTTATACACAAATCCCTGCTAAGTAATTAGTGGGGATTTTTTTTGAACTCTATTTACCAAGCTTGATCA
>NZ_JAESDH010000043.1 GCF_019249295.1 Alteromonas antoniana
AACGCAGTGCACAATAGAAAAGGCCAGCTTCGAGAGCTGGCCTAATAACTGTCAACCTATATTAGGACGACACAATGTGTCGTTTCGGGACTTCATCGCTTCTCTCAGGCGAAATTCCCCAGCATTGAAACCATGCATGATATCGTTGACTTATACAGTTAGCGAGCGTTCACTTAATGTCAGAGCACGCCATACTTTTGTGCCTGTTGCTATCAGATGTTGCTCAGCCAGAATGGCGGCAAGATCTTTATGGGTGGTTAATGGATTTGCCAACACTACGCGGAACACGGTGATAGAGCCGTCCGGATAATCCGGTGCTTCCAGACGCGTCCGCGACACGAACGACTTACCGGCTTCACGTTGTTGCTTCTGAACATTCACCACCAGCCTATCGACTTTCTGATTCAATTTATGTCGCGCAGTTCCTTCAGCATTTTTCAGCGCCGTCTGGACACTGGCCGGACATACGCGGTAGGTGAGGAGTGAAAGTGTAGGTGAAGTAACCAGCTCGAAATCGGGATGGCGCTCTATCATATCGGCGAAGGCTTTGGCCTTCTCTATGCTCTGGTCAATCAACAACTCATAACCGCGACGGCCAAAAATATGCAGTGAGGCATATACCATCATTGCCATACCGTTGCGTGAGCCTTCCAGCGTGGTTGCACCGAGATCTTTAGAGCCTTCACGCAAAATATACTGTGCATGATGTCGAACCGCGTTTGCGTCTTCCGGATTTTTAAACAACGCCATACCCGCGCCCATTGGCACATACATTTGTTTATGGGCATCAATGGTAACCGAATCGGCCCGGTCAATGCCTTTCAATCGGTGTCGGTATTGGTTAGAGAACAGCGTCGCTCCGCCCCAAGCGGCATCAACATGAAACCAGCACCCCAGCTCCTGTGCTACATCGGCCAGCTCATCAAGGGGATCGACGTGTCCGGTTTCTGTGGTACCGCCAATCCCTACGATTGCCAGCAGCTTGTTGCCCTCTTCCTGGTAGTGTTTCCCTGCGGCAAGCGCTTCTTCAGGGCGCAGCGTTTGTTCCGGACACGGGAGTGAGATCAATTGCTCTCGCCCCAGTCCCAGCGCATCCACCGCTTTGGAAAGCGAGTAATGACCGCGCTTAGAACACATCACACCCATGTTGTTAATATCATAGGCACGATACGCCGAAGCCAGCCCGGCTTTTGCTACACCACTAAAGCCATCTTTCGGCCCAAGTACTTTATTGCGGGCAACCCATAACGCCGTGATATTTGCGACGGTACCGCCAGAGCAAAATGCCCCCAGCGCATGACGTGCGCTGTGCAGATACTCATCGTAATAGTCTTCACTGCGATCGTAAATGAGGTTATGCATCATCCCCAGCACTTGCCGCTCAAGAGGCGTAAACGCTTTGGAGGTTTCGATTTTCACCAGGTTCTGGTTCAGTCCCACCAGCAGTTTCGCCAGTGGTAAATGAAAATACGGCAACGCCGAAGTCATATGACCAATAAAAGTTGGAGAATAGGTGTTAACTGAATGCGCCACCAGCTTATTTAGCAAGCTTTCCGCGTGCGACGACACGAACTCCGGCGACTCCGGTACGCGGGAATCAGAGAAGTCCTGCTCAATCTCTTCCAGTGAGGTCTTTTTTGTTACCACATGCTGGGAGAGAAAATCGAGAATGTTGTCTGACAGATGCTGCTCGATCTGAGCCAGTTTGGAGTCTTTGTGCTCAGGTTTGGTAAAGACCCGAAACAAGTGCTTCAGACTAACTTGTGCTTCACCCACTGAACGCACCTCATGATTTGCTACCGATTGCCAGCATAATTACTGACGCCTGCGATTCTGGCTTTCCGCTACACTGTGCAAAGCACTGACTGGCGCGCTGAAAACTTAGCAATCGTCTTTCAAAGAGGCGAACTTTACCCCAGAATGGGAGCCACGCCAAGGGTGGATTATGCCATGGCGCAACGTGGATGTCTGCTTGTGACGCCCTTCACCTGCGATTTTAAGCGACGCGCTCCCCAACGTTCTATCTCGTTCCTGCACCTGGTGCTGATGCAACAGCCGTGTTCAGACTACGGCCTTTCCTGAATGGTGAGTCCACGCCGTCCGTCCACAATCTTGGTATTTTGTCTTCCTCTGCTATAGTCAACTGAAGAGTAATACCAATCCGCAATAATGTGTGCTCAGCTCAGAGAAAGAGGAATGGTATAAACAGGAAACCGGACTATGCCGATTCGCGAGGTTACCGACACATTTAAGCTGGACGATATCGTGCCTTATTTTCAGCCCATCGTGGATCTGGAAAATCAGCGCGTGTGGCGTTACGAATGTCTGGCGCGCCTGATCACACAAAATGACAAAACCTTCTTACCCAGTGAATTTTTATATTTACTGGAACGTCATAACCACGTTCATCAGTTAACCGAAACCATGTTTTGTCAGAGCGCGCGATACTTTGAAGAGGTAAATATTCCCTGGAATATCAACCTGAACGCCAGCGATCTCTCTAACGAGAGCCTTACCAACAAGCTAATTGCTCACTTGGCTGATTACCCTAATGCCAAACGCGTTAGTGTCGAAGTGAGTGCAAATACGGCGCTAAGCAACCAGTCTCAGTTGCATACTTTTATTGACCGCAGTCTGCACAGTGGTCTCGGCGTTTTTATCGATAATTTGGGGGCTTCATCAGGCAACATTAAAAACCTGCTTTCAATGCCAATACGAGGCATTAAGCTGGCAGGCGGGCTTATACGTCATTACGAATCGCAAAGTGAGGTCAGAGAATTTGTGGATCATGTGCTGGAAATGACTCACGAGCGCAGCATTAGCGTTGTGGCTGAACATATTGAGAATGAAGACATACTGGAGCAAGTCAGAAAGCTGCCCATTCGCTATGCGCAGGGCTACGTATTCAGCAAGCCCATACCCGCCCCGACAAGACATTAACCTTAACCAGACGCTACCCCTGCAATTTGCCTTATCGCGTCGTCGGCAAGTGCTTCACACTCCCGAGCCCCAGGAAATTGCTGTTTGTGGGTATCGTATTTTGCCATGTATGCGCCGAATCAACCCACAGCCTGCTGATCGCTAGTGAATGAGTTTTCTACAAAACTAAACACAGAAAGTCATCAGACTCTGCGCAGACTCAGGCCGCCTCTTCAGCAAAACACAATAGCTTCCAGCAAACCTGTCCGCTGCGACGGTATTTTCGCTCGAATGGCGTAAAATGGTCATCGCCTGTGATTTCTTCAAGTGACGATGCCAGACCGTAATGCGCGCTGGCCTGAGCAAATTCCATTAAATATAACGGCCAGTTACTTCTGACTTCCACATTCGGACACAGCGCCATCAGATCTGCCATTGCCGCACTCGCATACCAGCGCTTCTGAATTTGCGCACTTTTCGGGTAAGGGTTGGGGTACAGCAAGTAATGCTTCTCCACCACCCAGTCAGATGCACGTAACAAACGCCAGAAGTCATTGACGTCCGCTCTGATGACCCGGTAGTTATCATTCTTCGCTGCGTAGTTGGTGTGCTTTTCGACCCGTTGTGCAGACTTGTCCAGCCCAACGACCCTGAGATCCGGGTACATGGCGGCCAGTCTGGCCGTACTCTCGCCAACCCCGCAGCATGAATCCAGGATCAGCGGCCCACTGTAGTCAGCGAGCCAACGCTCCATATCAGCAAACGCCTGCTTTGTGTGATCACCTACCGGACGCTGGTTCTCCGCGTGCTGATAGCGCTTTACCAGCGCATCCAGCTTTTCATGAATTCCCGTTTGATTGGTCGTAATACTACGGGAATTGCCTTCTGGCTGCGTCATTAGCTACGGATCCCCTTACCGGTTTTCAGCAGATAATAGGCAATACCAAACAATAAGGCGTTAAACCCAATCAAAAGCGATATCGACGTGACAATGCCCACGTCAGATACCCCAAGGAAGCCGTAGCGGAAGCCATTTACCATATACACAATCGGGTTGGCTTTGCTTACCCACTGCCAGAACTCCGGCAGTAATGTGAGTGAGTAAAACACGCCGCCAAGGTACGTCAGCGGTGTCAGCACGAATGTGGGTACCACACTGATATCATCAAAGGTTTTGGCAAATACCGCGTTAATTAGCCCGGCAGTTGCAAACAGGGTTGAGGTTAGTATCAGTGTCAGCACAATCACACCAATGTTGTGAATCTGTACGTCAACAAAGAACAACGACACCAGCGTCACAATAACCCCGATGATCATGGCCCGCGCCACGCCACCACCGACATAACCCAGAATAATGACCGCCGTTGGCACTGGCGCCACCAGCAGCTCTTCAATATTGCGCTGGAATTTTGCGCTGAAGAACGACGATGACACATTAGAATAGGAGTTAGTGATCACTGACATCATAATAAGGCCCGGAACAATAAACTCCATGTAAGTGAAGCCGCCCATCTGCCCAATACGATCGCCAATCAGGCTGCCGAAGATGATAAAGTACAAACTCATGGTGATTGCCGGGGGAACCAGGGTTTGCACCCAAATTCGTAAAAACCGGGTACATTCTTTTATCCAGATGGTGTTCAGCGCCACCCAGTTTTGCGCGAACCAGCCCTTTTGTACGGGCTGTACGTCAGATTGTGTCTCTGTTCTCGATTGAGTCATATCAGGCCTCCTTTAACGCATCTTCGGCGGATTCGACGAGGCGAACGAACAGCTCTTCCAGCCGGTTAGATTTATTCCGCATACTTAACACCTGCACGCCTTGCTCTGAGAGCTGCGCAAATACCGGGTTCAACCCTTCCGCTTTTTCTACATCAACTTCCAGTGTATGGGCATCCGCAAGGCGATATTCGAAGCCTTTCAGTTCTGGTGGTGTATCGGTTTCAGTGATATCCAGAATAAAAGTCTCTGTATTCAGCTTCGCCAGCAGCGACTTCATACTGGTATTTTCAACGATAGTGCCTTTATTAATGATCGCGATATTGCGACACAGCATCTCTGCTTCTTCCAGATAATGCGTGGTCAGAATAATCGTAATACCCTGCTGATTAATTTCTTTCAGGAACTGCCACATTGAACGGCGGATCTCTATATCTACGCCGGCGGTAGGTTCATCGAGGATAAGCAGTCGGGGTTCATGCATCAGGGCTCTGGCAATCATCAGGCGACGCTTCATGCCACCGGATAATTCCCGCGCTCTTGCGTTGCGCTTTTCCCACAAATCCAGTTGAGCGAGATATTTCTTTGCCCGCTCCTTAGCGACATGTCGTGGTACCCCGTAATACCCCGCCTGATTCAGCACAATTTGCATCACGGTTTCAAACTGATTGAAATTGAACTCCTGCGGCACCAAACCGATACACGCTTTAGCGGCTTCTTTTTCTTTATTCAGATCGTAACCAAAAATTCTCGCCTCTCCGGCGGTCTGGTTCACCAGCGAACTGATAATCCCAATCGTGGTGGATTTCCCCGCACCATTGGGGCCAAGAAGGGCGAAGAAATCGCCTTCTTCTACGACCAAATCTACACCTTTGAGCGCCTGTACACCGCCCTTATAGGTTTTGGATAGCCCTGAAATATCTAATGCTTTCATGCACGAACCTGTCAGTTGTGAGTTGCTGATCTTTTGCTATGTTTACATGACGGGTGAAAAACGCGCCACAAGATATACCGGATACAACAACGAATCATGTGTCTGTGTACTCATACGCGGTAGTGAGCTCCAGTTGCCCTAAGGATAACACGGGCGAAGAATAAACCTGGTAGCGATTTACACCGCGTTGCGATGGGGTAACGTTTGTTTGCCGTCGCACTCAGTCAGCCAAGACGCGTTGATTGCGCAAGCGTTGCGCCCCCACCTGCCGACTTCGTTTATGAGGATGAAACCGGCTGATAAGAAATGCTACCACTTTGCGAAAAATCAACCCCGGCCGCTCAGTGGAAACAACCGTCTGTGAGGTATTTATGGCCCATCTTGAACCGCTCCCTGAGTCGACCACCCCCTCTCTTGAAGAAGATTTTGCGGTATTTAAGAACATACTTGGCTTTATTCCAAACAGCCTTCTCACCATGCAGCGACGCCCCCAGATCGTCAAAGGCTTTGCCGCACTAACCCGCGCAGTGATGTCTGAAGAAGGAACGGTGGATCCCGGTTTTAAGCGGCTGCTGGCACACTTTGCCAGTCGCGCGGCAGGCTGTCAGTATTGCGAAGCGCATTCACTTATTGCGGCAGCTATCCATGGTATTTCAGATGACAAAATCAATGCGATATGGGAATACAAAACCAGTCCGCTTTATTCAGACGCAGAAAGGATTGCACTGGACTTTGCACTGGCGGCGGGTAGTGTACCTAATGGAGTGACGGACACCCTGATGACAGAAATGAAATCGCACTGGGATGAGGGCGATATTGTCGAGATCCTTGCAGCTGTAAGCCTGTATGGCTTCTTAAATCGGTGGAATGACGCGATGGCAACGGAGCTGGAGCCAGCCCCCACCGAACTCGGCCGACGCGTGCTGAGTCAGGGTGGCTGGACAGGGGGGAAACATATTTCCGATAGTTAACGATAGCAACCTCCGTAATACCGAAGCACGTCACACACATGGAAAATCGCACTCACGAGGCCGTTTGCGCTCTGCGTCCCTGACTTGTAATGTCGCCATTCCGCTGGCAGTTGATTCGCGCAGTAACGTCAGCCTGCAGGTTACAAAAATTAGCGTCTGGCGGTAAGCGTGTTTCCGTCTTCGCTTATCTGCAATACGACACGTCGGTCAAAGAACGTCTCCTCAAAAGACTGCCCAGCGCTTTTTTCCTCACCTAGCGCCACAGTGAATACTTGCTCACCTTTCACCCCTTTATTGGTGAGGTATTTTTTTACACTCAGCGCGCGCTGCATGGAAAGCGCCTGATTAAACGCTGCGTCACCGCGGTTATCGGCATGGCCGGTGAGTCTGACTGTCAGTTTTTCATGCCGGGCAAGCGCATCCGCAATTTTATCCAGTTGTGTATAGTAGGTAGGCTCAATAGACACCGACCCGGTTCTGAACTGCACGCTGCTTTCTATCGCCAGCACTTTCTCTTCGGTTTCTGCCTGATAATTAACGCGGGTAATACGCGCTTCTTTTTGCATGGCGGCAAGCTCATCGTGCATAGCGAACATAGCCTGTTGCGTGTCGTTTAACGCTTGCTGTGATTTTG
This sequence comes from Alteromonas antoniana, assembly GCF_019249295.1. Lineage (GTDB taxonomy): Bacteria > Pseudomonadota > Gammaproteobacteria > Enterobacterales > Alteromonadaceae > Alteromonas > Alteromonas antoniana. The sequence goes on from NZ_JAESDH010000043.1 coordinate 7,178, forward strand.
CCAGCGCTTGTCGGGACGCAGCCAGTTGCTTATTCTGCACCTGGTCTTCGCCGATCATAGCGCCGATTATACCGGCTACGGCAGCACCAACAGGGCCGGCAACCACAGCGCCAATAACAATTCCAGAGCCCATACCGATGGCGGCTGAGCGATCCGCGTCGTCGTCATGATCCGGTTTCGCGCTTACCGGGGCAGACAGCAGCGCTGTCAGTACTGCGGCGGTCATTACTGATTTTTTACTTACGTGTGTCTTCATTTTATTCTCTCCGGGAAAAAGGCACTGCGCACCGGTTGGTGTTGTGCGCAGTGCAACGGGTCAACGAGGTCTATTACACGCTGCGATTACGTCAGCATTACCGCTCAAAAAGGGAAATCTGGTGGCAAATCAGGAAGAAAGGTGGCAGTTTTTGCCATTTTGACCAGGTTACTTCATTGTGATGTTGCTCGCTGAGAAAGCAGGTTAGCCATTACGACAGTGCCTGCCCTCGCTCTAAGCAAGGTTGGCCCTGACTCTCACAATCACAGAATATGGCACAAATGTGGCGCGATTCTGGATTTTATGTCGAACTCAGGCTTTCAGGTTTACTCATAGGGTATAGTGATGATGTCTATCGTTGTTAAGGAACCACTATGCCAAGAACCATTGCGTTAGTTGAAGACGACCCGGCTATCCGCGAAAACTATACCGTGGCATTAAAAAATCAGGGTTATCAGGTAAATGCCTTTCGCGACCGGCCTTCGGCTTCGGCCGCGTTTGAACAGACATTGCCGGATTTGGCTATCATCGATATTGGCCTGAACGACGAGATGGAAGGCGGCTTTCTGCTGTGTCAGCAGCTACGTCAGTTATCGCAGTCACTTCCCATTATTTTCTTTACCGCCAGGGACAACGATGTCGATACTATTAGCGGGCTGCGCATGGGGGCTGATGATTACCTGACAAAAGACATCAGCATGGCGCATCTGCTGGCGCGTATCGCAGCACTGTTTCGGCGCACCGATTTGCTTGCCGCGCCCAAACAGCAAAGCGAACAGATACGCCTTGGTCACCTGCAGGTAGATGTAAGCCGGATGACGGTAAGCTGGAAGTCTGAACCTGTGGCGCTAACGGTCACTGAGTTCTGGATGCTGCATGCATTAATCAAGCATCCTGGCCATGTAAAAAGCCGACAGCAATTAATGGATGAATCCAGAATGGTGGTAGATGACACCACTATCACCTCACACATTAAGCGCATGCGTAAAAAATTTGTGCAACTCGATGATACCTTTGATCACATAGATACGGTCTATGGCATGGGTTACCGCTGGCAGAATCATTAGGAACCACAATGCAGTTGGGTTTTTCAATTCGTTTGCAGCTTTTACTGCTGTCACTGTTCTTATTTGCGATCCCATGGCTGGGGTACAAGTATGTGTGGGAGCTGGAGCAATATCTGAGGACTGGTCAGGAACAAACCATGATTGGTACCGCCAGAGCGGTGGCAACAGCCCTCCACGAGCGCCCGGCACTGTTTGACAGCCAGTCAGCGTATTTGCAAACCGTGCGGCCGGGCACCGACCTGTACGCCCCGCCAATTGATACGCCGATTCGGCTCGATGGTAAACTGAACGACTGGGACACGGTCACGCCGTTGGCCCGTCAGTATGGCGAAGACCAGGTCGTAAACTGGTTCCAGTCGACGTTTCCGAGACCAGAAGTCAGTCTGTCGTTCCGACATATGGTTGGCCGCTACGGACAATATCTTTATGCCATGTTCGATGTTGCCGATGACAACGTGGTATGGCGTCAGCCGAACAGTCTGAGCATAGACCGAAGTGACCACTTACTTATTGGGTTGATGCCGGAGTCCGGTGAGCTTCAGCGGTTTATTATTGCGCCCTATCAGGAGGGCTGGGTCAATGCATTTAAGCTGGATAATGATTTGTCGCGATATCGTGCAGCAGATAATGAATTGCGCATTCAGGGCCGCTGGTTGCGTACTACAGACGGCTACAATATCGAGCTTCGCTTTCCACTGGAAATGACGTCAGGTTCACTGGCCTTTGCCCTTATCGATATCGATGACCCGGCAACACGGATCAAACAGTACGCCATAGGCACGGCCAATCCGAACACCTCTGACGGACTGGGTACTGTGGTGACACCGTCACCGGAAATCGAGCGAATTTTGTCAGGTCTCAAGTATGCCGACTCACGTGTCTGGGTGGTTGATAAGCATAAACGAGTGCTGGCCCGGGCGGGAAACCTTCAATCATCGGCGGGCTTTCGCGCCTCCCAACGCCCTGAAAGTGAATTACCGTGGTGGCGCTGGATAGAGAAACACTGGCTGCTGCCTTTGTATTATCACATTCTGACCAAACCACCCGCCGACTTTGTCGATGAAATGGAAGACGCCTACGCGCTGGTCGGCAAAGACCTGACTTCTGCGCTGGATGGCCAGCCTGACTCTCTGTGGCGATTAACGCCGGACAACAAAGCAGTGGTATTGTCAGCCGCCTATCCTATCTACATTGGCGATAATGTCATGGGAGCAGTGGTGGTAGAGCAAACTACCAACGGGATCCGTACACTGCGAAACCGGGCACTGGAAGAACTCTTCCACGTTATTCTTGCCGTGATGCTACTGGGAACCTCCGGGCTTTTATTGTTTGCCAACCGAATTTCCTCTCGCATTCGCAAGTTACGGGACGACACAGAAGCCGTAATTGACGATAACGGCAAAATTATTGGTGAGCTTACGCCAGCCAGACAGCGTGACGAAATCGGCGATCTGTCACGGGCATTTGCCGATGTGCTGGGCCGCCTGCAACAATATAATTCGTATCTGGAAAATATGGCGTCCCGGCTATCCCATGAATTGCGCACGCCAATTGCGGTAGTTAAGTCCTCGCTCGATACGCTCTCACATATTGATGACCGCGAGGAACAAGCGGTTTTTATCAGCCGCGCCCAGTCGGGTATAAGTCGACTAAGCACAATTTTAAACAGCATGAGCGAAGCCACCCGCCTGGAACACGCGATTGCCCAGGAAGATATCGAAACCTTTGACGTAACCAAAGTGGTGTCAGGGTGTGTAGCGGGCTACCAACATGCTTACAATGCCCGCCAGTTCAAACTAAAAGGGGCAGAGTCACCGATGATGATTGCCGGCTCTCCTGAGCTGTTCGCCCAGATGCTGGACAAAATTGTGGCCAACGCGACGGAGTTCAGTGATGACGATGATGTCATCACGCTGAACCTGTGGCGCGAAGGGAAAGCCATCAGGCTTAGCGTCACCAACCCAGGCCCCACACTTCCGCAAGGAATGCGAAGTCAGCTTTTGCAATCGATGGTATCGGTAAGAGCAGAAACCTCCCGCCATCAGGACACCACGCATCCACACTTAGGTCTGGGATTGTTTATTGCCAATATGATTGCGCAGTTTCACAAAGGCAGCCTGAGTATCGATAACCTGCCCGACAACACCGGCGTTTGTGTGGTGATTACGCTTGCAGCGCCCTCGACGTAATACCGGTAAAACGCGTCCGGGTGGCGTCCGGCCACTTAGCGGCTAAACGCAACTGGGGCGTCGGTCCACTTGGCAGCTCCGGCCGATGACAGTTACCGCCCCCATCAACCGCTATTACGAAGGCAATTGGATGCTCAACCCCCCTGATTTATTTATTCAGACGGGCTTTGGTAAGCGTGCTTTAACCCGGCATTTTTAACCATTGGTTTTACCAGGCATGAACGGGAAAGCCACAGAACACCAGCGACGAGTACCTGTCAGGCCGAAGGCCGAGCCCGACTAGGCAACGACCAGCAGCATCAGGTTTACACACACGTGCAAAATCAGTGGATACAGCAAACTTTTGCACACTACCCTCAAAGCACAAAAGATAAGGCCATAGAGTAAAAATACCGCCCCGTACAGCGAATTGACGGGAAAGTGAAGCAATGCAAACAGACTACTGGATAGCAAACTGGCCGTGATGATTCCGGTTTTCTCCTTTACCGCATCAAGCAGGATCCCACGATAAAACAATTCTTCAAATACCGGGCCAGTGAAAACAACGCCGACAATCAGGATAACGGAGGTAACAAGACTGACTTCAGCATTTGATGCGTCCACTGGAGCCGGCACATATGCGCCAAACCAATAGGCTCCGATTAGCCCTGACAGGAAGACACCAACAAGTTTTAGGCTCGCGCCGTGCCATCTGAATAATCGTAAAAATGCAACGCCCTGAAACCGAAAGTAGGTCAGGACAAATGCCAATGTAAAAAACACGTACAGCAACAATCCGGTAAGAGATTCTGGGACCATGGCATTCCCCGTAACGCCGCTGGCGAGCAGCGTCACGAAGACTGCCATCGTAAAGCTGGCAATAACGGCAACGAAAGGAGGATGCATTCCCATTATTCCGTGCAACCGCTTTTATTTATCACGAATCGAATACCACTGCCTTACCGTTATGTGATTTGTTGACGGCCCTGAAGGGACTCCGCTTGGCATGCCTAAGGAACCAATAAACGCGTTCACGTCGCTTAACGTCGCAGTAATACCGGCTGCCTCAAATACCTTTCTCGCAAAGGCTAAAACATTTCCCCCGGTAACACTTTTAATTTCACATTCAGAAAGTTGATTTAAATCCAACATAGACAATTTCCTTTTTCCAATTCATATTTAAGCGTATCCATTACGCGTGTTAATAGTACCTGAAATGACAGCTTATAAAGCTGTACCTGGTGCCAGAATGTCACTGCGCTGTCATCGCTGGAAGACGTCTAAGCAATCTGAAAATCACCCCAGGTAGTATAAGTCTTATCAGTTTGCTGTAGAAAAATACTGAACATCAGATATGCGAGAAAGAGAAGACGTTCACCCCGAACTGGCGGTGCTGGAACCCTGGTTTAACGAGATGCACCTGTCACTATTTGATATTCTGGCTGATGCTCAGGCCGTGACCAACGATGCTGGCGAGAATAAAGGAAAAGTTGTGAATACGCATAGCCGCGTTCATTCACTTAGAGAGGCATTTCTCGACATTACCTGCACGGGGGATTTTGACAATCACCTATTAGCGCCGCTTATTACACGCACGCTGCACATAGCAAAAGACCGAGCCATTCCCCAGTTGCATCTGGCACAAACCTGGGCTGCCGCAATCTGCACACTCACTTACTTTAAGATGCTGGATGCCATTCCCGCCAGCCTGCTGGAAGAGGAATCGGTATCCGGGGAACTCAGGCACAAAAGTAAGCTTCACATGGCTCAATGGCGAAAACTGCTTGATGAAGTACGCTAGCTGACCATTATCGCCCGCAAAAGCAATATGACATCACTACCGTCATTCTATTAACGTCGGCCTAAGCAAACTGGTCAGAAGACTACAAATTGGTATTGGTACCTACTCGTCGCGCTGACACGCGCTTACGACGGATTGTCGCCGCCTTTTAATGCATCATCGGGATCATTTTTAATCATCATACGCTCACGGCGGCGATTCATCATTTTTGCAAGGCGACGCATGCTGACGGTAGTATCTTTCTCATCGACAATATCAACACCCAACAGACGTTCGAGCAGATCTTCAAGGGTGATGACACCTTCCAGACCGCCGTATTCATCAACTACCAGAAGCATGTGCACATGTTTATTCAGGAAGTGATCAAAAGTACCGGAAAGTGGCATTGTTCCGAGTATCGTCACCATGTCTTTGGCATATTCCTGCAGTGGCTTATCGGTATTTCCCCGCGCCTGCGCAACCAGCAGATCAGACCGCATCACATAACCCGAAATATTCTCAGAATCGTTGTCGGTGTAGACGGGGATCCGCGAATACTCAATATGGGCGTGTTTGTGAAAAAAAGCCTCGACAGACATTGATTCAGGCACAGAGAATAATGCCGTGCGGTGAGTGATGGCGTCTTTGACTTTCAATTCGTGCAGACTAAGTAAGCTTTGCAAAAACGCGGCTTCGTGTGTGGCAAGCTGCCCTTCCTGCCCGGATAACTCTGCCATCGCATGCAATTCTGAGCGGCTTAAACCACGTAGCGGGCTATCTTCTTTAAATCCCCGGGTCAGCAGTTCTGACATCTTCACAAACGGTTTGAGCACTATCGTCAGGTATTTGAGAAAATAAGCCGTTATTGGCGCAAGAGCTCGCCAGTAAGTGGCACCAACGGTTTTTGGAATAATTTCAGAAAAGACCAGAATCAGAAGCGTTAGTACAGCAGAAATCACACCCAGATAGGCGTCACCAAATACAGTAGCGGCCTGAGCACCTGCCCCCGCAGCGCCCATTGTGTGCGCGATGGTATTTAACGTAAGGATTGCAGAGAGCGGATTATTGATATTTTCCGTTAGTGAGCGCAGCAATGCCCCACTGGGTTTCCCCTCTTTTTCCTGCACTGATATGTAAGCTGAGGACACACTCAGGATTACCGCTTCAGCAATGGAGCATAAAAACGAAAAACCCAGTGCAACAAACACATACACAATCAGAAGTAACATGAATCCCTTAACGCCATCGGCATCGAATAATGAAGTCTCTATTATGAGGAACTATGCTGTTTGTACAAGCCTAAATAGGAAATAGCCTTGCGAACAGACCTCCCCGTCGTCGCACCAAAGTACTATGGTGGTTTACCTGGTCAGCATCTAGCCTGTCATTAACATTTTATTAACGACAGAGAGAAATCGAGATGAAAACTTATCTGTATTGCCTGTTCGGCCTGCTTAGCCTGTTTGCCGCCAATCCGGTGCATGCCCAATGCAAAGATCCCGTGGTGCTGGTTCACGGTAACGCGGCGTTGCCGGACAGTTGGGATAACACCGTCTCCGCACTACTGAGTGCAGGCTATTCCACACAGGACATTTATTTGCCTGATTGGGGCTCAAAAACCTGTGCTGCCTGTAATAATCACAGCGGCGCGGAAGAAACGCCGGTTCGCAACGCCATTATCAACGCCGTTAATGCTTCATGCAGCGGAAAAATTGATGTCATTGGACACTCGATGGGCGTGACGCTGGCGGCGCAACAAATAGATAAACTGGCGGCCTCTTCTTATGTCGATACCTTTGTTGGGATCGCAGGCGCAATGCGGGGGCTCTGGAGCTGTGGCGTATACCCTTACAATGTCTGGAACAGTACCTGTGGGTATTATGGACTGTCTGTGCAAAGCCCGTTTCTGGATGGGCTGTACGGCGTCCCTCTTGGCGACAAGGTGTATTCCATCAAAAGCTACATCGACCAAATCGTCTGCGCTAGCGGTACCTGTACGGTAGGTGGTGTGCACAGTAGCCGGATCTGGTACGAAGATGCCACATACACATTTTCGCTGGGGCATTTCGGGCTACAAACCGACACCACCTCTACGCAGCTTCAGTTAATTCAGTAGCAATGGGTTATTTCGCGACAATGCATTAGACGATGCACAGGATAAGGAGCACGGAAGCACCGTAAGTGACCTGCGGCATCCAGAATGGATTGGCGCAGGTCGCTGTGATTCTTTGAAACAAAAGCGATGACAACGGCAGCGCCGTCTCCAAAAGGAGCGGCTCTTTCTTAGACTATAGTGTGCAACGCAGGATCAGAAGTTAAAACGAAGCAATGCGTCAGCAGCTGTGATCAGGCCTTAGTGACAGCAATCAGAATGTTCAGACGAACGGCTCAGAGACGCCGCGACTGTCTTTACAAGGTTACGAATCATCAGCGCTGCCAGTAGTATTGCACACAGCGCGTAGATACTTTGCCACGCACCGCCATGCAGATGCTCTGCCGCCGATCCCACAATGTATTGTTCCCAGCCCATACCGGCCACCAGAAGATTCAGCGCGTAGCCGCTGGCAATACTCATGGTGATCACAGAAAACAAATACAAAATCAGCGTACGACGCCCCATTTCCTGATTAATCATGCCCATGGTAGAAATATTCGTAGCAGGTCCTGCCATAAGAAACACCAGCACGGCACCGGGAGACAATCCGGCCGCCAGAAAACCTACCGCGATAGGTGTCGAGGCTGTTGCACAGATGTACATAGGGATGCCAATCACAGCCATGACGATCATCGCCATCAGTCCGTCACCCCACTGTGTCAAAAAGTCGGTGGGCACCCAGGTTTTGATTGCCGCTGCCAGTACAAGGCCTATGAGGAGCCATACAATGATATCGTCTAATAACTTACCTGATGCATACTGCCAGACATCCACTATTTTCCGGCCAATGGAGCCAGGCGTTGAGGCTGCCTGTTGTGACGTCCCGCAGCAGTTGTCTTCTGCTGCCGTGACAGGCCCGGCGCGCTTGTCACAACAAGAAACCGTAGCGGACTCGTCTGATACCAGCTCGTTCGACGTTTTAGTGCCGCAGCATGAAGAAGAGGATGCACCTGCATCAACGCCGGGTGAACTGGAATTTGCTTCGCGGTTATCGCCCAGCCAGCGCACCATCAGCCCGGCGTAGATGGCGCTGATAACAGCTGCAACAGGCCTGACAATGGCGAACACAGGCCCAAGTAAGGCATAAGAAACAGAGACGCTGTCTACGCCGGTTTCCGGAGTAGACACTAAAAAAGAGACTGTCGCGGGCTTAGACGCGCCGCTGCGTCGTAAACCAATTGCAGCAGGTATAACCCCGCAGGAGCACAGAGGCAGAGGCGCACCAATGACGGCAGCCTTACTGACAGCGCCAATACTGCTGCTGCCCATGTGTTTTTGCAGCAAGGAGACGGGCACCAGTTCATGCATGATACCCGCGACCAGCAGCCCAAGCAGCAGCCACGGTGCAGACTCCATGAACAGAGAAAGGAAATTTTCAACAAGTAACGCTGCGTCGGCCATAGTCACCATACCGGTTTTTGTTCACCGGAATGATATCAAAAAAGGCGACATTCTGTCGCCTTCTCATTCAGTCGTTCATCGCTGACAAGCGCTACAGGGCCTGCCAGTTTGAAACCACAAGCCAGGTGTTAGCCGGACTTATGCACTTTGATAAGACGGCCGCTGTCGCCATCTTCTAATACATAAATATTGCCCGCGTCGTCCTGCTCGACTTCACGCACGCGTTCACCCCATTCGTAGCGCTCGGCTTCCTGCACGTCCCACTCACCTTTTTCGTTTTTGCCATAGGTCACGCGTATCAGAGCTTTAGACGACAGGCCGCCGATAAAACCATTGCCTGTCCAGCCACTGTGTAAATCGCCCTGGTAAATAATAAACCCTGCCGGGCTTATAGCAGGCACCCAGGCCAGTTCAGGCGCTTTAAAGATGGGATAATCTTCGTGGTTTGGAATTTTCACACCAGAGTAGTGATCACCTTGCGATACCATGGGATAACCATAGTTACGCGCTCTTTCAATAATATTCAGCTCATCACCGTGACGCGGCCCCATTTCGTGAGCCCACAAGTTGCCCTGCGCATCAAAATCAATGCCCAGAGGATTACGGTGGCCCAGTGTCCAGATTTGCGCCGTGACACCGCCATTGTCGTAAAACGGATTGTCTTTCGGCACGCTACCGTCATCATTGAGACGCAGGATCTTACCCAGATTCATTGCCATATTTTGTGAGGGCGTAAATTTCTGGCGCTCACCGGAGGTGATAAATAAATAGCCGTCCGGAGAAAACACCATGCGGTGAGAGTAGTGACCATTGCCGGTAATTTTGGGAGACTGGCGCCAGATAATTTTTCTGTCAGACAAACTTGCACCGTTACCGGTAATAGACAATGTCGCACGCTCAATTACCGCGCCGCTGTAAGCGTCATCTTCCGGATCACGTTCGACATAAGACACATACACAGTATTGTTGGAGGCAAAGTCAGGGTGAATAATGACATCGCCTAACCCACCCTGACCACGCGCAGTCACTTCCGGTACGTTGGAGACTTCGAAACGCTTTTGCTGATCCTCATCCAGCAACCATAGCCCTCCGGCCTTTTCCGTCACCAGACTGTGACCATCAGGCAAAAATGTCATTGCCCAGGGTTGCTCGAAAGTAGCCAGCACCTCACCTGTCAGCGCACTGCCTTTGCTTCCTTTCATCTCGACCTGTTGCATTGCATCGGACTGCGCCATTGTGGCGCCTGAGCTCATCAGCAGGGTAAAGAATATCGCTATTTTGTGTCGCATAGTGGTTCCCAATCTTGATTACCATTCACGTAACGCCCGTCAGTTAAGGTTGTGACGGGCTGACGATTATTGCTAACAGGTGTCTACGTGTTTTGTTCCGGTCAGGCTCAATTTATCCCGTTTCCATCAGCGCCATGATGCTTGAACGTAAACCGCACTTTGGTCTTAAATAACCAACACGTTACTCGCCTTTGCGGAACCGTTTAATCACAGAGGCCGCTTCCAGCATAACCAATACCGACACAATCAAAACCACGGCGTCGAGGAAAACCAGCAGGTAGTTTTGTTCAAGCCAGTACTCTTTTAGTTTTATGATGCCGGCAAAAAAGGCCATCACCAGTACAAACACCATGGGTACAAGCGTATAGATTGCAGGTCGCTTCATTTTTATCAGCATGACCGAGATGACCAGCAGCGTTAAGCTTGCCAGGATCTGATTGGTTGAGCCGAATAACGGCCAGATGATCATACCACCGCTACCTGAGGCGCCGCCTGCCCCAAAAGCAAGCAATAAGCAGCAACCTACCGCTACAAGAGTAGCTACCAAACCATTTTTCAGAATGTCGAGCTTGTAGATTTCGCCCCACTCCTGAATGATATAACGCTGCAGACGCACCCCGGAATCCATAGTGGTACCTGCAAACAGCACCACCATAACCGCCAGGATCGTAGAAGAGAAATCGACCGGTAACCCCCAGCCTTGTTGAATAAGATTGGCGCCTCCGGTGATAAATGCGCTAACGCTGCCAGCGCCAAGGTGGCTATAAACCTCGTGCCATTCCTCTGGCGATGCGGCCAGCGCGACACCACTTACCGCGACAATCGTAATAAGGGCGAGAGAGCCTTCTCCTACCGCGCCCAGGTAACCGACAAAGCGCGCATCGGTCTCTTTATTCAATTGTTTGGAACTGGTACCTGAAGACACAATACCGTGAAACCCCGATACCGCACCGCAGGCAATGGTCACAAACAGTAGCGGGATCAGGCTGGGCGTATCCACTGCTGTTTGCGTGTTAAACGCGGGGGCAGTGATGTCCGGCATTGCAAAAAAGACAGCGCCGTAAAGCAGAAACAGCCCGACTAAAAGCTGCATGCCATTGATGAAGTCCCGTGGTTGTAACAACATCCAGACAGGTAACAGAGATGCAATAGCAGCGTAAACAAACAGGATGATGATCCAGTTGGCCGTGTCCGCCAGACCAAACATATTTTCTGGCAAACTCAGGGGGATGTAGCTGCCTGCATAAACAGACGCGTACAGCACCAGGATCCCAACAAAACATAATGGAATAAGACTAAAATTACGCTTTAACAATTGTCCGATTATCAACGCCACAGCAATCGCAGACCATGCAGGAAATACCGCATTAGGCTGTGACACAAACGAATTGGCGATAACCACACCAAATACCGCATTCACCATCAGCAACACAAGGAAGATGACAATCATAAAGAGGGCACGGGAACGTTTGCCTATTACACTCTCACTAAGCGCCCCCATCGACTTCCCTTTGTGCCGGGCACTCGCCCACAGCGCGCCCATATCATGCACTCCGGCAAAGAAAATGGTACCAAATACGACCCAAAGCACGGCAGGGACCCAGCCCCAGTAAACCGCTATCGCCGGCCCCACTATAGGCGCAGCGCCTGCCACTGAAGTAAAATGATGTCCCCACAACACGACTTTGTTAGTGGGCACAAAGTCTTTACCGTCATTGAGCTCGTGCGCAGGCGTGACAAACTTCTCGTCCAGTTTGAAGATCTTTGTTGCTATAAATTTTGAATAAACAAACCAGCCCAGTAGCATCCCGACGATACCGAGCAACACAATGGCAATTGACTGCATAGTAATAATCCGCGTTATTGTTACAACCCAGCGCCTTAGAAGGCAGGCTTAGTGGACTGAAATGAGACAGTGGTATATATACCGAACAACGTCGATTTTAGACTACCTGAAGGCAGCCCACCAAAAAGACCGGGTATTAGAGCATTCGTCTGACTTTAGGTCGACGACTCTTAGACTAAAGTCGTAGACACCCTGGTTTACCCAGAAGTTGGCGAAGACGACGTTGCGGCAGCGTTAATACGCTGAAAAAGCCAGCCCAATGCTACCAGCGACCCTCCCAGCCCAAGGAATGATAGCGCGCGGAGCAATCCTTCCAGTTGGCCTGTATCTATCAGAAAAACCTTACAAATTACAGCCAGCAAAAGTGTCAGCCCCACCCGACTGATAATGACATGCCGACGTTGATACCCTGCCACCAGAAATAATGCTGCGATTATTAACCAGACCGCAGAATAGGTGTACAGCTCTGTTTGTCCGGTAGGCAATGATAGTGCGATGTCGTTTTTTTGATAGCACAGCCGAATAGCGCCGTTGATGAACAGGATAGAAAAAGCACTCGCGATAACCAGTAAACTCCTACGGAGCAGGCTTACTGCTTTAGCGTACCGACTAATAACCGCGATAAGCGCTCCTGGCACGAGCCACAACAGAACTAACCACAGAGCCGTATTCGATATGGGCAGCACACCCTGCGATAAGAATGGGTTGTGCATTATGAGCAACCCAAACTGAAACGCCAACGCTATACCTGTCAGCAGACCGCCATAGATTTTATAGAGTGAACTTGCAGAACCAGCACTTTGCGCTCGCCACAGGTATACGCCGGCCAGAACCAGCCAGTTTGCACTTAGCAGTATTGCCGTTGGCAACCTGAGGGGCCACGACAACACACTGCCGGTGAGGAATAAACAGGTTGCTGTAGAAAGTAGTAACGCACCGACATGTAACTGCGCGCCCACAAGCCATTTTTGTAATGCTGCTGGGGCAAACCGGTAACCGATTGCAAAAGCAATCAGTACCAGCGGATAAGTAACAAATATCCAGAAGTCGCCCAGAGCATTGTTGGTAGCAGTATTTATATCAAACGGCGCGATGGTGAGTCTCAGGACAATGACACCTACAGCCAATTTAACTATCCAGTCTGGCACAGAGACGGCTAACCGGCGGGCGCTGCTTAGCAGGCTTGTCACTTGCAGAGATAGGGCCACAGTCAGGCTGTTGTCAGTAAGATAAAGTGAAAATAACAGTGTTATACAACCATGCATCAGCAGGTTCGAGCAAAGCTTCTGATTAGCGTTGCTTACCCGCATTAAGGCAGTCGCACTTATCAGTGCGTAAATTCCCAGTTCAACGCTATAAAGCGGCACAAGACTATCCAGGTTATTGCGTATGGAGAAAGGCAAAGCGAGAAGCAACGGAATTGCTATGACTGGGAGCACGGCATACCCCATCCGCGCCGGATACCGGCGGGCCATAACAACGCCAAACAAGCCGTAACACAACACGGCTAGCTGTGTGTACACCGACGGAGAGGCAAACATGTTTACCGGACTCCGATAATCGGATAACCCAAACAAAGACACAACACCAACCGCTGTAACACCAGCGGCAACAAAGGGAAGTCCATCAAGCCGGCTGTGACGTCACGCGCTCAGGCATAAAACTATCGAGAAGACTGCAGTAATAAGACTAATTATCCATGCCTGAGTGGCGAGGATAACAAACACTACCACGACACCAGAAGCAACGAACCAGCCAGCCGACACGGTCGTAAAAGCGAACCAGCCTTTCACCGTCACCGGATCACTATGACGGATTCGTAAGCGCCAGCCGAGAACGGGTATCAGCGTAAACGCATAGAGCAGACCTATTACGCCTGCCAGTATAGGAACCACCTGATACTCGTCCACACTTACGGCTGTAAACAATAGCCAAAGCCCGTGAAAGGCAAGAGCCAACCGGCATAAGTTCTGCTGTTCAACTCGCTGTGCGATATACACAACAGACAGTGTGACCAATTGCAGGTAGCCAATAAGAACCCACGCAGATGGCGTTTCTGTTTGAATTAGTGCTGGCACCAGATAAGCACCCACCAGCCCCACCACAGCCAGCATGATACCCAGTCGCAACGTCAGCCACGTGGTAAACAGCGATACGATTGCTAAAAGCAAAAACGTGCTTTCCGGGCCTATAAAATTATAAGTGGTATGCGCAACCAGCAAAATTGCATAGCATGTGATTACACCCCCGCTGGCGATAGCCGCCGTTACTAAGGGGCTTCTCACGGCGAACCGCTCACGGTGCCTATCCAGATAGACCGCAAGCGCGACCAGGGCACAACCGAAGCCACCAATAAGTAAAACGCGCACGCCTGCTGATAAAACACCTGCATCGATGGCATACCGGGCCAGAAACAGACCACCTATTGCCAGTGAGATGCCACCGACCCAGAGCAGCCAGTGAGAGTGGAGATGCGCCCAGATCGAGACGAGTGCAGAGTTTAGCGGTGATGATGTCGGTGGTGTATTGGTGACCCTGCCTGACGTATCCGGCACCGTTGAGCCTGGCTTTTTATTGCCATGTGAAGAAGGCCTGAGCACAGCCGTCTCAGTTTGAGCCTGTTGACTATCCGTGCCGCTGGCTTTAAGGGCGTCTATCGTAAGCTGCTGCTGTCTGACCCGTACTTCTAACGAGTCAAGTCGACCTGACAGCCTGCCTAACCAGACCACCAAGACGATCACTACGATAAAAAGAATAATTTCCACAGCTTCCCACTCCCTGAGAATGATTCTGTGAGCCTACCACCGAAGTGACAATAAATACCAGTGACAGACGCCAGGCATCACACTGGTAGCAGGATAGCAGTTAGCAGGGTATCACTGAAGTAGCTCGCCAGCATATGGCAAATCTATCACGGAATACCGCTCACGTAGAAAGAACCGTTCGAGCGGGCATAAAAAAGGCCGCTTTCGCGACCTTTTTTTAAGATGACATAGTGTCTTCTAAGCTAGAGATTAGTCCAGGATCTTAGAAACAACACCAGCACCTACAGTACGACCACCTTCACGGATTGCGAAGCGCAGACCTTCTTCCATCGCGATTGGAGCAATCAGCTCAACTACGAATTT
>NZ_JAESDH010000044.1 GCF_019249295.1 Alteromonas antoniana
TTTAAGTTGCAAACCATCCTTGAGGGTTACGACATTGCCAGGTCTCTGGAGGCTGACTTGTGATCAAGAGACAGGCCAGTGTGCTGCCTTTTTTATTTTCAGCCCTCAACCACCAGCTTAGTCAGCGTTAGCATTTGTTTTTTGTACATGCACTTCACATCGCTCTGATGGCCTCACCAAACTTCCTGCCGCAGTGAATTTTTTCTGACATCGAACGGAAGTTCCTGAACGCCGTTCAGAATTAACAAAATTTAAGGTTATGCATTGGTACTTAGCGATGCGCTGCGCGTATTAGCGTCGATAATTTACAGGCAGGTAGCGCAATATGAAATTTCTGGCAGCAGTGTTAAGCAGTGTTTTTCTTTCCGGGTGTTCAGTGTTTGGCGCCAATGGCGTTGAGTCTGCGCCCTATACGGTGATAGAGGCAGATGAGGATAACAATATTGAAGTGCGCCATTACGACCCGATGGTCCTCGTCTCCGCGAGTATGGATGAGCGGAGTGAAAACAACGCGTTCAGAAAACTCTTTCGCTATATTTCCGGCAACAACCGGGGCGATACTGAGATAGCCATGACCGCGCCGGTATTCATGGATGACGATACCAAAGGCAAAGAGATAGCGATGACGGCTCCGGTGTTTATGGCGGAAAATACCCGTGAACCTTCTATGTCTTTCGTGATGCCTGCTGATTTCACCCTCGAAACCACGCCACAGCCAACTGACGACAGCCTGACAGTGAGCGAAGTCAGAAATTTTAAGGCGGTGGCTATTACATTCAGTGGATTGTTAAGCGACAGCAATGTCGATGAACACACCGCGATTTTGCGCAAATGGCTTGAAAACACTGACTACCAAGCCGCGGGTGAGCCTGTCAAAGCAGGCTATGACGGGCCAATGACGCTGCCGTTTTTGCGTCATAACGAAGTACTGATCCCAATTAAGTAACCGGCAGGTGATCAATGCTGCCCGCTGCGAAGGCTAAAGTAGTGTCACTGCGCAGGTGTTCGGTGACGGCAGAAGGCAGAAAAGGGCCTGCCTGCTTTGTATAAAGCAACACAGAACGTACTGAAAAACGTACTATATTAAGCACATGACCGGACTACAGACTGTGGTTCGGTTAAGATGAGAGACATCACGATGAAAACCTTTCCACGCTTATTGTTAACGCTTGCTACCTGTATTGGCATTTCACCTATCGCTATTGCGCAGGAAAACAGGCCCGTTTTAGTGCCATTACCTTCACTGGACGACTTTACCAGAGGTGAAGATGGCTGGGCGTTCGGTCTTGGCGCGGGTATCGAGTATGAGTCTGCGTACGAAGGCGCGGAGGAATTTGGCCTTGAAGCTGACCCTGCCGGCGCTGTTCAGTGGCGAAGCGGTGACAATATTTTCTACTGGGCAGGAGAAGCGCTTGGCTGGCGCGGCCTGCGCTCGGATACATGGCTATTTGAAGCCACGGTAGCGTTTGAAGAAGGGCGTGAGGAAAGCGACTCGGACGACGGCTATCTGGATGGGCTTGGAGAAGGTGAAGAGGGCGTTGAATTAGTGTTGCAAGCGCGCCGCGCCTTTCAGACTGACTGGCGTTACTGGCTGGATGGCCGGGTTGTGGCCGGAGAAAACGGCAATCAGGCCTTACTGGGGGCAGGATACCGGTTTGGTGCCCAAAATGACGGAACGGGATCGGAAATCGCCGTTGCTGTTGTCTTTCATGACAGTGACTACGCTAATAAAGATTTCGGCGTGACGGCCGCGCAATCTGGTGCATCTGGATTACCTGAAACGAACCTGAGCGGGGGCTTTCGTTCCATCGGATTCAATTACAACTACCGCAATAATCTCACCGCGAACTGGCAGATTTTTGGCGAAGCGGTTATCGAGTATTACAGCAGCGATGTTCAGGATAGCCCCATTGTGCGCAGAGACTATGAAGCCGAGGTTGGCATTGGGGTTATCTACATTTTCTAACCCCACGTTATTCGCGCGCAACGTCGGTGGTCCTGCAGCCCGTTTACGCTTTCTTCAGACTGGCTTGATAAAAGTCGGATTACTCTCTCTGGGTGAGTAACCATCATCGCGGGTTGCCATCAGGTTAATGCTGATAGCAATCATGTGACAGAGCGTTGGCCACCAAAGCGCGGCAACGCAACGGGTTAAGTGCAGACAAACGTCAGTGTCGCACCCGAAGCGGATGCAGGGTAAGCAGCGCGGCTGATGCCATCGAAAGCTAGTGAGAAAGCGTTCACTAGCTAAAAAAAACGGCCACTCGCGAAGCGGGTAGCCGTTTGTTCAATCCGAAAAGCGGTGACTAGTCGTCGCTGGCTTCTTTTTGTGCTTCTTCAAAGACGTCATTCAGGTACATCGCCATTCGTACGCCCGCCATTTGCAGTCTGCGCTTTGCGGTAGGCAGATGGTTGTACAGATAGTCGTAGCTCATGTTATTCGCATCTTCAGGGTAAATGGTATCGCGAATTTCAGTGCTTTCCGTGATCCAGTCTTCAGGGTTGGTCGTGGCCCAGTCGCGAATATCCTGTGAAGTGATCTTGTCCGTCAACCAGGTCGTCCACTCTGAATAAGACAGGTCACGCTGATCCAGCATTTGTGAATCCCATACGCGGTGCAGGTTTGAGTCCTGCCAGAAAAAGCGAACCTTTACATCGTTGCCACCACGATCGGTGCCGTTACCTGCATGTAGCGGCTGATGCAGATCGCCGATAATGTGAACCACAAAGCGCAACGCCAGTTGCTTGTCTTCCTTACTGGCAGACGGATCTTTGAGGGTTGCAGTGAAGCGTTCCAGCGCTGTATACGCGTCGCCTACATCGGGGGCGTCTACGTCATGGTAATGTTTGCCTTCCGGCACAGTCACATAGTGCCAGGGTGAGGCTGTGCGCTGCCAGAATTCACTGGGGTCTGAACGCATTTCGTCGGCATAGGTGGAAGCCTCGGCCAGCGACGAACCCGGAAGCAGGTCCATTATCGCGGCATGACTAAGCGGGCTTAAGTACTGCTCGGCAATAGCGCCGGTAACGCGGTGGCCAATCTGACCCCAACCAAAGGCGGGAGCGCTGATAATTAGGGTGGATAGCAGGCTAAGCGTTACTGCGAAAGTCCGGTTTGCAAACGCTGACATCATTTTTCCTCTGTGTGTTTTTTAGTGTCATATCCCCACCGGGCAACCAGACTCTGGTCAATGCCGATGTGGTCAAGAATACGGGCGACAACGAAGTCGACCAGATCCTCAATGGTTTCTGGATTGTGATAAAAGCCGGGAGCGGCGGGCATAATTGTCGCACCCATCTGTGACAGTTTTAACATGTTTTCCAGATGAATCGACGAAAGTGGCATTTCCCGCGGTACAAGCAATAACTGTCCGCGTTCCTTCAAAACGACATCAGCCGCACGCTCTATCAGGTTATCGCTGGCGCCTACGGCAATAGAAGACAGGGTGCCGGTGGAGCATGGGCACACAATCATTGTGTGAGGCGCCGCTGACCCGGAGGCAACTGGCGAAAACCATTCTTCTTTACCAAATACCTGAATCTGCCCCGGTCTGGCATTGCAGTGTTCAGATAAAAACGCGGCGGCATCGTCTGGCCGCGAGGGAATCTTCAGCTTTTCTTCCGTCGCAAACACAACTTTCGCGGCTGAAGAAATCAGCACGTACACGTCTTTGTTAGCTTTCACCAGCGAGGCAAGCAGCTTTAACGCGTAGGGCGCGCCTGATGCGCCGGTAATTGCCAGCGTGACGCGATCATCTTGTTTCATTTGTACTCCCCGGATAATGCATCAATCAGGCGCTGGTGGATCCCTTCGAAGCCGCCATTACTCATTACCAGCACGTGGTCACCGACACTGGCTTCTGTTGCGACTGTCTGCACGATATCTTCAACGTTATCGAAACAGCGCGCGGGTGTCGGGCTGTGCGCTGCCGCGTCTTGTAACGACCAGCTCAGCGACGCTGGCTGATAGACAAAAACACTGTCAGCATCCTGCCAGGATTGCGCCAGTGTGTCTTTATGAACGCCCATTTTCATCGTATTTGAACGTGGCTCTAATACCGCCAGGATCCGTGCGTTGCCAACCTTTTTGCGCAAACCGTCGATGGTGGTTGCGATGGCTGTCGGATGATGCGCAAAATCGTCATAAACAGTAATGCCATTAACAGCGCCCTTGGTTTCCATGCGCCGCTTGACGTTTTTAAAGGTGCTCAGTGCGCTGATGGCATCCTGCACCTGCACGCCGGCATGATGGGCGGCAGCAATCGCCATCAGGGCGTTATCAACGTTATGTTGGCCCAACAGCGACCAGTGTACGTCACCCACGTTTTCTCCTTTGTAGAAAACGGTGAAAGCACTGCCATCAGCAGCAAGCAACTCTGCAAGCCAGTCTTTGCCAATAAACTGTTGTTCGGACCAGCAGCCTTTTTCCAGCGTTGCATTAAGCGCATCGTCGCTAATTGGTGACAAAATCAGGCCGTTGCCGGGTACCATACGGATCAGGTGATGAAACTGAGTCTGAATAGCCCCAAGATCAGCAAAGATATCAGCGTGATCAAACTCGAGGTTATTCATGATCAGTGTTTTGGGACGATAGTGAACAAACTTAGAGCGCTTATCGAAAAAGGCGCTGTCATACTCATCGGCCTCAATAACGAAAAACGGGCTGTCGCCTGTGCGCGCAGAAATACCAAAATTTTCAGGGATCCCGCCAATCAGGAAACCGGGATTTAGACCCGCCTCTTCCAGGATCCACGCTACCATGCTGCTGGTCGTCGTTTTACCATGTGTTCCGGCTACGCCGATAACCCAGCGATCCGTGAGCAGATTCTCCAAAAGCCATTGTGGCCCGCTGGTGTAAGGCAGGTTACGGTTTAGCACATACTCTACCGCAGGGTTGCCCCGGGACATCGCATTGCCAATGACGACCATATCAGGCTGTGGTTCGAACTGAGTCACATCGTAGCCCTCGGTCAGGGTAATACCCAGCGCTTCAAGCTGTGTGCTCATGGGGGGATAAACATTGGTGTCTGAGCCTGTCACCTTGTGCCCCAGTGACTTTGCGATAGCGGCGATACCGCCCATAAAGCTGCCGCAAATCCCTAGAATATGTACGTGCATACGTGATTTGTCATTTAACTGAAAAGCCTTTGATGTCTGTTACTGTATCAGAACCGGTCCGATGTTCGAATAACTCATTTCCTTCACCCACTATTCACGGTTACAATCTAAGCAGTTGTTGCAAGCCGGAAATTTTTCTCGTCCCGATGCGCTACGCAGGGTTATGGCATTCCTTCGTCTGAATGCGATTGCCAGATTATGCATAGTCAGGGCCAGAAATGGACGGCGGGCGGCACAGGTATTGCTACCCATGTGAGTACGGACGGCTTGCATGCCATTACCTCTTTACCCTACAAATAAAAAGGCTTTAGCACACAATGAAACGATTAAACTCCCAGTTACAACATGACGGCGCACCGTTAGAGCTCATTCTGCTCATTCGCACGCTGCTCGCAGGCTGTAAGGAAATCTCTTTCCGAGTCAGTCAGGGCGCGTTAGCGGGCGTTTTGGGTTCTACTCTGTCAGAGAATGTTCAGGGTGAGACACAGAAAAAGCTGGATGTGATTTCCAACCAAATCCTGAAAGATACACTACGTGAGTCAGGTTATGTGAAAGCGATCTCTTCCGAAGAAGAAGATGACGTAGTGCCATGTAACCCCGAAGGAAAATACCTGGTTAGCTTTGACCCTCTGGATGGTTCATCGAATACCGAGATTAACAGCTTAATCGGTACCATATTTTCAATTACGCATGCGCCGCAGTGGATGGAGCCGAATGACCCATCTGCGTTTTTACAGCCGGGCACACAGATGGTCGCAGCCGGTTATGTGTTGTACGGCCCATCAACGATGTTAGCACTCACTACTGGTCGCGGAACGCATATCTATACCCTGGATAAAACCCACGGTGGCTTCCTGCTGACACACCCGAATATTCAGGTGCCGGAAGACACTGCGGAGTTTGCCATTAACGCCTCGAACCAGCGTCACTGGGAACCCCCCATGCAGAACTACATTGCTGATCTGATGGCGGGTGAAGAAGGCCCTCGTGGGAAAAATTACAATATGCGATGGGTCGCTGCTATGGTCGGCGATATTCACCGCGTATTGTGTCGTGGTGGTATCTTCATGTATCCGTTTGATAAACGGAATCCATCTATCCCCGGTAAACTGCGACTATTATATGAAGCCAATCCCATGGCGTTTCTGATGGAACAGGCCGGTGGGCTGGCGAATACAGGAGAAGGACGTATTCTGGAAGTGATGCCGGAAGAAATTCATCAGCGAGTACCGACCTTACTGGGCTCAAAAAATGAAATTGAGGCCTGCCTGAGCTATTACGCACAGGAAAAATAGCGGGAACGGGCGAAAAATGCGCGGCAATAGTACGACATCGGTCGTAAAGCGTTTTTATTTTGCCGCGCTGCCCGTATACTTAGCGCATCTTATTTTTTGATTACAATAAAGGACCTGATAATGAGCTTAAACGCCGTTCCTGCGGGCAAAAACCTGCCTGATGAAGTGAATGTCATCATCGAGATCCCAGCACACGCGGATCCGGTAAAGTACGAAGTCGACAAAGACTCTGGTGCCATGTTCGTTGACCGTTTCATGGCAACCTGCATGCACTATCCAGTTAACTACGGCTATGTGCCTAACACACTGTCAGAAGATGGTGACCCGGTAGACGTGCTAGTTATCACGCCTTTCCCGCTACTGAGTGGCTCTGTGATCCGTTGTCGTCCGGTTGGTGTGCTGAACATGACTGACGAGTCAGGTAAAGATGCAAAAGTATTAGCAGTACCTGTAGACAAACTGTCTACCATCTACCGCGACGTGAAAGAAATCAATGATGTGCCTGAGCTGACGCTTAAGCAAATTGAGCACTTCTTTGAGCACTATAAAGATCTTGAGCCTGGTAAGTGGGTAAAAGTTGACGGTTGGGCAGATGCCGCCGCGGCAAAAGACGAAATTACCGGCAGCGTGAAGCGTTACGAAGACGATAAGTAACCGCTAACGATTATCAAAAAAAGGCCCACAAGGGCCTTTTTTTATTGCTTCGGTGGCTGTTGTATGATGCAAAGCTCCTGACTTGCTAAACTTCCTCCGTAACTGGTGGTCTGCTTTCATAGTGTAAATACAGGTTCACTCAACAGACCACTTAAAGTGAGTTGCAGTGTACGTGTTGTCACTAATGTCGGGTAAGATAACGCTCTTTATTTCCGTCCCACGTTTTCGAGGTAGAGGCTGATGAAATTTCCCGCCCACGGGCATTATCGCCTGAGACTTTGTAATAATATTTTTTTACTTAATGCCTATGACTCCTGGAATAAGGAAACTGCAGAAGCGTTGTTTGATGACATGGAAAGATTACTTGCAAAAAGCGACATTGAGTCGTTCGCCAAAATTATTGATGCGACAGAGTGGGCACTGGGTACGCCGGAATTTGAACGTTTCGCGAAAGAAGGTATTGCCGACCTGTATAATCATGGATTGAAGAAAGAGGCTTATATCGTCGGCTCGGGCGGCTGGAAGCGTGAACAGCTATTGCGTATTACCGCAGACAGAAATGAAACACAGCGTCGTTTCTTCACCAATAAGCGGCATGCTCTGTTGTGGCTGAAGTCTGAGGGATTTAGTCTTTCGTAAGCCGACACCGCTGAGATTAGCCGTCATGCGGTCGGCTCAGAACGTCACTTGCTTTCACACCCGACGGTTATGTAGATCAGTGAAAAGGCTGAAGCCGGCGGTGTACCGTACAATGCAAAACCTGATTAACTTTTGGAGTATTTATGAAACCCTGGCGTTATATGATGCTGTTAGCAACATTCCTGCTAATGCCTGCCGTGAACGCGGATGAAGCGAAAGAAGTCTATTGGGAAGATTTGGTGCCAGAAGGCTTTAATGAACTTCCGCCACCGCCAGTTTCTCACGATGGTAAGATGACGCAGGTACAACCTGATGCTCCGGTCGTGGAAAAGTACGACGGGCAACGGGTGAAAATCCCTGGCTTTGTGGTGCCGCTGGAAGGCACCGCAGAGCTGACTACCGAATTTTTGCTGGTGCCCTTTTTCGGAGCCTGTATACATGTCCCGCCTCCGCCTTCAAACCAGATTGTTTATGTGAAGTTTTCTGAGGGCGTGCCGATAGACAACCTATACGACGCGATCTGGGTTACTGGAGTGCTTTCTACTGACGGTTGGTCTGGTGAAATTGCAACAGTAGGCTATCGTTTAGAAGGGGAGACCGTCGAGCCTTTTTAATTTGGCCGTTAATTGTCTGAAAAAGGCTGGTTGTTCTGTTTTTCGTTTTGCTGACATTTTTGTAGCAATAAGGATAATGGATAACACTTCCCGGTAGGTTCATAATTGCGCATAGTTTTTGCTGTTTTTTTAAGGGGATGGAATGAACTTCCTTAACAGGCTATCCATTGCACAGAAGCTTTATCTGATACCCATTATCAGTACCATTGCCTTTCTGATTTATCTGGCGATCACCTCGGTTACTGCACTAAATAACGTGGCATTACTCGATGATGCCCGAAATGTGCAGTTTCCTGCACTCAGTCATTCCCGTACTGCACTTTTCAATATGGAAAATGTTAAAAACACCCTGAGCAGCGCGGTGACAACCGGCGATGAGGATGCGCTTGAACGAGCGGGAGAGCAGGCGAACACGACGGTTGAACAGCTTGAGGCCATAACCCGGGTTAACCCGGCACTTTCGGCGCAGGCCCGCGATATTCTGGATAGCTTTGAAAGTTATTACACGGTGGCGTTTGATATCAGCAGCTCGATGATAGATGGCACCGCTGACTACAGCAAACTGGCAGCCCGTTCAGAGAAGATGAATGCCTCGTTTGATGAGGCTACATCGACACTACGTAGTTTCATTGCCGCTCGCGAACAAGCCTTTGAACAGGCCATTGACGAATCAAACAGTGCCGCGCACGGACTCATCACGGTGGGAATTATTGTTGGCATCATTTCGACTATTGTGCTGTTCGCTTTTGCTATCCCGATCGTCCTGAATCTGCGCGGCTCGGTGGCGGACGTGGTCAATTCACTGCGCAATATTGCCCAGGAAGAAGGCGACCTGACAGTCCGTCTGCAAACCAGAAACAAAGATGAAGTGGGCGAGCTGGTGCACTGGTTCAACGAATTTATTACCAAATTGCAAAATGTAGTACGTGATATCGGGGATGCCTCGAACCCTCTGTCGGCACTGGCGAATAATCTTAATCAGGTGTCCGGCCATACCCGGAATACGATTGATGCACAGCAGCGCTCAGCTGAGGAAGCTAAGCACTCAGTGAATAACCTTACCCACAGTGTCGATGAAGTGGCACACAGCGCGTCAGAAGCTGCCGGTGCTGCGGCAGATGCCACCCGTGCAGCCAGTGATGGTCAGCAGGTGGTCAATCAAACCGTAACCAGTATTCAGAACCTTGCACAAAGTGTAGATGACACCGCAGAGGTGATCCGCAAGCTTGAGGCTGACTCCAACAAAGTCGGAGTGGTACTGGACGTAATTAAGGGTATCGCCGAACAAACTAATCTGCTGGCGCTGAATGCCGCCATTGAGGCAGCACGTGCCGGAGAGCAGGGCAGAGGCTTTGCCGTCGTCGCAGACGAAGTTCGTACTCTGGCATCACGCACCCAGCAGTCCACAGAAGAAATTCAGCAAACCATTGAACAGTTGCAGGGCGCCGCACGTTCTGCGGTATCGGTGATGGCAAGAGGAACTGAGCTTGCCGCCAGCAGTGTCGAAGAAGCCAATAAAGCCGGTTCAAGCCTGACGGAAATAAACGATACGATTTCACGGATCACGGCGATGAACGACCAGATAGCTGGCTCGACTGGAGAGCAGCAGCAGGTGGCGCAGTCAATATCCCGCAGCGTTGACGATATTAACGGGCGTACCGGAGACACGGCAAAAAGTGCCGAGCAACTGGGTGAGGTCAGTCGTTCTCTGGAGCAGCTTGCCAGCGACTTTGCTCGCATCATGCAACAATTTCGTTACTGATCGGCAGGCCACCGGGCAGTTGTTAATGCGCTGACGGCGCGTTTGCCTGCCGGCGTGTTTTTTATCAGGAGTCTGTCAGATCCACGGTAAGTGAAACGCTGGCAGTCTTCGTAGAATTTTTCATCTCTTCACAGTCGTCACAGCCTGAATCATCAGGTAATATACGGCTTTGATGCACTAATAATCTATGGTACCGCGTTGTATTATTTATCAAAATTTCTGAGCGTGTCGCTTCTGGCTCTGATAGCTTTGCCTGGTCATGCGGTATCAGCTGAACCCGTGAAAATGTATTACGGTATGTCGGATTTTTCTGCCAAGCTGGAAAATGAGACTTACGACGGCGCCCTGTATGTATCTTACCGGTTATTGCTGAATGAACTGGATGCGCCCCTGGATTTCATTTACGCCCCCTACAAACGAACACAAAGGCTGTTAACCGAAGCCGAGCCGGCCTGCACATTTTATGCGCTAAAAACCGCGCCCCGGGAGCAAGCGCATTATTTTTCGTTGCCCCTGACCTTTTTGTCGACGCCGCGATTGTATATTCGTGGTGACAAACCACTGGATGATGACCTGCTTAATGAAAACGGTGAGCTTAAGTCACTGGAGGCGTTTTTTGATGCGAAACCGGATGCGCTGATGCTGCTGATTGACGGCGTAAGCTATGGGGATGCGCTTGATAGTCGGCTTGCAGCCCTGTCTGAACGCAATATTGTAAAGCGGGCCAGTGGCGATCGGCATAACAAACTGTCCGGCATGTTTTTCCGTGACAGAGTCGATATCGCACTAATCTACCCCCAGGAAGTGAAACAACACCTGGCTTTGAATCCGGAAGATACCGAGCCGTTTCAGTCCTATGTCATTGCCGGCGTTCCTGCGACAACCAGTGGTTACATTATGTGTAATCAGTATCCGCAAACAGAGGCACTTATCGCAAGAGTAAATCAGGCGTTGATGCGCCTGTATGACACGACTGCATTTATCGAAGGGCAGCTTCGTCACTCACCGGGATCTGAATTTCCCGTGTTAGAAGCGGCCATCCTGGAGGCGAAGCAGCTGTCCGCAAAAGAATAGCGGGCGGAAATCTCCGCCCGGTTGCTTGTTGACTCACTTACTTTCGTGATGCTTATTAGTTGCCACCCTGCCAGGATGAGTATTACCTGCCGGCAACGACCTGCGCTGACCGTGCATCATTTCGGATTGGTATATATTTGCTCTGCGCGGTTAAACAGCAACCAGGAGGTCAGGATATACTTGTCGTTGCTTTTGGGGATTTGACCTCGGTGGGTGTGTGTGAAATAGGCAGGGGCAATAACCATGCGGCCTGCTTTTGGTTTCACTGACCGGTTCTGATAGTAAAAGTCAGTTTCACCGCCGTCTTCCACATCATTCAGATAAAACATAAACAGTAGCAGTCGGTGCAGTGGCTCGTTATGTGGCAGTTGCGGATAGACCTCCGAATGCCAGTACGGATAGCCGCCTTCACCAGCCTTATAACGTTGCGCGTTAACCTGTCCAATCCTGAACAGATAGTTCATTAAATTCGGCAAATTAGGCTTGCCGACTTCTTCAAAGTTTTCCCCTGTCATTTTCACAGGCTCGCCGGTTTTCGGGTGGCGTACGGTTAATCCGATAGGGCCTACCAGCGCAAAGTAATGTTCCTCGATGTACTTCAGCAGCTGGTCACCGGTTTTCTGGATAACTTGTTTAAACAACGGCGCGAACTCTGGCTTCTCGCTGAAAGAGACATCCGTGCTGTTCTTTTTATCCAGATCAACACCACCGCCGGTGCGACCGGCATATAAATTCGGGCTGCTCTCAAACTGAGTGATAATTTCCTGGCACAATGCCGGGTCCAGCACATCATCAATAACGCGGATGAAATCAGTAGGCTGAGAGTTACTCATCATTTTCCTCCCACATGATTTCACTTAGCATCTGGCGCACGTCATCCGGAATAGGAACGGATTTCTGGGTGTTGTAATCAAAGTGCACCATGGTGGTGATGCCACGGGAGCACCGTTTGCCGTTTTGCCACAGCTCTTGCAGCACATCAAACGAGCTTGAGCCAATACGGCTGGCATAGGTTTTCACGGTTACCGGCTCACCGTAGAAAATCTGAGCCAGAAAATCGATTTTGTAACTGGCGACAATTAACGGCCAGTTTTTCAGATCCATTTCAGGCGTAAAAAAACGGAAGATGGGTTCGCGGGCAGATTCAAACCAACCTGCTAACACGGTATTGCTTACGTGGGCCAGCGCATCGGTTTCGTAAAATCGAACATCGAATGTCGATTCCAAAGAAGATTTCTCGGTCATTGCTTGCTCTTATTGTCCTGACGCAGTGATAGGGAAAATCTCACTGTATCAGAAGGCAAAAGTAAAAGCAGTAGATGGCCATGGGTGCAGGAAAAACAGAAAGGCGAAAGGCTGTGGCTATGCGCTAAAGGCAGAAATAAATCATACCAATCCGCAATAACGTGTGCTCACTCAGCGGCATTCCTCTCTCTCTAAGCTGATCACACATCATTACGGATTGGTGTAAGGGTAGCGGCAGCACGCTGCCACTACCCGCTTCATTGGCTTAGCGGTTCAGTAACGGTTTCAGGAAGTGGCCTGTATGTGAGGCCTTATCTTCAGCGATGTCTTCCGGCGTACCCTGCGCAATGATTTCGCCGCCGCCCGAGCCCCCTTCAGGTCCCAGGTCGACTATCCAGTCTGCGGTTTTTATCACATCCAGGTTGTGCTCTATCACCACGACTGTGTTGCCGTGATCACGCAGCCTGTGCAGCACGGCAAGCAACTGTTTAATATCATGAAAGTGCAGCCCTGTGGTTGGCTCATCCAGAATATAAAGCGTCTGGCCGGTGTCGCGTTTCGACAGTTCCTTCGCCAGCTTCACCCGTTGAGCTTCACCCCCTGACAGGGTGGTTGCTGACTGGCCCAGTCGAATGTACGCCAGGCCCACATCCATCAGCGTCTGCAGTTTTCGTGCGATGGCCGGGATGGGATCGAAGAAGGTACGGGCTTCCTCAACTGTCATCTCAAGCACTTCATGAATGTTTTTGTCTTTGTATTTCACTTCCAGCGTTTCGCGATTGTAACGTTTGCCTTTACATACATCGCAAGGCACGTAGACATCCGGCAGGAAGTGCATTTCCACTTTAATAACGCCGTCACCCTGACAGGCCTCGCAGCGACCGCCTTTTACGTTAAAACTGAACCGGCCTGGCTTGTAGCCGCGTGAGCGGGCTTCCTGTGTACCGGCAAACATCTCACGGATAGGGGTGAAAATTCCGGCATAGGTTGCCGGGTTAGAACGCGGAGTTCTGCCGATCGGGCTCTGGTCGATATCCACGACCTTGTCGAGATGCTCCAGGCCTTCCATGCTTTTATGCGCAGCAGGTTCGGCGGTAGTGGCTTTATTCAGCTCGCGGTGTGCAATTTTATAGAAGGTATCATTAATCAGTGTCGACTTACCCGAGCCGGATACGCCGGTCACGCAGGTCATTAAACCAACCGGAATATTCAGATCGACTGATTTAAGGTTGTTACCTGTGGCGCCTGTCAGTGATAGCCATTTTTTCTTATCGGCCTTATGACGCTTCTCGGGCACATCAATTTTCTCTCTACCAGACAAGTACTTCCCGGTAAGTGAGTCTTCACTGTCGAGGATGTCCTGAAGTGAGCCCTGAGCAATAATTTCGCCACCATGGACACCGGCACCCGGACCGATATCCACAATAAAATCGGCTTCACGGATTGCATCTTCGTCGTGTTCGACAACAAGCACGGTATTGCCAAGGTCACGTAAATGAGTAAGTGTCTTTAACAGACGCTCATTGTCGCGCTGGTGCAGGCCAATAGACGGTTCATCCAGCACGTACATCACGCCTACCAGGCCAGCACCTATCTGGCTGGCCAGACGAATACGCTGAGCTTCACCGCCTGATAAGGTGTCTGCACTGCGGCTAAGTGTTAAGTAGTTCAGCCCGACGTTGACCAGAAAGCGAAGGCGGTCGAGAATTTCTTTTAAGATTTTCTCGGCAATTTGCCCACGCTGTCCGCTGAGTTCGAGATTTTCAAAAAATGAAAACGCGCCGGCAATCGACATGTCGGAAATTTCAGGCAGGTTGGTTTCCTGAATGAAAACATTGCGCGCCTCAAGACGAAGCCTCGACCCGTTACAGCTGCTACAGGGTTGCTGGCTTAAATATTTCGCCAGTTCTTCACGAACTGCATTCGATTCAGTTTCGCGATAGCGACGTTCCATGTTTGGAATCACGCCTTCAAAGGGGTGCTTACGCTCCATGATGTCGCCGCGCTCGTTAATGTATTTGAACGTCAGCGATTTGCCTTTAGAACCGTAAAGCACCACATCTTTGTGTGTGTCAGAGAACGAGCCGAAGGGCTTGCTCAAATCAAACCCATAATGATCGGCGACGGCCTGAAGCATCTGAAAATAGTAATAGCTGCGTTTATCCCATCCACGAATAGCGCCACCGGATAAACTGAGTTCATCATTGCCGACTACCCGGGAGGGATCGAAAAACTGCCGCGTTCCCAAACCATCGCAGGTAGGGCAGGCACCGGCCGGGTTATTGAACGAGAACATTCTGGGTTCCAGTTCACTGATGCTGTAACCACAGTGCGGGCAGGCAAAGTTCGCTGAAAATACCACTTCTTCTGCATCAGCATCATCCATATCCGCGACAACGGCATTGCCGTTGGCAAGATGCAGCGCGGTTTCGAAAGACTCAGAGAGACGCAGTGCAATGTCATCACGTACTTTAAAACGGTCGATAACCACTTCGATGGTGTGCTTTTTGTGCAAATCCAGTGTCGGAGGATCTGAGAGATCGCAGACCTCACCGTCAATACGTGCACGAATAAAACCCTGCGCAGATAAATTCTGCAGTGTTTTTACATGCTCCCCTTTACGATCTTTAACGATAGGGGCCAGCAGCATGAGTTTGCTGCCTTCGGGCATAGCCAGCACTTTATCTACCATTTGGGAAATGGTCTGCGCGTCCAGCGGTACATCATGATCCGGACAGCGCGGTGTTCCCACACGGGCAAACATCAGACGAAGGTAATCGTAAATCTCTGTAATCGTACCCACTGTCGAGCGCGGGTTGTGAGAGGTTGACTTCTGCTCGATAGAGATAGCCGGAGACAGCCCTTCAATGTGGTCGACATCTGGTTTTTCCATCATCGACAAAAACTGGCGCGCATACGCAGACAAGGACTCGACGTAGCGTCGCTGGCCTTCTGCATACAGCGTATCGAATGCCAGGGAGGATTTTCCCGAACCGGATAAGCCGGTTATCACCACGAGCTTGTCGCGGGGAAGCGTTAAATCGATGTTTTTCAGATTGTGGGTGCGGGCACCGCGTATTTCGATTTTGTCCATTTAAGCCTGCGTGTGGAAAAAAGAGTCAGTATGCCATAGCTGGCAACGAAAATAATCCTAAACCTGTATAAAAAAACAGATAGGGGAAGCCGTATGACAGTGGATGTTCTGTCGCGCTTCGCGATGCAGTGTAATACCGGCTGGCACCACTATTTGATCAGTTCGCTGGTGTACACACCCGCTGTTTGTGGCCAGCTTCGGTATCGCTGCAACCGATGCGACAGGCAGAAATGGAGACGTTACGATTGAAAAACAACCTTTTGGAACAATATAGCCTGAATAAGGCACCGGCAGGAGTTGCTGCAGTCTTAACCGCATCTTCCCTGGCGGACGTGACATACTGCGCCGTAATAACCACATAGTCGTACAGGCAATTTATGTTACACTTCGCGCCCACAATTATTCAGAGGTAACCGTCGGTTTGAACGCATTGGAAGTACGCGCAGCACTGGCTTTAGCCATTGTTTACGTGCTGCGCATGTTAGGTTTGTTTATGGTAATGCCCGTGTTGGCCGTCGCCGCCATGGACTATCCTGATTACTCACCGCTTTTAGTGGGACTGGCTGTGGGCGGTTATGGCCTGACACAGGCAGCGCTGCAAATTCCAATGGGCATGATGTCAGATCGATGGGGCCGCAAACCCGTTATATTGTTTGGCCTGACCGTCTTCGCTATCGGCAGTTTCATCGCCGCGCAGGCCGACACAATGGCGTGGCTTATCGTCGGACGGATCTTACAGGGCGCGGGGGCTATCGCAGGCGCTATTATGGCACTGGCAACCGATGTCAGCCGCGAGTCTCAACGCGCTAAAGTGCTTGCAATCATCGGTATTGCTATCGGTTTTTCTTTCTATCTGGCCGTATTGCTGGGCCCCATGATTGCCGAATCCTGGGGCATGGCTGGCATTTTCGCTATCACAGGCATGCTGGCGGTAGCCTGTATGCCGCTGATAGTATGGGTAGTACCTACCGGAACCCTGTTAAGCAGTGGCGACACCCTGCCTCAGAAGGGGCAGGTCAGACGATTAATTGCGTCCTCTCAGTTGTGGCGGCTGAACGTCAGCGTAATGTTGTTGCATATGATGATTACGCTGCTGTTTGTGCAGTTGCCGGTCACGTTACTGCATTTTGATATGACGCTGGACAGCCACTGGACCCTGTATTTACCTGTGCTTGGTGCGTCTGTTATCGGGCTTATTGTCATGATGGGGGCAGCGCGCGGCAAGACACCAAAAAGCCTGTTGCTGATCAGTGTACTGATGATGGCTGTGGCGTTCGGAATGATGAGTGCGCAGGATCATGCCTGGTGGGTAGTCGTGGTGGCTATTATTTTATTCTTTACCGGCTTTAATTATCTTGAAGCCAATTTCCCGGCCCTGGTTTCAAGCATTGCACCGGCCGGTGAAAAGGGTACTGCGATGGGAATCTATGCCAGTTTTCAGTTCTTTGGCGCCTTCCTCGGTGGTGTACTATCGGGTGTGGTGACGGATATCTGGACGCCGGCGACGGCTTATCTGGTGGGGGCTGTGGCAGCCGCGCTCTGGTTGCTTATTGTGTCCGGGATTAACGAAGTCAGCCGAGTAAAACGGGTAATGATGAACGCCCGTTTTTCTGACTCTCAAACCGCGTCGCTGAAATCCAGTCTGGCTACTGTGCCGGGGGTGTTGGAAATTACGCTAAGCAGTGAAGAGGGCGCGGTGTATCTGAAGGTCGACAGAGACTTTGATGCAACACAGGCCAGGCAGATACTTGCCTCTGCATAAGCCTTCTCAGCCCTTTTTCTTATGTCGCAACACTGTCGAAAAACGCGTGAATAGCTTGTTATTCAGGCGTCATTTTGTCATATTAATTGTAATATAATAGCAACAAGTATCAGGAACGTTATGACTATCACTTCAACTCCTTCTGCTAATGCCATCAGGGTGCTGGCGGTCGATGCCGTGCAGAAAGCGAATTCAGGTCATCCGGGCGCGCCTATGGGCATGGCCGACATTGCAAAAGTGTTATGGCAGGATTTTCTGTCGCACAATCCAAAAGATCCGTCGTGGGCGAACCGCGATCGTTTCGTGCTTTCCAACGGCCACGGTTCAATGCTGCAATATGCGCTGCTGCACTTAAGCGGCTACGACGTCAGCATGGAAGATCTTAAACAGTTCAGGCAGTTGCACTCCAAAACGCCGGGGCATCCTGAGTTCGGATATACGCCAGGTGTAGAAACCACTACCGGGCCGCTGGGTGCTGGCATAGCGAACGCAGTCGGTATGGCAATTGCCGAGAAAACCCTGAGCGCGCAGTTTAACCGCGAAGGCTTTCCGGTAGTCGACCACTACACTTATTGCTTTTTAGGTGATGGTTGCCTGATGGAAGGGATTTCGCACGAAGTCTGTTCACTGGCAGGAACGCTGGGTCTGGGTAAGCTGATTGCGTTTTGGGACGACAACGGCATTTCCATTGACGGTGAAGTTGAAGGCTGGTTTACCGATGATACGGCAAAACGCTTTGAATCCTACGGCTGGCATGTCATTAAAGGCATTGATGGCCACAGTGAAGCAGACATCACTGCGGCAATTGAACTGGCGCGCTCGGTAACAGACAAGCCAACCATGATTTGCTGTAAAACCCTGATTGGCTTTGGCTCACCAAACAAATCCGGTAGCCATGCCTGTCACGGTGCCCCGCTGGGTGATGATGAAATTGCAGAAGTAAGAAAGTCACTGGGCTGGACGCACGGTCCTTTCGAAGTCCCTGACGATGTGTATGCACAATGGGATGCCACGGCGAAGGGAGCGGAGAAACAAACGGACTGGGATACACTATTTGCCGACTACGCGAAGGCACATCCACAGCTGGCCAAAGAGTTTACCCGGCGTGTGATTAAGGGTGAGTTACCTGAAAACTTTAATGCAGTGGCAGACGATTTTGTCCGCAGTGCGCAGGCATCAATGGAAAACATTGCTACCCGTAAAGCCTCGCAAAATGCCATCGGCTTCTTTGCCAAGCAGTTACCTGAAATCATCGGCGGCTCTGCGGATCTGGCCGGCTCAAACCTCACATTGTGGCCAGAAGCGAAAGGCATCGAAACCGACGCTGATGGCAACTACATCTATTACGGTGTGCGCGAATTCGGCATGAGCGCCATCATGAACGGTATTGCGTTGCATGGCGGTTTCGTGCCTTTCGGCGCTACATTCCTGATGTTTATGGAATATGCGCGAAACGCAGTGCGTATGGCCTCACTGATGAAAGCGAAAAGCCTGTTCGTATATACCCACGATTCAATCGGACAGGGCGAAGACGGCCCGACGCACCAACCGATTGAACAACTTGCGAATCTGCGCATGACACCCAATCTGACAACCTGGCGTCCTTGTGATGCGGCCGAAACCGCTGAAGCGTGGAGACAGGCGTTGATTAAACAGGATGGCCCCAGCGCGCTGGTGTTTACCCGTCAGGGCACCAAAGCCATGGAGCGCAGCGAAGCACAGCTTAAAGATATCGCCAAAGGCGGTTATGTGCTGAAAGACTGCGCCGGCACGCCCGATGTTATTCTGATTGCAACAGGTTCAGAAGTGGCCCTTGTCGTGGAAGCCGCAAATACGCTTTCAGCGGACGGCAATAAGGTCCGTGTGATTTCCATGCCCAGTACCACAGCGTTTGATGCGCAGAGCAAAGACTATCAGCAGTCAGTACTACCAGCGGGTGTACCGAAGCTGGCAGTCGAGGCCGCGCATGTGGACTTCTGGCGTAAGTATGTCGGTCTGGAAGGCGACGTTGTGGGCATGACCACGTTTGGTGAATCTGCACCTGGTGGCGAACTGCTTAAACACTTTGGTTTTACGGCTGAGAATGTCGCAGAAAAAGCGAAGGCGTTAATCGGCTAACCGCAGTATTGCAATACATAAAAAAGGCACTCCGCAGAGCTGTCTCTTATACACAAATCCCTGCTAAGTAATTAGTGGGGATTTTTTTTGAACTCTATTTACCAAGCTTGATCAG
>NZ_JAESDH010000045.1 GCF_019249295.1 Alteromonas antoniana
GGCCTCGGACTCATTCATCCACGGGTAAACCCGTGGTGTTCTGTCGCTTCGCGACCGACTACATAAAAAAACGGCGCTGAAAGCGCCGTTTTTTTCGTATATCAGAGATCGCAATCAGGCATTACGCCAGACCGTAACCCAGCATCAGGCAGACTATCAATCCGGAAACACCGAAAAAACCGTATTCAATTTTTTCCTGCATGCCTTTACTGCCTGTCGCCGACGACAGGAATCCCATAATAATGCTGCTCAGTCCCAAAGTGAACGCGACGAGCATCACACCGAACATAATTGCGTTAGTCCAATCAGTCATCATATTTACCCTTACTTTAAGCTGCGCGTATTATGCATCAAAGCCGACAATTTGAATATGCTGCTTTGGTAAAAAAAACACTACTTTGATCTTAGTCAATCTGACCAATTATTAACAGAGTGCGCTACACCCAGGTTTTTATTTAGTGAGAAAAAACGTAGTGATTAATTTTATCCAACTGTATTTAAACACTTTTTTCAAGATGGCCTGCGCTTTGCTGATAGTCAGTAACTTGCTGATAGTAACACCGTCTGAAGTATCAGCTTCCATGCATATAAGGAATGATTGACCATGAAAACACGTACCACGTTGTCTCTTGTTGCAGCAGGCCTGCTGGTTTCCGGCGTAGCGAATGCAAATGCAACATTCAATAATGAGCATTGCGATGTAGAGCTGGATGGCAACATTCAGTATTACAAAGGTCTGCTAACCGTAGAAATGAACAATGGCAGCACCATGACCATTACCGAAGACTACGAACTCACCATTAACGGTGAATCTGTGTCTCTGGATAGGGAGCAGCAGCGTTGGGTAGAGGATTATTATGATCAAATCGACACTGCCATTCCGATGACACTGAACATTGCCGCAGAAGGTCTGGAGATTGCCAGCTCCGCAGTTGGTGAAGTGTTTGGCGAGTTACTCGGTGCCGATGACGAGATGGTGATGGAGTTTAGTGAGCTGTTCGATGGCTTGTCCGAAGAAATGAAAATTCGCTTCTACGATGACCAGGGCAATATCCGCGTAGACTCAACAGAGTTTAATCAGCCGGGATGGTTTGACAACGCCTGGGAAGACGAGTTTGAAGCACGCGTTGAGTCGCTGGTGTCACAATCGGTAGGCCGCATCATGGTTGCGATAGGTACCGAAATGATGTTTGGCGATGGTGATATGCAGGCGTTTGAACAAAAAATGGAACGCTTTGGCGAGACAATTGAGAACCGGGTAGAAGCACAGGCCGAAGCGCTTGAAGGCAAAGCGGACGAGCTTTGCGCAGTACTGGCAAAAGCTGACTATGCCGAGAACCAGATGCAAAAACACATTAATGGTCTTGATGGTCTGAACCTGCTGGAAATGAAAAATGGCTCGCTAAAAATGTAGCCTGCCACACCGTCCGTGCTAGCATAGCCTTCCGTTAGTTATCCGGAACGACTATGCAGCACAATCTCGTACTCTGTGGGCATGGCTGGCTAGGTGGATACCTCGCTGCCGCCTGCCCTGAATCACACATTACCTCAACCACCCGGACATCTGAGAAGCGACAGAAGTTAGCTGATGCCGGCATAAACGCCATGTGCTTTTCACTCGGTGATGACCCCTCTCAGTTAGTTAAAGCAAGTAAAGACGCAACGGTAATTCTGAATATTCCGCCAGGCAGGCGTAGTCAGAATCTGGGGGACTTCCGTCAGCAGATGTGCGCATTGATCGACGGCTTTATGCAGCATGATGCCAGGCAGGTAGTATTTATCAGTACCACCTCGGTATACGGAGACGAGACCAACAGTGTCGTGACTGAGACATCTCCGGTGGATCCACAGACAGAGTCTGCAAAGGCGCATGTCGCCATTGAAAACCATCTGCAACGCTACCCCGCCAATCGCTTTACCATCTTACGACTAGCCGGTCTCACCGGCCCTGACAGGCATCCGGTGAACATGTTAAGTGGAAAACATTTTGGTAGCGGCAACAAGGTGGTCAACCTTATCCATATTCATGATGTCACGGCGGCGCTACAACAAATTATCGCCCGCGGCGGCAAAGGCGAAATCCTGCATTTATGCAGCCTGAATCATCCGAAGCGAGGCGACTACTACAGCCGCTGCGCCCATAAAAGAGGCTTGCCGCCACCAACCTTTGATGACACCACCGCGGGACCGACAGGCAAAAAAGTAGACGCCACCTGGAGTTGGGAACGGTTGGGAGTCGCTCCGGGCTACCCGACAGTGGAAGAGATGATCTAAAGCCCACCCCGCTGCTTTGCATTGACGGTTATCAAAAACGAAAACGCCCGCAACCAATGCGGGCGTTTTTTCTTACCATACTATTTCGCTTAACGACCTCGGTCGGCAGCGTCGGTTATCTGCTTTTGAGCCCTGGACACTGACACCTCAGAAGTTTGCCTGAGGCTGGTCTTATTAGCCTTTTGCTGGCGGTCGTGCTTTAACCAAATAAACTCACGCCAAAGTATTTCAATGCCACCGTGTTTACGAAGATAATCAACAGGATAACCGGGATAAACGTGCCCACTGAAATATCAACATAGCGTTCGAAAAAGCTGCCTTTATAACTTGCAGCACCCTGATCCAGCGATGCATTGAAGTTCGCCTTTTTCCAGCGATAAATAACGAAAATACAAATCAGGAAACCGTTTAGCGGCAGTATGGTGTCGTAAAACACATCGTACACGATGTCGAAAAACGACTTGGGTGTATCCGCATAACTGGTAAAGCTTGTCAGGAAATCAACATAACCAAAAGACAGTGCACACAAACAGGCCAGCACTATCATTCCTACGCCCAGGATGAATAGTGCTGGTTTACGGTTCATGTCTTTCTCGTCCATCAACGCGGCAACCGGCACTTCAAAAATGGATACCAGCGAGGTGATAGCCGCGAAAAACACCAACAAGAAGAACAAACTCGCAACCACTGAAGCCCCTAAGTAACCAATGCTGGACTGCAATGCCAGAAAGATTTGCGGCAGGTACGTGAAGATCATGCCGATAGATGATTCGCTTAATTCCCCGGGGTTGGTATCGGGGTTAAAAGAGAAAATAGCAGGCAGGATCATCAAGCCGGCAGTAAACGCCACTGCGGTGTCAGTCAGCGCCACCAGCTTTGCTGAGTTAGGCACATCGGCGCGGTTATCAATGTAGCTGCCGTATGTGATCATGATCCCCATTCCCAGTGACAATGAGAAAAAGGCCTGAGACAACGCACCATTCACAACGGAGGCATTGATTTTTGAGAAATCCGGAATGAGGTAAAATTTCACCCCTTCCATGGCGTTATCCTGCATTAGCACGAAAATAACCAAGCCAATCAGCATGACGAATAGCGCAGGCATGAGTAGCTTCGCCGCCTTTTCGATACCTTCTTTCACACCGCCCTGCAGTATCAGATATACCACAGCGACCACCACAGCCATATAAATAAAGATGCGCGGGGAATTAATAAACGTACCGAAGGTATCGGGGTTTGCCAACGCCTCCAGATCACCGGTCACGGCCTCAAACAGATAGCCAAAAATCCACACTGTGATCACCATATAAAACACCGCAATCATAAACGGCGTAATGATGGACAGCCAGCCGGCCAGTTTCCAGTGTGTGGCGTTGTTGCTCAGGTCACGGTACGCGCCAAGCGGATCTTTTCGGGCATGACGACCCACAGACATCTCCGCCAGCATCACCGGCAGACAAATAGCGAATACAAAAATGGCATACATGAGCAAGAACGCGCCACCACCGTTTTTTGCCGCACCTACCGGAAACCCAACCAGATTTCCAATCCCGACAGCAGACCCTGCTGCTGCTAATATAAAACCGATGCGCGATCCGAACTGTTCTCTGGCGCCGCTCATACCCAGTTTCCTCTTGTTGACTTATTGTTATCGTTGTCGCGGGCAAACGCTTTTTTATTGTCGGTAGAATGACGGTAACGCCGCTGATACGCGTGCTACCAGTACTCTGCACGTTCATCCCGAGCAGAGCATGTTAACAGCAGATTTTTTAAATGTCTTGATGTTAAACGTGTGAGCAGACTGCTCCGGCGTATACGCTGGCGTACGGGAATGGTGAAACCATGGGATATCTTAAAAAAAGCCGTCTGAATGGCGGCGCTTCATTATGCCCCGGGTAGCGTCAGGCGGCCTCAGGATGGGGAGCCTTTATGGAGCAAAGGCGTGTTGTATCCTGCTGCCACGTATTGAATCCTGTCACCAGTTAATGGCTTCGCCGTCCCAGTCGAGATAATAAGGCCCTTCTTTAGGGTTTAGATCGCGGGTAATTTTCAACAGCTGTGACACGGTGAATTCTGGCGTGAAAAGCTTTTCCGGTTTGACGTTGGCCTGAAACGGTTCCGACAGCGCCGTGTCTACGGTCCCTGGGTGATAACACACCAACGCGGTGCCTTTAGCACGTCGCCCATATTCAATGGCGGCTGTTTTTATCATCATATTTAGGGCAGCCTTCGATGCCCGGTAGCCATACCATCCACCTAACCGGTTGTCACTGATACTGCCCACTCTTGCACTCAGACAAGCAAGCACAGCCCTGTCGCTCATCACGTTCACTAAGTGTTTTACCCATAGCGAAGGGATGATGGTATTGACAGAAAAGTAAGCCGAAAGCTGCTTTTCATTCAGTGCCTCAAGTTGCTTTTCGGGTTGCACGTCGACGCCATCGACCTCGCCATGCAACATACCCACAGTGCAAACCGCCAGCCTGACAGTTTGGTCATCGGATTTCAGCTTTTTCACCACCTCGGCTATCTGGGATTCCTCATTGCTGTCGCAGGTCACGCTGGTCACGTTTTCCGGCCACTTGTCGTCTGCAAAGCCACTTCTGGATACCGCAATAACCTTATCGCCATTTTCTGCCAGCTGCGACACCAGTTCACGACCTATCCCACCGGACGCGCCAATAATAAGACTGACTTCACTCATGTTTCTTCTCCACGTTGCACGCACTCTCACAAGGGCGTTTCTTACCCGTTAACCAGTAAGAGATGGTGTACCGGTGACGGGCAAACAGGGTGTAAAAGTAATCCGCCACAATACGAATGCCTGGCCACCGAAGGGGCGCATACAGCCATCCTTTACCAACCGCTGCCCACGCTTTGTGAGTTGCATCAAGCCCCGTCACCAAAGTGCCATCAGGTAGCTGAACGTGTATTCTGGCATTCAGTTCGTGCCAGTCGAGATCAGGAAAGCGACGCTTGAAATTTTCAGCCTGAATGTCTTCAAACTGAATAGCCTGGTCTTCGTCATACTTTTTAAGATGACGCATTTCTGCCTGGCACAGCGGACAATATCCGTCATAAAAAATAATCATTGTTTCCTCAGGCTGCTATTAAGGTTTTCACGCCGGCGGACTTTTACTACAAGATAGCTTCCGGGCAGCCGACGCATCACGATTTACGGAATGATTTGATGTACGTTAATTACTGTATCGCGACCTGCACTGATCATCGCGTCAGCCCATTTCGGGATGAAACGTCCGCTGAACGTTGCCACAGCAATCTTTGCAGAGAAAATTAAACTTGTGTAATACGTCACTCATTTCGATATCGACGCCCACGGGCATGTCTTATGTCGTTTGAGGAAAATGACCATAACTACGTGCATAAAAATAATTTAGCGCGTTTTGGCATAACGGAAACCCTTGAGTTTCCCGCTGACAGCACCCACACTCTGTGAAAGTTAAGTCACCATAAGATGTGAGGAAAAGTATATGGCAAATCACCAGGTCGCGACATTAGCCGGTGGCTGTTTTTGGTGCATAGAATCCGCGTTTAACAGCGTTGACGGGGTTGATAGTGCTATTTCAGGTTATGCCGGCGGACAGAGTGACTCGCCGAGTTATGAGGCGGTTTGCCGTGGCGATACCGGCCACGCAGAAGTAGTACAGGTTACTTTTGATGCCGACAGCATCTCGTACCGGGAAATCCTGGAGATTTTCTTTGCGCTGCACGATCCAACACAACTGAATCGTCAGGGTAACGATGTTGGCACGCAATACCGCAGCGCCATTTTTTATCATAATGACGAACAGCGGCACCAGGCAGAAGCGATTATTCAGGAAATGACTGACGATGAGATTTGGCCCGATCCTATCGTTACTGAGGTTGAGCCAATTAATAATTATCACCCTGCTGAAGATTATCATCAGAACTACTTCAAAAATAATCCACAGAATCATTATTGTGCAATGGTTGTTGCCCCCAAGCTGGCAAAATTCAAAAAGACATTTGCCTCCCGGTTACGTTAACCATCCGCCTGACGACGCGCAGTGTTGGCAGGGCGTGAGAAAAGATGAAGCTTAAAGACAAAACGCCGCAATCGTTATTGCGGCGTTTTTTTGTCTGCTGCCAGCGCCAGGGGGCACGTCTGGAGACAGCCTTTAGCATAACTGCTTTCACGGTGCGTCGTGCCCCCTGTCCGCATTGTGTGTTTAGCTAAGAGAAACCACACATCAATGCAGCCTGCTATTACCGTGTCATTCGATAAACCAGGCTTCATCCAGAGGCACAGAAAACAATAATGGCGCCATTGCCTCATAGCGGCTCTGATTCGCACCACACTGCACATTTTTCAGGTAATTTTTCTTCCACGGATCGTTAATCAGCCAAAGTGTGCTGTCGATCACCGCCAGCCCTTCGATTGAGACGTTGTCCATTACTTCTGTCGCGGAACAATTGTCCGCAGCCTCTTCAACCGGTGCCGCAAACTGCATGGCGATGCGCGCTGTCGCTCGCGTATTATTCTCGCTAATCACCCAAAGCTCGTTGTCGTTACGGGCCGCCGCCAGTAAAAAGCCCTGCTGCGATGGCTCGTGATAGTAATACTCAAGACCATTAATCGGGTGATTGCCACTTTCAAACTGCGGCACGGCAAGCTGCGGTTCGGTGACTTCAATAAAGTCCTGACTCTCCCAAAATGCCTCATCCATCTGCACTGAAAAAATTCTGGGCTGACCGGCTTTGTCTTTCTCAAGGCCAAGATATAACAAACGCGCCGGCGTCATCGCCATTCCCTCGATGCCGTCATTAGGAAAATCTCCTACCTCAAAGCTGGCAGGAAAAGACAACGGGCGCACATTTGTCATTGTGGTGGTGCCGTCGTCGTCCCGATACAGCCTGACCAACAAGGTTGGATAATCGGTCGAGCCCGTTTCCGCAAACCGCTGCTGACAGCGAACCGACAATGCGCCGGTACGCGTGGCATCCTCGGTAACGGTATAAAATACCTGTTCATTTTGCGGATCGACAACCAGCGCTTCTAAGTCCGGTTCTTCCTTTAAATAATTCGCAAAACAGCTGCGACGCACTTCGGCTGCCATCCGCATAGACTCTGGCTTCGGAGTCAGCGTAGCATCCGTGGGATTAAGCATGTGAATTCGACGCTGTTGGTCAGTTTGTGCGCTGGCATCAGACAGTGTCGCCAGCATGCCGTTGACGTGAGTTAGTCCTGAAGTTTGCGGATCGGCCATGATGCTGCCGTCAGCTTCTTTAATCCATTGCCCCTGGACAGTTAATACCGTCGGCAACGCGTCGACTTTCGCTTCGGGTAGGTTGTCCGGCGCGTCTGAACACCCGGCAAGGCTTATCGTCAGCATCACAACAGCGGTAGTTTGTTTTATCATTAGCGCGCAATTCCTGTAGCTGCTTGAATCGTTGAGAATAGGTAGGGCCAAAAGCCACGATACTACTATGTCCACCTTCCCTGTTAATGAAAAAGGGAATATGACAGCGTTACCTGCCAATCCGGCGGTAAATCTGCTGCGTAGTTATAGATGTGGAAGACATCGGGATGAAGTATACCCACCGCACCAGGCAGTGCCAATGCTGCGCAGTGCTATCAGGGTGAAACTCATCGCAAACAGACAAACTTACTGACAAAAAAGTCATTATCTCATTTTGAAAAAAGCGGTATGGTAAGCCTATAGAAATAAAAGCGCGCGACCGCGCTTTGCAAGTTGATATTACCGGTAAGTGAGGCAACGTTATTACTAAGCCAGAAGTCCCTGCCGTACTGGCAGGCCCAATCGTCAGGCATGTGAGCAGTAAATGCAGTTTTCTGTGGATCGTGACATCAGCCCCTGTGGCGGGCCACGTGGCTTTGCAGCAACACGCACAGGCAGTGGATGCAACATCCGGTATCGACTACGTACCGGTCGGCTCCCGGGCGTTCGTGGGCATGATCCGTATTGACCATAACACACCGATTGAAGCTAACGTGCCGGTTCACTACGAGTTGACGTTTGAAGACTCAGCCTTTCAGTCCAGCTGGGAAGACACCAAAGCCGGATTATTTTATCCCGGCACCTCTACGCTGAGCTTTTGCTGGCAACCTCAGCTTAAGCAGGTGCTGCACGGCTCCTGTCGAAAACCACACCATTGTGGACAGGATGCGCTAACGCGGGTAGACAGCCTGCTCGAAAGCGCTATCAGAAGCGATAAGCGTCGCCCGGACCTGCTGCTGATGACCGGCGATCAGATCTATGCAGATGATGTAGCCGGTCCGATGCTGCATGCTATTCAGGATGTTATTACTGCGTTGGGACTTTATGGTGAACCACTGGAAGGAGCCGTAGTCTCGCACAGTGACGAGCTGCCATCACACCCGCATAATTTTTACGAACGTGAGCAGTTGCTGCCAAAAATCAGCACCAATACGGCGCTTTCAAAACTTTTCTTTGGCGCAAAGAAAAAGCCGGTGTTCACCTCGGTCAACGCGCAAAATCACCTGATTAGCTTTGCGGAAGTTATGGCCATGTATTTGCTGGTCTGGTCTGACGCTCCCTGGGCATTTGTGACCGCCGGCAATGCGTCTGTCAATGACAGTCATAAACCGCTGTATGCCCATGAGCAGGAAAATCTGACGGGCTTTGTCGACTGCCTGCCGCGCATCAGGCGCACCCTTGCCCATATTCCTACCTACATGATTTTCGACGATCATGACGTTACCGATGACTGGAACCTGACACGCGGCTGGGAGCAGGAAGTCTACGGACATCCACTGTCTAAACGGATGATCGGCAATGCGCTAATGGGCTACCTGCTATGTCAGGGCTGGGGGAATTGTCCGGATAAATTCAAAGACATGCAGCCCGATATAAAGAAAACCTTCACTAATGAGGGGTTGCAACAACATGATGCGTTCATCGACATGCTGCTGGATTTTGAAGACTGGCATTATCAGTTAGATACCACCCCCTCTATCCACGTCATGGATACCCGAACCCGACGCTGGCGTTCAGAGTCCAGCCTGAACAAACCCTCGGGGTTGATGGACTGGGAGGCACTGTGTGAGTTTCAGCAGTCACTGATTGGAAAACAGTCGGTAATTGTGGTGTCTGCCGCCCCCATTTATGGCGTGAAGTTTATTGAAGCCGTTCAGAAAGTCTTCACATTTTTTGGCAAGGCCCTCACCGTAGATGCGGAAAACTGGATGGCACATAAAGGCACGGCTAACGTCATGCTGAATATTTTCCGGCATTTTAAAACCCCGCCGGAATTCATCATTTTATCAGGCGACGTGCACTATTCTTTTGTGTACGACGTACGTTTGCGCTTTCGCCGCAATAGTCCGCATATCACGCAATTTACCTGCAGTGGTATTAAAAATTGCTTCCCGGATACGCTCATTACCTGGCTGGACCGATTTAACCGGTTGCTTTACAGCCCCTCCTCGCCGTTAAACGTATTTACCCGTCGGCGTAACATGTCCGTCAGAGCGAGAGAGCCGGCCGGACATGACGGCGAGCTGTTAAATGCACCGGCCATCGGCTTACTTGAGTTAAAAGAAAATGACACTACTGTTCATTGCAAAGCCTTGTGCGCGAGTGGAGAAACGGTAGAATTCCCACCGCACACACCACCCAAAGAGCAATAAGAG
The DNA here is from genome assembly GCF_019249295.1 of Alteromonas antoniana. Classification (GTDB taxonomy): domain Bacteria; phylum Pseudomonadota; class Gammaproteobacteria; order Enterobacterales; family Alteromonadaceae; genus Alteromonas; species Alteromonas antoniana. Next base: position 9,932 of record NZ_JAESDH010000045.1, read on the forward strand.
GGCAACGCATGAGTGATAGCGCGCTAAAAATCGGGTTATTTTACGGTTCAACTACCTGTTATACCGAAATGGCGGCAGAGAAAATTCAGGCCCAGCTCAATGCGCTGTTTGACGATCAGGTTGTGGACATGCACAACATCCAGGAAACGTCGCTTAACCGGACTGCAGAATATGACATCCTGATCTTTGGGATCTCCACCTGGGATTTCGGTGAATTGCAGGAAGACTGGGAATCACACTGGGAAGAGGTGCATCAGCTGGATCTCAGCGACAAAATTATCGCGCTGTTCGGGCTTGGCGACCAGGTAGGTTATACCGACTGGTTTCAGGATGCACTGGGCATGCTGCATGATGCGATCAAGCCGTCAGGCTGTCGCGTTATCGGATTCTGGCCAAATACGGGCTATGACTTCGCGCAGTCCAAGGCATTAACAGAAGATAAGTCTCAGTTCGTCGGTTTGTCGCTGGATGACGAAAACCAGTACGATCTGACTGACGAGCGCATTCATACCTGGTGTCACCAGCTACTCGAAGAGCTCAGTGAGTAGCACTGGCCGACTCCATAAAACCTACTTCAGAAACGGCGCCAGCCATCGCGATGGTGCCGATGTTTCCTTTAATGACATCAGAAAATTATTTAATTTCTCCAGCATCACTATAGGACGCTGGGTAACGGCGCAGGAGCAGCAGATCGCAGCCAATCTGTTCTTCGATGCCCTGTATGATCTGATTGATATTCTGCAAATTAATGAACAGGTGATCTCGCTAAACGGGTCGCTGTCACTGGCTTTCGGCCACGGCGGTCAAAAACACAGCAGCGCACACTATAATTCGGCGAAGCGACAGCTGGCACTGGCAAAAAATGCAGGGGGTGGCGCCCTTGCCCACGAGTGGTTTCATGCCTTCGATCACTACATCGCAGGCAAGGTATTCCCGGGGATCCGCAGCGGTAGCTTTGCCTCACAAGCCTGGCTGGATAATGTGTCGCAACAACCACACCCGCTGAACGACGCCCTTTGCAATTGCTTTTCACTGATGTTTTTAGAGGATCTGAACACGCCGAGTCACTACCTGACGCGTTCCATCGAGGCCGATCGCGCGTTAAAAATGTATTATTACGCTATGCCACAGGAAATGGCTGCCCGGGCCTTCGAAGCCTGCATTCAGGACCATCACATTAAAAATGCATTTTTGGTTCAGGGCACGAAAAAATCCACCGAAGCCAAACTGGGGATCTATCCTCAGGGTGATCTGCGAAGTCTGCTCAATCACGCATTTTCCCTTTATTTCTACCAATTAGGTGTCGCCTTAGCAGCAAAACCGGCGTAACGCATTCAGGCATAATCTGAAAGCAATCACGAAATGCCAAGGGCTCAGGCGAATAGCAACTGAAAGCTCAGGCTCTACACTTTTTCCGCGAAACGAAGTAGTTCGTTTACAATGGTATTGACCTGAACCGGCTTATTAAAATGCCCGTCGAAGCCAGCTTCCGTCGTCAGACGTCGGGCCTCAGCATGACCATAGCCGGTAATTGCGAGAAACAATGTATTTTCCGGAAGTTCTGGTTTTAACAACCGAACAAGGTCATTACCGCTCATATCAGGCAATCCAATATCCAGCAGTGCCACGTTTGGACTGAACTCTCTGAAGCGACTCAGCGCTTCCTGCCCCGTGTTATACACAGCCACTTCACACCCCTTTAAACTTAAGATGAGCGAAAGCCCGTCTGACACCGTTTCATTGTCATCCACCAGCATAACGCGCAACTTTTTTAATGCCTGTAAATCAGAAGAGGCAATAGCAGGTTGAGGCAGTGCTATGTCTTTTTCCGTGGTATTGGGGTCGACAGAAAGAGGTAACGTTACTGTGACCGTGGTACCGTATCCCAACCCTTCACTGTCTATAGCCACGGTACCATCATGAAGCTCCGCAATTTGTTTCACCAGTGATAGCCCGATCCCAAGACCATTGTTCTGCCGTGTTGTGTTTTCCTTGATTTGTTGGAAGGGTTCAAACACTTTATCTTTAAATTGCATGTCCAGGCCAATACCGCTGTCTTCTACCTGTATCGAAAACGTGTCTTTCGAACTCAGGAGCCTTACCACAATACGACCATTATCGGGTGTGAACTTCGATGCGTTACTAATAACGTTGTTGATAACCTGCTGAACTCTCAGTTTATCGAGACGCGTCAGTATGTTGTTTTCCGGCAACTCCAACAGAAGCTCCTGATGGGCTTGTTGTATGGAAGACGTGAAATTCTGAACCACATCACTGAGCAACACGTTAACATTAGTTATCGCCTTCTCTAAGCGTACCTCGCCCCTTGAAATTCGGGTGAGATCGAGTAAACCATCTAACAACATCGACACCAGCGTTACGTTGCTATTCATGATACCCAGCGCCCAGTCGATTCTGCTTCTGTCCTGTTCAATTATCTGGACTGCGGCGCTGATAGATGCCAGCGGGTTACGTATTTCATGCCCTAACGTAGCCAGAAACTCGTTTTTCTTTTCGTTGGCATTTTGTAACTCTTTTACGGCATTTTTAAGCGATGCTTCAATCTTACGCTGCTCCGTCACATCAACGACCATGCCGATGAGCTTTCTCGACTTATCAGCGTCGAATACAATTTGTCCGTTAGCTTCAATCCAGGTGGTAAGACCGGTGCGGGCGTTTATGACTCGGTATAAAGCATGATAGTGGCCGTCTCCCTCGGGATCCTGAGCTTTCGCTATATTCTTATTAACTGACTCTCTGTCGTCTTTATGCACGCCCTGAATGAACTCATTATAAGTAACAATGCAGCTATCAAAGCCCCAAATTTTTGAAAGCAACTCGTCCCAGTAGATTTTGTCATCACCAATATTCCATTCAAATGAGCCCATATTTGCTGAGTCTTTCGCGATTCGTAGTCGGTTCTCATTGGCCTTGAGCTGCTTCTCCATACTCTTTCGATGTAAGGCAACGGATAAAATATTGGCGGCAGACATGATGAAATGCACATCTTCCTGATTAAACGTTCGTTTCTCCTTCGTATGCACACTGAGAACACCGTACGGACTATTGTTATATTCAATGATGCAACTCATACCGCTTACGACTTTATGGTCGCTCAATAACTCGGAGCTGGAGAAACGTTGCTCAGTCATCAGGTCTTCAACAATGACCGGTTCGGTAGTCGAAAGCGCAAATCCGCTCTGAGAGGCATTGGTCGCAGCTACTTTCGCTTTACCGACTACGCCGCTATCCCAACCCACTCCGGCTTTGACAAGCAACTGCTCCTCTTCAGGCAAATACTCAAGCACTTTGCAGTATTCAACATCAAGCGTGTGCGCGACCTCCCGAACCAACTGATCTATTAAATTCGCAGTATCTTCGGTACTTAAGGCTTTCAAACCCAGTTTGGCGATAACCGCATGCTGTTCACTGCTGACTTTCAGTCTGTCGGCGGTGGCTTTCAGCGCGGTCACATCAATGAACGTAATCACCACGCCATCGACTTTTCTCGACTCAGTCTGGTAAGGCAGGATTTTGCGAATAAACCACTTATCATCAGCTTTGAGCTGACGCTCGCTGGACTCCAGGCTGTCGAGCACCCGCTTTGCTTCCTCCAGCGTATCTTCATCAATCAGTGCGCGACACACCGCATCTATTGGCTTGTCGATATCCTGTGTTCCTATTCTCAACAGTCGCTCGGCAGCAGGAGTGTACCGCTTAATCTTCAGTTCACTGGACAGAAAAATAGTTGCCAGATTGGTGCTGGCAAAAAAGTTCTTTATGTCGTCATGGGTTGACGATAATTCGTCAATTTTGTCTTTTAGCTGCGCATTGACTGTGGTCAGCTCTTCATTGAGCGAACGCAGTTCCTCGGTACTCGCTTCTAACTCTTCGTTAGATGACTGAAGCTCTTCATTGGTCGACAATGCTTCCTCATGTGCTGCCTTTAACTCTTCGGTACTGGTTTCCAGCTCTTCTATCGTGTTTTGCAGTTCCTCCTTGGTTTCTCGAAGTTCCCGTTCAATCGACTCTATCATGCTGTCCTGATCGTGATGGCTCAGCGTGTCAGAAGAAATCTCCGTCTCATGTAGCTCCGGCAACAGTTCTTCGAAAGAGATAACCACACTGCCGTGTTCTCGATTACCGTATGATGATGGCGTAATAATACAGCGATAATTAAGGTGATCGTTTTCCGGTTTTGTTGGCAGCGGGAAGTTAACCGTTACCTTTTCACCGGATTTTCTCGCCTTATAGATTCCACTTCGCATCCGGGTGCGAATATCAGGATGAAGCATTGAGTAAAGGTTCAGCGCTGCCTGACCCTCTTCGGGCAGTCGTAAAAACCGGTTCACGTTGCCGTGGAAATAAGTAATACCGTTCTGGTCATCAACAATGACTGAAGGCCTGACTGCCATAAGTAACGTTTGCTGCACCCAGTTATCCTGACTCTGCTGCTTGACCTCACGTTTAGTTTGTAACTTGTCTCTATTTTCTTTTCCACTAGAGAAAGCGGGCAACACTGACGGGTAATTTTTTACATTGTCTCGTTGTTTACGACAGTAAATGCGCCACTTTTTTGATAGGGGGCTAAAGAGATCCTTTTGTTCCCCAATACTTTCTGAACTACCTAAGAATAAATACCCCTCAGGCACGAGTGAGTAAAAAAAGGATTTCATCACTCGCTTTTGCGCAGGCTGCTGTAAATAAATCAGCAAATTTCGACAGCTGACTAAATGGAGTTTTGAAAACGGAGGGTCTACATACACATTCTGTTGAGCGAAGGAAATGACGTCACGGATCCGGCTGTTTACCTGTACATAGCCGTCATTGTTTACCGTAAAATACTTATCAACAAACGCTTCTGGTATTTCAGAGATAACACTGTTGGAATAGATACCTCGCCTTGCTGTTTGAATGGCTTCTTCATCTATATCGGTCGCAAAAATGCGAAGGCCCAGTTCTTTATCCGATTTTTCAATCTGCTCAAGAAATAGCATCGCTAACGTATACGCTTCTTCACCGGTGGCACATCCTGCTACCCAAACGCGGACATCTCTACCTTCTTCTACCTCATCCACAATATTCGCAATGACTTTGCTATCGAGTTCTTCAAATGCTTCACGGTCCCGAAAGAAATCTGTCACGTTGATTAATAGATCACGAATTAATTCACGGCGCTCCTTCTCACTGTCTCTCAAACCTGAAAGATAAGCAGAAGAACTTGTCATTCCGGTAAGGCTCATCCTGCGAAACAGCCTGCGCTTTACTGTGCTGTCTTTATACTGACTAAGATCAAAACCTTCCTGTGCTTTCAACAGCGCCCGAATCTGCGTGATGTCCTGTGTGTCGGTAAACTTGTCTTGATTTTCGGTCTGATGATAAGGATGCGCTGCATACTTCAGTAGCAATCTCGGAATGTCTTCAACAGGAAGGATTTCATCGACCACGCCAGCATCAATTGCTGACTCAGGCATGCCTGGATAGTCTGCGGTTTCAGGATGCTGAACAAGCGTTAAGCCACCAGCCGCCTTCAGTGCTCTGAGGCCAGCAGTGCCGTCGCTACCGGTACCTGAAAATAACACCCCTACCGACTTCCTCTTATAAACATCAGCCAGGGATCGAAATAAATGATCTACTGCTTGTCGTGTTCCATTGACGTCGGATTGATCGACAAGCTTTACTTTCCCGTCAACAACTTCAATAAACTTGCCTGGCGGAATAACATAGGCATTTCCACCTTTAATCTCCTGATTGTCCTGCGCCTGACAGAAGCGGAACTGACAATCCCGGGCCAGAATATCAGCCAGCATACTCCTGTGACTCGGGTCCAGATGCTGAACCACAATAAAAGCAATAGGAGCATCGGCAGGTACATGCGTGAAAAAGCGTTTCAGTGCGTCCAAACCGCCGGCTGACGCCCCCACACCTACGATTAACTGAGCATTTTTTTTATCCGTACCGCCCACATGACTCTCCGTTGCTTTATGGCAAATTGCTTAAAAAAACCCTAACGGGGTATATTATAGTAAAAAGGTAAGCTGAAAATTTCAGAGTGCCGCAGTTTAACATCGTTGCGCCTGCCCGCCCCTCATCTATTCCAGTAAGATAACATCAGAGTTTTTTAAAAAGCACATTAAGTTTTCATTTGCAGGCAGACATATCACCTGAACGAAAAGTCACTTTTCCTCTACTCGCTATTACGCGGAAAGCAGGGATCCGTAACCTGCAATTCCTGCCACATCTGGAACTTCCGATCGCACACCGATCAATATAAATGATTGTCGGATCGCTTAATCAAAAATCACAAAAAATACGCCTTAATTTGTCTGGAATGGCGCATAAACGCGAACCCAGCCAGAAAAATCGCCCGCGGGCTAGACTTGGGATCTCCCCTCATGGTAATTTGCGTATTCAGCTCAATCAGGCATTGATGTTGTATTTTTACCAGTTAGGTGCCGCTTTGGCGATCAAATCCCCCTGAAATGTAAATAACTTTCAGTGGTTTTTGTCTATATTTTCAGCAACAAGTGTTAAGTCGTACTCTGATTTGTACAAAACCCTATCCATTTTTGTTACAAACAGTATACTAATGTGCTCGAACGTAAGAGAAGAAAGAATACGAGATGAAAAGAAAAAAGCATACTACGGCCGATGACGAGGCTCAGATTGACATGACGCCCATGTTGGACATTGTGTTCATCATGTTGATTTTCTTCATTGTTACGACCTCGTTCGTGAAAGAAAAAGGATTGGATGTAAACCGTCCTGAAGATAATCAGTCAAACAATCAGAACCCAACCAAGTCATTGTCTATTCGCATCGACGCCAATGGCACTATCATGATGGGTGGCCGTGAAGTAGATATTCGCCGTGTTGTCGCAAACACGCAGACGTTTCTGGCTGAGAACAACACAGATTCAGCAGCTATCCAGGCTCACGAAGATACTGAGCATGGCACCGTGGTTGAAGTAATGAACCAGGTTAAAATTGCTGGGATCGAAAAAGTGTCGGTACTGGTTAAAGGTTCCTGACCCTTATCTACAATTTAAAAAAACCGCCCTTGTGGCTAATGCCAGTCAGTTAAGCTGACTGGCATTTTTCTTTGTGGGATATTTAGTCGGTCTCTTCCTCACAACCCGGGGG
>NZ_JAESDH010000046.1 GCF_019249295.1 Alteromonas antoniana
TGTCTTCAGTGACACTGGTGTCATTATCAGGTTGTTCGCCGGGCGCCTTCGTGCTCTCTGCAGTATTAGCAGTATTAGCAGTATTAGCAGTATTAGCAGTATTAGCAGTATTATCAGCAGCCTGTGCCGCCTTTTTTGCTTTTGCCTTCGCTACGGCTGCGGCGATACGGCGCTTTTTCTCTTCCTCAGGAGAAAGCGATTCTGCATTGCTGGCCTGCGTACCTGCGGGTTTTGTGTCTTCAGTGACACTGGTGTCATTATCAGGTTGTTCGCCGGGCGCCTTCGTGCTCTCTGCAGTATTAGCAGTATTATCAGTATTAGCAGTATTAGCAGTATTATCAGCAGCCTGTGCCGCCTTCTTCGCTTTGGCCTTCGCGACCGCGGCAGCTACGCGACGTTTTTTCTCTTCTTCAGGAGAAAGTGTCTCTGCACCACTGGTCTGCGTATCCGCGGGATTCGTATTTTCAGTGACATTGGCGTCATCATTGAGCTGCTCGCCAGTCGCTTGTGCACGCTCTGTCTTATCCGCGCTGTTACCAGCAGCTTGTGCCGCTTTTTTGGCTTTCGCGCGGGCGATGGCAGCTGCAACTTTGTCTTTTTTCTCTTGCTCGGCAGAAATCACTGATGATTTCTGTTCATCTTGCGCTGAAGACTGCGCCGCCCGGGCGGCTTTCTTTGCTTTTGCGCGCTCGACGGCTGCTGCTACCTGTGCTTTTTTATCGTCATTGGCAGGGGAGGTTCCTTCAGCATCTGACAGAGCCGCTTTTTTGGCTTTCGCTCTGGCAAGCGCAGCCGCTACCTTATCTTTTGCTTCTCCTTTGTCGGAGGGCGCATTAGCAGCAGCAAGGCGGGCCTCTTTGGCTTTCCGGTGTTTCTCTTCGCGCTCCAGCTTTTCCTGTTCCAGGCGGGCCTTGCGCGCTTCAAACCTTTCCCGCGCCTTTTCCGCTTTATTGCGTTCATCGCGCTGCGTGCGGATTTCCGCCTTTGCCTGCCGGTAATAATGAACCAGCGGTATTTCACTGGGGCAGACATAGGCACAGGCACCACATTCAATGCAGTCAAACAGATCGTATTCTTCCGCTTTGTCCAGCTCTTTCGCTTTTGCATGCCAGTACAGTTGTTGAGGCAACAACGAGGCAGGACAGGCAGTAGCACAATCAGAACAACGAATGCAGGGGCGCTCGCTGTCTTCGTCTGGCAATTCGCGCTTTGCAGGGACCAGCAAACAGTTGGTAATTTTCACTACCGGAATATTACTGTCGCTCAACGTAAAGCCCATCATAGGGCCACCCATGATGATTTGCGGCTGACGTTGTTTTTTCGGTAAATAGTTTGCCTGATCCAGCAAGTGCCGGACGGGTGTGCCAATCAGCGCCCAGAAATTACCGGGTTGTTGAACGGCCTCTCCTGTCACAGTGACAACCCGCTCTATCAACGGCTTACCGTTAAATATGGCGTCTGCAATAGCATAGCTGGTACCCACATTAAACATCAGCACCCCCACATCCGCAGGGAGTCCGTTGCGGGGAACTTCGCGTCCTGTGACAACCTGAATAAGCTGCTTTTCACCGCCTGCGGGATATTTAGTCTCAACCGTAACTACGCGATAGGCCTCTTTGTCCTGACACGCGATTTTCATCGCTTCGATGGCTTCGGGCTTATTGTCTTCTATCGCAATCACGATAGCTTTCGGAGACAGCAGGTGTTCAAGGACGTCAATGCCCTGGCGAATTTGCCAGGCGTGCTCACGCATCAATCGATCGTCACTGGTGATGTAGGGTTCGCACTCAACGCCATTGATAATAAGAAATTCGATTTCTTTGCTACTGGCGGTTTTTATGTGGGTTGGAAAGCCGGCACCGCCCATACCTGAAATCCCGGCGTCACAAATAGCAGCAACGACCTTTTGCGGTTGCATATCCTGATAGTTGACGACGGGTGTCAGTGTTGTCCACGTGTCTTTACCATCCGGACGGATGGAAATACACATTTCTGTTAACCCACTGGGATGCGCGGTGACGTGGGGACCAATTGCCACAACCTCTCCGGAGGTAGGCGCATGCACTGGCACACAGAAAGGATTCTGGCTTGTGGTCAGAGGCTGCCCCTTCAAAACCTGATCACCAACTTCTACACAGCACTGACCGTCAGTGCCTACGTGTTGACGCATCGGCACGGTGATCAAATCGGGCAGGGGAATACGGGCAATGTCACTGTTTGCAGAAAGCGCTTTTCTGTCTTCCGGGTGCACGCCGCCCGGAAAGCTGCTGAGCTTATTCTGATTCAGGTTAGCAATTATGTCGTCAAATGCTGGATACATCACGTATTACGATACCATTTTAACCGGAATGTCTCCTTTAGGAGAGTTTGAAAAATCCCACTTCCATGACGCGGTAGTCTGCGTGACAGGCACCATATCGATGCAGTCGACGGGGCAGGGGTCAACACACAAATCACAGCCGGTACATTCGTCGCTGATTACTGTGTGCATTTGTTTCGCAGCGCCGAGGATAGCGTCAACCGGACACGCCTGAATGCACTTCGTACAGCCTATACATTCATCTTCCCGAATGAATGCGACTTTTTTAACGTCTTCCTCGCCGTGCGCCTCATCCAGCGGTTTGGGCTCTACACCCATGAGATCAGCGAGTTTTTTAATCGTGGTTTCACCACCAGGAGGACATTTATTAATTTCATCTCCATTGGCTATCGCTTCGGCGTACGGGCGGCAGCCAGGGTATCCACACTGACCGCACTGGGTTTGTGGCAGTATTTCATCAATTTGTTCGACCAGCGGATCGCTTTCGACTTTAAAACGAATACTTGCATAGCCGAGGATCAGACCGAAAATCAGCGCCAGCGCGCCAATGGCAATAAGGCTCATGGTAATCGTCATCAGACTTTCACCAAGCCGCTGAATCCCATGAACGCTAGTGACATGAGTCCTGCGGTAATCATGGCGATGGAAGCGCCTTTGAAGGACACTGGCACATCTGCTGCCGCGAGTCGCTCGCGCATCGCGGCAAACAAGACCAGTACCAGCGAGAAACCAAGTGCGGCGCCAAAGCCATAAATCAGGCTTTCCATCAGTGTGTGCTGTTCGGTCAGGTTCAGAAGTGCGACCCCCAATACTGCGCAATTGGTGGTAATTAACGGCAAAAAGATACCCAGCAAACGATACAGGGTTGGGCTGGTTTTGTGGACAACCATTTCGGTGAACTGTACGACCACTGCAATCACCAGAATAAATGCCAGTGTACGAAGGTACCCGATGCCCAGAGGCTGGAGCAGATACGTTTCTACCAGATAACTGGATACAGAGGCGAGGGTCAGAACAAAAGTGGTCGCCATCGACATGCCAATAGCCGTCTCAAGCTTGCCTGACACACCCATAAACGGACACAGACCTAAAAATTTCACCAGCACGAAATTGTTTACCAGTACCGTGCCAATCAACAGTAAAAGAAAGTCAGTCATGAAACTGTCAGCAATCCTCTTAACGTAAAATTCATCCGGTTACGGATACCATCACCAGATAATGTATTTACCACGTGGCGAATGTGACTTGCCATCGATACGCGCTTGCATACTAAGCTGTTTTGATTTTTTTCGTTATTAATACAGGGCAGACATAAGAGTCGATGCACAACATTGAAAACGCATACCGTAGTTTGACGTTCACATTGCGAGAGCATGATATCGAAGCCCATTGCAAATGGTGTGTATTATCGCTTTTTAAGGCGCGATAAACAACTTGCTCAGAGCAAGGTTATTCAGAAATTTCTTTGAATTTGTAAGGAATTACATAAGAAGAGAATAAGAAGAGTAAGAGTGGCTCCCCCTCCCCGACTCGAACGGGGGACCTGCGGATTAACAGTCCGTCGCTCTAACCAACTGAGCTAAGGGGGACCTGCTTTTCAACGGAGGCGAATATTAATGAGCATCGGTGTCGCTGTCAACAACCTTCCTAATATTTTTACGTCGATTGCATAAAAAATGTTATTTTGGCGCTTATTAGTGCAAATTTACATCAAAAGCCCGAAAGCAATGCTTAAAATGTGAGCTGTCAGGCTAAACAGAGCGTATATTGCATTTTGTGAGCGCTAAGGTAGCGGGTCGAGAAACAGGAAACTCTTCTATAATACTTAGAGGCTTTCTTATATCAAAAAGCTATTAAAATCCCTTTGACTACTGGACGTAAAAACAGGTATTCATAAATGTGTAACCTGTACACGTCATACAGGAGGTTAGTCATCACTTACCTTTTTTGCTGATGAAATCGGACCAAATAGCGCCAATACTGGCTTTGGACCACTTATCCACTAAAACTGTGGATAACTATGTTGATAGCTTAAGTGACGGGTCTGCTTAACGCAGATCATAGCTTGGTCAATTGAGAAGGATCATTGCACGAAGAAGTTATAAAGTTATTTAAAACAGTGGCTTATTGTTTTTCGTGAGATCTTTTTGTGATCTCCACAGAGATCTGTTGGACAAAGAATAGCTTGTGTGTTAATTCACCGGCGCGTTCAAGGAAACTACGCAGGGAGCCGAAATTTTTCCTTATGGCAACATTAATTTAACATTTGGCGAAAAAGTGTTGATTCCATGAACACTTAATTTCGTGCGTAGCAGTGTCTTGTTATTGCCACACGGCTGTCAGAAAACTGTCATCGGGTTGTCACACAGGAAAATGGTCATTGTGTTGGTTAAATAGTATCCATAAATAGGTTTTTTTACTAAATAACCCTGATGAATATAGTCAAACGTATATTTACGAAATCTTCAATATAAAAGTGATGCGTCATTGATGAATATAAACATTAAAAAATGCCGAGCTCTGGTGTTAAGCGCTTTTTTTGAATTCGGCGTTTGATGTAGCCAGACAGAGTGCTGGTTCTGTCGGGTTATGACATGCCATTATTGACAGTATCCGGCTACCACGCTGTGAGCGCGCAAAGCGCTCTATGCGTTATTATAATTCTGAAAACCCTAAGGAAGGTGCGAATAAGTCTATGGTCTCTCAGGCTTACAGCCAAGTGGCTAGTCGAGACGGCCTTTTGCAGGCCTAACGGGTTAAGTCAAAAAAGGCTAACAAAGAATAGGCGCTTGGCTGTAAGACCCGTAGGGCGAGCCCTGAAGTACGCATTTGCTGCGTTAGGTTTCTTGCCAAGGGCTAAGGCCATTGCCTTCGAACCCTGCCTTGCAACTACGCACTTCAGGACTCGCTGAGTGACTACAGACTTATTCGCACCTTCCTTAAATGCAGTGTAGTGTCGAATATATTTGCCCGGTGACATGGCGAAGCGCGCAGGGGTCATTTAGACTACTCAGGTTTACTGTTTCTCTACAAAGAGGGGCAAAAAGACGGTCAAAACCGCCCGCGGCTTAACCGCAAGTCGCACGCGACGGGCGTTCATATACAGCACCTGACATAGCTCATCTAATTACATCGGGCGGTAAACCAGTGTCGGTGAAACAAGACAAGTAGGTGAAAGTGAGCAAATCGCAGTCTCAAGAGCGCAAAAATAACCTGACATCCGGAGATATTGGGCCAACACTGAAAAGAATGACCATTCCCATGATCCTGGGTATGGTCATGATGATGAGTTTTGGGCTGATTGATACCTTCTTTGTTAGTTTGCTGGGAACCGACCAGCTCGCCGCCATCAGTTTTACTTTCCCGGTCACTTTCACCGTAATTAGTCTCAATATCGGACTGGGCATTGGCACCTCAGCCATTATTGGAAAGTTACAGGGCTCCGGAGAGATAAAGGCTTCTCAACAACATGCCACCGGGGCGCTGACGCTGTCGTTTTTGCTGGTGGGAATACTGGCAGTGTTTGGCTTTGTGTTTATCGAGCCGGTTTTTCATTTGCTTAACGCGACTGACAATCTGATGCCGTATATTCATGATTATATGGGCATCTGGTATGCCTCCAGTGTTTTTCTGGCATTGCCTATGGTGGGCAACAGTGTATTACGTGCCTGCGGTGATACCCGCACACCCAGTATCATTATGGCTGCTGGTGGCGGACTGAACGCATTACTGGACCCTCTGTTTATCTTTGGATTGGGGCCCATACCGGCGATGGGTATTCAGGGCGCTGCGCTTGCTACTTTTATTGCCTGGTTTGTCGGCGCAAGCTGGATCCTGTATTTACTGGCGGTGCAGCGAAAACTGATCCTGCCGCGGTTGTTGACCATGCCGGAAATGAAGGAAAGCAGTCGCGATATTCTGCGAATTGGCTTGCCAGCTGCCGGCGCGAATATGTTAACACCGGTAGCCGGCGGCGTGATGACCGCCGTTGTAGCGGGCTACGGTGCTGAAGCGGTGGCTGCATGGGGCGTCGGTAACAGACTGGAGTCCATTGCCAGTATTGTGATCCTGGCGCTGTCGATGACATTGCCGCCCTTTATCAGCCAAAACGTAGGAGCGAATAACTACAGACGAGTAATCGACGCGTATAAAATCACGCTGAAGTTTATTTTATTCTGGCAACTGGCGGTGTTCTTACTGATGTTTTTACTCAGTTCATGGATCGCAGCTGCATTCGCAAAAGAGCAAGAAGTGGCAGAGCTGATAACCCTGTTTTTGATGATCGTGCCACTCGGCTACGGCATGCAGGGCGTGATCATTCTTACTAATTCGTCACTGAATGCCATGCATCGTCCAATGTCTGCATTAGTGCTCAGTGTCATCCGCCTGTTTGTTTTTTTCGTACCTGTGAGTGTAGCAGGAAGTCTGTTGTTTGATTTGAAGGGATTATTCTGGGGAACCGTCGTAGCCAATGTGTGTATGGCCTCGGTATCATTTATTGTGTTCAGACGCGCGCTGGCACAGCAAAAATATGAGGAAGATGTAAAAGCATGACAAAAGGGTTTGAGCTGGTATCAAAATATAAGCCGGCTGGCGATCAGCCTACCGCTATCCATTCACTGGTTGATGGATTGGAGAGCGGCCTGGCGTGTCAGACGCTACTGGGGGTAACCGGCTCAGGTAAAACATTTACTATGGCTAACGTGATTCAGGAGGTGCAGCGCCCGACGCTTATTCTTGCACACAATAAAACTCTGGCTGCGCAACTGTACGGCGAAATGAAAGAGTTCTTTCCGAATAATGCCGTTGAGTATTTCGTGTCTTATTACGACTATTATCAACCAGAAGCGTACGTACCCAGTACCGACACCTTTATAGAAAAAGACGCTTCCATTAATGACCACATCGAGCAGATGCGACTGTCGGCTACGAAGGCGTTGATGGAGCGCAGAGATGTAGTGATCGTCGCCAGCGTCTCGGCAATATATGGCCTTGGGGATCCTGAGTCTTACATGAAGATGTTGCTGCATTTGCGCCAGGGCGACACGATGGACCAACGTGATATTTTGCGTCGGCTGGCGGAACTGCAATATAAACGCAATGACCTTGCCTTTGAGCGCGGTACATTCCGGGTTCGTGGCGACGTGATAGATATTTTTCCGGCAGATGCTGAGAAACAGGCTGTCCGGGTGGAACTGTTTGACGATGAAATCGATAAAATATCGTTATTCGATCCGCTAACCGGGGCCGTAGACAAGTCTGTTGTCAGAACGACCGTATTTCCGAAAACGCACTATGTTACCCCGCGAGAGAAAATTCTTGCCGCGATCGAAGAAATTAAAGACGAACTGAAAGACAGAAAAGCGCAGCTACAGGAAAGCAATAAGCTGCTGGAAGATCAGCGCATCACACAGCGAACGCAGTTCGATATTGAGATGATGATGGAGCTGGGCTATTGCAACGGTATCGAGAACTACTCACGCTACCTGTCAGGACGCGCGCCCGGCGAGCCACCACCAACCCTGCTGGATTATTTCCCGGCTGATGGCCTGATGTTTATTGACGAATCCCATGTGACGGTTTCTCAGATAGGAGCCATGTACAAAGGCGACCGTTCCAGAAAGGAAACCTTAGTGGAATACGGTTTCCGGTTACCTTCTGCGCTGGATAACCGGCCGTTGAAGTTTGAGGAGTTTGAGCAGATCTGTCCGCAAACGGTATATGTATCGGCCACACCAGGCAACTACGAGTTAGCGAGGTGCGAGGGGGATATTGTTGAGCAGGTGGTTCGTCCTACCGGATTGCTAGATCCAATCATAGAGGTGCGCCCGGTTGCCACACAGGTTGATGATGTCCTTTCTGAAATTAAAGCTCGGGTTGAGGTAGACGAACGGGTGTTAATCACCACCTTAACCAAACGTATGGCCGAGGATTTGAGTGAGTATCTGAACGAACATGGTGTGAAAGTGCGTTACCTGCATTCGGATATTGATACCGTAGAGCGAATTGAAATTATCCGCGATCTGCGTTTGGGCAAATTTGATGTATTGGTAGGTATCAACTTGCTCAGGGAAGGGCTGGATATGCCGGAGGTATCTCTGGTAGCGATACTTGATGCTGATAAGGAAGGTTTCCTTCGCGCTGAACGGTCGTTGATTCAGACCATCGGGCGGGCTGCGCGACACATCAATGGTAAAGCGATCATGTACGGCGACACCATTACCAAGTCGATGCAAAAGGCTATCGATGAAACCGATCGTCGTCGGGAGAAACAGGATGCGTACAATAAAGAGAATAACCTTTCTCCACAGCGGCTGGTGAAACCCATCACTGACATTATGGACATTGGTGACAGTGCGCATCCGGCTTCCGGCAAAGTGCGTATGCGCAAAGTGGCTGAGAAGAAAAAGACGCAACAAGCAGCCAGTGCGACAGATCTTATG
This sequence comes from Alteromonas antoniana, assembly GCF_019249295.1. Lineage (GTDB taxonomy): Bacteria > Pseudomonadota > Gammaproteobacteria > Enterobacterales > Alteromonadaceae > Alteromonas > Alteromonas antoniana. The sequence goes on from NZ_JAESDH010000046.1 coordinate 8,764, forward strand.
GCAAGAATTGCCGAGCTGGAAAAGCAAATGTTCGAACATGCGCGTGAGCTTGAGTTTGAAAAAGCCGCGTCCATGCGAGATGACATTGAAGCGCTCCGCAAGCAGGTTGTTGAGCTCTCTTAGTCTGTCCCGCTGACAAAAAATCCCGGACACCCGCAACACCAGCGGGTGTCTGTTATTTTCTCTTCAAAAACGCTGAGTACTCACCAGATTTACAATTACAAATGCCAGCGATGCTCATCTTGCCAGAGAGTTTCTCAACCTGTCGTCCGTATCGAAGCGGATACCTGGTCCGGACAGGAAAGTAAGCAAACACTCCGTACAAGACTAATAATCTTAAAAAATACCATTGTAATCGCAACCACAGTTGCCTATTATGCTAGCTTGAGTATCCATAACTATACCTATAACTGGTGCCTCCATGTTGAACCGACTGCAAGAATCCGACATTAAGCTTCTGCGTGTTTTTTATGCTGTTGCGAGTTGTAATGGTTTTACCGCTGCCGAACCTGTGCTGCGGATGCAACGGCCTAATATCAGTGCGGCAATTAAGAAGCTGGAAGAACGCCTGGACCTGGTGCTGTGTCACCGGGGGCGAGGTGGTTTTCAAATGACCAAAGAAGGTGAGGTGGTATTTCAGGAAACGAAACGTATTTTTAATGCGTTCGATAACTTTGTGTTTAACCTGAAGTCACTTCACGATGATTACTCCGGCCATATTACTTTGGTAATGATGGCGGGGTTACCGCTTTCCATGCATCTGGCGATCAGTAAAGCGGTAAAAAGCACGATGAAAAAATTTGACGATATTCACGTCAATATTCAGACCCGACTTTACAATGAGGTGGAACATGTGGCGCTGTCAGGCGAGTGTCACCTGGTGGTTTCAACCTACGATATGGTAAAGCCTGAGTCTGTTACGTTTCATCCCATCGGCCTGGAGTGTGAAGGCCGTCTTTATTGTGCGCCCACTCACCCGCTGGCAAAGTATCGTGATACGCCGCTGCCTGATGACGTGAAAATTGAAGATTACCCGGCTATCGGTATATCCGGGTTATCGTCTGCTAACTATATTGAGGGGGATCGTCGTCTGGCGATTCAGACGTTCTCTGACTCTTATGACGGGGCGATGTCGGCAATGATGACCGGAGAGTATGTCGCGCTGCTGCCTGATTATATGGCGAGAGAGCAGGGGGCCAGCCTCGGATTAGTGCCTATCGCGCAGGGTTCACTGTTTAAATTCAGTCATGAATTGTTTGTCATGAACGGGAAAAATACCCGGTTAAACCCGGTATTACGCCACTGCATTAAAGAGCTGTCCTATTTTATTTCAGAAAGCCAGAAATAGTACGGAATTAACCAAAAGAAAAGCGCGTTTCTCTAAAGGTCTCGCGCTTTTTTGTTTCTTATCTCTAAACCACTTATTGAAGTAAGTGATTATCACTTTAAGGCTGGCCGTGCGCGCCGGTAGGCGTTATGGCTGCAGGTTATTCGTACGGCAGTGGATCCGTTACACCATTGTCCCGAAACGCTTCCAGTCGCTCCTGACAGGCTCCACATTTGCCACAGGCCTTATCTCTGCCGTTGTAACACGTCCAGGTCTGGCTGTAATCTAATCCCATTTTCAGGCCATCGGTCAAAATCGCGGTTTTGCTCTCTTTAAGGTAGGGAGTAACAATTTCTACCGGTGTGTAATTCGCGATAGCGCACACATTATTCATTTTTTCCACGAACTCAGGGCGGCAGTCCGGATAAATTGCATGATCGCCGCCATGGGCACCGTAATATACTTTTTCTGCTTCCATGCTGACCGCATAGCCCACCGCCATGGAAAGTAAAATCATATTGCGGTTGGGAACGACCGTTTGCTTCATGCTGGGCTCTTCGTAATGCCCTTCGGGAACATCGATATCCGAGGTCAGAGAGGAGCCGCCAACCAGCTCGTTAATGGCGGAAATATCTACCACTTTGTGAGACACGCCCAGCGTTTTACATACCGCCGCCGCATAGTCGATCTCTTTTTTATGGCGTTGACCGTAGTCAAATGTCAGAGCGTGAGGCGTCTTGCCATCGCGAAGTGCACGGTGAAGAACAGTAAAAGAATCCATTCCTCCGGAATAAATAACAACAACGTTTTCAGACATGGTGAGGTAAAGTTACGAAATTATTCCGGAATTTTATGTGATCCTTGGTAAAATCCCAACATGCAATTGCAACAGGAATCATGTGTGAGTCATTACACTATGCTAAAAATTAACGAAATGTTTGAAACCATTCAGGGTGAAGGCGCGCACACCGGCATTCCTTCGGTGTTTGTTCGTCTTCAGGGGTGCCCGGTGGGATGTCCGTGGTGTGACACCAAACATACCTGGACACTGGATACGGCCCATCTTATTGACGCCACAGACGTACTTGCAAAAACCGCAGAAAGCGAAACGCATTTTGAAACCGATGCAGAAGGTCTGCTGACACTGTTTGAAGAAGAGGGCTATGTTGCCCGTCACGTTGTTATTACGGGCGGCGAGCCGTGCATGTATGACCTGAACGCGGTAACGATGCTGCTTCATCAACAGGGGTTCACTACGCAAATCGAAACCAGTGGCACGTACGAGGTGAAATGTCATCCTGACACGTGGGTAACCGTGTCGCCTAAAGTAAATATGAAAGGCGGCTATGAAGTACTGACCTCGGCGTTGGAAAGAGCGAACGAGATTAAGCACCCGGTAGCGATGGAAAAGCATATTGAAGAGCTGGATGCGCTGCTTGACCGGTTGCCCAAGGGGCATAAGGTTGACGTATGCCTGCAGCCAATCAGTCAGCAAACGCGGGCTACGGCGCTGGCAGTCGAAACTTGTATCCAGCGCAATTGGCGTTTATCGTTACAAACGCATAAATTTATCGGTATAGAATAATAATTAAGGACATACCATGACAAATGAAGTCAATGCGTTTCTTTCCTCGATGGCGGAAGCGGTAGAGTTTGGGCGTGAGCAGCAGCTTCAGGCACTGTTTTCTCAGCCAGCGGTTTTTGTCACCGAAGGGGAAAAGCAGGTATGTATGACGGCCCAGTCGATTCGTGAAAAGCTCAGCAAATTTATTGAAGTCGCTGTAGAAAATGAATGTTACCGCTTGAGCTTTAACATTCTGCAACTGATGACGTTGGCCGAGGGCACCTATTTCGCGCAGGTAAACTGGCAGTGGCTGGATCAACATGGCACGGTAGCTCGGGAGCGGATAAGCGCATTTACGCTGCATGGTACTGACGATGAAATGTCGATTGTGGTTTGCGTACTTGATGCCGCCAGGATAACGACAGCGGAGATTGCGGTATAATGAAGTGGCTATCTGCAGCGGTTTTGTTGTTATTAAGTGCACAGGCAACAGCGGCGATGTGGACAATAACCTACCCAAGGCCTCTTAGTGAGGCTGATATGCGGGATGAATATCCCCGGGCGCTGTTGACGCTGGCGCTGGAAAAAACCGGCGTTAAATACACATTGTTACCCTCTGAGCGGATTCTGTTGCAGGGGAAAGCACTGCGTCAGCTCAGAGAGAGCCGGGAAGTCAATGTAGTCTGGAGTATGACAGACTCGCAACGTGAAAAGGATTTGCTGCCGATCCGGATCCCAATTGCTAAGGGATTAATCGGGTTACGTGTTTTTCTCATCAACCAGCAAAAACAATCAAGCTTTGCTGCAGTGTCGTCCCAGAGTGAACTGATTTCGCTGGCGCCGATTCAGGGAGAGGAATGGCCGGACACCAAGATTCTGCAGGCCAACGGCTTTAATGTACTCACCGTGCCTGATTATCCGGAAGCGTTCTCTATGCTCAATCAAAATCGCGGGGACTTTTTCCCTCGTTCGGTGATTGAAGTCATCAATGAGCTTGAAGAAACTGAGCGGAACCCGGATATTATTTTAGAACCCGATCTGGCAATTTATTACCCCACGGCGATGTATTTTTTCGTTAACCGGGGGGATACCACCCTGGCGCGGCTGATTGAAACGGGATTGCGCAGAGCGATTGAAGATGGTTCTTTTGACGCATTATTTATGTCGACACATGAAGAGATGCTGAATCGTTTGAATATTCCACATCGTAAAGTGTTTAAGATGGATAACCCGTTGCTGCCTGAAAAAACGCCGCTGAATGATCCTGAATTGTGGCTCAATCTGGAAGAGTTGCAAGATTAGCAGCCTCTACCGTTTTACGAATAAATTTCAATCGTGCTGTAATATTCTGGTCTCTCGCTGGACTACAGTAAGTGACACCACAATAGGGCTGTCATTTGTCGGCGCAGGGGGAAATGCAAGACTGCTTTCTGCCTGGGTTTAAATATCGATACCAGCAAGGGAAATACAATGGAAATTTTGACTTACTTTGAGCAGTTAAGCGGCATTCAATGGGTCGCAGGGATCACACTGTTATTTGTGGTGTGGTTTTTACCGGCAATTCTTGCATTCTTTTTTAATCGTAAACAGCTTCGCATTATCGCGGTAGCGTGTGTGCCCGCCGGCTTCTCAGTTATTGCCTGGAGCGGACTGATGTTGTGGGCCGTAACCGGCAACGCGCTGAATCGTTTTCGACGGGCAAAAGCCTGATTTTTCAGAGGATGCCGGCCAGTGGCAGCGCCCTTCAGACATAAAAAAACGCGGCAAGTTGAAACAAAGTGCCGCGTTTTTTTTTGTTGCTTATCACGTTACTGGTTAGCTTTTTCCCGAGTGAACACCTTTCATAGAGCGTCCTGAAGGGTCAGCATTAGATTTAAAGCTTTCATCCCATTCCAGGGCCTCTGCCGTACTACACGCGATGGATTTACCGCCGGGCACGCAGCGCGCGGCGCTCTCCTGCGGGAAATACCCTTCGAAAATCGTACGGTAGTAGTAGCCTTCTTTGGTGTCAGGCGTGTTTACCGGGAAACGGAATTCTGCCGTAGCCAGTTGCTGATCGCTGACTTCGGTCTCAACGAAGTCACGGATAGAGTCAATCCACGAATAGCCTACGCCATCGCCAAATTGCTCTTTCTGACGCCACAGGACCTCTTCAGGCAGCGTGGTGCCATTGTCAAAGGCTTTACGCAGGATCCATTTTTCCATGCGGCCATCAACACACATCTTGTCCTGCGGGTTCAGGCGCATGGCGACATCGATGAACTTTTTATCCAGAAACGGTACGCGAGCTTCTACGCCCCACGCGGAAGTCGCTTTGTTCGCGCGCGCACAGTCGAACATATGCAGGCGGTCCAGTTTACGCACAGTCTCTTCATGAAGCTCTTTGGCGTTTGGCGCTTTGTGGAAATACAGATAGCCACCAAAGATTTCATCAGACCCTTCACCGGATAACACCATTTTGATACCCATAGCTTTGATCTTACGCGTCATCAGGTACATTGGCGTAGCTGCACGAATGGTCGTCGTGTCGTAGGTTTCCAGATGAAATATCACATCGCGGATAGCGTCCAGGCCTTCCTGTATGGTGAAATGGATCTCGTGATGTACTGTGCCAATCATATCTGCGACCTGTTTTGCCGCTTTCAGATCCGGCGCACCCTCAAGACCGACTGCAAAGCTGTGCAAACGAGGCCACCAGGCGTCGGATTTGTCTTCATCTTCAACACGTTTGGCAACGTACTGTGCTGCGACAGCAGACACCAGTGATGAGTCCAGACCACCAGAGAGTAATACTGCATAAGGCACGTCTGACATCAGGTGTGACTTTACCGCTTTCTCAAAGGCTTCACGCAGCTCATCAAGATTACTTTCATTGTCTTTAACGTTGTCGTAACTCATCCAGTCACGCTGGTAATACTTTGTGACTTTCCCGTGTTTGCTCCACAGGTAATGCCCTGGCGGGAATTCGCTGATGGTTTTACAGATAGGCGCCAGTGCCTTCATTTCTGAGGCAACATAAAAGTTACCGTGTTCGTCGTAACCGGTGTAGAGCGGAATAATACCGATATGATCGCGGGCAATCAGGTAAGCGTCTTCTTTCTCATCATAAAGTACGAAGGCAAACATGCCTTCCAGTTCGTCGATAAAGTCTATGCCACGCTGCTGAAACAGTGGCAGGATCACTTCGCAATCGGAACGGGTTTTAAACGTGTAAGGCTGCTCCAGATTCGCGGCCAGTTGCTTATGATTGTAGATCTCACCATTGACGGCCAGAATAGATTGACCGTCCTGGCTGATAAGGGGTTGGGCACCTGTGTCCACGTCGACAATCGCCAGCCGTTCGTGGCACAGGATGGTATTGTCATTATTCCAGATACCCGACCAGTCTGGGCCGCGGTGACGCAGCAGTTTAGTTAAATCTAACGCTTGGGTTCTGAGTTCAGACACATCGGTCTTGATATCCAGGATACCGAAAATACCACACATAAAACGGGTTCTCTCTTATCACTTGTTGAAAATAGGCGTTTTTTCTGTCGGATCTCTGTATGAGATAGCGGTGGTTTTTTATTGTTTGACCAGAGAAGATGCGAATAAGGCTATGCGATTGTTCCCCTGTGTTGTGGGGGATAGTTGGCGGATGGCCGACAGCACTGACGTGAATCCGGTTACGTTATTACCTGATCGGGCTGCTTGGCTGACGATAGCAATATTCGCATCTTCTCTGGCTTCACTCGCGTGTCTTTGAATGTGCCAGTATGAGGAAAAATTGCAAGTGTATTCTGATGCCTTTTTGGAATTACTCATCCCGCCAGCGCAGATCCTACGCGCAGACAAGTGAGTTTTTAGGTGAACGCAAAAACTATTGTGATAGGAATACAGACAATTCGGGCGCGACAATGCGCATAAAAAAGCCAGCACGAAGGCCTGTCTCTTATACACAAATCCCTGCTAAGTAATTAGTGGGGATTTTTTTTGAACTCTATTTACCAAGCTTGATCAG
>NZ_JAESDH010000047.1 GCF_019249295.1 Alteromonas antoniana
TATTTACCTAATTTGCCACACTTATAAGTAGTAACCCACCTCCGCAGCCATTTATTGGTGTGGTCTACAGAGGATTATGTCTTTTTAGAGGGGAAAATCCCTAGAACCCCTTCATCGCACGCCTAAGGCAAATCGGAAAATCGAATCGTTGATAGCACCTGGAAAGGCTTCCAGCACTAAACATGCCTATAAAATCAGCCAAACGTCACTTCGCAATTCATATGCATCATTAAATGTTTTTTTTAAATGGTTAATTGATGCTGAACTGGTTATGCGTAACTATCTGGCAGACGCCAAGAAAAACTGTAAATATCTGATCAAAGGTAAAATATATCAGCCACCACATACGTTTGATGATGAGGTCTGGGATACATTTATTCAATGCCTTACAGATGCAGCTGACGAAAACCCAAAGTTTGAAATTCATAGGTTTGTAGTGTTATCCCTTAAAGTATTGTTCTTAAGGATTTCGGAGTTATCTTCTCGTGACTATTACACCCCTTTATTCAATCATTTTCGACCGGATCCTAGTAATGAAGGCTGGGTGTTGCATGTTGTCGGCAAGGGAAAAAAAGAGCGTGTAGTAACGGTCCCTGATTCATATATCGAAAATGTGCTGGGTAGATACCGGGAATCGATGGGCTTAGCCCCCCTTCCCAGACTCGATGAGGACACTCCAACCCTACCATCTACGAAAACTGGGAAACCGCTTAAGCAAGATAGTGTCAACAATATTGTTGAAGAAGCGTTTGACTTGGTTATTTCTACTCTTATGAAGAGTGGAAAGAAACAACAGGCGCTTGATATTGCCGGTGCATCATCACATTGGTTGAGGCATACCGGCGCTACTCAAGCATTAGATGAATTAAATGAAACTATGTTAGCCGAAGAACTTGGCCATGCCAGTGTAAAAACGACGGTTGAAATTTATGTAGCTCCGGCACACAGAGACAGAATACGCAAAGGTTCACAACGAAAGCTCTGAGCACAAAATCTATTATTCTGAACTTGGAAATAGCATATCTTACATTAGTACTGATAGTCTCAGGTTGGTCAAACCACTTCTTACTGTTGTCTTGAAGGAAGACGTAAAGTGAGTCGTCGATATTGTGTCTATCAATTTGAGTTGCCATGCTCGTCTTTCTTGCAAAGAAAAATATTGCGCTTAAGACGAGGATAAACGGATGACAGAAAATATCTACCTGTTTTAAAGGGAATAATTCAATTCACGCAACACACATTAACAATAACTAAACTCAAGAAAACCCATCGTTCAAGCATATGGAAAACGGCCCCCGTATCGCTACAAAAGACTGGTTAGGTAACGACTATTAATACTATCCCCCTTGGGACAAGGGCATATAGTAATAAAGACTATATGATACGAAAGACCCTTTCTTACTCGTGAATTTAAGGTAGTAAAATCTTTGAAAGTAACGCTGACAACGAATGAGCTACTATATAACCTGGTAGCTCATTCGAACATGACTAAATGGAAGCAATGTTAAAAGAAACGATCATAATGAATACGCTCAAAAGCAACTCCTTTTTCATGCATTAGCAGCTTTTGTACAGCACTGATCATAGGAGGTGGGCCACATAAATAAAACTCACTCATCGTAAAATCGGTTAGCACTTCGCTTATCGATTCATGAATAAATCCTGTTTTACCCCGCCAATCAGAATGTTCATCAACCGCAGAGAGAACTTTAATCAATTGCAGGTTACCCGCTTTCGGAAATAGCCGATCACAGGCGGTCAACTCATCCTCTAATCGTGAACCATAGAAAACCGTAATCGGCTTTTTGTAGCCCTGATTGATCAATGTTGTGACCATGGATACCATAGGAGCGATACCAGACCCTCCAGCAATGAAAACAGATTGCTGTTCATCGGTCGAGGTTAATCCTGTGACACCATAGGGTCCATCCAGCGCTAGCGTGCACGGCAGATTATAGGCTAACGCATTTGATATTTTCCCACCTGGGACTGATTTAATAATAAAGGTTAATTTGTTACCGTCTACCGGATTAGCGACCGAATAAGCTCTGCTACCCAGCTCAGGTAAAGTGATCATAAAATATTGACCCGGTACAAATTGAATCGGCGCAGGCGCATTCAGAACAAGCCGGAACATTTCTGCTGATAAGATTTCTTTAGTCATCGTTTCTGCAGTAAATTTTTGTGGCGGAAATAGCGATTGAAATTCCCCTCTATTGGTCAATTTTATTTCAATGTCAGAAATCGCCCGACACTGGCAAGCCAGATGTTTACCTTTACGTTTGTCTCGCTCGGTTAATCCCGGAGCGTCAGGCCATAACTCCTGAATTTCACCTCCCAGTAAATCAAACTTGCATGCTCCGCATCCCCCTGAATTACATTCATAGGGAATCGACTGACCAGCCCTTAAAGCCGCACTGAGTATAGAATCATCCGCGGCAGCGCGAAAAGACTCGCGACTCTCTGCAATATCGACTGTATACATAGAAACTCCCTAAAACTCCTCCCGACATAACCGGGGGAGGAGTTTTAATTAGTGATGGTTTAGGAAAATAAGCTAATCAGGCAGCAAGTAACGATGCTCTTAACGCGGCATTATTCGCTAAATAGGCGCTCAGTTCTGAACTCTTATTCAACATTTGTAAGTAATCTGTTGCAGCTTTGTCTGCCAGCGGTTGCCATTTATCTATCCATTGTTGAATAACGGCCTGGTTATCTGAGTTTTCCAACATATGACGCACCAATTCTTTTGCCCAACGGTTATGTCTTTCCGCATCCTTGAGCTGACTGTCGATGAGCAGGGGTAATAAAGTATCGTTATTCTCCCGCGCCGATGCTTGCAATGGTTTCAGCACACTTTCCATAATCGTGGGTTTAACCACCAGGTTCAGACTGACAAACGCTTCCCCCCAATCAAAAGCAATAAGTTGCTTTTCCATCAGCTCTCTTAAACCTTGCCATCCAGCTTCCTGTTCCCACAGTTGACGTTCGTTTTCACCCAACCCAATATTGGGATAAGTCAAACTTAGTTCATGCGTACGATACGCCGTATGGGTTAACCAACGCAGGCTGTCCGCAGTTTGCAATACACAACAATTGGAAATGGTACTGGCTGGGGCCATTTGTTGCACGTATGCAGAAGACATTTGCAGGCAATGGAATAAGTAACGCAATGGTGCATAACATGTTGCTAATGTCTGTTGCCAGCCATTTTCGATCATCTGATCATGCTCACGTTCATTAAACTGGTCAAAGAGACTTCTCACATGCGTTTCCTGACCGTCTTGCATCATGTTATAGGTTCGGTAAACCAACTGATCCGGGTCTGTAAAGGCATCCCAGTCGTCGTGTTTTAGCGGTGAGTTATTACGATACTGTTTATACCACAGGTTCATCTGGCAATCGGGACTGAGTTCCCAGGGAGCATCTGGGTTATTGGTACTGTAATGTAATTTACGCGACACAATATCGTATTCACTTGGCTTTTTGCGCATCTCGGCCAGATGACTCCACGTACGCAATGGTTTTTTCGATTCAAAGCTCATTATCAGCTCCTTTAAAGTCTTTTCTCTAAATAGAAACGGATTTGATCATCACTGGTTTGTATCTGCCCAGCAAAGGATGCAAGGTTAATTTCCAGTTCCTGCATGTTAAACGGACGTCCCAATTGCGTTTCCAGGGTTGCACGGGTCAGGATCAACTCACCATCCGTCTCAATTCGCACATAGGCATTCTTGTCTTCGACCCGGATCTCCTTACCGGGATTATCGATCTCTGCGGTTTCGATTACCGGTTCAACCAAATCACCGGCTCGGATAATCGGACCAACATTGTTATTGTTTAAGGTTGCATCACCTAAAGTGGTCATGTTTATTTCCTTCTCTGAAAATGGTTCGGATACAGCATTCGGTTTCGCTTCAGGTGTGTGCCATATTTGGCTTAATACCTTCTGTACTAACGTAAATATCATCACCTTTTACCTCTACTGGATACTCAGCCAACCCACAATCATCAGGATTAATTCCCTTTCCGGTACAGTCATCAAAAGTCCACAAATGAGCCCGGCAGGTTATTATTCCGTCCTCATAAGTGCCTTCAGATAACAGGATTTCCTGATGCGGACACATTGCCTGATAAGCCTTTATCCCATTATTTCCCGAGTTAACGATAAGGATCTCGGTACCATCATTGGTTTCAAAAGTTTCCATCTCTCCCTCCCATATATCATCGAGTGAACAGATTTTTTCAAATTTCATATCAAACCTACTATTCAAATACAACGTCAATGACTTCGGTGGGTTTCAATCCACTTTCGGCTACCGTCATCTCTCGGGGAAACAGTTCACTAGCGCGATGACGACGCACCCGCATGACCCCTTTTCTAGGCTTAACCCGTCGATTCACACAGTGATATGCGACTTTTTCTGCGACCTGATCCATAGAGTCATTCGCGTCAACCACGATAAGTTGCACCAAAAAATCTTTTTCCAGCGCGGCATGAATAGGAAATGCTGACATAGTGATACTCCTTAGTTAATTAAGCCGATTTTTTGTACTCAGGTTTGCATTTTTCTGCCCAGGCAAAGTTGTGAGCATCAACCCCCATCTCTTCAATTGACTGGAATCCCATATATTTCAGGGCCCCCCCCAGATCCATTGGTTGAATCATTCCAGCCAGGAAACGATCCACGAAGCTAAGGTGATTTTGATATTGCACCGGATCCTGCTGGAATACCCAACGATCAACCTCAGAACCGAAGTGATAAAGACGGCCATTGTGCTCAAGGCTGAACACCTGGATATCCCAATCTTCTCCTGGAATACCTACTAATGGGATCTGACTCATGTTGCATACAGTTGGCAGGGTTTCTGGAGATACCAGTTCCATCCGGTCATTGATAACGTTTTCGGTGATCACATCCCAACATTGTCCCCAACGGCGGTTCCAGCCTGGATACTTTTCTTCCAGCCAATCACGCTCTTCAGGCGTAACGCCTGCCGCAGGATTCCACCATGCCGTCGCGCGCCAATACCAGACTCCCATATGGTAACTGTGATGAAGTTCGTCGATATCTTTTAGGAATAGTTCCCAATACCACGGTTTATCGAGCCCCAAATCAATCAATGAACGTTCAAACTGACCGACAATCCATTCATACATAAATTCTTTGAACGATTGCTGACGATGCTCAAGAGGCGTGTAGTAATCCATGATAGGTCCGGTCAATACTGCGAAAAGCCGCCAAGCACGCCATATAGCCATATCGACTTTCTTTTGAGCTTCCGCTTTCTTGCCATTTTCGATCAGTACTTGTAATGCAGGGCCTCCCTGTTGGGCATGGCGGGACTCATCAGTCTGAATACTGGATATCAGGTTGGCAAATGTGTAATCACCCGCATCTGCGGCATCAGAAGCCAATCCCAAAAACTGCATATTGGTAAACCCGGTTTCAAATGAAAATGTCAACATAATCGCGACACTGATCGCATCACGCCCGGTAATAATGTCGTCAAAAAAATGTTTGGCTGCTATCGCTGCCCATTCGTTGCTGTGATAGGCTCGCCATGCCCAATCAAACTGGCGGTCTTTTTTGCAATATTCATGTGGAAAATAAAGTTGAATCTGGCCATGGCGCAGTTCGTCCATCATCCCAAACGCGGCCATGTTACGGTTGCCTGGCGCTTTCGAGAAACGTGCCATGCGCCCTTCCCCGGTGACTGCCGCGTACTCTCCCACTGCTATAGCACCATAATGTGCCTTTAGCGTACTGATCCAGCCTGGGTCTGAATTTTCATAGATTCTCGCGCGTTCCAATGCGGCTTTGACCGAATAAGCACCCGCGTCTTTTTCGCGCTGGACACTGACGTATTCAGGATAAGAGGTTTTATAAGGTTCATCATAGCTTTCCCATTTTTCCAAAGGGATGCCCATGTGACCCGACATCTGATCTGGATACAGCTCTTCTTCAGTAACGAATGAAGGTGTCCAGTTAGTCGTTCTGGTAAGTTCATACCAATCTTTTCTAGGATGTAACGCCATGTTTAAATCTCCGAGTGTTGAGAGTAATTAAAATTGATGAGTGTAAGAAAACACCGCATTGACCTGACTGTGACTTTGCGTCAAAAACTCGTTGCCAGCCATGTATGAGGGCGTCTGTAAGGTTTCTTTTAGTCCAAAAGAAAGTGCAAAATTAAATGCGGAACCTGAATCTAGGCGATACTCGCCGCCGACCGTCAGATGTCTTTTGAGGTAAGCAGGAATAACCGGAAACAGTAAATTAATGTCCTGCGCCTGCTCGGCATAGCTAAACCCGCTTCGTAACGTCAATTTATCGTTATACTGATAAGCCGCCCCCACAGCGTAAACCGTAATGTCTTGATAGTTTTGCGGCAAATTGATCGCAATATTACCCGCAGCGGAGGTAAAACCGACCTGAATAGAACTAAACACGTCACTCCAGAACGTTCTGCGCAAATCAATAGTCAGCAACAAGCGCTCATTAAACTGATGAGAGGCGCCAACAGTCAGGCTGGCAGGCATCTCAAAGTCCCTGAAACGGATATCGCCATTGAGGGGTAAAGTATTGGCTGAACCGTCAATGGCGGTTAGTGTTGCATTGCCGGTTAGGTCACCAACTGAAGTTTCAAAATTATAGCTCGCACCCAACATTGTCTGGGCCGACAATCGATAAGTCATCCCCACTCGCCCCGCAAGTCCGACAGCATCAACACCGCCGCCCACCGGATCGTTTTTGCTCAAACTAAAATGTGCAGCTCCCGTTCCACCAATAAATCCAGCTAATGGGGAAACCAAGGAACCAGACAGGTCATTATTCATAGCCAAAGCGCCGACCTGTGAAGCGGGTAATAGCAGTTCTAAATTTAACGCTGTCCACACCATATCGACGCTAGCGCCAAACGTCAGTTCAGGCGAAAATTGATAGCTGAAACCGAAGGGAACACGTAATACCAACAGCCGACTGCTATTTTCAAATGAGGTCTGAGTTCCATTTTCAGTACGGGAAAGAAAACTATCCGAACCAAACTCTGTTCCTAACCCCCCGTTGGCATATAACCCGACACCAAAACGCCAGTCCTGATACTGTGTAACAAAGCTGATTTGAGGCGCATAATAAGGCCCACGGTTATTTGAGGTTGTCTGACTGTTGGCAATTTCTCGATCACTGTTGGTACTATTAATGTCGGTAGTAACCAGATCCAGTCCCAGTTCTAACTGCTGTCCTTCAGGTGCGAATGCCAACGTTGCCGGGTTACTGATCAGCGCAGCATTTCCAGTGTAGTATGCCGCGCTGGTTCCTCCCATTGATCTTGATATGGCTCCGAATCCTTCCAAATCGAACACTTGAGTGGCGTTAACGGAGAATGCTACTGTGGCAAACAGGGTCGCACTCACGTCAATTATCTTTTTCATATTTTATCCCTTACTTAAATTATTTTTATCGCCCTTGGCAGGGATAGCTGCCTGACAAGTAGCTTTGAACAATTCAGGAATAAATAAAATTGACGCTTGGTTTATTTTTATTTACTAAATACTTAACATTTTCACCCATTATTTTTACATCAATAAACTAACGTTTAGTTTGACATCGATAAAACTGAATTAAGGTTTATTTAGCTCGCTTAGATGTTTCAAATAGGTTTCCATTTGTTTTATATTTGTTAAAAATAAATACATAAGTGAATGAACAATTTGAGTAGTTCTCCTGTGTTATCCATGGAATCCATTGAAGGTCAAAGTGACAGAGATAAACTGGCGCGTATTATGCTGGAGCAATTATATGAATTCGTCGCATTACTGGATGTTCAGGGTAATGTTATCGAAGTCAATCCAGCTGCGTTGACTGGTGCAGGTATTACCCTCGATGAAATTAAAGGCCAGCCATTCTGGCAAGCCCATTGGTGGCAAATTTCCGATGAAACAGTATCTAAGCTAAAAGAACTGGTGATTCGCGCATCTCACGGTGAGTTCGTACGATGTGATTTTGATGTCCTTGGGCGAGAAAATGGCAGAGGAGTCATCGCCATAGACTATTCCCTTTTGCCTATTAAAAATGAAGCCGGTGATGTTATTTATTTACTGGCTGAAGGACGCAACATCAGCGACAAGAAAAAAGCGGAAGAACAACTTGCAATTAAAAATAAAAAGCTGGAAGAACTAGTCGAACAAATAAAACAACTGGACAATGCCAAAAGCGATTTTTTTGCCAAAGTCAGCCATGAACTAAGAACGCCTCTTTCACTGATTTTAGGGCCGCTCGAAACACTGTTGCAAAACAAGTCTCAGCTCACAGCAGAAGATAACCAAAAACTGACATTGATACAGCGTAACGCGCTTACTCTGCTAAAGCAGGTCAATTCGTTGTTGGATCTCTCAAAAATGGATGCCAGGCAGATGCAAATGTCTTATGCAAAAGTGGATCTTGCTCGCTTTATCAGCGAGGTGTGCGTTAATTTCAATGGTATTGCCGTGCAACAACACATCACTTTTCATATCTCAACACCACAGCAACTCAATGCGGAAGTTGATCTGGATAAATTCGAAAGAATTCTACTAAACCTGCTATCCAATGCTTTTAAATTTACGCCCGAAGGCGGCATGATCCTATGTCAACTGGAGAAACGCACTGAGCAGCACCTTCTGCTCACGATACGCGATAGTGGCCCTGGCATCCCAAAAGCGCTGCGCCAGGATGTTTTTCGACGTTTTTCACAGGTTGGCGAAGGCAACAAAACACATCAAGGTACGGGTCTTGGTCTTTCCATTGTCAAAGAATTTGTTGAACTTCACCATGGTAATATCAACATCTGTGATGTTGCCGCCGACGGCGCCTGTTTTCAAGTCGAACTGCCAATCAAGACTCCTAGAGAATATTCTCTGTCTGAACAACATCAACCCACAACCTGCACCAAACATGATCTATATCTCGGTGGCTATATTCCTCCTCCTATGCCGGCAGAGTCCCCTACCGGATACTCACTTCAGGACCATCGCGCCAAAATACTGATCGTGGAAGATAATCCCGATATGAGTGCCTTTATACAAAGTTGCCTGCACCAGGATTATCAGGTTTGCGTTTCCCACAACGGTGCCACAGCATTGGAATTTCTACAACGCGAACAACCTGATCTGCTGATTACTGATCTGATGATGCCGGTAATCAGCGGAATTCAACTGGTTGATGAGCTGAAAAGACAGCATGAACTGGCATTGATCCCGGTCATGGTTCTCTCTGCGAAATCGGATGAGGAATTAAGGCTCAAGCTACTGTCGGAGTCTGTACAGGATTACCTGGTTAAACCCTTTTCAGCTCAGGAACTAAAAGCCAGAGTGAAAAATATTATCACCTTGAAAGTTGCCCGCGATGCATTACAAAATGAGTTATCCGACCAAAATTATGATATTGCCCAACTCACTACGCAACTGATCAGTAATCAACGTAAACTTGAAACGACCAACCTGGCACTGGAGACCTCAACGGCTCGCTGGAAAGCAATCTATGAGAACTCAGCCGCCGGAATCGTACTCACCAATGCAACCGGCGATATTATCTCAACCAATCCAGCATTTAGAAAAATGACACAATATCGCACCGTCGAGCTTAAAAGTATGAATATGGAAGCATTGACACTCCCTGAGGAACGAACCTCCATGCGCCATAGACTCGACAAACTGCTCCAAACTGGAGGCAGCGAATACCATATTGAACGTTGCTATTTATGCCGAAATGGCGACAAAATTTGGGCTAACGTGAGTGTATCTTTGATCCCTGAACAACATAATGATCCACCGGTTATTGTACAAATTATCGATGACATCACCGAAAAAAAAGCCGCGCAGCAAGCCAGAGATCAATTACAACAAGAGCTCATGCGAGTCTCACGATTTTCTACCATGGGGGAATTAGCGGCTTATATTGCCCATGAAGTGAATCAACCGCTATCAGCCATAATGACTAACGCAAATGCCGGTTGTCGCTGGTTAAACAATCAGCCGCCAAATCAGAAAGAACTGGAAGGGGTACTGACAAGAATTATTCGGGACTCTGACCGGGCTGCAGACATTATCAGAATGATACGTTCTTTTCTAAAAGGCTCAGAAGCAAAACAGGTAAACCTGGATTTCATTCGCTTACTTAACGAAATAGAACTGATTTTGGGCTCCCGTTTACAGCGCAACAATGTCTTCTTTAGAACCGAAATTCCTTCTGATTTACCCGATGTTGAAGGTGATCCAGTACAACTACAACAGCTATTGATTAACCTTACCCTCAATGCCATTGAAGCGATGGAAACACAAACCCGTCCTAAGCAGTTAACAATTGACATCGTACCCGCCGCAGAGAAGCATAGGATATTCATAAGAGTTTCCGACACCGGTCCAGGTATTCATGATGAAGAAACTAAAAAGGCTATATTCAACGCATTTTTCACCACCAAAGGAGCAGGTATGGGCATGGGGTTGGCTATATGTAGAACAGTAGTAGAAGCTCATCAGGGGCATATCTGGTTAGACAGTTCGTACTCTCATGGAGGACGATTTGTAATTGAGCTACCAATAAAAAGGCCATCAAAATGGTGAATAACGATAGCATAATCTATATCGTTGATGATGATCATTCAGTGCTCGAAGCGTTAAGCAGCTTGGTGCGCTCTATCGGATTGGACGTTATCTGTTTTTCATCAGCCGACGCATTTCTGCAACAATTACCGCAACGTAGACATGGTTGTCTTATTCTGGATGTGAGAATGCCAGAAATGAGCGGACTCGATATTCAAAAAATATTGAATGAGAAGCATCATAAACTGCCGATTATTTTTATTAGTGGTCATGGCGATATTCCAATGGCAGTGCAAGCGGTGAAAGAAGGCGCAATAGATTTTCTGACCAAACCATTTCGCGAAGAAGAAATACTCAGCGCAATCAGAACCGCTCTCAAAATTGATCTCATTGCGTCTGAGCAACACCATGAACAAGACCTTATACGGCGTCGCTACGCCTCATTAAGTGAACGGGAAAAGCAGGTATTGCCGTTCATTCTTAAAGGTTATTTAAATAAACAAACGGCAATAGAGCTCGGAATATCAGAAGCAACGGTGAAGGTTCATCGCCATAATATCATGATAAAAATGGAAACCCGCTCATTACCTGAAATCGTCAGAGATATGGGGAAAATAGGTCGCTAACCTATGACATTTACTAGTGCTATTTGTACTAGGAAAGATGCGAATTAGTCCCTGATATGAGATCATAGCGGTACTGTAAATCGCAACGACCAACACTCATGAGCCAACAGTTAACTTTTGCCGATAGTGAGTTTTTCAGCAAGCGCCGCCAGACCCGTAAAGAGATTTTCTTATCCCGGATGGACAACTTGTTGCCGTGGTCTCAACTGCTGGAAGTAATTGAACCCTTTTATCCTAAAGCAGGCAATGGTCGCCGTCCGTATGCGCTTGAGACAATGTTCCGCATTCACTGCATGCAGCAATGGTATAGCCTTGGTGATGAAGCAATGGAAGATGCGTTATATGAAATTGCTTCGATGCGTCAGTTTGCAAAACTGTCACTGGATAAAGCGATTCCTGACCGCACTACGATTATGAATTTCCGGAACTTGCTGGAAAAACACAAGCTTACTCGCAAATTATTCAAAACGGTTAACCTATGGCTGACGGACTGCGGTGTGATGATGACGCAGGGAACATTGGTGGATGCCACGATTATTGAAGCGCCCAGCTCCACTAAAAATAAAAAGAATGAACGTGACCCGGATATGCATCAGACCAAGAAAGGCAATGAATGGCACTTCGGTATGAAAGCCCATATCGGAGTGGACGCCAAGAGTGGTTTAACTCATACACTCGTGACGACTGCCGCTAATGAACATGACCTGAATCAGATGAAAAACCTTTTGCACGGCGATGAGGAATTTGTATGCGGCGATGCCGGTTATCAAGGCGCAGAGAAGCGCGAAGAGCTTCAGGATACGAATTTAGAATGGTTGATAGCAGAGCGCCCCGGTAAAGTTCGGGCACTGAAAAAGCATCCCCGCAAAAACAAAACTGCCATTAACATCGAATACTTAAAAGCCAGCATCCGAGCAAAGGTAGAAAATCCGTTTCGCATTATCAAATGTCAGTTTGGCTTCATCAAAGCACGCTACAAAGGACTGATGAAAAACGACAGTCAATTGGCCATGTTATTTACCTTGGCTAACCTGTTTAAAGTAGACCAGATGTTGAGACGTCAGCCAAGATCTGTCTGAAATCTGGGATTTTCCCGGATTTGGGTCGAAATCAGAGCGAAAACGGTAGTATATTGGCCGAAAACGGAACT
Organism: Alteromonas antoniana; assembly: GCF_019249295.1. Taxonomy (GTDB): domain Bacteria; phylum Pseudomonadota; class Gammaproteobacteria; order Enterobacterales; family Alteromonadaceae; genus Alteromonas; species Alteromonas antoniana. The sequence continues at coordinate 12,356 of NZ_JAESDH010000047.1, forward strand.
TTGATGTTCAAAAATCAGGCGGAAATGCGAAATCCCGTTCAAGACCTAAATTGCAGGACTTGTTCGCAGCTTCCCTAAAATAGTCAACTACAAAAGGCTCATATTTATGCAAATGTTGTTGCCTGTTAAATAAAGTAATTTGTATTTTGTAAATAAACATTAGCTGGGAATCAATCACTAAGCGGACTGTAGCGGACTCTCCTGGTGGGATATTTATTGGCCTGCTAAATTTTTGGATAACTGATTCTGCCTCTAATCCCTATAATGGAACGATAATTGTGTCTACTATATCAACAAAACCGGATTTTAAACCTGATGCTGACGGCAGGATACGGGATACGCTCAGCATCGACTGCGACATCTGAAAGAATGATTGTTTTATCCGTGTTATTTGATGTTGTTAAAAAAATACTGGATTATACTGACCCAAAATCAACGAATTAACTTTATTCGACTGAAGCCAAATTTTTCGCGTCTCCCTATAAATCTCATCTAGGCTGAATATAACTACTTTGCGATTAACGTCACTTGTGTGATACATGAAAAATGCAGCAATGCTGCTTTTGTCTTTGAATTGCACACTGAAGAGACTAGATAAGGCGGGATAATCCCTCTTTTTTGATGTCACAACTCTTCTATATCTGCCATCCAAAATATTGCCAGCGGACGTAATTATTTTAAAAAAGCCTTCTGGTAGTAATGTTTCATGCAACAATTTATTTTTGCGTATTTCCGCAATCTCGATGACGATATCCTGCGCGCTTCGATCAGGCGGTAGTCAAAAAAACTCCAATGCAGCATAGTGAAATTAGAAAGCCGGGACTGACTTCCCGGCTTTTTCTTTGCTATGTTTGCTATGATTGTTTTTAACGGTGTTGGCAACCAGCCCAACAACAGGGCCGGCGCTAAATCCTCTGGCAAATCATGAACCACGCTGCCGGGAATTTTTGTCCTCTTCTCACTCATGCATCTAACCTTATCCATTTTTCCGCTAAATCCATAAGATTTTGAGAGCATTGATCTATGTTTTGTACAAAGCCGATAAACTTGTGCCGACCATTAGATTGAACAAGCCTAAGGTTTATCTGATTGCCCTCAATAGCTTTTATACATTGCTGACCATAATTATTGTCATTTAAGATGTTTGTAATTTCAATCTTGATGCCTTCAATAGTTTTGACAGGTTTGAAAATTGGAGCGGACACAACCAAAAGAATAGTTTGACCACATTCTATTTCACTCTCCGTAAAAGTCCGTATATCACCCAACACACGCAAAACAACTCTATCAAAGCGCAAGCCAAGCTTTGAGGGGCTTATGCCGGACTCCTTCAAAATCAATTTTGCAATTTTTACATCTAGACTCATTGTTTCCAAACACAAGATTGATCATTCATTTAAGACTGCGTCTCTAGCGTCGGCAAGGTTTGTAGGTATTGACCACAACGCCCGCAGCGCCAGCTTTCGAACTTACGAGAGAAAGTTCGCGTGGATTGGCATCTTCGAAAAAGCGCTTTCCTGAACCGATTAGCACTGGATATGTTATAAGAATAATCTCATCAGCCAGTTCGTTCTCTATCAAAACCGGAGTTAGTGTAGAGCTTCCCCAAGTGATAATATCAGGACCATTCCGTGTTTTAATGGCGCGAATTCCTGCAACAATATCTCCGCTTATGCTCTTTGCAGGTCCCCAATCCAAACTCTCAGGCCTGTTGGTTACGACATGTTTTGTCGCATTATTGATGCCAACACCTATGGGATGTTCTGATTCAGGCCAGTAATTTGACCAGATATCATAGACTCTCCGCCCCAGTAGCAGGTCTAGCTCTTTATCATGCACACTCATGACGGCTTCATCAACGACAGGGTCGTCAATCGTAGCGCTCCAACCGCCATACTCGAAACCACCTCCGGGGTCTTCTTCACGACTTCCGGGGGCTTGAATAACGCCGTCAAGCGAGACGTGCTCCATGATTTTAAGTTTTCTCATTTTTGAAAGTTCATCCTCTATTTAACTAACATGGTTTTTCTTGACCGCTAGGTTGCAGAATACTGTGCGGTTACCTTCTGTATCGACGAAGGAAACACACTCACCTATGCCGGGTCTAGTCATGGGTTCGTCGAGCACATTGCCGCCAGCGTCTGTAACACGGTTCATTGAGGATTTAATATCGTCCACTGCGATAACGATTGAAGGATGCTGCATCAGCCAGTCTTCTTTGAACGGGAATAAACCGCCATCAATCGCGCCCTTATAGCGGTCAGGAATCACATCAGATTCCGCAGTGGTGGCTAGCAAATAATTTCCCATATCCTCGCCTAACATTTTCATTTTCCAGCCAAAAGCAGCTTCGTAAAATTTCGCGGCACGCTCGGTATCACGATATGGCATTTCAAAATGTACTACAGGGTTCATAACTAATCGCTTTTCTCAACTTTCTCTTTCAAATCTTTAACCCCATCCTCGAAAGGGTTTCCTATCTTTTGTCAGGACTCAATATTAGTCCCATGGCTTTGCCTAGAAAGTTTCTTTCGCCATACATTGACCATGTCACAACTGTGCCGTCACCTTCAGGCTCAAGCGTAAATTCTGCGGTATTCGTTGCTTTAAACGGTTGGATAAATTCCATTTTAAACAGCACGAATTCATGAAACTGGAGTGCTTTGCACTCCTGCCTTTCCAGCGAGGAACCGGTGTGCAAGGGGCTATCTTTTTTGATTGACAGCCCGGAGGCTCATAAGTGTTATGTGTTGGTCTCATACTCATTCACATCAAAAGATTCTACTAGAGAAAATGAATCATTATTTGGCCCTGAGTTTCTGAACTCATCTAGCGATTTACGTGACTTCCATTTTTCAAAAATATTTACTCTGTTCTCATCAATTGGATCTGCCGACACTGAAAAGTCTTCACAGGCATCTAACTTTCTTGCAAGGGAGATTGCTTCAACTGATTTCTCGATAAATTCATCTCGTGTACCTGACTTTAATCTCAATTTTCCTGCAACGATTATTGGCACGAAATTATCCTCATAGACACATAACGAAGCGCAGTGTAAGGGGGCCGCTGCAACGTCTGGTTAGGCATTTTACTTGCTATTACCCTACTTCTTTGAACGCATAGCAAACTTTACTGCAATTGCGTTACCTGAATTGTCTTTTCGCTTACCAGTAATAAACTCTTCGTAGTCGTCTGACTCTACACCGTATAGGGGGTTCTAGGGATTTTCCCCTCTAAAAAGACATAATCCTCTGTAGACCACACCAATAAATGGCTGCGGAGGTGGTT
>NZ_JAESDH010000048.1 GCF_019249295.1 Alteromonas antoniana
CTAACGCAGTGCACAATAGAAAAGGCCAGCTTCGAGAGCTGGCCTAATAACTGTCAACCTATATTAGGACGACACAACTTAACTAAACGAACTACTAACAAGAATTAAAACGCCATCTCGATTACTCAGCGATTCACAGGAAAAGAAGCCGACCTGCTTGCTGTTATCGGGGCCTGAACATCTCTTCTGACGCAGATGATGACTGGCTATACGCCATAAAGCTTATCTTTAATCCCCATCACCCAATCGGTGACATCTTTTTCTGGCTCCAGCGTTTCAATCGCGTCAACTTCCAGCATATCTGCTACTGCATTCCCCTGAAGCTCGGTTAATAATTCATGGAAATGCCTGCCGCCACCGCAATAGGTATCGCCGTAGCTACTGTCGCCTAAGGCTGCAACGGCGAAGGGCTTGTCGGTCAAAAGAGGAAATTCGTCTTTTAAATCTGAATACACAAACTCCAGATTCGGCGGAACATCGCCCTGCCCCGTCGTTGAAGTCACCACCAGAATAGCATCTGCATCGGTAAAATCAGACACGTCGGGATCACTTAACAGCTCACACTCATGCCCTGCGTCTTTTAAGTTTTTCTCTACCTCTTCAGCAGCGTGCTGCGCATTGCCATATACCGTGCCGACAAAAATTTTCAGTGTTGTCATGTATGCCTCATTGTCATCTTTCGATTAGTCTACCTGCCAGGGGGCCCAGCGATGGAGCAACGCTTGCATCGCATCATGTACAGGTGACGTTATTTCTGTCCACTTCCCGCTATCGGGATGGAAAAAGCCCAGTTGTGTACAACTTAAGGCCAAATTTTCAAATGTAAACGTCTCGCGGAGAAATTTGTTTTGTTTACCATCACCATGAGTGGTGTCTCCAAGGATAGGATGACGAACATGTGCACAGTGACGACGTAGCTGGTGCTTGCGACCGGTTAGCGGCGATAACATGATTAGCGAAAACCGCGATGTTGGATACCGTCCGGACGAATAAGGGAGTTCGTAGCGACGGACAGCAATGTACTCAGACTGTGCTGACTGAGGCGCAAGCTGTCGTTTTTTATCTTTATCAGCAAACTTATCGTAACGGTATTTAAGCGGATAATCGATAAACCCGGTGCCGTGCATATGCCCTCTGACAACAGCCGCATACTGCTTTTTCACCTGCTTCTGCATTAGCTGGATCCCTAGCTGACTTGCGGTATCACCAGAATAAGTGAAAAGCAGCACGCCGGACGTTGGCCGGTCCAGACGATGAACCGGAAACACATGGCGGCCAATCTGATCGCGAAGCTGCTGCACGGCAAACCGTGTTTCTTTTTTATCGATAGGGCTTCGATGCACCAAAAGGCCCGGCGGCTTATTAATCGCGATGAGCGTCTCGTCCTGATAAAGAATGGCTAGATCACTCATCAGGATTGCTCTGCTGCCATTGAGTCTAACAATCTGAGGATCCCGATAATCGCGTTTTGTTCGGGAATATATACTTCTGCAGCCGGTGCCACCTGCATCGCAACCGGTAAGGCGTGGTGTTTGTGTATGATGTCACGAAGCCGGGGCAGATAAATAAACTGCAGCCACTGCTCAAACGCCATAGTGTCTGCAGCAAACGGGACCTGACTTCTCATCGCGTCATCACTGATTGCCTGTCCCGACCATAGCCCTTCATGTTTAAGCTGTATTTCTAACTCGTTTAACAGCACTAGTGCTTCGTGCATGGTGTCTCTGTTGTCGTCTTCTGGTGATAATAACGCGCGCAAGTATAGCGACTCTGCTGGTAAATGTCGCACGAGACGGTGTCGCCAAAGTCAGAAGCCTCTCCCGATTCTTACGTCATTAAGCCCCTCAATACCTGGCTGCCCTGTTTTCCTGCTTCACTGTTTTAAAACGCTTTCGGTAGCTGAGGCATAAACTAACGCTACCATGTCAGGCGACGAGCTTAACGTGCTGGCATCTCGCCGGATCACTGGCTTAACCGGGAACAGGTTGTTAGAATACCGCGCCTTTTACGCCGGAGTATGTACCTTCTATGAGCGCTGCCAGCATCGAATCTATCAGTGAATTTTTACTCCACGCCGGAACAAATTTCCGGGTGTTAGATATTGGTCGGGGACTCGATGAGCTCGATAAGCAGACATTTCTGGAGATCGAAGGGGCGCAAATCCCGGCGCCAAAGCCGCGTCAGCAACACGCCTGGTTTGCCGTTGTCTTTTGGAATACGCAGGCCGCAACACAGCATTATATCTGGTTCCTGAAACTGCCATTGGATGAGCGCGGACTTGTGGTGACCGCATCCAGAAATCATTTTCTGGAAATCATTATTGATGCATTAGGAACAAGCCTGGCTGATGATACCGAGAAAGCACAGACGCTTCCGGATAATCCCTATTCTTTTGTGCCGCCACAAAGTCTGATGGCACAAACCAATGCCAGAATTAAACAGATGTTGTCTCTGCCTCCCTCTTCAGGCTATTTACTGGCAAAAAACTATGTTCAGGCGCCTGGCGTGCAGGACTGGCAACAAATCCCGGTTCAGGGCATTGCAGATTTGGCGTATGAATTAGGCGGGCCGCTGGGCGACACCGTTGCGGCCGGCTTTTCCTCGTTAGCACCGGCATTCAGAGACACACTTATGCAGTCTTGTGAGGTCGTACCGGTATCTGACTCGCTGTTTAACAAGTTTAAATATGCCCTGACTACGTCTGAAGATTTGAATTTATCCGCATTAAGAGGACTTGCATCGCCAGTAACAGACGCCCGCCTTGCTCCTGTTATTGAAGAGGTATTACAGCGCGACTCACTGGATATGGACGCGCTAAGTGTGCTGGCTGCCCGTCATTTCACACAATTTGATGCACAGCGTATCAAACTATTTTTCGAACAGGCCGCCAGAGTGGATGAAGCCACAGCAATGCAGGGAGCCTTATTTCACGGTCTGTTTGCCGACTTGGTTCAGGTCCCTGCGTTACGCCCTCAGGTACTGGCGGTGTTACGTGACGATGCGCGTAGTCCGCGTTTGAGCAACGCCATCGGCGCTCTGTTCTCGCAAACGCAGCAGGCAAAATCATGACATTAGGTGAACTTACGCTTTGGCTTATCATTGGCCTGGTCGTTTTTCAGTTCTGGCGGATCCGCAGTATAAGCGAGAAAGCCAACGAGTATGCGCGCCAGTACTGTGATCAACATCAGCTACAGCTGCTTTCTGTTGCCAGACAGAAAACCCGGTTATCGGGCAGGCACGGCAAACTGGATTGGTATAGTGAATTTATTTTTGAGTTTTCAGGCAATGGCGAGGACCGTTATAGCGGCTGTATGTATTTTATCGGCAAACAAGTCATTAAAACGTCACTGCCGCCTTACCGGATAAACTAGGGAAGGTGCGAAAAAGCCTATAGTCACTCAGACTTACAGCCAAATAACTAATCAAAGCGATCTTTTGCAGGCCAGGCGGTTTGAGTTAAAAAAGACTCGACAAGAAGGTGCTTGGCTGTAAGCCCCGATGGGTAAGCCCTGAAACAAGCCATAAGCAGCAGAGTGCTGGGCAACAAAAAAGCGATACCGTTTCCGATATCGCCTTTAAAATAATCCGTTCTGCTTATTGTTCATGTTGTTGATTGCAGATACCAAAAAAAGCGGTAGCAAACGCTACCGCTTCTTATGAATTTTGAGCTTCCTTCTCAGCGTTCCATTGCGACTAAAATCATCCAGATTAAAATCCTTATACGCCCCTTTCCCTCTTTTCTCACAACATCCTGTGCGAGCTACTCATCCTTAAGCAGGTCCCTTTCCGTTTTTCCATATATACACTGCACATCCTCCATGCAGCATTCTTCGTCCCTGAAGTTGTCCTTGAGATTGTCCTTACGCAACTCCATTTTTTCATCCTTAATCACTACACATCCTGATGTAGCATTGCTCGTCCTGAGCTTGTCCTGCGACCTCCTGGTCGTGTCCTTTGTCTTCCTGACCCTGACTTATCCTAAGTCAGCCTCTTCGTCCTGAAGGTATCCCTGCAATCTTCCTGATTGAGATCCTTGTCCTTACTTTCCATTGGTATCGACCATCCTGCGCCGACATTCCCGTCCTGGGTTGTCCTGGGTTATCCGTATGTCATCCTGACTCGTCGTGTTTCCCTGTGACGATTACTATAGTAGGCCGACTGATAAACTTTGCTACATGCAATTACAAATAATTTAGAGAGAAACAGTGATCCAGATTCCGGCATTAGCTAAAAGTCTAATATTTTCAATACCTTTAGACTAAAGTATAAAAAATGCGTCAGAAAAAAACGTTGGATATCTCACACTTTTGTAGGAAATGTCTTACACGGGGTCGGGAAAAATGAGAACCCGGGCGCGCAAAATTTATGCTCTGGATGATAACAATGGTAATCAGGCAGGGTGCGAATAAATCGATAGCTTCTCAGCGAGTCCTGAAATATGCAGTTGCAAGGCGGGGTTTGCAGGTAATGGCAATGGTCCTTGCAAAAAGTCTAAGGACACTAATGCGTGCTTCAGGGCTCGTCCTGTGGATCATGCTCTTGCTATTGGTCTTTCAGATTTGCTATGGCAGACCGGCACGCAAACGCCTTAATTAGTCACCCGGTTGAATTCCTGGGCAATTATGGACTTTGACACACTTCCCCTAACCGCGTGGCCTGAACATAATATGGCCAGTAATATGGCCCACTTCCAATGGCCCAATCATGTTGTATCGTCCGTCTTCAAAGAATGACAGACATTTGGGCAGGGTGACGTAAACCGCAACGCCTTCGCTCTTGGCGTCATCCTCAAGCACGCTGTCAATGGCACCCATCAGGATATGGCCTAATCCATGGTGCTGATAGTCCGGATGTACCGCAATAAAGCTCAACATGTGGTAATCTTTTGCTGGCACGTTTGCCCGCACCCGTTCTTCTTTTTCAACCATTTGACGGGTACCAAACAACCCCGCGGTCAGCAGCATTTTCAAACGCCAGTGCCAGTAGCGGCCGGCACCAAAAGCCGCATCCGGGCTTGTCAGGCACGCTACAGCCAACAAACGTCCATCGTCAAATAGCCCTACCATCGGCTGCCGGGCTACCCAAAATGCGTTAAGTTCTTCCCTGATTGCTGAGCGCAGACGGCTTTCATAACCCTCTTTTTCCGCCTGGAAAATATCGACAAAGAGTGGATCATCAAAGTAGGCATTATATAGCAGGGAAGCAGCCACCTTCAGATCGTCTGCACTAAGATAAACAGCTTTAATATTGTCCGGGTTTATCGGCGCTATTTTTGCAGCCACTGCAGAAGTCATAACCCTCTCCTTTTTCGCTATAGTAATACGCTGTCGCATAACACACTGACAGGTTGTTTTTCATCCAACAGAATACGTACTGTAGCGAAAAAAAGAGCGAATGTTAACTTAATGTTAACTTTAAGGGCGTTAATATTCTGCCATTTTCAAATATAGGCGTAAGCGCTGTCACCCCAACCAATGAGGCTACCGTTCTTGAATACCAGTGGCGTGCATTCATCTTTTGTAGTCAGTCCGTCTTCCATCGTGCGTTGCGTACGGTAAAACAATACCCGATACGTGCCGTCTGACTTCTGGTGTAACTCATTAAAGTCTGCAACCCCCATCTTCCTGACGATCGATTCATACGTCATATCCAGCTCAAGCTGCGAAATATGCTTACGGTTGTTGTATTCACGATCTTCCCAGTCTTGCGAATATTTACTGTCATTATCGCCACTGACGATAACGCAGCCAGAAAGAGCAACGGGAGCGGTGAGTGCGAGTAGCAGAGCCAAATGTTTCATTTTTTTTCCTTGTTGAAGTGATGCTTACGCTATACATCAATAAACAAAAACAAGGCCAACATGTAACCTATTGATTTAGTTAACTACGAACAAAAATCCACCAGGGAAAATATCACCTGAATTTGTTCAATGCACTACTATTTAGTAAAAACGGCTAACATGAAAATGGCAGGCTAAGCCAATGTTGCGAAAAGTGGTTCTGGATAAGGTACAGAGTAGTAGATGCCTGCCAACGTTTTCGCGTTGTCGAGCGACTAAAAACACAGTAATCATAAGTGGAGGATTGCCGCAACACCTTACCAGCGGGGGCATAGCTGTGTTTGGTGGATCTCATACTTAAACGGTATCTCTAACCTGAGAAGACGCTAAATTTAACGCGGTTCCCACGCTTAAACCCTATCGGAATAGTACGTTCTGGACGGCACAACAGCGAAATCAGTTGAGTTTACAGCATTGTTTTGTAAGCTATCTGCAAATTTTCTTTTCATTAAAAATCTATGTCAGATAACGACCTGATTCAAAAGCTGGTTATGTTTTGTCACCAAATAGCTAATGAAGGAGGCACACCAAGCATCGCCTTACTGCGGGCAAAAGCGCCGTTTAAAGTGAGCGTGACTCAGGCCATCGATGCGGTAAAAGCCTATCAGGCCAGTAGTAAAAAGCCACCTGCAGATAGCCGTAATAAGGATGAGACTGTTGCGCGTCTTGAGAAAAGAGTGGCGACTCTGGAAAGTGCAGTCGCCATGTTAGAGAAACGCCTCAGCGACTTACAAAATATGTAACTTACTACTTGCCTCTGTCAGCGCTATTAGCGCTGACAGAGGCTGGATACTTCTGCAAATTAGCGTGGTGATAGTCCTGACAGAAACGAAGCCAAATCCTTCGCAACCTCTTTAACAGGGACTTTTCCTACTTGTTCCAGCATGATGCTGCCGTTGTCATTGTCCACCGTCAGGATGAAATCGTCCTCATCGGTTAATGCAAAAAACAGGGTCGGAGGCTGCTTTAGCCTTTTTTTCATCAGCAGGTGACCGATGAGGTTCTGCTGTAGCCGTTCAAAGTCATCCTGATTCCAGACTTGCAATAACTCACAATTGCCCTGTTCCGCACGTGCTGGCAGGTTTTCACTGTAATAGCGTGTGAAATAGGCACAATATTGGGGGTCCAGCGTCAGATCCAACGCAGACTCCACATTGTTAAAATGATTCTTCTGGGTTTGCCGAACCGGTGACCATGGCACCATTGCACCCGGTTCCGCGGTTTGTTCATAACAGGGTGACGGCCATTCCGGGTCAAACTCTATGGTCAGGTCACTGTGTTGTTGTCTGAATCGTGAAATGAAGTCGTCAAGGGCAGTATCGAGGGTCATTGTCATCATAGGTGTGTTGGCTGTTTTGCGGTACACTATCGTTCATCCTGACAAAGTCAAGCAGGCCAGAACTGCCAAAAGCGTAAAGTAGTATGAGCGAAAAAACGAATTCAACGCCCTTTGATGTGCCAGAGGGGCTGACACTAGGTCAGTCCGTGAGCTATGAGTCACACTATAGTCCGACGCTTCTGCAAGGAGTGCCGCGCAAACTAAACAGAGATTCTATCAACCTGACGCCGGAAACTTTACCGTTTGACGGCGTGGATATCTGGACAGGATACGAACTCTCGTGGCTAAACCCTAAGGGAAAGCCATGCGTGGCGATACTGGAGTGCAGCGTACCTGTAACCTCCCCCAACCTGATAGAATCCAAATCATTTAAGCTTTATTTGAACAGTTTTAATCAGTCTTGTTTTACTGACGAGCACGACGTGGCCCGCACCATCAAAAACGATTTATCCGCCTGCGCCGGCAGTGAGGTTGATGTCAGCATTTACCTGCCAAATAGCTTCGGACAGCTTCAGATGATAGAGCCTGCGGGTGAGGTTATCGATGACATTGATGTTGAGATTACCACGTATGTACCTGACGCAGCGCTGCTTAAAACTGGCAATCATACCGCCAAAGAAAAACTGGTGAGCCATCTGCTGAAGTCTAACTGCCTGATAACCAGCCAGCCTGATTGGGCAACGATCGAGATTAACTACCAGGGCCCGGCAATTGATCGTGCGTCCTTACTGCAATATCTCATCAGTTTCAGGCAACACAATGAATTTCACGAGCAGTGTATCGAGCGGATATTTTGTGACATTCTTCAGCACTGTCAGCCCGAAAAGCTGACGGTGAACGCACGCTATACCCGGCGTGGCGGGCTGGATATTAATCCGTTTCGTTCAAACTTTGAAAAGCCCTATCCGAATCATAGACTTGCCAGACAATAAAGCGGAAGAAGCGGCAATTGTGTGTCACACTAGAAAATAAACTTATCTGCTGCGGAGATGAATAAGGATGGATGGCAAACAGCTCCAGTCACTCAAAACCCATACGGAAACGTTGTCACGCTTTATAATCAGGCTGAGTAAGTTTTATGAGGGAATGTCCGACGACATTGATGCAGAATTGCAGACCCTTCGAGGGCACCTCGCGGGCTCGCCGAATTTTACTCTTGCCACCGTCAGCATTAATAAACTCAATACCAAACTCCAGAGTGCCGGAGATGCGGCTAGCGATCTAATTCATAAGGCACTTACCGACCTTGAACGTGATGTTAAGCAATTTCAGCAGGCTCTGGCAGCCGATCCCGGCGTACAGCAAACTGCCGCACAACTTCTGGTAAAACTCCATCAGCCTGTCGGGGATTTATTTGCCACGCTGTCACTATTCCAGCGCGCCAGCCATTTTTATGCCTCCGGAGCCAAAAAGCCACATCGTGAAGGTGACGCAGCAAGCGGGCAAGAGCAGGCATCAAAAAGCGCACATTACGACGCTATTCTGGAAGAACTGAACCTGCTTATAGAAAATTATTCCCGAAAACGCCCCGATGACGATCAGCTGGCGCAGCTAAAAGCCAGATTGTTGCATGGGATGAGCGAAGATGAATTGCTCAAAAGCTGCGTACTGATTATCCGTATGATCGTGCAGGAGGCCATGTCTGAGGCCAGTCTGTCGGGCAAAGTCATTCAGAGCCTGCACAATAGTCTTGGGCAAATAAACCAGAACGTCAACCAGACGATTGACATTTCCAAAGCCAGTTTCGATGCCAGAAAGGCCGCCAACATTCAGCTAAAAGCGCAACTCGACACCATTGAGGATGCAGTAAAGCAAAGTGAGTCTCTTGAGAAACTCAAACACCAGGCTCGTGATTATGTGAAGTCACTGGCGTCAACGCTGTCAAAAAGAGAACAGGCTGATCAGGACGAACAGCATGAACTGATGAAGCTGCTGGCATCAATGCAAAGCCAACTGACTCAATTACAGACCCAGACACAGAATTACCGCAAAAAACTGGCAGAGCAAATTCTCTCCAGTCAGACCGATGCGCTAACCCGCCTTCCCAACCGCCAAGCTTACAATGAGCGCGTTGAGCGTGCCTTTGAACTGTTTGAAAGCCGCCAGTTACCCTTAGCCATCGCGGTGGCGGATATCGATTATTTTAAGTCTATCAATGACCGGTTCGGGCATGCCGCTGGCGACAAAACCTTGCAGGTTGTTGGCCGACATTTCCGAAAGAAACTGGGAAAAGAGGATTTTATTGCCCGCTGGGGCGGAGAAGAGTTCGTGATGTTGTTACCCGGCCTGACGCCACAAGCGCTTTTTGTAAAACTGGATGAGCTGAGAGACTCTCTGGCGCGTACTCCGTTCAAGTTTAAACAGGAAAAAGTGACGATAACGGCGTCATTTGGCGCAACGTGTCTGAAACCCGGCGATAGCCCCGATGAGGCATTCAATCGCGCTGACAAATTCCTGTATCAGGCCAAACACGATGGCCGCAATTGTGTTGTCACCGATCAGGACGAGGTGTTATGAAAAAATTGCAGTTAAACCCCGTAGGATGGATGAGTCAGTTATCGCAGGTCGAGGTGTCTCAACTCCAGGACACCACACACAGCGATCTGTATGAGATGTTCAGAAATTGCTGTCTGGCGGTGTTAAACAGTGGCGTAGATGAAGATGATTATGAAATGCTGTTTGCGCCCTATGAAGATTTTGATATCAAGCTGATACGCCGTGAGCGGGGCGTAAAAATTGAACTGGTGAATCCGCCAGAGGTGGCGTTTGTTGATGGCAAACTGGTGCGTGGCGTTCATGAACATCTGTTCGCCGTTCTCAGAGATCTGCTTTATATGGGTAACAAATATGCATTCATGCATAAGTCAGCGCCACTGGACAGCACCAGCATCACCGATATGGTCTTTGATATGTTGCGCCACGCTAAAATGTTGGAAGGCAATGACGAGCTCAATACTATCGTATGCTGGGGCGGTCATTCCATCAACCTGACCGAGTACAAATATACCAAGGAAGTCGGCTACCAGTTAGGTCTGCGCGAAATGAATATCTGCACCGGGTGTGGACCGGGTGCAATGAAAGGCCCCATGAAAGGCGCAGCCATCGGACATGCGAAACAGCGTTATAAAAACGGCCGCTATATTGGTATTTCTGAACCCAGCATCATTGCCGCCGAACCGCCTAACGCCATTGTGAATGAGCTAATCATCATGCCCGATATTGAAAAGCGGCTGGAGGCCTTTGTTCGCGCCGCTCACGGTATTGTTATCTTCCCAGGGGGGGTAGGTACGGCTGAAGAACTACTGTATTTGCTGGGGATCCTAACCAATGAACGCAATGCACAACAACCGTTTCCGGTCATTCTCACAGGCCCTGCGGGCTCAGAGGGCTATTTCGAAGCCATTGATGAGTTTGTCGGTGCGACACTGGGTAAAGAAGCGCAAAGCAAGTACCAGATTATCGTTGATGACCCGCGCGAAGTTGCCCGTACGTTACGTTCTGGACTTGAAAAAGTGGACCAGTATCGCCGTGCGATGGGAGATGCTTTCAGCTTTAACTGGTCATTGAAAATTGATGAACCTTTTCAACAACCCTTTATTCCCACGCATAAAAGCATGAGTGAACTGGCCCTTCATCACGATCAGAGCACGGCAGAATTAGCCGTTGTGCTGCGTAAGGCGTTTTCCGGTATTGTCGCGGGTAACGTAAAAGCGGAAGGTATAAAGCAAATCAAAGAACATGGTCCGTTCAATTTGACAGGTGATCCGGCATTGATGACACGAATTGACGGATTGCTGAAATCTTTTGTTGCACAACAGCGGATGAAGCTTCCAGGCAGCGAATATCAACCGTGCTACACAATTTCACGCGGGAAATGACAGATCTGGTTACGTTTTTTGCGTTCCTTATGGTGGCGCTTTTGGGGTACACTACATTCAGATGTTCTAAGAAAGTGAAGAAGGATGAACAGTAAGGTTATTCGGCTGATAGTTTTGGGCGCAGCAGCGTACGCGTTGTTCGTGTTTCTGGTACTCTCTTTTTACCCTGACAAACCGGAAAATATGGACTGGCAGGATCGCGAAGAGTACAACAAAGTTCAGATTACCAAACTGAAACTGGGAAGCACCCGTGAGGAAGTGCTAGCCTTATTAGGCTCGCCGGACATTACTGAAGCAAAGATGGAAAAAGGAACAACCATCCAGGTAATGTTCTATCGCACCCAGCACGTCAGGGCTGACGGACTTACTACGCAGGATGAATGTACGCCACTGCTTTTTGAAAACGATACCCTGATCGCCTGGGGTGAAGGTGCCTACCAGAGCTACCAGCAGAGTTAATGCTGGCGGTGGGAACCCCGGAAATATCTTCACTTGAAGAGCAGCTCACAGCAGTCAGAGAACTGGCTTGCGCGGCTGAATTTGATGACAACCTCCCTAATGCCTGCCTGAAGGTCGCTTCACAGGCGATGCAATTATGTCGCGCTGAAACGGACCTTGTTCTTGCATTTCTGCGACTGCCCGAAGATAAGCTCGAAAACTCATCGCCCCTGTCCCGTCATCTGCTTATGACGATCGTGCTTGGTTTCGATCAGCATCTTAACGAGCATACGCTGCAACATATCGTGGCGGCCATTGTTCTTGCAGTGGTAACGGGTAATCGTAGTGCAAACGTGAATCAACGGGATATGCGCCGTCTCGTTCAACGGCTGCGAAAGCGCGGTCTTTCAATCTGGCTCGATATGCTAGTGCTACGCAAAGCACTTTCAGAGCATAAACTACTTCCCTTATTGCGCCGTCCAACGCTCAATCGTTTTCAGCGTCTGGTGTTAATTGCCGGAACACTCTCACAGCTGCTCCCGCTTCAACCGTTGACCCTTATACTTCGAAAACTGAGTGCAGTTCTGCCACCCTGGTCTCATCATGAGTTAACTGCCCTGCTGCGAATTCCCGGTGAATGCGGACCGGGTCAGAGAGTAATGAGTCAGGGCGTACCTGCTGTCATTCTGGCCGTGCGCGGTCAGCATGCAGCGGTTATAAAAACCGGTGGCCAGGCCAGTGAACAGAGCGAACATGAGTGGGTTGATGTACAGAGACTAACGCCCAGTGCTCGCCCGCCGCTGTCGCTTAGTACATGGTTTGCGTATTATGAGCGGTGCCAGCCTGACAAAGATGCAACGAACGAAGCCGGCCCTTTTCGTCAGGTGTATCCAATAAACCGCCCTCCCGGGCGCTTGCTACAAATCATTGACGCATTACAAGCACAGGATACCGACATTGATGCACTGTGCGCATTGATTCATAAAGAGCCGGTATTCAGCCACTTTCTGCGCCAGTCTGCCAGCAGTGATAACCGGCTACAATTGCCGGTTCACAACCTGAAACAAGCAGTACTGACTTATGGCACAGAGCGCGTTGGCGACATGCTTACCCAGCATGCATTACAAGCCAGACTGCATCAGCATAGCTATCCGTTAGCAGCGCAGGTGCGACATTTTAGCGTAGTGGTTTCTGCGGTAGCTGCACAGCTATCGGTTCACGCTGAGTGCCGTTTTACCAGTCAGTCTGCCGCTCTCGTAGCCACGCTTTTAACGGCGCCGCTATCTATGTTGCCGGAAATGAAAATTATCGGAGAATTGCCTGTCGACCACGAAAAATATCACGATATTCAGGCGCTGATTACGATTAAAGGAACTGAAAACTGGCAACCCCTGGTGTCGGATCTTGCACAAGGCTGGCATCAGCCGGCTACGTGGCGGGCCCTGTTGTATCATACCGGCAAACTCCCGGCTGATGTGCCCCGCTCGCTGCAAAAGGAGTACAGCCTGCTTTGCCTTGCTGTTTACTGGTCAGCTAGCTGGCTGTTCGGTGGCACCGGCGACACAGGCTCGCGGCCCGAAAAGATAAGTCAGGCGATGATGATGACAGGGCTAAATGCACCCCAAATTACTGCAATCCGGGCTGAAATCGCACCATTACTGTATTGCCCGACTACTTTCTGAGACTCATTGCCAGAAAATAGGTCGGATGACTATAACTCGCCCCCCGGATCCTATAGAATACGCCTGTTCTGGCCCGCAGCTTCAGATTTGAAGCAATACAAGAAAGCGCAGTACGACCATACGCGCATACCCAACGATTCCCACGCACCGTATGATGTCTCATCATTTGGCGCGATTGTTGTGCCAGACTATGATTAAAACCTAACGAACACGTTTACAGAATTATCAGAGGATCCCTCCACATGACTCAGCAACGCATTACAGTCATTCGCGGTGATGGCATTGGCCCAGACATCATTGATGCAACAATTAAAATTCTGGACAAGGTAGGGTGTGATTTTGCCTATGATTACGCAGACGCTGGGCTGATGGCGCTGGAAAATCACGGCGAACTACTTCCTCAGGAAACACTGGACCTGATTGCTAAAAATAAAGTGGCGCTTAAAGGCCCACTGACAACCCCGGTCGGCGAGGGCTTCACGTCAATCAACGTTAGCCTGCGTAAGCAATTTAAACTTTACGCCAACGTACGCCCGGTGTTGTCATTTAAAGGCACTAAAGCCCGCTACGAAGATATTGATATCATTACCGTACGTGAAAACACTCAAGGTATGTACTCAGGTCTGGGTCAAGTGGTTTCCGAAGACGGCAATGAAGCCGAGGCAATGAGTAAAATCACCCGGGAAGGCGCTGAACAGATTGTGACTTTCGCCTATGAGCTTGCGCGTCGTGAAGGCCGCAAAAAAGTAACCGCTGTCCATAAGGCCAACATCCTGAAGTCGACTTCAGGCCTGTTCCTGAAAGTCGCCCGTGAAGTAGGCGAGCGCTATCCAGACATTGAATCTACCGAAATGATCGTAGATAACACCTGTATGCAGCTGGTTATGAACCCCCATCAGTTCGACGTTATCGTTACGACCAACCTGTTTGGTGACATTCTTTCCGACTTATGTGCAGGTCTGGTTGGTGGTTTAGGTATGGCGCCTGGCGCGAATATCGGTAAAGACTGTGCTATTTTCGAAGCGGTTCATGGCTCAGCGCCTGATATCGCAGGTAAAAACCTGGCAAATCCAACGTCAGTGATTCTTGCAGCCATTCAGATGCTTGAATACCTGAATATGAGTGATAAAGCGGAGAAAATCCGCAGTGCATTAAAAGACGTTATTGAAAATGGTGACAGAACCACTCGCGATCTGGGCGGCGAAGCCGGAACCACTGAGTTCACCCAATCGGTGCTGGATCGTCTGTAACTTACAAGCATACGCTGAAATTCGAAACGGGCCTTCTGGCCCGTTTTTTATACCTGTACAAAAACCAGACTAGACGCCCACCGCCTTTGAATTACAATCCGCTTTGTACATTGATGTACATAACCCATTAAGGATTGATTATGAAAAAACTACTCCCCGTTCTGATGCTGGCAAGCGCTGGTGCGCTTTGCGCCCTTCCTACGCCAGTACTGGCAAATGACAGCGCAGGCTCACAAGTTCAACAGACAGCGCTGGATTTAAATTCTGCAACTGTTGAGCAACTGATGATGTTGCCCGGCATTGGAAAAAGCAAAGCCCAGGCAATTATCGATTATCGCGAACAAGTCGGCCGGTTTGTTGAGGTAGCTCAACTTACGGAAGTAAAAGGTATTGGAGAAAAGCTGCTTGCGAAAATCGAGTCCCAGGTAAAGGTCGCTCAGGTACATTAAATCGCTTTCGCAAGGTGCTCTGGTACAGTTAGTCAGATACCTGCCTGCGATCTGCTTAACGGTAAATGTCTACGCTGTCACAGGCATTAACGATTGTCAGCCCTATGATATTCGATACAAAAAAGGCTCCCAAAAGGCTGTCTCTTATACACAAATCCCTGCTAAGTAATTAGTGGGGATTTTTTTTGAACTCTATTTACCAAGCTTGATCA
>NZ_JAESDH010000049.1 GCF_019249295.1 Alteromonas antoniana
CTAACGCAGTGCACAATAGAAAAGGCCAGCTTCGAGAGCTGGCCTAATAACTGTCAACCTATATTAGGACGACACAGTTTACGTAAACCTGACTTACAGATCGACGCCAGCCAGCTCGAAGATAAACGCATATTCCAGCGCACTTCGTTTCAAACGCTCGAAACGACCAGATGCGCCGCCATGACCACTTTCCATGTTGACGTCAAACAGCAAGAGGTTGTCGTCTGTTTTCATCTCCCGCAACTTAGCGACCCATTTCATGGGCTCAAAATACTGAACCTGCGAGTCATGCAAACCCGTGGTCACCAGCATATGAGGATAATCCTGTGCTTTCATCTGATCATACGGTGAATAGGACAACATGTACTGGTACTCGTCGGCATTGGCGGGATTACCCCACTCAGTGTATTCGCCGGTTGTCAGCGGAATCGAGGCATCACTCATGGTGGTTACCACGTCAACGAAGGGCACATGGGCAATAATCGCATCGTAGCTGTCCGGCGACATATTCGCTACCGCGCCCATCAGTAGTCCACCGGCACTGCCGCCCATGGCATACACACGTGATGCATCCGCGTATCCGTTTTGGGTCAGGTATGTCGTAACGTCAATAAAGTCGGTGAAGGAATTAATCTTGTTCCCCATTTTGCCGTCTTCATACCACTCGCGTCCCAGCATCTGACTGCCGCGAATATGCGCAATGGCTACTACGAATCCGCGATCTACCAGCGTTAGCCAGTTGCGTGCAAAGCTGGGATCGATAGTGTGCCCATAAGAACCATACGCATACTGATAAAGTGGATTGGTACCGTCTTTTTTGAAGCTGTCTTTACGATAAACCAGAGAAACGGGAACCTCTTTACCGTCTCCGGCAGGCACCATCAGACGCTCAGACGCGTAATTGTCAGCGTTAAAGTCATCGCTGACCTGTTCCTGCTTCAGCGTGTCTTTTTCCAGCGTTGCCAGATTTACGTCAATCACCGACGGTGGTGTCGTTAACGAGGCATACCGGATACGCACGCTGTCGGCGTTAATTTGCGTATTGTTATAGAAACCCACGTTAAAGATAGGATCGGCCATGGGGATCGTCTTCGCGTTGCCTGTCTCCAGGTTGCGAACCATCATGCTCGGGATCCCATTTTTCTTCTGACTGGTGACCAGATAACCCTGCATAACTTCCATGCCGTTAAGGAAAATAGCCGGATCGTGCGCCACCACTTCTTCCCAGGCGTTAATGTCTGCCGTGCTGTCTGCAGCCACTTTCATAATGCGGAAATTCTTTGCCTGATGGTTAGTCAGGATGTAATAGGTATCGTCCAGTTTGGCAACGTGATACTCCAGTCCTTCCCGGATTGGCAGGAAAGGTTCGGCTGTCGCGTTGGCGTCATTCGCATCAATTAAGGTAACACCTTTCTTTTCGGTATTGCTGTGATGAATGTAAATGACGTCGCCATCTTTACTCTTGCTCATGCCGGTGTAAAACGTCGGATCAGTTTCCTCAAATATCAGCACATCCTCAGACTGGTCCGTACCCAGTTTGTGGCGATATACCTGATAGCCAAGCAGGGTTTGTAAATCTTTCTTGATGTAGTAGAGGTGGGTGTTGTCGTTCGCCCACTGTACTTCGCCAGAGGTGTCTTCAAGGCGGTCTTCAAGAAGGGCGCCGGTCTCGAGATTTTTTACCAGAATGGTATAGACGCGTCGACTGACGGTGTCTTCAGAGTATGCCAGCAGGTTGTTATTGGTGCTGACTGATAGCTGCCCGACACTATAGTAATCGTGACCTTCCGCGAGTTCATTGACGTCCAGCAGTACACTTTCTTCACCGTCTTTTTCAGGCTTGCGCAGATAAACCGGATACTCTTTTTCGCCCTCATATTCGGTGTGATACCAGTAGCCATTTTTCAGATAGGGTACGGTGGCATCGTTTTTTGGCACCCGGGCAACAAGCTCCTCGAAAAGTGTTTCTCTGTCCTGCTTCAGAGGCGCAAGCACGTTGTCGGTATACGCATTTTCTTTTTCCAGATGCGCGATAATTTCCGGATCGGTTCTTTCGTCATCACGCATCCAGTAGTAATTATCTACCCGAGTGTCACCATGTGCGGTTAATTCGTGGGGCACTTTTTTGGCAACCGGCGGTGTTGCTTGCGTATTCAGAGAAAGGGTCTCCTGTGGCGCTGCAGTCGATTCTGTTTTCGACGGCTGTTCGCTACAGGCGCTCAATACGCCAATCACGGCCAGTGTAATCCATGTTCTTTTCATTTCTATTTATTTCCTTAGTGAAGATCGGGCACATCGTAAAAACTGCCTTTTACCTGGAATACCCACTGCTATGCCAAAGTCAGATTTGCAGGGTAACGCGTCAGGCTGGAATTACAGACTAGTGAGCAGCGGCGTGACAGTCAATCAGGATTGTACGGTTCATGGCAGGTGACACTGTTTCAAAATGTGTATGTGGCTTTAAGTTCGCGCAGAGACCTGACTGTATCGCGCAGTGTGAACTGCAGATAAAATTATCCCTTCCTTACGAATTGTTCACCTCATCCTTAAAACAGCGTGTTCTGATCGGGCGTATGATGGATGCCAATATCTGCCAGTGCATGTGCCGGGTGGCGCTGGTTATACAAATCGACAAATTGCTGCGCCAGCCAGGGGGCATCTTTATTGTCAGGACGGTGAATAAAAAGGTAAGGCGAACGGCCCTCGGTGCGCCACTGATGAATCTTGCTAACCCATGGTGTCAGACAACGCGCGTTGTCCTGTTCGTTATCATTACCAACAAACCGCACAACCGGCGCAGTGCCTGTGGCTATCACATTTACCGGCACTCTGGGCTTTTTTTGCCTGACGTCCGCCACGATGTCGCTGGTAGTCGGTCCGCTGAATAAAGCCCGGGTATCCATAATTACCCGGTTAACGTGCTGCTGAATCAACAATTGATTCAGCGCGCGCTCTGCGTCACCTTTGGCAAAAAACTCATGATGGCGTACTTCAACAGCATACTGCGTAGTACGGGGCAGGGCGCGTAAAAAGTCAGCAAGTAAAGGCAGTCCCGCAGGCCCAAAAGACGCGGGCAACTGCAGCATCACGACACCCAGCTTTTGCTTCAATGGCGACAACAAGTGAAGTTGTTGTGCCACGTCCTGTTCACAGTGAATCAGCTTTTTTTCATGAGAAATCAGCTGATTAAATTTGAATGTAAAAGAAAACGCGTCATCCGTTGCGTCATTCCAACGGTGTACTGCATCTTCATGTGGGAGTGAATAAAACGTAGTATTGCCTTCCACACTATTCAGGTGTCGGGAATAAAAGCGCAATTGCTGGTGTCGGGCCTCTGAACGCTGAAACCAGTTCGCCGGCCACCAGGGATGTTGCCACATTGGTAAACCTAAATAGACTGGCGGGAGTTTTTCAGCAGACATAACCTCATCTTTCCGTGTTTTTGTCATTGGGCTTTACGAAGCATTTGTTTATACTATGCGGCCTTTAAATTATCCAATGCGTTGCACTTGTAGCACGCCTGATCCTCTGCTCCGATAATTTGCCTCCCGGGGCCGGTAAAGAGTAGCAGTAATTGCTCGTTTTCAGGTAACAGTGACATAAGTGATCGGCATCATACACGTATAAAAATATCAGGGGTCAAGGACCATGCGCACAGATTACTGTGGGAACATCGATTCATCATACATCGGTCAGGAAGTCACACTTTGTGGCTGGGTAAACAAACGTCGTGACTTAGGTGGCGTAATCTTTATCGATCTGCGCGATCGAGAAGGCATTGTACAGGTAGTTTTTGACCCTGATTTACCTGACGTACTGGACATTGCCAATACGCTACGCAGCGAGTTCTGCGTCAAGCTGACCGGTAAAGTGCGCGGACGCCCTGAAGGGCAGGTCAACAAAGACATGCGGACAGGCGAAATCGAGATCCTGGGAACCGGTCTTGAAGTGATTAACAAAAGCGCGGTACTGCCGCTGGACTGGAATCAGGAAAACTCGGAAGAGCAGCGTCTGCGTTACCGCTATCTGGACCTGCGTCGTCCCGTAATGAGTCAGCGCTTGCAGTTCCGGGCCAAAGTCACCGCAGCGGTACGCCGCTATCTGGAAGAGGACGGCTTCTTAGATATCGAAACGCCTATCCTGACCAAAGCCACGCCGGAAGGTGCCCGTGATTACCTGGTACCAAGCCGGACGCATAAAGGTGAGTTCTTCGCGCTGCCACAATCTCCGCAGTTATTTAAACAATTGTTGATGATGTCTGGCATGGACCGCTACTATCAAATCGTAAAGTGTTTCCGCGATGAAGATTTACGCGCTGACCGTCAGCCTGAATTTACCCAAATCGATTTGGAAACCACGTTTTTAGATGCCGATGGTGTGATGCAAATCACCGAAGGCATGATCCGCAACCTTTTTAAAACCATGCTGGACGTCGACCTTGGCGACTTCCCGCGCATGACTTACGAAGAAGCGATGCGTCGTTTCGGTAGTGACAAGCCGGATTTGCGTAACCCGCTTGAGCTGGTTGACGTGGCTGATCTGCTCAAAGACGTCGACTTCAAAGTGTTCAGTGGCCCGGCTAATGACGAGAAAGGGCGCGTAGCGGTTATTCGTGTGCCGGGTGGTGCCAGCCTGTCGCGTAAACAAATTGACGAATACACCAAGTTCGTTGGCATCTATGGCGCGAAAGGTCTGGCATGGGTGAAAGTCAACGAAACCTCAGCGGGTCAGGACGGTTTACAGTCTCCTATTCTGAAATTCCTGAGTGCGGACATTACTGATGCGCTGCTTGAGCGCACGAGCGCACAGGACGGCGATATCCTGCTGTTTGGTGCTGACAATGCCACTGTTGTTACCGAGGCGATGGGCGCACTGCGGCTTAAACTGGGTGAAGATTTCGAACTGCTGCAGGGCGAATGGAAACCACTGTGGGTGGTTGATTTCCCAATGTTTGAAGAAGTTGACGGTAACCTGTACGCGCTACATCACCCGTTTACCTCACCACGCAATTTAAGTGCAGAGGAGCTGAAAGCAAATCCGGTAGGCGCGCTGTCTGATGCTTACGATATGGTACTAAATGGTGTCGAGCTTGGCGGTGGTTCGGTACGTATTCACGACCAGGCTATGCAGTCTGCTGTATTTACTATTCTCGGTATCAACGAAGAAGAGGCTGAAAACAAGTTCGGTTTCCTTTTAGAAGCTCTGAAATTTGGTGCTCCGCCCCACGCGGGTCTCGCGTTTGGTCTGGACAGATTAGTGATGCTGATGACCGGGGCAAGCTCAATACGTGATGTGATGGCGTTCCCGAAAACCACAACAGCAGCCTGCCCGCTGACAGACGCGCCAAGTCCTGCAAATCCACAGCAGTTGGAAGAGCTTGCGATTGCTACGGTGAAAAAGTCTGCAGAATAATGGCGCTTAAACGTCCGGAGTCTGTTTTGGTGGTGCTGTTTGATCAGCACCACCGTATTCTCATTATGCAGCGTGACGATGATCCTGAGTTCTGGCAATCGGTTACCGGCACGATAGAGCAACACGAACGTCCTATTGAAGCTGCTTATCGCGAAGTCAGAGAGGAAACGGGCATCTCCTTAGATCCGGTATCCTCGGCAATAACGGATTGCCACCATACCAATCGTTTTGAAATTCGTTCGCGCTGGCGTCACCGGTATCCGCCAGGAACGCAGTATAATACCGAGCACGTCTTCTTTGCGCAGGTTGACAGCCGTCATCCAATACACCTTACTGAACATACGCAATACGAATGGGTAGCCCGCGATGAGGCTATCGCGCGTCTGTGGTCGCCTTCTAATCGTGATGCCATCACGCAATTTGTACCGGAGCGCATTTAATGATAATACTGGGTATAGATCCAGGGTCACGCATTACCGGTTACGGTATTATTAAGCGACAACAGGGCAAACTTGTCTATGTTGCCAGCGGTTGTATTCGGGTAGGCACCAATGAACTGCCAGAGCGTCTGGCAAATATTTTCACCGGGGTTGGCGATATTATCCGTCAGTATGCGCCACAGCAGTTTGCCATTGAGCAGGTGTTTATGGCTAAAAACCCGGATTCAGCACTTAAGCTGGGACAGGCACGCGGAGCGGCGATTGTCGCTGCCACGCAGGCATCCCTGCCGGTAGCGGAATATTCGGCCAGACAAATCAAGCAAGCCGTAGTGGGCAAAGGCAGTGCGGATAAAACCCAGGTGCAACACATGGTGAAGCATCTGCTGAATTTAAGCGGCACCCCCCAGGCGGATGCCGCCGATGCGCTTGCGGTGGCTTTGTGCCATGCCCACACCGAGCAGAGTCTGGTTAGTATGGCAGGGCAGGTAAGAAAAACCGTCCGTGGCAGAATGCGCTAATTAACAGGTAGTAAAAATGATAGGAAGAATACAGGGGACGCTGATAGAAAAGCAGCCACCTGAAGTATTGATAGATGTGGGCGGCGTGGGCTACGAAATTCAGATGCCGATGACAAGCTTTTACCAGCTTCCCGCAGTGGGAGAAAGTGTCACCGTGTTCACCCATTTTGTGGTGCGCGAAGACGCCCAGCTACTGTTTGGCTTTGCTGACAAAATGGAGCGTGGACTGTTCAGAGAATTGATTAAAGCCAATGGGGTTGGCCCCAAACTGGGGCTCACTATCTTGTCTGGCATGTCAGCGCCCCAGTTTTTAACCAGTGTGCAGAATGAGGATGTCTCTGCCCTGGTGAGCTTACCGGGTATCGGTAAAAAAACGGCCGAAAGGCTGGTTGTTGAATTGAAAGATCGTCTGGCAAAATTTGGTAAGTCAGAGAGCGTGTCGCTACCAGTATCTGCTGACAACCTGTCTGGACAGACGATTGTGGCAGTAAACGACGCCAGAGAAGAGGCGCAGAGCGCGCTGGTGGCACTGGGTTATAAGCCTGCACAGGCCAGCAAACTGGTAAGCAGCGTTTATCAGGACGGTATGGAAAGTGAAGCGGTTATCCGCGAAGCGCTAAAAGCAGCCATTTAATCGACTATTCAGGTTAGGTACAAACAACATGATTGAAGCGGACCGTCTTATAACGCCCACCTCTAACACCGAAGATGAAGTGATTGACCGGGCTATCCGGCCTAAAATGCTGGATGATTACACCGGCCAGCCCCACGTCTGCGAGCAGATGGAAATTTTCATTCAGGCAGCGCGTAAGCGTGAAGATGCGCTGGATCATCTGCTTATATTCGGTCCTCCCGGACTCGGGAAAACCACATTGGCCAATATTGTAGCCAATGAGATGGGGGTGAATATCAAAACCACATCAGGCCCGGTGTTAGAAAAAGCAGGCGACCTCGCAGCGTTACTGACCAATCTTGAGCGCAACGACGTGCTGTTTATTGATGAAATCCACCGTTTAAGTCCGGTAGTAGAGGAAATTCTGTATCCGGCAATGGAAGACTATCAACTGGATATCATGATCGGGGAAGGCCCGGCTGCACGCTCGATTAAACTGGATTTACCCCCATTTACACTGGTGGGAGCTACAACGCGGGCAGGCTCACTGACGTCACCATTGCGCGACCGGTTTGGCATAGTACAGCGTCTCGAATTCTATTCGGTAAAAGATTTGACCCAAATCGTGAAGCGTAGTGCGGATTACCTGAATATGGATATGGAAGAGAGTGGGGCGCAGGAAGTCGCCCGTCGTGCCAGAGGTACGCCGCGTATTGCTAACCGGTTACTTCGACGAGTGCGGGATTATGCGGAAATCAAAACCGATGGCAGCGTGAGTGCAGATGTGGCTGCCAAAGCACTGGACATGCTCGATGTCGATAAAGAGGGCTTTGATTATATGGACAGAAAGTTACTCACGGCGATTATCGATAAATTCGATGGTGGTCCGGTTGGACTGGACAATCTGGCGGCAGCCATAGGCGAAGAAAAAGAAACCATTGAAGATGTGATTGAGCCGTTTCTTATCCAACAAGGATTCTTACAGCGAACGCCACGTGGCAGGATTGTCTCGCAGCGTGCTTATCTTCATTTCGGTTTTACGCCGAACTCGCCGGCAAACCCGGTATAGGCATTTACTTTTCTTTTTTGCGCTTGCCCGTCTATCACGGGCGGGCACTCCCCGTCTTCACACTGATTGAATGCTGCCGAGTGCGTTGGATGAAAATGTTTAACCGGTGAGGATTTCAGATAAAAAAAAGCCCGCTCAAAAGAACGGGCTAAAACAACAAGTGTTGAAGGAAATAAATCCAGGGAACTCATGTCTAACAGGAGAAAAACTCTCGCATGACCGCTTTCGCCATCACGCTCTGTATGACTGATGGCGCGCATTATAGAGACGTCCGGGTTTCTTGCAATTGAGGAAAATTGTTTTTTTAGATAAGAAAAACTAATGTGTAAAGCTGCTGTTAAAATAGCATCATTTTCTGGTTAAAGTGTTACCTTTTAAAGGCCTTGAGGCTTGTAAATGTACTGAGTTTTTATGCATATTTAGCGATATGAAATGACGCTTGGTATTAATATTTGTACTGTGGGAAGCATAACTATGCATACATGTCAGATTCGGGTGTATTACGAGGATACCGACGCTGGTGGAATTGTGTATTACGCCAATTATCTGAAATTTTTTGAACGTGCCAGAACGGAATGGTTACGTTCGCTCGGATACGAGCAAGATACCTTAATGGAACAATCCGTTGCCTTTGTCGTCAAACGGGTTGAAATGCATAACCACGCGCCCGCGCGATTCAATCAACTGTTGAGTATTGAGACGCAAATTGTAGAATTAGGGGGCGCTAGTATGACATTTAAACAAGTTATAAAAAACACGCAGCAAGACCAACTGGTCACTGCGGAAATACAGGTTGCCTGTGTGGATTTGGCGAAGATGAAAGCTCGTCGCCTGCCGCGCACTTTGCTAGGGGATATATCGCGTGGAGTCTGATCTCACTTTTATCGGATTGTTTTTACAAGCCAGTTTTATCGTACAGCTGGTGATGTTGTTGTTATTAAGTGTTTCCGTTGCTTCCTGGGCATTCATTTTTCAGCGCAGCAAAGCGTTGAATGCTGCCAGAAGTGAAATGCGTCAGTTTGAAGATAAATTCTGGTCCGGTGCAGATCTCAACCGTCTGTATCAGGAGCTTTCAGCCAGACCCAATGTCTCCGGCATGGCCAGTATTTTCTGTGCTGGATTCAAAGAGTTTGTGCGCCTGCGTAAAAGCAACACCAGCACAACTGGTATTGTTGACGGGACTTACCGTGCTATGCGGGTAAACATGTCCCGCGAAATTGACCAGCTGGAAAGCCGTCTTCCTTTTCTGGCTACCGCCGGCTCGATCAGTCCCTACATAGGCCTGTTTGGCACGGTATGGGGCATCATGAACGCCTTTATCGCACTTGGCGAAGTGCAGCAGGCAACATTAGCGATGGTAGCGCCGGGAATTGCAGAGGCACTGATCGCAACAGCAATCGGCTTGTTTGCCGCAATTCCGGCAGTAATAGCCTACAACCGCTTCAGCCATCAGGTAGAAAAGCTCGAAAATAGCTACGGCAACTTTATGGAAGAGTTTTCTGCCATCCTTCATCGCCAGGCTGCTGCCCAGCAAGCACCGCAGTAAGTGGTACTTCGGCACTGTTCCTGCTAGGAGGATAGTTTATGTATGTACGAAAACGCCGTCGCCCGGTATCTGAAATCAACGTCGTGCCCTATATCGATGTGATGTTGGTGTTGCTGATTATTTTTATGGTAACCGCACCACTCATCTCTCAGGGCGTTAAAGTTGATTTGCCAAAAGCCAGCGCAAACCCGATTGAACAGGAAGATACACCGCCGCTGATTGCGTCTGTCGATGTGAAAGGCCGCTACTATCTGAATGTAGGAGAGGATCAGGAAAGTCCGCTTGCCGGAGACGAACTAGCCGCTGTGGTACAAGCTCAGCTTCAGAAAGATCCACAAACTCCAGTGGTGGTGAAAGGAGACGGGCAGGTTGCGTATAACGAAGTCATTCAGTTGATGGTGTTGTTGCAGCAGGCTGGCGTACCAACGGTTGGGTTAATGACGGATCCGGTGGAACCTTGAGCAAGAAAAATCCGTTCGCCAATATGTCACCAGAAGCCCTGTCGGTATACAAATCGCTGGGTGTTCACGCTGTCATTGCTTTAATGTTGCTAATTAGCGTCAGTTTTTCGCCGGACCCGCTTCCGGCCGCGCCATCAAACGCCCCCATGATTGAAGCAACATTCATTGATGCTCAGGCAATTGCTGATCAAAAACGCGCCCAGGCACAAGCTGAGGCTCAGGCCAGGGCTGAAGAGCAGGAACGCGAACGTAAAGCACAGGAAGCGGCGGAGCAAAAGCGCCAGAAGGCCCTGGCAGAGCGGCGCGCCCGTGAAAAGCGTGAAGCCGAAACGGCTGAACGTCAGCGTCAGCAGGAACTGAAAAGACTGGCGGCGCAAAAGGAGAAAGAGCGCAAGGAGCGAGAGGCCCGTGAAAAGGCTGAAGCCGAGCGTAAAAAGAAAGAAGCGCAGCAAAAAGCAGAAATGGAAAGGATCATGCAAGAGCAACTTGCACAAGAGCAGGCTGCTCAGCAACAGCGTCGCCGACAACAGGTGATGACTGAGGTGGAAAGATATCAGGCACTGATCCAGCAGACGATAAAACGGTATCTTATAGATGACGATAGCTATAACGGAAAAACCTGTCGGATAAATATCCGGCTGGCGACTACCGGTTATGTGACCAGCATTCGCGTGCTGGGTGGTGATGATGCCTTGTGTCGGGCAGCGGAAAGTGCTGTCAGACGTGCAGAAGAACTGCCAGTGTCTGATGCTCCGGATGTCTATGAGCAGTTAAAAGATATTACTTTAAAAGTGGAAATGCAGTGATAATGAGAAAATTCGGAATTGGACTGGTGCTGATATGTGCCATGATCAGTTCGGCCGCACAGGCTACGCTGGAAATTGTTATTACCGAAGGGGTTGATAGCGCGAGACCTATCGGTATTGTCCCGTTTAAATGGAAAGGCGACGGCAGCATGCCGGGTGAATTAAATAAAGTCATTCGCGCCGATCTCATGCGCAGTGGTAAATTTAACCCGCTTCCCGTTGATTCCCTACCGCAATACCCGGAAACCGACTCTCAGGTCAGCTATTCAAGCTGGGCCAGCACCGGTGCCGACACAATCCTGGTAGGCACCATCGAGCAGGAGTCCGTGGATCGCTATGTGGTTACCTACGAACTCATTGACGTGTTGCGCGGGCAGGTTACCAAGGGACAGAATAAATCGCTGAAAAATGGCCAGCTGGTCTCCAGCCAGGATCATATTATCGCGCGCGGTAAATCCATCATATCCGGGACCGATTTCAGAACTCATGCTCATCGAATCAGTGACGTGGTTTATGAAAAGCTAACCGGCGTTCGCGGTGCGTTTTTAACCCGAATTGCCTATGTTATCGTTCGCGACCGCGAAAAGAATGAACTTCCATACCAACTTGTGATTGCAGATTACGACGGTGAAAATGAGATCCGTCTGCTATCTTCACCAGAGCCTCTGATGTCACCATCATGGTCACCTAACGGTGAAAAAATTGCGTACGTCAGCTTTGAAAATAAGCGCCCGCAGATTTTTATTCAGGATATCTACACCGCAAAGCGCGAGCAAGTGACTGATTTCCCAGGCATTAACGGAAGTCCTGTTTTTTCCCCTGACGGCAAGCAGCTGGCGATGGTGCTATCGAAAGATGGAAACCCAGAGATTTACGTCATGGATTTGGCGACTAAAAGCCTGCGCAGAATTACCCGAAATCGTGCCATTGATACTGAACCTGCCTGGGCGCCAGATGGGCAAAGCCTGATATTTAGCTCTGAACGGGGTGGTAAACCTCAGATTTATAGCGTAAATTTATCATCAGGGAATGTAAGACGTCTTACGTTTGTTGGTGAGCAGAATCTTGGGGGCACGATTACCCCGGATGGTAAACAAATGGTTGTGGTAAACAGAACCAACGGAAATTACCATATCGCCAAACAGGCAGTTGATGATGGTGCGCCTCAGGTGCTTACCAGAACGTATCTGGATGAGTCACCAAGTATAGCGCCGAACGGAAGCATGATTATATACAGCACATTACATGACGGTAAAAAGGTTTTATCCCTTGTATCGCTTGATGGGCGTTTTAAGGCTAGGTTACCAGCAGCCAATGGACAAGTTAAGTCGCCGAGTTGGTCACCATTTTTGTTTTAACAAACTCAAATATTGATGAATAAATATAAGGATTAAGAGGATGCAAATGAATAAAGTAATGAAAAGTTTCATTATCGCCTTGCCAGTGGTGACTATGATGGCTTGTTCATCAGGACCAAGTGAAGAAGAGTTAGCGGCTGAGCGTAACCGTCAGGCACAAGAACAAGCTGAAGCAGAAGCAGCAGCGCGTCAGGCAGAAGCTGAGCGTGTTAAAGCAGAAGCGGCTGAGCGCATGCAGCGCGAAGAAGAGATGGTTCAGCAAGAGCTGGAATCACTGAAAAACGAACAAACGGTTTACTTCGATTTCGACCGTTCAAGCATTAAAGCAGAGTTCCGCTCTTTGCTTGATAAGCATGCAGAGTTCCTGGTTGCAAACCCGGATCAGAACGTAGTAATTGAAGGCCACACAGACAGCCGCGGTACGCCAGAGTACAACATCGCGCTGGGCGAGCGTCGTGCAAAGGCAGTAGAAACGTATCTGATGAATGCGGGTGTTAACAGTTCACAGATTTCTGTTGTGTCTTACGGTGAAGAAAAACCTGCTGTGATGGGATCAACTGAGTACGCAATGGCTCAGAACCGTCGCGGAGTGGTTGTTTATCAGTAATGGCTAATACCGTTATTCGACAAAACATATTGCGGGGCGTCACCTTGAGTGCCGCCCTCGCCGTATCTGCAGGTGTCTCAGCACAAGCCCCGGTTTATGACGTAAACGGCAACGATAACAATCTCGAAAAGCGGATTGCTATCCTTGAGCGTATGGTTGATAGCCGGACTGACATGCAACATCGTCTGCAGCAGCAAATCGATACCATGCAGGGCGAGGTGGATGAACTTCGTGGCGCGCTTGAGGTAAATACCAATAAGCTGGAAAAGGTGCTTGAACGTCAACGTGAGCTCTATTTAGAGATTGATAAACGCGTTGAGTCACTTAAGCAGGCAGGTGTTGGTGGAGGCTCAGCGAGTGGACCTCAAACAACTACGCCGGTCACCGAACCTGGCGCGGGAAGTTCACAGCCTGTTGCGCCAGCAGGGCAAGATGAGGCTGCCGCATATGATAATGCCGTAAACCTTATTCTGAAGTCTCGCGAGTACGATAAAGCGATTCCTGCCTTTCAGGCCTTTATCCAACGATTCCCCAACAGTGAATTTGCGCCTAACGCGCATTACTGGCTTGGACAATTATTGTTTAATAAGCAATCGTGGGCGGAAGCTGAAGAGCAGTTCCAGATTGTGTCCAACCGGTTTAGCAGTTCGACCAAACGGCCGGACGCATTATTGAAGTTGGGTGTTATCGCCGAGCGTCAGGGTAATGCGTCGTCTGCAAGAGACTTCTTTCAGCAGGTGATATCACAATATCCAGATTCATCGGCAAGAAAACTGGCTGAGTCCAGACTCTCAGGTCTTTAATAAAAAACCTCTCCTCGCGAGAGGTTTTTTTTCATCGAAAAAACAGTTGTTATGGTCTATGTTCTGTAGCGGTGCGTAGAATTCCTGAACGATTTGATTTCATTTTGAGCGTTTAAACGCGATTTGAAAGAAAAGTGCAATAAATAGCATTTTAAGGGTTGCACAGCCTCAGGAAATAAGTATTATATGCGCCCGTTGCCAAGGCAAGGCAACAAGCGATAAAACGATGGGTCGTTAGCTCAGTTGGTAGAGCAGTTGACTTTTAATCAATTGGTCGCTGGTTCGAATCCAGCACGACCCACCATCTTCACAGCCACTGTGTAGTACGCGTTTTTCGCCCCTCTTGATGGGTCGTTAGCTCAGTTGGTAGAGCAGTTGACTTTTAATCAATTGGTCGCTGGTTCGAATCCAGCACGACCCACCATC
>NZ_JAESDH010000004.1 GCF_019249295.1 Alteromonas antoniana
AAAAATCCGATGACCTTACGATCATCGGATTTTGATCCTCTTACAGCCAATGTCAATCTCTTAACTGATCGGCATTAGGCCGTGTGGCCCCCTTTTTTCTGATCAGGTATCGCGCTACCAAAAGTAGTGCACTTACCTGTTATCAGAAGCGGTATTGCATGCTGATGCGCGCGTTTACTGGTTTGCCTGTGGCAATGTTGTTGTCGTTATGTGCAGACGGGAAGTAGTCTTCGTCAAACACATTTTCAACGTTCAGCTGCAGGCTCAGGTCTTCGCTGTAATCATAGTAAACCGCAGCGTCGACACGCCAGAAGTCTGGCAGTTCAATTGCGTTACTCAGTGAGGCATATTGCTCTGACTGATAAATCACGCCCAGCGCCACTTTCCAGTCTTCTGCTACCTGATACTGATTCCACAATGTCAGCATATGTTCAGGAAGCTGAGCCAGCTCACGGTTTGCCAGGTCTCCATCAACCACGCGGCCCATCTCTTCACCATCAAGGTTGCTGTAGCCAGCGTTAATGGTCCATGCGTCGGTTAGCTGGCCAACCAGTTGAATTTCAAACCCTGTGGTTTCGGTTCCGGTCAGAATAGAGCGTTCCGGATTGGCGGGATCCTGCGCCGTACCGTTTTCACGTTCTACTTCAAACGCCGCAGCTGTCAGGCTTAGTGCATCGCTCAGATTCCACTTAAGACCGATTTCTTTGTTCTCGAATTCTTCCGCGTCCAACGCTTGCGATGACAGCGATAATGACAGGAACTGATCGCCAGAGCGAGGCAGGAAGGATTTACTGTAGCTGGCATAAACAGACACGTCTTTCATTGGCTTGTAGATAAGGCCAAAGCGCGGCGACACTTCGGTGTCTGAGCTGCTTAGCAGGCCGTTGTTGCCGTCTTCGCTGCCGTTGGCTATTTCGATATTGTCGGTAACGTCAATATCGAAGTTGTCGTAACGCAGGCCGGCGACCACAATCCAGTTCTCACCAATACCGATTTCGTCCTGAATAAACGCGGAGGTGAAGGTCACGTCTGAGGCGCGGTCACGTACCGGCGCAGTGAGTGAGCGCTCAGGGATCATCAACGGATCAGAAAACATAAAGGTAATCTGGTCATCTTTAGTGTCGGTGAAATAGGCATCGCGACGCGCGTTCTCGGTATCCTGATTACCGTATTCAGCACCCATCAACATGGTGTGAGAAAAGGCGCCTGTTTCAAACTGACCTACAAGGTTGAACTGGAATAACAGGTTTTCACGCTCAGTCGTATCGCGGTAGCCGTCCAGAGTAACTGTGCCGGCGGCAGCATCAAAGTTTACCGGGTACAGGTTCTGATACAGCTTATCGTAATCTGCGAACTGGACAGTCGCATTGGCGTTCCAGTTATCATTCAGAGCGTGTTCGGCACGGATGCGTGCAATGTGCGCTTCTAATGTGGTGTTATTGAAATTCGGATCGCCAAAGTACGTATCGTCATAGCCTGTCAGAGGCTCGCCACCTAAGGCCGGCACACCGCGGTCAACCAGGCGGTCGTCGTTCACGTATTCGTATGATGCGCGAACCGTGGTATCTTCCGATGCCAGCCAGGTGTAAGTTGGGTTAACGGCATAACGCTCGCCGTCTTTGAAGTCGCGGTGATTATCGATGTTGTCGAACACACCGTTCAGACGAAACGCGTTTTCACTGTCGATGACCTTATTGGTATCAATGCTTACAGAGCCTGCACCAAAAGTATCGATGCCGGCAGACAGAGTAGTGAAGTCTTCATTAACTTCGGCTACTTTCGTCACGCGGTTAACCACACCGCCGCCGCCACCGCGACCGAATAGCAATGCATTCGCACCACGCAGGATCTCTACACGCTCAAGGTTGTACAGTGGACGGAAATACTGCACATCGTCACGCAGCCCGTCGACGAAAAAGTCTGCAGTCGTGTTCTGGCCACGGATGGTGATCTGGTCGCGGTGATCTTCACCTAAACCCACACTGACGCCCGGAGTATACTGCATAACGTCAGCGACACTGAAAAGCGCTTGTTCGTTAATTTGCTCCGCGCTGACAACAGAAACAGACTGAGGGACATCTACCAGCAGGGTAGGCGTTTTAACAGCATCAGCGACTTGTTGACCAAAAAAGGCACCACGTACGGTAATACGTTCAACATCCGGGACATCGTTTTGTGCTTCCTGAGCCTGTGCTGCAGCGCCAAAAATGACCAGAGATACCGCGGTTGCTACCGCAGAAATACGCTTGTTCAATTGACCTCCTGATACGCATGTAAACACGTATGAAAATGATAATGATTCTCGATGGTGTGTGATAATACCCGCTCTAAATTAAAATTAAAAGGTTTGTACTGAGAAAGTTAAGGTTTTAATTGCAGGAGAAATCGCGAAGGTATTCAGCGGGTTGGAAGCAGGCATTACGACAATGATATGGTCATAC
Source organism: Alteromonas antoniana (assembly GCF_019249295.1). Lineage (GTDB taxonomy): Bacteria > Pseudomonadota > Gammaproteobacteria > Enterobacterales > Alteromonadaceae > Alteromonas > Alteromonas antoniana. Next base: position 2,442 of record NZ_JAESDH010000004.1, read on the forward strand.
CCACCCATGTTATTGACTACAGTCGCACGCCCGGCTTCGCTGAGAGAATGGCATTCACTATTGCGGATACAAAAAAGGGAAGCCGAAGCTTCCCTCAATAATAGTGTTGGTGTGGTTTAGACGCCGATGTAATCCATAATGCCTTCTGCAGCTTTACGGCCTTCATCAATGGCGGTGACTACCAGGTCACTACCGCGCACCATATCGCCACCGGCAAAAATCTTCGGGTTAGCGGTTTGGTATGCGAATTTACCTTTTGATGGCGCAATGACGCGGCCCTTGTCATCCAGCACGATCCCGTAATCAGCAAACCAGTTGGCTGGGCTTGGCTGAAAACCAAAGGCGATAATCACCGCGTCGGCTTCCAGAATGTGCTCAGAGCCTTCGACTTCTACCGGGCGGCGACGGCCGTTCACATCAGGTGGTCCCATTTCGGTGTGCACCAGCTTGACGCCGCATGCCTTGCCGTTGTCGTCAATGGCGATATCCAGCGGTTGAAGGTTGAATTTAAACTCGACACCTTCCTCGCGGGCGTTAACCACTTCTTTGCGTGAACCAGGCATGCTTTGCTCATCACGACGGTAAGCACAGGTTACCGCTTTGGCACCCTGACGAATCGATGTACGTACGCAGTCCATGGTGGTGTCACCACCACCGAGTACCACCACGCGCTTGCCTTTCATATCGATGAAGTCAGCGGGATCTTTTTCGAGTCCCATGGTGCGGTTGGTATTGGCCACCAGAAACGGAAGGGCTTCATATACGCCTTCCACATGCTCGTGCTCAAAACCGCCCTGCATTGACTTATAGGTACCCATACCGAGGAATACGGCATCGTGCTTGTCAATTAGCTCTTCAAACCCGATGTCTTTACCAATTTCGGTATTCAGCACGAACTCAACACCCATGTCGGTGAAGATTTCGCGACGCAGTTTTATGACCTCTTTTTCCAGTTTAAAAGAGGGGATGCCGAAGGTCAGCAGGCCACCGATTTCTTCGTATTTATCGTAAACAACAGGTTTCACCCCGTTACGAACCAGAATATCGGCGCAGGCAAGCCCGGCAGGGCCGGCCCCGACAATTGCTACTTTTTTATCGGTCCAGACTACGTCCGACATATCCGGACGCCAGCCCATTTTAAACGCGGTATCGGTAATGTATTTTTCGATACTGCCAATGGTTACCGCGCCGAAGTCATCGTTGAGTGTACACGCGCCTTCGCACAACCGGTCCTGTGGACATACGCGGCCACACACTTCCGGCAAACTATTGGTTTTATGCGACAGCTCTGCCGCTTCGATAATCCGCCCTTCATTTGCCAGGCTCAGCCATTGCGGAATGTAATTGTGCACAGGGCACTTCCACTCACAGTATGGATTACCACAATCCAGACAACGGTCAGCCTGACCTTCTGTTTGCGACTGTGTCAGAGGCTGGTAAATTTCAGCGAATTCAGACTTACGTACTATAATCGGCTTTTTAGGCGGATCGATACGTTCAACGTCGACAAACTGATATACATTCTTTGCCATAAACTTACACCCCTCCTACTGAGCCTGAATGCGCAACTCTGCGCTGGAACGACTGATGTGGCCCAACAGGTTTTTCACATCACTGGTTTTCGGTTTGATTAACTTAAAGCGTGTCAGCGACGACGCAAAATCGGTCAGAAGCGACAGCGACTGTTCACTGCCGGTTTCTTCATAATGTTGGTTAATCAGGCCGCGAAGGTGCTCAGCCAAAATGACTTTGTCGTCAATGGTTAACACTTCCACCAGCTCTTCATTTACCCGGTCTGCAAGATCACCTTTATCATCCAGCAGGTAGGCAAAACCGCCGGTCATACCGGCACCAAAGTTAACGCCTACTTCGCCCAGAACGGCAACGATACCGCCGGTCATGTACTCACAGCCGTTATCACCGATACCTTCAACAACAGCAATGGCACCTGAGTTACGTACGGCGAAACGCTCACCGGCACGGCCTGCAGCAAACAGCTTACCGCCAGTGGCACCGTACAGGCAGGTGTTACCCATGATCGCACTCTCGTGGGCGTTGAAGTTAATGTTCTGATGCGGATGAATTACCAGCTTTCCGCCCGTCATGCCTTTGCCGACGTAATCGTTGGCATCGCCCATCAGGTGCATGTGCAGGCCGCCTGCATTCCACACGCCGAAGCTCTGTCCGGCGGTGCCAGTCAGGTGGATAACAATCGGGTTTTCTTCCATGCCGTGGTTGCCGTGGTGCTTGGCAATCTCGCCAGACAGCAGCGCGCCAATCGAACGGTCTGTGTTGCGCGCGTCATAAGCAAGCTGTGCACCGGAACTGGTGCGCACCGCTTCACGTGCATCTTCCAGAATACGGGCATTCAGCTCGCCTTTGTCCATTGGCGCGTTAGTCGTCTGAGAGCAGAACAGACGCGTATGTTCACCTTCTTTAGGGGTTGCCAGCAGCGGCGACAAATCCAGTCGGTTTTGCTTAGCGGTAATACCTTCGAGCACTTTTAACAGCTCGGTACGACCTACCAGTTCATCGAATTTACGCACGCCCATGGCGGCCATAATTTCGCGCACTTCGCGGGCAATAAACTTAAAGTAGTTCATCACCATTTCCGGCAAGCCGATGAAGTAGTCATCGCGCAGCTTTTGGTCCTGCGTTGCCACACCGGTAGCACAGTTGTTCAGGTGACAGATCCTCAGGTATTTACAGCCCAGCGCCACCATAGGGCCGGTACCAAAGCCGAAGCTCTCTGCCCCCAGCAGTGCCGCTTTCACAACATCCAGACCGGTTTTCAGGCCACCGTCAGTTTGCACACGCACTTTGTGGCGCAAGCCATTTTCAATCAGCGCCTGCTGCGTTTCTGCCAGACCCAGTTCAAATGGGCTTCCGGCATATTTCACCGACGTCAGCGGACTTGCGCCCGTGCCGCCGTCATAGCCGGACACCGTGATAAGATCTGCATACGCCTTCGCGACACCTGTTGCGATAGTGCCAACGCCAGGCTCTGACACCAGCTTAACGGAGATAAGCGCCGTCGGATTTACCTGTTTCAAATCGAAAATCAGCTGGGCTAAATCTTCAATCGAATAAATATCATGGTGTGGCGGCGGTGAAATGAGCGTTACACCCGGTACCGAGAATCGAAGCTGGGCAATATACTTATTCACTTTGTCGCCAGGCAACTGGCCACCTTCACCGGGTTTTGCACCCTGTGCGACTTTTATCTGGATAACGTTGGCGTTCACCAGATAATGAGGCGTTACGCCAAATCGGCCTGAAGCGACCTGTTTAATTTTGGAGTTTTTCTCGGTGCCGAAACGTGATGGATGCTCGCCACCCTCACCAGAGTTTGACTGCCCGCCCAGGCGGTTCATGGCAATCGCCAGCGCCTCATGGGCTTCCGGGCTCAATGCGCCAATCGACATTGCCGCAGTATCAAAGCGTGGGAAGAGGTTCTCCTCCGGCTCGACTTCACTGATATCAATGGCTTCATTCTTAGGGTTCAGGCCGAGTAAATCGCGCAGATGCGCAGGTGAGCGCTCGTTTACAAGTTTAGCAAATACCTGATAATCGTCGTACTCACCGGAGACCACCGCTTTTTGCAGCGACGTAACAACATCCGGGTTGTAGGCATGATATTCGCCATCATGCACGTACTTCAGCAGACCACCATGTTGGATTGACTTACGCTTAAGCCACGCTACGCGGTTAAGGTTGATGGTATCCTGCTCGAAGTCATCAAATCCGGCACCCTGAATACGTGAGGTAATGCCTTTGAAGCATAGTTCCATCACGTCAGTATTGATGCCCACGGCTTCAAACAGTTTGGCACTGCGGTAACTGGCAACCGTACTGATGCCCATTTTGGACATGATTTTATACAGGCCTTTATTGATACCCTTACGATAGTTGAGGGTAGCCTGCATCACGCTGATATCCAGCTCGCCTTTGTCGCATAGCTGTTCGATAGTCTCGTAAGCAAGGAACGGATACACCGCTGTCGCACCTAAGCCAATCAGTACGGCAAAGTGATGCGGGTCACGCGCTGATGCAGTCTCTACTACCACGTTTGCGTCGCAGCGAAGTGCTTTGTCCACCAAACGGCGCTGTACTGCACCTACTGCCATTGCTGCTGGAACAGGTAAGCGGTTTTGCTTTATGTTACGGTCTGACAAAATCACAAACGCAGCGCGTTTCTGTTTCACCAGATATTCGACTTCATTACAAATTCGCTCAATGGCCTTCTTCAGACCTTCTTCCGGCGCATATTGTAGCTCGACGACCTCTGAATAATAGTTATCCGGATTAAACTCACGCAGTTGCTTGAGATCCGTATACATCAGGATTGGGCTTTCGAACAGCACGCGGTCGGCGTAACCGGAGGTTTCGCTGAACACGTTTTGCTCGCGACCAATACAGGTAGCCAGTGACATCACGTGGTTTTCACGTAGTGGATCGATAGGCGGATTGGTCACCTGAGCAAATTGCTGACGGAAGTAATCGTAAACGGTGCGTTGGCGCGAAGACATTACCGCCATCGGAGTGTCATCACCCATGGAGCCAACCGCTTCCTGACCGTCTTTCGCCAGGACTTTTACCACTTGCTGAATTTCTTCGTAGCTGTAATTGAACAGCTTGTGATAGACCGCCATGGTGTCATCGTCAAACACGCGCTGACCAATCAGCGACGCATCCAGCTTTTCAATAGGCGTTAACCGACGAATATGTTTTTCCAGCCACTCGCGGTACGGGTGGCGGGTTTTCAGCTCTTCGTCTATCTCATTAGAGCGCCAGATTTTGCCCGTGTACGTATCCACCGCAAGCATTTCACCGGGGCCTACGCGGCCTTTCTCCAGTACATCTTCAGGCTTGTAATCCCAGATGCCAATTTCTGAGGCCAGGGTGATAAAGCCGTTTTTGGTAATGACATAACGCGCCGGACGCAACCCATTACGGTCCAGGTTACACGCCACGTGACGACCATTGGTTAACACGATACCTGCCGGGCCGTCCCACGGCTCCATATGCATGGAATTGAACTCATAAAATGAGCGCAGCTCTTCATCCATTGTTTTGTTGTTCTGATAGGCTGGCGGCACAAGCAGGCGCATAGCACGGAACAAGTCCATACCGCCGGCAAGGAACAGCTCAAGCATATTGTCCAGAGAGGAAGAGTCAGAGCCTTCGGTATTGACGAAGGGGGCTGCGTCTTTTAAGTCCGGGATCAACGGCGTGGCGAACTTAGATGTGCGGGCCATCGACCAGTCGCGGTTACCTTTAATGGTGTTGATTTCCCCGTTATGCGCTAAGAAGCGGAACGGCTGCGCCAGCGGCCAGCGGGGAAGGGTGTTGGTAGAAAAACGCTGGTGGAATACACAGATGGCGCTTTTCATGCGTTCATCTGCCAGATCAGCATAAAACGCGGGCAGGTCTTTAGGCATGACCAGCCCTTTATAAATAGTTACCAGTCCCGAAAGACAGGCAACATAAAAATCAGGATCCTTTTCCAGACGTTTTTCTGCCCGGCGGCGCACCATATAAAGGCGGCGTTCCAAATCACGCTTACGCCATCCTGCAGGGGCGTTTACAAATACCTGCTCGATTTGTGGAACACCGGTCAACGCCAGTTCACCGAGCACGCTGTTATCGACCGGCACTTTCCGCCAGCCAACCACGCCCAGGGTTTCTTTTTCCAGTTCTTCGTTCAGCACGTCACGTGCTGTCTGCGCCAGGGTGTCCTCCTGGCTCAGAAATATCATACCTACGCCGTATTTTTTGCTGAGTTTCCAGCCATTTTCTTCGGCAATAGCCTGAAAAAATGCATCCGGTTTTTGCAGCAACAGGCCACAACCGTCGCCGGTTTTTCCGTCAGCTGCAATACCTCCACGGTGTTGCATACGGTCCAGACCATGTATTGCGGTTTCTACCAACTGGTGACTGGCTTCACCATGAGTATGGGCTATCAGGCCGAACCCACAGTTATCCCGGGAATCATTGGGGTTATATAAACTCATCTCTTAACTCCTTCAACCTTAGACTGGGCAAGGTACGTGTTGCGTTTTGATGAACATTAGGATGTCCATCACAACATTGTCAGACGTCTTATTTCGAGGCAGGGTAATCCGGCATCCAGCGTCTTTTTTTGTCGTTAATTATTATTAGAGGATTCCAGTCGTGTACCGCATTTTTATGCATTATTGCGTTGCGGGCCGTCCAAAATACCCACATTGCAAAATAAAATCAAACGCTAATCACGACAGACAATGTTGCATTAATGTTAACAAGTTATAACTGCATTATTTTCATGAGCTTACTGGTTTTTTATTGGTGCTCGAAATTTGCTCTAAAACTACGTTTTTCCCAGTTATTAGTATGTTTATACTAAAGTTTGAAAGTCACTGGTTCCGTTATATTGAATAAGTATTCATTATAACCGCGTCCTTATTAGATGTCGGCTATCAGGTGATGACATAGGCAGTCATTCTGGTTGGAATGAATACCATTCTGCATAGTGAATTAGGTCGTTACACACCGTTGAGCACGTCGGGCCCTGTGTGTGGGTGCCCGGCAGCATTGCCGGATAGGCTGCAATGTTCTCCGAACGCCACGCTAACCACAGGCATTTTCCCATCGCGTTTACGAATGGATGCTAACCCAAGCTAACCGGATACAAATGCTGTAACGCAAAAAAACTATGCGGATTGGTATAACAAGTTGATCAATACCGAAACTGTATAATAATTGAACATGAGCAGGATGTCACGGGGGAACGCATGACATCCTCTCAGGCCGACATGCCAGGAGGTTTTGCGCAAGTCGTGTTATCCCAACAGTATTACGCACAACACCGATAAGGAGAATTCTGGTGTTCAGTTTTGAAATTAACGCAAACCGCCTGCAGGGGGAATCAGTCACGTTTGAGCCCTCGCCTAACCAATCCGGTGAATTTTCCAGCGGTGCCCCGGATACCATCGTCATTCACTTTACCGCTGGCAGTAGCCTGTCGTCGTCAGTCAGTGTCATGACGAATCCGGCGAATAAAGTCTCTGCGCATATTTGTATTGGTCGTGATGGGGAAATCGTGCAAATGGTACCCTTTAATCACATTGCCTGGCATGCAGGGCGAAGTGAGTGGCAGGGGCGCGAACGACTGAATCGCTATTCGATAGGCATTGAGCTGGACAATGCGGGCGAGCTGACGCCTAACGGAAATGGCGCGTTTCTTAGCTGGTTTAACAAAGCGTACAGCGGCGATGACGTGTTTCGTGGCGTGCATCGCAACCAGCAGTCACTCTCTTACTGGCATGCGTATACTGAAGCGCAGATACAGGCAACGTTTTCGCTGTGTCAGGCGCTTTGTCAGCACTATCCAATACACACCATTGTTGGACATGAAGAGATCTCGCCGGGAAGAAAGACAGATCCCGGCCCGGCTTTTCCGCTGGATAAATTGCGCCAGCGGTTACTTGGCACTGAGCCGGCATCGCATCCGGTAGCGAAAATACAAGCCACAACCGTATCCAGAGAAGCAGTGGTAAATGCAACTGGCCTGAACGTAAGGGCGGGGCCCGGCACACAGCATGAGAAAGTCGCTGAGCCACTTACTAAGGGCACGCCGGTAACTATCGTAAAGCAAAGCAACGGCTGGGCGCAGGTACGGTTTGAAACAACGGGGTGGGTAAGCAATCAATATTTGCATGATATCGAGTAGCCTCGTATTGCAGGCCATGGCAAGACGGCCCGCTTATCAGTTATCTCTGAGTAAAATCTGAGGAGAGCCAACGCGGGGTAATCATCCGCGCCAACATAAAAAAGATGTCATGGTGCCTGAAATTGCCAGCCCATCTTCCTTAGCAATGCGGTAATCAGGGTTTACCGATTATTTTTTCTCTTAACCCCCCGACATTTCAGTCGTTTGCCTGAATAGCAAAGCCTGCTAGGATAAACGCAAGTTTTACAGGCAGTCATTTCTATGCACTCAGATTCCCCTAATGATTCCTGGGCAATTCGCTTCGCGCAATTTGTCCAGCGGTTTGGCACTATCAAGCTCAGCGTGTTGTTTGTGGTACTCACGTTACTGTTTACGTTGGGAGGCTCTTATGTCATCCGGGTATCAATGGGCAGTCAGGTCGACCCTGACGACTTTATCAGCGCCGTCGTACTGACTATGCTAAGCGCCCCCTGGGTGCTTTATTTCTTCAGCGAGCTGGTAAAGCAGCTTGAAAACTCAAGAGCGAACCTGAAAGAAGTGGTCAGTCAGCTTGAACGTTTACGTGAAGAGGATGTGTTTCTCAACCGTGAGCTGCAAAGCAACATTCGCCAGCTAAATCATGAAATCGAACAGCGCAAACATGCGCAGGAAGAACGCGAGGCGGTATTTAAAGATCTTGAGAAGGAAATTCAGGATAAATCACAACAGGAAGAGCAGGCCCGGCGTTTATCGACATTGCTTCGCTCAATCATTGATGCCTCGCCGGATTTGATTTACTACCGTAACGAAGAGGGCCGCTTCGCTGGCTGTAACCGGGTTGCCGAGATGATGACAGGTAAAACCCAGGAAGAACTGCTGGGACTCACTCCGCACGATGTGTATGAAGAAGATCTGGCCCGCCAGGTGGTGGCAAGCGATCATGAAGTCCTTGAAACCAACGCCAGCATTACTGAAGAACTGTGGCTGCGATTTGCTGATGGCCGCCGCCGTTACTTTGAAATGCGCAAGGTGCCGTTTTTCGACCAAGAGGGTAACCGGCTGGGCTTACTGGCATTTGGCCGCGACATGACCGAGCGTAAGCAGGCAGAGAACGCGGCAGCAAAAGCCAGTACCGACAAAACCCGGTTTATCGCGACTATCAGCCACGAATTACGCACACCGCTAAACGGCATTGTTGGATTAAGCCGCATGCTGCGCGATACCGAATTAAGTGAAGAGCAATTTAACTGGGTCAGTACCATCTACGCCAGTGCTATCACGCTGGGTAATATCTTCAATGACATTATCGACTTGGACAAGCTGGACAGAGATAAACTTGAGCTTAGTCTGAAAACGGTCTCGCTACGCGACTTTACCGAAGAGCTCAGCAGCATCATTCGTCTGCTGGCACAGGACAAATCACTGGAGCTTATCACCACCATTGACGAGCCGTTGCCACAACTGGTTGAAGTAGATGGTACGCGCCTGCGTCAGATCCTGTGGAATATTCTGTTTAATGCCGTGAAGTTTACGCAGAAAGGTCATGTCAGCCTGACCGTCTCGGCCACCAGGCCGACCAATGACATCAGCGTGGTGACGTATGTCATTGAAGATACCGGCGTAGGGATCCCGGAAGAGGAAATCGATAAGATTTTCGCTATGTACTATCAGGTCGATCACCCAGACCACCAGTCTGCTACCGGCACCGGTATCGGTCTGGCCATCTGTAAGCAGATGGTGGACTTGATGAAAGGCGATATTCGCGTGACCAGTAAGGTGGGCAACGGGACCCGGTTTGAGATTGAGTTGCCGCTACAGATTTCCAAACGCCCCATGCAGGTCGCGCAACTTCAGGTAACCGATCTGAATATATTGCTGGTGGAAGATATCGAATTGAATGTGATGGTTGCCAAGGCATTGCTTGAGAAATTGGGCCAACATGTCGATGTCGCCATGACTGGCCAGGAAGCTATCGATAAGGCAAGAGAAAATCAGTATGACCTGATCCTACTGGATATACAGCTTCCGGATATGACCGGCTTTGACGTGGCCAACACGCTGCACGAAGAGGAGCTGGTCATGGGAACGCCAATCGTTGCACTGACTGCGAATGTCATTAAGAAACGCGAAGAATATCTGCAAAACGGGATGGATGATATCATTGCCAAGCCAGTGAAAAAGAGTCGCGTTATTGAAGTGTTCAATGAGCTTTTCAGTTCACCTCCTGCGCCTGTTGAAGCGGAGGCGGATGAGCCAGCCAAGCCCGAACCCGCGAAAAAGCTCACAAACATCCTTGATATGGATTTATTACAGATGCTGGTTGATACCATTGGCGAAGATATGGTGCGTGCGTCAGTAAAAGTATTCCAGGACAAAATGCCTGAATACATGGAAATATTGCAGCTGGCACTGAGTGCCGATGAAAAATCAGAGGTATGTTCGCAGGCGCATAAAATTAAGGGCGCAGCGGGCTCGGTGGGACTTGCAAGAGTGCAACGCATTGCCAATCAGATCCAGCAGGGCGATCATCCTGCCTGGTGGCAAAATGTGCACGACTGGGTAGAAGAGCTGCAAATGGCCGTCGCTCACGATATGAAAGCGCTGCACGGCTGGCTAAATGAACAAATGGTGGATGATTAAGTGACCGATACACAACCCGATGCACCGCCATTCTCTAATGCGCTGGTAACACCCGACGCCTTACCTGATGCACAGACACTGGAAACCAACCCGTTGTCGCCGCATTACCGGACACTGAACCTGGCCATCGTCAGCGTGGTGTTTTCACTTCTTTTGATAGCGATAACTGTTGTGCGGTTTCAGCAGTTTATTCCGGCAGCAGAAGGGCTGGTGAAAGTGTATCCTTTTGTTGTAGTGATACTTGCTGCGCTTGGTGTGTTGTCATTCCTGTACCATGTCTTTGCCGATCCACTAATCCGCTATGCAGTCCGTGAGCAGGATCTCATTTTGCAAAAAGGACTGTTTTTCCGGGCTACCGTGTGCCAGCCTATTTTGCGGGTACAGCATATTGAGTTAAAGCGTGGCCCGCTGGATCGTATAGCTAACATGGCTAAGCTGCAGGTGTATTCTGCCGGCGGCAGCGCACATACGTTTGAAATACCAGGTCTACCGGTAACGCGTGCCCAGCAGTTGCGCCAGTTCATTCTTGATCACAAAGATCTTGATGCCCGATGAGTGAGCCTTCGATGGATACCGTTTCCGACAAGGAGTCCGTATCGACCACTGCTGTCGAGACCGGAGAGCAGTGGCAGCGACTCTCACCGATTTCTATTCTTTACTTTACTGCCAGCAACATTAAGAAACTGGCGCAATTTCTGATTTATGTTGTTCCGGCTGTGGCCGTTACGGCAAATGTGCTGGACTTGAAAGACTCTCCTTACGTCATTCCGGTAGCGCTTCTGCTGCTGGTATCACTGTCAGTCAGCGGCGTTATCAGTTACTTCTTCTATCACTTCCGGATTAGTGAACAACACGTTGAGGTGAAAGACGGTGTGTTCAACCGACGGCATATGAACCTGCCTTTCTGGCGCATCCAGAACGTAAAAATTGAGCAGCCCATTTACTATCGTCCCATGCAGTTTGCGCTGGTGATTCTGGACACTGCAGGAAGCGCTCAGGAAGAAGCCAAAATTGTCGCCGTACCGCTGAGTTATGCGCAGGCACTAAGAAAGCAGATCCTGGCGTACCATACCGATGAAAAGCCCGTCGCTGCGCAAGAGGAAAGTAAGCAGGCGAGTGCAGGTGAGGACGAAGAGGTGCTGACCCGGCGCAAGATCCGTGATTTGATTATTCACGGGATCACCAATAACCGGGTCTGGATTATCTTAGGTGCGGCAGCGCCGTTTTATGATTCCATTTCAGATGTTGTCTTTCGCTGGCTGAATGCCCGGGGGCTGAATCTTGAACAACTTATTAGTGAGCAAACCGCTGCCTGGTGGCAAATCGGCTTGTATACCCTGACTCTGTTGATGCTGATTATGGCCTTGCTGGCGTTGCTATCGGTAGGTGGTGCACTGCTGACTTTCTATGACTATACCTTAAGCCGGGATGGCGATCGTTATATACGGCGAAGCGGTTTGCTCAATAAACAGGAAGTCAGCATGCGTCAGTCACGCATTCAGATGGTAACGGCGAAGCAGGACTGGCTGGACAACATTCTGGGCAGGGTGAACCTTTATTTCGAGCAGAATACGTCAGGTAACCAGCAGCAACAGGCTGAGTTAATGTCGCCCAATAAGCTGCTGGTACCTTCTGTCACTATCAAAGAAACACAAGCGCTGGTGAAAGAGGCGATGCCAGAAAGCCAGCTGTATGAAACCACTTACCAACCAGTATCACTGCGTTATTTGTGGCACTGGCTGGGCGTATGGGTGTGGCCGCCGACCCTACTTATCGTTGGCATTTACCTTTACAACCAGGCATGGGAGCTGGCAATAGGCACCAGTGTTGTTGCGGTGCTACTGTCGCTTATTCTGGTTTTGCGCTGGTGGCGCTGGGGCTATGGGGATGATGCCAGATACGTGTATGTAAGAAGTGGGCGTATCGGGCTGGACTACCAGTGCTTTGAGAAATACAAAGTACAGCAGGTGAAAGTGAGTCAGAGTTTACTGATGAAAAGGCGCAAGGTGGCGACGTTAAATGTGTTGCTGGCCAGCGGAAATATCACGATACCCTACATGCCCGAGCAAAATGCCTGGAAACTGGCAAATGAACTGCTTTATGTGGCAGAGAAAAGCCGGCGCTCCTGGATGTGATTCTAAAAGCGCCGGCGTGTTAATACCAATCTCATACCATGACAAATTGGGACAAGGTCAGAGCATCGCTTTAGAAGCTGTCTTCCGGTATGCGCACCCAGCCTTCCATCAGAATACGGGCAGAGCGACTCATTACCGCCTTGGTAACCTGCCACTGGTCATCGATATTTTTCGCTTCTGCACCCACGCGCAGGGTGCCTGACGGATGCCCGAATACTACCGCATCCCGTTCACCGCCTCCTGCTGCGCGGTTTACCAGCGTGCCCGAAATGGCTGCGGCGGTACCAATGGCAACCGCCGCGGTACCCATCATGGCGTGATGCAGTTTGCCCATCGACATCGCACGTACTAACAGGTCAATCTCATTGCCAAGCACGTCTTTGCCACTGGAGGCTTTGTAATCGCGAGGGGGAGCAACCATGGCCACTTTTGGCGTGTGCTGACGTGAGGCCGCTTCACCCACATCGCTGATAAGCCCCATTTTGACGGCACCGTGCGCGCGAATGGCTTCAAACATAGCCAGAGCATCAGGACTCTCATTAATATCGCCCTGCAGCTCGGTACCGGTATAACCGATGTCCTGGGCGTTGACGAAGATAGTAGGAATGCCAGCGTTGATCATGGTGGCCTCAAAGGTACCCACGCCCGGAACATCAAGCTTGTCCACCAGGCGTCCGGTAGGGAACAAGGCACCGTCGCCGTCTGCCGGATCCATAAATTCAATCTGCACTTCGGCGGCAGGGAACGTCACGCCATCGAGTTCAAAGTCACCGGTTTCCTGCACTCCACCGTTAGTGATTGGCACATGGGCAATAATGGCTTTTTCGATATTTACCTGCCAAATCCGTATTACCGTAATGCCGTTTTCCGGGATGCGGTTGCTGTCCACCAGGCCGTTGTTGATCGCAAACGCGCCAACAGCGGCAGTCAGGTTGCCACAGTTGCCGCTCCAGTCGACAAAAGGCTTGTCGATGGCGACCTGACCGAACAGGTAATCGACATCAAAACCGTCTTTTTCGCTTTTGCTTACAATCACAGTTTTACTGGTGCTGGATGTTGCGCCGCCCATGCCGTCAGTCTGTTTCTGGTAAGGATCCGGGCTGCCAATGACGCGCAGCAGCATGGCGTCGCGAGCGGGGCCGGGTTGCTGCGCGCGTTCCGGCAAATCTGTCAGATTAAAAAATACGCCTTTACTGGTACCGCCTCGCATATAGGTGGCAGGTATACGTGTCTGTGGAGGATGCGCCTTCATTCTTGGAGCTCCTGAAAAAATGTTGCAGCTAGTCACTGCGAATCAAATAAAAACGCCGGCAGTATTGTGATAACACGTGTTGCCGGCGCACGTTTATTAGCGTTTGGCGATGTACACCTGCTTAGCTTACCGCTTCCTCAGCTTCCAGGAAGTCCTTGGCAAAGCGTTGCAGCACACCACCGGCCTCGTAAATGGATACCTCTTCACCGGTATCCAGTCGGCAGGTGACTGGCACTTCCATTGGCTCGCCGTCTGCAGGATGTATCACCAATGTCAGGGTAGCGCCTGCTGAAGGCGTTCCTTTCACATCATAGGTCTCGGTGCCATCCAGCCCGAGCGTCTTGCGTGTTGTGCCAGGTTTAAACTCAAGTGGTAGTACACCCATACCAATTAAGTTAGTGCGGTGAATACGCTCAAACCCTTCGGCAACAATCACTTCGACACCCGCAAGGCGTACACCTTTGGCCGCCCAGTCACGGGAAGAGCCTTGGCCATAGTCCGCGCCAGCCACGATGATTAGCGGCTGTTTTCGCTGCATGTAGGCTTCAATCGCTTCCCACATACGCACGACTTTACCTTCGGGCTCAATGCGCGCCAGCGACCCCTGTTTTACCTCGCCATCTTCAATCACCATTTCGTTGAAAACTTTTGGATTCGCCAGCGTCGCCCGTTGTGCGGTTAAGTGATCGCCGCGGTGGGTCGCATAAGAGTTGAAGTCCTCTTCCGGCAAGCCCATTTTGGCCAGGTATTCACCTGCGGCACTGGTTGGCAAAATGGCATTGGACGGTGACAGGTGATCGGTAGTGATGTTGTCACCCAGGATCGCCAGTGGTCGCATACCCGTCATGGTGCGCTCAGCGTCCATCGCGCCTTCCCAGTAAGGAGGACGACGAATATAGGTGCTTTGCTCACGCCAGTTGTACAGTGGGTTGATGTCTTTACCGTAATCCACTTTTAAGTCGAACATTGGCTCGTAGACTTTGCGGAAATGCTCTGGCTTCACATACTCAGACACAATGGCATCGATTTCTTCATCAGTCGGCCAGAGGTCTTTCAGTGTGACAGGGTTACCGTCAGGGTCGATACCCAGCACATCTTTTTCAATATCAAAACGCACCGTACCGGCAATCGCGTAGGCAACTACCAGCGGCGGTGAGGCCAAGAATGCCTGTTTGGCGTAAGGGTGAATGCGGCCGTCAAAGTTGCGGTTACCCGACAGTACAGCAGTGGAATACAGATCGCGGTCGATAATTTCCTGTTGGATAGCCGGGTCCAGCGCGCCGCTCATCCCGTTACAGGTAGTACAGGCAAATGCCACCACGCCGAAGCCCAGTGATTCCAGCTCTGGCAACAGGTTCGCCTCTTCCAGATACAGCTGAACCGCTTTGGAGCCCGGTGCCAGTGAGGTTTTTACCCATGGCTTGCGGGTCAGGCCATGCTTGTTGGCATTGCGGGCCAGCAGGCCGGCGGCAATTACGTTACGCGGGTTACTGGTATTGGTACAACTGGTGATAGCGGCAATGATGACCGCGCCATCCGGCATTTTACCGTCTTCCGGGTTTTCGATATGTTTGGCGATACCGCGCGCTGATAAGTCGCTGGTCGGTAAACGGGCATGCGGGTTCGATGGCCCTGCCATGTTGCGCCCGACGCTGGATAAATCAAATGTCAGCACACGCTCATATTCGGCCGTTTCCAGCGAGTCTGCCCACAGGCCGGTGTGCTTGGCGTAGTTTTCTACCAGCTCAACCTGCTCGTCTTCACGACCAGTCAGTTTCAGGTAATCAATGGTCTGTTCGTCAATGTAGAACATGGCGGCAGATGCACCGTATTCCGGCGTCATATTCGAAATAGTGGCGCGGTCACCCAGCGTCAGGTGGCTGGCACCTTCGCCATAAAACTCCAGATAGGCCGAAACCACGCGTTCTTTACGTAAAAACTCGGTCAGTGCCAGTACGATATCGGTGGCAGTGATACCTGGCTGCGGTTTGCCGGTTAGCTCAACACCCACAATGTCAGGCAGGCGCAGATACGACGCACGCCCTAACATTACGCTTTCGGCTTCAAGGCCACCTACGCCAAGCGCAATAACGCCTAATGCATCAACATGCGGCGTATGGCTGTCGGTACCTACCAATGTATCCGGGAAGGCTACACCGTCACGGGCCTGGATCACTGGTGACATCTTTTCCAGGTTAATCTGGTGCATGATGCCGTTACCCGGCGGGATCACATCCACATTTTTAAACGCGGTTTTGGTCCAGTTGATAAAGTGGAAACGGTCATCGTTTCTACGGTCTTCAATCGCCCGGTTTTTTTCAAACGCGTCTTTTTCAAAACCAGCGTGCTCAACGGCAAGTGAGTGGTCCACGATAAGCTGTGTAGGCACTACCGGATTTACCTTGGCCGGATCGCCACCTTTTTCGGCGATAGCGTCACGTAAGCCTGCCAGGTCCACCAGTGCGGTTTGGCCAAGAATATCATGGCACACTACGCGGGCAGGGAACCACGGAAAGTCGAGATCGCGCTTGCGATAAATCAGCTGTTTCAGTGAATCGTTAAGCACGTTCGGGTCGCAGCGTCTGACCAGATTTTCAGCCAGCACGCGAGAGGTGTAAGGCAGTTTTTCATAAGCACCCGGCTCAATAGCGTTCACAGCCTCGCGGGTGTCAAAATAATCCAGCTTGCTGCCGGGTAACGGTTTGCGGTAATCAGTATTCATAATAGTCCCTCAAGGTTGTCCTGACGCCACCTGTGCCTGAAAAACGGGTGGCGTCATATGAGACAGTATTAGCGTTCAGCGATAGGCGTAACAGTACGTAAATCTTCGCCTGTGTACTCTGCTGAAGGACGGATGATACGGTTGTCAGCGCGCTGCTCCATCACGTGTGCGGCCCAGCCGGTCAGTCGCGACATGACGAAAATGGGGGTAAACAACTTGGTGGGAATGCCCATGAAGTTGTACGCAGATGCATGGAAGAAATCAGCGTTGCAGAACAGTTTCTTCTCTCGCCACATCACTTCTTCACAACGTACCGATACCGGATACAGCACCTCATCACCGACATCTTTTGACAGTTTTTCTGACCAGCCTTTGATGATTTCATTACGCGGATCTGACTCGGAATAAATGGCATGCCCGAAGCCCATGATTTTCTCTTTGCGCTCCAGTTTGCCCATCATTTCTTTTTCAGCATGATCAGGCGAGGTAAAGCCTTCAATCATTTCCATGGCGGCTTCGTTAGCACCACCGTGTAACGGGCCGCGCAGTGAACCAATCGCGCCGGTTACGCAGGAATGCATATCGGATAAGGTGGATGCACATACGCGCGCGGTAAAGGTCGATGCGTTAAACTCATGCTCTGCATACAGAATTAATGACACGTGCATCACCTGCTCGTGCAGTTCCTTGGGCTTCTCGCCATGCAGCATATGCAGAAAGTGTGAGCCGATGGAGTCGTCATCGGTTTCTACATCGATTTTTACGCCGTCGTGACTGAAGCGATACCAGTAACAAATAATGCTAGGGAAGCAAGCCAGCATGCGATCAGTCACATCCTGCTGCTCTTCGAAATCCGTTTCGGTTTCCAGGTTACCCAGCATCGAACAGCCGGTACGCAGTACGTCCATCGGGTGCGCTTCTTTTGGTATGCGCTCCAGTACGTCTTTTAGCGCTTGCGGCAGGCCGCGCAGACCACGTAACTTTTCTTTGTAAGCATCCAGCTCGTTCTGAGTAGGCAGGTTGCCTTTCAGAATCAGGTACGCCACCTCTTCAAACTGGCAGTGATTCGCTAAATCTTTTACATCATAACCACGGTAGGTCAGACCTGAGCCGGTTTGTCCTACGGTAGACAGTGCTGTTTTTCCTGCTACCTGGCCGCGCAGGCCTGCGCCAGAGAGTTGTTTAGCCATGGATAAATCTCCTGATGTTTAATTTGTTGTAGAGTCTTGTATGGCAACGGGCACGTAGTGTGCCCGATGCGTTTTTATTCTGTGTGTTTACTTATTTTTGCCCTGAGAGAACAGCTCATCAAGCTTCTTCTCGTAATCGTGGTAGCCCAGGTAATCGTATAAATCCATGCGGGTTTGCATCATATCGACAACGGCTTTCTGGTCGCCATTTTCAAGAATAGAACGATATACCGTTTCTGCCGCCTTATTCATCGCACGGAATGCGCTTAACGGGTAAAGCACCATGTCGGCACCCCATTCGCCCAACTCTTCTTTGTTCCACAGCTCGGTTTTACCGAACTCCGTAATATTTGCCAGAATGGGTACGTCCAGCGCCTCGGCGAACGCCCGATAGTGTTCTTCGGTTTGAATCGCTTCGGCGAAGATGCCGTCAGCGCCTGCTTCAACGTAGGCTTTTGCGCGTTCAATAGCCGCATCCAGACCTTCCTGAGCAAATGAGTCTGTGCGCGCCATGATGAAGAAATCAGGATCCGTTCTGGCATCAACTGCCGATTTAATCCGGTCAACCATTTCTGCGGTAGACACTATTTCTTTGTTAGGGCGGTGACCGCAGCGCTTTTGCGCGACCTGGTCTTCCATATGCACCGCAGCTGCACCGGCTTTTTCCATATCGCGAATGGTTTTGGCAATATTGAACGCGCCGCCCCAGCCGGTATCGATATCCACCAGAAGTGGCAGGTCGCAGGCCGAGGTAATGCGCTGCACATCGACGATGACATCATTTAACGAGGTCATGCCAAGGTCTGGCAGGCCATATGACGCATTCGCTACACCGCCGCCTGACAGATAAATGGCGTTGTGACCAATGGCTTTGGCCATCATGGCACTGTAGGCATTAATAGTACCGACGATTTGTAATGGCTTGTTGTCGACAAGCGCTTGTCTGAATTTTTTTCCTGCACTCATAATCAATCTCTTATTTGTTAGGGTGAGAGGTAAGCTTGTTTTCAATATTGTTTTTTGAATAAAGAATGTGCCGGCGCATCAAGATTTCCGCCAGCTCTTCATCACGATTGGCAATGGCCTGCACAATATGTTTGTGTTCATCGAAGGCGGTGGTGACACGAGGCCCGGCCATGCCCAGCTGTACCCGGTACATCCGTACCAGGTGATAAAGGCCGTCAACCAGTACTGCTATCAGATGCTGGTTTTTACTACCCAGAATTATGCGGTAGTGAAAGTCGACGTCACCCGCTTCCTGGTAATACGACTCGCCGGTTTTCACCTTATCGAAATGTCGGTTCAACAGCCCCTGAAGATCACTGATTTCACTGTCGGACATATTTTTAGCTGCCAGACGGGCAGCCATCCCTTCCAGTGATTCACGAACCTGATACAGCTCAACAAGGCCTTCCGGCGTCAGCGACACGACGCGGGCGCCGACATTGGCACGGCGTTCAACCAGATGACAGCTCATCAGGCGGTTAATCGCTTCGCGAATCACTGCACGACTGACCGCGTACTTTGTCGACAATTCGGTTTCGCTGAGTTTTGCCCCAGCCGGGATATCGCCTTCCACAATGTCTTTTCTTAACTGAAAAAACGTTCTGTCAGCATTGGTAACAGGTTGTTCAATGGCTAACGACATGAGTGAAAGGCCTTTATCTGAATAACTAAAGTGTCGACAATATAGCCATCAAACCCAGTGTCGTCAACAGTAAACCGGCTTGATTGTCGACAACCTGCGCAGTGGAATTGCGTTATCTGCGCGTGGATGAATGTTGTTTTTTCTGCTTTTTCAATAAGATAAACGTGATATCACCAGTATCTACTACCTTGGTCGTAACCAGTCGGGAGAAAATGTTGATACTTAAAGAGGGAAGCCCGGCTGTTGAACCGGGCAGGGGAGCGGGTTACGCGACTTCATTACTGGCTGCAACCTGTGTTGAAACAAGCGCACTGGCAACTGCAGCGTAAATGAATGTTTTTGCAAATTTCATTGTGTTTTTCTTTTACGGGCCAGAGTTCACAGTCTCGGAAGACATCACAATGACCGGCTTAACTGTTAGTGACTTACACTTTTCGCGGCAAGGGCATTAGGACGAATGCCTGCAAGTTCTCTATTTTTGCCTTGTCTCATTTACAGAGAACCCGCTTAACTTCGCTGTTTTTTAAGAATAGTGCGTCCGGCATCACGTGGCAGGGTGAAGCTGTCAATAATACTCAGAAACGCCAGTACGCCCATGAAGTCCATTGCCAGTTGAAAATGCTCAGACACAGGCTCTGCATTGGAGCCGCCCAGCAGAAAGCTGGCCAGCGCCAGGGAAAGTGCGCCAGCGGTGATACCAAGACCACGGTTCATCTGCATCAATACTGCACTCAGGGTATTGGCATCTCGCATCTGATTATTCGGAATGTCGGCAAAGTTGATGGTATTCAGCACCGTTAAGTGAATAGAACGGTTTATACCGGAGATAAAAAGCACCACAGCGAGAAACCAATAGGGTGTTGTGTCGTCTAACTGTCCCAGCCAGAAAAAGCCGCCTGCGATTGCCACACCGTTTATAATCAGCAAACGCTTAAAGCCGAATGTGTTCATCAGCCACGTGGTTGCCGGCTTAATGGCCAGGTTACCTGCGAATAACCAGAGCAATAAGGCACCCGCTTCTACTGCTGAGTAGCCAAAGCCAAGCTGCAACATAAGAGGAATGAGAAACGGTGTGCTGGAGAGTGCAACTCTGACCACAGAACCGCCCATAATCGTTAGCCTGAATGTGCGGCTGCGTAGAGCGCTGAAGGTTAACAGTGGTGAGGGAGCGCGCAGTAAATATATCACAGCGATAGCCAGTAACAGTATGCCACTACCAATCAGGGTAATCGGTACAGCCCAGCTTCCTTTCAGACTACTGAGCATTTCCAGCCCCGCCATAAGCACGCCGAAGCCTGCTCCACACAACAGGAAACCCGGCCAATCAAAGCGCGTAGCGTTGCCTTTATAATTTTCCAGCAATAATGACGATGCCACCAAGGCGACAACCCCAAGTGGTACATTGATCAGAAAGATCCAGGGCCAGCCCCAGTGTGTGGCTATCCAGCCACCGATTACCGGCCCCAGCAGCGGCGCACCAAGCGCAGGCCAGGTAATAATGGCGATGGCGTTTACTAATCGCTCTTTGGGGAGATCGCGCAGCACCACCAGCCTGCCCACGGGCACCATAAGCGCCCCACCAATGCCCTGAAGCACTCGTGACGCGGTAAAAGTAAGCACATCGTAACTGATGGCGCACAGCACTGACGCGAAGACAAAAAGTGAAATAGCCAGCATGAAAATACGTCTGGCACCAAATCTGTCTGCAACATAACCGCTGATAGGAATAAAAATCGTAACGGCCACAAGGTAGGAAGAGACACCCACGGACAGATGTGCTGCCGGAACATTAAAGTCAGCAGCAATGATAGGTAATGCCGTAGTAATTACCGTGGCATCCAGAATTTCCATAAATAACGCACCGGCAACCAGCAGGGCGGTGGCGGCGCGTCGGTCAAGTGTGAACATGCTCTCTCTGTGTAAATTGTGTATTGCCGGGACTTGCCTGCAATGCGGATTATCTGACCAGACCAATACCACCATTGCTGTATTGAGCGCAGGTCATTGTGTTGCGAGTTATCTGTCGCTGCGCTAACCCGACGAAGGAGTACCACGGCTAAGACCATGACCGTCACATCGGTGCGTGCATCGCTCCGACTATTTTCGGTTTATGACGGTGTAAGATGATGAAATACGGGGTAAAACCACAGCTGGATCGGCTTCAACCGGCGTTGTGCGTACTGCCACCAGAATATTGGCATTCTGTTGGGCCAGCGCGTTAGCCGTTGGTGGTCACTACAGCTGGATGCGACGTAAGCGCTGTTAGTGTGTGACATCCGCAGCGGCGTGCAGCGCGCGGCAAAAAGGCAGACCGCTTGAAAAAACAGGTAGTTAATACCAATCCGCATAGGAGTTTGCCCACTCAGCAAGACTGTCAGGCTTTCTGGCTAGGCTTGGTTGCGCAGATTTGGTGGTTCCAAATCAAGCAAGCATAACAACGCCGGAAAGTCTGACAGCCTTGCCCGAAGGGAGTGGCCAAAACGACTTACATCTGTGTTGCGTCCTCTGGACATAGAATGACTATGCCTCAGAGAACGCGTCGTGATCTAAGTCGTTTTTCGACTAGCCCTCAGGGAGCACTCTGAGAGGGTAAACTCCTATGCGGATTGGTATAACACCGGCAGAAAGGCACGGACACGCGGTAAACGCGACTGTCCGCACACCTGAATCACATAATCTCAAACGCGCGGATCACGCGCTGAACGCCACCCACATGACGTGCAATGTCCACTGCGGCAGTGGCTTCCTGATTAGATACCCGCCCCATCAGAAAAACCTCTGCATTTTGCACGACGACCCGAACCTGCAACGCGGGCACGCGCTCATCTGCAACCAGCTTGGTTTTGACTTTGGATGCCAGCCAGATATCTGTGGCTTGTTGGGATGCCCCAATTGACTCGCCGATACGCAACTGATTGTGGATTTTCTTTACGTATTCCACGTTCTGCACCCGGGCAATGGCATCATCCCGCAACGCTTCACCAGGCACCTGACCGGTGATCAGTGCCACGCCGTTGTAAACATCAGCCTGTAAGTTAGCTTCGGCTTTAAGCGCGTCGCTTTTTGACCACTGGTAGGCGATAGCGCTTTCGGCGTTTTGGTCATCAAGCTGGGTACCCACAGTACGTCTGTCATTCGCCACTTTGGCTGCGGCGGCACCTGCGCCTACGACAGCCACCGCACAGCCCTGTAGCTGGGTAACGCCCAGTGACAGTATCAGTGCTGCTATCAGCTTTGCTTGTGTAGTCATCTATTCATCACCATGATCTGCCGGGAACAGACTGTCATCGATACATTCACAGAGGTTGTGGATCACCAGCAAATGCACTTCCTGGATCCGCGCGGTGCGGTTTGATGGCACGCGAATTTCAACATCGTGCTCGCTGAGAAAACCAGCCATCTCGCCACCGTCTTTGCCTGTGAGCGCTACAATGGTCATGTCCCGGGATAAAGCGGCTTCCATCGCGGCAATGACATTGCGCGAATTCCCGCTGGTGGAAATCGCCAGCAAAATGTCGCCGGGCTGACCGAGTGCGCGCACCTGCTTGGCAAAGATTTCATCGTAGCTGTAGTCGTTCGCTATCGAGGTCAGCGTTGAGGTATCTGTGCTCAGGGCGATGGCCGGCAGACTGGGGCGGTCACGCTCATAACGGTTAAGCATTTCAGAGGAAAAGTGCTGCGCATCGCCAGCAGACCCGCCATTGCCGCAGCTTAGTATTTTGTTTCCACGGATAAGTGCCTCAACCATCATCATCGCCGCTTTTTCGATGGACTCGGGCAGAATTTCCGACGCCGCAATTTTAGTCTGAATGCTTTCGGTGAAATTGGCTTTTATGTTTTCAATCATACTTCTCAACTTTAAAGTGTCTGGTCACGTCACACCACGTTTTTAATCCATTGGTAGTCGTCACCGTCAATAGCTATCACATCGATACGAACCGGCGTGGATACAGGACTATGACCATTATCTAATAAATATTGTTCAAACGCAGTACGCATTCGCTGGAGTTTTTTGGCTGTTACAAATTCAGCAGCCTGACCAAAACGGCTTTGGCGTCGGTATTTTACCTCGATGCAGACCAGTATCAGGCCATCCCACATCAGTAAATCTAATTCTCCAAAGCGCGTGCGGTAATTGGTTGTAATTAACTCCAGTCCCTGTGCTTCCAGATAATCTATCGCGTCATTTTCTGCGCTGGTTCCCTGTCTTGTCGACATGTCGTTTCCTTCCCTGGTTGGTGTTGGCTTTTATGCCGTTTTACACTGTCTGGTGAATTCATCCTTTCTTCACCAGATACTGATTATTTGTTGGTCGATAACGGGATTACCCGCTCGTTGTCTATTTTTGCCTGCGGAAGTCGACGTTCAATCTGATGATCGTCGTTCATTGACAGCGATCCTGTCAGACCTGCGACTTCGACTTGCGGCAATAAGCCCATAGTATGCAGTGACGGTAGCAAATTGTAGGCATCCACGCCGAAGGCAAATAACCGGTTAAGCTGCGTACTGCGATGGGGCCAAAGCGCTTCGCTTTGCGACTGTAATGCCTGCCATTGATTGTCAGGCATCATCCACGGCATATCCAGAAAGCGAACATTCTGCAAATCGCGCCACTGGTTTTTACTGCTGTCATATTCCATCGAGCGAGAGGTGGCATAAACCGGCACTACCTTGCCATCAAACGGACTCAGGCTGGCCTCAACCATCGGGTTCAGTAATTCAGTCTGCTCCGGTGAGGCAAACACGACAATGGCGTCGATATCGCCACGGCTGCGAGGCACATTATACAGCTCTTCGTTTACCATATAGCGGATCTGGTTGATCCTGTCTTTACTTTGCGCGACATCCAGCGCCTGGGTAATGCCTTCCCGTAACGTCGTGCTATCTGAAAAATCGATAGATGTCAGATTCACTTCTTCTCTGGAGGCGTGCCGCGTGTTCAGCGTTTGCCAGCGCTGTGCAAAAGCCTCGTTCATGCGTTGATAAATGCTGCCTTGTGCCGCTACGACAATCGGCGCCCGATATCCGCTGTTAAAGATATGATCGGCCAGCTGATACGCTTCATCTTCTGGGGCCAGTGAGAAAAAGCCTGGATCTGTGTGAATGCGCATTTCCTCTGCCGGTGAGGCCACCGGGTCCAACATGCCTGATGGTGTGTTCTCCGGATCCAGCATGTTGGTTGGTGTGCTCTCCGGGTCCAGCATGCCTGATGGTGTGTTCTCCGGGTCCAGCATGTTGGTTGGTGTGTTCACGGGGGCAAGCTCAGCACGGTTAAGCGCCAGAACATTTACATTGTGCGGAATTAACGGAACCACCTCTTCGATGGTTTCTTTAAGCAGGGGACCAATCACCCAGCGGTGCTGACCAATTGATTCGGCCAATGCCTCGGGCGTTTTACCGACGGTATCGACGAACTCGAGTTGGGGAATCTCACGGGTGTCTGAGGCGTTCTGTAAGGCCTGATAATAGGCAGACAAAATCCCTTCTTTAATTGCCATTCCGGTATTTTCAAGACGGCCGCTGAGCGGCAGCATGACCAGGATTTGAGGGATAGACGCGGGCGCAAGCTCACTGGCCTGCGTCACTTCTTCAGGCCAGTGGGTAACGAGACGGTGACCACGATATACCTGTTTAAATTGCATTGTTGCGTCGGCAAGCGACTGCGGCGATAGCCCGTTTTGCTGTACCAGATTCAGCAATGCCAGATAAGGACGCAACGCAGGGTACGTTGACTGCACGTCTTCAGGAAGTTGATAGCGGGCCTCGTTAACCCATTCCCAGACCTGGCGAACGCTCTCTTCTGACGGCGGCATCGCCTGTTCGTAGCTGTTCGCGGCGGCCAGTAAATCTCCTTTTCGCAGGAAAAGTACGGTTTGTAAATCCAGTTGTTTGTAACGCAGGGCATCGTCATTAACAGGCTCATCAAGCAGTGCCAGTAATGCTTCCGTATCCGCATTTTCGGCATCCGCCCAGGCAAGCGCGCTTAATACATTTACGCGGGTCTGGAGCCTGTCATCGACACCTTCTTGCTGAAGTTGCAACAGAATTTGTTGAGCGCGGGCGATATCATTGCTATCTAAAAGCAATTGTACTGCCTGAAGCAGGAGATTATTGCGCTGCAGCGCGTCGCGCTGCTCCTCCCACGCACTCTGCGCATCAGCAATCAGTGTTTCCGGTGTCGCATTGGTATCGACAGGCTCAACCGGTAACGGCTCGACGTTCTCTACCGGTTTGGCCGTACGTGGGGCAGGTGAGCTACAGCCATTGAGAAAAAATACCGTCCCCAGGCAGGCACTTAACAGCATGTAGCGCAGAGAAAAACCATGACGCACGTCGCATTCCTTCTATATAAGTTCGATGCCAAGTTTATCTGAACACGCACGAAAATCTACGTCTAAGGCGATAAACTGTTCCACCGGCATGATACACTTTATCTATTCATACTTTTACCGCACTAGTTTATGTCAGAGCCAGCCACCCTTTATATTGTTCCCACCCCTATTGGTAACCTGGAGGATATTTCTCCTCGCGCACTGGATACGCTGGCCAGTGTTGCCTGGATAGCAGCAGAAGACACGCGCCATAGTGCCCGCTTACTGCAGCATTTTTCTATCTCTACGCGCACGCTCAGTCTGCATGAACACAACGAAGATAAGCGTGCTGCAATGCTTTGTCACAGGCTGTTAAGCGGTGATGATGTGGCGCTTATCAGCGATGCGGGTACCCCTTTGATTAGCGATCCGGGATTTGTGCTGGTAAGACGATGTCGGGAAGAGGGGATCCCGGTAATCGCCTTACCCGGTCCCTGCGCGGCGATCACCGCATTGAGTGCATCGGGCTTACCCACCGACCGGTTTATTTTTGAGGGCTTTCTGCCGGTAAAAAGCCAGGCAAGAAACAATATGTTGAGCTCACTGGCTGAACGTACCTGTACCTCTGTATTTTACGAAGCACCGAGACGTATCCTGGATACGGTGCGCGATATGCAGCGCGTATTAAAGGAACGCCAGATAGTGGTAGCGAAAGAGATTTCCAAGGCGTTTGAGACGTACATTAGTGGCACGCCGCAAGAAGTGGGAGACTGGCTGGAAGCTGAAGCGGTGCGACAGAAGGGAGAGTTTGTTGTGATGGTGTCTCCCGCCGTTGTTGATGTTACCGAGATACCGCCGGAGGCGATGGCATTACTCACTACACTAAGTGAACATTTACCATTGAAAAAAGCCGCTGCAGTCGTCGCCTCTCACTATAACCTGAAGAAGAACGCCTTATATCAGGCCGGTCTTGATGCAAAATCAGGACTCGCTGAGTGACCATAGGTTTGTTCGTGTCTTCTCTGGTCACGGCTTTGGCTATTCATTGATATGCATTTTTAAGCATGTTGGAAACAAAAAAAGCGCGCCTTGCAGCGCGCTTTTTTATTGTGGTGTTTATCAGCATTTACGACAGTCTGGACTTAAAGTCCGCGTAATCGAACTGGCGAACAATATCCAGCGTGCCATCGGTACGTAATATCGCGATAGCGGGATGCTCTACACCATTGAAAAATGTGGTTTTTACCATCGTGTAGTGCATCATGTCTTCAAACTGCAGACGATCGCCGGGCTGAAGCGGAGCATCAAAAGAATAGACATCAATCACATCTCCGGCAAGACAGGAATTACCACCCAGTTTGATGTCGTATGCTTTCTCTCCTGGCATCCCAGCGTGGCGTACAGCAGGCCGGTATGGCATCTCCAGCACATCGGGCATGTGCGCAGTAGCAGAGATGTCTAAAATGGCGATGGGGCCTTCATTGTCAACTACATCCACCACCTCCGCGATAAGCGGGCCGGTTTGCCATGCTACCGCTGAGCCAGGCTCAAGAATGACATCCAGATGCGGATACTTTATTTTAAACGCTTTCAGCGTAGTAATTAAGTGCTCTACATCATAACCCTGACGGGTCATCAAATGCCCGCCTCCCAGATTCAGCCATTTCAGTTGCGGCAGCCATTTTGCAAAACGCTTCTCAATTGCCTGCAGCGTACGCTCGGTAGCGAAGGAATCACATTCACAAAGGTTGTGACAGTGAAATCCGTCGATGCCGTCCAGATTGACGCCTTCCAGTTGCGACGCCCGGATCCCAAGACGAGAGCCCGGCGCTGCCGGATCATAAAGCGGCGTTTCGGCCTCCTGATGTTCCGGATTGATACGCAGCCCTAACGATACGCCAGGCAAGCTGTCTTTATAAGCTTGCCATTGAGTCAGGCTGTTGAAAGATAAATGGTTGACCAATGATTTCAGCTGTTCGATATCACTGGCTTTGTAAGCAGGCGCATAAGCATGAACTTCTTTGCCCATTTCTGCCGCCAGTTTTGCTTCCCACACCGAGCTGGCTGTCGCGCCATGCAGATAGGGCTTAATGATGTCGAAGCTTGACCACATGGAAAAGCCTTTCAGTGCCAGAATGATACGGGCACCAGAGCCGTCCTGGACGCGCTTCATCAGCTCAAGATTTCGAAGTAACTTTTCCTCTTCCAGTACATAGCACGGAGACGGAATGTCATTACGCTGTGTCAAATCGGTCAACGCTATCTCTCCGGATTTACTTAGTGAACGGGCTGTCGTCGCACTCAAGCACGTGCCAAGGAAGTCCGTGCTGATTCAATTGTTCCATGAACGGGTCTGGATCGAATTGCTCCATATTCCATACGCCTGGCTGCTTCCACGTGCCATTTAGCATCAGCATCGAACCAATCATGGCAGGAACCCCTGTGGTGTATGAAACTGCCTGAGCACCTACTTCGTCGTTACATTTCGCATGCTCACAGTTGTTGTAGATAAAGATGGTTTTTTCTTTACCGTCTTTGATACCGGTAATGTAGGTACCGATACAGGTCATGCCGGTATAGCCTTCAGCCAGCGATCCGGGATTAGGCAGTACCGCTTTCAAAAACTCCAGAGGAACAATTTTCTGACCCTGGAATTCAACGGGTTCGATACTGGTCATGCCGATACCTTCTAACACACGCAGGTGATTCAGGTAGGCGTCTCCGAATGTCATCCAGAAACGGGCACGTTTCAGTGTCGGGAAGTGCTTAACAATCGACTCGAGCTCTTCATGGAACATCAGGTATGAGGCCCTCACACCGATATTCTGGTAATCCAGATCTTCGCGAACGCTTAGCGGATCAGTATCTTTCCACTCACCGTCTTCAAAATATTTACCCCGTTGGGTAATCTCGCGAATGTTGATTTCCGGATTAAAGTTCGTCGCGAACGCCTGACCGTGGTCGCCACCATTACAGTCGACGATATCCAGATAATGGATCTCATCAAAGTAGTGCTTAGCCGCATACGCAGTAAATACGTTGGTTACACCCGGATCAAAGCCGCTGCCCAGAAGGGCCATGATGCCCGCTTCTTTGAAACGTTCCTGATACGCCCATTGCCACGAATACTCAAATTCAGCTTTGTCTTTTGGCTCGTAATTCGCGGTATCCAGATAATCAGTTTTGGTTGCCAGACAGGCATCCATGATCGGCAGGTCCTGGTATGGCAGCGCCAGATTAATAACAAGGTCTGGCTTTACGTCGTTAATCAGAGCTTCAACGGCTTTGGCATCGTCAGCATCAACGGCAAAGACGGCTTTCACCCGATCTTCGCCGACTTCTTTTTGCAACGCTTCGCATTTGGAAACGGTGCGGCTGGCAAGATAAATTTCATCGAAATGCTCCGGCAGACGGGCACATTTCTTAACTGTAACGGCGGCAACGCCACCGGCTCCGATTATTAACACGCGAGACATAATCAATTATTCCCAATGTAGCTGTTTTGAATTGCGCTGAATGCTAGCAGACAACACTGAATTGGCAAGCAAAGTGTGTTGTTCGCCTGTAAAAATAAGGCGACATAAAAATGTCGCCTGACTGTCAATTAGATTTGTATCTTCGCTGACAACGCATCGCAAATAAAGCTTATATTCTGCCAGCGCCTGACCTGAAAGCGAAGTATCTATGGTACCCCTGCTTACCCATGAATAGGGGGCGATAGGACAATACGGCTTCCCACTCTGAAATAAGGGTATAGCAGCATGGACTCTTCACCCGTGGGCTGTGTGGTGGTGATAGCAATGGCATCCATGTCGTCTTGACGATCGGTTTTTACCTTGGCGGCGTAAACCAGCACGCTGTAACTCTCCGCATCAGTAGTGGTATCAATAATGCGCCACTGCAGTTTCTCAATAAGATTGCTGTCACCACCGAACTGGTCGTTCTCATCGGTAAACAGGCAGCCTATTTTGCCGTCTTCATATACTGCAGCAAACGGATAGAAAGCACGGCAGTGCGGTAGCATTGCTTCACACAGGCCGAGTGACCGGGTCACCAGCATTTGAATAGGTTTTGGCAGTGTTTTAGGACCGTGGATCACAAGTGTTCTCCGTGTTGTCTGAAAAATAACACCGTTGTAGAAAAAATAAACTATCTCTAAATGATGTAACATTACAAACGTGTAATGTTGAGTATAAGATCACCACAGGATAGTAAACTTTTCTTATGCCTGAAGCTGTCTTTAAGATCAGTGTGCCTTGCTGGTTTCAGAGCTGATTTCACGGAATGGTGCTTGTTATCCGCTTATTTTCTTTTCCCCTGCAACCCACCGGTATGCAACGCGATAATAGTTTGCCCTGCTGAAAATACGCCGTCACCAATCATCTGTTTCAGAGCAAAGAAGAGCTTTCCGGAATAGACCGGTTCAACGGGAATTTGCGTGTCTTCCTCAAAGGACCGACAGAAGGACAATAGCGGCGCGCTGGTCCTGGCATAACCACCGTGATGATACTGATGGGTGATTGTCCAGGCGGAATTAGGCCGGGGCAGGAGTGAGGATACCAGGGACTCCAGGTACCCCTCGCCCTTGAGCACGGCGACGCCAATCACCTGCTGATGAGACTTCATTGACATACTCAGTCCTGCCAGCGTCGCGCCACTGGCTACCGGAGATAACATCACGTCAAAATTGTCCGGCAACTCCTCTGTCAGCGCGGCAATACCGGCTAACGCCTCGTGCTGACTACCGCCTTCCGGAATAATTTTGTAACCGGGGTATCGGGTGCTGAGTGTGTGAAGGTATTCCGGCTCGCTGCGCTCACGATACTCCTGCTTCGTCACGTACCTTATACTTGCCCCCCAGTCACTCAGGTCGCGCAGCATCGGGGTAGGGTTGTCCCGGTAATCGCCCCGTACGATAGCGACAAACGGAATATGCTGCTGTGCACACACATATCCCAGTGCATGTAAGTGATTGGAAAACCCACCACCAAAACTCACTATGCCTGCAAGGTGCTGGTTCGACGACGTTAAAAGTGGCTGCAACTTTCTCCATTTATTACCCGATATCACCGGATGGATCAGGTCATCACGCTTAACCAATATAGAAAGCGCGTCAGCGCCGGGCCAATCCGGGCGTATTTGCACCAGCGGGGAAGGAAGTTCGGGTTTCATAATAACGGCAACAGGTTTTAGCAGAAAGTGACAGCGTACCCGACAGCCTGCCATTTACCTGTGTGTTGTCAATGCCGGACATTTATTAAGGCTGTGTAATGGATGATCATCCTTATTGTGAGTGCTGTATAAGCTTTATCTGTTTAGTAAGGACACCCAATTATGCTGCGAACCCTTTGTTTTTTATTTCTGGTTATGACCTTCAGCAGTCAGGCCGCGATACCTGCGCCAATACAAGAGCGTATTCCCAATGCGTCAGTCGTCGGTGAGGCCCGCTTTACCTACTATTTCTGGGATGTTTACGATGCGGTTCTCTATGCTCCTGAAGGCAAGTGGCCGGCAGAACGCTTTGCGCTTCGTCTCACCTATCTTCGG
The DNA here is from genome assembly GCF_019249295.1 of Alteromonas antoniana. Classification (GTDB taxonomy): domain Bacteria; phylum Pseudomonadota; class Gammaproteobacteria; order Enterobacterales; family Alteromonadaceae; genus Alteromonas; species Alteromonas antoniana. The sequence continues at coordinate 33,577 of NZ_JAESDH010000004.1, forward strand.
GATTTTGAAGGCAAAGAGATTGCCGAACGCTCGATTAAAGAAATGAAAGCGCAGGGTTTGGAAGACGAAGAAAAGATATCGTCATGGTTGCAGGCAATGAACGATATTTTTCCGGACATTAATGAGGACGAACACTTGCTGGGCGTTGTGGGAAATAACGGTGAGGCGCTGTTTTATCAGCAGGATAGCCTGTTGGGCGAAGTGGAAGATCCGGAGTTTACACGCTGGTTTTTTAATATCTGGGTTGGTGAGAAGACAACTGAACCGGAATTCAGAGATAAATTGATAAACGGAGAGTAATAATGAAAATAAAAGCAGGAATACTGGCAGTCATGGTGTTGATTTTACCGCTGAGCGGCTGTTCGGTATCGGTTGACGGAAAGGATTATACCAATGTGTCTCCGGACTTCGAAATTAAAGAGTTTTTCAACGGCGACGTGAAAGCCTGGGGCATCGTGCAGAATCGCTCAGGTAAGGTGGTGCAACGTTTTATTGTGGATATCAATGGACGTATTGAAAATGACGTGCTTATCCTGGATGAGTCATTTGATTACGGTGTGGGTGATGGCGTGAAAAACCGCACATGGCGCATTGAGCAAACAGGTAATAACAGTTTTGTCGGAAATGCTGGAGACATCGCAGGCCCGGCTGATGGCACCGCGTATGGGAATGCATTTAACTTTCATTACGAGATGGACTTGCCGGTCGATGATACCACCTACCGCGTAACGTTCGATGACTGGTTCTGGGCATTTGATGACACAACGATGATGAACCGCTCATATATCCGAAAATTCGGACTGGTGATGGCGGAAGTCACGATTTTCATGCAGCGTCAGTAAGCTGGACAGACGAGACGGGTGCTGTCGTGCATGCAAACGCGTACAGTGCCCGCAACGATATAAATCGTGTTATACATCGATTGTATATTTTTATGAGCCATTAATTTATTCGCCGCACGTGCCACCGCAACTCACCGCGCGAGACCGAATTAGCCGTCACGCTCAACCCAGTCTGTTAATTCGCAAACGGCTTCGTGGGTCTGAACAAACGCTACCACCTTTTTCTCGACCACCGGGACATCATGCTGGTAGCGACAACAGAATCGGATCGCTGTCGCGCCGTCACCCATAACGAGCGCTCTTACATTATTGTCCTTCCCGTCGATTGCAAAATAGCCATATTGCAGCGGAACCGGCCGCGGACAATGAAATACTGACCTGGCTACCGCCTCAAGTACAGGCATTACCGCATCAGGGTTATTGACTCTTAACGCTTTTTGACAAAACGCCATGGCTTTTCTCCGGCAGCAGAGCACGACTATGTCAACTTGTAACGCGTTGCTAAGTGATGGCACGTCAGGCGCAGCATCGTTTTGTGCGGTACCTGAGCATTCAGGTGGCATCAGCAAAAGGAAAAAATTGAGTCGCACTGTTATTTACATGCAAGTGCAGAAATGACCACTGGCATCTGCCGTTCAGCGTCAGGGCGAACTGAACCCCGGCGCAACATCGATACCAGACGGCGAAGTCATCTGGAAACAGGTTATTGAGGATTTACTGTAAAACAAAATAGAGCAACAAAAACTTGTACTTTTGTATGATTTTATAACCGGGTAAAGAATTAACGTCAAACGCAGGGCGGGTTATCTAAGGGGACGGACTCTTCATGCTGACAGTGTTATTTGGGGAAGCTGAACACGATACCAAAGCCTGAACCTTCACAGAGGGGATCGTCTACAAACCAGACGTCACCGTTGTGTAAGGCGACAATGGCTGAAACCAAAGATAAACCAAGACCATTACCCTGTGACGTCCGACTGGCAGATGCACGGTAGAACCGGCGCTCAAGATGGCTGAATTCAGCCTCTTCGATCCCTGGTCCATTATCATAAATCGTCAATATATAGCGCGTTGGTGTATGCCGTAAGGAGACCTCAATACGTTTGCCTGCGCCGGCATATTTAATTGCATTATCGATGGCATTTGTCACAGCCTGAAAGAGCAGGTTGGGGTCGCCGGTCATCGTCACCTCGCCAATGTTGGTAGCTAAAGGCATTTCCTGGCATTCCATCACTGGCTGATACAGCTCGATAACATCGGCGACGATGGTATGTAATTTTAGTTCAGTAAAGCCCTGACGCTGACGTTTCGATTCAATATCACTGATGCGCAACAAGCTGTTAAACATGTTGAGAATAGTATCAGCCTCTGATGTGGCCCGGTCGCGCAGCGCCGGATCATCGATGTTCTCCAGCGTGCCGCGCAATCGGGATAGCGGGGTTCTGAGATCATGGGCAATCGCATCGGTAACACTTTTAATGTTGTCGACCGACGCTTCAATTTTGTCCAGCATGCCATTGAACATAACAGCTAGCTGACTCAGGTCATCCCAGTTGCTGTCTATTTCCAGACGCTCTTTAAGGCTGCCAGTCCGGATGATATTGTCTGCGGTTTCCGACATGCGATTGATACGATTCACTACATAAAGCGCAACAGTAAAGCTTAGTACGCAAACTATGCTTAATAATGCCACGACCAGCCAGCCGAATGTCTGTGCAATCCACTGGGCGGTATTGAGCTCATCAATATTTCTACCTGTAAAAAGCAGGCTGCCATCCTGCAACTCTACTACCTGATAGAGCGTATCAATGTGGGTATCAGGACTCCCATCGGGAGAGATGGGCATGGTGCCATTGCGCTGCTCTGATGTGACACTGCTCGGCCAGCGCGAGATGTTACTTGCCAGCAAGGTGGCATCCGGCGATTTTATTGCGTAAAGCGGCGGAGCGGGGTCGTCTGAAAAGGCATCAGCAATTTTTGCCTGAAGGGCTGATGCGGGGACATGCTCGTGCAACGTGCGCAACAGCAATGTGTCAGCATTCAGAGCTGACCTTGCTTCGCGTAGCAGACTGTCACCGCTGGACACTTTCCAGGTGTAAAGGACAAAAAGAATGGCGGCTATGGAAAGACTGGCGAGTATCACTCCCACCCGGAAGCTTGAACTTCGGGTGAAAGTTCCAATCGCAATCACTGCAGGTCTTCCGATATCCGGTAGCCCGTGCCTCTGACGGTTTCAATTAACGGTACGTTGAAGGTTTTATCTACCTTTTGTCGTAACCTGCTGATGTGAACATCGATAACGTTAGTCTGGGGATCAAAATGGTAATTCCACACATGTTCCAGCAGCATACTGCGGGTTACCACTTTTCCGCGGTGACGCAACAAGCACTCAAGAAGCTGGAACTCTTTGGACTGCAATTCAATTTCAGTATCGCCGCGGGTGACCTTGCGGTTCAGGCGGTCTAAGATCAGGTCGCCGACTTTCACCTGCGTGGCATCATCGGCGTCAGCTTTACGGCCAGCGAGACCCTCAGCGCGGGCTAGTAATTCTTCAAAAGCGAAAGGTTTGGTCAGATAATCATTGGCACCGCTACGCAGGCCTTTGACTTTATCATCTACGTTGCTTTTGGCGCTGAGCAGCAAAACCGGCGTGAGTATTTCTTCTTTACGAAGGGCATCGAGAATACTCATTCCGTCGATAGAAGGCAGCATAATATCCAACACAATCAGGTCGTGTTCCTGCGTCATGGCCTGATAAAGGCCTTGCTCTCCGTCATGGCATATGTCGCAAAGATGACCTGCAGTGCGCATTCCCTGCTCAATGTTTTCTGCAACGGTTACATCATCTTCAATTACTAACACTTTCATTGTACTTTACCGTATACATAGTCTGAATCCATCCCAGAAGGGTTTCCTGTTTTCTATCTGTATTACCCTGCCGGTGAGTGTTCCGATCACTTTTGCCGCAGTGGTCAGGTGGACTCACGTGGAAAACGCATCTGCGGATTGTAGGGCGTGAAATTCTGGACTTCACCTTTCGCCGTAATCGCCTGAACTTCCCGCCAGTACTCTGGTGTCATAAGATCGCCGTGAAGCGATTTCAGAATATCTTTGAACTGTTTTTTACCCACAATGAAGTGCTCAAACTGTTCCGGAAAAACATCATTGGGCGCTACCGACAGGGTATCCAGGGCGTAGGGATCGTCTGACTTTGGCAGCTCCCGGAAATTGCGCTCGCTCATCAGACAAATTTCATCGTAATCATAAAAAATCACTCTGCCGTGGCGGGTGATGCCAAAGTTTTTATGAAGCATGTCGCCGGGAAAGATATTCGCCAGTGCAATTTGCTTAATGCAGAGACCAAGTTCATTGATGGCGTTATGGATTTTATCCGGATCGGTTTCCTGTTGCAGGTACAGGTTCAGTGGCGTCATTTTACGCTCGGCATACATGTGTTTGACGATCAACTCGTCACCACAGAACTCCAGGCTGGAGGCACAGGTTTCCTGTAATTCGCTGAGTAATGCCGGTGATATCCGGTCGAGAGGAAATCGAAAGTTTACGTATTCGTGCGTGTCTGCCATGCGACCGACCCGGTCGGTCATCTTCACCAGCCGGTAGCAGTCTTTCACATGCTCGCGGGTGATTTTCTTACTTTCCGCAAACTCGTCCTTAATGATCTTAAAAACCACGCCGTAGGAGGGAAGGTGAAATACCATCATAACCAGGCCACGGGTCCCCGGAGCAGCCTCGAAATGGTCGTCGCTGCTGTCCAGATGTTGCAGAAAGTTACGGTAGAACACCGTTTTACCGTGCTTAAAGTGACCCAGTGCCATATACAGTTCAAAGTGCTTTTTATTGGGTAACAGTTCCTGCAAAAATGCCACTGTTTCAGCAGGGTACTGGGTATCTGTCATAAAATAGCTTCTGGCAAAACCAAATATCACGCTGAGATCTTTGCGGTCAGTCAGTAACGCGTCGATAACGATCGCGGGCGATTCATTATTTTGCAGGGCGATGACAAACGGTAGCGTTTCTTCAGGCATGCAGATACGTCCAATCATATAAGCTGCTTTTCCCCGGAAAAAGACCGGTTTGAGTAACTCAACCGCCACTACGCTGGCAAGCTGTTCACGACTGAGGCGCTCGCGCAATGCGGTTTCGAGGTGCTGCAGGTCGCGCTCGTAATCTTCAAACGGAATATTGAACCGGTAGATGTTGAAAATAGATTCATACATCTCCCGTACCGTGGTGGTGGTATCGAAGCTATTGATGATATTATGTCGGTCCTGACCTGGCAAAAAACAGCGGCTTGGCAGCATAAACATGACGCTGTCATCAATTTTACGGTGCCTGAATATGCGCCCGATAACCGAATTGTAGAAGGTTTCTGCCAGTTCAAACTGTGGGTGACCTTCCAGTAACCTTGCATAGTTTTTTTTCATCTGCTGCCAGAAAGCATCATCCTTCTGATGCACTTCAATGAGATGGTAAATTTCAGCCACCGCATCGGCCAGACTTTGCTCGTAAATCGTTATCCGCTCGCGGGACGCGCTTTGCGTTTCTTTCCATTGCGCGGCCTCGAAGCGGTGCTGTGCTCCCCGGGTGATGCGGGTAAACCAGCGATAGCTTTTGTCGAAGCTGCTGATAATCAGATATGCTACCTTTCTTGGCAGGCCCAGGTCGCTCATTGACTTTCCTCCGGTGATTCGGCTTTAGCGTACCACAATACGACTGTGGCAAAGCGTCTTGATACTAAAGTTGAATTTTGCTTTCCTAATCGACGGTTTTTGGGTACGGTAAGTGCACGTTACGTGATGTTAACCGGCTGGTTTTCTTTGTTCAGGTAACCGCAGAAAGCCGAAAAGGACACCATTGTGAGCTTCAATGTATTAGTTTGTGACGACTCTTCGCTGGCAAGAAAAATGGCAGTAAAGAGCCTTCCTGACGGATTTGCCGAAAATGTATTTCAGGCCGCAAACGGCGCTGAAGGCATGGACGTGCTGATGCAAAACCGTATGGATTTGATGTTATTGGATCTGACCATGCCGGAAATGGATGGTGTTGCCGTTCTCGAAGCGATTAAAGCACAGGGTATTGAAGTGTTTGTCATTGTAGTGTCTGGCGATATTCAGCCTCAGCAACGCGAAAAGGTAATGAGTCTTGGCGCGCTGGACTTTCTGCCAAAGCCGGTGTCTCAGCCTGCACTGCAATCTGTGCTGGAGCGCTACGGTTTTATTCTTACCGAAGCGCTCGCCGGTTAGGGTAATCTTTTACTCAGCCCATTTTCGAGGGCATCAGAAACACTTCCCTGACATTATTTCTGCTGTCAGCATTAATAGCGTAAGCTACAGCGTCAGCGACATCTTCAGGCTGCAATTTGTCTTCTTTTGGTTCATCAAAAAACGGCGTATTCACCATACCCGGACAAATCGTAGTGCAGCGGCCCTGCCACGCTGCCATTTCCTCAGCCAGATTGCGTCCGAACCCATAGGCAAACCATTTGGTCGCGCCGTAGATGGAGCCTTTTATGCTCATACGTCCCGCGGCGGAACTGGTCAGAATAAAGTGACCCGTGGTTTTTTTAAGGTGCGGCATCGCGGCTTTTGCTGACCAGAGCAGGGCTTTGATATTAATGTCTATCATGTTGTCCCACTCTTCCGGATCGCCATCCTGTGTGCCGGGTGTAGAGACACCGGTTCCGGCATTAGCAAAAACGGCGTCAAGACGACCATAATGCTCAACGGTTTTCTCGGTTACCGACTTGGTCGCTGAGTAGTCTGTGGCATCGGCAGGCACCGCCAGCGCATTGTCGCTCCCCAGCTCCTTAGCCAGTGCATTCAGTTTGTCCACGCTGCGCGCGGTTAACGCGACCTTATGGCCATCTGATACCAGACGTCTGGCGGTTGCTTCTCCTATCCCGCTGGACGCACCAGTGATGAGAATAATTTTTTGCTCCATGACTTTCTCCTGATTGGACACGTTACTTTACAAGTAAGATGCATTCCCGGTTCGTTGCAGGTCAGATCACTTCGCTGGCAGATTTAGGAGAAAAGCTAGCCAGGTGATGTTTTGGCGGTATAGATGGCTAAATTTGAAATTTGTTATGTATATCCTAAATTAATCGAAAATAGATAAGCGGTAATCTAATTGTCATCGTTTGTTTTCTGTAATTCGTGACAGAAATGCAGCTTAATAAAGAAAAAGATCAGAAAAAACGGTTTTTTATCGGCCTTACGGTTGACAGATAGACGTCTATACGGCAAATTGAACCCATGAAAAAGAGAACAATGATTCGCACCACCGGCATGATTATTACCACCTCAAGGAGGGCGGTCGCTGGCTAGTGCGCAATAGCAACAGACACCGAAAGCCCGCCCTCAGAGAGAGCGGGTTTTTTTTTACCTAAATCGCTGTAAGAATTGACGGGCGTAATATGAAGGAGCAACACATGAAAGTCTTAAAGTTTGGTGGATCGTCTCTAGCCGATGCAACACGTTATCTGCGTGTGACAGAGATTAGCACGACCACACACCAAACCGACGGTGCTGCGGTTGTGCTCTCGGCTCCCAAAGGCGTCACCAACGCGCTGTCATTGCTGTGTGAGCAAGCTGCTGGTAATCAGGATTATCAGCCCTTGCTGGAAAAACTGGCGACGACCGTAAAAGGGATAAACGACGAGCTTAACGCCCAGCTGGACGGTTACGAACATGCCCGCGTCAGTGACTATATTGACGGTCATCTGGCAACGTTAACGCAGCATCTTGAAGGAATTAAACTACTGAGCGTGGCACCGGATGCGGTAAGCGCTGGTATTTTAAGTATTGGTGAATACATCAGTGTCACCCTGTTCAGTGCTATCTTAAGCAGCAAAGGCATAACTAACCAGGTAATCGATCCTGTTTATCACATTCTTGCCGAAGGGGATTATCTGGACAGCATCGCCGATGTGGCACTAAGCAAAGCCCGCTTTGCGGATATTCCCGCGGATGGTTCTAAGCTGCTGGTCATGCCCGGATTTGTTGCTGCTAATGAAGACGGTGAGAAAGTCACGCTGGGGCGCAATGGTTCGGATTATTCCGCCGCGGTACTGGCGGCCTGCATCGATGCGTCCTGCTGTGAAATCTGGACGGATGTGGATGGAGTGTACAACGCCGATCCGAATCAGGTCGAAGGGGCAGTGCTTCTGGATAAGCTCACTTACCAAGAAGCTATGGAACTGTCCTATTTTGGTGCCAAAGTGCTGCATCCCAAAACCATCGGTCCTATCGCCCAGCATCATATTCCCTGTCTCATCCGCAATACATTAAACCCCGCCGCCCCCGGCACGCTAATCAGCAATGAAGCCAGTTCGGTGTGGACGTCGGTGAAAGGCATTTCACAGCTTGATGATGTCACCATGTTTAACGTGGCTGGTCCGGGATTAAAAGGCATGGTAGGTATGGCAAGCCGGGTATTCGAAGTGATGTCCAATGCCAACATCTCTATTAGCCTTATCACGCAGTCTTCATCGGAATACAGCATCAGTTTCTGTATTCAGAGTAAAGATGCGGTACGTGCGCAGAACCTGTTGGAAGATGCCTTTGCGCTTGAGCTGCAGAATCAGTTGCTGGATCCGATTGAGGTTCGCCACGACTTGTCTATCGTCACGCTGGTGGGTGACGGCATGCGCCAGACCAAAGGGCTGGCTGCACGCTTCTTTAATTCTCTGGCGCAGGCACGGGTTAACAATGTGGCGATTGCCCAGGGATCTTCTGAGCGTTCCATTTCTACTGTTATAGAAAGCAAGCGCGCGAAAAAAGCGGTTCGCGTGATTCACCAGAATTTTTTCAGCGATCGCCATACCATTGACGTCTTTCTGGTAGGGTGTGGCAATGTAGGCACAGAGCTGCTAAGCCAGATAGCCAAGCAGCAACCGGCTTTGTTAAAACGCAATATTCAGTTGCGGGTCTACGGTATCGCGAACAGCAGAAAGTTACTGCTGGACAAACACGGCATTGATGTCAGCAACGACTGGAAAGGCAAGCTGGATGAGTCCGGCGCGTCATTTTCGATTGAAGCTGTGGCAAACTTTGTAAACGACAACAGTCTGGTCAATCCGGTCATTGTGGATTGCACCAGTCATGAGGCAGTTGCCACACAATATGTGGAAATGATGGAAAACGGTTTTCACGTAGTGACGCCAAACAAAAAAGCCAATACCGGTTCACTGGGTTACTATCGCCAGCTTAAGAAAACCGCGCTTCGTACTAATCGCCAGTACCTTTACGAAACCACCGTAGGGGCAGGGTTGCCGGTAATCGATAATCTGCAAAAGCTGTTCAGTGCCGGTGATGTACTGCATCGTTTCGAGGGCATTTTATCAGGCAGCCTTTCTTATGTTTTCGGTAAGCTGGAAGAGGGCATGACACTGTCTGAAGCCACCGAGTCGGCGAAGCAAAATGGCTTTACTGAGCCCGACCCGCGTGATGACCTAAGTGGTATGGACGTGGCCAGAAAACTGTTGATTATGGCCCGTGAAGCGGATTTAGAACTTGAGTTGTCAGACATTGAGATTGAATCCGTATTACCGGACGGTTTTGCAGAAGACTGCAGTATTGATGAATTTATGCGCCAGCTGCCTGAATTGGACAGTGCATTTAATGATCGTGTAGAAGCCGCCAAAGCCGAAGGTAAGGTCTTGCGCTATATTGGCTCAATCGAAGGCGAAAAGTGTAAGGTTACTATTCAGGCCGTCCCCGCTGACAACCCGCTTTCGGCAGTAAAAGACGGTGAGAATGCACTGGCAATCAGCTCAGATTATTATCAGCCAATCCCTTATGTAATTCGTGGTTATGGCGCGGGTGGCACGGTAACCGCGGCAGGTGTGTTTGCCGATGTATTACGAACCATGCCGTGGAAACAGATGGCCCACTGACACGTTGAGGAAGTTGTAATGAAAAAAGTGAGTGCGTATGCACCAGCCTCAATTGGTAATGTGAGCCTGGGTTTTGATGTGCTGGGCGCCGCGCTGGAGCCGATAGATGGTACGTCGCTGGGAGATGAAGTTATTGTTGAGCAGGCCGGCGCTTTCTCGTTAACGGTTTCCGGCCCCTTTGCGCATAAACTGCCAGCGGATCCTGATACCAACATCGTTACCCGTTGCTATCATTATTTTTGTGACGCACTGGTGAAAAAAGGCGTCGAAGCACCTGTTGTCGCGTTAACGCTGAATAAAAATCTGCCAATAGGCAGTGGGCTTGGGTCTAGCGCCAGCTCTATAGTGGCGGCCTTTCATGCCCTGAATGTGTATGTTGATAGCGTGTTTGATGAGGATACGTTACTTACCATGATGGGCGCGTTGGAAGGACAAATCAGCGGCAGTATCCACTATGACAACGTTGCGCCCTGTTATCAGGGAGGCATGACGTTAATGACCGGCGCACCGTCGCCAGTAACTGTGAAGTTACCCGTGATTGAAGACTGGTACTGGGTAGCCTGCTATTCAGGTATCAGTGTATCGACCTCCGCTGCCAGAGACATTTTGCCCAAGACGGTGCCTGTGCCAACGGCGCTCACATTTGGCCGTCAGTTAGGCGTGTTTGTGCATGCGCTGCATGCGGGTGATGCCACTATGGCAGCATCCGTTATGCAGGATGTGATCGCCGAACCTTATCGCAAATCTCTGCTTCCCGGGTTCGATGAAGCACGGGCGTATAGTATGACAAACGGGGCTCTGGCATTTGGAATTTCCGGCTCGGGCCCGACGGTGTTTGCCGTCTGCAACGATAAGCAACAGGCACAGCAGATCGCCGGTTGGCTGGATGCGAACTATATACAAAACGACGATGGCTTTAGCCATGTGTGTCGAATCCCTGCACAAGGTGCAGTAGCGAAGTCATGACGTACACTGCGCAGACAATGCTGTCAGAATGACGGCGTGGTGCAGAACGTTTACGTCGATACCGATAATTTAGAAAAGGTGACATTGTGGAATTGGTCAATTTAAAAGATGCGCAGGACACCGCATCGTTTTCAGAAGCAGTAAAACGTGGCCTGGGCAAGAATCAGGGGCTGTACTTTCCTACGCATATACCGTCACTGGATGATGTCGATGGCTTGCTCGCGTTGCCATTTGCCGAGCGTAGCATACGGATCCTGCGTGCTCTCATCGGGAATGAACTGAATGAGGGTGAGCTAGAAGAGATTGTGAATACTGCCTTCACCTTTCCCGCGCCTGTCACACAGGTGAAAGATAACATTTATACGCTGGAGTTGTTTCATGGCCCTACCTTGGCCTTTAAAGACTTCGGTGGCCGCTTTATGGCGCAGACATTATCGCGGATCAGCGAAGGCAAACCCGTGACGATACTTACCGCGACATCGGGCGATACCGGCGCCGCCGTGGCACGGGCGTTTCACGGGATTGAGAATATCAATGTCGTGATCCTGTTTCCGAAAGGAAAAATCAGTGCCCTGCAGGAAAAGCTGTTTACTACACTGGGTGACAATATCCACACGGTGGCCATCGAGTCTGACTTTGATGCCTGCCAGTCTCTGGTGAAAACCGCGTTTGACGATCCTGATGTCCGTGACGGACTGCACCTGAACTCAGCTAACTCAATTAATATCAGTCGTCTGCTGGCGCAGGTTTGTTATTACTTTGAGGCAGTGAGTCAGCTGTCTGAGGAAGCGCGTAAGGAACTCGTGGTTTCTGTGCCTAGCGGCAACTTCGGTAACCTGACTGCGGGTATGATTGCCAAAGCGATGGGACTGCCGATTAAGCGCTTTATTGCCGCAACTAATCTCAACGATACGGTTCCCCGTTATCTGAAGACGGGCGAATGGGATCCGAAATCAACCGTGGCAACCATGTCTAATGCCATGGATGTAAGCCAGCCAAATAACTGGCCGCGGATTGAAGCGCTGGTAGAGCAAGGCTATATCGATAAGGCGTGCCTGAAAGGAGAGTCGGTAGATGAAGAATACACTCAACTGGCGATGCGACAACTTGCTCAGGCGGGCTATACCAGCGAACCCCATGCTGCCATAGCTTATCGCGCGGTAAGTCATGATTTGGAACCGGGAGAAACAGGCCTGTTTCTGGGTACAGCGCATCCGGCGAAATTCCGCGAAACGGTGGAAAACGTTCTGGGATCGCCACTGCATCTGCCAAAAGCGCTCGCCGATGTTGCCGGTAAGGACAGTCTGGCAGTCACGTTACCGAACACTTATGAGGCCCTGAAAAAGCACATGTTTGACGTGTTGTCATGACGCAAACCTGGCAATCGCTGCTTGGGCCTGAAAAAGAAAAGCCCTATTTTCAGGCCCTGATGCAACGTGTTGACGCTGAACGTGCAGCGGGAAAAATAATTTATCCACCCAGGGAACTGGTTTTTAATGCGCTTGACGCTACGCCGCTTGATTCGGTGAAAGTCGTAATTTTAGGGCAGGATCCCTATCATGGCCCGAAGCAGGCGCACGGCCTGAGCTTTTCTGTTCAGCCGGGAGTGAAAATACCGCCATCGCTGAAAAACATGTACAAAGAACTGGCTGCTGATCTGGACGGTTTTCGTATACCAGAGCATGGATATCTGATGCCTTGGGCAGAGCAGGGCGTGCTGCTGCTTAATACGGTTTTGACCGTGGAGCAGGGCAAAGCGCACAGTCATGCTAAATTTGGATGGGAAACCTTCACCGATGCCGTGATTGATGCCGTGAACCAGGCCTGTGAGGATGTCGTATTTATGCTGTGGGGAAGCCATGCGCAAAAGAAGGGGAGGGCCGTCGACCGTGACCGGCATCAGGTTCTGGAAGCGCCGCATCCGTCGCCGTTATCAGCCCACAGAGGCTTTTTAGGCTGTAAGCATTTCAGCCAGGCTAACGCCTATCTACAGGCAAAGGGGAAACAGCCGATTAACTGGCAGGTGTAATACCAATCCGCTTCCTTCGTGCTGAGCACACATCATAGCAAAGTTGTAGTAAGTGGAATCTGTATAAGCGGGGGGCATAACTAACGCGCTGAGAAATGCCAAGGTAATGGCTTGCAGATTATGTCATTGATGCTCGCTTGCACCGCTGACAGCAGAAATCGGTGATAGTATCCTCTCCCGTAACAGCATCCTCAGGGATTTCGGACTCTGCCTCAGGTACTCACATTACCCTGGGTAGGTATACTCATCAGACAGTACGGCTAACGCACGCAGTAAACCATTACGGCATATATTACGTTCTCTGCGTAACATGGCAGTACAGAGCGTAAACAGTACAACGCTTCGCCACACTGACAATATCAACCAACAGATAACCGCAGACACACATTCCTGCGCCTTCAGTCACGTTTTCATTGTGAGCGTCTTTATTTGAGTCGCTGCTTAGTGGCTGCGACTAGGTCGAGATACTGTCTGAAAAGTAAAAAGGCCGCCTGAATCATCAGGCGGCCGTTTGTTTATCTTTCCAGAGTCTCTAACTCGTATTCAAATCCGCAATCTAACTCTGACAACTCTTTCTCCAGAGCGAAGCGATCTTGCAGGGCTTCAATTTCTCTCCATTTACGCTTTTTACTTTTCGTTTTAGCTGAACTGGTTTCAATATCAAGCATGGCAAATAGATCTGACTTATCCACGAGGATCTCCTTTTTATTACCACTAACAACAGTACAGAGGTTTTATCTAATCCTTCTGTACAATTTTGTATCACAGCCACGATGAAAATAAAACAAGTAAGTTTACTTTTTATTAACACATTGTGACATTCTGATTACAGTGGTTATCATCCAGCGTAGAACGGCCGCCTCGCGGCCGTGTCAGCATGCACCTTTTTTAACTCTGTCGAGTTAAAATATCCTTATTTTGGTGCATTGGTGTGTCTGAAGCGTTCAATCAACTGCTGCGTGGATGTATCAAACGCGCTGCTGTCTTTTTCGCCCTGAATACCTGCAAGAACTTGATTGCCAAGGACTTTTCCTAACTCTACGCCCCATTGGTCAAACGAGTTCAGCTCCCAGACAACACCCTGAACGAAAACCTTATGTTCATACATAGCAACCAGCGCGCCAAGTGTGAACGGATCCAGTTTTTCGAACAAAATTGTGTTGCTGGGCTTGTTGCCCGGCATGGTTTTGTGATGTGCCAGACGTGTGCGCTCATCGTCTGTAAGACCTTTGCCATCAAGGTCTGCATAGCACTCTTCAAAGGTTTTACCCTGCATTAATGCCTGCGTTTGACCAAAGCAGTTTGAGGCCAGCATGGCATGGTGCGTATCGTCCTGATTCGGCACTGTCAGCGGCATGATGAAGTCAGCAGGGATAATGCCTGAGCCCTGATGGATCAATTGGTGGAAACTATGTTGACCATTGGTGCCTTCGCTTCCCCAGATAATCGGGCCTGTCGGATAATCAACCGGCGTCCCGGACTGCGTCACCTGTTTACCATTACTTTCCATATCCAGCTGCTGGACGTACGCAGGCAGTCCGCGCAGATAATGGTAGTAAGGCAACATGACATGCGATTGCGCTTCAAAGAAGTTGCGATACCATACACCCAGCATCGCGAGGATAACGGGCATGTTGCTTTGAAATGGTGCAGATTTAAAATGGTTGTCCATTTCGTGTGCACCTTCCAGTAAGCCTTTAAAATTCTCAAAGCCCAGGGCCAGAGAAATTGGCAAACCAATGGCAGACCACAATGAATAGCGTCCACCCACCCAGTCCCACATCGGGAAGATGTTTTCTTCTGCAATGCCAAACTCTGTTGCAGCCTTCACGTTAGACGATACGGCGACAAAGTGCTTGGCAATATCCTGCTGAGAGCCGCCCGCTTTTAAAAACCAGTCTTTTGCTGACAGCGTGTTCTGCAGTGTTTCCTGCGTGGAGAAGGATTTAGAAGACATCACGATAAGCGTATCTTCATGATCCAGCGAACTCAGTACATCGTGGATGTGGCAACCATCGACGTTAGCAACGAAATGTACTTTCACTGCATCTGAGGTGTAGGGCTTCAACGCCTCGGTCATGATCTTCGGACCCAGGAATGAACCGCCTATACCGATGGCAACGATATGCTTAATGGCTTTTCCGGTGTAGCCTTTATGCTCGCCACTGTGGATGGCTTTCGTAAAGGCTTCCATCTTGTCCAGAGTTGCCAGCACTTCTGGCATCACATTTTCGCCGTCCACATACACGGGTTCACCAGAGAAATTACGCAGTGCGGTATGTAAAACCGCGCGGTCTTCGGTGCTATTGATGTGGTCACCACTAAACATGGCTTGTCGCTGGGTTTCTACGCCTTGTGCGTCAGCAAGTGCAGCCAGTGTGTCCATTACCTCGGTGGTAACGCGGTTTTTCGAATAGTCGAGAAACAGGCCGCAGGCTTCGGTTTGCATTATTGATGCACGCGACGGGTCATCGGCAAACCAGTCGCGCATATGTGTATCTCTTACCGTGGCGGCAAGTTGTGAAAGACGTTGCCAGGCAGGCTGGCTGGTCAATCTGCTCATCTCAGTACTCCATTATGTCAAACGCTAAAATATTAATATTGTATTATTATATACCCAGCTTCTCTTTCAACATAGTTTCGAGTTTTTTCTGGTCGGCAGCAAAATTGCGGATCCCTTCTGCAAGTTTCTCGGTCGCCATCGCGTCTTCGTTCATTTCCCAGCGGAATTCTGTTTCTGTCATGCGATCGCCCGGCGTCTTCGAAGCGCCATTGTCTACCAGCTTCGCTTCCAGCGGGGCGTCGGTGTTTGCCAGTTCCTCTAACAGTTGCGGACTGATTGTCAGGCGGTCACAGCCTGCCAAAGCCTGAATCTCTCCGATGTTGCGGAAGCTTGCACCCATAACTACGGTGTCATAACCGTGTTCTTTGTAGTAGTTATAGATACTGGTAACAGAAACCACACCCGGATCATCTTCTGAGGTGTAATCTTCTTTACCCGTACTCTTCTTATACCAGTCAAGAATTCGGCCTACGAAAGGAGAAATCAGGTAAACGCCGGCCTCAGCGCAGGCACGCGCCTGAGCAAAGCTGAACAGTAGGGTGAGGTTACAGTTGATGCCTTTTTGCTCAAGTTCTTCAGCGGCCTGGATCCCTTCCCACGTCGATGCCATTTTGATAAGAATACGGGACTTATCTACCCCTTCATCTTCGTACAGCTGGACAAGACGTTCGGCCTTTTCAATCGTGGCGTTTTTATCGAAGGATAAGCGCGCATCCACTTCCGTTGAAATACGACCTGGAATCAGGTCAGAAATTTCTTTACCGATGGCAACAGCAAGTTTATCCGATGCATCCATCAGTTGTTGCTCGGCATCTTTCGATTGTAATTTTGCCCATGCTACCGCATCGTCAATCAGCACGCTGTACTGAGGAAGGCTGGCTGCTTTAAGAAGCAGAGAAGGGTTAGTAGTAGCATCTACCGGTTCATACTTTTTAATGGCTTCAATATCGCCGGTGTCTGCTACCACGGTGGTGATTTCACGTAATGCTGCTAACTGATTGCTCATAGTTCTCTCTAACTCTGGATGTAAATCAATAGTTGTTGCTCAGGTTTGCTGATTGCATACGGGCAAACCGAGGGAAAGTTTTATTGTACTAATGTCTGTAGGGGGTGCTGTGACAGACGTAACACTGCCAGCGTTTTTATTACCGTAGTTATATCAAACCCCCATCGGAAATTACAGTTTCGTCGTGTGTTGATACGTAATCGGACGGAGCGAACCTCTCAATCTATAAAACCACGCAAGATCGCACTTATCTCAATGCGTGTCAGTGGTATACTTTGCGCCAGTAACGAATAAGGAGTCATGATGCTAGTTGTTGTTTCACCAGCGAAAAACCTCGATTTTGAGACCGACGTGCCGGTCAAAGACTATACGCAGCCCGAGATGCTCAGTCAGGCTGAAAAATTAGTATCGCGTTGCCGGGAACTTTCTCCTGCTGAGCTCGGTTCGCTGATGAGTATCAGTGATAAGCTGGCAACACTCAACGCCAACCGGTTTACGGAATTTACAACGCCATTTACGGATAATAACGCCCGCCAGGCGATGTATGCCTTTAATGGTGACGTTTATACCGGACTGGATGCCTATTCATTGTCTGAGGACGATGCCCGCTATGCCCAGTCTCATCTGCGAATTCTTTCGGGCTTGTATGGTGTGCTCAGACCATTAGATTTAATGCAGGCTTATCGTCTTGAAATGGGCACCAAGCTGGACAATGCTAAAGGCAAAGACCTGTACGCCTTCTGGGGAAGTGATATTACCAGTAAACTCAATGAAGCGCTGGCGGAGCAGGGTGATAATGTACTGGTGAATCTGGCGTCTAACGAGTACTTTAAGTCAGTGAAGAAGCGTGAGCTTGACGGCATGATCGTGACGCCTAATTTTAAAGACTATAAAAACGGTCAATACAAGGTCATCAGCTTTTTTGCCAAAAAAGCGCGCGGAAGTATGGCACGCTATATTATTGAAAATCGCGTAAGTGACGTAGCAGGTCTCAAGCAATTTGATGTTGACGGCTACCGATACAGCGAAGAACAAAGTAGTGCAACAGAACTGGTCTTTTTAAGAAATCAGGAAAGCTAAAGGCCCGACGAAACATGGCGGCACTGTCGGTAATGATTGATGCGCAATCGCATGCATTACGATGGCAGGGACATGTTACAACCGGGTGTATTGGCCTGATATCTTTGATGTTAAACAGTATCGGTTGCTACAACATTCCAAGGAGCGACCGATGTACACCCTTTATGGCTTTCCCAAAACGCGCTCAGTGCGTGTGGCGTGGGCTCTCGAAGAGCTCGGGCTGGACTATCAGTATCAACTCGTCAATTTGCGCGCTGGCGAGCACCTTTCTGCACAATTCCGGACGCTGAATCCGGCAGCTAAAATTCCCTTGCTGGTAACAGAAGACGGCCCGCTCGCTGAATCCGCAGCCATCGTTACCTACCTGGCTGAAAAGCATGGCATGGAAGAGTTTATTCCCAAGCCGGGAACCTATCGGCGAGGTTGTTTCGAACAAATGATGCATTTTCTGGTTACCGAACTGGAGCAGCCGTTATGGAGCATGGCAAAGCACGATTTTGCGTTACCCGAACAGTATCGGATTAAAGCCATGCAAGACACTGCGCTTTGGGAGTTCGAGAGGGCACTTAAAGCGTTTTCACAAATGCTTGGCGATAGTGAATTTGTATGCGGAGACTTGTTCACAGTTGCTGATATCGTGGCGGGGCAATTACTGGCATGGGCAAAAGGCGCGTCTGCTCCAATCGGTATAGAAAACGTCGTGGCATACAGCAACCGGGTACTTTCACGTCCGGCCTATGAAAGCGCCTGGAAAAATGAAACTGCACATCTTCCGGCGTCTCTGTAATTCCAATCTGCAATAATGAGTGCTCACTCTGAGCTGATCACACATTATTACGAGTTGGTATTAAGTCTGCTAGGCAGGCGCCAACACGACACTTTTCGATTGATTGGAGCAAGGAGCAACAAATGACGTCACATTGTAAGCTATATCTTGGTTTTTTCTTGATGTTGACGCTAACTGCGTCTTTTCTTGTCAGTGCGCAGGAACAGCGTTTTGCCACCTTCGAGTTCTGTTCTCTTGCCAGTGGAGAGCGTGTAGAAAACTGTGTAATTGGCTACCGCACTTTTGGCACTCTGAATAAAGACAAAAGCAATGCGGTGCTTGTTCCTACTTGGTATGGGGGCAACTCAGAAAACCACGCGTATCTGGCTGATACCAGGTTTATCGACCCGGAAAAATTCTTTGTCATCATTGTCGACGCTATTGGCAACGGAGTGTCGGTTTCACCGTCTAATAGTAAAGTTCAGACTGAAGAGAAGTTTCCCCGCTTTCAGATTGCCGACATTGTTGCAAGCCAGCACCGTCTGGTTACAGAGGTGCTTGGACTTTCTGAGCTTTACGCTGTAGCTGGACTGTCGATGGGAGGAATGCAAACGCTTCAATGGGCTGTTCAATACCCGAATATGACTTCCCGCTACGCAGCCATTATCGGTACGCCGCGACTGGCCTCTTTTGATATTGCGTTGTGGTCTACCCGCAATACATTGCTTCGCTGGTATCTTGAATGCCAGTGTGAGGAGCCAAAAAAAGCGTTAGCCGGAATAGGGATGCTGGGAAGCGTGCCAGAGAAACTTAGTCAGGATGTCAGCAGGCTGGAGGTGCATTCTGCTATAGAAAAAGAGGCTAGTGAAATGCAGTTATCAGCAGGTAAAGCGTGGGATCAAGTCCGGCAGGCACAGGCGATGATGACACATAATATTGCCCGTAACCTCAATGATGATATGGCTGTGGCGGCACAGCAAATAAGAGGTAAGCTACTGATAGTAGTGGGAGCTGACGATCGTGTCGTGACGCCGGAACCGGTCATTGCGTTGGCAACGCTTACTGATGCCACCTTAGTTACGCTGGACAAAGATTGTGGTCATGGCGATCCATGGTGTGATGAAAGCGGTTTTAGTAAGGCATTAACAGACTTTTTATCGAAATAGCGTTTGCCCGTTTTATTGATTAGAGACAATCCGGTTTATTATTGTTAGCGTAGTAAGGACTGGCAGTGGACCTTGTTCGCTACCAGCACACCGGGCTTGGAAGGCAGTCTTGCTCATTTTAATTTATGTCTTCAGCTTGTGCGCATGTAAGTGGTTATCTGTGCGTTAGGGATGATCATGTTACCGACACTCTATCTTCATATAGGAACACCAAAATCCGGTACAACCAGTGTACAGGATTTTGTTCACGATAATCGTACGATATTGAAGACTGACTTTCATTTATGGGCGCCTGAATGTCTGGTCTTTAAACGCAACTGGGAGTTGGCCTGCTACAGTGCTTATCCTGAAAACAGTAATTACTACCTGAATACACTTCATTGCTTTTCCCGTTCTGAACTGGAAGCCCATTGTCTGAGTTATCCACAACAATTTGGTCGGATCATCAGTGAAATCGAGCGCGATGATCCGAATGCCTCAGTATTTGCCTCATCAGAGTATCTGTATTCACAATGTGAAAGCGACAGGCATCTGGTTAGATTACACTCGCTGCTGAGCAGGCACTTCAAGCGGATTGAACTTGTTTTCACATTCCGCGATCAGAAAGCGTACATCCGCAGCGCTTACGCTCAACTGGTGAAGGGGCCGCGTGCTTACACAGAGTCTTTTGATATGTTCCTGGCGTCAGTAAATACAAAGTCACGATACGATTATCAATACAGGCTGAGAAAGTGGCGGGCGGCTTTCCCGGACTCTCCGGTTCATCAAATTCAGGTCGGTAAAGGGTATGTCAATGGAAGTGAATTGCAAAAAGCACTTCTCAGCATTGTTACTGGTGATAAGAAAAGCCATAACCTCGATAAATTGCGTTTTCCCCAGCGGGTCAGTAACCGAAGCCCTGCCTACAATAACCTGTGTCTGATGCGGTACATAAACAGAACCGTTGGAAACCGGTTCAGGATTTCCCGATTATTAAGAAAAGCTTTGGTTAAGTCCCTTGGGGCAATTCCTCTTGGTGGACACTATCCCACCGCTAAACTGGATAAGGTTACGCGCCAGCTATCATCGTCAGGCAAAGGCTAAGTCGAGTCAGGCATCTGACAGACCGCATAATTTCTGGTGTGATTGAAGAACGATTTGCAAAGAAGCACCGGTAGACTAAAGTAATAGTTTTCACACTCACACAGGGAAGCTGGCATGACACTAGGGCAATTTTCTTTAAGCCTTGCAGTCAAAGATATTGAAAAATCAAAAGCATTCTATGAAGCGCTGGGGTTCAGTGCCATGACCGAATGCGGCTCGGTGGAGGATAAATGGCTGATCATGAAGCACGGAGATGTCATGATTGGCCTGTTTGAGGGCATGTTTGATGAAAACATCATTACCTTCAACCCTACGGATGTCCGGGCTGTCGAGGCGTCCCTGAAAGCGCAGGGTATAAACATCGATGTGCCGGTGAAAGGCGACAGTGGCCCTGGGCATTGTGTACTGAAAGATCCTGATGGCAACCAGATCATGTTTGACCAGTTCTGATTCACTTCTGAAAAGCCGGCGACGTTTGCGCTGCTCACTGGCTAACGGGTATGGTTTCTTCTCACTAAGTGTCTATCGTAATACCTTAGCCTGACTAGTAGTGTATTAGTATCGTTTATGTAGCCAACAAGCTGTTAAGGATTTCCTTTGCAGCTTCAGATGTGAGGACTTGGCCATGAGCGAGCAGCATTTGGGCTTCACCACCCCAGAAGCGCTACTGCGGAACATCAGACAAACTGTGCAAAGCGCAGGTCTGAATCATAACAATGCCACAATGTTTCTGTTTCTTTGCGAATTTCATTGCCAGGATCAGGCAGGATATTTTCTTAATGACCCGGTAACAGCCGAACTCGAATGCGAAAGCGAGGTGACGCCGCAGTCGTCGCAAATCTGGTTGTGTTCCATGGCCAGGTTGCTTACACAGGATAGCCCCGAAACACAGGCGTTTTGTGAAACTCTGGTCGAGCAGGTATTGCTTTATCGTGGCAGACTTGTTGCGACAAAGCCGGTAAGTTCCGGGGAGGAGTTTCATATTCTCGGGCAGGAGCCCGGCGTGAAGGGTGGCGAAGTCTGCCAGTCTTTCAGGATCACGACGCCAGCACGATTCCCTCACCTTGATGCCACATTTTATCAGGAGTTAACGCTCGAGTTCCGCGCATTGGGGTTCTCGCACATTGCCGATCTGGAAGAGGAACGCCTGACAGAACAAACCGATCTTCATACCTTCACGCGCTATCTGTTGCATCCGCAAACCTCTACCGTTGCAAAAGGAACATTGTTGCCGGAGACCGCAATACGGATCACGGAACTTGAGTCATTAATGTCGGATGGGACAGTACTCTGTACCACTACAGAAAGCGCAGGTGAAGATGAGCACAGCAATACCTCTTTATTGGTTACCCCTGTTGCCGAAAGCTTGTTTCCCGAAGAGATATTACAATTGCATCTGCAAAAAGTAGAAGATTACCGCGCTGCAAAGCCGTTTGTCTCAGTACGCGAAATTCGCGCGCTGGATGATGTAATCGATTTGCAACAACTGATTGCGCAGCGTCATCTGGAAACGAACCAGCAGATAGAATGGTTGTAGCACGGTAGGGTAGCGCTGTTATGTCGGATTTGGTTTATGCCTGCTACGCGACAGCACAACAAATTTAAAATGCCAGCTGAGATGTGAGGCGCTTCACCAACGTGGCGCGCCACAAACTCAAGCCGGACTCAGTATAAAATACTGGCAGCATAGCTAACAGGCTCGCTAGTCGGTGTACATTTGCTGCTTAAACCGCAGCGTCTCGCTATCATTATTCTTTCGTATTTCGATATTGAAGCGGAAAGTTTCCTGGTCGCGAAATGGCAGCACGCTGAGATAATAAATGGCGTCGCCATCCTCTACTTTTTTGAATGACAAATCCCGCGTGTTACCCAGCAGGTTTGTAGCCTCGCCAGATACCGAAAGGCGCTGCGCTTTGTGAGAGGCTTTATCCAGCACGGAAATGTTTACCAGCGCATTATATTTGCTGCGCACGATGCCATACGTTGAAGCCACTTCAGGGGTAAGGAACGTGGTATTCACAACCATGTAATGCACGTCCCAATCGCCAAGGCTCTCCTTTTGTTCAGCGAGAGCCGGGAATGTGATTAACAGCATTCCAACCCACGCTAACTGACGCAGTAATGTCATAGCTACCTCTTTACTACCGGATTAAAACACCCCAAAGGTGTCCTGAATCAGTAATTGTAGAAACTGAAGTACAATAATCGCAACCAATACTGATAAATCCAGGCCACCAATAGGCGGGATAATTTTGCGAATTGGTGCCAGAAACGGCTCGGTTAACTGATGTAAAACATAATCTATCGGCGACTGGCCTTGTGAGACCCAGCTTAGAATCGCGCGCAACAACAGTACCCAGAACATCAGGGATAAGGTTTCTTTTATGACATCAAAGAAGGCGACAATAACCAGTGTTAGTGGGTTAATTGCCCCACCAAGCATCATGGCCAGGGTGAAAATTTTAGCGCAGGCTACCACCAGCGCAAGCACAAAGGTCGCGGTATCAAAGCGACCAATAGAGGGAATGACCCGGCGCAACGGCCCCACAATGGGGTGGGTTGCTTTCACGACAAACTGACTCAGGGGATTATAAAAATCCGCCTGCACCACTTGTAGCCACAGTCGCAAAATCACGACCATTAAATACAGATTAAATAAGGTACTGACGAGAAATACCGTTGCGCTCATGCTTGCTACATCCTGAAAGGTTAAAGCTGTTTAGCCATTTCTTCTGCACGGGCCACGGCCGCGCGCATTGCTTTAGATACGGTTTCCTGCAGGCCTTCATCAATCAGCGTGTTGACGGCTGCAGCTGTAGTTCCGCCTTTAGAAGTAACTTGGGCCCGAAGCTCGCTTAATTCAAGGTCCTGATTGTGACAAACCATTTCTGCAGCGCCTAACATCGCTTGCTGTACCATGGCTCTGGACGACGCTTTGTCAAAGCCCATATTCATGGCTTCTTCCTGCATGGCCTGAAGGAACAGGAAAAAATAGGCCGGGCTGCTGCCTGCGGCGGCAATCACGCCATTGATACCAGATTCTTCTTCAACCCACACGGTTTCGCCCACACTGCCCATCACATCGTCTACGTACTGGCGGTTTTCGTCAGATACGGTGCTGTCGGCATACATGCCTGACATGCCTTTACCAAGCAGGCTTGGCGTGTTTGGCATAATACGCACAACCGGGTAGTCACCGCCCAGCATGGCCTGCAGCCGACTAACCGGCAACCCTGCTGCAATACTCAGAAATAACTTATCTGACAGGTCGTTATTTTTTTGCAATTCCGCACACATGTCGCCCATGATTTGCGGCTTAACAGCAAGGACAATGGCATCGGCAAAGTCACAGGCTTCGTCGTTAGATTGGGTGGTTCGGATTCCAAATTCTTCTTTTAGCTTATCCAGTTTCGGAGTAGACGGGTTACTGGCAAGGATACGGTCCTTGTCGTAGCCAGACTGGATCAGGCCGCTGATAATGCTGCGACTCATGTTACCTGCGCCGATAAATGCTAATTTTTTCTGTTGCATGGATACCCTATTTCTTTGTTTAAACCAATATGATGACCAAAGGCGCTTTACTCGCGGGCACCGAAGATGGCAGAACCGATCCTGACCATGGTCGAGCCGTTTTCAATAGCAGCTTCTGCATCACCACTCATTCCTACGGACAGGGTATCAAAATTGGTCAGCTTTGTATGGTATCGGGCGAACAAATCGTGAAGCTGGGCCAGCGTTTTTTGTTGTTGCGCCTCTGACGCATCAGCGCTGGGAATTGCCATCAGACCGCGCAGTACCAGTCTGTCCATCTGACTTATTGTGTCCACGAGTGCCGGCAGTGCGTCAGCCGAAATACCCGATTTGCTTGCTTCATCATCGATATTTAACTGGATGCAGATATTCAGTGGCGGCAAACCTTCAGGACGCTGATCATGTAAGCGCCGCGCGATTTTTTCGCGGTCCACCGATTGCACCCAGTCGAAATGCTCTGCGACAACGCGGGTTTTGTTTGACTGCAAAGGGCCTATTAAATGCCATTCAATGTCAGTTAAGTCCTGCAGTTCGGTAATCTTCTCCACTCCCTCCTGTACATAATTTTCGCCAAACAAACGTTGTCCGGCGTCATACGCTTGCCTGATATCAGATACCGGTTTGGTCTTTGATACGGCTAGTAATTTCACAGAATTTGGTGGACGATGAGCATTGGCAGTGGCGTTTTCAATTCGCGCGTGGGCGGATTTCAGTCTTTCTGCTATTGTTTGCATTATTCACCTAATGAGTGGGAGAAGTGGTTGTGGATATTACCGAACTTTTGGCTTTCAGTGTCAAAAATAACGCCTCGGATTTACACCTGACGGCAGGATTACCGCCGATAATTCGGGTTGATGGCGAAATGCGAAAGCTGAACGTTCCTGCGCTTGATCATAAGCAGGTACACGCATTGGTGTACGAGATTATGAACGACAAGCAGCGCAAGGAATACGAGGAAAACCTTGAGGTGGATTTCTCTTTCGAAGTGAAAGACCTCTCCCGCTTCCGTGTGAATGCATTTTTACAAAACCGTGGTGCAGCGGCGGTACTGCGTACCATCCCCAGCAACGTATTAACGCTGGACGAGCTTGGTGCCCCTCAGATTTTCAAAGAGATTATCAATCAGCCCACGGGGATTGTGCTGGTAACTGGCGCTACCGGTTCAGGTAAGAGTACTACCCTGGCGGCCATGGTTGACCACATCAACACGCATAAGCGTGAGCACATTCTGACAATCGAAGATCCTATCGAATTTGTTCATGACAACAAGCTGAGTGTGGTGAACCAGCGTGAAGTTCACCGCGACACTCACAGTTTCTCTAACGCATTGCGCTCGGCACTGCGTGAAGATCCCGACGTTATCCTGGTGGGTGAGCTTCGTGACCTGGAAACTATCCGACTGGCAATCTCTGCTGCGGAAACCGGTCATCTGGTATTCGGTACCCTGCACACTAACTCAGCGCCAAAAACGATTGACCGTATTATTGATGTTTTCCCGGCGGAGGAGAAATCAATGGTACGTTCGATGCTTTCCGAGTCGCTGCGCGCCGTCATCTCACAAACGCTGCTTAAGAAAATTGGTGGTGGGCGTGTTGCTGCACATGAAATCATGGTTGGGATCCCGGCAATCCGAAATCTTATTCGTGAAGACAAAGTGCCGCAAATGTACTCGGTTATCCAAACCGGACAATCTCATGGTATGCAGACGATGGACCAGTGCTTACAGCGCCTTGTCGCGATGGGTGTGATTACCCAGCAGGATGCGGCGGCCAAGGCCATCGATAAGAAGACGAACTTCTAAGGGGCCTCACCATGTTGGATACGTTTTTAGAACAAATGGTATCGCAGTCTGCTTCTGACCTTTTTGTGACTGCCGGGTTTCCGGTGAGCGCGAAAATCAACGGTAAGCTAACGCCGCTGACAGATATGCCGTTGTCGGAAGAGGAGGCTCTATCGCTGGTACATGAATCGATGAGCGAGAAGCAGCAGAATGAGTTTCACAACAGCCGGGAATGTAACTTTGCTATCGCGCGGGATGGGGTAGGGCGCTTTCGTTGCTCCGCATTCTGGCAGCGCGATCAGGCGGGTATGGTCATTCGTCGCATCGTCACGCAGATCCCGCGAGTCGATGATCTCGGACTGCCGCCAGTGTTGAAAGATATCATCATGTCCAAACGTGGCCTGGTATTGTTTGTGGGGGGAACCGGAACCGGTAAATCGACCTCACTGGCAGCACTGATTGGTCACAGAAACCAGAATTCTCACGGGCATATCCTTACCATTGAAGACCCCATCGAATTCGTCCATGAGCATCGCAATTGCGTAATTACCCAACGGGAAGTCGGGCTGGATACTCAGACCTTTGACGACGCATTGAAAAGCTCACTACGTCAGGCCCCGGACGTGATCCTGATTGGTGAAATCCGTTCTATGGAAACCATGGAATATGCCATGTCGTTTGCCGACACGGGCCATTTATGTGTGGCAACACTGCACGCCAACAACGCGAATCAGGCCATTGAACGTATTATGCACCTGGCGCCGAAAGATCAGCACGACAAACTGCGCTTCGATTTAAGTCTGAACATCCGTGCTATCGTGGCGCAGCAACTGGTGCCAACCCGCGATGGAAAGGGACGGGTAGCAGCGATTGAGATCTTGCTTAATTCGCCGTTGGTGACAGACCTCATTCAGCGCAATGAAATTGGCAGCCTGAAAGAAGCGATGAAAAAGGGCAAGGAGATGGGCATGCAGAGCTTTGACATGGCGCTGTATGACCTGTACAAAGCCGGCAAAATCGAGCTGGATCAGGCGCTGCACCATGCCGATTCTCCGAACGATCTGCGCTTGATGATTAAACTGGATACTAATGAAGGATCAAGCCTGGGAACGCTATCAGACGTTTCTATCGACATGGATTAATACCAGTCTGTTGATGTTTGGTGTACGAGTTTTGAGCAATTTACGCGCATTGCGGGCAAGACACAGGGATTGTGGTTTAGTATGACATGGCGAATGACGAGCAATGTAGCGCAAAATGCGCTTAGGAATCACCTACAGGGCAGCGACTTGCAAACGGTTCGCTGCAAAAATGAACACCCAACGTCAGCAGGCCCTAAGTAGTATGCGAAAGCTTTACGCTTCAGAAGACCGCTTTTTATTTCAGTCTGTGCGCAGCGAACTGGATGTCAGAGATATCCCTTATCTGGTGAAAAACGAGTTTGCCAGTGGCGCGATAGGCGAGCTGCCCTGGCAGGACAGCCAGCAGGAAATCTGGATAGTCGATGAAAACTGGTTTCCGAGAGCACAGGCAGTATTGGCATCGCTGCCGACGCCCGCTTCATCATCCATCGATAGTGGGCCATGGCAATGTACTGAGTGCAAAGAGATCAACGGCGAGGCGTTTGAGGTGTGCTGGCAGTGTGAGCAGCCTCGCACGGAGGCCTGACAGCGAAAAGCAAATCTGTGTGGTTCGTGAAGCCGTTTGCGTTGCCAGAAATAAATCAGTGACAGCGGTAATTACGCTTAAACGTATTGCTGCTCTATCCACGCATTAAAAATGACGCAGGCAGAAACACTGTCTATTTTTTCTTTAGTGAGCTTTTTATACCCGCCTAGTTCAAACAAGATAGCTTTCGCGTCGGCGGTGGATAAGCGCTCATCGCAGGTTTCTACCTTAATCCGAAAACGTCCGTGTAGTCGATTCGCAAATTTTCTGGCACGCTGCGTCATGTCCTGCTCGGTACCATCCATATTTAAAGGAAGCCCGACTATGACAATGTCAGGTTGCCACTCCTGATAAAGCTGTTCAATCTTGTCCCAGTCCGGAATACCGTCGCGCGCTTTGAGGGCGGCTAACGGCGATGCGGTTCCTATCACTTCCTGACCCACCGCGACCCCGATACTTTTGGTGCCAAAATCAAATGTCAAAACGGTACGCTGACCTGTCTCAGGCATGCCCGACTCCCGGCGCCAGTTGCCAAACATCGATACCGAGCTTATTGACGGCAGCCTGCCATTTTTCGTGGATCGGCGTCTTGAATAATATTTCTTCGTCCGCCTCAATCGTCAGCCAGGCATTTTCTTGCATCTCTTTTTCCAGCTGCCCGGCGGTCCAACCAGCATAGCCTAATGCGATTATGGACTCATCAGGTCCTTGTTGCGTGCCAATGGCTGACAGAATATCTTTTGACGTTGTTACCATGATCCCCGGGGCAAGCGCCAGGCTTGAAGACCAGCCGGACTGGTCAGTATGAAGTACGAACCCGCGCTCCTGACTTACCGGGCCTCCGGCCAGGATAATCTTTTCCGCGTTTTCGTCGGCAACAGTGATGTCTTTGTCTGTCTGCTCAAGCAATTGTTTTAGTGTCATCGTTGAGGGTTGGTTAATAACCAGGCCCATCGCGCCTTCTGCGTTATGCTCACAAATATACGTAAGCGAACGCGAGAAATACGCGTCATCCAGTGACGGCGTTGCAATCAGAAAATGGTTTTGCAGACTCTTTAATTCAGTCATATTTCACCTTATACCTTCAGCTATCCAGTCAGGCGGCAAGTTTGCGTTCAATGGCATCAAATAGCATGGCCATAATATTTATATCGTAGTGACCTTCTATTTCTCTTACGCATGTGGGGCTGGTAATGTTTATTTCTGTGATCCGCTCACCAATAACATCCAGACCAACAAATAAAATATTGTTCTCTTTCAGCATCGGGGCGATGGTCTCGGCCAGCGCTCTGTCGCTGTCGCTGATTGGCTGCGGCCTGCCTGTACCGCCAGCAGCAAGATTACCGCGGGTTTCGCCTTTGCCGGGTAATCTGGCAAGACAGTAGGGCACTACCTCACCGTCGACAATTAACACCCGTTTGTCGCCATCTTTAATTTCCGGAAGATACTCCTGCACCATCATATAGCGTTTGCCATGTTGAGTGAGTGTTTCTATTACTACGCCCAGATTATTGCCATCGGGCTTAATTCTGAAAATCGATGCACCACCCATTCCGTCCAGCGGCTTACAGATGATGTCCTGATGTTGGGCGTGAAAATCGCGGACTATCGCCGCACTGCTGGTTACTACCGTGTGGGGAATTTGCTCGGGAAACCATGAAGTAAACAGCTTTTCGTTAAAATCACGCAGCGCCTGAGGGTTGTTAACCACCAATGCGCCTTCGTCCTGAGCCAGCGACAACATGTGTGTAGCATACAGGAATTCGCTGTCAAAAGGCGGATCCTTGCGCATCATCAGTACATTGATGTCGCCAAGCGGTCTGATTTGAGGCTCTCCCAGCGTGTAAAAATTATCGCTCTGATCCACTACCGACACACTTCTTGCCCGCGCCATAGGGCGGCCGTTATCGAGAAACAAATCACCCATTTCAAGATAGAGCAATTCGCAACCTCGTCGCTGCGCCTCAAGCATCATGGCAAAACTGGTGTCCTTGTGTGGCTTAATGTTTGCGATGGGATCCATCACAATCCCTACGGAATACGTCATGTCACTGCTCTCTGTATTGAAAGTCTCGTTACCGCGGCAGGAGTTGCACGCCGGTGAGTCGCTGGATTGAAGGTTGTTTATCTACACGGACAAATCAGGCGTGTTTACCTGCCGGTAGCACGGAGATTACCGTTACATCTCTTTGATAATTCTAACTATGGCGTTGATCTTAGGAAAATCAACCTGCCCGAAGGTCAAATATTGTTGCGGTTGACTGCTCAGACGATCAGTTGCTGTTGCGCAGCGGCACACCACAGAGTGAGTACGTTATTGCCAAACGAAGTATAACGCCGCAACGTGCGGCGAACCTGGAGCCGGCATTACCGGCAGCGTCTGTGATTTGATGTGCGCGGCACTCGTACCAACAATGTCAGATATCGCCGTGTTGCGCCTGAAGAATACTTAAACTGGCAAGTGCTGCGGTTTCTGTGCGTAGCACTCTGGGGCCCAGGCTGACAGACGTAAAACCTGTCTCATTGGCCTGATGTATTTCCTGTTCTGAGAGGCCGCCTTCAGGACCAATTAACAGACGAAAACCTTTTGTCTGATAGGGTTGTCTTGCCAGTGGTTTTTCCGCCCCCGGTGCGAGTACCAGCCTGGCAGCATCGGTGGAGATTGCCATCCAGCTGGCAAGCGGTGTAGGCGGGTGAAGTACAGGTATGGTGTTGCGGCCGCACTGCTCGCATGCGCCGATGATGATCTTCTGCCACTGCATATGTTTCTTTTGCCAGCGTTTTTCATCCAGTTTTACTGCGCAACGTTCGGTAAGTAATGGCGTGATCTCAGTGACGCCAAGCTCAACACTTTTCTGTAGCACCACATCCATTCTGTCGCCTTTAGATACGCCCTGACCTAAATGAATAGGTAGCGGTGACTCTTTATCCAGAGCCAGTGCGGCGTCGGCTTCTACAATAACCTGCTTGCGGCTGACACTAATCAACTGCGCGCTGTATTCATTGCCGTCTCCATTGAACAACACGACCGGATGATTGGCTTTTAACCTGAGAACATTGGCAACGTGATGAGCAGCATCGTCGTCTAACGGAAATTCTTCATCCAGGGTAATGTGGCCGGAGTGGTAGATTCTTGGAATGCGCATGACAGGTGTATTGGTGGCTTCGGAGGTGCGCGTATGATACCAAGTTGATGCGTGATGTATAGATGGCTACAGCGATCAGAGAGATAATGCAGTAGCGAATCAGTAAATTTCGGTGCCAGGGGAAATCCGGATAAGTCTGTGGCGACTCACCGGGTCGTTGCGTTTACCGTTGCAAAGCAGCAGTGAGTGGTAGCCGTTTTTCCACCAGGAGCATTTCTTTCAATCGCTGTATTGAATTGCGGAAAGCGCGGTTGTAGGGATAGCCGTTTTCTTAGGGAGGGGAGGATGGTAGCCAGGAACGCCCGGCTACCACAAAGTTAGTTTACCTGTAGGGTAGTATCAGTGTCTTCGGTGAGACGGGCTATCGGCAGCGTCTGCCGGTTAGCTTCAGGTTTACCCTTACCTCTGGCATAAACCGTATTCTGGCCTCTATCTTTCGTTAACGCGAATGCCAGTAGCAAAAGCACGATCACGAATAACACAGTTAAAAATAACATTTTCAAATCCTTTAAAAATATTAGCTGGAACCGCAAAAGTCTTGACCATTACAACTGTCAACATGCATGCTTCACTGCAGCAACAACGACAATTGATGTAGATGTATGACCAAATAATAATGGTTTTCTCTACGTCGTGAAAAGACGCTGCATAATGATAGCGTAAAACGGTAATTTTTCCAGCCTATCTCATTCAAAAGTACGAAAGAACTCGGTGATATCGGGCAGGTATATCCGACGGCAATGAGACTACCTGCGCTTCATGACAGACATGTTACGGTAGTGCGACAATTTATAGCGTCCTTACCAGCAACTGACTTTCAGGGGGATGCGTTTCTACGCCGGTTCACCGGTAAAATAATCCGCTGGCAATATCACGTCTTTACATCAAGCGGGCTGCTGCTTATTGATATTTCTGTTCACAATTTGATTATCCAGAACCTTGCCATGCATTGGTATGACCTCTAAGTTGCAAAAAGTCATTGGTTACACTCATAATTGCTGATAATTTAAAAAAACTTCTACCCCCCATCACAACTTCAAGGAACCGTTATGGAAGAGAGCCTCTCGCTATTTTCTGCTGAAGATATAGAACGCTATGTAAATGAATATGCCATCCCATGGGGAATAAACATTGCCATGGCGCTGATTATATTCATTGTTGGTCGTATTGTTATCGGACTGCTGTTGAGTGTTTTCCGCCGTCTTATGGCGAAATCAAAATATGATCAGATGCTGATTGATTTCCTGGAGTCAATTATCAGCGCGGTGCTGATGCTGTTCGTAATTGTAGCGTCGCTGGACGAACTGGGCGTGGATACCACCTCATTAGTCGCTATATTGGGTGCTGCGGGTCTGGCGATTGGTTTGTCATTGCAGGATTCACTGAAGAACTTTGCTGCCGGCGTGATGCTGCTTGTCTTCAAGCCGTTCAGAGCGGGCAATTTCGTGGAAGCTGCCGGTACGGCGGGCTCAGTTCAGAAAATCGGTATTTTTACTACCACGATGACCACGCCTGACAATAAAGAAATCATTATTCCTAATGGTAAAATCTACAGCGATAACATTACTAATTACTCTGCGAAAGAAACTCGCCGTGTAGACATGGTTGTGGGCATTGGTTACGACTCTGACTTGTTGAAAGCCAAGCAAATTTTGCTTGAGATGTGTGAAGCCGATGAGCGTATTCTGGATGAACCGGCGCCGGTTGTCGCGGTGTCTGAACTGGCTGATAGCAGCGTCAACTTCACTGTTCGCCCCTGGGTGAATGCAGCTGACTTCTTTGCAGTCAAATGGGATTTCACGGAAAAAGTGAAACTTCGTTTTGATGAGGAAGACATTACCATTCCGTTCCCACAAATGGATGTGCATTTTCATAAGGATGAGGAACAAAGCGAAAGCAAGTAATCGCGAAATCCATCCTGAAAATAAAAACGCCACACTATAGTGGCGTTTTTATTGTCTGATACCAGCCCGTCGTGCTGTCTGTTAGTGTCAGGGAAGGCGACAGAGTATTGTCGGTTTGGGCGATGATGGCTTACCACACTGTTGACATAAAATGAGATGCAATCAGGCTGAGTACGAAAACAAAAGCCGTTGTCATCAGAAAAGACGGCGTGCCTGGAGATTCAGATGAGAGACTTGCCTGCCAGTCGGGAAATCAGTTTCAGACACCGGTGGCAGGCAAGAAGGAAAAAACTCGTAGCTATCGGCAATCCGGGCGACGCGACGTGGCCTGATAGTCAGCCATGGCGGAATTCATGTTTGCCTGCAGGTTACTGATACGTGAGTCCGGGGCCGGGTGAGTAGACAGCAATTCTGGCGGACGTTGGCCTGCGCTGGCTGCATCCATGTTTTGCCACAAGTTCACGGACTGACGGGGGTCAAAGCCTGCCTGGGCCATCAATGCCAGACCAATGAGGTCGGCCTCCGATTCATGGGTTCTGCTAAAGGGCAGTTGTACACCAACCTGAACGCCCAGTCCGATGGCCGCCATGATGGGGCCGGTCTGCGAGACTTCATTCGCGGCCAGAACCTGTCCCACCGCCTGTGTTCCCATATTAATAAGTGTGCTTTGAGACATGCGCTCATTGCCGTGTTCAGCAATTACATGGCCAATCTCATGGCCAATAACAGCGGCTAGCTGATGCTGGTTTTCTGCGACATTGAGCAAACCGGTGTATACACCGATTTTACCGCCAGGCAGCGCAAAGGCATTAACCTGTTCATCATCAAACACGACGACTTCCCACTGGCCACTATATACATTTTGCGGAACCAGGGCCGTAAGCGTATCAGCAACACATTCTACATAACGGTTTTGTACCGGCTTGTCAGAGATTTTCAGCTCTTCTTTCATGCCACTGAATGCCTGAGTTCCCATCTCGCTGAGTTGTTGGTCAGAAAAAAGTAACACCTGATTGCGACCTGTCGGTGACGTGGCGCAGGCGGCTATCGTGAGTGAGATAGTAGCGGCAATAGCGGCTGTGATCCTGGATTTCATGGTAATGGTCCTTCTCCTTGAAGTCGTCTCTGAGTGCAGCGTGTAAACCCACTCGAGCTAATTTTTTTAGCCTGGCTGGCAGGTAGCCAGATGCGTTATATGTATACCAATTTAGTTGTAGTCGTGATCACCTGCCGTTAAGGCAGACTGATCGGTTTCACGCATCGCCACAAAGGCAAAATGAGATTGCAACAATCTGTAACACCTTATATTACACTACGAAATGCAGGAAAAAGGTATCCTTACCGCTTATGTAATTTGGAGTGGACTAGAGCCTGATGTTTTTACGGCACAGAACAT
Source organism: Alteromonas antoniana (assembly GCF_019249295.1). Classification (GTDB taxonomy): domain Bacteria; phylum Pseudomonadota; class Gammaproteobacteria; order Enterobacterales; family Alteromonadaceae; genus Alteromonas; species Alteromonas antoniana. The sequence goes on from NZ_JAESDH010000004.1 coordinate 67,420, forward strand.
CGCGCTTTGAAAGCGAATCCACAGTGCAATTAAGCCTGCATTCAGTTTTGTCCGCGCAAAGTGACTGCAGGAAATAGGGAAGAAGGAAAGAAAAGTGAAATCGTATTTAAAAAAATCCACATGGAGCGCAGCCATTGCGGTTCTGTTACTGTCCGGACTAAGTGGATGTGCCAGCAAAGATGCGCTTCCGGAACATGCAAAAAATCAGTTTGTCACTGAGTTTTACGCTTATGTGGGATATGTAAAAGAAGTTGAGTTCAAATCTTATGTCGGGGAGGCCACGCTGGGCGGCGCGGCGATCGGCGCACTGGAAGCGGTAGACGGCAACAGTGACGAGATGTTTGTTGCCGCCCTCATTGGCGGTGCTATTGCCGGTATTTTTACCGCTGCTGTTGAAGGTAACAGAACCGGCTATGAGTATGCGTTAAACGCCATTGACGGCGACAGAGTGCTGGCAATTGTTGAGGACAGCGATGCAGTGACCGGTGACTGCGTATTGGTGAGGGTGGCTGGTGATGTTTTTATTACACCTGTCGATCATGCTGAATGTGAAGACCCTTACCTGTACGACTATGTGCCGGAAACAACACAATAATCCTATCCAGGTTTCTGTGGAGATAACCTCGACAGTGTCACAGCTTAATAAGGCTGTCCCTGTTACCGGTGTTAATTCGACACGGGATATCCTTGTCCCGTAAATCTATGGTTTCGATGATTGTTTATAAGCTGTTGCATAGTATGAGAAATCGGACAAGTTTTGGCCTTTGCTAATTTAATATTTGTGTCATAAACTGGCTCTACATTAATTCAGCGTGATCCTCAAATCACGTGTTCTCGCTGACTATACCGCTGTCAATATTCGTTGCTGTGGTTAGGTAATGATAGAAAAACGAAAATTGAAAAAGGAAAGCAAATGGCCGCCCACAACAAGTTTAAATATGGATTTCTCGCCCTACTAATTTCTGCAGCTCTCACCGGTTGTGGCCTTGACGGTGACGATGGTGCACAAGGCGAACAGGGACCTGCTGGCCCGCAAGGCGAACAGGGTGAACCTGGTCAGGATGGTTCTGACGGCACAGATGGTCAGGATGCGTCACTGGGTGTTTCTATGGATATCGTCGCGCGCAGTTTCCTGGGGGCGCAGGGTGCGGCTGAAATCGTACAGTTCCATGCCGGCACACAAACTATTTATGCTACCAATGGCGCCAATAACACGATAGCGGTGATTGCGGCATCTACGTTACCAACAGAAGCGATGGTAGACCCCATCAACACGACCAACCTGACCGCAACCAGTATTACTCTGCCTGCCGACGTGGACGGCGTGACGCTTGGCAGTCTGACGAGCATCGCTGTTAGCGGCGATCTGATGGCTGTCGCGGTACCTGCTGCAACGAAAACCGACAATGGCTACGTGCTGTTCTACAACGGCCTTGATGCAAGCGCACCAGCTTATCTGGATGCCGTCGAGGTGGGTGCTCTGCCAGATATGGTGACGTTCACGCCGGATGGCGGCAAAGTACTGGTAGCGAACGAAGGCGAGCCCAGCAATGACTACACAGTCGATCCTGAAGGCTCGGTCTCTGTTATCGATATTCTGGCCAGCAATGAACCTGCTGAATCTGCGCAAATGGTTGATTTCACAGCCTACAATGGCATGGAAGCTGAGCTAATGGCGCAGGGCATGATGTTCCCTAATCCTGCAGGCCGCACGATCAATGGTGTAGCCATCACCGCGACTGTTGCTCAGGACTTAGAGCCAGAATACATTACCACTACCAACGATACTGCTTACATCACGCTTCAGGAAAATAACGGCGTTGCCGTTCTGGACCTGGAAGAACTGACGGTAGAAGTGATTGGTCTGGGAGTGAAAGACTGGTCAGATTACAGTATTGACGTCCAGGAAGATGGCATGGTCGGCTTTGGCCAGTATGAAGGCCTGTATGGCGTCTACCAGCCAGACACGATCTCGCATTATTCATGGAAAGGGGCGACGTTCCTGATCACGGCTAATGAGGGTGATGCGCGTGAGTATATTTTCGCTGCGGATGACGAAGCTGCATGTCTCGCTGCCGGTGGTCTGGAGTTCGATGAAGGCGACTGCCTGGCTTACACCGACGAAGTGAAAGTGGAAGATTTGACGGCCGAAGCCGGCTCAATGCTGGAAGACCTGCAGATGAACGGCGAAGCGAATGATCTGCGTGTAACGACCGGAATGGGGGATGCAGATGGTGATGGTGAGTATGATGCTGCTTACACCTATGGCGCTCGCTCTTTCACTATCTGGGATCAAAACGGTCTGGTTGTGTTTGATTCTGGCGATGACCTTGAGCGCATTACCGCGTCTGTTCACGGTGCGCAGTTTAACAATGGCGATGATGAAAACGAAGGTGACTCTCGCTCAGAGAACAAAGGCCCTGAGCCAGAAGCCGTTACGGTTGGTAAGATTGGCGATCGTACTTACGCATTTGTAGGTACAGAGCGCATGGGTGGTATTTTTGTTTACGATATTACCAACCCTTATGATGTCCAGTTTGCCGAATACGCCATTAACCGCAACCTGACAGAAGGTTTGACTGCTGGCGATGTTATTGGCGATTTGGCACCGGAAAGCCTGGTGTTTGTCAGTGCCGAAGACAGCCCGTCAGACATGCCGCTACTGCTGATCGGTAACGAAGTAAGCGGAACGGTATCGGTGTGGCAAATCACGGTTAACTAACCTTCCGCACAATACAGATAAAAACGGCGCCCTCGGCGCCGTTTTTGTTTTCATGACTTTTGCTGCGCAAAAGGCTAAGCTAAGGGCACGATAACAGTCTGCTTTTGAAGCTAAGCAGGACTGCGAAAAGGGAGTTGCCTGAAAGGCTCCCCGGACTGCGTAAAACGCAGCCAATCTACCCATTAAAATGAAAAGAGTAATCAAATGTCGCAGCAGATTGTGATAAGCGGAGTAGGGATATGGACTCCGGAACACAGCATTACCAATGAGGAACTGGTAGACAGTTATAACGCCTGGGTTGACGCTTACAATGACGACAACAAGCAGGCCATAGAGGCTGGTGAGATCGACGCCAAGCCCTACTCCAGTGCAGAGTTCATCGAAAAAGCGTCAGGCATAAAACAGCGCTATATTTATCAGAAAGCGGGGGCGCTGGATATTGATCGAATGCGTCCGCTGATTGACGACAGACCGGATGATGCGTTGTCGCACCAGGCAGAAATTGCGCTGGCCGCGGCGAAAAAAGCATTATCCGCGGCAAATAAAGACGCCAGCGATGTCGATGCCGTCATCGTGTCCTGTGCTTACACGCAGCGTGCGTATCCGGCTATCGCGATAGAGGTGCAGGAAGCGCTCGGTATAGAAGGCTTTGCGTTTGATATGCTGGTTGCGTGTTCTGCTGCCACCTTCGGGATGCATCGCGCCTACGAGATGTTGTGTGCAGGCAATGCGAAATGTGTACTGGTTATCAATCCCGAATTGGTGTCACCGCAAATCAATTATACCGACCGTGACAGCCACTTTATCTTTGGTGATGTGGCTACCGCCACCGTACTGGAACATGCAGAAACGGCCAATGCCGAACACGTTTACGATGTATTGAGCACCAAAGCCGTTACTAAATATTCGAGCAATATCCGTTCAAACTTTGGGTATATGACACGCGCTCAGGATGTGGATCCTTACGGCCCGGACAAATTGTTTCATCAGGCTGGGAGACGCGTGTTCAAAGATGTATGTCCGATGGCAGCAGATCATCTTAGTGAACACATTGAGCGTCACAACCTGACGGCGTCAGATATCAGGCGCTGGTGGCTGCATCAGGCTAATATCAATATGAATACGCTGATCTGCAAAAAACTTCTGGGGCGGGACGCAACTGCGGATGAAGCACCGATAGTGCTGGATGAATACGCGAATACGGCATCTGCCGGCTCGGTCATTGCCTTTGGTCTGAATCATGAAGATCTGGTGAAAGGCGATGTCGGCGTATTGTGTTCATTCGGTGCTGGTTATTCTATCGGAAGCCTGGTAATTCAGAAGCGCTGACAATAATCAGAGTTCACAGTGACAGTGCGCTGTGTGTGGTAGTAAAGGGAATCTATGATTGCGGATATAGGATACGGATTAAACAGCCTGGCCTATCTGGTGTTGTTGTTATTGCTGTTTACCGTACGTAAGTCCGGCCTGGCAAAATATCTGCTGGTTCTCGCCACAATGACCACCATGGGGTGGTCTCTGAGTATGGTGTCTACGGTTTTCGGACCGCTGACTCTAACCGGGTTGCTGACAGCCGACGCCATTAAACAACTGGTGTGGCTGCTATTTCTGGCCAGTTGTCTGCAGGATAACTTTGATGATATATGGCAGGTGCTAAAGCGCCCGGCAACCCTGTTTATCCTTATCCCCCCTGTGGTGACCCTTTTACTTCCCAATCTGGTGCCGTTGGCACCAGCATGGCGCTTTTTGCTACAAACGGTGCTGGCACTGGAAGTGCTCATCCTGCTTGAAGTTATGTACCGTCAGTCGGGGAATAATCAATGGGCCTATAAACCATTGGTGCTGTATCTGGGGGCTACGCACCTGTTTGAGTTTGTGACCTATGCCAATGCCACCATGGTTAGCCAGATTGAAGTCGGATACATCGCCGCCCGGGGATATATTTATCTGTTACTAATGCCACTGCTTATTGTGGCAATCCGGCGAATCAAGCACTGGGGCGTTGATATTTTTATTTCCCGCGATGTAGTGCTGCACAGCTCATTGTTGCTGGTGGCCGGCGCCTATCTGTTTGTGATGGCGCTGATTGGTTACGTTATCAACTATCTGGGCGGGAACTGGGGGGCGACGGTACAGATCATTCTTATCGCCCTGTCACTGGTCCTGTTAATCACGCTTTTCCTATCCAATGCCTTTCGCACTCGGGTAAAGGTGTTTATCACCAAACACTTCTTTGCTAACCAGTATGACTATCGGGTTGAGTGGGTAAAGCTCACGCGGGCCCTGTCATCCACATCAAATGACTCGGTAACGGTTTACCAGAATGCACTTCAGGCCATGCTTGGGGCAATAAATTATGACGAGGGGCGGCTGGTAAAAGTGACCAACGGCGAGTTCGATGAAATCGCCAATGTTAATGCGCAGCCGCTTAGTGACAAAGAGAGGCAGGTGCTGTCGTCTCTGACCAAATACTGTGCGCAAACCAACTGGCTGATTGATATTGACGAATATCAGATAACCCCGTTCAATTATGAAAATCTGGTGCTGGATCGCGGCGCTATTCGCGACTGTCAGTTTCAAATTGTCCTTCCCTTTTTCCGCGACGATGCTGTCTGGGGTTTTGCGTTACTCGATGCTGGCGAGAAAGAAGCCGTCTCGCTGAACTGGGAGGTGCGCGACTACCTGACAGCGGTGACCGATCAGGTTGCGACATTTGTATATCACCATGAGGCCGCCAGAGCGGTAGCTGAGAACGCGCAGTTTGCGGCGTTTAACCGCATGTCAGCATTTGTGTTGCACGATTTGAAAAACGTGCTTGCCCAAATCGACCTGATACTGGCGAATGCGGAGCAGCACAAAGATAATCCTGAGTTTATTGAAGATACCTTTGAAACGCTGCATCATACCAAAGCGCGAATGGATAAAATGTTGCGCCAGCTGACAGAGAAAAAGGTGGAAGAAGCAGGCCGGGATGAGGCGCAGATGCTATCTGGTCTCATCCAGAATGTCATTGATACGCGTTGTCAGAGTTATCAGCCAACACCCGTGATGCACTGCACTGAAGAGTCGGCGGTAGTGGTTGATCCGGATAAACTGGCTAACGTGATGTATCATCTGATCAGTAACGCGCAGCAGGCCACCGACGACAGTGGTAAGGTGGAAATTCTGCTGCATGTGGACCATGCCAGTCATCGCCAGCTGGTGATGATAGAAGATACCGGTTGTGGCATGGACAAAGCCTTCATAGAAAACCGGTTATTCACCCCTTTTGATACCACGAAAGGGAATGCCGGAATGGGCATTGGTGCGTATGACGCAAAAAATTACATGGAGTCAATCGGCGGTAAATTATCGGTACAGAGTCAGCCAGGCAAGGGAAGTTGTTTTACCCTGGCATTCCCTCTGGATTAGTTCGCAGGTTGAATAAGAATAAGTACATAGCATTGGAACTAGGCGTATGACAGACACCATTCTTGTCGTTGACGACGATTTGGGGATTCAGAAACAATTAAAGTGGAGCCTGACCGATTACGACGTTGTGTTTGCAGATGATCGTGCATCGGCCATTGCGCAGTTACGACGGCATGAACCCAAGGTTGTCACACTTGATTTGGGGTTGCCCCCGGATCCTGCTAATGCGTCAGAAGGGTTAAAGGCGCTGGAAGAAATTATCGCTTTGGCACCACGCACAAAAGTGATTGTGGTAACGGGCAATAATGATAAAGAGAATGCGCTTAAGGCAATTGATCTCGGTGCTTATGATTTTTATCAGAAGCCTATCGATTCTGACACCATCAAGCTACTTATCAACCGCGCGCTTAACTTATCGAAACTTGAGCAGGAAAATCGTGTTCTGGCAAAGACTCGCCCGGGTATGGGGCGGATCATTGGCAACAGCGATGCTATCCAGGCGGTGGTGCGAAAAGCCGAAAAAATCGCAGGCACGGATATAAGCACGTTGCTGTTAGGAGAGAGTGGTACCGGTAAAGAGGTATTTGCCCGCAGTATCCACGAGCACAGCCCGCGCAAAGATAAGCCGTTTGTCGCCATTAACTGTGCCTCTATTCCTGAAAACCTGCTTGAAAGTGAACTTTTCGGCTACGAAAAAGGTGCTTTTACCGGTGCTAACAAAACCACGTTAGGGAAAATCGAAACCGCACAGGGTGGCACGCTGTTCTTAGATGAAATTGGTGATATGCCTATCGGTCTTCAGGCCAAAATGTTGCGATTCCTGCAGGAGCGGGTTATCGAGCGGGTCGGCGGGCGCAGTGAAATTCCGGTCGATATCCGGGTAATTTGTGCCACGCACCGCGACTTACAGAACATGGTCGCTGAAGAATCTTTCCGTGAGGATTTGTACTACCGGATTGGCGAAATCCCGATTAATATCCCACCGCTGCGGGACCGCGATCAGGATATTATTTTGCTGGCCCGAACGTTTCTGAATATGTATCGGGAAGAGTTTAACGCCAAAGCCAAAACGTTTTCCGAGAGCGCAATACAGGCGATGCTGGCGCATAAATGGCCGGGTAACATCAGGGAGATGCAAAACAAGCTGAAATCCGCCGTTATCATGGCAGAGGGAACCGTTGTGCAGGCCGATGATCTGGGTCTTATGCCAGTTAGTGGTGAGACAGAAACAGAAACGCTTAACCTGCGCGAAGTGCGTGAAATGGCTGAGAGCCGGGCTATCAGAAGAGCGTATCAGACAGCGGACAAAAACATGTCAAAAACCGCTGAGCTGTTGGGCGTGACCCGTCCTACGCTTTACTCACTGATTGATAAATATCAGATGGAAGACATCAAAACGGGCGTGTAACGCCCGTTTTCCCTAGTAAGAGCAGTTACAGAAGTAACGTCGGTTCTGGTTCGCGGACGTTAACTGGCGGCAATGCGCCTGTAAATCCTGCCCCGACCATCTTGTAGACGATTTTCTTTTAGTCTCACTATGGTTGAGCATGAACAATCCCGGTAAGCGTGGGCAGGTTTTACGGTATTTATTTTGCTTTTTCCGGCTATTCGTCCGGCCAAACAATGCTGGCTACGTTATTTAATGAGGTGGCCAGTTGCGTGTCAGTAAGCCCGAATTTCTTTTCCAGAGGTGATGGTGCCTGCTTCACTTCAGCTGACTCTGTCGCTTCAAGAATACCCACCCAACTGTCTCTGCCGGATAGCTTCGCGGCATACAGGCAGTAATCCATCATGGCAAATGTTCGTTGCCAGTCGTACTCATAGGGGCGCGACGTATCCAGCGGGAGAGAACAAAAGCCGATGCTACAGGTAGCCTGAACATGTTGGCCTTCTCCTAAGTCAAACTGCTGCTGACGCACCGCGACGCGAAAGCGTTCTGCCAGTCCGGCCATATCCTGACGGTTGGCATGACGACAAATCACCAGAAACTCTTCTCCTCCCCAGCGAATGAGCAAATCTGTTTGCCTGAACACTTCATGGATCACGCGGGTAAATTGAATGAGGAAGCGATCGCCAGCCAAGTGGCCGTATTCATCATTGATCTGCTTGAAATAATCGATATCCAGCAAGAAGCACAGCAAGTCGCTGTTTGATGGCTGGGATTCAATGTTATTTGCATAGGCATGCTGGCAGCGCTGTATTTCTCCCGGTAGCTGGGTTTCCAGGTAATGCCGGTTGTACAGGCCTGTCAGGGGATCACGCAGACTGACCTGCTCCAGCGTACGATAGGCTTCTTCTAACTGATTATTCTTTTGCTCAAGCTCTTTCGTGCGACTTCTGACTTCACGTTTCAACGTGATGGTAAGCTGACGCTGGCTAAAGCGACTCCACAGCAAAAATATCAGCAATAAAAAGGCAACGAGACTACCTAAAAATAAGGTGGTCCTCAGGTTTTTCTGCTCAGCTCTGGCCAGCTCGATGGCTTTGTTCTTACGCAACAGCTCAATAGACTGAGCTTGCCTTTCCACTTCAAGCTCGCTTTGAATTTGGGCCATCGTCATTGCGCTATTGCGATCTATCATCATGGTTTCAAGACGATTTTTTCTGGATAGTGAATCAAACGCTTTTTCATAGTCGCCGATGGCAGTATACAGCGACACTTTGACATCTAGCAGTTCTACCTGCGTTTTCAGCTCGTCGCGTTTTTCCGCTTCTTTCAGTCCGTTGTTAGCGTGGATAAGTGCAATATCCAAATCGTTAAGTTTGAGAAATGCACGCGCCAGAGCCAGCCGGATATGGGTAGCCAACTGCTCGAAGCCGTTTTGGGTCGCGCGCAGTAGCGCGTCGTTCAAATGATGCAGGCCTTCACCGGAGTTACCCAGCGCCAGTTCCACTTCACCCAGTGTCGACAGCGCCCAATCGTGATCGCGCGGTGCGCCCAGCGACTCAAACAGTTCAATGGCACGGTTGAGGTGAGTACGGGCATCCTCGTAGCGCTGCATATTGAGGTATAACTCGCCGAGGTTGCTGTGGCCTTTAGCTATACGCTGACTTTGCTCAAGCTGTTCGCTGATTGCCAGAGCATCTTTGAGGTAGGCTTCAGCATCGCCATATTGCTCCATATCGGCATAAATATCGCCGATATGGGTCAGACTCTCGCTGACAGAGGCCAGTGCGTTTTCTGATCGCAAAGTGCCTAATGCTAACTGCAGGGATTCCAGGGCCGGTTCGAACTGACCTAACGACTTGAGTACTACCCCAATTTTGAGGTGCTGTTCAGCCACACCGGAGCGGTCAGCAAGAGACTGGTAAATTGATTGCGAACGGTACAAGTAATCAAGCGCATCAGCGTACTGTGCCTGATAGCGATAGTTCTCCCCGAGGTCGGCAAGCAAAACGGCGATTTGCGGGAGCATTTCTTCGCGGGTGTAAATTTCCAGTGCGCTGTTAAACGCCCGCTCAGCAAGGTCATAGCGGTTTTGTAACGATGAGATGTGGCCGAGCTGGTGAAATGCGGCGGCAATGTCAGCCTGGTGATTTTCACCACGGGCTTTTTCCAGCAGTACCAGCGCTGCAGCCTCGGCCTGCGGCAGTTTTCCTTCATGCTGCAACGTTGCGATAGTGACAAGCTGGTCTCGGGTGGAGTCTGAGCTTACCTCCCTGATGATCTCCTGCCGTGCAATGCTGCAAGTGCTGAGAAGAAGCAGGAGGCTACCGAGAAGGCGAACGAGCATAGTGGTTCCGTAGTTGTCGTATCGTTTAGTATTGTAAGCATTGTCAAAGCGGCATGCGGTTCACCTGACAGCAACAGACGCTTGTATAAGAAGACAGGCTGAAAGCCTGCTTTCGCCATCCGGGCAAAGCCTGTCAGGCACAAGACATTATTGAGTAGTAGCCGGTGAGCCGGGTAACCTTGGAGCCTGCCTTTACTTTCCTGACAGCAGGTTAACAACGACATTCTACTGTCAGTCTTTAGCGTACCATTGTCCACAATATTCGCGTAAAAAAAAGCCACAAAAATGCGTGATAAGTATGAGGTGTGAAACGCAGGTATGCCAATGTGCATGCCCGTTGCACAAGTTTACCGAACAGACTCTGGTTATCGTCGTGGCGGTAATTTCCGGTAATGTGGTAACCGACCGTCATCAACGGGGAGCAAACCTTTCACTGAATTAATCATATCAGAAAGAGAAAACACTGCTTTTCCTCACTATAGTCGCTATGCTGTGAAGGTAAATTAACTGGAAAAAAGGATACAACGATGAGCGAAGAACGATTTCCAAATCACGAAGGCAAGCGGGTACCGGATGTCACATTTGCCATTCGCGAAGGCGACAACTGGGTAAGCAAAAAGACCAGCGACCTGTTTGCGGGCAAAAACGTTGTGGTGTTTTCTTTACCGGGCGCTTTCACTCCGACGTGTTCTTCTACACACCTGCCACGCTATAACGAGCTGGCGAAGGTTTTCAAAAAGCATGGTGTTGATGACATTGTCTGTGTGTCAGTGAACGATACCTTTGTTATGAATGCCTGGGGGCTGAATCAGGAAGCGGCGAATATTACTTTACTGCCCGACGGTAACGGCTTGTTTACTGAAGGGATGGGCATGCTGGTTGATAAATCAGACTTAGGCTTTGGCAAGCGCAGCTGGCGCTATTCCATGCTGGTAAAAGATGGCGTGGTTGAGAAAATGTTCATTGAGCCCGATCTTCCTGGCGACCCGTTTGAAGTATCTGACGCAGATACAATGCTTAACTATATTGCGCCGGAAGCAGAGGCGCAGGAGTCGGTATCGGTGATAACAAAACCGGGATGTCCACATTGTGCTCGTGCGAAGTCGTTGCTGGCAGAAAAAGGCATCGATTTTGAAGAAATCGTGCTGGGTCGCGATGCGACGCTGACTTCCCTTACCGCTATTAGCGGTCGCACAACCGTACCTCAGATCTTTATGGGAGGTAAGCATATTGGCGGTGCCGACGATCTCGAGTCCTATTTCGCCTGAATGGGATAAGTCAGATACGCTTTGAGTCAGTCTGCGGTCGCCCGGGCTAGTAGCCTGTACATCGCGGCCTGTAGGCGGCTTATCCGGATCCGGCTAACAACGTGTCGGGGTTTGTCTCTGAGCGACGCATGACAGGTCCTGCGTCGCTGCATACACAGTCAAACTCTCGATGGTAGCTGGCAGTGAATAGCGACTGCCTGGTTCCAGCTTAAGCGGTGGTCTGTCACGCATTATCTGCTGCGCGTCAGAACTCCGCGAGTCTGATACCCGCATATCCATCTTGTTACTCCACATCTGCTATTGATTACGTTGCAGAAATTTACCGTATCCGTGTTATCCCCTTACCCTGGTCTTTGCTTTTTCAAAAGTAAAGGTGACCAGACCCTCAGAAGGGCTCACGATGCCGCATATTGTTCGCTTAGGCGCAATGAAAGTTTGCGTCGGGCAGTGCCGTAAAGGTGAACGTTCAGCTGTGCGTAAGAAGGCTACGCCCTGGCTCGCTGACATTTTCCCGGACCATGCTACACTGGCGGTCTAAAAAACGCGTAGGTGCAACCTTGCCTTACTACTATTACCGCAATAAGGAGTCGATGTGCGGAGCTTAAGTATTTTCCTGGCCCTGGCCGGCCTGTTTTCCGTTCCTGTTTCTGCCGCGCCTGATGCCGCAATGGACCAGTTTGCTGCACTGTATGAGGCTGAGTTAGGCAAGATACAGCCTTGCCGTGAGCCAAAACTGAACCAGTTTAAGGTGTGCTCACCGCTGCTTCGAAGCGAAGGCAACGCCCCTTTCATCCTTTACGGCGATCAGCCCACCGATAAGGTAGCAGTATTGGTCCACGGGTTAAGTGACTCCCCGTTTTTTATGCGCGAAATAGCCCGTATTGTGCATGACCAGGGCTATACCGTACTGGTGCCACTCTTGCCGGGCCACGGTCTGCGCGAAGCGGATGAGGATATGGAAGACTGGGATCTTGCGGAGCGCTGGCAGTCGCATGTAGATGATGTAATGGCTATCGCACAATCGATGGGTAGCACTGTGATTGCCGGAGGATTTTCCACCGGCGGTGCGCTGGTCGTGCAGCAGGCACTGGATGAGCCTGCAAGCCTGGATGCCGTGATGTTGTTTTCAGGCGCTCTGGCGCTAAGTGAAAATGCAGAGAGCATGTCGCGTATCTGGGGGATAAAGCTGTTGGCCAGAGTGATTGATGGCAGCTACGTGACACATGGTCCTAACCCCTACAAGTATCCGTCGGTAGCCGGGTTTGCCGGACTTGAACTGATGGACATTATTGATGATATCCGTGATCAGCTGGAGGCGGGAAAAAAACTCGATGTGCCGTTGTTTGCAGCTCATTCTCAGGCTGACAATACCACGCCAATCTCCGGCGTTGAAAACCTGATGGCGCACGCAGAAGGTGATAATACTTTCTTTGTCATTGATGAAAGTTACCAGCTTTGTCATGCAGATCTGGTGGTGAATTCACCATTGTTGATGGAGATGCGTTTTAACCGCACGCTGGTAAATGAAACCGAAGAGTGTGCTGTTCCCAAAGCCAATCCATTATTCCGCCAAATGCAGATGATGCTGGAAAGCTTCCTGCAAACCAGTATCCGGTAACAACGCCCCACTGATGCCGCGAATACTGGTTATTTGCGGCTGCGTTGTCTTAAACGGTTACAGGCTCGCTTGGGCTGGGCTCGGTTTGCGAGGATACCTGCGGCTGAATCTGGCTTTTTGGATCCTGAACAGCCACCAAATCCCCGTTAGCGTTAACAATAATGCCATCAACCCAAACAGTTGCGAAAACAGATTATTGAAGCTGCCTTCATTCGCATAATCCATAAAGTGTAGTTTGAACATGAGATTTCGCAAGCGGCGTGGATCATCCACATGCGCAATTATCTGTGCCGTGTCTGCACGCAAATATATGGTAGTGGCAAGCGCATCGTCCATTGTCACGGCCCAGGCTGCATTGCGGTAGCCGGGGATTTCCGCTACCGGGCTCTCTGTTAATCTCACTGAAAGCACGTTGCCCGGACCAGAATAAGAGCGTTGTGCCTGCGCTTTTATCATCGACTCGTCCAGTTGCACCGGCGTGCCGGTAAACGCGTTAAATACAGCCGTATCTCTTGGCTGAGAAGCGTGCGCGGAAGTATGACGTTCAACCAGATAAAAGGGCATATCCTGTAAATAAAAAAGGCGTACGGCTTTGGCGTTTTTTACCGGTAGCGACGCGATGTCTGCAAGCCGCGCCGGGGGCTCTTGATGCCCGGGCTCGATAGGTTGGCGATAGGTATTTCCTGCGGCTTTACTATGATCAGCGAGCGCGAAGTACAGCCCGGTCCCTAACCAGATAACAAGCTGAGTGGCGACAACAAGTGACAGCCATTTGTGCCAGCGGCGAAAATTCATCATCCCTTTATCCATTTTTTTACCGGGCGTTTGACATGAAATATTGTGAGGTGTGCGCCCATCAGGGCAGCGCATAATCCCGAGAAGGCGAAAATTAGCAGAAACAGGTTGCCGACGTCAGCGCCGTCATCCCAGTCCATAATGTGCAAACGCCACATCCAGTCAAAGGCCCTCCAGAACACATGCCTTGCTGTCACTATCTCACCCGTTAGTGCGCTCACGTACAGCGTCGGTGACGTCCAGCCTTCAAACGTCACTTGCCAGTATGGCAGGTGGCGGGAACTGACTTCTTCGGGACCATTGGCAATAAAAAGTGTTACCTCTACAACCGACACTTTCGCCTTCATCGATGCCAGCGCAACGGCCTCGGCCTGCGATTGCGAAAGTTGAGGTATCGCCTCGCCACTGGTGGCATTTACCATGGTCCAGGTGTTGTCGTCAGTCTGTCTGAAACGGTAAACGGGGAGGCCAGCGTGCATACTCAGCGAGACATCACTGGCCTTAGGGTATTCAGATAGCAACGCAGTGACAGAGACCTTCACTTGTTGCCAGTCGATATCAGGTTTTTGCTGCGTGGTCAGAGTCTCGCCATGGATAAAATGGATGTCGGTGATCACCATGTACAGGCCACTGGCCGTCCATAATAAAAACTGCAGACCGGTAAAAAGCATTATCCGGCGGTGCCAGCGTCGTGAAAACGCAATCATGAATTTGTCTCTCCTGACAAACGTCGAACTCTGACGAGGTAATAGGCGGCTGGTAGCACCAATAAGGTCAGCACCACAGCACTGGCCATGCCGCCTACCATCGGCGTAGCTATTCTGCTCATGACTTCAGCCCCGGTGCCATCTGCAAACAATATAGGTAGCAACCCAATAATGATAGTGGCTGATGTCATCATAACGGGACGAACGCGTAATCCCGCTCCGTCCAGTACCGCCTGTCGAAGCTGTTTCTCTGTGGGTGCAGTTCCACTTTCCCTCGCTTGCGCTAGCAGCGTCTCAAAGGATTGATTCAGGTAAACCAGCATGATTACACCAATTTCTACTGCTACTCCCGCAAGTGCAATAAAGCCCACACCTACCGCGACCGAGAAGTTGTAGGAGAGAGCGACCATCAACCAGATACCGCCAAGCAGTGCCAGTGGAAGCGAAGTCATAATCAACAGCACCTCGGTAACCCGGCGGAAATTCAGGTACAGCAACACTACAATAATGGCCAACGTCAGCGGTACCACATAAGTCAGCTTCGCTTTTGCGCGCTCCATGTATTCGTATTGCCCTGACCAGGTCAGAGAATAGCCGGGGGGGAGTGCTATTTTTTCCGCCACGCGCGCGCGGGCCTGCTGCACATAGGTGCCAACATCTACCTTCTCAATATCAACGAACACCCAGCCATTCACCCGCGCGTTCTCGCTCTTTATGCCCGGCGGGCCGTCTTCGATATAGACGTTGGCAACGTCACCAAGCGCAATGCGCGCGCCCTGAGGCGTCACCACGGGCAGTCGGCGTAACGACTCAGGAGAGTCACGATATTCCTGCGGATAACGCAGATTCACCGGATAGCGCTCCAACCCCTCTACAGTTTGCGTAACGTTCATTCCACCGATAGCGGTGGCAACGACCTGCTGTATATCGGCTACATTCAGCCCATAGCGGGCCGCTTTACGTCGCTGAATATCAACGCGCAGGTAGCGGCCACCGGCAACGCGTTCGGAATACACAGACGCTGTGCCTTCCACTTCTCCGATGACCGCTTCCAGTTCCTTACCGATTTGCTGAATGACGCTTAGCTCCGGACCGGCCACCTTTATGCCGACAGGCGTTTTGATACCGGTGGCAAGCATATCGATGCGGGTTTTAATCGGCATCACCCAGGCGTTGGTCAGTCCGGGAAACTTCACCAGTGCATCCAGTTCGGCTTTGAGTTTGTCAGTGGTCATCCCTTCACGCCATTCATCGCGGGGCTTGAGCTGAATAAAGGTTTCGATCATGGTCAGCGGAGCCGGGTCGGTTGCGGTTTCTGCGCGGCCGACTTTACCAAAAACGGTTTTCACTTCCGGTACCGTGCTAATGAGTTTATCGGTCTGTTGCAACAACTCCCGGGCCTTACCGATTGACAGTCCCGGATAGGTGGTAGGCATGTACATCAAATCGCCCTCGTCCAGCGGTGGCATAAACTCACTGCCTATTTTTGTGATGGGGGTGAACCCCACTACGGTAACAACGACGGCCAGCAACAATGTGATTTTGGGCCAGTGTAAGACCACTTTGAGAACCGGTAAGTAGAGTGCCTTTAGCAGTCGGTTTACCGGGTTTTTCTCCTCAGCAACAATTTTGCCCCGAATAAAATAGCCCATCAGTACCGGCACCAGTGTGATTGCCAATGCTGCCGCTGCTGCCATGGCGTAGGTTTTGGTAAAGGCCAAAGGCAGAAACATACGGCCTTCCTGCGCTTCAAGGGTAAATACCGGCAAAAACGAAACGGTGATGATTAATAAAGAGAAAAACAACGCCGGACCGACTTCACTGGCTGAACGGATTACGATTTCCCAGCGATTTTCTTTCGTCAGCGGCGTTTTCTCTATGTGTTTATGCATGTTTTCAATCATGACAATCGCACCGTCGACCATTGCGCCGATAGCAATCGCAATGCCACCCAGTGACATGATGTTGGCATTAATGCCCTGAAGATGCATGATGATAAAGGCGGTCAGGATGCCAATGGGTAAACATATGATGGCTACCAGCGAAGAGCGCACGTGGAATAAGAACGCAATACACACCAGCGCGACCACAATGAACTCTTCCAGTAGTTTCTGCCAGAGGTTGTCAACCGCATTGCCGATCAAGCCGGAGCGGTCATACACTGTCACGACTTCGACGCCCTCCGGCAGGCTGGCTTTGAGCTCTTCGAGACGGGCTTTAACGCCATCAATGGTTTTTTGGGCGTTCTCGCCAAAACGCATGACCACAATGCCGCCTACGGTTTCGCCTTCACCGTTTAATTCAGCAATGCCTCGTCGCATTTGTGGTCCAAGCGTAACCCTGGCAATATCGCCTATAGTCAGTGGGGTGCCTTGCGCATTCATGCCCAGCGGGATTTGGCGGATATCGTCTTTGCTTTTTATATATCCGGAGGCGGTCACCATATATTCGGCTTCTGCCATTTCTATAACAGAGGCGCCGGTTTCCTGATTGCCACGGCGAAGCGCGGTTTGCACCTGTGTCAGAGGGATAGCGTACGCGCGCAGTTTATCCGGTGATACCTGCACCTGATATTGCTTAACCATGCCGCCTACGGGGGCCACTTCAGAGACGCCTTCCACTGACTGTAATTCGTATTTTAAGAACCAGTCCTGAATGCTGCGAAGTTCACTGATATCGTGCTGGCCGGTGCGATCAATCAGCGCATACAAGTAAACCCAGCCCACCCCGGTGGCGTCCGGGCCAAGTTGCGGTTTTGCCGTTTCAGGAAGCATTGGCGCGACCTGACTTAAGTATTCCAGAACCCGGCTACGTGCCCAGTACAGGTCAGTATCTTCATCGAAAATGACATACACAAAGGAATCGCCAAAAAAGCTGAACCCGCGCACGGTTTTTGCGCCTGGCACCGAAAGCATCGCGGTGGTCAGCGGGTAGGTGACCTGGTCCTGCACTACCTGTGGCGCTTGTCCGGGGTAACTGGTTTTTACAATTACCTGCACATCAGACAAGTCGGGGATAGCATCCACCGGTGTTTCTTTAAGTGAGTAGATACCCGCTCCGACCAGAATCAAAGTGGCAAGAACCACAAAAAAGCGGTTGTGCACCGACCAGCGGATGATCGCGGCAATCATGGCTGTCCTCCCTGATGTGCACGGTGCGTGTCGTGATTTTCCGCGCTACCGGCGTTATCTGATTGATGCGTTAGTTCTGTGATCACGAAGTCCTCGCCCACTTCGAAGGTAAAGCGAACGCTGTCACCTGTCGCATAGGCCGACATATCAATATGGTCTGCGACGGTAAAGTCCATCGTGGCGGGTGGTCGGTTCCACTTCTCAATCGCCTCACGATGGATCGTCATCACACGCTGGCCGGCATCAATGGCTTCAATTTCGCCATTAACGGTGGCTTGCGAGGCAGTGTTATCGTCTTTGGTGCTCATGATGTGGATACCGCTTATGCGGTAGTTACCGTCCTCAGCCTTGGTTATTTCCATATGCAGTGACACCGCATTGGCCAGAGCCTCAATATCCACATTGTCATCCACGGTAAAATCCATTGTCATGGCAGGCCAGTCCCACTCAGGGACGGGCGCGTGACTGATGGTAGCCATGCGATGCGCCGCTATGACGCGTTGAACTTCACCCTCAACCCATACCGATGGCGGCTGGCTGCTGTCTGACATGCGCAGAAAGTCTGACGTTTTGCTGGACTCCGAATCAATGAGGAACTGCGCAGAGATCACCACAATGTCGTCTTTCATCAGGCCGTCGAGGATCTGAATCTGCTCGCCATTGGCGCGGCCGGTGGTGACTTCGACAGATTTAAATTTGCCATCCCCTTTCGCCAGTACGACCCGTTCCTGACTGCCTGTGCTTATCACGGCCGAACGCGGGACCAGCAGGGTGCTTTCACCCTGTTGGGCGTGAATGGTCAGTTGGGCGAACATATTGGGTTTCAGCGCATCGTTATCATTGTCGAAGGCGAGCCTCACGCGTAACGTCCGGGTCGTCGGGTTCAATGACGGATAAACGTAGTCCACCTGACCTTCCCAGACTTTTCCGGGCAGGTAGTCAAGTGTCATCGTCACGGTCTGGCCTGCCTCAATAAGTGCGGTGTCACTTTCAAAGACCTCAGCCTCAACCCATACTGAGTCCAGTTTACCAATGCTCATTACCGTGGTGCCCGGCTTGACATAAAAGCCTTCCCGCACCTGCAGCGCATCAACCACGCCGGATTGAGGGGCATAAAAGGTTACGGTTTGTTCAACGGTACGGGTTTTGGTGAGCCTGTCGATGAACTGTGACGAGAGCTGGAGTGCAGCTAATCTGTCCCTGGCTGCCCGAATTAAGGTGCTGTCAGCACGCTTCAGGGCTATCAGGTATTCTTCCTGTGCATTCACCAGTTGCGGTGAGTAAAGGGTATAGAGGGGGGTATTTTTCTCAACGGGATCTCCCTGCGCTTTTACAAACAGGGAATCAATCCAGCCTTCCACCCGCGGATGAATATGCACCAGGTTGTCTTCGTTATACTGCACGTAGCCGACGGTGTTAATTCGTGTGTCCAGCACGCCTGAAGTGACGGCTGCCGTCTTGACGCCGAGGTTGTTGACCACCGTGGGTGAGACAGAGACGGTGCCCGGGCTGTCCTCACTACGACTGTCATCGGCGTAGACTGGTACCAGATCCATGCCCATTGGTGACTTACCGGGCCCATCGCGACGGTAACTGTCGTCCATGGGGGCAACCCAATAAAGTGGTTTCTCCTCTTTGCTTTCACCTGAGTAGTCTGTGGCGATTTTCGTGCTTTGGTAATAGGATACCGACACGCCTCCTATGACAATGCCGACCACGGCTGTGGCGATAATAGTCAACGACGTTTTCATTGCGTTACTCCTTGCGCCGTGGTGCCTGAGGCATTCTGTTCAGTGGCGGCGTAATAGGATAAGCGGGCGTACTCCCGGTAAATATCTCCCTCAATGGCCAGTGCCGCGAGGTGTGCGTTTAGCTGTGCAATACGAGCCCGCACCACCTCGGCAAAATCACCATCGTCATTGGTATAAGAGGTAAGGGCGGCGTCGGCCTGTTCAGCGGTTTGAGAGAGTAACCTGTTCTGGTACAACTGCTTGCGTTCAGCCAGACGGATAAGCGTGTTGTTGGCAGTGCGCACTCTCGCAAGCATGTTTCGCAGTGCCAGACGCTGTTCGGTAACGACAGATTGTGCCTCTGCCACCGATGCGCTCACTTCACTGTCCTGCTTTACGCTACTGAAAAGCGGCAGCTGTACACTAACGCCGACGCTGAAAAAGTCAGTCCGATCCATCCCCTGAGGACTGTCATCCCGCAGCGCATAGCTGGCATTCACGCCCCACATCGGTTTATGAGCCTGCCTGGCCAGGGTAACGCCTTTATCAGCGATGGCCTGGCGTACCTCAATCTGACGCAGTCTCGGATGCTGACGTAAAGTCGCAATGCGCGCTTCCTCTGTCATTGCCAATAGTCTGGCCGCGCCGGGGAACAGCGCTTGTGTTGAAGATGGCTCCGGAAATGTGGTCTGTGTCGAAATAGTAATCCATTCAGAAAGCCTTGCCAGTGCGGCGTCGCGTTGTTGCCGGGCTACGGTCAGGCGGTCTGCCAGTTGCACCAGTTCTAACTGGGCGCGGATCACATCCTGTTGCCGGGTTTTGCCAAGCGCTGAGCGGTAGCCAGCTTCGGCGACATCAACCATTTGCTCAAACAGCGACGTGTCTTTCTCAATCAGCGCCAGCGTTTCTGTGGCTTGCCAGGCATCAAACCACAGCACCGCAACTGTGCTTCTGACCTCTGCGCGGCGTGCCTCACGCATTAACGGGTAGGCGTTGGCCTGCAATTGTAATTGTGACTGTCGTATAGCACGCGTGTCGCCGCGGGGAAAAGACTGACTGATACCGGCTTTAAGCTGCGTCATGTTCTCTTGTGCAAACGAAAAACTGTCGGTGGGTAAGTTAACCACACCCAAGGACAGCATGGGGTCGGGCAGGGCCGTTACCCCCTCACTGCGAGCCTCGACAGCCCGCTGTTGTAACTGGTTTCCGTCGTGCCAGGGATCTGACGTCACTGCCTGAGCAATGGCGTCCTGCAGAGGCAGCGATTGGGCAGCCTGAAGCGGAGAATTTATCACTGACATAGCTGAGAGTAGAATGAGTATGTACCTTGTCATCAGAACTGGTCCTCATAGCTTGCGATGTGGGCGAATACGCTGGCGGTGCCGTCGGTATGAAGAAGCATGATGTTATAGGGGGTAAAGCGATCGCCCATCTCCATACCCGGGCTACCCGCTGGCATACCGGGTACGGAGAGGCCAATGGCGTTTTCAGGCGCAGAGGCCAGAAACGCATCGATATAGCGCGCTGGTACATGGCCTTCAAACACATAACCCTCTGAAGAAAATGCGGTATGGCACGAGCGATAGGCAGGAGCGATACCGGCATCCCGCTTTAACACATCAAGGTAGGGCAGGTCCTGACTGGCGACAGAGACACCGGATTGCGTTAAATGCGAGATCCATTTTTTACAGCATCCACAGGAGGCCGTTTTAAAAACATCAAGGTGTACTGATGCCTTTGTTTGCAGCGAAGAAGAGGCAAATGTCATTGGGGCAAAAAAACTGGCAAAGATGCCAAGCATGGCGATAAATTTCATGGAAAAATCCCGGCTAAATCAAATACTCAACCCACCTTTTCAGGAGGAACAACACAGATTTTGGGCGCAATTACCCTGTGTTATGCGTAAATGGGTGGCCGGAAAAGGCTTGAAGACATTGTGACCGGACTGGGGATCTGCATAGCAAAACGTGGCGCGTCACGCAGCAGATGCAAAGAGGTCGGAGGCTGTGTAAGCAGGCTGGGCGTGCTGTGACACAAATCCTGCGGACACTGACACTCGGTTTCACAACAATCCATATCGCCATTGCCTTTGTTTGACGACATAGCGTGATGGGCGTCAGCCATTGTATCGGAGGCCATGGACGCGGCCATTCCGTGCTGTTCACAATGCTCAGTGATTGACGCGGTTGCCTGTTGGGCAAGCATCATTGTCATGATAAGCATAGTAATCAGTAAGCGGGAAATAGCGACTTCCTCCAAATTGTTCGCTGTGGATTATATCGGCTTTGATGACGTAGGCAAGTATCACAGCGATGCCCATGGGGCGCGCCGTGATACCTGCCAACGGTAAAATGCTATTTTCAGCGCGTAATCAGGCCTGTTTAGCTGCGAACGCTTCTACCTGTGACCATACCCGCAGGAAATTTTCGCTCAGGATTTTTTTAACGTCCTTTTCGCTGTAGCCACGGTCTAAGAGTCCCTGTACAAGATTCGGGAAGTCAGAGACGTCTTTAAGTCCTTCCGGGAGCGAATCGCCAACTCCATCATAGTCAGAGCCAATGCCAACATGGTCGATACCGATAAGCTGAACGACATGGTCAATATGGTCCAGTACCTCACTTAACGAGGAGTACGGGTAAGGGTTTTTCTTACGGTACTCGGCTTCAAAGTTCACCAGGTTCGGGCTGTTTTCGCCCTCAGCCTGGACGATGTCATTACGCGCCTGGGCCATCCCTGCACGCCAGCGTCGTGCTTCTTTGGTGACAAAGCCGGAGCCGAAGTTAATCATGATCACGCCGCCATTCTCTCCCAGCTTCTGGATCATGTCGTCATTCATATTCCGCTCGAACCCCGGCGTGAACTTACGCAACGACGAATGTGATGCAATTACCGGAGTCTTGGTTAATTCGATAACCTGATAAAACGCCGCATCAGATACGTGAGAGATATCGATTAGCATGCCGATGTTGTTCATGGCGGCAACCAGTTCTTTGCCGAAAGGACTCAGTCCATTCCATTGCCGACGAAGATCGTAAGAAGAATCACTGATGTGATTTGATTGTGAGTGGGCCAGCGTGATGTAGCGGATGCCGCGATCGTAAAATGCCTGCAGGTTTGCCATATCGCCCTGGATCGGTGAGCCGTTTTCCATACCCATCGGGAGCGAGATCAGGCCTTGGTCAAATTGCGATTTCACATCGCTGACGCTTTTGGCTATGGCGAACTTGTCCGGTGCACGAGAAACAATGGCTTCAACCGAATCGATAAGAATATGCGCCAGTTGCGTGGATTCTGGTGAGTTATCCAGGCTGGCAGGCACATAAATAGACATAAAGGGTGCATTGAGTCCGCCTTCGACCGCGCGTGGATAGTCAAAGTCACCATCCTCAGTGGCTTTGGTTACATCCACCCACTTTTCGTTCACGCGATAGGGAACGTCAATATGACCATCTACAATAATCGTCTCTTTCGCCAGCTTACGGGCCTTGTCAGAGACGGCAATATCGCTGGTCTGAGCCGCTGCTGTCAGCCCCCAGAACGAGCTGCTTACCAGTACCGCTGCTAATGTTTTTCCTGCATGTTTCATAGGTTTTGTGTCTTCCTCACTCTCTTTTACTGTCATTCCAGCTTAATTTTAATTAATTGGTGCCAGAGCGTTATCGCTGCGAATCTGGCTGAATAGTTTCACGATCCACGCAATCCCGTAGCCTACGAGAAAATTGCGCATCTCACAATGTCGTAAATCGGTTCAGAACGCTGCCTGGCGCGTTTGTGCAAAACGGTGAAGCAATTCGAATGACCTGGAGATTGAGGTTATTACGTTTTAGGCGTGTTATCGGGTTGTAATAAAAACTTAAACCTTGATAAGGTGTCACAGACGTGACTTGTCACGGGAAATGCGGGATACTGCCCGCCGCTGTCATCGCCCCTAAAGCGATGAAGTACGTGTTAATCTCCGTGGTACCTTTTTCCTCAACACCCTGGTGATTCTCAAATATCTGTATGGGAATACGGATTTGCTGAATTCAATGTAAGGGAATGCGCTGTCATGTTAGACATCACCGGACAGGCACCACCAACAACGAACAATGAGTAAGAATTATGGCGATCAACTACATACCGCTTGATAAAGAAAAACATAAAGACATGAAAGTGGCGGTGAACAATACGTTCAAGTATGCCAAAAACACCCACCTGGCAGCCGCGTCAATTAAAGAATTCGCACAACTGTCCAGCACAATGCCAATTGTTTTCATTAAGGATCCTAACGCTGATCGCTACCACGTTGTAGCCATGCTGGGTATGGAACAAAATCAAAACCTGTTTCTGAACGGCGAGCGTTGGGAAGGCCCTCATGTGCCTATGAACATTTTGCGTTATCCGTTTGATGTACGTCCTGATGGCGAGAAACTGGGCGTATTCATCGACGAAAATTCGGAAATGATTTCAGAAGACGGGCAGCCGCTTTTCACCGAAGCCGGTGAAGCATCAGACTTTTTGAAAAACCGTCAGCAGTTTTTGTCTGACCTGGCAAACAGCGAAATGATGACGCAGCGGTTCGTAAAACAAATCGTTGAACTGGATCTGTTAGAAGAAGTTCAGATCCGCCTGACTTATGAAAATGGTCAGCAGCGCAACGTCACAGGTATGCTGAGCATTAACGAGAAGAAGCTGCTTGAGTTGCCAGATGAAAAAGTGCTGGAACTTCACAAGTCTGGCTTTTTAGGTGCAATTTATGCCGTGATGATGTCACTGGGTCAGCTTAACCGTCTGGTTGAACTGTCAAATAGCACCGAAAATCCAATCCGTAACATGCAGTTAAGCGTGGTGAAGGCAGACGGTACTGAGCAGCCTGCTCAGTAAATACAAACTACTGACAAAGCACATGACGGCAGTTGATGTTTGTCATAGTTCTGGTCAGTCGTTTTTTATAAAGCAAAATGCCGGCGGTTGCCGGCATTTTTGTTTCTGAAGTCGGGAACATTTACTGCGATATAGCCCAACACTACGCGCTACCGGCGTGGTTACTTTCACTCGTTCCTCGTTCGTGGAGTTTACGACAGCCGGTGAATTCAATGCGCCCATTGCTGCAATGCGATAGCATTGTTTGTCAGACAGTAATGCCAGTTCGCAATAATGTGTGCTCACTCAGTGTGTGAATTTTCTGTTTTGGACAAGCCAATTTTGTGAAAAAAGAGGAATGCCGCTTTGAAACTTGAATCCTGTCGCGTGAGCCTGTCACCTCAGCATGCGACAACACCCCTGACCTTTGCGCTTGAAGCGGGGCAACATGCTATGGTTGTCGGCCCCAATGGAGCTGGAAAGTCCGTGCTGCTTAGCGTGCTCGCCGGAGAGGGGAAGGTTCAGGCCGGTAATCGCTCAATTTCGTCACGTACCGCTGTGGTCAGTACGTCGGTACAGCAGCAAATGATTGCAGCAGAAAAGCGCAAAGATGATGCTGATATTCTTGATGTTGTCCCTGTGCCCACACGTGTCAGTGACATACTTGGTCACGTGCGTGACGAACACGTGAAGACGCTGTGTCATAAACTGGGGATAACGCCGTTGTTAGCGCAGCCGTTTCTATCGTTATCGACGGGAGAAACCAGAAAACTCTTGTTTATACTGGCTTTGAATTCAGACCCACAGGTCCTGATCCTGGATAATCCGTGGGAAGGTCTCGATGATGCCAGCAGGACTATTATGCTGCGGGTTATTGAGAGCATTCATCAGCACGTGCAAATTATCATCGCCGTAAACCGACTGCAGGATATGCCGGATATACCCGCCGTGCTGACGCTAATGGAAAATGGTGAGGTGGTGTCTCAGTCGCCAGCGCCTCAGTTTTATGCTGACAATATGGCGACCTGTAAAACCTGGTTTCACCTTCAGCGTGATGACATTACGCTGCCTGATACTACCCATGCATGTCAGGCAAACGGGTTGTCGCCAGATGTGCCATTAGTCGTTGTAAATGATGGTCTGGTCCGGTTTGGAGAAACGGTGGTTTTCAGTGGTCTCAACTGGCAGGTTGATCCAGGTCAGCACTGGCAAGTCGTGGGGCCGAATGGTTCAGGGAAAACCTGTTTGTTAACCCTGATCACCGGGGATAACCCAAACTGCTATACCAACGATTTAACCGTATTTGGGATTCGTCGGGGCAGCGGGGAAAGTATCTGGGATATCAAGCAGCATATAGGCCTGTTATCGAACGCGTTTCATCTGTCTTATCGCGTCAACTGTTCGGTGATGGATGTTCTGCTGTCAGGCTTTTTCGACAGCATCGGGTTATACGAGCGTCCGGGGCGGGAGCAGCAAGCCGTAGCCTCAGCCTGGCTGGATACTTTGCATATGCAAGCGCGGAAGGAGGCACCGTTTCAGTCTTTATCTTTCGGTGACCAGCGTCTGGTACTGGTTGCCCGGGCCATGATAAAACATCCGCCACTACTAATTCTTGATGAGCCCTGTAACGGGCTGGATCCTTTAAACCGTCTTGCAGTACTGGCGCTTATCGAGCAACTGGCCCGTGATGGCCGCACCACGGTATTGTATGTTAATCATCATAAGGAAGATGCCATACCAAGCATCCGGCGCACTCTCTCAATGGCTGATTATTCAGCTGATATGGAGAAATGATGGTGGATTTTTGCACAATAACTACCATTTCATAAACCGTTAGTTTCTGTTCAGTTTTCATTAAGTTAGCTGACGTTACCTTATCGCCATTGGTAACCTGAGCTGTTGAGTTATTCCATTCAACGACACAGGGAATAAGGCCGCACTCTGCGGCAGTAATAAGGAAATGAAAAATGAAATTAACTGCGCTATCCGCCTTCACGCTGGCATCTCTTTTCGCGACTTCGGCTTTTGCTGCACAAAACGAGGTCAGTGCCGGTTTTAGTGATATCAAAGACGTTGATGATAATTTTGTCGGTATCAATTATAAGCGTTATCTTTCCGACGTCAGCAACGACGGCGGTGTCTATCTGAATAACCCTTATCTGCAACGTGTATCCAGCGTAAACGCCAGTTATTTTACGGTAGGCGATATTGACGCTTACAGCGTGGGCGGCACCTGGTATGTCGATGACCAATGGATGGTAATGGCTGACGTTGGCTATACCGATTACAACAGTCCCTTTGGTGACTTCGATGGTAAAACCGCCGATCTCAGAGTGGGTTACAATCTTGACGCTAACTGGCAGGTCGGTGTGGCTATGCTTTATCAGCGTAGTGAAGCGGAATACCAGTATCGCGATAGCGAAGAGCGATTTGACGACTACTCTGACGACTGGACGCCAAGCGTTTTCGCTCGCTATACCGATATTCAGAATGGCAAAGGTTGGGATTTTAGCACGCAGTATAGCTTTAATGATTTCGATTATGCTGAAGTGGCAGGGCGCTATTTCTTCAACCCGGGATTGAGCGCCGGACTAACCTACTCTTATGCCGAAGGGCCTTATGACGACAGCAATGTGGTAGAGCTGGATGTTGATTACTGGGTGAATAAGCACTTCTCTGTACGCTTCGGCCTGGGCACAGAAGTATCAGGCGACAGCGGGCTTGAATCAGCCACGTTACTGGCAACCTATCGCTTCTGATGACCAGCTATTACGGCTTGCAGCACAACCCGGAAGGCTGGCCTTGCAAACCTGATAGCAGAACAGAAAACAGAGAGTACCCATAGGGGCTACAGGAAAGTGGCGACGATAGCATTGTTCGCCGCTTACCTGATGCCCTTTTTTATTGCCTCCCTGATACTCTTTCAGATGCCCTTTTTATTCTTGCTAGCCTGTCACCAACACGGATGCCCTACTCATTGCCAGCCAGTCACCAGGCCAGACCCAACCCGTGGCAAACCGGCGTGAAATCAGATGTCGATGGTTTGGCCTTCCTCCGGAATTTTTGCCTGAACTCCTTTTTCTGATAGTGCTTTTTGAAGCACTTGTTTCGCTGTATCTTCACCGTGCACAAGAAAAAGTTGCGGTGAAGGCGAAGTGAAATGTAAAAACCAGTCAATTAACTGAGACTGACTGGCATGGGCAGAAAACCCGCCCATGGTGTGAATTTGTGCGTTTACGGCTATCGACTCGCCCGCCATGCGAATGCGCTTTGCGCCATCGACCAGTTTTCGTCCTGGTGTCCCGACCGCCTGATACCCGACAAATATCACGTGGCTTTGACGACGCCAGAGATTGTGCTTGAGGTGATGTCGAATGCGCCCGCCGTTACACATTCCGCTGCCGGCAATGATGATGGCGCCGCGATCAATTCTGTTCAGTGCTACAGATTCTTCGGTACTTACCGCGTATCGCAGCGGCGGCAAAAAGGTGTGCAGACTTTTTTGCGTGTATTTCGCATCCGATGAACCATAGTTTTCAATTCTGGCTTTATCCTCGCGGTTGTATACGTCCTGATAACGATGATAAATCTCTGTAACTGCTATCGCCATTGGGCTGTCCAGGCAAATCAGCTGCTGCGGTAGTTTGCCTTTCTGATACAGCTCGCCCAGTCGAAAAATGATCTCCTGCGTCCTGCCGACCGCAAATGACGGGATGAGAATATTGCCGCCGTCCGCAGAGGCTTTGGTAATTACCTCTTCAAATTCATCTAATGTTGCCTGCATAGAGCGATGTTCACGATCCCCATAGGTGGATTCCATCAACACCACGTTAGCGTTCCTGATATATGCCGGGTCGCGCAACAGCGCCGCCTGAGCATTACCCAGATCGCCGGAGAAGACCAGTTTTCTGGACGGTGTCGTATCGCTTAATATCAGCTCCACAATTGATGAGCCAAGAATGTGACCGGCTTCGTGGAGTATCAGTGTGATGTCTGAGGTAACTTGGGCGGTGCAGTTGTAGTCTATTCCCTGACACAGCTGCAGCGTTTGCTCTACATCTTCAAGGGTGTATAGCGGGTCAATGGGATCTTTACCGGCGCGTTGGCGCCGCTTGTTTTCCCATTCGGCATCGCGCATCTGCAGGGATGCAGCGTCTTTTAGCATGATATCAATAAGATCGCAGGTGGCAGAGGTCATGTAAATAGGACCACGGTACCCTTTGCTTATCAGAAGGGGGAGGCGACCTGAATGATCAAGGTGAGCATGAGAGAGCACGACAGCGTCAATGTCCCCGATGGCAAAAGGAAAATCCTGTGTGTTCTGCGCTTCCACCTTTCTACCGCCCTGAAACAAACCACAATCCAGCAGTACGGTTGACGAGCGGGTTTTCAGTAAGTGCATTGAGCCTGTGACACCCTCTACGGCGCCATAAAATGTCAAAGTAGCCATGCTCGTGTCCTCGTTGTTTGTAAATGATTTCGTTGCAACATCACGCAGCGCCGGTAGTCGCGTCTTGTAGCGCCCCTTCGGGTGTCAGTACGGCTGTGAGTGAGCTGATCCGCTGCGTGGCTTTTTGCCAGGTGTTGGCAATGTGCCAGGCATCCTGCATACATTCGATAGCGGCAGACATATTTTCAATCTCAATACGATGCTGGGTAGCGGCCATAATTAACGCGGCCTTCAGCGATTCTCTGGTCTGATCCAGCTGTTCCATAGTCAACATGGGCTCATGCCCTTCTAATGGCGCGTCGCCCATACTCATACTCATCATTTGATGGAGTTGCTGAAGGTAGCTGCCCAGTCTGGTTTCAAGCGCTTCGTCCTGCAGTGCACCATGAAACGCCCATGCGCTGGACAGCATCTCGATTCTTGCCGTGCAGTCTGCCAGATAATGTTCAACCCGTAATAAAGTGGCGAGTTGCTCGGTGGTTTCATCAGATAGCTCAGCGGTTTCCAGAGTGACAATAAAGCGCGATATCTGAGAGCTTAAGGATTTGATTACCGTGCTTTGCGCACGAAACTGACGGGTATTCTGGATGGAGTCGTAAGTGGCAAGCTGAAACAGCGCGAGCACCCGTACCTGCAGCGCCTGTAATTCTTTGACCAGCGCAAATAGCGCAAGTGCCGGCGTTCTGGCGACCGTATGATCGATATATTTAGGATGAGACTCTTTCTCTTCCCAGGTGCGAAAGCGCGTCTCCAGCCAGTTTGCCAGGCGGGTAGTATGTGGAAATATAAGCAACAGGCCCATGATGTTGAACAAAGTGTGAAACAGCGCCAGAGAGATGGCAGGGGACGTGCTTATGCCCATAGCCTGACTGAACAGCTCGACCACATAGAACAAAACCGGCAGGATGATGAGCGCTATAACGGCGGTACCAAGATTGAACAACACCTGCGCCAGCGCAGCGCGTTTTGCCGGGGAGGTGGCATTGAACGCGGCGAAAATAGCGGTTGATGTGGTGCCGATATTCGCGCCGACTACCATCGCGCCAGCAGCATATAAACCCACTACACCGCTGGATGCGGCAGTAATAGTAATGGCAATAGTCGCACTGGAGGACTGGGTTAAAATAGTCATGATAATCCCTATCACCATATACCCTATTATTCCCAGCACGCCGGTGGCAGTCATCTGTTCCAGGGCAAATGTCTGGGTTACCCCGTCAAACGCGGTTTTGAGAACGTCTAGTCCCATAAAAAACAGGCCAAATCCCACCAAAACCTGTCCGGCAGATGCGAGCCGGCCCTGAGACTGAATCAGTCGGACGATCATACCGATACCAATCAATGGTAGCGCCAGTTTCTGAATACTGAACTCAAACCCTACCAGGGCAACCAGCCAACCCGTCATAGTGGTGCCTACGTTAGCCCCGAAGATTACGCCAAGTACCTGACGCATGTTCATCAGTCCGGCGTTAACGAACCCAAGTGAAGCGACGGTCACCGCACTGGATGACTGCACAATAGCGGTCATGAGAAACCCTGCTGCCACGCCCCTGCCTGGTGTTTTAGTCCAGGTAGCAAGCAGCGTACGAAGACCGGGGCCCACGGCTGCTTTAAGGCCATCAGTCATCATGCCTATCGCGAGGATGAAGATCCCCAGCCCACCCAATGCTGCAGCGATCGTTGCCAGTACCTCTGTCATTGTGTTGTCACTTGTATTTTCGTCATCAACATTAATAGATAGCACAGGGCAGTGGTACTTGCTTTGCGCGAAGTCAATGCAAGCGGCAATATGCTGATGTGCAGCAATATGGGCTGTGAAAAAAGCGAGTGAAGAGAGGAAAAGGTTGCCCAACGTCGTTTTGTCTATCAATAGTTCGGCTTTGGTGAGTATTCACTCATCCTGAAGCACTCACAGCGCCTGAGTCGTTAAATTTAATGTTGGATTTTTCGCCAGGATCCATGTTTTTTCTGCTGTATTTCAGCGACTTCGATGAAACACTGTATGGATGAACAGTCTAAACCCAGTATTTACGCGGGCTTGACGGGGGATTTTTGCTTGACAGTGGGGATCATTGATACCTAAACTGTCAATCAGTGGGTAAAAGTGGCAAATTGTGGATCGAGCTATCAACGTTTTGCAGATCAGTGCTCAAAAAACAAGAAAATCAAAAGCAAATAATAAAAGGCTAGGGGAATGTTCCGCGGCGCTAATGCAATCAATCTGGATACAAAAGGGAGGCTGGCCATACCAACGAAGTATCGCCAATCCCTGCTGGATGATTGTACCGGACAACTGGTCTGCACTGTCGACACACAACAAAGTTGTTTGCTGCTTTACCCACTTCCCGAATGGGAAGAAATCGAGCTTAAACTAAGCAAATTCTCCAGTATGGTACCAGCAGAGCGTCGTATGCAACGTTTACTGCTGGGTTATGCTACCGAAGGCGAAATGGATAAAAGCGGCAGGATACTGATCCCAACGCCATTACGCCAGCACGCCAAACTCTCTAAAGAAGTCATGTTAGTCGGCCAGTTGAACAAGTTTGAAATCTGGGACGCGCAAGTCTGGGCAGATCAAATCGAATCTGATATGGAAACCGAGCGCAGCGGCGACTTTGAACTTACTGAACGTCTGCAGGACTTCTCACTATGACGCAGCCTGAATTTAAGCACGTTTCGGTATTACTGCACGAATGTGTCGAAGCGCTGGCTATCCAGCCAGACGGCATCTATGTGGATGCTACCTTCGGTCGCGGTGGTCACTCAGCTGCTATTCTCGACGCGCTGGGCCCAAACGGCAAACTGATTGCTTTTGATCGCGACCCGCAGGCGATTGAGTCAGCAAAACGTTTTGCTGATGACGCACGCTTTTCCATTATTCATGAGCCTTTTGGCAATATGGCTGACGCACTGGCTGAGCGTGGCCTAAAAGGCAAAATCAACGGCGTGCTGATGGATTTGGGTGTGTCATCGCCGCAATTAGACGATGCCGAGCGTGGCTTCAGCTTTATGAAAGATGGCCCGCTGGATATGCGTATGGATACCACCCGGGGGATGAGTGCAGCAGACTGGCTGGCGACTGCGGAAGAGCAGGACATTACTCAGGTGATAAAAGAATTTGGTGAGGAAAAATTCGGTAAGCGTATTGCGCACGCCATTGTTAATCGTCGAAAAATAACCCCCATTACGCGCACTAAAGAACTGGCTGATCTGATAGATGAAGCCGTGCCGGTAAAAGACAAGTTTAAGCATCCTGCTACACGGGCATTCCAGGGTATTCGTATTTACGTGAACGCAGAGCTTGACCAACTCCGGGTTGGCTTAAAAGCCGCCGTCGACATACTGGCAAAAGAGGGCCGACTGGCTGTGATCTCCTTCCATTCGCTGGAAGACAGACTGGTAAAACGGTTTATGAAAGAGCAAAGCCGGGGCAAAGCAGTACCGCACAACCTGCCCATTACGCAGGCCGAAATTGATGCGGATAAAGTGTTGCGCACCTTGGGTAAAGCGATAAAACCGACAGAGGAGGAAATCGCGCAGAATGTGCGTTCCCGCAGTTCGGTTCTGAGGGTGGCGGAAAAACTATGACGTCGCCAAAACGCCGCCAGAAGCGGGATACAAATTTTAATTTACTGCTCATTCTGGTCTCAGATCTGACCCGCAATAAACTGCGGGTTTTGTTGTATTTAATGGTGATGGGAAGTGCTATGGCCGTGATCTTAAGCACCCACCATAATCGCCAGCAGGTCATCGCACTGGAAGATCTGATGGAAGAGAAAGATCAACTGGATGTTGAATGGCGGAATCTGGTTCTGGAACAGCGTGCACTGACTGAGCATAACCGCATCGAGGCGCTGGTACAGAAACAGCTGAACATGCATCGCCCGACGGCCGAGCAGGAAGTGGTGGTGAAACTGAAATGACAACCGCTGCCATGAAACGCACAAAATCGCGCCGTGGCGCGAAACAAAACGTCACACCGTCACTGGTGCATTGGCGCTTTGTTGTGGTGCTGATCGCCGTGGTGTCGGTATTTGTGGTGCTGGCAGTGCGTGCGGCCTATATTCAGGTGATTGAGCCTGACGCGCTGATTGAACAGGGCGACAGCCGCACCTTGCGAACACGGGATATGCCGAGCTACCGCGGCCTTATTACTGACCGCAATGGTGCCGAGCTTGCGGTCAGCGTGCCTGTGCGCGCGATCTACGCGG
Organism: Alteromonas antoniana; assembly: GCF_019249295.1. Lineage (GTDB taxonomy): Bacteria > Pseudomonadota > Gammaproteobacteria > Enterobacterales > Alteromonadaceae > Alteromonas > Alteromonas antoniana. The sequence continues at coordinate 100,039 of NZ_JAESDH010000004.1, forward strand.
ATCCAAAAATTATTCATGACCGTGATGGTTTTTCACAGAATCGTCGCTGGGAAGCGCTGGCTGACGTGCTTGGACAAGACGTTAATGAGCTGCGTGAGCGCGTCAGTAACCCGGAACGACGCTTTGTCTATCTGCAGCGTCAGGTGTCCCCGGCAATGGCGGAGTATGTGGATAAACTGGATATTCCGGGCATATACCTTCGCCGCGAGAGCCGTCGGTATTATCCTACAGGCGAAGTGGCGGCACAGATAATCGGGATTACCGACGTCGACGATAACGGCATCGAAGGGTTAGAGAGACTGTATGATGAGTGGCTGACCGGTACGCCGGGCTCGCGGAAAATTCGTCGTGATGCGAAAGGACGTCAGGTAGAGATCCTGGAAACCAAATCCGGTGAAGCAGCGGGCAATCTGCAACTGACCATCGACCAGCGCATTCAGGCGCTGGCTTACCGCGAAATTAAAGAAGCCATGTTGTACTACCAGGCCAGCTCAGCGTCTGCCATTGTGCTGGACGTGCACACCGGCGAAGTGCTGGCAATGGTCAACGCGCCGTCGTTTAATCCTAATGACCGCAGTGACGTTGCACCGCATCGTATGCGCAACCGGGTAATTACGGATGCCTTTGAGCCCGGCTCAGCCCTCAAACCGATGGCGGTACTAGCGGCACTGGAGTTTGGTGGTGTCAAAGTAGGTGACATCGTTGACACCAACCCTGGCTGGATGCGTTTAGGTGGCAGCCTGGTAAAAGACTTCCGCAATTATGGTGAGTTAACGCTCGAGGGGATTATCCAGCACTCCAGCAACATGGGCACCTCCAAACTGGCGCTGTCTGTGCCCAAACCGTTTTTACTGGACACCTATTACAACATGGGCCTGATGTCTGATACCGGGTCTAACATGCCGGGTGAGAGCAACGGGATTTTTCATGAGCGCAGCCGCTGGTCCGAATTTGAGCTGGCCACGCTGTCATTTGGCTATGGCATCTCGGTGACGACGGCACAGCTGGCACGCATGTACGCCACGCTGGGTAACGGCGGCATCAAGCGTCCGCTGCAGATTATCAAAAAGCCACAAACAGAAGGCTGGCAGCCAGCCGAGGAACGCGTGATAAGCGAGAAAAACGCCGCCGCCATTCTGGAAATGATGGAGAGTGTGACCCAAAAAGGGGGCACTGCGGTGAAAGCAGCGGTTCCCGGGTATCGCGTTGCCGGTAAGACCGGAACCAGCCGAAAAGCCGTTGCAGGCGGATATGGCGAGGAGTATGTCAACATCTTCGCCGGTGTCGCGCCTGTTTCCAATCCTCAATTGGTGACTGTGGTGTTGATCAACGAACCGGGTGGCGACTTGTACCATGCTGGTGACACTGCTGCGCCGGTCTTTTCCGCCATTATGGGCGGTTCATTGCAGCTGCTGAATATCGCGCCGGATGATAAACAGGTGACGTCAACCTTGTGGATGAAAGGAGCTGGTAATGGTAGTTAGTGCATTCATTCAGAGCACCCGTTCCCTGATGGCAAAGTTTGGCATTGACGCGCCGGATATTCGGGTTGAAGGGCTGACGCTGGACAGCCGTGAAGTTAACACCAAGCTGGCGTTTGTTGCGATTAAGGGTCACGAACGTGACGGCAGAGATTTTATTCCTCAGGCAATCAGTTTAGGCGCCCGCGTTATACTGGCGCAAACCGACGACAGTAATGCCCACGGCGCGCTGGAAATGCGTGGCAATTCGGTGATTATTTCGCTGTTTGAATTACCTGACATGCTGTCTTCGCTGGCAGCCGCATTCTATGACTACCCGGCCATGAAAATGACCACGGTGGCGGTAACCGGAACCAACGGCAAAACCTCGGTTGTACAGCTGATATCGCAGTTAAAGGATGCGCTTGGCACGCGCTCTGCCGCCATCGGTACGCTGGGAAGCGGCGTATACGAAGGGGAAGAAACTATATGGTCTCAGTCCCCTGCGGCCAACACGACCCCGGATGCCATCCGCATGCAGTACCTGTTGGCAGAGTTTGTGCAACAGGAAGTTCGCCATACGGCATTTGAAGCCAGCTCTCATGCGCTGGTGCAGGGGCGGCTTCAACAAGTAAAAACAGATGTAGCGGTATTTACCAACCTCACGCGGGATCACCTCGACTACCACGGTACGATGACAGCGTATGCGCAGGCAAAACGTGAGCTGTTAAATCAGCACGGATTGTATGCGGTGGTACTTAATGCGCAAGACAGAGAAAGCCAGAACTGGGCAAATGCTGCGCCGCAGGACGCAAGTATTGTCTGGACCGGCGTGGATGTCAGCGGTCAGATTGCATCCCAGGATCGCCATTGTTTGGCCACAAACGTGAAATACCATAGTGCTGGGTGCGACTTTTCGCTGGAAACCTCATGGGGCAACGCAAAGGTATCCATTCCGCTGTTCGGTACCTTCAACATCAGCAATGTACTAAGTGCGGTGGCAACGTTACTGGCCGAAGGTGAGCGCTTTGAAGACGTGATGCGGGTAGTGAACGCGCTGCATCCGGTAAAAGGCCGTATGGAGGTCTTCGCTTTTGATTCACATGCCAATGTGGTGGTGGATTACGCTCACACGCCGGATGCACTGGAGAAGGTACTTGCCAGTGCCAGAGCACACACCGGTGGTGAAGTCTGGTGTGTGTTTGGATGCGGCGGCGACAGGGATGCCGGGAAACGGCCATTAATGGGAGAGGCCGCAGAAAACGGCGCCGATCACATTGTGATCACTACCGACAACTGTCGTACAGAAGCGCCCGAGGCGATTGCAAACGACATTATTTCCGGACTGAAAAAACCGGAACGTGCCGTGTGTGAGGCAGACAGAGAGAAAGCCATCCGCTATTGCCTGAATAAGGCAAAGCCAGAAGATTTGATTGTTGTTGCCGGTAAAGGGCACGAAGATTACCAAATTATCGGCACAACGAAGACAGGTTATAACGAGCGCGCAGTACTGGCGCGTTTGCAACAGGAGTACAGCAAATGATAACAACAACGCTGTCGTGGATCGCCGAAAAAACTGGCGGAACGCTGGAAGGGGAAAATATTACGGTGTCTGATGTCAGCACCGACACCCGCACGTTACCGGATGGTGCCGTTTATCTGGCACTGCGTGGTGCAAACTTTGATGGCCATAAATTTGTAGAACAGGCCGTGAAGTCTGGTGCCAGCGCGGTTATTGCCAGTGAACCGGTCACTGCCGACGTGCCTGTTATCTACGTGAAAGATACGAAAGAGGCGCTGGGCGCACTGGGCGCGGCAGTGAAAGCTGAGGTTGCGCCAAAAACGGTGGGGATCACCGGCAGTAGCGGCAAGACTACCGTCAAAGAGATGTGCGCAGCGATTCTGGCGCGCCGGGGGGCGGTGTTAGCCACTGCAGGCAACTTCAACAATGATATTGGTGTGCCGCTGACGTTACTGCGTCTGACTCCAGAACATGACTTTGCGGTGGTCGAGATGGGGGCAAACCATTTAGGCGAGATCGCCTACACCACCAGTCTCGTTAAGCCGGATGTGGCCACTATCGTAAATGCCGCGGCGTCTCATCTTGAAGGCTTCGGCAGCCTGCTTGGCGTAGCCCGGGCGAAAAGCGAAATTTTTAAAGGGCTTGGCGATAACGGGGTTGCCATTGTGAATACAGACAGCCAGTTTGCCGAATTCTGGCAGGGCAAACTGAAACACAAAAAGGTGCAGACATTCGCGCCTGACCAAGCCAACGATGCCGATTTTGGCGCTGACGACATTATTGTCGGGCTGGATGGTTGCGCGGCATTTCAGATGCTCACACCGAAGGGCGAAATTGGCATCCAGCTGACGATTCCGGGGTTGCATAATGTTGGCAACGCGCTGGTGGCTGCGGCACTGTGCATGCAGGTCGGCGCTACATTGGAAGATGTCCGTGATGGTTTACTTAGCATGAAGCAGGTAAGTGGACGTTTAAATGTAAAAATGCTGACTGACCAGATTCGCCTTCTCGACGATACTTATAACGCCAATGTGGCCTCAGTGAATGCTGCCATTGATACGCTCGCGACATTCTCAGGCATTCGGGTTCTGGTGTTAGGGGACATGGCTGAGCTTGGTGAAAAAGCACGCTTCTATCATGAAGAAGTAGGCCGCTATGCGCTGGAAAACGGCATTAATCACCTGTTTACGTTAGGTGTATTAAGTCAGTCCGCCAGCTCGGTATTTGGCAGCAGCGGTCAGCATTTCTCCGATGTAGAGTCGCTTATGGCGGAAATGGAAGACAGACTGTTGTCCGAGCAACGTGATATCTCAATCCTGGTGAAAGGCTCTCGGAGCTCGAAGATGGAGCGGGTGGTTAACGCAATTGAGGCATCCCCTTTGGGAAAGCTTGATCGCCGTCGGGAGCGCATTGCATGTTAATTTGGCTCGCAGATTGGTTAACGCAGTTTGATACGGGATTCAATGTATTCTCGTACCTGACCATGCGCGCTATTTTAAGCACCTTGACGGCGCTGCTTATCGCCATACTGATAGGCCCTAAAATGATCCGCGGTCTGCAACGGATGCAGATTGGACAAACGGTGCGTGACGACGGCCCGCAATCCCACCTTTCCAAAGCCGGCACGCCGACAATGGGGGGCTTGTTGATCCTTGCCGCTATCGTTACCAGTGTTCTGCTATGGGCGGACCTGACGAACCGGTATGTGTGGGTCACTCTGAGTATTGTTATCGGTTACGGCATCATCGGGTTTGTGGATGATTACCGTAAGGTAATACGCAAAGACGCCAAAGGGCTGATTGCCCGCTGGAAGTATTTCTGGCAGTCAGTGATCGCGCTGGTAGTCGCGTTTTATCTGTATAGTTCTTCTACTACCTCAGTAGAAACATCGCTGCTTGTGCCCTTCTTTAAAGAGGTATTCCCGCAGTTAGGCGTGTTCTTTATTATCATCACGTATTTCGCCATTGTGGGCACCAGCAATGCGGTGAACCTGACAGACGGGCTGGACGGTCTGGCAATTGTGCCGACTATCCTGGTAGCAGGAGCATTTGCGATATTCGCTTATGTCACGGGTAACGCGAACTTCGCTGACTACCTCAACATTCCGCACATTCCACTTACCAGTGAACTGGTGATCGTGTGCACTGCCATGGTGGGCGCCGGGCTTGGATTTTTATGGTTCAACACCTATCCGGCACAGGTCTTTATGGGCGATGTTGGCTCGCTGGCGCTGGGCGGTACACTCGGCATTCTGGCGGTACTGGTGAGACAGGAAATCGTGCTTATCATCATGGGCGGCGTGTTTGTGATGGAGACCGTCTCGGTCATCCTACAGGTGGGCTCGTACAAGCTACGCGGTGAACGTATTTTCCGCATGGCACCCATTCATCACCACTACGAACTGAAAGGCTGGCCAGAGCCGCGGGTCATTGTCCGCTTCTGGATTATTTCCATCATTCTGGTCCTGGTGGGGCTGGCAACATTGAAGCTACGTTAATGAAAGCAATAAACAGCGCACAACATATTGTGGTAGCAGGACTCGGTATGACCGGTCAGGCTTGCGTGCGCTTTTTATCAGCTCAACAAGTGAAGGTGTCGGCGTGGGATACTCGTGAACACCTTAATGTCCCTGACTCTGTTAACGTGCCTGTCACGCTTGGCGAACCGCCGGCGGCATTCTGGTCGGATGTTGATTTACTGATTTTAAGTCCGGGCATTAACCCTCAGTTACCGGCAGTACAATATGCGGCGCAAGCAGGGGTAGAGATCATCGGCGATGTTGAATTATTTGCCCGACTGAATGACGTGCCTGCTTTTGGTATTACCGGCTCTAACGGTAAAACCACTGTCACGTTGTTACTTACTCATATTCTTAAAGAGAACGGCAAGGCCGTGGTGGAAGCCGGCAACGTGGGAACGCCGGTGCTGGACACGTTGTCGATGTCACTGGATGCCATTGTGCTGGAACTATCCAGCTTCCAGCTGGAAACCACATCGTCACTGAAACTTCAGGCTGGCGCTATTCTGAATATTTCTGATGACCACCTGGATCGTCACGGCGACATGCAGCGCTATCTGGATGCCAAACAGCGTATTTTCCAGCACTGCGATACCGCCATAGTGTGGCGCGGGCAGGCTGAAACCCGTCCGACAACACCGGTCAGGGATATTGTGCTTTATGGTCTGGACGTTGCTGAAGTGGGTTTTGGTTTTACCAACAACTGGATAACGTTTGATGGCAAGCCGGTTGTGAACATGCAGCATGTTCAGTTGGTGGGATCGCACAATGTGCTGAATATCCAGGCGGCACTGGCAATGGCGAAAGTGGCCGGTGTCGAGCCCGCTCAGGCTGCTGATGCGGTATACCGCTTTACCTCTGCTCCTCACCGCTGCGTAGAAATCGCGAAACACCGGGGTATTCGCTGGATAGACGACTCAAAGGCCACGAACGTCGGTGCCACCCTTGCCGCGATTGAAGGCCTCGGCCCCGGGTGTACCGGAAACCTGATCCTCATTGCCGGGGGAGACGCCAAAGGCGCTGATCTCTCCCCTCTGTCCACGGCGTTTAGCGAACATGTTTCATTTGTTATTGCGCTTGGACGTGACGGCGAGCGACTTGCTGCGCTGTCTCCGGCGTCAGCCTGCGTGAAGACAATGTCTGAAGCGGTTGCGCTGGCCTATGAGAAAGCTGCAGCAGGCGATATTGTGCTGCTTTCACCGGCCTGCGCCAGTCTGGATATGTTTGACAACTATATTCATCGTGCGGCCGTGTTTGCTGAAGCCGTGAAGGAGGTAACAGCTGATGCTTGAAGCCGCCTCCAGACTGACTGATTTATTTGCGGCTCGCCATGGCGAGGTGAAGTCGGGCGTACCTTACGACACTGGCCTGGTGATTGTCTCGATTGCGCTGATGTCAATTGGTCTGATTATCGTGACATCCGCCTCTATGCCGGTGGCCGACCGTCTGTTCGACAACCCGTTTCATTTCGCGATACGTCATACTATTTACATAGTGATTGCGCTGATTGCGGCAATGACGGTGATGCAATTACCACTGACGTTCTGGCGGGTAAGCAATCCGTATTTGTTGTTAGCTGCGATAGGGCTGCTGGTGGCGGTGTTGTTGGTGGGACGCAGTGTCAACGGCAGTACCCGCTGGCTGGCAATTGGCCCTATTACCATTCAGGCAGCTGAGCCGGCTAAACTGTTTTTCTTCGCCTACCTTGCCGGGTATCTGGTGCGCCGCTACGAAGAAGTTACTGAGGGTCTCAAAGGCTTCCTTAAGCCGCTGGTCGTATTTTTTATTCTCGCTATGTTGCTATTGCTGCAGCCTGACTTAGGCACCGTGGTAGTGATGTTTGCCACGACTATCGGTTTGTTGTTTCTGGCTGGTGCCAGACTGTGGCAGTTTTTTGCACTGGCGTTTGTGGGACTGATGGCAGTTGTGGCGCTGATTGTATTTGAAGAATACCGGCTGAAAAGGGTGACATCTTTCCTCGATCCCTGGGCGGATCCATTTGGCGCCGGTTATCAGCTGACGCAGTCGCTAATGGCTTACGGGCGTGGCAACTGGTTCGGGCAGGGGCTGGGTAACAGCTTGCAGAAGCTGGAGTTTTTGCCGGAAGCGCATACCGATTTTGTTATGGCCATTCTCGCAGAAGAGCTTGGTTTTGTTGGCGTTATGGCTGTGCTGTCACTGATTCTGTGGATGGTGATCCGCGCCTTGCAAATAGGCAATGCGGCATTGCTTAAAGGTCGTCCTTTCGACGGGTATATGGCATATAGCATTGGTATCTGGTTCAGCTTTCAGACTGCAGTCAACATTGGCGCAAGTGCAGGCATATTGCCAACCAAAGGGCTGACATTGCCGCTGGTGAGCTACGGTGGTTCGAGTTTGATTATCATGGCGATTGCCGTTGCGTTACTATTGCGCATCGATTTCGAATTGCGGGTAGATGGTGTGCAGGCATTAAGCAAGAAAGACAAAGCGCGATTGCCGTCAAAAGCAACCAGCGAAGAGGGCAAGCGCAAAGCCAAAGCCATGATTGATGACGTGGCCGAGGAGGCAGAGCATGACTAAGCGATGCCTGATTATGGCCGGTGGTACTGGCGGACACGTGTTCCCGGGGTTGGCCGTGGCTGATGCGCTTAAAGCAAAAGGCTGGGATATCCAGTGGTTGGGTACCGCAGAGCGGATGGAAGCCGACGTGGTGCCGAAGCGGGGTTATCCGATTTCGTTTTTGCCGGTGAAAGGGATCCGCGGAAAAGGCTTGTCTGCCAAGGTAAAAGGAATAATGGCGCTGATCAGAAGCCTGTTTCAGGCACGCAAACTGATTCAGCGCATCGCGCCGGATATCGTAATTGGTTTTGGCGGTTATGCCAGTGGGCCTGGCGGCGTAGCGGCCTGGACCTCCGGTATACCGGTGATTGTTCATGAGCAAAATGCCGCGGCAGGAATGACAAACAAGTTACTGGCTAAGTTCGCGAAAACCATCATGCTGGGTTTTGACGACGCGCGTTCGCAGTTTTCTGCCAACAAAAACGTGGTGACCGTGGGCAACCCGGTGCGCGATGAGATTTGGAGCGTATCAGAAAAAACATCGATGTCTGTACCGCTTAACATTCTGGTAATTGGTGGCAGTCTGGGTTCACGTCCGCTGAATGAAACCGTACCACCGGTTTGTGCCGGACTGGAGGGCCTGAAAATACGCCATCAGTGCGGTAAAGGAAATGTCAAAGAGGTTGAGCGCGCATATGCCAACGCAAATGGGGCGGCTGAGGTTACAGAATTTATTGATGACATGGCGCAGGCTTACGAATGGGCGGACTTTATTGTCTGTCGCGCCGGTGCACTGACGGTTTCTGAAGTCGCTGCAGCCGGACGAGCCGCGATCTTCGTGCCGCTGCCCCATGCCGTCGATGATCATCAGACTAAAAATGCGCAATCACTGGTGAAAGTAAAAGCGGCACTGATGATCCCGCAGTCATTGTTAAAAGAAAACTTAGGACAGGCTGTCAGGCAATGGATATCCGATCCTGAAGCGTGTCAGAAAATGGGCCACATGGCCCGGCAACAAGCACAGTCACAAGCCACTGAACAAGTAGTAGCACAGTGTGAAGCACTGGCAGGAGAGGCGGCATAATGGTGTTACAAGCTCCATTCCAAAGTCCGCAAATGCGGAAAGTGAAACGAATTTTCTTTATCGGTATTGGCGGTGCCGGTATGGGCGGAATTGCAGAAGTCCTGTTAAATGAAGGGTATGACGTCATGGGCTCTGACATTCAGCAGGGACCGATGACACATCGCCTCGCCGAACTCGGTGCAGAGATTTTTATTGGTCATAAATCAGAGAACGTTGCTGGCGCAGACGTCGTCGTGGTATCCAGCGCCATAAACGAAGAAAACCCGGAAATACAAACGGCACGCGAGCAGCGTATCCCCATCATTCGCCGGGCGGAAATGCTGGCTGAACTGATGCGCTTTCGTCACGGTATTGCGATAGCAGGTACCCACGGGAAAACCACGACCACCAGTCTGATAGCAACCATTTTTGCCGAAGCTGATTATGACCCGACCTTTGTAATTGGCGGGCTGTTAAACAGCGCCGGTACCAACGCACGGTTAGGCAAAAGCCGGTATCTGATAGCCGAAGCTGATGAGAGTGATGCCTCGTTCCTGCACCTGCAGCCAATGGTCTCAGTGGTCACGAACATCGAAGCTGATCACATGGATACCTATGGCGGGGACTTCTCGAAAGTCAAAGATACCTTCGTTGACTTTTTGCGTAACCTACCGTTCTACGGTCAGGCAATCGTGTGTGGAGATGACGCCAATGTTAAGGAAATTTGTCCACGTATAGGGCGTAATATTCTTACCTACGGATTTGATGAAAACAATGATGTGCGCGCAGTTGATATCACCCTTGAGTTCGGCAAAGCCTGTTTTACGGTGTTGCGTCCGGACCGGCCGTCACTGAAAGTGACGCTCAATCTGACAGGGATGCACAATGTATTAAATGCGCTGGCAGCCATTGCCGTGGCAACGGATGAAGGCATAGACGATGAGGCTATCGTGCGAGCGCTCGCCAGTTTCGGTGGAATAGGTCGTCGATTTGAGTTACTTGGCGACTTTGACACCAGTAAGGGTAAGGTCAGTCTGGTAGACGATTACGGACATCACCCGACTGAGGTGAAAGCGACCATTGCTGCGGCCAGAGCTAACTGGCCTGAGAACCGAATTGTGATGGTGTATCAACCGCACCGTTATAGCCGCACGCGAGACCTGTACGAAGATTTTGTTGAGGTGCTGTCACAGGTAGATGTTTTATTGCTATTGGACATTTATGCCGCGAGTGAAACGCCTATCGAAGGGGTTGATAGTAAATCGCTATGCCGCTCTATTCGTCAACGTGGCCAGGTAGAACCTGTCTATGTTGGCAATAAAACGGCGTTGCCGGAAATTCTGGCTAACATCCTGCAGGATAACGATATTGTGATGACACAGGGTGCCGGCAACATCGGACAAATTGCAAAGCAACTGGCACAGGCGAAGCTTGAGCCGTCCGTACTACTTGATGAGAGTGCAGCGTCATGAAGACATACAGCGCGCAGGAATATGGGCGGGTTGCCGTCTTGTTTGGTGGCGATTCCGCCGAACGCGACGTGTCATTGAAGTCTGGTGAAGCGGTGCTGAATGCCTTGTTGCGTAAAGGTGTGGATGCCTTTGGGTTTGATCCGGCAGCACGGCCACTCACGGATTTGCTAAACGAAAACGTGAGTCGTGTACTTATCATGTTGCACGGCCGTGGTGGCGAAGATGGCTCGATGCAGGGCGCCTTACAACAGCTGAAAATTCCTTATACCGGAAGCGGCGTTTTGGGCTCTGCACTGGCAATGGATAAAATTCATAGTAAGCAGATTTGGGAATGTCTGAAATTGTCGACGGCAAAATACCAAATTGCTGATAAAAGTGACTTTGAAGCTGGATCATGCGGCGCTATAATGCATGAATTGGGGAATGAGGTCATGGTGAAACCGGCTCGTGAAGGTTCGAGTATCGGGATGGCCAGAGTGACTAGCGCTAAACAATTAAGTACTGCCATACAGGACGCCTTTAAATACGATAATCAGGTTCTGTTGGAGCAGTATATCGATGGACCTGAGTTCACAGTTTCCGTGGTTCAGGGTATAGCTTTGCCATCGATCCGCATGTCTACCCCCCACACATTTTATGACTATGCTGCCAAGTACCAGGACGATACCACGCAGTACTTCTGCCCCAGTGGTTTATCGGATGAAAAAGAGGCGGAATTAGCAGCATTGTCAATCCGGGCGTTTCGCGCGCTTTCCGGCTCAGGCTGGGGGCGTGTGGATGTGATGCAGGACGTGAACGGCGATTTTTATCTGCTGGAGTCCAATACCGTGCCCGGCATGACAGAAAAAAGTCTGGTACCGAAAGCGGCTAAAACCGCCGGTATCAGTTTTGACGATCTCGTAATGGCTATACTGGCGACCAGTATGCCCGCGTATGACGCGTAAGGCGACATGCAATGACATCGTCAAGAAAACCACAGGAACTATGGGCAGGCGTCGCCTTTTTAGTGCTGGTTTTCATTGGCCTGATTGTTGGCGGACTGAAAGCCTATAGCTGGATGCAGGACGAACAACAAATGCCGGTGCAGGTGGTCGACTTTTCCGGTGAGTTTGAGCACGTCAATATCGGACGGCTCGAACGACTGATAAGAACGTCACAGCCGGGAAGCTTTTTCGCCCTGGATGTGAACGAAGTGTTCCGGTTGGTTGAGGCGCAGCCCTGGATTTATCGCGCGTCGGTGAGAAAGCAGTGGCCGAACACGCTGAAAATCTATCTGGTAGAGCAGACGCCGGTCGCACACTGGAACGACGATTTAATACTGAATCCTTACGGCGAAACCTTTGATGGTGAGGATCAGGAACTGGATTTGCCAAGGCTATATGGTCCGGGCGGCAGTGAGAAGACAGCGCTGGAAGGCTATAACGCTATGCAGTCGCTGCTTGCTACCACCGCCATGGCAATCAGTGAACTGTCACTGAGTGAACGTTTTGCGTGGCAGCTACAGTTAAAAAACGGCGTTGACCTGAACCTGGGAAGGCAAGAGTTTATCGACCGTCTGCAACGGTTTATTGATATATATCCGTTGCTGCAACAACAACCGAAGGACGTCAAATATGTCGACCTTCGTTATGACACAGGATTAGCTGTCGGCTGGAAGTCAGCGGACAGCGAGAAGCGTAAACAAGAGAGTTAAGGAAACCATGTCAAAACCAGCTGAACGCAATTTGATTGTCGGTCTGGATATCGGTACCAGTCAGGTAAAAGCCGTAGTGGGCGAGCTGCTGGATGATGACCAAATCAGTATTGTTGGTGTGGGTACACACGCGGCCAAAGGCATGGATAAAGGCGGTGTTAACGATCTGAACCTGGTGGTGAAGTCGGTGCAGCGCGCAGTGAACGAGATGGAACTCATGGCAGATTGCCGGGTATCGTCAGTCTTTATGTCCATCAGTGGCCGCCATGTAAAATGCCAGAATGAAAATGGCATGGTACCTATTAATAATCAGGAAGTGACGCAGGAAGACGTAGATAACGTCATTCATGCGGCGCGTAGTGTACCGATTGCAGCTGAACGTCGTTTGTTGCATGTGTTACCGCAGGAATACACTATCGACGTGCAGGAGGGAATTAAAAACCCTATTGGCATGTCTGGCGTACGAATGGAGGCGGATGCACACATTATTACGTGCGCCGACGACATGGCGAAAAACCTGGTGAAGTGCATTGAACGATGCGAGCTTAACGCCGACCAGTTGATATTTTCGGCGCTGGCGTCAAGTTATGCGGTGCTAACCGACGATGAGCGTGAACTGGGTGTATGTGTTGTCGACATCGGTGGCGGTACGATGGACATCGTAATTTACACTGATGGCGCGATTCGACACACCGCGGTGATCCCTGTTGCCGGGAATCAGATAACCAGTGATATCGCCAAAATTTTCCGCACGCCAATTAGCAATGCGGAAGAGATTAAAGTGAATTATGCCTGTGCTCTCAAAGACATGGTGAGCATGGAAGAAAGTATTGAAGTCCCGAGCGTTGGCGGACGGCCGGCCCGGGTGATGTCGCGACACACACTGGCGGAAGTCATTGAGCCGCGATATCAGGAACTGTTTGAGCTGGTTTTGGATGAGATTAAAGCCAGCGGTCTGGAAGAGCAAATCGCAGCCGGCCTTGTGCTAACCGGCGGCACTGCCAAGATGGAAGGGGCAGTTGAGTTTGCAGAGGAATTGTTCCAGATGCCCGTGCGCGTGGGCAACCCCATCAATGTAAAAGGCTTGTCCGAATACGTTGATGATGCTGGATTTGCAACAGCCGTAGGGCTTTTACACTACGGTAAAATGCAAGCAGAGAATAATAAGTCCAGTAAGCAGAAGCCAGGTGAGAGTTTATTTCACCGGGTGCAAAGCTGGTTTAAAGGTGAATTTTAATTTTTTATTTTGGGGGCGCTAAGGCTACGGCATTTTTGATCGGCATGGAGGCATCTGATCAGCAGTATATGACCTGGCTTAGTGTTGAAGACGTACAACCGGAGAGTAAGTATGTTTGAATTAATGGATAGTCACGGCGAAGAAGCCGTAATCAAAGTCATCGGTGTCGGTGGCGGCGGTGGCAATGCAGTGGAACACATGGTTTCACAAAGCATTGAAGGCGTAGAATTTATTGCTGTCAACACTGATGCACAGGTGCTGCGAAGCTCAAGTGCCAATGTCACGCTGCAAATTGGTTCCAGCGTAACAAAAGGCCTGGGTGCAGGTGCTGATCCTAACATTGGTCGTGAGGCTGCTCATGAAGACCGCGAGACCATTCGTCAGGCGCTTGACGGCGCGGACATGGTGTTTATCACCGCGGGCATGGGTGGTGGTACCGGAACCGGTGCTGCCCCGGAAGTGGCTAAGATTGCCCGTGAAATGGGCATTCTGACCGTCGCCGTGGTAACCAAGCCTTTCCCGTTCGAAGGGAAAAAGCGTACTGCGTTTGCTGAGCAGGGCATTGTCGAGTTATCAAACAATGTTGACTCACTGATCACCATTCCTAACGAAAAACTGCTCAAGGTCATGGGACCGGGTACGCCATTGCTGCAGGCATTCAGTGCGGCAAATGATGTATTACGCGGTGCCGTACAGGGTATTGCCGAGCTTATCACCCGTCCGGGTCTGATTAACGTCGACTTCGCTGACGTGCGTACTGTGATGTCTGAAATGGGTAAAGCCATGATGGGCTCTGGTGCTGCATCAGGTGCAGACCGTGCTGAAGAAGCTGCCGAAGCTGCTATCGCCAGTCCGCTGCTGGAAGATATCGATCTGTCTGGCGCACGCGGTATCCTGGTAAACATTACCGCAGGTCCTGACTTCGCCATTGACGAATTTGAGACCGTGGGTAATGCCGTGAAGGCTTTCGCATCAGAAAACGCGACGGTTGTCGTGGGTACTGTGATTGATATGGAAATGACAGATGAGCTGCGTGTAACCGTCGTTGCTACCGGCATTGGCGCAGAGCGTAAGCCTGACATTTCACTGGTAAGCTCTGAAGGTTCACGCTTGTCTGCAAGTGCCCGCGAATATGGGTCGCATCAGTCCAGCCACGAACCACGCAGCAGCAGTGTCGGGTCGACAGATGGTAATCAGGCGCTGAAAGCGGAAGATGAAGCGCAGCCTGGTTCTGATCTTGAGTATCTGGACATTCCGGCATTTTTGCGCAAGCAAGCGGACTAGTTCACGTTTATTGAATTTTGACGCGTTTACGTTGTCACAATGTGTATGAGTATCTGTTACTTAGGTACTCGTGTGACACATTTTTGACATGTAAGTGACAACTCACTATAATGCGCGACCGCTTTTTAGACAGGTAAAAGCAAACGAGATGATTAGACAACGTACAATCAAGCACCCGGTTCAGGAAACCGGAATAGGGCTTCACAAAGGGGAAAAGGTCACGATGACTCTCCGGCCTGCGCCTGCGAATACAGGAATTGTATTCCGGCGTGTAGACCTTGAACCTCATGTGGACATCCCTGCACGTGCGGACGCGGTGGGTAATACCATGCTATGTACGTGTTTAAACAATGATGATGGCGTTAGCATTCAGACGGTAGAACATCTGGCGTCCGCGCTGGCGGGTCTGGGTATTGATAACATCATTGTTGAGGTTGATAGCAACGAGCTGCCGATCATGGATGGCAGTGCCAGCCCGTTTGTTTTTCTTTTGCAATCTGCTGGCATTGAAGAGCTTAATGCCGCTAAGCGATTCATTCGCATTAAAAAGCCGGTACGCGTTGAAGACGGTGACAAGTGGGCAGAATTGGTGCCGCATGATGGTTTTCGTGTTGATTTTCGAATTGACTTCGACCATCCGGTAATCAGCCAGACGCGTCAGCATATGGTTATGGACTTTGATTCCTGTTCCTACGTGGATGAAGTCAGCCGCGCTCGTACATTCGGTTTCATGAGCGATTTGGAGTACATGAATGCCAACAATCTGGCACTTGGCGGTAGCATGGAAAACGCCGTGGCGCTGGACGAGTTTCGCATTCTGAATCCGGAAGGTCTGCGTTATGACGATGAGTTCTTAAAGCATAAGATCTTAGATGCAGTGGGCGATCTATATCTTGGTGGTCACAGCATTATCGGTGAGCTTCGTGCTTTCAAAACTGGCCACGGGCTGAACAATAAACTGCTCAATGCCGTGCTGGCGCAAAAAGAGTGCTGGGAATACATCACTTATGATTCTCAGGAAGACGCGCCTATTCGCTACGCCCAGCCTGTCCTGGCGTAAAGTACGCTTTCGCATAAAAGCCGCCTTTCCTGGCGGCTTTTTTATGTCTTTCACATAGCCTGAATCAAGGTAGATAAGCGAGATACAATCAGGGCGATGATGTTTCGCATCACAACTTATCTTGAAGATCGGCGACCTTCCTTTGATGCCGGGAAAGGCCTTTAGTGAGCTGGTACGCCCTTGGTGGCTCGCTATTCTATCTGAAGTTACTTAAGACGTTGTATTAGTGCTACCCAGTCACCATTACCAGGTGCTGCAGGTATTGATAGTGTCTTGCCAGAAAGTACTTTTGTATCGCGAATAAGGTCGCCCCCGTGCAGGGGATCAAACCACGACAGCGAGTATCTGGCCCCGGTGCAGCCCGGCATAAGGTCAGTTGACTCACCCTCTGGAATATAAAGCAGATAGATATTGCCAGACTTTATATAGCTGTACACATTCTCGTTTGATACAACAGCAGGCGCCGGCGACATTTCTTCAAACGGAATATACTGATTGAAAAAGTCCAGAGCGACTTTTGTTTGCCGCCACAAATTATCGCGTGAACGAAGATCCTCTGCAGTTAAATCGTTATGTTGCTGGTGTGCTCCAAAATACCACTCAACGCCGGCTCCGCCAGCCATCAGGCTGCCCCATAAGGCGTGTCGTCTGAGGGTGTCATGGGTTGGATCAACGGTGTCGGTTTTCGCCCCATCCATCCATTCACCTATTTCATCCATGGTGATCGCCCATTTGCGGTTGTGACTTTCAGCCTTACTCAGCCATTTCGTGATTTCAGAATAGACCTGCTCCCGCAGATTCACCTGAAAAGACAGGCCATCTAATGAAGACTCTCCGAGTAGCGGGGTTAATATTTCATCTTTGGACTCGGGGGTAGAGTGAGTGTGAATAATGACAGGGTGTGAGTAGGGATCGGCTTCTTTCAAAAAACGCGACATTGCAATACGCTGTTCGTCTGTCTGCGCATCAGGCGAAAATTCTGCAGGGCCATTTTCTTCACCCAGATTCCATATAAGTCCGGGGTGATGTGCAAATCTGGCAATGAGCTCCTGAAAATACAACTGACGCAAAGGACCGGTATCGCCGTCATCCAGCAAGCGCTCATTTTCTGTCTCCTGAATGACAAGGTGAAGTGCAATACCTTTTTTCTGCATGTGAGAAAACACCACGTTCCATTGCGCCAGCTTGCTGACATCGAAACGTTCAAAGTTAGTTGGACTGGTATAAGGCCACACATCCTTCCCGTCGCCCTCTATATTAAGTGTCAGAAAGTACGCGCTGTTCATGCCTCGGTCAGCAAGGTAATTCATCACGCCAATGAGATTCTTACCCTTTTCGCTTTGCCATGTAGGATCGCCTGGCAGCCAGTCTTTGCGGTGGTTTTTGTACTCGTGGATGTCAGTGCCGCTGCTGGCTTCACCATCCCTTTGCTGGGTAGTAATGCGGTAGGTTTGATCAAATTCATTAAATGCCAGCAAGTTCTCAGGACTGTTGGTTCCCCCTTTAAGCCAGACCTTATCCTGATCAGCTGTATAATAGTACCGGCCCTTTGTATAGAGTGTGCCAAGCGCATGGAAGCCAGTTGCTTGGCTCTCAGCTTTCACGACTTTCAGGTTACCTGTTGCGTTAGTGATAGGGATTTGTTGTCCAGCTTCCGGCCTGTCGGCCAACGCTACACCTGCCCCTTTATAAAGAGAGGCGTGGTATCGCCATAGTCCGGGACGGTCTGGTGTGAATTTCACCTGCCAGACGTTGCCACTGGACGCGCTGGTTTCGGCCGCGTTGCCGTTTGCAGCGTAATAGCCACGGATAACGCGTTCACTATCTTGGTGAACAAACCGTACCAAAAGCCTGTAGTCGGTAAACGGGTTCACTGGGTCAGTTTCTGACGTCTGCGGACCTTCAAAGTTTAATGTTACTGGCTGCCATTGGAAGGCTGCCTGTGGCGGTTTTGTGGTTGTCTGGCACGCAGAAAGCATGAAAAGCACTACGAAAAGGCAGCAATTGCCAGGCATTTTGTAGGAAGTTGCAGTTCGCATCAGGTCGCCTTTGCAAAAATTGTAAGCGCATACATAGTAGCGCTTATTCTGCAGATTGTTAAGGTGATGTGGGTTTTTGTTTGAATGATGTAACAGAAGTGTCGCACGAATAAATAAACATACGTACCTGATTTGAACGCGGGAGAATAACGCTCAGACGAGGCCATTGCTAAGCCAGATAGTGCAGGGTCTGCAACCTTTATATCCCGAATTCTTATCCTTAAGCATGAAAGCACACATCTGCGTTTGTTCCACGCCGCAAACAGAGTTACACTATCGGTCGAATTTTTATGAGTTGATTTATGAAGCTGACGATCACCCTGACAGGAACCAACCGACGCTATCGCAAAAGCATCAGTGTAAGAACACTGGTGAGTGCGACGGTGTTGTCGTCTCTGTTCATGCTGGTGTCCAGTCGCTCGACTGAATCCGTCTCCGAGGATATTGCGCGTATTAAGCTGGCGCAATCGGAAGTCGCAGAAAAGCAAAGCGAAGTGGATTCGCTCAGAAGCGATACGAAAGTGAAGCTGGACACGTTGCTTGCACACGTTGCAGCATTGTCAGCAAAGCTAAATCAACTTGATACCCAGAACGAAAAACTGGCAAAAGAATTAGGCATGACAGCGGCAGACCTGGACGCTTTCATGCCTGCAACGTTACCTGATAATCATCAGGACGACCCCATAATGCGAGAGATCGCGGCACTGCAACAATCCCTGGATATTAAAGCTCAGCAACTGACCATGCTTGAAAGTCTGGTCAGGGGGCACCTTATCCAGAAGCAGAGTCAATTATCTGGTCGTCCCATTGAATCTGGATGGTTGTCATCTTATTACGGTATGCGTGCAGATCCCTTCACCGGTGAACAAGCCATGCACAAAGGGCTGGACTTCGCAGGGGAAACCGGAGATAACGTCGTCGCCACCGCTGCAGGGATAGTTACCTGGGCAGGTGAGCGCTATGGTTATGGAAATTTGGTAGAAATTGAACACGGTGATGGCCTGATTACCCGCTACGGGCATAACAAGTCACTACGTGTTTCTGTCGGTGAAGTGGTTACCAAAGGGCAGTCTGTTGCTGTCATGGGTAGCACAGGCCGTTCTACCGGCGCACATGTACACTACGAAGTAATAAGAAACGGACAGCAAATCGATCCTCTACCTTTTGTTTACAAGAAGTAATGCGGTAGCAGCCAGGTAAAGCAGACAATTAACGTCTGCAACAATCAAAATTGGGTGGCAGACACAACGGTAAGGTTGTGACGGTCATTTTTTGGAAATTGACAATGTACTTGTACAGAGTACGGCGTCTCGACAAGTAGTGGAAAAATCAACCAAATGTTTTCAAGCGTCCTGAGAAAAGTATTCGGTAGCAGAAACGACCGACTATTAAAAAAACTAAAAAAGAGTGTCGATGCCATTAATGCGTTGGAAGCCGAATATGAAAAGCTTTCCGATGAGGCGCTGAAAAACAAAACCGCAGAGTTTCGTGAACGCCTGGAAAAAGGCGAGTCGCTTGACAGCCTCATCGTAGAAGCGTTTGCAACTGTTCGCGAAGCAAGTAAACGCGTTTACGGAATGCGCCACTTCGACGTACAGATGCTGGGTGGCCAGGTACTGCATGAAGGTAAAATTGCTGAAATGCGTACTGGTGAGGGTAAAACCCTTACGGCAACCCTTCCAACCTACCTCAATGCCCTTACCGGCAAAGGGGTTCACGTTATTACTGTTAACGACTATCTGGCCCGTCGTGACGCTGACTGGAGCCGCAAGTTATTCAACTTTATGGGCATGACAGTTGGCTGTAATGTTCCCGGTATGTCTCCTGAGCAAAAGCGTGAAGCGTATGCCAGCGATGTCACCTATGGCACAAACAACGAGTTTGGTTTCGATTACCTGCGTGACAATATGGCGTTTAGTCCACAGGATCGCGTACAGCGTCCACTCCATCACGCGGTAATCGATGAAGTTGACTCCATCCTGATTGATGAGGCGAGAACGCCGCTTATTATCTCTGGCGCTGCAGAAGACAGTTCAGAACTGTATCGTCGTATTAACAGTGTTATCCCACAACTCATCCAGCAGGAAGAGGAAGACGAAGAAGGTAAAGAAGGCAATGGTGACTACACCATCGACCTTAAAGCCAAACAGATCCACCTGACTGAACGGGGTCAGATTCATGTAGAAGAAATTCTGCACCAAGAAGGCGTGTTGCCTGAAGGCGAATCACTCTTTGCTGCGGGAAATATTTCGCTGCTTCACCATATCAATGCGGCACTTCGTGCGCACAAGCTGTTCAGTAAAGATGTCGATTACATCGTAAAAGACGAACAGATTGTTATCGTTGACGAGCACACCGGCCGTACGATGGAAGGGCGTCGCTGGTCTGAAGGTCTTCATCAGGCGGTAGAAGCTAAAGAAGGCGTGAAAATTCAGAACGAAAACCAGACGCTGGCGTCGATTACGTTCCAGAATTACTTCCGGTTGTACGACAAACTGTCCGGCATGACCGGAACCGCCGATACCGAAGCATTTGAATTTAACCATATTTATGGTCTGGAAACGGTTGTTATCCCAACCAACCGTCCGATGGTGCGTGATGATAAGGCGGACCTGATTTATCTCACTGCAGAAGAAAAGTACGAAGCCATCGTTGAAGATATCAAAGATTGCGTTAAACGTGGTCAGCCAACTCTGGTGGGTACGGTATCAATTGAAAACTCAGAGTTGCTTTCTCGCATTCTGAAGAAAGAAAAAATTCCGCATAAGGTTCTGAATGCCAAATTTCACGCCCAGGAAGCTGACATTGTTGCACAAGCCGGTAAACCCGGTGCCGTCACTATAGCCACTAACATGGCAGGCCGTGGTACCGATATCGTGCTTGGCGGTAACTGGCAGGTAGAAGTTGAACAACTGGAAGATCCGTCTGACGAAAAAATTGCCAAAGTAAAAGAAGCCTGGCAAAAGCGTCACAAAGAAGTGCTCGACGCCGGTGGTTTACACATTATCGGTACAGAACGCCATGAGTCGCGTCGTATTGATAACCAGCTTCGCGGCCGTTCAGGTCGTCAGGGCGATCCGGGTTCCAGCCGTTTTTATCTGTCGCTGGACGATGCGCTGATGCGTATCTTCGCATCAGAAAAAATGGCAGGCATGATGAAGCGCCTGGGTATGGAGCGTGGTGAAGCGATTGAGCACCCTTGGGTGACCCGCGCCATTGAAAATGCACAGCGTAAAGTGGAAGGCCGTAACTTCGATATTCGTAAGCAATTGCTTGAGTACGACGATGTAGCCAACGATCAGCGTAAAGTGATTTACGAGCAGCGTAATGAGCTGTTGGATGAAGGCGATATCAGCGAGACCATAGCGGTTATTCGTGAAGACGTTGTCAGTGGTGTGGTAGATGAATACATTCCGCCGCAGTCGCTCGAGGAGATGTGGGATGTTAAGGCCCTTGAAGAGCGTCTGAAAGCTGATTTTGCCGTGGATCTGCCAGTACAAAGCTGGTTGGACAGCGACGACAAACTTTATGAAGAAAAGCTGCGTGAGCGCATTCATGAAGAAGTCACAAAGGCATACCAGGAAAAAGAAAACGTGGTCGGTAAGGACGTACTTCGCCAGTTTGAAAAAGCGGTGATGCTGCAGAATCTGGACAGTCACTGGAAAGAACATTTGGCGGCGATGGACCACCTTCGCCAGGGGATCCATCTGCGCGGTTACGCACAGAAGAACCCGAAACAAGAATACAAGCGCGAATCTTTCGAACTGTTTTCGCAAATGTTAGAAGCGTTGAAAATTGAGGTGATTACTATCCTCTCGCGTGTCAAAGTGCGAGCAGAAGAAGACGTAGAGAAGGTGGAAGAGCAGCGCCGACAAGCTGACGATGTGCCAAAGAATTATCAGCATGAGCAAGCGAGCGCGGCACCAGAACCTGAGGCGGCAAGTAATAAAGTGCGTACAGAGGTGCGTGAAGGCCCTAAAGTTGGCCGCAACGATCCTTGCCCTTGTGGTTCAGGCAAAAAGTACAAACAGTGTCACGGTAAACTGAATTAATGGCTGAGGTGCATGTGGCCGTGGGCGTTATCCTTCGCGGCCATCAGGTATATGTCTGTCTTCGTCCTGACGACAAACACCAGGGCGGGAAATGGGAGTTTCCCGGCGGTAAAGTCGATGGCGAAGAGTCGGTAGAGCAGGCGCTGCAGCGGGAGCTGGATGAGGAAGTCGGTATTCAGGTTATACAGACTTCGCCGCTTACTGTGATCACGCATGATTACGGTGATAAAAAAGTGGTGCTGGATGTTCATACTGTCACGACTTTCACCGGTGAGCCGTTCGGTAAAGAAGGACAGGAAGGGCAATGGCGTGATATTGATGCGCTTGAACCAGAGGATTTTCCTGCCGCCAATGTCGACATCATCGATGCACTGCGGAAAAAACGCCCGCTGTAACTATCATTAAAAACCGGATGAGAAAACATCCGGTTTTTTTATCTCTGTTTCTTACTGTGATTTAAGCCGTGGTGTGAGCGGGGACAACAAGTCAGTTTCCCCTGCTTAAACCTGACACGCCGCCTACTTTGTGGTGGGCTTGGCCCTGCAGTATGCATGTTGCCTGCTGCAACTGACAGCCTTGCGCCAGTTGCTAAAAGACGTCACAACCTGATAAGACTCGCCGTGGCAAACGCGACATGCAGTTTATGGTATGCCGCTTCGTTGATAAAGTGCGGATAGGTGGTGTCACCGTCCCAAAGCACATCATTACCCTTAAAGTCCCGAAATACGGGCTGACCTGCAACCAGAGGGACGAAGTCAGCGTCCTGAAGATGGTGATGTATCATTGCCGTGCGCTCGCCATTCTCGTCTAACGGGAAAGACACGTTATCCCCCAGCCGGAATGCCTCACATTCAGGCAGTTCACCCAGTTCACCTTGATTATATGCCTCGCAAAACGCCAGTACGGCTTCTGTCATGGTCAACGTAAGCTGATAAACGTCTTCACGTAACACGCCCTGCGGCTGCGCGCCGACTTCAATCATCACGCCGCGCTTTCCGGTTGTGCAAAGGTACGCGTGATCAGCTACCGGCTTTTCGTCTTCCAGCAGAATGTTGGCTTCTGGCATGACCTTTTTGACATACCGCGCCAGCTTAATATTGAAATCATCGGCTTCCAGTATGATCAGCGTTGCCCCCATATTGCTGGTGGTATTGTGGATATCCACAACCAAATCGGTGAGGGCGTTTCCTTTAGGACCCAGCTTGTCGTTAAGCGTTTTTGCCAGTACGGCCTCGCGGGAAGTAGAGTCAGCCATCAGGTTCTCAAACGAGAACTGCCGGTTTAAATCCGCTTCCACAAAGCGAATATTGGCATCAATGGCTGCCTGGTTTGCCAGATAGCAACGAATATCAAGTGAACCGTAGGTATCCGGAATGTCACCTTTTAACCAGTTTCTCACCAGTTGGATCCCACTGGTTTCATTTCCGTGTGTTCCGCCGACAAGGGCAACAGACTGAATCATCGAAATTCCTTAATGTTTGAAAAAATCATCCTGCTGTTTGGCCAGCATCGCTTCTAT
Source organism: Alteromonas antoniana (assembly GCF_019249295.1). Classification (GTDB taxonomy): domain Bacteria; phylum Pseudomonadota; class Gammaproteobacteria; order Enterobacterales; family Alteromonadaceae; genus Alteromonas; species Alteromonas antoniana. The sequence goes on from NZ_JAESDH010000004.1 coordinate 123,499, forward strand.
CTCTTCAATATCGAGCGCCTCCGGCTTATCCGATGGCTCGGGGTCGGCAGCAATTTTTCTGTCTTCGCTCGCCCACTCTCCGAGATCAATCAGCTGACACTTCTTTGAACAAAAAGGACGATAGGGGCTCTGCGCACCCCAGGAAACAGATTTACTACAGATGGGACAGTTTACATTCATCAAAAATCAGGGGCTGGTAAATGATGCTCATATAGTACTGCGTTCGCGGAAATGAAAAAAGGTGAAACGACCTGCTGTAAGAAGAAAGTACAAAGTTTATTACGCTGTGGCTAATTGAATAGTTGAGGACTTTGCTCAACATGACTCTGCCTCAAATACGTTAAAGTAATAACGACGCTTTGAATAGTTGTTGCAGAAAAAAGGCGGGATCCCAACGACAAAGTTTTTATCAACTGCATTATGCCGGGTTGAGTTGCTCTACAAAACTATTAATAGTGCGTCGCGCACCATGCGCGACGGTAATCCTTTATGCGAGATAATAGCTATGACAATTCCTGCTATCTACCGCTTAGCAGGCAGCAAGCGAGAAAGCCACATCAGCATCTACCGACGGGCCCATGCCATCTTCCGGTGAAAACCACATAAAGCGAAGTGCGTAACGGTACTTGTTACCACTGACAGTAGGGAAGTAGCCATTGTCCACCTGGCAGCGGATCCTCAGCAGTTCATTCTTGTCATCCGCAACACCTTGATAAAACCCATTAATGGCTTCAAGTTTCTGAAAATGACCGCGCTCTCTTAAAAATGACAGACTGATAGCGATAGCATCCTCAAGCACAGTAAGCGAGGATAGCCAGTCAGCTACATCTTGCTGACGGGATTCAATGGGCTGGTTTAACCAGAAATGCAGGTTTGGCAAATCAAAGCTGCAGGCACCGCCCGGAATGGCGAAGCGCTGTCGGATGGATGACAGAAACTTGTCTTCCCGTAATTCAAGACCAAACTTTTTGCTGGCTTTCAGTTTTTCTCGCAAGCTGATAATGGAGCGTAACGCCTGATCCAGCGCATCACTGTTTATTTTTGGGTGTTGCGACCAGTGCACCAGGTTTTTTTCGTGAGCATCTAAGTCTTTCAGTATATCGGTGCGCAAATCCAGTCTGTCGAAAAGATCCAGCAGAATAAACAGCTGATCGAAGAAGTACATCTGAAGTGGCGCCGTTTGCACCTGTGCACCTGTCTTCAGTTGAGTCATCAATTGCTCAACGCGCAGGTAATTACGGACTTTTTCCTTTAGGGGAAATTCAAAAACGGCGTCAGACATGGAGTTCCTTAGTTGATATTCAGATCGAACTACAGCGTAAAATTAACAAAATTTCAAGCGCAAGAGCTATTTAATACGCATATCCTATCGATATGGACGTGGCGAAGTGGCAGTACGTGACCAGACTCTGATCATAATTGGAAAGCAATATTGGAGCCGAAACGTAGCAATGTATTTTCGGTACACCCATTTTTGAATACGTTGCAAAGGTCAACACTCTCTAGGAAGGTGCGACTACAGACTTAATCGAACATTCCCAGTGCACCTTTGCAAGGTTGTACACTATTTACAGATAAACGCAACCCGGTGGCAACGAGGAGGCCGCTGTTACTCACTGTTATTTTAGAGCCTGTTTATCTTTGTTCAGTGCTTATGCAGACGGCCAGTTTTGTGCCAGACAATCGCAAATGGGCGAAGTTTAGGGGGCCTAAATAAGTGAATTTGTGGGCCGCATGGCGCGAAACTGGCCACTGCCCACAGGGTTGGAGCGGAAACGCCCTACTACTGCGTTATCAGCCGCTTATTTGGATTGCCAAACCACGCTGCTTCTGCCTTGTATTAGGGCGTTTTAGCATCCAACATAAATACTGAACAAAGATAAACAGGCTCTGAGGTCGTGCTGATTTATTGCTCTTCGGCGAGACGCAGATAGCGGATATGACAGGCGGTGACCTGCTCTCTGAGAGAATCTTTACTGCCCGTGTTGTCGATGACGTCATCAGCAGCCTGCAGTCGTTCTTCGCGACTGGCCTGTGACGCCATGATGTTGCGGATCGTTTGTTCGCTGCTACCGTCCCGATGCATCGCTCTTTCAAGTTGTTGCTGTTCAGTGCAGTCGACAACAAGTACACGGTTCACCATGGTGGTGAGGTTATTTTCAATGAGCAAGGGAACAGCAAGAATACAATATTCACTGGTGCTGTTCTGAATGCCACTTTGCATCGCTTCACGAATAAGTGGGTGTAGCAGCGCGTTTAACCAGGTTTTGTTATCAGCATTGTGGAAGACAACCTCGCGCAGCTGTGCGCGGTTTAACGTGCCATCAGCAAGCAAAATCGTTTCGCCGAACTTACTGACGATTTCCTTTAAGCCGACGGATCCGGGCTTAACCACATCTCTGGCGACCACATCAGCATCGATAATATCAACGCCATGAGACTCGAACAGGGTAGTGACGGCCGATTTTCCGCTGCCTATGCCGCCAGTCAGGCCAATAACCAGTTTTTTGGGCATTATCCCAGTACCCAGTTGAGATAGGTTTCAATAATAGTGTCTTTATAGAGTAAGGCGATCCAGCCCGCTACTGCCAGATACGGTCCAAACGGTATCGCCAGAGATTTCCCCTTATTTTGAAAAACCATAATAGCGATGCCGGCGATGGCACCTACCAGTGAAGACAGCAAAATAATCACCGGCAAGCCTTGCCAGCCAGTGAATGCACCAAGAGCCGCGAGTAATTTAAAATCGCCATAGCCCATGCCTTCTTTGCCGGTGAGTAATTTAAACGCCCAATAGACCGACCACAAACTTAAATAGCCTGCGGCAGCGCCAATAATAGCGTCGGTTGGGCCTACAAACACATTAGCAGTGCTAAGTAGTAATCCCAGCCATAACAGTGGGAGTGTGAGCTGGTCCGGCAGCAACATTTTATCAAGATCGATAAATAACAGGGCTATCAGTACAAAGCTAAACAGTACAGCCCACAGGGCCTGTACAGACGGACCAAAATGCCAGGCAGCGAAAGTACAGGTTATCGCCGTGAATAACTCAACCAGCGGATAGCGAACAGAAATGGGGGCCCGGCAGGCGGCGCATTTGCCGCGCAGCAAAATATAGCTGATTACCGGAATATTTTCCCAGGCTCTGATTTTATGATTGCACTTTGGGCAGGTGCTGTCAGGCTTTATCAGGTTGAATGTTTCTGATTCGGTGGTTGCTACCTCATCATCAGAAGAAAAGTAGCTCTGATATTCCTGCTTCCAGCTACGCTCCATCATGATGGGAAGGCGGTGAATAACCACATTCAGAAAGCTGCCAACCATCAGGCTGACAATAAAAACGACACTGTAAAAGAATGCCGGCATTTGCAGGCTTAATGTAACAACAGATTCCAACATGGATTATTTTTTGTCTGTATGAAGAGCTGAAAAGACTGCCAGACTGGCAGCCTTTTCACAATGGAAAGATGTATTATCAGTGCAAAACATAGCTGTCACTTGACTCAGCAGCTTCATGAATGTGTCGATAGGATCTATACAACATTACCCATTTCGAAAATAGGTAGATACATCGCAATGATTAATCCGCCGATGACAACACCCAATACTGCCATAATCATGGGCTCCAGAAGACTGGTGAGGCCGTCAACCATATCGTCAACCTCTGCTTCGTATATCGTAGCTATTTTTGACAGCATTTCATCTACTGCGCCTGACTCTTCACCAATAGCAACCATTTGCGTCACCATATCAGGAAAGACATTGGTTGCCCGCATCGCTTTATGCATAGGCATACCGCCCGATACCTCATTTCGCATAAATAAGATAGCATCACGATAAACAGCATTTCCCGAAGCACCGGCAGCAGATTCCAGCGCGCCGATGAGAGGAACACCTGCTGCAAATGTCGTTGATAGCGTACGAGTAAACCGCGCGATACTTGCCTTCTTCAGAATTTCGCCAACAACTGGTGTTTTTAGAATTTGTTTATCAATCTTGTCACGCAGTTTGAGAGATTTTTTGTATGCCCGCATAAACAGGAAACCGGCCACAGCTGCACCAATAGCGATAAATACACCATAGTTCTGTACGAATGCTGAAATAGCGAGAACGAACTGAGTGAAAGCGGGAAGCTCAGCACCAAAACTACTGAAAATCTCTTCAAACTGAGGCACCACGAAAATCAACAGAATGGTAGTTACAATAAACGCTACAACCAGAACGGCGATGGGGTAGAACATCGCTTTTTTGATCTTTGATTTAAGCGCTTCAGCTTTCTCTTTGTAAGTCGCAATACGGTCATAAATGGTTTCAAGAGCACCAGATTGTTCACCGGTTGCGACCAGGTCACAGTATAAGTCATCAAAATGGTCTGGGTGCTTTCTAAGAGCAACAGACAAAGGATTACCTGCTTTCACTTCGTCAGTAATCTCGCCTAACAAGTCACGCATCGTGCGCTTAGCATGCCCTTGAGCAATCATTTCCAAAGATTGGATGAGCGTTACGCCAGCCCCAAGCATGGTAGCAATTTGCCGGGAGACAACCGAAATGTCGGCGGCAGTTATTTTCTGATTGCCTCGACCAAAAAGAGGCGTTGCCAGCTTTTTAACTTTATTCGCTGAAATCCCCTGACGACGAAGCAGGTTTTTAGCCTCAACTAGTGACGTGGCGGATATTTCCCCTTTACGTGAGCTGCCATGCCGGTCTTTGCCCTGCCAGGTAAATACGGTTGCTGCCTTGGCCATGAGTATTACCTCAGAAAATGTTGAAGGAGGTTAGGATTACTGATGTTCTGAAGACAACAAAGCCCAGTATTCACCGGGCTTTGTTTAAACTATTACTGGCTGATAATTAGCACAGTGTTGCTGGGTCGCACGCTGAATCCCAAGTCACTTTACGAGTGGCCATATCCAGCGTTGGAGTAATAGTGAAGGTTGCTCCAGCCAGATCAGAATCGGTTGGGGCTTCTGCTTCGATTTCACCCGCAGTAGTGGTCAAACCTACAACACCTGCACCAACAGTAACGTTATCAGGAATACCGTTGCTACCACCCTCGCAGTTAGCTAGTACAGCGGCTGCGTCTGCACCAGACTGGGTTTGCGCACAAACCTCAACCGCAGATTTAGCGGCAGCAGTCGCGTTAGTCACTTCAGTGAAGCGTGCTTTCTGCGTGTAGTTCTGATAAGCCGGCAGTGCGATGGCTGCCAGGATACCGATGATAGCAACAACGATCATCAGTTCGATTAGTGTAAAACCTTTTTGGTTAGATGCTTTAACTTGTTTCATGGTCTTTCTCCGGGACGTGTATCACGCTTTTAAAATAAATTTCATTCAACATTACGTTATATACCTGAGGCGTTCTGTCCAACGTCCCCGGTACTTGATTGTCAGTATAGAAAGAGTTTTGTATCTGACAAGTATCAGAAAATATACCGTGGTGTTCGTTTTGGTGAACATAATGTGTTCAATGTCATACCCTAACGTGGCTGCAGTAAGTAATAACTATCTGCTATACACCGCAGAAAATCAGCCTTCCAGCGTTACTCTTAAGGACAGGTCAATAGCCTGTACATGTTTGGTTAACGCGCCTGAAGAAATGTAATCCACACCTATTGACCCTAAAGAAAAGAGTCTGTCGTCAGTAATATTGCCTGATACTTCCAGTTTACACTGACCGTTATTCATGTCGACTGCGCGTTGGATCTGTTCATTATCAAAGTTATCCAGCATGACGATATCTGCTCCGGCTGCTTTTGCCTGTGCAAACTCTTCAAGGTTCTCAACTTCTACTTCTACCGGCTTGTCAGGGTGATCCTGCTTTGCCTTTGTAACTGCATTGGCAATTCCACCGCACGCCATGATGTGGTTTTCCTTAATAAGAAAAGCATCAAACAACCCCACACGATGATTTTTCCCGCCACCACAGGTTACCGCATACTTTTGTGCAAGACGTAAACCCGGCAGCGTTTTACGGGTATCCAGAATGCGTGTTGGGCTGTCTTTCAGAATAGACGCATAGTAATGCGTCACCGTGGCGGTGCCGGAAAGCGTTTGTAAGAAGTTGAGCGCTGTGCGCTCGGCAGTCAAAATACCGCGGGCTGGCCCGCTGATGCGACATAAACGTGTGTCGGCCGATACCTTATCGCCATCTTTCACATGCCACTCGATACGAATGGCAGAATCAACCAGCGCAAATGCGGCTGTCGCCCAGTCGACTCCGCACACGACACAGTCTTCCCGGGTGATAATGGTCGCGTTGGCCTGCGCCCCGTTATCAATCAGGTTTGCGGTGATGTCCTGTGAGGGCAGTAGTTCGCCACCCAAGTCTTCTTCAAGGGCAAGAGTGACTTGTTTTTCAATATGGCGTAAATCCGGGCGTGTCATGGCGTATTGCTCGTCTTGTCAAAGGGTACGCAATATTAACCATTCCCCACGCTGAGTAAACTCCAATTGGCGCAAAACGCTCATTCCCAGCAAAATCTGGTCGCTTTGCATACCAGGATTAAGGTTTCCCCGAATGCCACTTAACTGAATATCGCCTATACGAAGTGAGTCGATCTGCGTCTCTGCTATGCGAACTGAACCATTGGCGGTGTTTGCCAGGCCGGTTCTGCCAGCAAGCAGTCCGAGTTCCTGTTGCAGGTGAGCCGGTACAGAGACATCTGTGGCACCGGTATCTACCAGAAAAGTCACCGGCACATCATTAATATAGCCGCTGGTTACGTAATGACCGGCACGGTTTTGCTTTAGCCTGACTTCCGTCTGATTATCAATACGCATTGATTCGGGCTCCTGGTTTGGATTTACCTGCTTCTCAAGTAAATCGCCGAAAACCAGTATCAGCAGGCCGAAGGCGCATACCCATGCCAGCACATACATCCACTTACCTGCACCTGTTGTGTTTTGCGTCATTTTATTCCTGTTATATTTGCCAACTGAGTCGTCAAGCCGCGTACAAGCGGTTATTACTACCGTTGTTACAAGCACCCTGTTACTCTGATGTCACACTTTCACTATTGATTTGTCAATATTGCTAGGCTCTTGCATGAATTCAAACCCGGACTATTTTGCGCACGCTACCCGTGTCGACTGCAGCTTTTGGGATGCGCGGCCAGATAATGTCGAGATCTCGCTACTGGTTATTCACAACATTAGTCTGCCTCCCGGCGAATTTGGTACGTCAGGTATTCGTGATTTGTTTACCGGCACTCTGGATAAAACGGCGCACCCGTTTTACAAAGACATCGCCCATTTGCGGGTCTCTGCGCACTGCGTTATTTACCGCGACGGGCGTATTGAGCAGTATGTGCCTTTCAGCGGGCGGGCCTGGCATGCCGGAGTTTCTTCTTTTCAGGGCCGTAAGCAGTGCAACGACTACGCGATAGGCATCGAACTGGAAGGCACGGATGAGCTTCCCTATACCGATGCGCAGTATGCGTCGCTGACATCGTTAAGCAAACACATCCTGTTGCACTATCCTCTGATCACTTGCGGGCGCATTATCGGGCATAATGATATCGCACCGGGGAGAAAAACCGATCCCGGCCCGTATTTCGACTGGGCCAGGTACCGGCAGTCTCTCTTTGATAACAGGGAATCACAATTATGATGTTAATTAGCTTGCTCATTGTACTGTCGCTGGAGCGTAGCCTGGAAAAGACCCCGGCATGGCATGTTGAACGCTATGCGGAGCAGTTCCGGCGGTGGGCAACAGACAGAGGCTGGATAAAAGAGGATACGGAAGCTGTTCAGGTATGGGGCGTACTGCTGCTGCCGGCGCTATTGCTTGCGCTTATCGAGCACTGGTTGCTTGGCACATTTCTGACGTTCCTGGAGCAAACTGTTGTTCTGTTTATTTGTATTGGCTGCCCTGCATTACGCGCCACTTATCAGTGTTTTCTTAAGGCCGCGGAACGGGGCGATTTGGAAGCCTGTACGCTGTACACCGATCAGTTGGGGCACAGTGGATGTAACTATCAGCAAGAAGGCACGCAGGCGCAGTCTGAAGGGAAAACCTTTGGACAGCATCTGACATGGCTGAACTATCAGCATTATGCGGCAGTGATCTTGTGGTTTCTGGCTTTTGGGGCTCCGGGAGCCGTGTTTTATACCTTTACCCGCAGTGCACATGATGCCTTTTGTGAATCAGAATCATCACTAGCGCAGGCGACCGCGCGGCTGCTTTACGCCCTCGACTTCATCCCGGTGCGTATTACGGCCTTTGGGCTGCTGATGATGGGACACTTCTCCAATGCGTTTCCAACATGGATAAAGTCACTGACAGACCTTCAAACGATGCCCCGACAGTTGCTAACGACCATTGCCGGTAAAGCGGAAATGCTCACACCGGAGGAACAGGCTGCGCAGAAAGAAAATGCGGCGGTTGAACCCAAGGTGCTGGTAAAACTGGCGAAGCGCAACATTCTGTTTTTGCTTGTTGTGACAGCGGCACTCACTCTGGTGGGGACATTGTCCTGATCATTCAGTGGCTATTACCCTTACTACTCTCCCTGACCATTTCTTAATACGGACAGGAAAAGCAAGACATTACTGGCTGTTTTGCAGCCAGTAATCCTCATCAGACCAGTTTTGCGCAACCCATTTTTTGCAACAAATTCAACAATAAAGCTTAACAAATAGCAGCCTGGTCCCGGCCTGCTATGCTTGTCACTATTTACGTGCGAAACATTCTGACCTACACTGTATAGGTAAAATGGTATTACCAATTGTGGGTGGCGTCGTAAACTTGTTTACAATTTAGCCGCCTTTTTTCGTAAGCGGGACTAAGATAAATGCGTCAGGGACGTAAGAAACTGTCAGATGTGATCACCGAACAGCTGGAATCCATGATTCTGGACGGGACGCTATTGGCAGGGCAACAGCTTCCACCCGAGCGTGAACTCGCTCAGGAATTTGACGTGTCTCGTCCTTCGCTCCGCGAAGCAATTGGTAACTTGCAGGCGCGCGGGTTGGTAGAACGCAAACAGGGCGGTGGTACCTTTATCAGTCGCGATTTGAATGCGGCGATGACCGATCCGTTAATGGCGCTTATCAGCCGACGGCCGGAAACCCAGTTTGATTTGCTGGAGTTTCGTCACGCGCTGGAAGGCATGGCTGCGTATTATGCGGCATTGCGCGGGCAGCCTGAGGATTATCAGGCGCTGCGCAGTGCACTGGAAGAACTACCGACGCCAGGAAAAGATGAAAGTAAACGCGAACAGGCTGAGGCCTTAGGTCGCTTTTATATCATTATGGCGAGGGCGTCTCACAACATGGTACTGCTGCACGTGATGAGCACGATGCAAAGTATGTTGATTGAGAACATTGAAAGAAACCTTGAGATGCTGGCACTGCATACCACGGTGGTAGACGACATCGCGCGTCAGCGCCGTGAAATTGTTGAAGCCATTGCATCACGGGATCCGGAAGCGGCGAGACAAGCCTGTAACGCGCATCTGGCATTTATTGAAAAAACCCTACTGGATATTAACCAGCGTGACAGCCGCGTACAACGTGCGCTGAGACGACTGGAAATATAAGAGGCGTGAAGCCCGACATTCTGGTGCTATGTGTAAAATCAGGCATCAGTAATGGGTGAGCCACATTGGCTTGCTCAGAGTACAACGTAATTTAGGTATTCATCCGACGGGAATAGTCACCCGGACGGATGATGTTCTATATAAGCAAACATAGGATGGCACCATGACTGATATGATGCACCAAGATGTGGATCCGCAAGAAACACAAGAATGGTTGGATTCGTTAGAGTCAGTATTAGAAGAAGAAGGTACAGACAGGGCTCACTTCTTATTAGAATCATTGATTGAAAAAGCGCGCAGAAATGGTGCCCATTTACCGTACGATGCGACAACCGCTTATATAAATTCCATACCGCCGGGGCAGGAGCCTACCATGCCTGGCGACCAGACTATCGAGGGCAAAATCAGAAACGCCCTGCGCTGGAACGCGCTAATGATGGTACTGAGAGCGTCTAAGAAAAACCTGGAGCTGGGTGGCCATATTTCCTCTTTTGCCTCTTCAGCCATGCTTTACGATGTGGGCTTCAACCACTTTTATCGCGCGCCTAACGAAAAAGATGGCGGCGATTATGTATTTTATCAGGGCCACGTCGCCCCGGGTATTTATTCCCGCGCGTTTATCGAAGGCCGTCTGACCGAAGAGCAACTTGACGGTTTCCGTCAGGAAGTCGATGGCAAAGGCATTTCGTCTTATCCGCACCCGAAACTGATGCCGGATTTCTGGCAGTTCCCAACCGTATCCATGGGCTTAGGGCCAATGCAGGCGATTTATCTTGCCCGCTTCCTGAAGTACCTGACAGACCGTGGCATTAAAGACTGTTCAGAGCAGCGCGTATGGTGCTACCTGGGTGACGGTGAGTGTGATGAGCCGGAAAGCTTGGGTGCAATTGGTCTGGCGTCACGCGAAGGCCTGGACAACCTGACCTTTGTTATTAACTGTAACCTTCAGCGCCTTGATGGGCCGGTTCGTGGTAATGGCAAAATTATTCAGGAGCTGGAAGGCACATTCCGCGGCGCAGGCTGGGAAGTAATCAAAGTGATCTGGGGTCGTTACTGGGATCCACTGCTGGCCCGTGATACCTCTGGCAAATTATTGCAACTGATGAACGAAACCATCGACGGTGAATATCAGAACTGCAAAGCGAAAGGCGGTGCCTACACCCGCGAAAAATTCTTCGGCAAATACCCTGAGCTGAAAGAAATGGTGTCCAACATGTCTGATGAAGACATCTGGCGTCTGAACCGTGGTGGTCACGATCCGGTGAAAGTGTACGCAGCATACGATCGCGCGGTAAACACCAAAGGCCGTCCGCAGGTTATCCTGGCGAAAACCGTTAAGGGTTACGGCATGGGGGCAGCTGGTGAAGGTAAAAACATTGCTCACCAGGTGAAGAAAATGGACATGGATGCGGTAAAAGCGTATCGCGACCGTTTTAATATTCCGGTATCTGATGAGAAGCTGACTGATCTGCCTTACTACAAGTTTGACGAAGACAGCGAAGAAATGAAGTACCTTCGCGCCCGTCGTGAAGCACTCCATGGCTATATGCCGGTGCGTCGCGCGAAGGCATCTGAAGATTTACCCGCGCCGCCAATGAAGGCATTTGATGCTGTGACCAAAGGCTCAGGCGATCGTGAAATCTCTACGACGATGGCATTCGTTCGTGTACTGACCGCGCTGCTGAAAGACAAGCAAATTGGTAAGCGTATTGTGCCAATCATCCCGGATGAAGCCCGTACCTTCGGTATGGAAGGCCTGTTCCGTCAGGTTGGTATCTACTCTTCACAAGGCCAGAAATACGAGCCGCAGGATTCTGATCAGGTCGCGTACTATCGCGAAGATAAGAAAGGTCAGGTATTGCAGGAAGGTATTAACGAATTAGGTGCAATGGCGTCATGGCTGGCGGCGGGCACGTCATACAGTACGAACGATTTACCGATGGTGCCGTTCTACATCTATTACTCGATGTTTGGGTTCCAGCGTGTTGGCGACCTTGCATGGGCAGCCGGTGATTCACGTACTCGTGGTTTCCTGGTGGGTGGAACTGCCGGACGCACCACACTGAATGGTGAGGGCTTACAGCATCAGGACGGCCACTCGCATACGCAGGCAGCGCTGATCCCGAACTGTGTGAGCTACGACCCGACTTACGGCTACGAAGTGGCTGTGATTGTTCAGGACGGTATGCGTCGCATGCTGGAAGAGCAGGAAGACGTGTTCTACTACCTGACAGTTATGAACGAAAACTACAAGCAACCTGAAATGCCAAAAGGCGTGGAAGAAGGCATTGTAAAAGGGATTTATCTGCTTGATACCGTTGGCGATAAGAAGCGCAAACGGAAAGTGAAGCTGCTGGGCTCAGGCACTATCCTGGAGCAGGTTCGCGAAGCAGCGGCGAAGCTGGCAGAAGACTACAATGTGGTTGCCGAAGTTTACAGCGTGACATCATTCAATGAACTGACGCGCGAAGGCATGGAATGTGACCGACACAACATGCTTCACCCTGATGATAAGGTGAAAGTGCCGTTCATTACCGAAACGCTGGAAGCCGGTATTGATGGCCCGACTATCGCGGCAACAGACTACATCAAGAACTATGCAGATCAGGTACGCAGCTTTGTTCCAGGCAGCTACCGTGTGTTGGGTACTGACGGGTTTGGTCGCTCAGACAGCCGCGCGAACCTGCGTCGTCATTTTGAAGTGGATGCAGCATACGTGACGTACGCGGCACTTTACGAGCTTTACAAAGCGGGTGACGTTGATGCGAAGACGCTGTCTAAAGCGATGAAGGATCTGGATATTGATCCGGATAAAGTTAATCCACTTTACGCATAAGTTCAGGGAGACTAAGTAACATGTCAGATATCAAAGACGTATTAGTACCCGACCTCGGGGAAGACGAAGTTGAAGTCATCGAACTGTGCGTAGCAGAAGGCGATGACGTTGAAGCGGAAGATGCCCTGGTCACAGTAGAAAGTGACAAGGCCAGCATGGATATTCCAGCGCCCTTTGCGGGCAAAGTGAAAGAGCTTTCCGTAAAAGTCGGCGACAAGATTTCAGAAGGCGATTTGCTGGCTAAGCTTGCTGCTGCGGGTGAAGCTGGTGATTCTGATGACAGCAGTTCTGAAGAGCAGGAAGAGCCTGCTAAAGAAGAGAAAGCCGAGTCAAAATCAGAAGCACCGAAACAGGAAGATAAACCTGCATCAGGTGGCTCAAAAGGCGGCAGCAAAACCGTTGAAGTAAAAGTGCCGGATATTGGTGATGATTCGGAAGTAGACGTCATCGAAGTACTGGTTGCAGAAGGTGACACGGTTGCTGAAGAAGATGGCCTGATCACGCTTGAAACTGACAAGGCCACTATGGATGTGCCTTCGCCACACGCCGGTAAAGTGGTAAGTTTGTCGGTAAAAGAAGGCGATAAGGTGAGCGAGGGCTCGCTGGTGCTGACACTGGAAATTGAAGGCGAGGGCGGCGATGACGCCCCGGCCGAAGATTCAGATTCGGATGACTCTGCTTCACAAGCATCTTCAGATGACAGTGATGATTCTGCTAACGCAGAGGAAACTGCTGATGAAGGCGCAGAAGAAGAAATCGAAGTGAAGGTACCGGACATCGGTGATGATGCCGATGTTGATGTTATCGAAATTCTGGTTTCTGAAGGCGATACCATTGAAGCTGAAGACGGCCTGATTACCCTTGAGACCGATAAGGCGACCATGGATGTGCCGTCGCCGAAAGCCGGCACGGTGACTAAGCTGCTGGTAAAACAGGGTGACAAAGTGTCTGAAGGCTCGTCTGTGCTGATGCTGAAAGTGAAAGGCGCTGCACCGAAGAAAGAAAGCAAGCCTGAAGCGAAGAGCGACAGTCAGTCTGCGTCGAAGAAAGACGAGAAACCACAACAGCAAGCAGCTGCGCAGGACAGTAACCGTCCTAAGCGCCCACCGGTACCGCATCATCCATCAGCGGGTGAAAAGCAGAAATCCGGTAAGGTGCATGCATCACCTTCTGTACGCCGACTGGCTCGTGAGTTCGGCGTGGATCTGACTCAGGTCAATGGCTCTGGTCGTAAAGACCGTATCCTGAAAGAAGACGTGCAAAGTTATGTGAAGTACGAGCTTTCTCGTCCGAAAGCCACAGCTGGCGCAGTGGGTGGAAATACCGAGGGCGGTGGTTTGCAGGTCATTCCGCCACCGAAGGTAGATTTCTCTAAGTTTGGTGAAGTGGAAGAGAAACCGCTTACGCGTATTCAGAAGATCTCTGGTCCGAACCTGCATCGCAACTGGGTGACTATCCCGCACGTGACGCAGTTTGAAGAGGCGGATATCACAGAACTTGAGCAGTTCCGTAAAGATCAGAACGCGATTGCCGAGAAGCGCAAGCTGGGCGTGAAAATTACGCCACTGGTGTTCATGATGAAGGCGGTTGCGGATGCGCTTAAGGCCTATCCGGTATTTAACTCCTCACTTTCCGAGACCGGTGAGTCTTTAATTGAGAAAAAGTACTACCATATAGGTATTGCGGTTGATACACCGGGAGGCCTTGTGGTGCCGGTGGTTCGTGATGTTGACAAAAAAGGCATTATGGATATCTCCCGCGAGTTGATGGAAATCAGTGCCAAAGCGCGTGACGGCAAGCTGAAAGCGGCCGATATGCAGGGCAGCTGCTTTACTATCTCAAGCTTAGGTGGCATCGGCGGTACCGCATTTACACCCATTGTGAATGCGCCGGACGTTGCTATTCTTGGGGTATCGAAAAGTGACATAAAACCAAAATGGAACGGGAAAGAGTTTGAACCGCGCCTGATGGTCCCCATGTCACTATCATACGACCATCGTGTTATTGACGGCGCGGTGGCGGCAAGGTTTGCTGTACACCTTAAAACGGTGCTGGAAGACTTACGTCAAATGTTGCTGTAAGGCAGCAGTCGCGGCGGGGGAATGTGCGCATTCCCCTTTACGCCGTTTTTTCAGGCAATTAGGCCAACTTCGCTTTACATGGCTTGTTGCCGCTAGGTAAAATTCGGGCGTTTTACGCATATTTACTATTTTGGACAGAATTTGAGGTCACGATGAGCGAAATAAAAACTCAGCTAGTTGTATTAGGCGCAGGACCAGGCGGCTATTCCGCGGCATTCCGTGCTGCCGACTTGGGCATTGAAACCGTAATTGTTGATGCCAGGGAAACACTGGGTGGGGTGTGTCTTAACGTAGGATGTATTCCTTCAAAAGCACTGTTACACGTGGCGAAGGTCATCAAAGAAGCCAAGCACCTGTCTAACCATGGTGTGACTTTTGGTGAGCCGAAATTCGATCTGGACAAAATCCGCGAATACAAAGACGGCGTTGTTGGCCAACTGACCAAAGGTCTGGCTGGCATGTCTAAAATGCGTAAAGTAAAACACGTCCAGGGCTACGGTAAATTTACCGGTGCAAACACGCTGGAAGTGGAAGGTAAAGACGGCAAAACCACAATCTCGTTTGAGAATGCCATTATCGCAGCAGGTTCTGAGCCAGTCACTCTGCCGTTTATCCCGGAAGACGATCGCGTAATTGACTCAACCGGCGCGCTGGAAATGAAAGACATTCCGGAAAAAATGTTGGTTCTGGGCGGTGGTATCATCGGTCTGGAAATGGGTACCGTATACGAAGCACTGGGTTCGAAAATTGACGTGGTTGAGTTCCTTGACCAGTTAATCCCGGCTGCTGACAAAGACATCATGAAAGTCTTCATGAAGTCGTACAAAGACAAGTTCAACGTGATGCTGGAAACCAAAGTCACCAACGTTGAGGCGAAAGACGACGGTCTGTATGTGACATTCGAAGGCAAGAAAGCGCCTTCAGAGCCAGTACGCTACGATAAAGTGCTGGTAGCAGTAGGTCGCCGTCCTAACGGCAAGTTGGTGGATGCCGACAAAGCCGGCGTAAACGTAGACGACAAAGGCTTTATCAACGTAGACAAACAGCTGCGTACTAACGTCGACAATATTTATGCTATCGGTGACATCATCGGACAGCCAATGCTGGCGCACAAAGCCGTTCATGAAGGTCACGTTGCTGCAGAAGTAATTTCTGGTCAGAAGCATTACTTCGATCCTCGCTGCATTCCTTCAGTGGCTTACACTGAGCCAGAAGTTGCGTGGGTAGGTCTGACTGAGAAAGAAGCGAAAGAACAGGGCGTTAACTATGAGACTGCCTCATTCCCATGGTCTGCATCAGGCCGTGCGATTGCTTCTGATGCCACTGACGGTCTGACCAAGATGATCTTCGAAAAAGACTCTGGCCGCGTTATCGGTGGTGCGATGGTAGGCACCAACGCCGGAGAGATGCTGGGCGAAATTGGTCTGGCTATTGAGATGGGTGCGGATGCAGAAGATGTGGGTCTGACTATTCATGCTCACCCAACGCTGAACGAATCGATTGGCCTGGCGTGTGAAATCTTCGAGGGTAGCATTACTGATATGCCTAACCCGAAAGCGAAGAAAAAGTAACTATCTATTCTGATATGAAAAAGCGAGGCAACTGCCTCGCTTTTTTTATGTCTTTATTACCCATCAAGTCGGTAACACATCACTACTGATTAGCTTTACAGCTTAGCAAGTTACGATGCCACTTTGACCGGTTGGACATTCGCTTCAGTATCACCCGGCGTTTGGGCCACGACTTCCGGACAACTACTGTGACGCTGCTCCATAAATCGTTTTACTGTCGCCGCGCAGTAGCCTTTGCGGCAGCATTGCGATAACAGCATCTCGTGGCGTTCTACACGTTCTCTGATGATGTTCACAATGAGCTCTCGCACCCATTTCAGGCCTGCGTCCATATCCTGGCGCTTATGCCACATTAACGACACGGGAGACGTGCTGATTTGCACCGGCGTTTCAAATACCGCCAGTTCACCGGAAAAAATTTCTTTTTCCAGCACCAGTGACGGCGCGACGCAAATCAGATTTGTCTGGTTTAGCAGTGAGGGCACATTGTGAAACTGGTTGACTGACATCGCGACACGGCGCTTCAAACCCAGATTATTTAATGCCTGATCAGTTGGGCCGGAAACATCGCCGGTCAGCGATACCAGCAGATGATCAGCATTCACAAATTCATTTAAGCTAAGTTGTTCTTTTGCCAGCGGGTGGTCCGGACGCATTACCACAACCCAGCGGGGATCGATCAGATGATCGGCACGAATAACGCTGTCCTGCCGATATTGTTTGGCAAACGCCAGTTCGGCCTCGGCGTCTTTAAGCATGTCTTCTGCATCAATGGTTGAGTACGGAACCGCATACACATTAATACCCGGCGCGTCATTCTCAATTATCTTACGCAACGGGCCCCATACCATGTCTACCATACTGTCAGTGGCGGCAATACGGAAGGTTCTTCGCGCTGTCGCCGGATCAAAATCATCCGAATTGACCGCCGTCTCCAGTTGACCCAATGGGTCCTGAATCTGGCTCCAGAGGTTTCGGGCGAACGAGGTAGGCTGGATCCCTCTGCCGTCTTTGACGAACAACTCATCTTTCCATGCTACTCGCATTCGGGAGAGTGCGTTGGATACCGCAGGTTGTGTCATTGCCAGACGGTCTGCGGCGCGGGTAATTGCGCCCTCGGTCATGATGGCATCAAATATCATTAACAGGCTGAGATCCTGCGATCGCATAATTGTTCTCCGTTGTTCCGGGTAGTCTCGCGCTGAGCATTTTTACTCCCTCGATTGCTATTAATATATTACATCATGTGATGTGTTGCATATTAAAAGATAATTTTTTTTATTTATTCGGCGTCGCCATAATAGCCTCATCAAGTTTTTATGATTATGAACCAAGGAACCTTCATGACCTTTACATTTCGGCTAAGCATCATTGTGTGGGTAGTGCTATTGCTCACCGCTTGCGATAGTCAGCCCGCCGCGGCACCCCAGCAAGGTGCTCAGGCCGTGCCGGTGGATGTTGCAGAAGTGATTGCTCAGCCTCTTACCGAGTGGGACAGCTTTACCGGCAGATTGGAAGCGCCTGAGCACGTAGAGTTACGACCCCGTGTTTCCGGGTATATTGAGTTTGTCGCCTTTGATGAAGGTGAGTGGGTGGAGCAGGGGGATACGCTGTTTCTGATTGATAACCGGGCGTTTAAAGCAGAAGTGGACCGCTTATCAGCGCAACTTAAACAGGCAAAAAGCCAGTTATCGCTGACTGATCATGACTATGAGCGTGTTTCACGGTTGCGTGAGTCACAGTCAGTGTCGGAAGAAGTCTTGGATAACCGCCGTTCTGCATCAGAACAGGCCAGTGCCAATGTTGCCGCTATCGAGGCTGCGCTGGATCTGGCAAAACTTAACCGTGGCTTCGCCCGGGTTGAGGCGCCAATATCTGGTCGGGTATCCCGGGCCAATATCACTGAAGGAAACTATGTTACCGCGGGGCAGACCGTTCTCACCCGTATTGTCTCTACACATCCTCTTTATGCCTATTTCGACATTGATGAGCAAACCTACCTGCGTTATGCCGATAGCTGTCAGGATGGTAACGCTGTGAATGCTAAGCCAGTGGCGATGCGGCGGGCAAATGATGAGGAGTATCACTTCTGGGGGAATATTGACTTTGTTGATAACCAGGTGAATGCGAACACCGGCACAATTCGAGTTCGCGCTGTGTTTGATAATACCCATGGTGCACTGTTACCCGGGATGTTCGCGCACCTGAAGCTGGCGGGACAAACCCGCGAGGCAGGGATTTTAATTGCAGAGAAAGCGATTGGTACCGATCTCAATAACAAATACGTGTTGGTGGTTAATCAGGATAATGTCGCTGAATACCGCCCGGTGAAACTGGGCGACAAAATGGGCACGCTGCGGCTGATTGAAAGCGGCCTTAACCCCAGTGATTCCATCGTGGTAGACGGGCTTCAGCGCATTCGGCCAGGCGTGAACATTGCGCCAACGTCGGTGCCAATGGCAACGGAAGACTCATTGTCTGAAATCATGGCATGGCAGGAGCGCGTAACGTCGTTTGATGAAGTGGCGCAGCGTAGCAGTACCCGTGCGACCGTGGAGCTGTAATCATGCAACTTTCCCAGTTCTTCATTCATCGGCCAATATTTGCAGGCGTGCTCTCGTTGCTTATCTTTATTGGCGGCGCACTGGCAGTATGGCAACTGCCTATCACCGAGTATCCGGAAGTGGTGCCGCCTACTGTTGTCGTGACAGCGAACTATCCTGGCGCGAATCCCAAGGTGATCGGTCAGACCGTTGCCAGCCCGCTGGAGGATGAAATTAACGGCGTGGAGAACATGTTGTATATGTCCTCCCAGTCTACGTCTGACGGCAGAATGACGCTCACCGTCACCTTTGCCATTGGTACGGATCCGGATGAGGCCACCACCTTAGTACAAAACCGCGTAAACCGGGCGCTGCCGCGTTTGCCACAGGAAGTGCAACGTTTAGGTGTGGTAACCGAAAAGTCATCGCCGAACCTGACCATGGTAGTGCATCTGACTTCGCCGGACGCGCGTTATGACATGCTTTATCTCTCCAACTATGCCGAGCAGAACGTAAAAGATGAACTGGCCCGGGTAAACGGAGTAGGGCAAGTCCGACTGTTTGGTGCTGGTGAGTACAGCATGCGGGTATGGTTAGATCCCAACAAACTCGCTTCATTGCAGATGAATCCGGATGATGTGATCAATGCCATTCGCGCGCAAAATCAGCAGGCTGCTGCAGGGAGTCTGGGGGCGCAGCCAACCGGAACCAGTGACTTTCAGTTGCTTATCAATGTCCGCGGCCGTCTGGTTGAGCAATCTGAGTTTGAGAACATTATCGTAAAAACCGGCGCAAATGGTGAAATGACCCGGCTTCGGGATGTTGCCCGCATCGAACTTGGCGCGGACTACTACACATTACGTTCGCTATTGAATAACCGCCCGGCTGCAGCGTTACCAATATTTCAGGCGCCAGGTTCGAATGCAATTCAGATCTCTGATGATGTTCGCGACACCATGGCAAGGTTATCTAGTTACTTTCCCGAAGGACTGGACTACGAAATAGTTTACGATCCCACGGTGTTCGTTAGAGGCTCGATTGAAGCGGTAGTAAATACCCTGCTGGAAGCCATTTTACTGGTGGTGCTGGTGGTTGTCCTGTTTCTGCAAACGTGGCGCGCCTCTGTAATACCTCTTGTCGCAGTACCGGTATCGCTGGTGGGTACGTTCGCGTTTATGCACATGATGGGCTTCTCACTGAATGCGTTGTCGCTGTTCGGTCTGGTACTGGCAATTGGTATTGTCGTCGATGACGCCATCGTGGTGGTGGAAAATGTCGAGCGCAATATCGCCAATGGCAAGTCACCGGTGGATGCCACGGTACAGGCTATGAAAGAGGTAACCGGCCCTATTATTGCCACCACGATGGTACTGGCTGCAGTATTTATTCCCACCGCGTTTATGTCTGGCCTGACAGGGCAGTTTTATAAGCAGTTCGCACTGACAATCACCATCTCTACCGTGATTTCTGCTGTAAATTCGCTGACGTTGAGTCCGGCATTGTCCGCCCTGTTGCTGAAACCCCATGGTCATGCCAAAGACTGGCTGACAAAAGCGATGGATAAAGCCCTTAGCGGCTGGTTGTTCGGGCCGTTTAACCGCTTGTTCGCGCGCGGCGAGAAACAATATACCGGCGCTGTGGGTGGGCTCATCCGCAAAAGCGGGATTGTCATGGTGCTTTATGGTGGGTTGTTGGGATTAACTGCGTTCCAGTTTTCCTCAACACCGACCGGTTATGTGCCGGCACAGGACAAAATGTATCTGGTGGCATTTGCGCAGTTGCCGAATGCGGCATCGCTGGACAGAACCGAGTCAGTGATCCGTCAGATGTCAGAGATTGCGATGCAACACCCGGGTGTTTCTGATGCCGTCGCGTTCCCTGGTCTGAACATTAACGGGTTTACCAACAGTCCCAGTTCGGGTGTGCTGTTCACGCCATTAAAACCGTTTGATGAAAGAACGTCACCGGAATTATCTGCAGGCGCAATAGCGGCGCAGCTGAATCAGCAGTTCGGCAGCATTAAAGGTGCGTATGTGGCGATATTCCCACCGCCGCCGGTGATGGGGCTGGGCACCATTGGTGGCTTCAGGTTGCAGGTCCAGGACCGTGCAAATTTAGGTTTCAGCGAGCTTGAACGTGTAACCCAGGAAGTGATTCAGAAAGCCTGGGCTCACCCGGCGCTGACTGACAGTTTCACCAGCTTTACGGTTAACGTACCGCAGCTGAATGTGGATGTAGATCGCGATAAGGCGGTCAGTCAGGGGGTAAATATTGACAGCTTGTTTACCACCTTACAGGCGTATCTGGGGTCAGTGTATGTGAATGATTTCA
Source organism: Alteromonas antoniana (assembly GCF_019249295.1). Classification (GTDB taxonomy): domain Bacteria; phylum Pseudomonadota; class Gammaproteobacteria; order Enterobacterales; family Alteromonadaceae; genus Alteromonas; species Alteromonas antoniana. The sequence goes on from NZ_JAESDH010000004.1 coordinate 144,400, forward strand.
ACCTGTTTGGACAAACGTATCAGGTGAATGTACAGGCAGATGCGCCTTATCGTCAGAATGCAGAAGATATCGCGCGCTTTAAAATTCGCAACAATCAGGGACAGATGATCCCGCTGGGCTCATTTTTGGATGTTGAGCATACCGCTGGTCCTGATCGGGTAATGCATTATAACGGCTATGTTACGGCGGAAATCAATGGTGCTCCGGCACCAGGGTATAGTTCTGATCAGGCTAAAGCCGCCATTGAGCAGATCCTTGATGAGACGTTACCTATTGGTATGTCCTATGAATGGACTGAATTGACCTATCAGCAAATATTAGCAGGCAATACCGCACTGGTGGTTTTCCCGTTGGTGGTGTTGCTGGTGTTTCTGGTACTGGCTGCACAATACGAGAGTCTGCGTTTGCCACTGGCAATCATTCTGATAGTGCCAATGACTCTGCTCAGTGCACTTGTCGGTGTGTGGATATACGGGGGTGACAATAATATCTTCACACAGATCGGCCTGATTGTGCTGGTCGGGCTGGCCACTAAAAACGCCATACTGATTGTCGAGTTTGCCAAAGATCTTGAGGAGCAGGGACGTGATACGTTGTCAGCGGTGAAAGAGGCAAGCCGCTTACGTTTGCGCCCGATCCTGATGACATCCTTCGCGTTTATCATGGGCGTACTGCCGATGGTTCTGTCTACCGGAGCGGGAGCGGAAATGCGTCAGGCCATGGGTGTGGCGGTGTTCGCTGGGATGATTGGCGTTACTCTGTTTGGTCTTATCCTCACACCGGTATTTTACTATCTTCTACAGCGCCGAAAGGCCCGTAAACAGTCTGCGTTTACCCAAGCGTTGCCCCACTCCTCGTAATATGGGGCATTTCAGCCGCTCTTTTTGAGCGGCTTTTTTTTAATCACCGGTTACCTCCTTTCTCTATGAAACTGCGGCAATTTCACAGAGGGAATGTGATAGCGTGAAGGCTCAGTAACAGGCTTCTGCCCTGAATCATCCTGAAAATGCCATGATTCTGTCCCATTTACTGGTTATGCTGTTATGCATTCACATTGACAATCCTGTCAGTAGCCAAAGAAATGGCTTATCTGTGATAATCGTTTCTAAGGTTGCCCGGAAACTACAAGGAGAATGAAGATGTCCAGAATCGGAGCAAGTATACTGGCACTGGGAATGGTCGCTGGTTTAGGGATTGCCGGCTGGTTATTATCAGATGCGTTGATTACCTTTAAAACATGGGATCGCGTAGTCACCGTTAAAGGACTTTCTGAACGCGAATACCTGGCCGATCAGGTCATCTGGCCAATACAGTTTGTAGAGGCGGGCAACGAGTTGCCAGCACTTTATGATGAACTGGACACGCATGCCGGGAAGGTGAAGCAGTTTTTGACTCAGGCCGGCATCCGTGAAGATGAGATTTCTGTAGGCCAGCCACAAATCACCGATAAGCTTGCGCAACAATACGGGGGCGGTCCCCGCGCGGAATTTCGCTATAGCGCGATACAGACTGTGACGGTCTACTCCAGTGATGTGAACAATGTGCGCGAGGTGATGAGCTCGATTGGCAGCTTACTGAAAGACGGGATTGTGCTTTCCACACAAAATTACAATGCACAAACTCAATATGTGTTCACTCGTTTGAACGATGTTAAACCAGAGATGATTGAAGAAGCAACCGTGAACGCCAGAGAGGTGGCGCTGAAGTTTGCCAGTGATTCTCAAAGTCAGCTGGGAAAGATTCGTCGTGCAAACCAGGGGCGGTTTTCAATATCAGACCGTGATACCCACCATCCACACATAAAAAAGATACGCGTAGTATCGACAATTGAATACACATTGGTGGACTGATCTGTCAATTTGCACAGGTAGGCGTTTGACAGACAAGCCGCTATACTGTGCATCCTTTGACCGAATTTAGGTTGCTGACCGATGCAACAGAAGCCGTCACCGGCATCCGCACAACTGGAGTTTTTTACGGTACCCAGCCCGTGCATTGGTGTGTGCCAGTCGGGACCGCGCGGATATTGTGTTGGCTGCTTCAGAAGCCGTGATGAACGGCTTTACTGGTTGAAGACCGATGATGCCACCCGTCGCCAAATTATCAATGCATGCCATCGGCGTAAAAAAGCCTGGTTACGCAAGAAAAACGAGATAAACGAACCTGCTCCCTCAACGCCGCAACAAGGCGATTTGTTTAATGATGAGTAGCGTCCAACGCAGTGACTTGTCATTTAGGTGCCCGGTATGTCAGACGAGCAAGGAAACCAGCATCGTATAAACGCAGCAACGACGTTAACACATCATTTCCACTTGCCGTAACATGCTTTGCGGCTCGTGCCGTGGCTAATGGCGGGCTGCAGTCGCTAACAACAAAGCGCGTTTTCTGAAGCCCGAAACAAGCCGGATTATTAAACCGTAATGGTCTGACATCAAAGTCAGAAACGAAAAGTTATCGGTCTGGATAAGGATCCTCTTTGGCATCACCCTGACCGCTCAGTATTTTCCAGCTGTTTTCAGTGTGAAGTTTATTATCTGGATTGGGGCAGGGCGGCAGTGAGGTTTTCGACTCGTTAGACAACTGGTATCCACAGTCGACACACTCATACGTTCCCGCTGATACGTCGCTGCCATAGGGGACAGTTTGATCATTTGACATAAATCTACTCCTTGTCCTGGTTGAAAAAATTGATTAAGCACGAAGGCTTACTGTTTCATTCGTGTTCAAGGCAATAAAGGATTGGTGTGAAAACATTAAATTTGCCGCTGCCAATGGACCTCTTGATAATTTGCGGTAAAAGGTATTGAAAATTATCTTTAATGGCAGTCGTTCAGGCTGTGTTTTACGCCATGATTGTTATAATGACCTTAACTTAATTCGAAGGATCCTCCTTATGTCGTTAACCAAATTTGTTTCGTATGCTACGCAATCTTTCGCCATGCCGGATATTTGCCTGCGCATTCGGGATATTTTGGACGACCCCCGGTCAGATGCGAATGACATCGGCCAGATGATAAGTATCGACCCGTCGTTAACAGCAAAGGTGCTCAGGCTGGCGAACAGTGCGTTATTTCGTTTCCCTTCCCAGATAGAGTCCATCGCAAAAGCGGTCAGCGTGATAGGCGGCGAGGCACTCTATAATTTAGTGGTCGCTGAAACGGCCAATTCGGCATTTAAACACTTCGACACAGAGTTGATTAAGCTGGATAAGCACTGGTATCAGTCGGTGTATTGCGGGATGACTGCCAAATATCTTGCGAAGCACGCAAGAATACGTGGCAGCGAGCGTTTTTTCGTGATGGGGATCCTGCAGAATTTTGGCGAACTTGTCGCAGCTAAATGTGCGCCGGAAAAATACATCGCCTATCTGGATGATCCCCACCCGGGATTGCCAGAGGAGAAACAGCGCAGACATTTCGGTTTTACCTTTAATGAGTGCAGCGGTACTATTATGGAGAGTTGGAAGCTTCCTCTGCCGCTGTTCTATCCGGTTAAAAATATGCATTTGCCTGAAAAGATGCGGGCAGAGGCAGATATCGCGCTTCTCGCCTGTGCAAGGCGAATTACGCTGCGCGAAAACCAAAAAGAGCAATACGGGAATATTGAACTTTTCCCACCGGAAATAGCCAATAGTGTGAAAGTAGAAGGTGAAACATTAGGTAATGCGGTAATGTTCGCTAACAAAGAAGCCAATAAGGTGGCTGGACTCATTCAATAACGGAAAAATTAAGTCGCCAGGGAAGGACGAGAAAAACGGTGCGCTAAAAAACTAAAAGAACGCTATGAAGCAAAAAATTGTCCTTTGCTCGCTGGCTTTTGCATGCCTGGCTTTTCATGCTGTGGCGAATGCCAGTGACAGAAACCTGATCCAAACTCTATACCATGCTGACTTCGTCCCTGACGCGGATGACGATGTGCCACATTTTTCCCTGGATGGCGAACTGGGGATCCTGGCCGCGACCGGCAACACTGACACCACGTCGTTAAAAGCGGGCATTACCTCTGAGCATGAAACGGTAAACTGGAGCAACAGCTATTTTGCGGAACTGCTTTACAAAGAAAGCGAAGTTGCGGCAGATGGCGAAACAACGCGGGAAAAAACCGCGCAGCGCTTTTTCGGGTATGCACAGTTCGATTATAAGCTGGATCACCCTGGCCGCAGGCTGTTCATGTATAGTGATTATGAAAACGATGCATTCAATGGCTATGATTATCGTGCCTCTCTGGCGGCGGGCTGGTCCCAGCGTTTGTGGCGAAACGAAGAAAGTGAGTTTCGCTATAGCGTCGGTCCGGGATATGCGTTTATTTCTGCTGAGCCTGGCACCACTACCAGCGTGAATAATGGGGTGATAATGAGAGCCTCTGCCGAATATCGGTATCGCTGGCCTTCTGGTGCCAGACTACGACAGTTTGTGAGCACTGAAACGGGGGCTGACAACACCAAATCACGCTCGGAAACCTCCATTTCAGCAAATTTATTTGGCTCCCTTGCCATGAAGCTGTCGGTGATCCTGAATCACGAGACCGATGCTGCTGAAGATGTGGATCCTTTGAATACAGAAACGTCTGTCGCGCTGGTTTACCAGTTTTTTTAATCATACAAGACAGAATGTGCAAGATATCGGGCACACATTATTGCTATTCCTGTTGTGTCCGCTAACATACGCCAAAATAATATTGACCGAACCCAGTCAGGAAGCCGTCTGCAACTGGCGTTCAGCCCCTGGATAGACCAATAAAAGGAACACACATGAACAAGACACTTCTTGCTGCGTCACTGCTTACGCTTGCCGCATCGCCTGCCGCGCTGGCACAGGATAAAATGAAGCCATTTACGATGGAAGGTGAGATGGGTTTCATTTTCACTACCGGTAACACTGATACGACGTCAATCAGTGCCGGCGTGACTGCCCATCAGGAACTTGCGCAATGGAGTAACGATTACAACATTGAAGGGTTGTACAAGAAGGAAACCGTTGAAACTGACGGGATTGAGGAAGAAAGAACGTCGGCGCAGAAATTCTTCGCCTCAGCGCAGGGCAACTACAAGCTGGATAATCCGGATTACCGTCTGTTCGGCTTCGCGTCGTATGAAGATGACCGCTTAAGCAACTTTGACTATCAGGCTACGCTGGCCGCGGGTTGGAACCATAAGCTTTATGAAACAGACACCCAGTCTTTTGAATACTCAATTGGTCCGGGTTATGCGTTTGCTGAAACGCAGGAAGGTGAAGAACAAAACGGTATGATTGTCCGTGCGTCAGCGGCTTACCAGTGGCTGATTTCTGATACCGCCAAATTCACGCAAACAGTCAGTACCGAGGTTGGTTCGGATAACACCAAATCCCGAGCTGAAAGTGCATTAACAGCGACTATCAGCGGAAACCTGTCTATGAAGTTGTCTGTTAAACTGGACCACAACTCAGATGTGGGTCCGGGTGTTGAGAAGCTTGATACTGAAACCGCAGTTACGCTGGTTTATAACTTCTTCTAAGAAAGCCAGATGCCCGGTTTCCGGGTGGTCGTCAGATAAAAAAGGCTGCCTGTTGGCAGCCTTTTTCATTTCAGTCTGAAACCCGCTATGTCTCATTCAGTGACATCAGGATTCGCACTGATATCCACACGTTACGGCTTAATGCAGGATCCGCGTTTTAATGGTGCCATCGATTTGCTGAATTTCGGCAAGCGCGTCATACGCGCGGTCAAATTCCACATCAACCACAACATAACCAATTTCAGAGTTGGTTTGCAGGTACTGCGCTTCAATATTGATGCCTTTTTCTGCAAATGTCTGGTTGATTTGCGTCAGCACACCAGGACGATTGTGGTGAATATGTAGCAGGCGTGAACGACCGGTATGTTCTGGCAGAGACACTTCAGGGAAGTTTACTGCTGACAAGGTTGAGCCATTATCGCTGTATTTCGCCAGTTTGCCGGCCACTTCGATACCAATATTCTCCTGCGCTTCCTGAGTGCTTCCACCCACGTGAGGCGTAAGTATTACGTTATCAAAACGTCGAAGTGGCGACTGGAACTCTTCTTCATTTGACTTGGGCTCAATGGGGAATACGTCGATGGCCGCGCCGTTCAGGTGGCCACTTTCCAGTGCCTGCTCCAGCGCAGCGATGTCTACTACAGTGCCTCGTGATGCATTAATCAGGATGCTGCCTGGTTTCATCGCGGCCAGCTCTGTTTCCCCAATCATGTTCTGCGTTTGCCGGGTTTCCGGCACATGCAAAGATACGACATCTGAGGTATTCAGTAACGTGGTAAGGTCTTTTACCTGGGTAGAGTTACCTAGTACGAGCTTATCTTCAATATCAAAAAACTGCACACGCATACCCAGATGTTCAGCAAGAATGCTCAGCTGTGTTCCAATGTGACCGTAACCAATAATGCCCAGCGTCTTGCCACGGGCTTCATAAGAGCCCACCGCGCTTTTTTCCCACTCTCCGCGATGCGCTTTCGCGTTCTTAGAGGGGACGCCACGCAGTAACAAAATCAACTGACCCAGGACCAGTTCAGCGACAGAGCGGGTGTTGGAAAACGGTGCATTGAATACCGGTATGCCGCGGATTTGTGTTGCGTTCAGGTCTACCTGATTGGTACCTATGCAAAAGCAGCCAACAGCCACTAATTTCTGCGCGGCATCGACTACCTTGTCGGTAATCTGCGTGCGTGAGCGAAGGCCAATAAAATGGGCGTCTTTCACTTTCTCAATCAGCTCATTTTCAGGCAGCGAAGTTTTGAGATATTCAATATTCGTATAGCCGTTGTTTTTGAAGGTTTCAAGTGCACTGTGGTGCACGCCTTCTAAAAGCAGGATGCGGATTTTATCCTTGGGTAGTGAAACTTTGCTCATGAACTCGCTTCTCAATTGAAAGAGGGATTAAAGTAATTTGGCGTTACTGGCAGTAACTGCAATATGACGAAAAAATATCAAAGAGCCATCTGGACGTCTAAACGCAAAATAACAGAAATTTAATGACGAGAAAAGCGCTATTTTTGTCAGCAACAATGAAAGTGAACGACCTTCAGGACTAAACACCCATAGCGCTTGCGGCGTACACGCTGGTTTAGAAGCGCTCTACGCCGTTATCAGTGGCAACCAATACGGTATCTGCACCACGAATTCCAAAAATCCCGTTAGTCACTACCCCCGGAATATTGTTAATGGCTTTTTCCATCGCTACCGGGTCAAGAATTTCCAGATTATGCACGTCAAGAATGACGTTGCCATTATCGGTGACCACACCCATTCGGTAAGACGGATCACCACCGAGTTTGACAAGTTCACGGGCAACATAAGAGCGTGCCATCGGGATCACTTCCACCGGTAGCGGGAAGTTGCCCAACATCGGAACGCGTTTACTATCATCAACAATACAAATAAACGCCTTGGCTACCGCACTGACAATTTTTTCCTGAGTCAGCGCAGCGCCCCCGCCCTTAATCATATGTTTGTGTTCGGTGACTTCATCGGCACCGTCTACATACACTGACAAACTGTCGACGTCGTTTAACTCGAAAACTTCAATGCCAAGCGCCTTCAAACGCTCAGTCGACGCTTTTGAACTGGATACTGCGCCTGCCAAATTGTGTTTTATATCGGCCAGTGCATCGATGAAAAAGTTAACTGTTGAGCCAGTTCCCACACCAATAATGGTGTCGGGTTTTATATAGTCAATTGCCGCTTCTGCTACGGCCTTTTTCTTTGCATTCTGATCCATGGAGCCTTTCCTACCGGGTTAGCAAATAAGAACAAAGTGTACCGCAAAAACACGGTAAGGTGAGTAAAGAAATCAGGGCTGGGATATCCTGATCGTCTGCGTTGGGGTGACTATTGCATTTAAGGGGATATCCCACTGCATGACCGGAAGGGCATCAGCTTGCTGACAGTCATGTGCCACACCAATCAGTAGCGGTCGGCGGGATAACCTGTCGAGGTTCGCCAGCGTGCGGTCGTAAAAGCCCCCTCCCATACCAAGCCTGTTTCCCTTGTTATCAAAGCCAACCAGCGGCATCAGAATAACCTGGTGCTCCGCCAGCAGTCGTACGCTCTGACAGCGTAACTCAGGTTCGGCGATCCCAAAGCGGTTTTTCTTCATAGGGGTATGCGGCGTGTAATCAAGAAACAACAGATGCTTGCCCGAAAAAGGGTGTAGTACAGGCAATGATGTTGCAACGTCTCTTGACTGCAGAAGTAAGATAAGTTCCCGCAATGACACTTCACCGTCGTTGTCCAGATAGGCGGCGACACGACGGGCATCTCGAAGCTCCGGCAGAGAAGATAGCCGGTGCGCAACATCTGCAGCGGCTTGTTGTTGCGCCTTTGCAGAAAGATTATTACGGGCTTCACGAAAGTGTTTTCGCCATTGTGCGCGGCTGGATGACATGCCTTACTGCTCGTTGTTCAAATAAAAGTTCAGTGTACGTATTAAGTCTACCGTTTCAACGGGTTTGGTGAGCACGGCGTCCATCCCTGATGCAATCAGGGTATTTTTGTCGGTGATTACATCTGCGGTAAGTGCCACAACCGGCAATGACGGGAATTGCTTTTTTAGCTGCGTTGTTGCCTCTTTGCCGGAAATTCCTGGCAGGTTCAGGTCCATCAGTATCAGATCAGGCTGCTCGCTTTTAAGCCATTCTAAACAGGCTTCCCCGCTGTCGACGATAGCATGAGCGACCTCAAGCTTCTCAAGCAGCGCCTGAATGACGACCTGATTTATCTCATTATCTTCAACAACCAGCACAGTGGCGTTTGCACGCAGATTTACCTGTTGCACGAAGGCCGGACCATTTTCGTCAATTAGCGACGAGTTGTTCATTGATTTAACCGGCACATCGATCATCACAGTGGTGCCTTCATTGAGTTGGCTGGTAAGACGGATAGTGCCGTTCATCAGTTCCAGCAGCTTTCGGGTGATCATTAATCCAAGCCCAGTGCCATCAAACTGCGAAGCGTTCTCCATGCGCTCAAAAGGTTGAAACAGGCGCTTCTGATCCTCTTCGCTTATGCCTATGCCGTCGTCCTTTACTACCAGTTTAAGCGTGTTGTCCCGAAAAAATATCTGGGCTCTGACATCCTTGCCTTTTTGCGTATATTTTATCGCATTCGTCAGGATATTCAGTGCAACCTGAGCGAACTTGGTATCGTCCAGCTCAATGACGTCTGGTAGTGAGTCATCAATGTGCGTATGAAAATGGATATCGCGTTCCTGAGCCCGCACCCGGGTTAAAGAAAATAAATGCATAAAGAAGTCGCGAGTGCTGACCGGACGGGGCAATAACTTCATTTTACCCGCTTCAATTTGTTTTACATCCAGTACCGAATTGACAATGTCCAGCAAGCGCTCTCCGCTCTGGCGGATATGTCCCAATGACTGTCGAAACATCACCGGCATGTTTTCGGCTTGGGCTTCCTGTTCAAGTAGTCTGGAGAAGGTGTTAATGGCATTAAGCGGCGTGCGAACTTCATGACTGACGTAGGACAAAAAGTCTGATTTAAACTGATTGGTGCGTTTTAGCTCAAGGTTCTTGCGACGAAGCTCAAGATGCGCAACGACCGAGTGACTCAGCGTGGTTAACGCCTGTTTTTGTAACTCGGTCAGCTTCTGGGGTTTATCGCTGATGGTGCAGAGTGTGCCAATGGCGAGGCCTGAAGGCGTAACCAAAGGCGCCCCTGCATATGCACGGATATTGGGAGCGCCGGTGACAAGTGGGTTGTCTTCAAAGCGGGGATCATCAAGGGTATCTGGCACTTCAAACACTTCATCCTGCAATATCGCGTGGGCGCAGAATGCAATATTCCGCGAGGTCTCACTTGCGTCCAGCCCGACTTTGGATTTAAACCACTGGCGGTCAGGATCAACCAGGCTTATCAGCGCAATGGGGCTTTCGCAAATCTGTGAGGCAAGTGCTGTAATTTCGTCGAACAGTGCCTCAGCCTCTGTATCCAGAATGTCGTAGCTCAGCAATTCTGCAAGGCGCTGCTCTTCATTATCAGGAATTGGGGCTGATTGCATACCGCTGAACCTCCCTTGTTGTCGTTCATAGACTGCACATCAGTCTGGCAAATGGCTGCGCTAACTGCATCATGGTTAGGCCAGGCGTGCTGAACTTCGGGGTACCAATTTTGTGTATCCGCGAAATTTTTGCATAAAAAAAGGGCCTCTGGCCCTTTTTCTACACGCAGAGCTTATCGTCTACAAAGCATAAGTATCAATGAATAATTGTTCCAGCTTTGCGTGATCAACTTTTGTGGCAACCTTGATGGTATTCGCTTCATTCCATAGCGGACTTGGCGTTGTACCCGCCGGTGCTACCACTGTCTGTCCGCGATCAAGCGGCCCTGTGCCAACACGAACATGACCTTCTGTCAGCTCGAATAATTCCGGCTGTATTAGGTGCGCAATAGGGAACGCATCATGGAAAAAGCACACTCTGTCGTCACGGTTTTGAGAATAAAAATCCATGTAAAACTGTGCGGTTTCCTGTACGAAGCTACCCAGTTTCGGGTTTTTCTCAGCCAGCACGTCAACGAACGTCGGCGCAAACGGCACATAATTGGTAACATCTAAACCAAACATCGTCAGGTCCCAGTCAGCCGCGAACACAATTTCTGCAGCGTGCGCATCGTTCCAGATATTGGCTTCTGCCACAGGTGTGACGTTGCCACGCACAAACGCGGCGCCGCCCATAATGCTGACACCCTTGACCAGTTTAGGAAGTTCGGGCTCGAGGCGAAGTGCGAGTGCCAGGTTGCCTAACGGACCAATAGCAACCAGCGTGATTTCGCCAGGGTATTTGCGCGCCATATCCACAATGAACTGTGCGGAGCTGCGAGGATCCAGTTCACGCTTTGGCGCTTCTGGTTTGATATGGCCGAAACCGTAATCACCATGTACGAAGTGTGCATAGGTTGATTCTGGTCCTACCCATGGCATGCCAACACCTTTGGTTACCGGAATGTTCTTATCTGCAATTTCGCAAAGTGTCAGCGCGTTTTGTGCTGACATGGAAACCGGCACGTTACCAAAAACCGTGGTCAGGCCGAGAACCTCAATGTCTGGTGCCTGAAAGGCAAAAAAGATAGCCATGGCATCATCGATACCCGGATCTGTATCAAGAATTATTTTGTGTGTCATAAGAATCTCTTGCTGTCCTCGTTAACTGCCGTGCTTTGCAAGAAAGCGGTCAACTTCCTGTTGTGTCGGGATGGATTGCGCAGCGCCTTCGCGGGTTACCGCAATAGCTGACGCGGCGCAGCCACGTTTCAGTGCCTGTCTGGCGTCGGTATGATTGCAGTACGCCGATAAAAAGTACCCAATAAACGTATCGCCGGCAGCAGTCGTGTCGATAGCGTCCACGACAAAAGCGTCTACCTGAATGGTACCTTCTTTACGCAGCATCAGTACGCCAGCTTTCCCCAACGTAATAATGACTTCGGCATGCTGCCAGTGTTCAGTAAAGTAGCTGATAATGTTATCCAGCTCACTTTCGCCGGTAATCTCCGCCGCCTCCGTTTCGTTGACAATCAACAAATCCACGCAGTCAAGCGGCAGTGATTTCACCGACTCGCTCATCGGTGCCGGATTGAATGCCACCTTCAGCTGTTTCTCTTTAGCTTGGGTGAGCACATCGGCAATGCTGCTGGTTTCGTTTTGGGTAAGCACCCAGTCAGACGAGCTGGTGTCACTTAGTGCGTAGCGGACCGTTTCAGACGTAATGGTCTGATTCGCGCCACCAAATAGCACAATCGCGTTTTCACCACTGGGGGTGACCTGAATGATAGCGTGGCCTGATGGCGTGTCGTTACATTTAACGCCCCGGCAATCCACACCTTTTTTGATTAGAAACTGCTTAAACGCAGCATCGTTTTCGTGAATGCTGCCTACGTGGCGTACATCGGCGCCAGCCTGAGCCAGAGCAATCGACTGATTAGCACCTTTGCCACCCAGCAATTGCTGATAGTCAGTAGAGGCAAGTGTTTCACCAGGCTTCACAAAATGCTCAACCTGATAAACGTGATCGATATTTATCGAACCAAAATTTATTATCGCCATTTCTTCTTCCGTCGAAAGAGGGCGCCTTCCGGAATACCGCTGTTCATTGTTCGCCCGTGAACCGAAAAGTTCAGGGCGGAAGAATCGCCGTAACCGTAGGCTTCTCGGTACAAATGCCGAGCTTGCACAATAGTTACGATCTCAACTTCCTAATGGTAAAGCATCGGCCAGGGACATGAATGAACTGGCAAATATCCCAGAAGGCATTGTTATAATGCGTAACGCAACAGGGTATAACAAACGCTGTCGACGGTGAAGTAGATCACCATAAACGACAAGCGACAACCAATTTCATACGATGTTGCGAAATGTGAGAAGCTACTGCTTCAATTTTTGACCAAATGGTCAGGATTAGTATCGCTGTAGCAGCTACACATTACAAGACCTGATGGTATAAGGATGGTGTAAAGTCGATAGCTAAACACTGTCCCTACAGAAATGTCCTTATTGAAGGTGTGATCTTAAAGCATCCGGGAAGGTTGTGCCAACCCCGAAAGAACAAATAATCAGAGCCTTTGCTTATATGACAGGGTCAATTGATCTTTGGTGTTCATTTTCGCAGCGAATTGTTTGCAATTCAGATTAGGCAGCAGCCACGCAGTATAGCCACTCTATATATTGGGCGATATTATCATAGTCTGGTAATCGGGCGATAACCTGCAAACCTACGCTGCCCATCCTAAGCGCATCTTCCCTGGCTCAGCATGTGCTTAGAGGGCGCATTGACCGTGCTCCAAAGACCATTCGGGCCAGGACATGTGTATCAGAACACCTGATCGAAATACCGCTACGCCGGTATTCATTGACAATTTACACGACTGATGAGGATGCAGTTGCAGCGGGGACGTTAGCTGATGCTTCTCACCTGCAGTGGGGCAGGTGAGGTATTGTGCTACCTGCTTTATGCTCGACAATGCAGCAGTGCTGCCGGATGCAGATAGGTTTTCAACACCGTCTTTGATACCATACTGACAAATGACCTGAGGATGTATTGTGTGGAAAATTTCCTTGATTACGATGGTGTAACTAACCGTTTGTCACAGCAGGGCGTGAAAGTTGACGCTGCTGAAATTCACGGCATATTGTGCGGCATGATGGCTGGTGGTATGTCGATTACCGATCAAAAGTGGTTAGATGCGCTCAGCGACACCACGAATTCTGGCGACCCTTTTAACCAGGAGGCTGAGCAGTTACTTACCAGTCTTTTTAATCAGACCGGTCAACAGTTACTGGAAGCTGAGTTTGCGCTGCAGCTGATGCTGCCTGATGACAAAGCGCCTATTAACGACAGGGGCGCCGCACTGATAAGCTGGGTACAGGGCTTTATGTTGGGCTTTGGCTTATATCAACAAGATTTGATGCAGTGTTCTGACGATGTTCGTGAAGCATTACAGGATTTTGCGGATATCGCCCGTATGGAAGAGCCGATGACCGAAGATGAAGAGTCAGAGCGCGCGCTGGACGAAGTTATCGAATATGTGAAAATTTCGGCTTTGCTTTGCTACAGCGAGTTGGGGCAGTCGTTACTCGAAGACCAGCCAGGGAAACCATCGGTACATTAATCGCGAAAGGACAGTTATGATCAGTCAGCAGGAATTTACGACCCGACAAGACCGCCTTCTGGCGCAATGTCGCCCGTACAGTATTTGTCTGGTCCCGGCCGCATCGCTGGTCACACGTAGCCGTGATACCGAATATGTGTTTCGCCAGCACAGTGACTTCTGGTATCTCACCGGATTTAACGAGCCTGATACCTGGCTGGTATTGTCAAATCATCCGCGTTATCAGTCGAATTTTCGCGCCATGGTGTGTCAGGGCAAAGATCCTGAAGCCGAAATCTGGCAGGGACGTCGTCTGGGGGCTGAGGAAGCGCTGAATCAGTTTGGTCTGGACGAGGCCTGCGAGCTTGAGCAGCTGCCACAAGCACTGCATGAATGGATAAACGGGCATAAGCATGTGTATTTCGCGCAGGGTGAATTTGCACAGGCTGACGAGGCCGTTTTTGCTGTTCTGGACATGCTCAGAACGGCGCCAAAAGAAAATCTTGCACCGCTTTCTATTGAGGATGTGAGGCCAATTTTACATGAAATGCGTGTGTTTAAATCGGCCTGTGAAGTTGCCGTTATGCGCGCAGCGGCGCAGATTACGGCCTCAGCGCACAAGCGCGCCATGCAGTTTGCGCATCCTGGTTGTTATGAGTATCAGCTTGAAGCTGAACTGCATCACGAATTTGCAATGGCGGGTGCGCGCTCGCCGGCTTACGGCACTATAGTAGGAAGTGGCCGGAATGCCTGCATTCTTCATTACACCGAGAACAATGCACAAGTAAATGACGGCGATTTGATCCTGATCGATGCCGGCGCCGAATTTCAGGGGTATGCTGCTGATATTACCCGTACCTTTCCGGTGAACGGTAAATTTACTGCGCCTCAGAAAGATATCTACTCACTGGTATTGAAAGTGCAGGAAAGTGTCCTTGCCATGGTGGGGCCGGGTGTCACGCTGAATGAGCTGATGCATCACAGCGCGGAGGTGATAACCGACGGGCTGATTACGCTAGGCATTCTCAAAGGCGCGGTGAGTGAAAACCTGGAATCGCAGTCATGGCGGCAGTTTTACATGCACGGTCTGGGGCACTATCTCGGATTAGATGTTCACGATGTGGGCGATTACAAAATTAATGGCAAAGACCGCCCGCTTAAGCCCGGCATGGTCATCACCATCGAGCCCGGAATCTATCTGCCGGAAAACACTGATATCCCAGAGCAGTATAAAGGTATCGGTGTGCGGATTGAGGACGACGTGGTGATCACGGCGACCGGCGTAGATATTTTAACCGCCGATGTACCCAAACAAATTGAAGAAATCGAAGCGTTAATGGAGCGTCAGTAAACGTGGATACCAAGGATGTAGTGATAGTCGGAGGCGGCGTCGTTGGCTCGGTGCTTGCTGCGGGGCTGCTGGCAAAAACGCCGTTCAACGTCACATTGATTGATGCCCATGATCCTGCAGATGCCAGCCCCGCCCCGGGCTTTGATAACCGGGTGATTGCACTGTCCAGACGCACTGTGAATGAGCTTGCTGCGCTTGGCATTGACTTAGCCCCTGCCTCTCCTGAGCCAATAAAACACATACAAGTGACAGATAAAGGGGCTGCAGGTTTATGCGAACTGACAGCGGAAGATTACAGGGTACCGGCGTTCGGTCAGGTTGTCTCGTTATCAGCTCTGGGTGAACTCCTGCCGTCTTTTCTGGATAATCCCCGCTTTACCCACGTTGCTCCGGATACGGTCTCTACGCTGACTCAACATCAAGACAAGGTATCGCTGGCGCTGACAAGCGGTGGCGAGGTTTCCGCCGACCTCTGCATACTTGCTGATGGCGGACGCTCCGGCTTGTCTGAACAGGCAGGCTTTACCCGTGAACAGTCTCCGTATGGACAAAGTGCCATTATCTGTAATGTGCAAACCAGCGAACCGCATTCTGGAAATGCCTTTGAGCGTTTTACCGAACAGGGGCCACTGGCGTTTTTGCCTTATCAGGCCGACTTTGGTGACCAGACTGTTAAAGGACATGGTTTTTCCGTGGTGTGGACCGTAGCGAGTGAGCAACTCGACGAACTTATGACCTTGTCCGACTCGCGCTTTATAGACGCACTTCAGCAGGCCTTCGGTTACCGTCAGGGCCGGATCATGGAGGTGGGGCCTCGCGACGCCTATCCGCTTATTCTCAACACCACGCGCGAACTAATCACCCACCGTTGTGTGGTAGTAGGCAACAGCGCGCAAACGCTACATCCTATAGCCGGACAAGGCTTTAATCTGGGGCTGAGGGATGTTACGGGGCTGATCAACAGTGTGATGGAAGCAGAAGATCCGGGCTTATATCGCGTGCTTGATCGCTACCGACACTGCCGGGAAGGCGACAGACGAGCTACGGTAAAGCTCACAGACACCTTGGTTCGTACGTTTTCAAACCGTTACTTTCCGTTGCAGGCCGGACGTAACCTCGGCCTGTTGACGCTGGATTTACTGCCCGCTCTGAGTCAGGAGTTTGTGCGACTTACTACCGGTTATGGCCGTCAAACCGAGCGCGGATCCGTAGTTAACGGATAGCCACTTAACATACAACAGTGAAGTAAAACCCATTATGCAAAATGTAGATGTGCTTATTGTCGGTGGTGGAATGGTTGGCCTGTCGCTGGCCTGTGCACTGAAAAATACCGAGCTAACTGTTGCGGTAGTCAGCGACGTGCCGTTGTCTCAGACATTACCCGATTCGCCAACGGTCAGAGTAAGCGCGATAAATAAACGCAATGCAGACAGGCTTAATTTGCTGGGTGCATGGCAACATATTCCGCAGTCGCGGTTGTGTGCCTATACGCAAATGGCGGTATGGGACAAAGACAGTTTTGGCCGAATAGCCTTTGATGCCGCCGATACGCAGACCGACAATCTGGGCCACATTGTTGAGAATCAGGCGCTGGTGAATGCGCTGGCCACAGAAGTGGCGTCTCAGGCGAACGTCACTGTGACTGAAACCACAATCAGCCGTATTTTATGGGGCGACGAACAAACCGTTGTCATGTTGGAGAATAACGATGCCATCGCCTGTAAATTGCTGGTGGGCGCGGACGGAGCAAATTCTTTCGTACGCAACCAGGCCGCGTTTCCGCTGACATTCAAAGACTACGGCCATACCGCGATTGTGGCAAATCTGCGATGCGATGAGCCACACGGCGGCGTCGCGCGTCAGGTGTTTACGCCCAGCGGTCCGCTGGCGTTATTACCAATGGCGGATCCGAATCTTATATCCATTGTCTGGTCGCAGGAAAAAGACAATGCCGCCGCGCTGTTAGGTTTAGATGACCGCGCGTTTTGTGCCGCGCTGACAGCCACCTGCAATGCTGCGCTGGGAACCATGGCGCTGGCTACCGAGCGCTTTCATTTTCCACTGGTTATGCGCTATGCCAGGCAGTGGTTAAAACCCGGCGGGCTGATCCTGGGGGATGCGGCACATACTATTCATCCACTCGCCGGGCAGGGAGCAAACCTGGGAATGCAGGATGCCTTCGCACTGGCTGATTGTCTGCGTGATCTTGAGGCCGCCGGAAAACCGTTTTATCGGTACCGTTATCTGCGGCCATGGGAGCGGGAGCGAAAAGCACAAGCGTTAAAAATGGTTGCTGCAATGGAAGGCTTCAAACAGTTGTTCGCTGGTGATGATCCGCTTAAAAAGCTTGTCCGCGGTGTGGGTTTGATGGCGACGGATTCATTGCCTGGCGTGAAAGATCGTTGGGTTGCCCAAGCGATGGGGCTGTAGATTATCCGACAGCATATTCACGCTTATCCTGTGAGTGATAAAACTGAAAGCGATAATGCGTTGCTCTGACAATTTTCAGATGATGACGTCATCATTGACAGTCTCAGATAGCGACGGGCGCGCAAACCGCCTGTAGTTTCATAGATCACGCTGCCGAAGCGTTACTGTAATCATGTTCTGCAGCGCTTGCTTCGCTTCCTAAAACTCGATGAAACCTTTTTAATCGCATCTTCCAAGGCTCCCTCGAGGGGCTGTTATTGACCTTTCGCGACAAGTCGTTATCTGCGGTGGCATGGTAGGTGTCAGAGGTTGATGTATCGCCAGATTGACTGCTTTATCGTTCTAACGATAAGCCGAAGTTGCATCCGCGCGCTGAATACTGAAAGATAGCTCTTCTTCCACCCAATGGACTGACTCATGAACAAACGCGACTTTCTTAAGTTTTCCGGTGTTGGCCTGGCAGCAATGGCAACCCCTTTTGCCATTAAGGCCCAGGAAAATAAAGATTTCCCTACCCATGCCCGACTCACCGACATTACGGGTACCGTGAAGCCAGTGAATGCCAAAGAGCGGGAAGCCCGCATCGGTAAAGCGCAGACACTGATGAAAACCCACGGTATTGATGCGTTGGTGATCGAGCCTGGCGCTGCCATGGATTATTTTTCCGGTGTTCAGTGGTGGCGCAGTGAACGTCTGACCGCATTGATCATTCCTCAATCCGGATCTGTTGCCATCGTGACACCGTTTTTCGAAAAGCCCAGTGTAGAAGAATCGCTGCAAATAGAAGGCGATATTCATGTATGGCAGGAGCATGAGAGTCCGTTCGCATTGGTGGTCGATGTGCTGAAAAAACGCGGTATTACCTCAGGGAACATTGGTTTTGAAAGCACGGTGCGCTACTTCGTTTTACATGGCGTAATGGGCGCGGGACGTCAGTTCAGTCACGTGTCGGCAGATCCGGTTACGCTGGGCTGCCGAATGATGAAAACACCGCACGAGCTGGCACTGATGCACAAAGCGAATGAAATCACGCTTCGCGCGTATCAGCATGTGTATGGACAGTTGCAGGAGGGCATGTCTCAGGCTGATGTGAAAACACTGATGAACGGGGCGCAGCAGCGTTTGGGTGGACAGGATACCTGGTGCTTGTCGCTGTTCAATGAGGCCAGCGCATATCCGCATGGCACCCGTCAGGAGCAGACCATCAAAAAAGGTTCTGTGGTACTGATGGACAGTGGCTGTAGTGTACACGGCTATCAGTCGGATATCAGTCGTACGTTTGTATTTGGCGAGCCCAATGATAAACAAAGAAAGATCTGGAACCTCGTTCGCGAAGGACAGCGCGTGGCATTTGAGGCCGCCAAGATTGGCGCTACTGCGGGCAGTGTTGATGATGCCGTTCGCAAAGTGTATGAGCAAAAAGGCTATGGGCCGGATTATGCGTTGCCGGGCCTGTCTCACCGAACCGGCCATGGCATCGGCATGGAAGGGCACGAAAGTGTCAATTTTGTGCGTGGAGAGAGCACTCCACTACAGCAGGGTATGTGCTTCTCTAACGAACCGGGCATTTACCTTCCGGGGGAGTTTGGCGTGCGACTGGAAGACTGTATTTATATGGGAGAGAAAGGCCCGCACTGGTTTACCGAACCACCGGAAAGTCTGGATAACCCTATAGGATCGCTTGTGCCTCTGGCGGTATAGCCTTAACGACATCAACAAAGGCGATGTATTGCTACATCGCCTTTTTTTATGCTCTGAAGCAACCAGAAACGCTACGTCAGAGCTGGGGCTGCAACTGTGTGACAGGTAAGGTTGTTTGCGCCGCTGGTTGTGCGCCCAACCCTTTGCCCGTTTGCGCCACTGCACAACTCAGGCTGATGCCTTCAGTCTCGAGGTGATAAATTCAGACAACGTTTTGCTGATTACCGGATGCTGGGTATCCTGATTAAACAAACAGATATTCACTTTTCCCAGCTTAGGCAGAATAGGATGGCTCAGTGGCGTCAGGTTTTGTGGCAAGCTGGAGCGAGCCAGTGCAGTTACACCAAGACCTTGCTGAATAGCGGCTACCAGCCCCGACAAATCCGCATTGGTGTAGGTGATTTTCCATGCCCGCGTCTGCTGTTTTAACTGCTCAATCACGCGGCTGCGGTACATACAGCCGTCGGGGGCGAGCACCAACGAAATACTGTCGCTTACCAATGGCCTCGAGGGATCGCCAACCCAAACCACTTCATCTTCTAACACCCGTTCGCCTTTGGTTTCTTCTTCCGGGTTGACGAGTGCCAGTATTAAATCAAACTGCTCACGCCTGGCGGGATGCAGCAAATCGCGGCTAAGTGCGGATGTCACTTCTAACGATACATCAGGATAACGCTTAGAGAACTCACCAATAAGACCAGGTAGCAGGGTAGAAGCGAATTCATTCGGAATGCCCAGACGCAAACGCCCACTCAGAGGGGCCGGTGTCAGGCTGCGGAAAATCGCATCGTTCATCTCCAGCAACTCTTTGGCTTTCGGGTATAGCCAGTTTCCATCGCTGCTGGGTAGATGACGCTGCCCGACTTTCGTAAACAGTTTTCTGTCCAGCTGCACCTCGAGCTTTTTAATCTGCAGACTGATGGCAGGCTGAGAGCGCCCCAGCCACTCGCCGGCTTTGGCGTAGCCGCCTTGCTCAATCACGCTGACAAACGTGCGTAAATTATCCAGTGACAGCTGCTTCATTAGATTTGCTTTTCTGATGTTATAAGGTGAATACATTATAAATGTAAATGTATGTATAAGAAATTCCAATTTGTTGATCACCCTGACTCTTTCTATACTTTGAGGCGTTTTTATTACTAGAAGAGTGAGTCGAATGACCAGCACGACTGCCCTACATGCCAAGCACCTGGAAGCCGGTGCAAAAATGGTAGATTTTTTTGGTTGGGATATGCCAATCAACTATGGCTCTCAGATTGAAGAGCACCACGCGGTCCGCCAGGACGCCGGAATGTTTGACGTGTCACACATGACCATCGTCGATGCCACAGGCCCTCAGGCGAAAGCCTATCTTCAGTATCTGCTAGCCAACGACGTTGCCAAGCTGAAAGAAAAAGGCAAAGCCCTGTACAGCGGCATGCTGAATGAAGAAGGCGGCGTGGTGGATGACTTAATTGTTTATCACTTCGATGAAACCAACTATCGCCTGGTTGTGAACTCAGCCACCCGTGAAAAAGACATGAACTGGCTGCGCAGTAAAGCAGAAGGCTTTGACGTGACCATTACCGAACGCCCTGAATTCGCCATGATTGCAGTACAGGGTCCGAATGCGAAAGAAAAAGCGGCAACGCTTTTCAGCGCTGCGCAAAAAGAAGCCGTTGCCGGTATGAAGCCGTTTTTCGGCGTGCAGGCGGAAGACCTGTTCATCGCCACCACTGGCTACACCGGTGAAGCCGGTTATGAAATTATGGTGCCGGAAGCACAGGCTGCCTCTTTCTGGCAGGGCCTGCTGGATGCCGGCGTGAAGCCTTGTGGTCTGGGTGCACGCGACACACTGCGTCTGGAAGCGGGTATGAACCTGTACGGTCAGGATATGGATGAAACGGTATCCCCGCTGGCAGCCAACATGGGCTGGACGATTACCTGGGAACCTGCCGATCGTGACTTCGTTGGCCGTAAGGCATTAGAAGCACAACGTGAAGCGGGCACTGATAAGCTGATTGGTCTGGTGATGACCGAGAAAGGTGTACTGCGTCATGGCCAGAAAGTGAAGACGGAAAACGGCGAAGGCGTGATCACATCAGGTACCTTTTCACCCACGCTGGGACATGCCATCGGTATGGCACGGGTCCCCGCTGGTGTCGGTGAAACCGTTGAGGTGGAAATGCGTAAAAAGTGGGTTACAGTAAAAGTGGTTAAGCCCAGCTTCGTTCGCAATGGTAAAAGTGTTTTATAAATTTAAGAGACAAGAGCAGGAACAATTATGAGCAATATCCCTAACGAATTACGCTACGCCGCCTCTCATGAATGGGTTCGCCCTGAAGGTGACGGTGTTTACACTGTAGGTATTTCTGAGCACGCACAGGATCTGCTGGGCGACATGGTATTTGTTGAACTGCCGGATGTGGGTGATGAAGTCAGCGCAGGCGACGATGTGGCAGTTGCCGAGTCAGTAAAAGCAGCGTCTGACGTGTACACGCCAATCACAGGTGAAGTGGTTGCAGTTAACGAAGAACTGGAAGACTCTCCAGAACTGGTGAACTCAGACCCTTACGGTGACGGCTGGATGTTCAAAATCAAAGCGTCAGATGCGTCAGAGTTTGACGCGCTGCTGGACGCCGAGGGTTACGAAAATACCCTTGAAGACGAATAATCGTCAGGCACGGATTGAACAATGAAATAAAAGGGGCGGTGAAGTGGCCCCTTTTGTCTTTTTTACTACTGCGGATGCTTACCTAACGTTATGTCGAATTCTTCCCCTACACTGGCTCAGCTAGAGCAGAAAAACGCATTTACTCGCCGCCACATTGGTCCGGGCGAGCAGGAAATTCAGGCAATGCTGGACACCATTGGTGCCGAGTCGCTTGCCGATTTAATGTCTCAGACTGTACCGGCCGGTATCGAGCTGGAAAAGCCCATTGAAGTGGGAGAAGGCGAGACCGAAGTCAACGCACTGGCTGCATTAAAAGCCGTTGCGCAAAAAAATACCATTAACCGGTCTTTTATCGGCATGGGCTACTACGATACCCATGTACCGAATGTGATTTTGCGTAACGTTCTGGAAAACCCAGGCTGGTATACCGCGTACACGCCGTATCAGCCGGAAATCGCGCAGGGCCGTCTGGAAGCCATTCTGAACTTCCAGCAACTGACTATCGACCTGACCGGTCTGGAGCTGGCGTCGGCATCACTGCTTGACGAAGGTACTGCGGCAGCAGAAGCCATGTCACTGTCAAAGCGTGTGTCTAAGAATAAAAAGGCGAACCTGTACTTCATCGCTGATGACGTTCACCCGCAAACCCGTGACGTGGTGGAAACCCGCGCCGAAATGTTTGGGTTTGGTATTGTAAGTGGCCCGGCCGAAGAAGCGGCTGAGCACGACGTGTTTGGTGCGCTGCTGCAATACCCCTCGACCACCGGTGAAATTAAAGATATCAGCGATATCATCGCTGCCGTGCAGGCGAAGAAAGGTATGGTGTCTGTTGCCGCCGATCTGATGAGCCTGGTGATGCTGAAATCTCCTGGCGAACTGGGTGCTGATGTGGCATTAGGCAGCGCGCAGCGCTTTGGTGTACCTATGGGCTATGGTGGTCCACACGCGGCGTTCTTCGCCACCCGTGACAGCTACAAGCGTTCGCTTCCTGGCCGTATCATTGGCGTAAGTAAAGACACCCGTGGCCGCCCTGCATTTCGCATGGCGCTGCAAACCCGTGAACAGCACATCCGCCGTGAAAAAGCGAACTCAAACATCTGTACCGCGCAGGTATTGCTGGCCAATATGGCATCATTCTATGCTGTATATCATGGGCCTGAAGGCCTGAAAACCATTGCCCAGCGCATTCACCGTCTTACTACAATTCTGGCATCCGGCCTGACGCAAAAAGGGCTCGGCCTGAAGCACAGTACCTGGTTCGACACCCTGACAGTAATGGTTGATGACAAGGATGCCGTACTGAAAGCGGCATATGAAGCCGGCGTTAACCTGCGTGCCGATTTAGATGGTGCAGTGGGTATCTCGATGGACGAAACCACCACGCGTGACGACATCGACACTCTGCTGAATGTACTGCTGGGCGACGATCATGGCCTCACAGTAGAAGCGTTAGACGCGGAAGTGACCACGCAAAACAAACAGGTTATTCCAGCCGACCTGCAGCGTACTTCTGACATTCTGACCCACGAAGTGTTTAACCAGTATCATTCAGAAACGGAGATGCTGCGTTATATCAAGTCACTGGAAAATAAAGATCTGGCGCTGAATCACTCCATGATTTCGTTGGGCTCATGCACCATGAAGCTGAACGCCACGGCGGAAATGATCCCGGTGACCTGGCCTGAGTTTGGTCAGATGCACCCGTTTGCGCCGGTGGATCAGGCTGCCGGGTATCAGGAAATGATTGCGGAACTCAGCGACTGGCTGATCAATATCACCGGTTACGACGCACTTTCTATGCAGCCTAACTCTGGTGCACAGGGCGAATACGCTGGCCTGCTGGCCATTCAGCGTTACCATGAAAGCCGTGGAGAAGGGCACCGCAACGTGTGTCTGATCCCAAGCTCAGCGCACGGCACTAACCCGGCATCAGCACAAATGGTAAGCCTGAAGGTGGTTGTGGTTGATTGTGATAAAAACGGTAACGTCGACTTAAACGACCTTCGCAAAAAAGCCGAGGACGTGGGCGATAACCTGTCTTGTGCGATGATTACGTATCCGTCTACGCACGGTGTGTATGAAGAGACTATCCGCGAAATCTGTGACATTGTGCATGAGCACGGCGGCCAGGTTTATATGGATGGCGCAAACATGAACGCGCAGGTAGGCATTACTTCACCTGGTTTCATCGGTTCTGATGTCTCGCACTTAAACCTGCACAAAACTTTCTGTATTCCTCACGGTGGTGGCGGCCCTGGCATGGGACCTATTGGTGTGAAATCACACCTGGCGCCTTTCCTGCCAAACCATACGGTAGTGAATATCGATAATGCTGGTAAAGACTGTGGTGCAGTATCTGCAGCGCCATGGGGCAGTGCATCTATTCTGCCAATCAGCTACATGTACATTAAGATGATGGGCTCGGCCGGATTGCGTAAAGCCACCGAGGTTGCCATTCTGAATGCCAACTATGTAGCGAAGTCTCTGGAAGGGCAGTTCGACGTGCTTTACAAAGGCCGTAATGGTCGCGTGGCGCACGAATGTATTATCGACCTGCGCCCGTTAAAAGAAGCCTCTGGTGTAAGCGAGATGGACATTGCCAAGCGTCTTAACGACTATGGCTTCCACGCGCCAACCATGAGCTTCCCGGTTGCGGGCACCCTGATGATTGAGCCAACGGAATCAGAAGCCAAGTACGAGCTTGACCGTTTCGTGAACGCCATGATCAGCATTCGCAAAGAAATTGCGAAAGTAGAAAGCGGCGAGTGGGATGCCACGGACAACCCGCTGCACAATGCACCGCATACACTGGCTGACATTTGTGATAACGACTGGAACCGTGGTTACGACCGCATGCTGGCAGCATATCCAGCCCCGGAAGTACATCGCAATAAGTTCTGGCCAAGTGTTAATCGCATTGACGATGTATACGGTGACAGAAACCTCATGTGTTCCTGCCCGACGATTGATACTTATCGGGATGAGTGATTGTGGTGTTGTTCCCATGAAATAAGTCGTTTAGGCGTGAAGGCCCACTACATTGTGGGCTTTTTTATTTCTTGTTCACGGATATGCGAATAAAGGGAACAGTTTATAAGCAGACATAATCGTAAAATAAGTGAAGCTTTCCCAGAGGAACACTGAGAAGGATAAATTAGCGTTATTCTTGGGCCGTTGTTTGACGCTGCCATTATGGCCCGTTACCAGCCACACAAAAAGCATTAAAGCACGCTGGCATGACAATGGACGACATCGAACTGGCTGAATTCAATGAGGTATTCGCAGCGCAAGCGTTGTCGTGCATTAAGCAGTTGAGTTGGATTGACAGCTACGATGAGAAAGTAAACCTCAACGGTGGTGCCATTGCACTTGGCCACCCATTGAGCTGATCTGGCTCACGTATCAGCACTACCTTGCTGAACTTAACGGAAAGTAACGACAAGAGCATAGGCTTAGCCACCATGTGCATTGGTCTAGGCCACGGTATCGCAACCATCTTCGAGCGCGTGTAAGTCGCCAACTAATTGAAAAAGCCGGTAGCTTTTGTTACCGGCTTTTTCATTTCAGTACCTATTATCTTCTCTACAACTTCAAAATCGCTAGCTCATCGTCAGATTTTTTTACAAATTATTAGCAAGCGCAAATTAAGACCATGATTTAAAACAACAATAATATAGGCACATTAATTGCTGTTTTTTAGTGCTAAATCACGTGTAGGAAATGAAAATGAATTTAAGAAGACTGCTAATTGGAGCGTTACTGTGTCTCACCGCTTCAGTATCGCAAGCTGCTGTAATTTACACAGTCGAGACTAATATGCCCGGAGGCGTTCCGACTTTACAAGCTGAGCGCGGTAACTGGTCCTCAGGTTTGGGCTCTCTGATGACCGAGGGTTTTGAAGGCTTGTTTACTGCAAGCAACAGTATCGATTTCGGGAGTTTTATCGTAAGCATCTCTGGATCATCACTCGCAACATACTCAGGCGCCAATGCATCGACTCGTACCGAGGGCAATCAATCTTTAGGCTTCAGTGGTTCAGCTTTGCTAACTTTTACTTTTACCAATAACGTATCTGCTTTTGGCATAGATTGGTCTTCATTGGAAGGAACAAGAAGTACTATCAATTATTTTGATAGTGCTGGCAACAACTACTCAGATCTATTTGATAGCCCGGATTCTGTTACTGCAGGTTTCTTTGGCATTAGTGGCGTTAATCTTAGCTCACTCACTTTTGATATTATTTCAATAGAAACGCTAGAATTTGATTTTGTTCAATTCGAAATTGCAGACGCGCGACCAGTACCGACTCCTCATGTTTTATCGTTGATGCTTTTTGCTGTAGCAATACTTTGCATGCGCAAAAAGTCAAACTAACTGGACGTTAGGGCGTTGCACTCAACTACGGTAACGCCTCACTAAATTCAAGTTCAAAAAACCGGTAACGTTAGTTACCGGCTTTTTTGTTTCTGCTGCCCGCCAAAAGTTGGCAGGGTATTTGAGTGGTAAGTAGTCTTATTCCACTGTTATCGATGGTTATCACTATTTGGCACAAACGATCCATATCACACGGGTTCTTCGTTAAAGTATCAAGATGTTTTAATAATGATTATCTATGCAAAATATACAAATCCGAATGCGTAATGTCCGCTTTATTCTCGTTGCACTGATCGCCGCCCTGACGTTGGCAGGATGTGCATCAAACAAACCGCAAATCAAGAAAGTTGAAAATTTTAACTTTGCTTCCGTAAACACGTTCTTTGTAAAGCCACCGTTGAATTCCGTTAATCCGACAATAGAAAATCATCTGGCAGCGTCGATTACCGATATCCTGACGCGCAAGGGGTTAACGCCCGTCAGTAAGGAAGAGGCAGATGTCGAAGTTGGCTTTTTTCCTTCAACGGCGCTAAAGGAAAATGGGAAATCGGTGAGCATTGGCCTGGGCACTGGCGTTTTTGGTCGTTCCAGTGGAATATCTCTTGGAAGTATCTTCAATATCCCGGTGGGGGAGCAGGTAACACAATATCAGAACCTACAAATTGACATAGTTGAAAACGGGAATTTCATTTATAGCGCAGCCGGAAGTGCTGAGCTGGAAACCCACGACAGTATTACTATTCAGACAGCGCTGACTGAACTGGTTAATGAGTTGCTTGAGCCCTATCCGCAGAAGCTTTCAGACTCTGGCGATTGAAGAGCGTACTTACATGAAGTCAGTTTGACTAAAAGTCACTTATCACCCCTCATTGCGACAACCTTTGGCAAATTGCCCCGGTCAACCGGGGCGCTTGTATCTGGAAATATCGCAACTTGTTAAAGTAGTCAAACGAGCCTGTTACCCACCGCTTTCTTCATCATTTCAGGATGTGCCCGCAGATAAGAGGGGCGCTGGCGAATACGCGAGATGTATGCAGCAACTTTGGGTGATACCGCAATCCAGTCGAATTTTGCAGCGAAATCCAACAGGCCACCAAACACGATATCTGCTGCAGTAAACTGATCGCCTAACGCCCAGCCACTGGCAGGGGTCATTTTCTCGATGGTATCCATTACCCGTGCCATGTCTCCCCAACCCACAGAGTACGCATCAGGATGTTCCATATTTGCTGATGCCAGAGAGAGTGCTGGCTCAATGGTGTTCCCGGCAACAAAGAGGTAGCGGTAATATACGCCTCGCTCGGGCGAGCCGACGTCCGGCGCCAGTCTTTTTTGCGGAAACTTATCTGCAAGGTATGCGCAAATGGCGGCGGTTTCTGTGACCACTGCCTCGTCGTCAACCAGCGTGGGGAGTTTCTTCATCGGGTTTATGCGATGCAAACCGTCAAGGTTGCTATCCTTGCTGGCAAAATCTATCTGGATTTGTTCGTACTCTGCATTCAGTTCATTGAACATCCAGTCGATGGTGACGCTTCTGCTTCTTGGGTTAAAGTAAAGTTTCATTGCCAGTATTCCTTTTCAATTAGTTAATGTTCTGTGTGAAGACAGGGGGGTCATGGGACATTTTTATTTGCGTTGCCGCCATATGAATAAGTGTATGGAGAATTGTGCCGCTTAATGGCATATTAGATTGATGACAAACCGTAGTTTTTCTCAACGCACCGACAGACGCAGCCGTTTAATTGGCTTATTGCAGTCTGAGGAGTACTGGCAAACCTCACAGCTGCGTGAGCATTTAGGTATTAGTCAGCGTACGCTGATGCGGGAATTAGCCGACTTGCGCGATGCGGGTTACCCGATTGAATCTGACCGGGGGCGGGGTGGCGGCGTTCGTCTTTCCGGACGGTGGGGCATAGAGCGACTGAATTTAAGCCACCGGGAAGTGGTTGAGCTGATTCTGTCTCTGGCCATAATGGAAAACCTGCAATCGCCATTACTCACAGTAAATCTTAAGCACATTAAGCAGAAATTGTTTCAGGCGTTTCCACAGCAGCAACGTAATGCCGTAAGCGATATCCGCAAGCGCATCATGGTTGGGAATAATGCCGCTGCTAACATTGCCACGCATTATCATTCTCCCTGTCAGGCAATTTCTGAGCAAATCGCCGAAGCATTCCTGGCTCGTCATTTTCTGGAAATAGACTATCAGGCTGAAAATGCAGACATAACCCGCCGTGTGATAGAGGTGCATTATATACTTCTGAATTGGCCGATATGGTACATCATTGCATGGGACCATCTACGCGATTCCACCCGGGTTTTCCGTTTTGACCGGGTTAAACAGGCCACCATTGCAGAGGGGCATTTCCGACCTCGCCCCAAAGAGACTTTCTCAACGATTTACGCGCCGTTTTTTAAAACCATTTAGGGCTTTCCTTCCAGGCATTAATGGCCCTCTGCCTTTTCGCAATCAACGAAAACGTAGCTAGCGGTGTTAGTGCGATTGCCTGGCGCTGTATCTCATAAGAGGTTACTCGCTACAAGATTTTCTATTCCTGATATAGCCTTTTTGCGTAGCCCATTAAAGGCGTCCCGGTGTCATCCTGCAACCTTACAAATTTGTCATCTTCGTGTTGTTGATCGGCTGCTATGCCGCCAGCGTAACAATTAGCTGATTCGCAATATAAATCAATTATTTGCATCAGGCTGATTGCTGGTGCCCTTATCGACTGAGACAAGCAGGGATTATCAATGTCGCGACAACTCCATCAATCTTTTTTTTCTTTGGGTTCTGTACCACGTGGGTTCGCGTTCATCTTTGGCCTGTTTGCCTTACTGACGGTAACGGCCTGCAGCGATGATAAATCAGGTTCGCAGCAGGATGGTCAGGCCGCAGGCCCGCCGGGGGCTAGCCAGAAAGCAATGCCAGTGGGTTTTATCAGCATCAGCCCTGCGCGCATCGACTATACCGAAAAACTACCCGGGCGCGTTGTATCCTATCGTGTTGCGCAAATACGGCCGCAGGTTGGCGGGATCATTCAGGAGCGTCTGTTTGAAGAAGGGACGCTGGTGGAGGAAGGCGATCAGCTTTATCAGATTGCGCCTGAACGCTACCAGGCAGACCTTGAGATGGCCCAGGCTAATCTGGAAAGTGCAAAGGCTGCCGTAGCCAACACACAGTCAGTAGTGAATCGCTATGACAGTCTGGCCGCCAGCAAGGTACTAAGCGAACAGGAATTTGATAACGCCAAAACCGAACTTCAGCAAGCCAGAGCGGCGGTAAGCCAGGCTGAAGCGGAAGTGAAAAGCGCACAAATTAATCTGGCCTACACCAAAGTGTATGCCCCAATCAGCGGGTTCATCGGTCCTTCCACGGTAACCAAAGGCGCGCTGGTCACACAGCAACAGCAAGAGCCATTAGCGGTGATACGCCAGCTGGATCCGGTATATGTGGATTTGTCCCAGTCTGTTGGTGATGCGCAAAAGCTCAAAGCCCGCCTGATAGAATCCCGAATGCAGGAACGCGAAGATGAGAACTTCGAGGTAAGTTTGTTTTTGTCCGACTCCGACGAGCCCTATCCTCATAAAGGCAAGCTGGATGCAACCGATCTGGCGGTTGACGAACAGACCGGTGCCATTCGTCTGCGCTCTGTCTTTCCCAACCCTGAAAATCGTCTGTTGCCCGGCTTGTTTGTGCGCGCATCTATTGAAAACCTGGCCTCGTCTAAGGCGCTGGTAGTTCCACAGAAAAGTGTGCAAATTGGTGATGGCGGTGAGACGCATGTCTGGCTCGTCAGTAGTGACAATAAGGCTGTGAAACGGCGGATCACAACCGGCGTCGCGTATCAGAACAATTGGGTAATAGAAGATGGCTTAAACGAAGGCGACAAGGTGATAGTTGAAGGCACTATGAACCTGCAGGAAGGTGCGCCGGTTAAACCCAGTAACGTTAATCAGAGCAGTGATAAACAAAGCCAGCAACAGCGCTCGTCAGGCAGCGATAAAGAGAACACAGAGAAGGCCGGATCATCACAGGGTGGGCGTTAATTTATGTTTTCAAAGTTCTTCATTGCCCGCCCCATCTTCACTATTGTTATTGCGCTTCTGATCATTGGGGCCGGTATTTTCTCGGTAACCAGTTTGCCCCTTGAGCAATACCCAAGCATTGCGCCGCCCAAGGTATCTATTTCTGCAACGTACCCGGGGGCGTCTGCGCAAACACTGGAGAATACGGTAACCCAGGTTATTGAGAAGAACCTGACCGGTATTGATAACCTCAGATATATCCAGTCGCAGAGCTCTTCAGCAGGAACTGCCTCGATTACGCTGACATTTGAGCCCGGTACCGATCCGGATATCGCGCAGGTGCAAACGCAAAATAAAGTGTCGCAGGCCCAGTCATCGCTGCCGCCGGTGGTGCAGCAGCTTGGGGTAGCGGTGGAGAAAGCCGGTAGCAGTTACGCGCTTATCGTGAGCTTTTCTTCAAAAAGCGGCAACATGAACCGCAATGACATTTCTGATTTTCTGGTTTCCAACCTCGAAGAGCCATTAAGCCGCGTAAACGGGGTGGGGCAAATCCAGACGTTCGGGCCCGAGCACGCCATGCGTATCTGGCTCGATCCCCACGCCATGAACAACTTTAATATCACAACGCTGGATGTGATCAGTGCCATTGAAGAGCAGAACGTACAGCTGGCGTCGGGAGAAATTGGGGGCGCGCCGTCGGTTGAAGGACAGCAGCTAAATGCGACGATCACAGCCCAGACTCTGCTCACCAGCCCCGAAGAATTCGAGCAGATCTTGTTATCAGTGAATTCAGATGGCTCTCATGTCTCGTTAGGCGATGTGGCCCGTATTGAAATTGGCGCCGAAAGCTATCGGGTGATCGGGCGCTGGAACGGCCAGCCAGCCTCTGGTATCGCCATTGAATTATCGCCCTCAGCCAACGCACTGGAGACCATCCAGGCTGTTAAAGCGCGGGTGGACGATTTTGACAATATTATTCCTGATGATCTTGAGATTCAGTATCCGGTAGACATTTCACCGTTTATCGAAGCCTCGATTTTTAACGTAGTGGAAACCCTTGGCATTGCCGTAGTGCTGGTGGTGCTGGTTATCTATATTTTCTTACAAACACTGCGGGCAACCTTTGTTCCCGCGGCCGCCATCCCCATCGTTTTGCTGGGCACGTTCGCCTTTCTCGCCATCATGGATTATTCCGTAAACGTACTGACGCTATTCGCGCTGGTGCTGGCTATCGGCATGCTGGTAGACGATGCCATCGTGGTAACAGAAAACGCCGAACGTAAACTCGAAGAAGATGATTCTCTTACTCCGAAAGAAGCGGCAAGACAGGCAATGAAAGAGATTTCGTCAGCGTTGTTAGGCACAACAGTTGTGATATGGGCGGTATTTCTGCCGATGGCGCTATTTGATGGCTCTGTGGGCGTAATATACCGCCAGTTCGCTATTACCATTTCAGCAGCAATGGGCTTGTCGTTGTTCGTGGCGCTGACCCTGTCACCGACACTATGCGCCATCTTTTTGGAGCAGGGGAAAAAAGAAAAGCACAGCGGCTTTTTTGGCTTGTTTAACCGTGGCTTTAACAAATTACGTGGTGGTCATGAACGGCTGCTAAACGGCACCCTGAATAATCGCATTATCCTGCCTGTCGTGTTTATTTCTGTGATAGTAGTGAGCGTGTTGATATTCCTTCGTATCCCTACTTCATTTTTACCTGAAGAAGACCAGGGACGGATGTTTACTCTGGTTACCGGTCCACCCAGTACCACGTTGCAACAAACCCGCGACAAAATTGAAAAAGTTGAGGATTTCTACCTGAATGACGCCGGCGACGCGGTGGAAGGGTTGTTTACCGCTGCCGGGTTCAGCTTTTCTGGGCAGGCGCAAAATGTCGGTATCGCCTTTGTGAAAATGAAAGACTGGGAAGACCGCGGCGAGGGTGGCAGTGTCTTCGAAATCCAGAAGAAAGCCACGCAGGCGTTATCGGGAGTGTCAGACGCGATGATCATTCCGCTTATTCCGCCACCGGTCAGTGCATTAGGAAATGCCAGTGGTTTTGAGTTTCAGCTTATCGACCAGGGCGGATTAGGGCATCAGGCGTTGGTGCAGGCGAGTAATCAGTTCCTGGCTCAGGCTAATCAGAGCCAGATGCTCACGGCGGTTCGTTTCAACGGATTATCTGACAACCCGCAATACAGTCTGGATGTTGACACGATTAAAGCGCGAGCATTAGGGGTTCCGATATCGACGATTAACCAGACATTAAGTGCAGCGTTAGGTGGCGCGTATGTGAATGATTTCATCGAAAACGGACGCATCAAACGTGTTTACGTGCAGGCCGAAGACAAATACCGCATGCTGCCGGAAGATATTAACGACTGGTATGTACGTAATGAACAGGGCGGCATGGTTCAGCTTAAGGAAATTGCTTCTGGTGAGTGGACGTACGGTCCGCCCAAGCTTACCCGTTTTAACGGTAGCTCTTCCCGTGAAATTCAGGGCTCGACCACGCCAGGGATAAGTTCGGGTGAAGCACTGCAGGAAGTGGAACGTATTGCAGACTCATTACCAGACGGTATCGATATCGCCTGGACGGGGCTGTCGTATGAAGAAAAGCAAAGTGGCAATCAAACCCTGCTGCTTTACAGCATTACCATTATCGCTGTGTTTATGATCCTGGCGGCATTATATGAAAGCTGGGCAATCCCGCTGGCGATTATGCTTACCGTTCCGTTTGGTATTTTTGGGGCTGTGCTTGCTACCTGGCTTACCGGACAAGCCAATGATGTGTATTTTCAGGTGGGCCTGTTAATGACAATTGGGCTGGCAGCAAAAAATGCCATTCTTATTGTGGAGTTTGCCCAGCATAACGTAAATGAGGGCATGGAACCTTTTGACGCGGCACTGACTGCGGCGAAACAACGTTTACGTCCCATTCTGATGACCTCACTGACCTTCATTCTGGGTGTTATGCCGCTGGCGTTTGCCGCCGGGCCGGGCTCTGGTGCGCAGAATGCAATCAGTATTGGTGTGCTGGGCGGGATCACCGCTACCACGTTATTTGTGGTGTTGTTTGCGCCTTACTTCTTCTTGTGGGTAAACCGGGTGTTTGGTCATACCGCCAAAACCAGTGAAAACCAAACATAAGTAGGAAAGCCGTTGAAAGAGACATTCGCTGAGTATCTTCATTACACTTCTGCGGCGCTACAGTGAAAATCGTTAGAGGCGAAGCCGAACATACGGTTTGTTCGGCTTCTACCGTGGACGATGGCAATTGCGAGCGTGAGTGTGTCGATCGGGGCGTTAAAAAAACGGCCTGCCACTGGCATAGAGTCCAACAAACATCGCGGCATTGCCGACGATAAATCCCGCATAAAGCCCGAAACGGCCGCTGCTAAACCCAAATACACTTCGCGTCGGAGCCGCCTGACGCTGCTGTTGTTCATCTGTAATCATGTTCTGCATCTTCATCGTTTGCACGAAAATAACGCCCATCATTAACTGATAAGTGATGACGGGGCCAACCCAACCTGACGTAAATTCATAGGCCGCAGCCCACAGAGCGCCGGTTATCAGAGTGGCAACGACGGTGCGATCACGTTCCTTTCTTAATGCCGCCTTGCGCTCTTCATCCTGCATATGCCGAAGCGGAATGCTGGCGCTGATATACACGGTAAGTGCACCTACGACGGCGGCAAGCATAGCGCCGCTAAGCAGCCACTTTACCGTACCCCAGAAACCGCCGCTGGTAGCGGCTCCAGTCGCAGCCTGCGCCGGCGTGCTGAATCCGCCACCAATAAGTGCTGTCGCACTGATTGCCATTGTCGGTGAAGTTGACAGGATAAGTGCACCATACTTGTCCAGCAGTTTCTCACGCAGGGACAAGCGCGCCCTGCGAAGTTGCTGGCGAACCGTATCGTCAGAGATGTTCAGCAGTCTCGCCACCTGGGCGCTGGATTGTTCTTCACGATAATACAACAATACAATTTCGCGGGTTTCTTTGGGGAGTTCATCGACAACGCGGGTCAGAATTTTCGCCTGCTGGTCGCGTGTGAATTCGGTTTCCACACTGTCATCGTCGTTACAGAATTGCGCAAACAAAACATCAGCTTCTTCACTGCTGGCGCGCTGCGACACTTTGTTATCTCTTAAATAGTTGAAGGCCGCATAGCGAGTTGACTGGCGCAGCCAGGGTAAAAAGCTGGCCGGGTTCTTCAGGGTATCTAACTTCTGCCAACACTGAATATACACCTGCTGCGTAACTTCCTCGCTGGCATCAAGATCTTTCACCACGGCCAATGCAATACTGCTGATGGTGTTTCGTGTCGCTTCAATTAAACGGGTGAATGCACCATTGTCACCCTTCATAGCCAGCAGTACATCATTTTCCATAACGTGTGTACTCATGACTACTCTCCTAAAAACGCAGTAATGTGATTATTTAACCATGTGGGGTCATCAAACATAATAAAATGACGGGATTCCGTATTCATGATTACCCTGGCATGCGGCGCCTGTGCAAGCTGCTCTTCATACAAAGACTTAGCATAAGCGTGTTCGGCTTGGTTTGTAAATGCACCCGAGGCACCGAGCAGCAGGATTGGCGTGTTATCTCCTGCTAGTAACGGACGTAAATCGCGGACCATTAGATCATGGGTGATCTGACCCACAGTGGCAGGATCTGACTGCGCTGCCAAATCCAGCACGTTTTGTTGTGCCTCTTTCGAAGTCGCCTGAATGGCAATGCCTAATTGTGTTTGCGCCAGCAGTTGTTCACGATTGAGCTGACGGTAAAGGTTGCGGATTTGTAAGGCCTGCGGACGAAGATCTTCTGGCGTAGTAGCATTCGTGCGGGTAAACACCGGGCCTATAAAGGGGAGTCCGTCCACCGATATGGTTTTTTTGATGGCCACCTGAGGATTGACTGTCAGCGCCAAAGCAATAAAGCCGCCGAAGCTATGACCAATCACGACGGGAGAATGCAACTTCTCCTGATGGATATAATCGACGATTGCCTGTTCTATGTTTCGTGCCGTGGTGCCTTCAGTTTCGGGTGTTGCCCCAAAGCCTGCGACATTAACAATGTGTACCTGATAGTTTTTCGACAACGCTTTCGCCGTGCTTTGCCACACTGAACCATCAGACATGAGTCCCGGAATAAGAATGACAGGTTGGCCACTGCCGACAGTATCGACTTTGATTATCGGGGTTGAATCATTTGCATAAGTTGACTGGCTCATTGAAAGAGCCGTTATCATGAAAGTGAAAGTCATCAGGTGTTTTATAAAAGTTTTCATTACCGTTTCCTTATTGATTTATCTGTTCAGAACAAAGAAACGGTCGTGTGGAAAAATGTGACACACAAAACAACTATTTTTTAAAAAAGTAAGAGAATTCCGTATTTTTACAGATTCTCGAAATGCCAAATGCTCTTAGCGCAGAGCCAGCTTTCATATTTGAATATCCGCTACATATTCATGCTTAGCTTTTACCAATTGAGCTGTGGCGGCGAAAAACATCCGACGAGGTTATTGGGGAGCCGTACTTAATGCGTTGCAGTAAATGTAAGGCACTTATGCCTGAAAGAGTGTATTGCGCAAGAAAATGATGACCTTAAGACTGCCATAAGCTTATAACGTTACAGTCTGATGCAATTCGTTAAGAGCAGACGAGAGCTATGTCGTTAATCCGGTCGCTTACGTGTTTTTTTTTGATGGTTTTTATCTCACCGATACAGGCCGAGGATTGCCCGCCACCGCCGCCGCTGAATATAACAACCAATGATATCTTTGATCTGGATGATCCCGATACCCTTTGGGTTCACCGCCTGGCAAACAACTTTCATACTGTTACCAAGCAGTTTACCATCGAAAACGAGCTGGCATTTCTGAATGAAAAGTGCGGAATTAATGAAAAAGATCTTCAGGAAGTTGAACGCACGTTAAGGCAGCTTAAGTACATAAAGTCAGCCGTCGCCTCACAAAATGACGACGGTGAGATCAACGTTGAAACCACAGACAAATGGACGTTAATGCCTACGGCTGATTTTGGCCGAAAAGGGGGCGTGAACAAATATTCCGTCGGTCTGAAAGACAGAAATTTGTTGGGGTATGGTATTGACGCTGAAATTGAGTATTACAAAGATGCACAGCGTTCCGGGTATGTGCTAAGCAGCCACTTTCCGTTGTATACGAGTAACAATGTCTACGGCAGCCTGACACTGTCTGACACCGATGACGGGAGTATGCAAGCGGCCAGCATTCTCAAACCCTTTATCAGTTTTGACACCACAACAGCCTGGTCAGCAAATATCTATCGCAGCGACCTTTCTCAGCAATACTTTCTAAATGGCAGTGATTATTACGAGCTGAATTTTTCCGACAGGGATTTGCAACTGAGCTGGGGTAAAAAATGGTGGCGTGATGAAGACTCAGTGATCAGGTACAAACTGGGTGTTGACTATACTCAGCGGACATTTAATTCCATTTCTTCCGTTTACGATATCAACCTCCCCCCGGACCGGGAATATCTGGTGCCTTTTATACAGCTTGAATACGCTGAAGATAATTTTAAAACGTTGACCAATATCCATGTAATCAATCAGATTGAGGATTTTAATTTTGGTTGGCATTTTGTGAGTAAACTGGGCATGAATGTAGCCTCAAGGGACAATGACGAAGCGCGTTATCTTATGAGCCTGGCAGCGAGTAAAGGAACACAGCTTTCTGAGTCAGCAATGCTGTTGTCGCGTATTTCCTACGAATACGACGTCGGTGGTACATCAGTGCCGCGCTCGGTTTTGACTATGGAAAATGAGCTTTTCTTTAAGGTGTCACCGAAGTTTGGACTGTATGGTGCACAACGTCTGTCACACACAAAAAATCAGTACGCCGATCTGCCTGTTGTTATAGGTGAAGAAACGGGTGTCCGAGGGTATCCGCTTGAATTTCAGCGAGGAACAACGGCAGCATCCTTTACTGGTGAGTTACGTTACTATCCCGATATCAGTATTTATGATTTGTTTGATGTGGGAGCGGCGGCATTTGTAGATGCCGGCAGAGTTTATGGTACGAAGGGATTTGATAACGAGTACTCTCAGTGGCTCACCAGCTTTGGTGTTGGTGCACGGTTTTACTCACGCCATGCCTCTGATACCCAGGTTATTCATGTTGATGTTTCATTTCCAACGCTTAGCGACGACAACGTGGATAATGTGGCATTTCTTATTACCAGTAAAACCAGCTTTTAGACGCAGCTTTGATACGCCAAACCTTTAGTGTGAGAAGGAATAGGGGGGCAGAAGCGCAAATACCTTAACTTGTGTTGTCTTTCAAAGTGTTTGCGCCCTGTTCATCCACGTTTCGTGACAGAATAATCATTACTCCTGCCCGTGGAAGCCTGTCGTAGCCGGATAATTGCTGAGAAACGCACGCAAGCCGGATCCGCTATAACCGGCCGGCAACTGCGAAAAAGCGCTTACCAGGACCCATACATAGGGTTGGGTAATAAGAAGAGAGTGTCTCCGAGCGCTGGCAGCAGCTTCTCGATGTCTGCGTCCTCCTGCGTTACACCGGCGAAGTCTTCAATATTATCACCAACCTGAAATGCAATATTGTGAGGCTGTTTCCAGGTCAGATTTATCTCTCGGGTAAGCTGGAAACACTGCGCCAAACCGGATGAGATTTGCTGGCGACGAAGGTCTTTGTCGTTAGTAATACCTGGCTGTCCCATGGCTTTTTTATCTGCGTCAGTGCGTCCCATCAGACAGGTATTGTTCGACGTTACCGGTACGCCAAGAGCCTGTAGGTTACGCCAGGTATGCATGTCCAGTGATCTATTTCGATTCGTTATGAGAGCGATTTTGCCACCTTTCTCAAATACCGCTTCAATAAAGGCTTTTGCCCCGGGAACCAGCGTAGCGCGCTCGCTGGCTACCCACGCATCCCAGGTTTGTGGCGAGTAACCTTTCCCGTTCATTTCAGTTTGTTGCTGATAAGCAGAGTTATCTAACACTGTCTCATCCACGTCCATCACGGCAACCCAGTTCTCCGGCGCATCTGACATCGCTTCTACAGACTCTATCGCCTGCTGATACATGCCAGCAGTCAGCAATTCGTATTCTTTACTGGTACGTTGCCAGATAACGGCATTAGATAACGTAGTTTCGTCATCAAACAGGGTAACTGAAACCGCGCAATGGTCGCTTAACATGGCATCTTCATCCATGTTTTTGAAAGGATAAACCTGCGCGGTTTTTGTGATTGCAGCACCGTTCATTCCGCCGGTGATAATATGATCGATGGGGGCAGGATAGCGCGGGTGGCAGCCTATGAGGTTGCGAGTGGCAATTGACGTCGTTCTGTCATTGCGCAGTAGCGTCTGTGACAGCCGGTTGTAAGGTGCGGATATGCGGTGATTAAAGTCGCCAAGAATCACATAGGGTTTGCCTGAATTCTCTCGCTGCTGTACCCAGTTATCCAGCACAGGAACCTGATCCGCCAATGTCTCACACGCGTCGGAATCGCTACGCTTATAGTCATCTACAAAGCAGCCGCTTTTCAGATGAACCGCAAGAATGTCTGTCGGACCGATAGAAGAGTCGACGGTAATGGATACACCAAACCGTAAGCCAGGGTTGTCCAGACCCAGCGCATCGAGATTATTCACCCCGGTCACATTGATGGCTTTTTTAACGGCAAAAGCCACTTTTTGCTGAGTAGAAGTGAAACCATTCCCGCGGCATTCATAAGACTCACTGTCCGGACGGGACGACAGAATCAACTGCCATTCTGATTCCGGAAACAACATTGCTAACGCGTCCTCTGAAGCAACTTCCTGCAGAGCAAAAATATCCGCATCAACTGAGTTAACATACGCGGACATGGCTGCCAGGTCGTCCTGACTTCGCGGGCGGCACCCGGTATCTGCAGGGTAAGCAAGATGTTCAGTATTCCACGTCACGATTTTAAGAGCATGGCTATTTTCAGAAGACACTGGCGCTGACGTAGGTGCAATAGCAGAAGATGCTGATGCCACATCGCCCGGCAACGCATTCTGCGTAGCACATCCTGCGCTTAAGAGTGCGACGGTGGCCGCGATAAGGGTTCTGGGTAGTGTGTGCATGATAGTCCTTAAAGGTGATGCTTTAATCGTGATCCGTTTGGTCTGAGTGCCCGGGGGCTCGCGATTAACCTTGATTTATAATCTATGGCCTGGCGAGCTACGCGGGCATGTTTGCCTGGTATCTTCTCTCATTCCGGTAACGGGGTCATCTGAAAATGGCATGACGCCGCGCTAGAACCGTTTCCGCTTACCTCAGGGAAAAGCGAAAGTGTGCCAATGCTAATTTATCGATTTATTGGTAATGGTTGATAGCCGTTGATACCACGCCGAAAAATTGAACGCAGAAATGATACAGCAGGGTTAATTAGCGATATAGAAGCCCGCTTTCGCTCTCTTATCCAGTAATTTGAGATGAATTACGCGGTTGTTACGTTAAGAAAGATGCGAATAAGTCTATAGCCACTCAGCGAGTCCTGAAACATGCAGTTGCAAGGCAGGACTCGCAGGGAATGGCGGTCGCCCTTGCCAAGAAGCCTAACGTCGCAAATGTTTGCTTCAGCGCTCGCCCTCCGGGGTTTCCAGCCAAGCGCCTACTCGTCGTTGGTCTTTATTATTTACCCCGTTAGGCCTGAAAAGACCGCCTTGATTAGTCACCTGGCTGCGAGCCTGAGCGACCATAGAGTTATTCGCATCTTCCTTACGTTTAAAGTCGGTTTGGCAGTCTGTGTTTACATCCTGTGTTTATAAAATAATAAAGAACAGTGTTTTTAGTTTCGCTTAAAAATGGACGGGTGTCAGATTCAGCACTATCTTTACGTCTCAAAGCGCATTGTTGTGCTTTGACCTATGGAGATAAAAAGATGATTAAGAATGTAATTAAAGGAGTTATATTTTGTGTATTTAGCGTAGTTTCTATTCAAAATGTATATGCAGATGACCATGAGTTTCCTTTGGTAAGTGGAGTGTACTGGGAAGTTACCGGTATTAAACTTACTGATGGTGGCGGCCTTAAATACGCTAACTGGCTGGCTACTGAATGGCGAAAAAATATGGACTATGCCGTATCTCAGGGATGGTTAACCCGACATGAAATACTGAGTAATGTGCATCCCCGGGCCGATGAACCTGATCTTTACTTAATCCGTGTATTTAACAGCTTGCCTGACGCAGCGGAAGATGAAAAAAGGCAGAAAAACTACATGGCATGGGTAAAAAAAAGCATGGAAAAAATGCAGGAAGAAAGCGGAAACAGAGCAGAATACCGCACGGTTATGAGTACCTCATTGCTGCAGGAAATGAAATACAGAAAGTGAACGCACTATCCTGTCAGGGCCGCTATTCAGCCCTGACAATCAAGGATGTGGTACAGCATGCGTAGCGGTTAAGTATATTCCGTAATCCGTATTTATCGCACCGGACAATATGTGTCTGGCAAAAAAGCATCTATAGTGAATACCAATCCTGTATTCTAACTTGCGCAACTATTTTCACTTGTGAAACCAGAACAGACGCTTTTTCATTTTAAGAGAACCAGAAAACAACGTGCTTTGGTATTTATCAATATGGCGTTGATGTGTTGGTTTTATATTGCCGTGTTATATGGCTATGAATACGTTCAGCAGACCCGCGTAGAAGAGCCCTTAAGACAAATCCTGCTTTGGTCATTTTCCGTATCCAGTCTGATCCTGCTTTATGTTGTCTGGTGGCACCACCGGCATCCGGCCACATACGAAGCTATAGTGACTACCGACAGAATGACAGTGAAATATCCTGATTCCGAGATGTGGTCTTTTGATGTTGCAGTCAGCGATATCAAGCGATTTGAGTCTCGTAGAAGTTTATCTCACGCTGGCCGTGGTATAGCACAACATGGCGTGGTTCTTAATGATGGACGCTTTTTCCATGTTTGCCTGAATTACGGAGTAAGTCTGGGAAAACTTCATAAAGCCGTTCAGTCAGTGAGACCTGAAGTGTCTTTTTCCAAGAAAATAAACCAAAGAGTCGAAGGGCCGCTGGCGAAAGACTACGACGACTGATACACGACAATACGTGTACGGAGCTTTTGGGTGAGCGGATGAAAACCTTTGCTCCATGTCATGTCTCAAATAGCCGGCCTGACACCCCAGTATCCGTTATCAACTTTGTCCGGCTAATCAATACAGACCACTTAACTGCACGTGTTAAAACGTAATTTACGGGCGGGAATAGGCGACCTGCACAAATTTTCCACTTTTTAATAATCTCTGATAATCTCAGACAAAGACTGTGCTTTAAGCACGGCTGACACGGCAGATGCAGCTTTAGCTGATTAAGGCCTGTCACGCGAAGTAAAGAAAAAATAATAACAGGGAAGACTATGACATTGCGTACATATGGATTGTGGCTTATCACCGCCTTATTGACAGGTTGTGCATCAACCGTGTCATCTATCAAAGAAGACAAAGACATTAACCTTGATGTGGATGCCGGATATTTGCTGCTGGGGGTGGACACGAATCAGGGCCTGCAAAGTATCGACATCGATGGGCCAAAAGACATTCGCCTTACCAGCGCGGATCTACGCTCCGGAACCCAGTATATTCTTATCAACTTGGCAGCCGGTGACTACCGGATTGAAGAGATCAAGCTCAATCAATACTGGTACATCGAGCTGGAAGAGGGTCATTGGGATTTTACGATCCGACCCGGTGGCATCAGTTATGTCGGCCATGTGGAAGTACAAACCCGCTCGAATTTCTGGCTGGCACAATTAACCGATGATCTGAAGCTGGCCAACCGCTCCACCGAGGCGCTGTTGTTCATGGAAGAGAAGTTTCCCTCCATTCTGCAAAACCGTGAGCTACGTTATGACGGTCCCGGAACCGATCCGTTCCTGCAGCGCATGCAGGCGCAACAGGAGGTAGCCGGTAATGAATAAGTACTTTGGCTTACTCACCGTTGTTTTATTCGGGCTGATGAGTCCGGTGCTGTCCGCTGCGCCGGTGCCTGCTGAGAAGCTGTTTCAGTCGCCCAATATTAATATTCCGGATTTGTCTCCTGACGGGCGTTATGTCTCATATCTGGCGCGATTTAATGAAGGCACATATCTGGCGTTGCAGAGTACTTCATCCAAAGCTCTGGAAGGCGTGCTGGTGCTGGATGATGACGAGCGGGTACGTGGTTATGCCTGGCTGGACAGCCATACCATTCTGGTGAATGTAGAAATAGACAGAAGCAGCAAATTGCTTGTGGTGTTCAGCGATCCTGCTGCAGAAAATGGGACGTGGGATAACCGCTTACTGAATGTAGAGGGCTATTTATTAACGACCTTGCCTGATGAGCCTGGCTATGTGTTGATGGCATTGAAAAATCGCAGCAGCGATACTCCTCTCATTTACCGCATTCCTGTGGAGGCACTGCGCCAGGGAAGTGCGGTGGGGCAATATGAAGTTACAGGCGTGCCAAGGCAATACGATTGGTTTGCTTACAGTGATGACCTGGCGCGCCTGGTGGCGCTTGAAATCGATGCTGACAATGAACAGTTGTACTTCTTCATTGGGGCGCTGGACGATTTCGGGAATGCAAACCGCTATCAGCTAAAGCTTGAGGAGTGGGATTTTATCCCGGTTGGGCAGCTATCAGAGCAAACGATGGCCGTACTGACGAACAAGGATACAGACACGATGTCGTTGTTCGAATTTGACTTGCCTACGCAGACATTCGGCAAGCTACTGTATTCTCATAGCACGTTTGATTTGGTCGACGCCGACGTGTCAGCAAAAACCGGTAAGGTTATATCCGTCAGTTATTATCAGCACGGCAAGCTTACCAGTGAGTTTCTGGACGAACAGGAAAAGGATAATTCAATCCGGCTTAAGCAGGAATTTGGTGAAAACCAGACACGGGTTGTGGCGGAAAATAAGGTTACCGGTCAGCAGGTATTAAACGTCTTCTCATCTGCCAATCCGGGCACCTATTACCTATACGACAGCACGCGCGACGTAATTGAGAAGTTGCTGCCGTTGTATGAAGATTTGCAGGGATATAGCTTTGAGAAAACCCGGTTAATTCAAACGCAGAGCCAGGATGGCTCACCCATTGATGCCTATCTTACGATACCCTCATCGTCATCACACAACACCTTGCTGGTCATGCCGCACGGCGGTCCGGTA
The DNA here is from genome assembly GCF_019249295.1 of Alteromonas antoniana. Classification (GTDB taxonomy): domain Bacteria; phylum Pseudomonadota; class Gammaproteobacteria; order Enterobacterales; family Alteromonadaceae; genus Alteromonas; species Alteromonas antoniana. The sequence goes on from NZ_JAESDH010000004.1 coordinate 187,752, forward strand.
GGCGTGATGGACACCGTCGAGTTTGATCCGACCGTGCATTATTTTGTCAGTCGCGGCTTCTCGGTGTTAAAAGTAAATTACCGGGGCTCTGCCGGTTACGGCACCGAATTCCGGGAGGCGGGTGTCGGGCAGTGGGGGAAAATGATTGAAGAAGATATTACTGCTGCCCTTAACGCCGCGATGGCGCAACACAACTACGAACATATTTGTGCGATTGGAGGAAGTTACGGTGCCTATTCCTCCATGATGCTGGCTCTCAAACATCCCGAGGATGTTGAATGTGTGATTGGCGCATTCGGGGTGTACGACCTTCCGCTTATGTTTAACTCCAGCAATCTTGCCGTGTTAGACGAAGTCCGGGAAGGCTGGACGAATACCATTGGCGAGCTGGACGATGCATTATTCGACGTATCGCCCGTGTATCTGGCCAAAGATATCAATGTGCCGGTACTGCTGTTCGGCGGTGTAAAAGATGACATCACTACGGTGGAACATACCCGCAGAATGGAGTACGTATTACAGCGTCACAACAAGGATGTCCAGGCAGTCTATTACAAGCACGCCGGTCATGGTCACTCAAACTGGTACGGTGACTGGCACCAGCACACCATGAGTTACCAGTTTTTACTGGAAACGCTGGGATTACCTGCACTCAATATCGATAGCATCGGGGAAAAAGACAAGCCAATGATCCGCAAAGAGTACACGCGCGTCGCCGCAACCTTTGATAATGATCGCTGGCTAAACGGCAACAAGCAAACGGCACTGGATTTCTATCGACTGGCTGCTGATATGGGCAGTGCCGATGGCTATTTTGGTGTTGGCTGGTATTACGAGCACTCGGACATTGTGGACAAGGACACGGAAAAAGCGCTCACAATGTACCGTAAAGCGTCAGAGCAGGGTGACAGTTCAGGCAGCTTTGTGCTTGGCAACCATTATTATAGCGGCAAGTACGTTACCGAAGACAAAGCCATGGCGATGACAATGTATGAGCTGGCAAGAGACCAGAAGCATAATGCGATGGTTAATGTCATGCTGGCAAGAGGTTACTGTCTTGGACATGGTGTAACGCGCGACGAGGCAAAATGTGTCGAGCTCATGGACCTGGAGCAACAAGCGAAAGACAGCGAAGGGCTACCGGTTAATGATTCAAGTTACGCCAGACGCCGGTCTGTGCTGGCTGAGGTGTTGATGTCAGACGATTTAACCGAGTCTGGGCGCAGGGCGTTGCACCAGAAGATGATGAACTGGTATCAGCTGGACAAGCTGGATGTGAAGGCCGACATTGATGCGTTTGGGCGATCAACCTTTGGGGAAGATGGGCTTAGCTACGATGGCAGTGCTACTGTCAGGTTGCTGGAGGAAGGCACATTCGGTGCTGCGCTGGATATTCAGACTGACAACGCCTTCAGAAGCTCGCGGGATATGACCATGATCGTCATTCGCTGGCGGATGCATTATGCCGATGAAACATTTGAGGACAAGTTTACAAACCTGCTGTGGGGCAATGAAAAATCAAACTGGTTTGCCAGACTAAGCGATGAGGATGTCGATGAAAACGCGACATCGGTAGAACTGCAGGTGTTTGATGTCAACCGAAACCCGCTCGCCGCTCAGCGGTTTATAATACAGCGTGACTGACAGATAAACGCACAGGTAAACGCAGGTGTTAGTGTCGGCGAGCCTGTCTCCCCGGCGTTCTAGCATCTGCGTACCTCGCCTGCCTTGCCGGCGTCTTAGCATTGCGTACCACGCACACCCAGCGCTTTTTTGATCGGAGACAACGGTGTGAGATACGGGGTAACCTGATAAAAAGCGGCGCCGGTTGCAAGAATGGCAAGATCGCTGGCACTGCGTTTTCACCACCAATATTAAATTATAAGCCAGCGCCTGTATCAAACTGGCAATTCATGCAAAGGCGCAGTATTCTTCAGCCGCTTTTTTACATGGACCTTTTACACCTCAGGGAGACTCGCAACATGTTGTATCGTTGCCAAACCGTCGCGCTTTTCGTTTTACTCGTATTCTGTCACACCGCGCTTGCAAAAGATCTTATATCCGCGGAACAGCTACCGGAATGGTTTGCCGAGTCGTTACAGGATGAGAAAAACGTCACACTGCGTTCATACCTGAAAATACAGGATCTGGGTATCAGTAAAAAGATCATGGGCGAGCTGGAGATTGCGCCTGTCGGTGACAGCGCCTGGTACTTTGTTAACGATATCGGTACTGCATCGCCACTGGACTGTTATGTACTGACCGAGTTTGACGGCCCGGCAACCTCGCTCTACAACATGGTGGACTATGGACTGCAGGATGCGGCTGAGTTTAATGGCAAATCACTGACTGGAATGCGCACCTTCTCTGTCGAGCATGAGGTACTTACGGATATTCCGGTATATTCTTTGGATACTCTTTACAATCTCGGTGAGGGCGAAGAGATGGTAACGGGCGTGTTAAAATCGAAGTCCGCCCAGGTTGGCGATAATCTGCTGATTTGTATGCACAACGAAATTGGCTTCAGAGATACTTTTTCTACCGTATTTACCTCTTTGATCGACGCGTTGAAAACGGGCATCACGCGTGAACCATTTTTTGAAATCATCATGGCGCTGGAGATGAATCAGGAGCAAATAGGGTTCAGCAGAGAAGCGTTTTACATTGATGCTGACGGAGACATTGAAAAGCAGGGCATAGTCTCAGCCCTTGCCCCCAAGGGCCCGGTAGCGCTGTTGCGCTCAGATACAGTATCACAGTCCTGGAGTTACGCTGACGGCTCTTTGATTAATGCGAGTCAGTATTCTGTTGGAAATGGGGCTGTGGCTTACATGTTATTTCTGGAGATGACAGAAGAGGGATGGCACTTGTCTGGCGATTACCAGGGCAAAGAGGTTGATAGAAACCTTAAGCATGATGACACGATATTGTCAGATTACGGCTCGCACCTGGCCTCTTTGGCGATGACTGAAAAGGGGATGGGAAACCGTACCTACAAAATGTGGGCAGTCGACAGAAATGCCAATGGCCTGGTTGATGCTATTGCCCGCGACTATGAGGGCTCGGACAACTTTGACTATGTGCTGGACACCAATGGACAGCGTGCTTTTTTTCAAGTCGACGATGCAGGGATAATCAAAAGTTCCAAAATCGATATCCCCAATATAACAATATCTTCTAAGCGGGTTTTACTGCACGGTAGCCCAGTTCCTCAGAAGAAGAAAGACGATTAACATTTCGCAAAAAAACATGTCATCAGACCTTCAATACAGGTGCTTTTTCTCTCACGGCGAGTAAAGTGATTGTAGCTGGCCAGCAACAACACACTTTTTTGTTAAGGAAAACGAATGACATCGTTAAATGAAATGGAAGTTGAAGAAGTATCAGGTGGTATGAACGACTGGACAGCGGGAGGCATGGCCGTTATTGGATTAGGCTTGAGTGGAGGTCCAGCTACGGGCATATTCGGGCTGACTATTGGTGGAGCAATGATGGTTATCGGGTACTTCGCTGAATAATCAGTTTTTATGTAGGCTCGCGAGGTATAGCGCCCTGAAAGTGAGCCTTTTACCAGGGAAAATGCGCAAAGCCGGAAGGTAAGTCTGATGTCAAAACTTGTCATGGTTAAAGTGGTGTATGCATTGCTTGTTGCAATGTTACTCGTTGGCTATCTACTGAAAGGAAATGGAGAGTCGTTTTTCGATATCCTGCTTTTTTTAACGGTTGGTTTTTCAGTTGTTTTGCAGTATCTGATCCTGGAAAAGCTTGAGACGCTGAAACAACCACAAAACAATCAGTAAAAGTAGCCTGGTTATCCAGTATGAATCTATTACTGTAAAAACCAGCTGCGAGCTACCAAGCAACCGGTTCCGCAGTAGAGCAGATTGTTTGGTATAAGCATGGTGTCGACAAAGAGCGAAGAAAAACCGGTGTAATTCAGTGTGCACTTATCTTCCCTAGCCGGCTGTCGTGACAATACGTTTTGCAAGGTCAGCCAGACGAATATTTTGCGCCATCGCACTCGTCTGCATTTTCCGGTAAGCCTGCTGTTCAGAGAGTTTTCCTTGCTGCATCAGTAACAGTTTGGCTCTGTCGATGCTTTTTTGCTCGTGCAGCGCCTGCTTTGCTTCTGCCAGTTCGGCTTTCATATCGTGAATATACTGAGATTGATCCCGTATAAGTTCATAAAAAGACTTATGTGCAGAGAGCACGCTGGGTTCTTCCAGCGCATCGTCGGCTTCAGCATCCAGCCCACTCAGCCCTTTTACTGACTTATCAAACAGCATAGTGAAGGGAGATCCTGTTGCCATAACGGCATCGTTAAGAGAAGCGACTAAGAGTTCGTGGTTTCTCAGCTCTTCTTCTGCCTGTACTATTTTGCTCTCCGCCAGATGGGTGAGGCGCCCGGTAAGGTGCTCTTCGGTAAGCTGCATAGTATCAATTCGTTGTGTTGCCACTTCATACCATACTTCACTCAGCTCTGACGACACTGTCTCTGTGCCTGATATCTGACAAATCATCCGTCGCAAGCGTTCAATGTTCTGAGTGACTTCACTTTGTTGTAAGCCTTCCCACTGGGAGGTTTCTTCATCATCGGCGTAACTGACAAAGGTATCGAAGCACTGGGATTGTGAGGCTGTAAGTGCCTGGACTTTGTCGCATATCGAAGCACTGATATTGGCTTGTGCAAAACCAATCGCGCCCCATGCCCGCTCTTGTCCCGCGTACTCCTTTCCTTGCATAAAATTAAACAGGGCAACAAGCAGTCTTGTGGTTTGAGGATCGCTAGCAACGTCTGCCGCTTCGAAAACAACCTCCAGTAACCCTGCGATTAGCCGGCTGTATGCACTGGTTGATTCCAGAGGAGTCAGCGCTAAATTATCCACTTTTTCGCGCAATACCGGCAGGTGGTCAATGCCCTGCAGCGCAAAGGTGATCCGGCTTAGGAGTCGCATTGGCTGATTGTGGTCGTGGTTCCCCAGGTATAGGGATTTCAGCACACTGCGTAATGTTTGTTCGCATTCTTTGCTCTGCAGAAGCTGGTGCTGACGCTGTTCTACAAACAACTCGCCTTTGGAACCCAGAAATACGTTACTGATTCCGCGCTCACGCTGAAGCTGATGTATCAAGTCCTTTACCGCTTTTACAGTGCGGCAATTTGATGACAACTGCTGAAGTGCTGCAATTTCCTGACGTTTTGCCGCCAGTAAAAAGCGTTTGGTGATGTCACTGTGCTTTGCCATGGGTCATGCAGGAAAAAATCGTTTAGTGGAAACATAGCAATATGTGTTCCCGCAATTGTGTTGAATTTTGCAATGCAGCAAAATCAATACCTTCGAGTAATGAGAGCTAAGCTGCGTCATGACAATAGCCTGATAAAAAAGCACCAAAATGGTGAGGCTGCATCGTGATAGCGCACAACTGTTGCATCAATATCAACAAATCGCTCAATGGTTTTCTATTTAACTATTTGATTCAACTTTTATTTTTAGTTTCTTTCAAATATGGCACTGAACTTGTTTGGTTATTTCCAGCAAGCGTAGTTTCGCTATCACAACCTGAATTCAGACAAAGGCGTCTGCAACTCTCTTAATAGGAGAGGTGCGGGCGCTTTTTTTTGTCTTCAGAAAAGTGATATCTGGTTTGCGCAAACTGACTGACACACAACTTAATCAGGTGAAAAAAATGGCGTATTTACTTCCTTCTGAATTCGTAACAAAAATGGTCGACGCAGGTGAGTCCAAGATTTACATGTCGACCCGTGACACGCTCGTACGGGCATTTATGGCTGGAGCGATTCTGGCCCTGGCTGCTGTGTTTGCGGTGACCATCGCCGTGCAAACTGGCAGCTTTTTACTGGGGGCCGTGCTGTTCCCGGTAGGCTTTTGTATGTTGTATCTGATGGGATTTGATCTGCTCACGGGCGTATTCGTACTTTGCCCGCTGGCCTGGCTGGCTAAACGTCCCGGTGTTACCTGGCCACAGATTTTACGTAACTGGGGGCTGGTTTTTCTGGGTAACTTTGCCGGCGCACTGACGGTCGCATTTATGATGTCTTTTATTTTTACTATGGGATATAACGTCGACGGCGGAGCTATTGCACAGAAAGTGGCCGGGATCGGTGAAGCGCGAACCCTTGGTTACGCAGAGTATGGCATTGCTGGCTGGTTTACCATATTTATCCGCGGCATGTTGTGTAACTGGATGGTGTCTTTAGGTGTTGTTGGCGCCATGATTTCCACGCATGTGAGTGGCAAGGTTCTGGCAATGTGGATGCCTATCATGCTGTTCTTCTTCATGGGTTTTGAACACTCGGTAGTGAACATGTTTTTGTTTCCATTCGGTCTGATTATGGGAGGAGATTTCTCGGTCCTTGACTATTTCATCTGGAACGAAATTCCCACTGCGCTGGGTAATTTGGTAGGGGGCCTGGCATTCACCGGACTGACGCTTTATTCAACCCATTTTAAAACGGCGCCGAAGCGTGATCTGACGGGCGGTTTTAATAAAGCGGTACCAGCCGCGAAGGTTAACGATAAAGTGTGATTGCCGGTGTTTAATGTTGTTTTTTCAGCGTTTTCTGACGCTGGAAATAAACCCGTAAATCAGGACTGCTACAAGGTAGCAGTGCCTGATTTTTCTGCATCTGAACGCCACGCTGCAATTGCCGTTGTCGCTGATGGCATTAGTTCCAGTCAGGTCAGCCAATACGCCAGCGACCTGGCTGTGAATCAGTTTGTTCATGATTTTCCTTTTACCAGCGAACTGTGGTCAGTTGAGCGGGCCGCGCGTCACGTCGCTGAAGCAATTAACACCCGTTTATACGTGAAAACACAAACCAGCGCCTATCAGGACAATCCAGAGCATGGTTACGTGTGCACTTTCAGTGCGGTGATAATGACCGCTAGCCAAGCGGTTTTGCTGCATTGCGGAGACAGTGCGATTTATCATGTCAGAAATCATATCGCCACCTGTCTTACAACGCATCACCGCGCAGAGTCTGATTGGGGCGAAGCGTTATTGAGCAATGCGCTTGGACTAAAACCAGCCTTATCGGCACAGTGTGTTGCTGTCGATATGCGACCCGGTGACAGCTTCGTGTTGTTGACCGACGGCATTGCAGAGTCGCTCACCAATGTGCAGATAGCGAATACGCTTACATCGCACGCAGGGGATGGGGAGATTACTGCGCAAAGACTTGCGTCGCTGGCCAAACAGAATGGCTGTGAAGATAATCTCACCGCTGTAGTAGTTAACGTCGGGAACACAAGCAGCGATAACGCTTTAGCCTATACTCATGAAGGCTTTCTTCCGCCTGCCGATGATGTGGCAGTGGATAAGCGTATCGATAACTGGATCCTGACACAGGAACTCTCTCGCAATGAGAGAAATCGTGTTTTTCTGGCGCGCTGTAAGGAGCATGAAACCCTGGCGGTTCTTAAGTTTCCCTCAACAGAGATGGCAGAAAATCCGTCATACCTCGATAGCCTGGCAAAAGAGGAGTGGCTTGCCCGGATGGTACGTTCTCCGTATGTCGTCACATGCCCTTTTTTAGGGTCGGTGCGTTCCTGGTTCTACGCAGTATCCGACTATATTCCCGGCCAATCGCTGCGCCAATGGCACGATGATAACGGTATGATGACGTTGCCGCAGCTTAGACTGTGGGGCGCGCAACTGGTTGAGGGATTAAATGCGCTGCACAGAAAAGGGATCCTGCATCAGGACATCCGGCCGGAAAACGTATTGCTTGATAATAACGGTATTCTGAAAATTATTGATCTGGGCAGCGCCAGCTATTTCGATTACCGTTTCTCCTCTTCGCCGGAGCTGCCTGTTGCTGCGGGTGATTTGCAGTACTGCGCGCCTGAATATATTGTAGGGTTGCATCCTGATACGCGGGCGGATCAATATGCGCTGGCCATCATGATTTATTTTTTACTGTCAGGCCATTTTCCCTATGGTACGCGCGTTGCCCAGGTCTCCAGTATCAGCGGGTTACGTAAAATCAGGTATCAATCTGCCTGTGCGCAGGACGCCGTTATTCCTGTGTGGGTGGATTTTGCGCTGAAGCGTGCCTGTCATCTTCTGCCCCACAAGCGATATGCAGCCCTGACTGAATTCGTACATGATCTCTCTTATCCTAATCCAGCGGCTACAGAAGCGCTACCATTACTGGAAAAACACCCGCTTCGCGTATGGCAGGGGGTCGCTGCTATAACGACTTTCGCTTTTTTTGCGATGCTGGTAGTGCATTTTGGCGGATGGTGAGACGTGATGATGTCAGTCATAGTGCATCCTTGCACTACCATGGTGCGAAAAGTGTGTCGTGGAGAGCGGGTGCTAACCTAAGTTATTGAAATATATAAGGTGTGATATTTGGCACTATACTTGATTGCACTATAAACACATAAGCATAAGCATCGCGTAATAGACACGCCGACCGCTCTGAACAATTTGATAGCAAATCGCTAAACCAGGCAACGACGCCCACGACCGAGAAATCGGTCGTGGGTTTTTTTTTGCCAAATTATAAGGTGAACGAAATGACCCTTTCCTCACAAGCTCAACGCATCGTTATCGTTGGTAACGGTATGGTAGGCCACCACTTTGTGGAGCAACTGGTTAATAGCGGCCAGTCTTGCGACATCACGGTGTTAAGTGGTGAGAGCCGCCTGGCATATGACCGTGTGTACTTATCGTCCTATTTTTCAGGTAAAACAGCCCAGGACCTGGCGCTGACTGACGCAAAAACCTACCAGGATTGGGGCGTAAATGCTGTTACAGATGCGTGGGTAACTGAAATCAACCCTGAGGGCAAACAGGTTATTACCAAAACCGGTGATGTCTATCACTACGATAAGCTTGTTCTCTCCACGGGATCCTATCCTTTTGTACCGCCCATTCCCGGAAATGACAAACCGCACTGCCTGGTATATCGCACCATCGATGATCTTGAAGCTATCAGCGCCAGCGCGGCACAAAGTCGTGTTGGCGTGGTGGTTGGCGGCGGGTTGCTCGGGCTTGAGGCAGCAAATGCACTTAAGCAGGCCGGACTGGAAACGCACGTTGTTGAATTTGCGCCCCAACTAATGGCAGTACAGCTGGATCTGCCCGGTGGGGACATGCTGCGTGGAAAAATTGAGTCATTGGGTGTGCAGGTTCACACGCAAAAAGCGACGACAGAAATTGTTGACGGTGAGCAATGCCGCTATCGCATGAATTTTGGTGATGATACCTATCTGGAAACGGATTTAATCCTGTTCTCTGCGGGGATCCGTCCCAGCGATCAACTGGGCCGTCTGACCGGACTCGCGTTGGGAGAGCGCGGTGGAATTGTGATTAATAATCAATGCCAGACTTCAGATCCGGACATTTACGCAATCGGTGAATGTGCCTTATGGCAAAACCGTATTTTTGGTCTGGTAGCGCCCGGTTATGCGATGGCAAGGGCCGCGGTTGCCCATCTCACAGGACAGCAGGGCGAATTCGCCGGTGCCGACATGAGTACCAAGCTGAAACTCATGGGCGTGGAAGTCGGGTCTATTGGTGATGCTCATGCCAGGACGCCAGGCGCATTGGTTTACACGTATCACAATCAGCCTGAGGGCGTGTATAAAAAACTGGTCATTGATGCAGCCAGAGAAAAGGTAATAGGTGCCGTGCTGGTGGGTGATACCAGCGATTATGATGTTTTGTTGCAATACGCACTAAACGGCATAGCTTTACCGCAAATGCCCGAATCGCTTATTTTACCTACAGGAGGCGAAGCACCATCATTGGGCGCCGACGCGTTAGGAGACTCTGCCACTATCTGTTCATGCCACAACGTTTCCAAAGGCGATATCGTCGGTGCGATTGACGCCGGGTGCTGCTCGCTGGGAAAGGTAAAGTCCTCTACGAAAGCCAGCACCGGCTGCGGAGGCTGTACAGCACTGCTTAAAAATGTGGTCGACAGCGAACTTGAAAAGCGTGGCGTGGAAGTCTCAAAAGCGATTTGTGAGCACTTTAACTACACGCGCCAGGAACTCTACCATCTGATTCAGGTAGAGGAGATCCATACATTTGATGAGCTGCTGGTTAAACATGGCACAGGTATGGGGTGCGATATCTGTAAACCGGCGGCAGCTTCCGTATTTGCCTCGGTCTGGAATGACTACATTCTTACGCGTGAGCACCAGCCGCTGCAGGATACCAATGATACCTACCTTGGAAATATGCAAAAAGACGGTACCTATTCGGTGGTACCAAGAGTAGCCGGAGGAGAAATTACGCCTGATAAGCTGATTCTTCTGGGCGATGTTGCTAAGCGATACCACCTCTACACAAAAATTACAGGTGGCCAGCGCATTGATTTATTCGGCGCAAGGGTGGAACAGCTACCGGCAATATGGGAAGAACTGGTAGCCGGTGGTTTTGAAACCGGCCATGCATACGCAAAGGCGCTCAGAACCGTGAAGTCCTGTGTGGGAAGCACGTGGTGCCGGTACGGCGTGCAGGATTCGGTGACCAAAGCGATTGACCTTGAGAACCGCTACAAGGGACTGCGAGCACCACACAAAATCAAGTTCGCCGTGTCTGGTTGTACCCGTGAGTGTGCGGAAGCGCAAAGTAAGGATATCGGCATCATTGCCACCGAGAAAGGTTGGAATTTATACGTGTGCGGGAACGGGGGAATGAAGCCCCGTCACGGTGACTTATTTGCCACTGATCTTAACGATACTACGCTGCAAAAATACATCGACCGCATTTTGATGTTCTATGCCAAAACGGCGGATCGATTACAACGTACTTCCGTGTGGATGGAGAACCTGGAGGGGGGCCTGAGTTACCTTCAGGACGTGATAATCAATGATTGCCTTGGCATTGGTGAAGAGCTGGAGGCACAGATGCAGCGCATTACCGACAGCTATCAGTGCGAATGGAAAACGACGATCGAATCGCCGGATGCGCTGAAACGATTCCGTCAGTTCGTCAACAGCGACGCTGCCGATTCCAACATACAGTTTGTCGCTGAACGGGACCAAATCAGACCTGCCACCCGTGCAGAAAAACGCACAGAGAAAGCCATTCCGGTTGAAATTGTATAGGAGAATTCACATGCAAGCACAAGCAAGTTTTACCCCAAAGTGGCACGACGTTTGTGATATTGACGATCTGGTAACAAATAGCGGCGTATGCGCTCTCGTTGAAGACCAGCAAGTCGCGCTTTTTCTCACAGGGGGCGAGGAGGGTAAACAGATCTTCGCCATCAGCAACTGGGATCCGGTTGGCCAGGCAAACGTGCTGTACCGAGGCATTTTAGGCACAATAAGCACTGACATCGTAGTCGCTTCGCCCCTGTACAAAGAACATTATGTGCTTGAAACAGGGAAATGTGTTGAACGGAATGACGTCAGCGTTGCAGTATTTCCCGTGCGAGTAGACAGCCAGCGCGTGCTGGTTCAGTTATAGCCGGTGAATGTTATGACGACATTACCGCCAGAGAGTTCCAGCCAGAAACCGCGTCTGATGCAAACCACGTGTCCGTATTGTGGTGTAGGTTGTGGCGTCGATGTTGTCACGCAAGGCGATGGGAATAGGCCCTTGTCTCAACTAGGCGGGACACCAGAGCATCCGGCAAACTTTGGTCGGCTGTGTATCAAAGGCACCCATCTTCTGGATACTCTGGGAGCGGAAAAACGACTATTAGCACCACGCATTCTCGGCAAAAAGGCAAGCTGGGATAGCGCCATTGGGACCATTGCACAAAAACTAACGCAGACACTTGTCGACTATGGCCCTGAAGCCATCGGACTTTACGGCTCCGGCCAGTTGCTGACCGAAGACTATTACGTTGCCAATAAATTTATGAAAGGGTTCATAGGCAGCGCAAATATCGATACGAACTCACGCCTGTGTATGTCTTCAGCGGTTGCGGCTTATAAAAGGGCCTTCGGAGAGGATATTGTGCCGTGTGACTACACCGATCTGGAGAGTACCGATCTTCTTATCATCACCGGTAGCAACGCGGCATGGACCCACCCGGTGCTTTTTCAGCGAATCGAGCGGGCAAAGCTCAAAAATCCAGCAATGCAAATTGTGCTGGTAGACCCAAGAAAAACCGATACTGCTACGCTGGCTGATATCCATATTAAGCTAAAACCCGGCACCGACGCGGCGCTCTTCTGCGGGCTGTTGCGCTTCATTGCTGAAACGAATGCCGCTGACTGCGCGTTTGTTAACGAACACACCCGAGGCTTTACTGAGGCACTGGCGGTTTCACAGGCGTGGACACCTGATGCTGTGGCGGCGATGTGTGATGTACCTCTTATATCGATCACCTCACTATATTCGTTATTTTGCCGTTCCCCCCGTGTGGTGACGTTTTTTTCCATGGGCATCAATCAGTCAACCAGCGGCGTGGACAAAGGCAACGCGATTATTAATTGCCATCTGGCGTCAGGCAAAATCGGTAGAGAAGGCTGCGGCCCGTTTTCTATCACCGGCCAGCCAAACGCGATGGGGGGCAGGGAAGTGGGTGGACTCTCCAACATGCTGGCAGCGCATATGGATATCGACAATCCTCAGCATCGCGACATCGTTGCATCATTCTGGGAAGCGCCTGCACTGGCAGAGAAACCCGGTCTGAAAGCGGTGGATATGTTCAAAGCCGCCGCAGAAGGAAAAATCAAAATACTGTGGATCATGGCAACGAATCCGGTGGCAAGCATGCCAAACCGGGCGCTGGTAGAAGCTGCGCTTAAACGCTGTGAACTGGTGATCGTGTCAGATACTGTGGCAGAAAACGATACGATGAAATTTGCGGATATCGCGTTGCCCGCCACCGGCTGGTCTGAAAAAAACGGCACGGTAACAAATTCAGAGCGCAGAATTTCGCGCCAGCGCGGGTTGCTTCCACCTACTGGTGAGGCTCGCCATGACTGGGAAATCATCAGTGCTGTTGCACGTGAAATGGGGTTTAAAAACGCATTTTCTTATACCCATCCGGCGCAGATATTTTTCGAACACTGCCAACTCACGGCAAGGGATAACCAACATACCAGAGCTTTGAATCTGGCGCCGCTGGCTGATCTTTCTGTAAGCCAATACGATAACCTGGGACCAGTTCAGTGGCCGCTGGCTGAGTACCACCGGTGTGGTCAGCAACGGGTGTTTTCAGACGGGCGCTTTTACACCACAGATGCTAAAGCACAATTTATCGCTGTTGTCCCCGAACTGCCGGCGCAACAAACGTCTGCCGACTATCCCTTCATTCTGAATACAGGACGGATCAGAGATCAGTGGCATACCATGACCCGAACCGGAAATGCGCCTCGCTTACTCAGACACATCGAGCGCCCGGCGCTTAGCATGCACCCTTCGGATGCAGAGAAACTGGGGATAAGCGCCAGCGAACTGGTATCGCTGCAAGCCAGCTGCAGTGAAGATAACGTGCTGTTGCCGGTAAAGGTGGATGACGCACAGCGCCGGGGAGAAGTCTTCGCCCCCATTCACTGGTCTGCAACCTGGGGGTCACATGCCAAAGTGGGACTATTGCTAGATGGCGCGCACGATCCGCTTTCCGGACAACCGGAACTTAAGCATGGCGCGGTGAAAATCGAAACGGCCGGAATGGCTACTTACGGTGTTGTTTTTGGCCAGGCTTCGCAGGTAAGCGCGCTTAGTGAACACTGGCACTACTGGCTGAAAATTCCGGGGGAAAAAGGTGCCATGATGGATGTAGCCGATGTGCGGTCACCGGATGAGATGACCGCCTCATTGCTTCGGAATATCGATTCGCATCTCCAGTGCACCACTTACCAAGGTAATGAGCAAGGCACGCTGCTCTTAACGAGCGACGGGAGTCCTGAGGCTGTCATTTTGCTCTCTGCTACGCCCGTTGACGCGCCGCTGGCATGGCTGGAAGAGATGTTTGCCGGCACCACCGCGCTCTCTGCAGAGCAGTTACACGGTCTGCTGCATCATCGGCCGGACGATGTATTTCTTTCTGGCCCTGTAGTTTGCAGTTGTTATTCCATTCGCGAGCTTCCTATAAAAAACGCGATCCGCGAAGGTTGTGACTCGGTGTCAAAGCTGGGCCGCTCACTGAAATGCGGGACCAATTGCGGTTCTTGCAAAACAGAACTGTCCCGTCTTATTGAAGCGGAAACACGCGCCGTGACCACGGCATAAAAGAGGATCCTATGATGCTTTTACGATTACAGTCCGTCACTTCTGCTATTGCGCAACATTTACTGCGTTTGCAGGCATCTCTACGTGAACAGCGAGGTGGAAACTTGTTGGCGACTGGTGCCAATACCAGAGCCGGTAAGCATCAGGGAGAGGTGTTTATCGTGGGTGCAGGCCCCGGAGATGCTGAGCTGCTTACCCGCAAAGCGTATCGGTTATTGCAGGAAGCCGATGTGGTGTTATTCGACTGGCTGGTGGATGAGTCTGTGCTTGCCTGTATACCGCGCCATGTTTCAAAGGAGTTTGTAGGTAAGCGATGTGGGAAACATAGTGTGCCTCAGGACCAGATATGTTCCCGCCTGGTGCGACTTGCACAAGAAGGGAAGCGTGTCGTCCGCTTAAAAGGTGGGGATCCTGCCGTCTTTGCGCGCACCTGTGAGGAAACGCAGGCGTTGGAAGCCGCCGCGATCCCCTTTGCTATTGTCCCTGGGATTACTGCCGCTTCCGGGGCCTCCGCATATACTGGCATCCCCCTCACGGACCGACGCAGTGCACAGGCGCTGACAGTGATGACGGCGCAATTTCAGGACCCTTCGAAAGAGGCTGACTGGGGAGCCATTGCCCGACAGGCATCCCATCACACCACCGTCGTTTATATGGGGTTGAAGCGCCTGGAGCAGTTAAGTCAACGATTGTTAGCGCATGGGATCAGTAACGATATGCCGGTGGCTGTTATTGAGAACGCGTGTTGCCGCAATCAGAAAGTGATTATCGCAACAGTAACAGACATAGTTGAACGTGTAGATGAAGCCGATGTACAAGGACCTGCACTGGTGATCATTGGCAAGGTAGTGTCGGCGCGTCAACACGTAAACCTCTCGCTGTTACAAGAAGCGCAGCCAGTAATAGCAAACGGGTAGTCGCGACGCAGAGGAAAGTCAGGCTGGCTGGTTTGACCCGCTTCGCGCAACCATAGTGCAGCAGCTGCACAGGTATGATACAGGATAGTCAGAAGGGATGGTGTAAGATAAGGGTAAGTGGCAGATTTTAAAGAATAAATTAAAACTGGCATTAAAAATGGTTTAGTTTAAGAAATTCTGTCGGTCTGTTTCGTATTGGCTGACACAAACAATCAGGTTCTGTTTGCAGCTATAGGTAAGAACCATCGGCAACGAAGCCCACCCGCCAGTGATATCGCATCGCGCTATCACTGGCGGGTGGGTTTTTTTTGGCTTAAAGGAAAGTGAAGATGAAAGCAATCATGAAAAAGGCAGCAGGTGCTATATCCCTGTGCACGATGTTGTTCTCAGCAATGACTGGCAGTCTCGTGGCTGACGAACTTGGCTGGCCGGAAAAAGAAGAGTTGAAGTTTGGATTTATCAAACTGACAGACATGGCGCCGCTGGCGATTGCCTACGAAAAAGGTTTTTTTGAAGATGAAGGGCTGTATGTCACGTTAGAAGCGCAAGCGAACTGGAAAGTACTGCTGGATCGTGTCATTGATGGTCAGCTTGATGGGGCACATATGCTCGCCGGACAGCCTCTGGGAGCAACCATTGGTTTTGGCACTCAGTCTCATATTATTACCGCATTCAGTATGGACCTGAATGGCAACGGGATCACCGTTTCCAATGACGTCTGGCAGCAAATGGAAGCGCATATACCACAACGAAACGGTAAGCCGGTTCACCCGATAAAAGCGGATTACCTGAAACCGGTTGTTGAGAGGTATCGCAGTGAGGGCAAACCTTTCAAAATGGGAATGGTATTTCCTGTTTCCACCCACAACTATGAGCTTCGCTACTGGCTGGCTGCAGGCGATATTCATCCCGGGTTCTATGCCCCACATAAAGGCGATACGTCAGGCCAGATAGATGCGCAGGCATTGTTATCAGTCACGCCTCCTCCGCAAATGCCTGCAACCATGGAGGCGGGAACCATCTATGGCTATTGCGTGGGTGAACCATGGAATCAACAGGCCGTGTTTAAAGGCATTGGCGTACCGGTGATCACCGACTACGAGATCTGGAAAAACAACCCTGAAAAAGTATTTGGCGTGAGTCAAGCCTGGGCAGAAGAAAACCCTAATACGCATATTCGTGTGGTGAAAGCGATGATCCGGGCCGCGAAGTGGCTGGACGAAAATAATAATGCCAATCGTCCAGAAGCGGTAAAAATACTGGCAAAAAGCAGCTATGTCGGAGCTGACGCGGAAGTGATTGCAAACAGCATGACCGGAACCTTTGAATATGAAAAAGGGGACAAGCGTGACGTACCCGACTTCAACGTATTCTTTCGCTATAACGCAACCTATCCCTACTACAGCGACGCGATTTGGTACCTGACGCAGATGCGTCGGTGGGGACAGATTGCAGAACCCAGATCGGATGACTGGTTTATGGAAACGGCAAAAAAAGTTTATCGCCCTGACATCTATGCAAAAGCAGCGAAAGCACTTATCGCTGAGGGCAAAGCCAAAGCCAGTGACTTCCCTGATTTCGCCACAGAGACCGGTTTTAAACCGCCTCAGTCGGAATTTATTGATGATGTGGTTTTTGATGGCACGCAGCCAAATGCCTATCTGGAGAAATTCGCAATAGGCCTGAAAGGTAACACGGTACTGTAAGCGATAACGCAAAAGAGGATAAGACAATGAGTAAGACGGTACAGGCACTTAGCCAGATGAGTCCGACTCGCAGCAGTGTACTTTGGGGAACGATCATGTCTAGCGTACCTAAGTTACTTATGCCGATAGTGGGGATCTTGCTGTTCCTTGCGGTGTGGAACGGTGTGGCAAAAAGTATTGATACGTCACTGGGACAGTTTCCGGGACCTGCTCAGGTATGGGAGCAGGTGGTTACGCTGGTCGATGAACATCAGGCTCAGCGAGAGAAGGCAAAGGCGTTCTACAGTCGTCAGGAGGAGCGTAACGCAGAGCGTCTCGCGCTGGATCCTGACTATGACGCTAAAGTTCGTGAGTATACCGGAGCACCGACTTTTTTCGATCAAATATGGACCAGCTTGTACACCGTGATGATTGGCTTTCTGATTGCCAGCGTGATCGCGGTACCGCTGGGGATCCTTTGTGGCCTGAGCCGGTCTGCTTATGCGGCTTTCAACCCATTAATTCAGTTATTTAAGCCCGTGTCTCCGTTGGCCTGGCTGCCATTGGTAACGATGGTAGTCAGTGCCCTTTATGTCAGCGACGATCCAATGTTTTCAAAATCGTTCATCACCTCAGCGTTCACGGTGTCGCTGTGTTGTTTGTGGCCGACACTGATTAATACCGCAGTGGGGGTGTCGAATATTGATTCTGATCTGGTGAACGTGAGCAAGGTGTTACGTCTTAAGCCGCTCAGCCATGTCAGAAAGATCGTGTTGCCCGCCTCAGTGCCGATGATTTTCACTGGTCTTCGAGTATCGCTGGGGATTGGCTGGATGGTGTTGATAGCGGCTGAAATGCTGGCGCAAAATCCAGGCCTTGGCAAGTTTGTCTGGGATGAGTTTCAGAATGGCAGTTCAGAATCGCTGGCCAGGATCATGGTGGCCGTGCTGACGATTGGTTTAATCGGCTTTTTACTTGATCGACTGATGTTATCCGTCCAGCGCTGGGTGAGCTGGGATAAAGCTGCGGTATTGCGCTAACACGAATTCAGATTGAGGACATCATTATGCAAACGAAACATTTAGAACTTACTCAGGTCGGTATTGATTTTCCCACGCCGAAGGGGCCATTCAATGCACTTACAGATGTGAATCTGAAAATACACAAAGGTGAATTTATTTCACTTATTGGTCACTCCGGCTGTGGAAAGTCCACGGTGCTGAACATCGTTGCCGGATTACATCATGCTACTCAGGGGGGCGTTATCCTTGATGGCAGTGAGGTGAGAGAGCCGGGGCCAGAGCGTGCGGTGGTATTTCAGAATCATTCTCTGCTGCCATGGCTAACGGTTTATAAGAACGTTGAACTTGCGGTGAAACAAACGCAAAGACAAAAGTCGAAAAAGCAAATTCGCGACTGGGTACTTCACAACCTGGAACTGGTGCATATGACCCATGCGCTGGATAAGCTGCCATCGGAAATTTCCGGCGGCATGAAACAGCGGGTAGGTATAGCCCGGGCGCTCGCTATGGAACCAAAGGTTTTACTGATGGACGAGCCGTTCGGCGCGCTGGACGCGCTGACTCGCGCACATTTGCAGGATTCGCTGATGGATATTCACGCTGAGCTCGGCAATACGGTCATTATGATAACGCACGATGTAGATGAAGCTGTGTTGCTATCAGATCGTATTGTGATGATGACTAACGGACCGTCTGCCACTATCGGTGAAGTGTTGGATGTCGAACTGGAAAGACCCCGTGACAGACTCGCGCTGGCTGACGATCCGGCTTACAACCATTACCGCCATGAGGTACTCACCTTCCTTTATGAAAAGCAGAAGAAAATAGAAACCGTGACAAACCGTAAGCGTGCTTCCGGGGGCGCCTCTTCAAAAAAATCTAACGTCGCTTAACGTAAATTAAATCAAAAGGTTAGCTGGTGCCTCGCGGCACTGGCGGGGTTAACTCACGCCTAATTTGGGAACCACTATGTCAACATCAACACGTTTTACTCTGAAATTTCCCGTCGTATCCATTTGTGTGCTCGCTGCGCTTTGCGGGCAATCCAACGCCTCTGAGCTTGTCGATGCCCTTGCCGAAGGTTCTGCCAGTGCCAGTATGAACTTACGTTATGAGTCGGTCTCTCAGGACAACGCAGTGGCAGATGCCGATGCGTTAACCCTGCGCACTTTTCTGGGGCTTAAAAGTGGCAGTTATAAAGGGTTTTCCGTCACGGCAGAAGTCGAGGACAGTCGAATTGTGCTGGGGCAGGGGGACTACAGTGTGGGGCCTACTGGCTACAACGTTGGTCAGTATTCCGTGATAGCCGATCCGGAAACCACCGAACTGGATCAGGCATTTGTGCAATACCAGTCTGATTCCTATACCGTCAGGGCGGGGCGTCAGGTTATTGCGCTGGACGCTCATCGTTTTGTTGGTCATGTTGGCTGGCGTCAGGATCGTCAGACCTTCGATGGGATTTCATTGAGCTACCAGATAAGCAAAGATATCAGCGCTTTTTACGCTTATGTTAACCAGCGAAATCGTATATTTGCGCAAGCGGCGGATCTGGATTCGAAAGATCATCTTATCAACATCAGCTACCAATCGCCGGTTGGAAAATTTACGGCTTATAGCTATTTACTTGAAATAGACAATGCCACACCTAATAGCCTGGACACCTTTGGTGTGCGTTATGCAGGTGGCGTTACTCTCAACGATGTGAAGTACAGTTACACCGCAGAATATGCCACCCAATCCAGTGAAACTGCAACACTCGATGTTGATGCCAGCTACTGGCTGCTGGAGGGCAGCGCTACGTTTTCTGGCGTGACCCTGTTGGCAGGCTACGAAGTCCTTGGCTCTGATGAAGGTGTTTACGGATTTTCAACACCCCTGGCAACGCTACACAAGTTTAACGGCTGGGCAGATCAGTTTCTCTCAACTCCAGCTCAGGGGCTGAAAGACGCCTATATCTCGCTTTCATCCACACTGGCCGGTGGCAAAGGCAGCCTTGTTTATCATCAGTTCGATGCCGATGAAAGCTCTGTCGAGGTGAGCGATCTGGGCAGCGAAGTGGACCTGGTCTATACCAAAGCGGTTCTCGACAATGTCACACTGGGCCTTAAATATGCACGTTACTCAGCTGGTGATATCAACGTGGATACAGACAAACTGTGGGCCTGGGTTAGCACCGCTTTTTAAGACTAGGGAACACTACAACCATGTCAGTTGAAACAAACAATAATACGCCCGTTACTGGCTTCATCCTGGCGGGCGGTCGCTCGTCACGAATGGGAAGGGATAAAGCCGATGTTAAATGGCAAGGGATGTCGTTGCTCAACCACATGAAGATGTCGCTTTCCTCAATAGCGTCGCGTGTCGTTGTTGTTGGCGGCAGACATGCCGATATTGCAGACCACGTCCCTTTTTTGGGGCCCGGCAATGCTATAGCGAAACGGCTGCTGATGATGCCGGCGTCGGAGCAAATCGCTTTATTTGTACCCATAGATATGCCAAGACTCACGCCAGCGTTGCTTCAATATCTCATCAGGCAGTGTGAGAGAAAGAGAGCTCCCGTCTACTTTGAACGAGAGTATCTGCCAGTAGCCATACCGACTCGGTATTTGCTGTCGGACAAACTGCAAGCATTGCTCAGCGACTCTCCGGAACCCTCGGTTAAGTTGGTATTGCAGTGCATCGGTGCGCACTCTCTGGAAATACTGGGTGATAATCTGCTATTTGCGAATATTAACCGGCCTGAGGATCTCTGTACCTGTAATTAGGCTACGACCTGCTCTTCGAGTCAGAAAATAGCTGGTAACACTATTCAGGAAAGGGGGCTATATCAACACCTCAGTTAGCAGTACGCTACACCAACACACTGCGGCGATAAGTAACGCCATCGTCACGCCAAGCGATCCCATGTCTTTTGCCAGACCAGACAGCGGGTGGAGGTCATAACTGATTCTGTCGATAACGGCTTCAATTGCAGTGTTCACTATCTCAGCAAACAGAACAAACAGCAGTGAAATCAGCAAAAGGGCTTTTTCATATACCGAAATATCCCATAACGCGAGTAAAGGCAGGGACGCCGTTATTAAAACAAGCTCCTGCCTGAAAGCAGCTTCATGACGTATAAGCCACTTTAGTGCCCGAAGCGAATTAGCAAAAGCCAGTACAAGCCGTTTCAGACCGCGGGGTTTGTTTGTCGCGTCAAAAATAGCTGTTGCAGCTTTGTGTTCTAGGTTCTGCATGACTTTAATACGTCCATTTCTGGTTGGTAGGTACTGCTGCGAACATGGGTAAGGCCCAGCAATGTGTCGTAAAGGTTATCCTGCGAAAGAGGTTGGCGGCTTTGTGCGCTGACACAGTTCTGAAAATTTGGGTCTGAAAGGTTGCTGTCCCAGTAAATCATTGGCACATGCGTTTGCGCTTCCGGCGCAAAGGCATAAGGAAAACCGTGCAGGTACATACCGGCTTCTCCCAGCGACTCACCGTGATCAGAGATATACAGCATAGAGGCGTTAGGCACATTCTGTAATGATTGGATAATGCGGCTTAGTACGTGATCGGTATACGCAATCGTATTGTCATAGGTATTCTGCAACTGCTCTTCTGTGCAGTTCTGAATGTCACTTCGGGGACAGTCCGGCAAAAATTTTCTGAAGCTTTGCGGGTATCGTCGGTAGTACGTTGGCCCGTGTGAGCCAATCATGTGCAGCACAATAACGCGCTGCGAACCGGTTTGTTCGGCGAGTTTTTTTTCAAGCAGCGGTAATAACACCTCATCGTAACAATAATCACCATCGCACAACGACGAGTCCCGGGAAGGATCATAAGCAATAGTGTCAATCCGCTTACAAACCCCTTTGCAACTGCTGTTATTGTCTATCCAGGACACGGTTGCACCAGCCCGGCGAATAATATCCAGAACGTTATCCTGACTGTCAGCAAGCCTGCTGTCATAATTTTCCCTGGATAATCTGGAAAACATGCAGGGGACTGATACCGCAGTCGCAGTGCCGCAGGATGTCACCTGATCAAAACTTATCGCACCGATGGATGACAGATGCGGCGTTGTGTTTTTGTAATAACCGTTAATTCCGAATTTATCCGCACGAGCCGTCTCTCCGACCACCACCACTACCGTTTTGGGTTGTCCTTTCTTATTTGCGGCAATACCAGGCGACTTATCGAGAATGCGAAAGCTCATTGGGGGACGCAGATAGCTATCCCGCACATACTTGTACGCGGCGTTATAAAATGCGTAAGGAACCAGGTATCGGGTAAGCTCTTTGTGGTTTCTGCCCACTGCTGCGTAATCTTTAAACAAGAAACCGGCAATCAGAGCTATGCCAATAACAGCGAACAGATTCAGGCGGAGAAGCTTTTTGGCGCGGATCTTTGCTTTCTCTCGACGACTAGAGCGGAACAGCATTACTGCAGGCAGGAAGCCGACGAAAATGATAAAAGTAAAAAGCGACAGGTTCAGGTATGAGGCTGCTTCTGCAGGGTGCGTCTCGGCGATATTCTGGAACATGCTGCGATCGAACACCACGCCATAAGATACGGTGGCATAAAGCAGTAACACACTGATGACAATGGTAATCGCGGCAGTAAAGCGCGGCGATAAAAATGCGCCCGCCATGCTTAATAACAAGATTGTGATATTCAGAAGCAAAGCTGGCACAGACAGGAAAAACAGCCATTCACTCAGACTGTTAGGCGATGTTGCCAGAAATACCGCGTGAATAAAGGGATAGTTGCAAACCAACGCAATAAAAAGCGAAGACCAGAACAGCACTTGTGCTGACGTTAACCGAACAGGCAAATTTATAACTCTTAGCATGGCAATAGGCATCATTAGCAGATTGTCTGCAGTGTAGAAAACAAAACTTAAGCCGACCTTAAGCCTGAAAATTTAATAGTAAAACAGGAGTTGCAATGCACGTTAGGTTGGGGGCATTGGCTGAAACATTGTGCTCTCTACGGTGTTTAGCTACGCCGTAATTAATACTTTCAACCTGACTCATTCCGTTTCTGAAGTAATGCGGCAAACCGGAATTGAGGGTATAACAACGATGATCCCAACGGTGTGGGAAAGTGCTCTTTACCGGCTGTGTGCTTGCGTTGCGACGAACCGGACTTGTTAATTAGTTGGTGTGGCAGATGCGGCGTCGCAGAATGTGTAGTAGTATGATATTTGACCGGTTTACGTTGGTGCATGAAGAAAATTCGAATAAGCTAAAGTGATGATTTAAAGGCTCTGTCTTTGCGATAAACGTGTTGCTTTGATTACAAAACGCATCGCAATGCCTGAAAATTCCTAACAATTACAATGAAAATCAGGGGATGCGTGTGGCTTCGAAATGCAAAAAGCTTGGTTATGCGATGGTACTTATACTGGGCACGAGTAACGCGTTTGCGGCAAATATCAGAGCGGTAACGGAGCTGTTCAGTCCGTTTCAAATGTACGATGCCAGCGGAAGCCTTACTGGCTGTGCAACAGAGTTAGTGCGTCAGCTTGTTCAGGAAACAGGCGATAGCCTCACCATTGATGTGATGCCATGGAGTCTGGCATATCAGTACGCTGTTTCCACTCCTGGTACTTTCATATTTTCCATTGGCAGAAATGAGCAGCGCGAGCCTTTATTTCACTGGATTGGCAATATTGCCCGGGAGAATCTTTACTTCTGGACACTGAGCAACAGCGGTATCGCAAAAGGTGAAGATATCCTGGCGTTCCGGGATTATCGTATTGCCGTTGTAAAAGATGCAACTACCCACCAATACCTTTCGAATCAAGGTTTTCAGAACCTCTATCTGATGTCCTCTACTGAGAGTAACATCGATGAAAGTAGCCGCGTGAGAATGCTGTTAAAAGGGCGGGCAGACATTATGATTGCCTCCAGCGATCATATGCAAAATGCTATCGCTTCTCTCGGGATGCCTGAGCGAAGCCTTCAGGTTGTGTATCGCGCAAAAGAACTGGATACCAACCTCAATTTTGCTATCAGCGCGCCAGCCGATGAGCAGATGGTTGCAGAATACCAAATTGCATTTCAACAGCTCAATGCCCCAAAAAAAATACAGCAATGTGTGAACCAATGGCAATAGAGATGAAGGTTTGCAGGGCATCTACAACTTTACCAATTGGAAAGTGATTGTGATTGTTATTCAACATGGTATGGTTAGTATGAAGTTAATGCAGCGCGGCTGCCATCTTTCTTACCAAGGAATTCTCATGCAAATCGTTACTAAACAGTACATTTATAATATTACCTACTGATTGCGCCTGACGCTGGTGTTCAGGGGCAAGTTTCGCTTCTGGGCATCGCAGGTATAACGTTTTGCAAAAGCCCAGAATGGTTATCCAATCTGGGCTTTTTTAATGCCCGCCGCAGAGACAAAACTATGAAAGAGTTAACGTTAGGACAGATAAGAAGGCAAAACAGGGTAAAGCAGGAAGTTGTCGCAATGGCGTTGTGTGTGACCGCATCCGGTGTGAGTAAGTTAGAGTCAAAGCGGATCCAGGACGTACCTCTGCATCGCGCTGCCGCGTATCTGGCAGCCGTGGGCGGTGAAATGAAAATCGAGTTGACGCTGCCCGATGGCGCAAGTTTATCGCTGTAATGAAAAGACGTGCTTTGAAGCACGTCTTTGTAGTTGATTACTTTTACCGGTCAATATTAAACGGTTTCACGGTATTAAGCCTGGTGTTCATGCAAGCGAAGCATACGGCTAGTTTGTATAGCTAACGCTGTTTTCCCGGAAATACCGTTTGGTGGCAAAATCGTACAGCCAGTCTTTGAATGCTACCCCTTCGGCACTTTTTTCATTGAAAAACGGGCTGGGGCTGCTAACCGGTAGTTCTGTTTGCTCACAGAAATCTGTCAACACAGTGTGGCAGGTACCTTCACCCAGGTAATACTGATAATTCCACGTGAAAGCTGAAATGGTATTAATCGATGTGGCCATTCGAAAGTGCCACGTCAGGAAATACAGAAACTCTGATTCTGATAGTTTCCAGGAAGCGGGGTCCAGGTTGCCTCTGTCAATCTGGTCTGCAATCTTGAAAAACTGTATTTGCACGGCATCCAGCCCGGTGGAGTATTGCGCAAATCTGTCAAACGGATACTGATAGGTCAGTGTTTTCATTAACTGATTATTTAGCGAAAATGCGTAAAACCGCCCCAGCATTCTTTTGTACTGGCGAGGAAGACTCGCTTCCAGATTCCAGGGGCCACCTTCTGTCAGTACATCATCCACAAAGCCTTGTGTCATTACACCCATTGCGCCATCTGATAACAGCGCAGTGCGTGAACGTGTAAAAACAGACTCAAAGTAGGGGTAGTTCAGGGTGGCACCATAGCCGCCAGCGCTACTTCCTGACACCAATACGCTTCTTGGTGTTCTGCCAGGGTAGTTAGTTTTTAGCCACTCTCTTACTGCCATGACATTGTCGTGACCGCGATGCTTTATGAGGACAGGCGCGCCGGGTTGCCCGGTAATAGCTCCGGTGCTGTCAGTATAAACATTGTCACTGGATCCAACATGGAGGTCGCCACTGCAGTAGGGAACGAACACTTTGTTCCAGTCCCGGAATGGGTTGTCTTCTCGCTCATCGTTAAAGATTCCACCCACTTGTCTGGGATCGTTTTCTGTATAAATAGAGGGGTTGTAGGTTGGTCGGGATTGCGGATTACCGTCTTGCTGAAGTACCAGAGAGTCAACGCAGGTGGCATCATTCCAGCAAGCTCCACCGCCTTGTAAAAAGATGAGTAAATTATCGCTGTCCCCTGGCTGAAAATAAAACCGGAAGTCATTCGGGAGCATAACCGGAATGCCATCTGGACCGGGAACGGGAATTTCATCCATCGCACAGGATGGCTGGATTGTTTTTTGCTCTCCACCAGGCAGCGTGACTTCCATAGAGTCCGGAACAGGGATGGTTTGCCACTCACCAGCCTGAATAGTAAAACTACTGCAGAAAGTGAGCATAGAAAAAGAAAGCAGTTTTTTGAGGGACATGAGGTCATTCCTTGAAAACGAGATTAATAAAATCCTTTACTGCAGGATGTTGAAGCACTTTGAACCATAGCCATCATTTCACGCTAAGGAAAGAAAAATGAAGACTAAAATGAATGTGCGGACGTGTAAAAAAAGTAAATACACCTTAAAAGGTAGCTTAGTTCTTTTTTGTTAGAGTAAAATGAATTGCGACTGACATCAGATAGTAAATAATCTGATTACCAATATTCATAACTGACTTTTAAATGCTGCGCGAAAGGTTGTTCGTGGCGTGCCAGGGAAAGGCCTTCATGACCAACCAATTTTTATTGCTTGAGAGCACTGCAGCCGAAACGCGTGTGCTTGAGTCCCGAATCAGAGCGCTTCACCAATACCACACACCTTTACACATTCTGGAAGCAGGCTGCGGTCAAAAGTGGACATTGTCGCTTGACGGTATCGATTATTCGCTTACAGGGATAGACCTGGATGAAGCCGCGTTATCGCTCAGAAAACAAAAGTATGATGACCTGGACAATGCCATTGTTGGTGATCTGACAACCGCATCGTTTTCAGATAACAGCTTCCACGTAATCTACAATGCCTATGTTCTTGAACATGTGCATGATGCCCATGCCGTGTTGGAAAACTTCACGCGCTGGCTGAAGCCTGGTGGACTGATGATTCTTAAAATACCGGACCGGTATTCGGTTTACGGCTTCCTGGCTCGCTATACACCACACTGGAGCCATGTCTGTTATTACCGCTACGTTAAAGGAATAAAAACCGCCGGTTTGCCCGGGCATGCCCCATACCCTGTTACCTATGATCCGTTGCTCTCATGTGCAGGGCTGGAGCAATATTGTCAACAACATGGACTGCGCATCTGTCAGGGCTATCGGAAGGATAATTATCTACGCAAAAAAACAATACGAACCTGGCTGGTGCGTATGGCGGCACAGTGCTTAAGTCTGGCTGCGCTGGGATATCTTCAGTGGCGGCACAACGATTTGATTCTGGTTCTTCAGAAACCAGAGTGACCATGGACTTGTTCGTACCTTCCCTTGTATTCCACTTCACAGAGTGCTGGCTTGTTTTACTGTCGGAAAAACGATAAGGCGTGTGGTTGAGGGTTCGCAGTCGCGCTGATATGGCGTAACATATCAATACTATCCATCAACAGAGAGCGTTATGGCCGTTCATGAGATTACCCACCCGCTGATCCAACACAAAATTGGGCTAATGCGAGATGCAAATATCAGTAGTAAAGATTTCAGGGAGTTATCCAGTGAAGTTGGCAACTTGCTAACTTACGAAGCAACCCGTGCATTGCCTACTGAAGCGGCTGTGATTAAAGGCTGGTCTGGTGAAGATATTTCGGTAAAGCGCATTAAAGGGAAAAAAATTACCGTTGTGCCCATACTGCGCGCCGGATTGGGGATGCTTAATGGCGTAATGGAGCTAATTCCAAACGCGAAGATCAGTGTGGTAGGGTTATATCGTGATGAAGAAACGCTGGAGCCCGTGCCTTATTTTGACAAGGTTGTAAAAGATATTGAGCAGCGCATAGCCCTTATCGTTGACCCTATGCTGGCCACTGGCGGCACGCTTATCGCCACCATCGATTTGCTAAAGCAAAAGGGATGTACTCATATAATGGGGCTGTTTTTAGTGGCTGCACCTGAGGGTATCAAAGCCGTAACAGACGCCCACCCGGATGTGGATATTTTCACTGCCTCTATCGATGACCAGCTTAACGACCAGGGATATATTCTTCCGGGCCTTGGCGATGCCGGTGATAAAATCTTCGGTACTCGGTAACGGCGCAACAAAAAACGACGATGCCGAGGTAATTATCTTGGCTGACTGCATCGTATTGAGAGCGGTTGATGCCACAATCTGCTCTTTTCTACGTTGCCATCACTTCTTATTTTCATGCTATCAATGTCTTCGGAAACTTCATAACGGGAATATAAATTTACGTTGTATTAATCGATTAAGTCTCGTTTATACTAGGCTATGCTGGTGCTATTTAATTACACTGTATTGATTAGGATGTAAGTAGGGAGTAGTGTAGAGCGATCGCACAGCTTTCGTGGTAAGCCGATGCCTTTCACGTGTTAACCACCCATCGGGCATAAACAATGAAGTAACCGTATGAAAAAAGTGAAACTCACGTTGAAAGACGTTGCCGCAAAACTTGATGTCTCAACGGCAACCATATCTAACGCATTCAACCGGCCTGACCAGCTCTCTGCGGCTAAGCGGGAAGAAATCCTGTCTGCCTGCAAAAAAATTGGCTATCACGGCCCGAATAAAGCGGCGCAAATACTGCGCAAAGGTCAGTCAAACATTGTTGCGCTGGTGCTGGCAGACAGCATTGAATACGTGGTTAGTGATCCCGTCGCGAGTAAATTCATACAAGGCGTCTCCAGCGTGCTGCAGAAACAAAACAAACATTTGCTCCTGTATGCCGGTGACTCAAAAAGCATACTGGACGTGGTTGATTTTGTTGATGGCTTTATTTGCTACGGTGCCCCGCGCAACGCCGGACTGACGCAGGAAATTATCCAGCAGAATAAGCCAGCAGTAGCGGTAGATTTTAATATTGAAGGTTGTCCTGCCATTAATATTGACAACGAAGAAGCGTCCTATCAGGTGGCAAAACTGGCCCTGAAAGAGGGCGACAGGGTTGCTATTTTAGGATTGCGACTTATCGACGCCCCCACGACTTGCCGAATCTATGACAGTCCACTGGTGGAAACTGCACGTTCGATTTCTCACCGGCGACTGGACGGATATATGCGAGCCATCAGTGAAACCGGAAACAGCGTTGGCGGAGACTGGATCTGGCATATACCGGAAAGTGACAGCAATTACGCACGTCAGGCGGCGAAAGAGGTGCTTTCAAGCTCTCCACGTCCAGATACCATATTATGCATGAGTGACATCATTGCGCTGGAGTTACTGCAATGTGCCATGTCCATGGGTATCAGGGTGCCTGATGAGTTAAAGATTACCGGGTTTGATGGCATAGACGAGGCGCTTCGTACTCGTCCGTATCTCACCACAGTCTGTCAGTCGAGCCTGGAAAAAGGTGCGCTGGCAGCTACCACATTGCTTAGCGGCAACGCCGATTCTTCTGAGCTATCCTTCGAGTTAAAAACGGGCGAAACCACCTGACTGCTTCAGGTGGTGTTTGGTCGACACGCACTGTTGAGAGACTTCCGGCTTACGCGGTATCAGTCAGCCGGTAACAAGGGGGGATAACCAGGCTGATACTTATCCGCAATCGTATGCGCGCTTTGCGCTGATAACACCATATTGCGAATTAATGCGATGTATCGCGAGCCGGTTTCCGTCTGCTATTTGCACGATGGTCCTATCTGCCAGCCAGATGCTGCTCATGAGGCGCAAAGTTAAGTGCGCAGCGGGTAAAGAAGTCAGCGAGATCATTTTCCTCAAACAAATCACCGGTACCCGGTTGATTAGGCGCGACTGGTGGAAAAATACCATATCCCGCCAGCATGCAGTGCCACGACGTCGACCCGAAGTGTGAAGCCAGGTCCTGTCGCTGAATTTCCTGAGTCAGATCTCCCTTGCGATACCATACATCCAGCAACTGAAGCAACGGCTCTGACAACGTCATGTTGTTGCGGTTATCCCGCCAATAGTCAGAATCATCCCGCGTGTTTAATTTGTAGTGGGCCACAATATAATCACGTACACGTTCAAAGCGTTCAGACATCGCTGTATTGTAAGAGCGCTGATTTTTGTTCGTCATTTCGCCTTCGATAAAGGCATCAAGGAAAGTCTCAATTCCGATTTGAACGAGGTGAAGAGCAGTAGCCTCAAGGGGCTCAATAAACCCCTGCGACAGCCCAAGTCCCAGACAATTATGGCTCCAGTGTTGCTCGGTCTGACCAACCCGCATCGTTAAGTGTCTGGCCGGAATATCTGCTTCCAGTAAGCCTAAATGTCGGCGAAGTTCTGCTTCTGCGTTGTCAGCACTGAGATAGTCCTGACTGTAAACATAGCCATTTCCGGTACGATTGGTCAGAGGTATTTGCCAGCACCAACCCGTTGATAGTGCAGTAGCGCGGGTTTCCACGGGGGGCTGGGGGATGGCGTCAGTAGGCAATACCACGGCGGCGTCATTAAATAAATTTTCTTTAAAAGAGCGAAATTTAACGCCAAGCGTATTTTGCAGCAGCAAGGCGCGAAACCCCGAACAATCGACAAAAAAGTCGCCGGCTAGGTGTTGTCCATCGTGGGTTATCAGCTCGGCAATATCACCATTGTTATGCGTTGTCGCACTTTCTACCTGAGTCTGAATGTGGTTTACACCTTGCGCTATTGCACGGTGTTTCAGGAATTCACCCAGCTTCCCTGAGTCGAAGTGGTAGCCATATTCTATGCGAAACGGAAAGTTCTCCGGCGTCACCGGTGCCAACTGCTGATTGGCAAGATAACCGTTAAATAAAAATTTATCGGGAGAGGTTTCAACGTCCAGGCCAAGCCGGCGCGTGCGGCAGTTTACATGAAAAGGTCGTTCACTAAAGGTATCCAGCTGAGAGATAAACGGGTGGCTGTAATTGTCCGGCCCCATGCCAGGACTCCAGCCGGAAAAACGGATACTGACTTTATAGGTGGCATTACATTCGGCCATCCAGACCGATTCCGGTATATCAAGGTCGCTGAAAAAACGTTTCAGCGTTGGTGTAGAGCCTTCGCCAACGCCAACAATACCGATGTCGGGCGATTCGATGAGTGAAACCTTAACCGCTTTATCCTGTAACCGATGGGCAAACAGGTTTGCCGCCATCCAGCCCGCGGTGCCGCCACCCAGTATGACAATATGAAAAGGTGATGGCACGTCAGGCTCCTGTGTATCGCGTTAAAAATTCATCATGAGCCAGCATTTTCTCGAGCGGCTGGCGCTTCGCATCATAAATTTTACTCAGTGTCTGTTTCAGCGTTGCTGCATCGGGCAAGTCAGCTGAGGGATGATAATCGACGGGGGTAATGCCTTGTCCCATCATCACCTGTACCCAGGACGCATCGCGGAAGATATCGTTGTTTTCGTTAAAAATTGCCGATGTAGTCCTAAATGCCTCGATCTTTTGTTTAAGACGTTCTGGTATCGACATGGCACGCATATCGCGCCAGAAATCGGAATCATCGCGTTCATTAACGTGATAATGCAGGATGATGAAATCACGGATAGTCTCAAATTCGTGTTTTGATTCCGCATTGTATAAATCGACAATACTCTGCTGTACGCCGTGGTTCGGAAACATTTTCATCAGGCGCACAATACCTGACTGAATAAGATGGATGCTGGTGGACTCGAGAGGCTCCAGAAATCCGCTGGAAAGACCAATGGAAACCACATTTTTGTGCCACTGCTGCTCGGTGCGACCGGTTCTGAAGCTGATTTTACGTGGCGTATCCAGTGCCTCAGAATCCAGGTTACCCATCAGGGTATTGTGAGCCTCATCATCACTCATATACTGACTGGAGTAGACGATACCGTTGCCGTTTCGATGCGTAAGCGGAATTCGCCACTGCCAGCCGACCTTATGGGCGATACTGCGCGTGTAGGGCAGCGTGCTCTCGAAACGTTTGGATGGCACAGCCAGTGCAGAGTCAGCGGGCAGCCAGTGACTCCAGTCTTCATAGTTTACGCCCAGTGTTTTCTGGCTCAGTAGCGCGCGGGTACCGGTACAGTCGATAAACAAATCACCCTCGATGACCTCGCCACTTTTAAGCTGCAGCGCTGTGATAAAACCTGTGTCGGTGTCTTGCCGGACGTGTTCTATCATCCCTTCAGTGCGCACTACGCCAAGTTGCTCTGCCACCTTGCGTAAAAATTTACCATACAGCGCCGAGTCAAAATGATAGGCGTACTGCATATCAAACATCGGATTCTGGGTATTAATTTTATTGAATTTGCCCAAGTCACAGCACAGCGCGTTAAGGTCGTAATCCCATAAAGAGGCATCTGTCAGGCCCTCTTTTTTGCCGCGCATCCAGTAATGGTGGAAGCCGCTGAAACCCAGTTGTGCACCGGGAGCGCCAAAGGTATGCAGATATTTCTCGCCAGGCACCCGCCAGTTTTCAAAGCTGATTGCCAGCTTGATTGTCGCGTGCGTTTCTTTCAGAAATGCCTTCTCATCAATGCCCAGAAACTGGTTAAAGGTTTGAATTGGCGGGATGGTTGCCTCGCCAACACCGACAATACCAATCTCTTCTGACTCTACCAGACGGATATGAATATGTTTGGGTAAGGTTTTGCGCAACAGGGAGGCGGCCATCCAGCCAGCTGTTCCGCCACCTGCAATAACCAGTTTACGTACGGGGTTTTGCATGCAGAATTATCCGGATATGACTTCAATGCGTTAACTTTGCTTTTGACACTACCTAAAGTAAAGCCAAAAGGTAAATTAATCCTTTATGAAAACGTATGGAATACGTAATCGCGTTAAAGCTGTCGCTATCGTAAAGTAAAAAGCCCCTGCGAAAAGCAGGGGCTTTGCCTGTGCTCTTTGCTTAATAGAAAGAGTAGTTCAGGTTAAGCATGTATGAAGGGCCAAACTCGCGACGCAGAGTAACGATACCGTTGCCATCGATAGTTTCTTCTTTTTCGTCTGTCAGGTTGGTACCCTGCAGAGAAATACGAAGGCCTTCCAGATACTCTATACCGCTGTCTTCAAAGTCGTAGCTGATTTGCGCATCGACCTGAGTAACCGCATCACGGGTAGCAGCTTCTATTTTGTTTGAACCGCCACGCTGATACGTCAGGTACTCAGAACGGTCAGTTGCGGCAACACGGAACTCAAAGCCACTCATTTCGTAGTACGCAGTCACTGAGTATACTTCGTCAGACTGACCAGGGATGGCAGTGCCGTCATCCAGCTCAGCGTCAATAAACGTGGCTGAAGCCGCGATACCAAAACCTTCCAGCATATCTGAAACCATGCTCAGTGGCAGGTTTGCTGTCAGCTCAAGTCCTTTAAGTTCGCCTTTCAGGCCATCTTCGAAGAACGAGTAGTAGCCTAAGTCCGGAGGCGTAACCAGATCACCCGCCTGATAAGGGGTATCTTCCGGGCCGTAGTTACCGTCCACATCAATAATGCGGTCGTGGAAACCCGGAATGAAGTAGTTTGCGCCGTCGTTTGTCGGGTCGTTGGTAAAGTCGATTAGCTGGTTACCATCACGGGTCCAGTTAACCAGGTCTTTGTAGAAGACCGCGGCTGAAACATAGCCCTCATCGTCAAAGTAGTTTTCAAAAGAGATGTCAAAGTTATTGGCTTCCAGCGGACGCAGTGTCGGGTTACCTGTATTTTTTGACCAGGGCGAACCATACTCTTCAACCGCTGCCTGAGAGTTCGGCGTCGCAATCAGCTCGATGTTCTGGTCGAACTTCACGAAACCGGAGGCTTTCATCTGGTCGATGCGGGCACGGCTTATGGTTTTGCTCGCTGCAAAACGTAAGTAGCGGTTTTCAGCAAGTTCCACATTCACGTTCAGGCTTGGCAGGAAGTGTGAATAATCATCGCCATCTTCAATGATACAGTCAGCGTCGACCACACCATTGCCGTCGGCATCACAAACCGCAAAGTTATCACCTACAACGCCGATGTAGCCTGACGAGCTTTGGTCAGTCTGTACGTATTGAGCGCCAACGTTACCTGATACATTAAAACCACCAACCTCGGTATCGAAGTCCAGCATCGCATACAGCGTGATGATTTCTTCATCTACGGTGAAGGTGTCACCCAGGCGATCAGGCTCGAGCAATCCCGCGTCATTTAATGTGTATTCGCCGTCACGGTAGGGAGCGAATCCGTCGTAGGCGACGACCATGCCCATACCTGCCCACGTCAAATCAGCCAGGCCGTTGTACAGGTACTCGGTCGGAATGGATTCAGAGTAAGGGTAAGACGATGCCGTGGCAAAGAAGCCTTTGTTTTCTTTTGCTTTATAACGATCACTGTAGTTCACACCAGCAGTAAATTTGGTGAATACATTCCAGTCTACAAACCCGACAACCTCCACGCGGGCTGTGGTCAGCTCTTCGTCGAAATCTGCGTAGTTCAGGAAGCCGTCCTGCGCGTTGAAATAGCTGTACGGGTCGCCGTTAGCTTGCAATACGTTGGTCGTGAACTGGTCTGCGATATTTGCCATACCGCCACCCCAGACTTGTGGACCAGTAAGTTGCAGAAGGTTTGGATCGGCAAACGCGCCCAAGCCTGAGCTGCCGGTAAAGAAAATGCCGTCTGAGCTCATCTGGAACTGACGCGAACCAAATTCACCTGCGCTTAACGCACCAGAGCGGGCCAGACCTGCATACGATTCGCCACGAAGATCGCGCTTGCTGGATTCGCTGTCAGCGACATCCACTTCGACGGTCCAGTTATCGTTAACGTTGTAAGTCACGTTCAGGCCGAAGGTTTGCAGTTCGCCATCTCGTTGAGCCGGGTCAGTACGTAATACCGGGTTCGCATTAACCTGTGTGCCCGACGCATTGATGCCTGTGCCGG
Organism: Alteromonas antoniana; assembly: GCF_019249295.1. Taxonomy (GTDB): domain Bacteria; phylum Pseudomonadota; class Gammaproteobacteria; order Enterobacterales; family Alteromonadaceae; genus Alteromonas; species Alteromonas antoniana. The sequence goes on from NZ_JAESDH010000004.1 coordinate 222,086, forward strand.
TCACGTTCTCAGCCGCAAACGGTTCGATAAAACCGCGGATCACACCTGAGTCTGAGTAATCAATGTCCAGCACGTCAACGACGATGTCCAGGTTATCAGTGGGACGCCACTGGAAAATACCGGAAATGGTATCCCGGTCCAGTACGCGGCTGATTGCCTGTGTATCGAGGCCGGTAGGCATAATCTGGCCGTCATCATTAGCAGCATAACCCCACACGCCGTACTTACGTTCGTTACGGGGAGATTCTGTGGTCGCTAAAGCCACCGCGATACCGACGGTATCATCAGCAAATTTTTCTACGAACGACAGTGCGAAACGCTTACCTGTGTTATCGAATTCCGGGTTATCTGAATCGTTGCCACTTTTTTCATATACACCGGTAAAGGTCAGGGTTTCCTGAGCTGCCAGAGGGCGTACTGTCTGAAGATCCACCGTACCACCGATACCCTGCACCAGCAGTGTGGCGTCAGTGGTTTTATAAATGGTTGCACCGGTCATGATTTCCGCAGGGTAGAGGTCATATTCCACGCCGCGGTTGTCACCGATCCCAATCAGTTCCCGACCGTTCAGTGAGGTGCCTGTGAAATCTTCTTTGAAACCGCGAACCGAAATTCCTGAGGTACGACCGCCTACACGCTCACCGGCCAGACCTGGCAAACGAGCCAGTGACTCAGCGATAGAAGAGTCTGGCAGTTTACCAATGTCTTCTGCTGAAATAGCTTCAACAATTGACGAGTTATCCATTTTTACTGCTTGCGCCCGGATCAGTGAACCGCGAATACCCTTAACCGCGATAACTTCAACGTCCTGCTGAGCCTCATCAGTGTCATTTTGCTGAGACAGTGCTTGTCCTGAATACATTGCGGTAGAAACCGCAAGCGAGAGCAGTGCTGGTTTAAATAGTTGGTTTCTCTTCATTTTGTGTGCCCTTATTCGACCTTTTATCTTTGTAACCCGGGTTACATCGCGTTAACAATAGTTAAACATTGGTGAATGATCAAGCAAATTTTGAAAATTTTCTTAATTGATTAAGCTTGCTGTTGGTCTCGTGTTTTGGTGGGTATTGAAATTTATATGAATTTTAGCTTAATTGTTTTAACTTGCGGGGTGATAGAAGCGATACTGGCTTTGCTGTCTGTACATGGCGTTGTCGGAGTGTAGTAGGGTGGTTGCTTTTTCGCCAAGAGAATGAATCAAAGCAACATATAAGTCTTATCAGTTGTAAAAAAATATAAGGTCACTTATCGTCAAAAAACATAGAAACAATACTGGCAGTGCGACGCAGCATGGACTCATCTTTGCTGTCCCACTCAACTTGTTTGCCCACCGACTCACAACAGATGATCCCTACCGGACGAAAATCCTGATGAAAGATGAAATCCAACATGGAATGTATATCATTGTTTGGGAAATAGTCTTTTGCGAAGCAGCGGGTGTCAGGATGGTTTCTGGCATCAGATGCACTTACGGTCTCTCGCTGAATGATGGCAGAAAAATAATCGGGGTATTGTGTTTGCGTGAGGACAATCTCAGGCTGTTCTGGTTTACCGCACTCGTCAAGCAGCATCAGACAGTGAATTGCACAGCGGCTATCATCGAACTTCCAGAGACTGACGCGATTTGTTTTCGGAACACATTGCAACACACAGCGACATATCGCTGCGTATTTGTCTTTAGCTGTTAACGTCTGCCTTGAAAGCTTAATGGTTAACTCTGTAAGCGGATCGATATCCACCATAGCGAACTTCCGAATTTCCAACCTACATGGTTATTCTAATAATAGCGTAATTCTGAAGAACAACGATTAAATACTTGTTAGAGAGGGTAAGAGGTGCATCGCACCTCTTTGAAAAAACGCGTAACCATGGTGCATTACCAGGTATTTGCCATCGTGTGCTCGAGAACGGCTACTCCGTTTTGCTTTTTACAGTCGATGACTGCTGGCAGGGCAGGCAAATCTGGTCGCCGTAGTAATTGTCAGGATAATTGCAGTTCATACGCGGCGGTACCACAAACGCAGTTGTGCTGTTATATCGGGTTCGCTGTAAAAGTGTTGATATCATAGTAGCCATAGAGTCTCTCCTTTTTTGATGAAGAGATTATCTATGGATGTATTGATTTGATAAAGCGACTAAAAGCAATTGAATTAATCGTTTAATTTGATTTCTGATGATCGGGTAAAATGCATGTCGCGGTAGGCATGGTTGCGTTTTTCTTTCACTGTATAGGGATAAAGCGTAAAACCGGTAACGCGACGCTGCGTTGATACTTCAAAATGAATAAACGCATCCTCCATGGCATCGGGGTTGTCCCATCGAATGACAAACGTATGATCCTCAAACGGTTCCAGAGTACCGGTTAACGAAGGCATTTTTTCAGACTGAATGCGCATTTTGTCGTGTTGCTTTTCAATGGTTATAGCGCCAAACCAGCGATCGGCGTAGTGGCCAAGGTATTCGCTGGTGGCCAGCAACACTGAACCGCTTCCGTGTGGCTGCTGATAGCTGGCAAGAAACCGTGCCTGACGGTCTTTCTGAAATTCTGAATATGCCGCTATCCAGTCACGTTGTTCACTATCCGGCTCAAGATAAGCCTGAAGTATGGTTTGCATAATGGCGCCACGGGTGCCGTAGTCTGAACCATTATTAAGCACGACTACCCCCAGGTTTTTTGACGGAACGAAAGCGACAAACGTCTGATAGCCCGAAATGGTGCCGGTATGAGAGATAACATTGTGACTGAACTGATCCGTCACACGCCATCCCAGAGCGTACCCACTGTATTCGGTCTGAAACCATTGCTTGTCAACACCTGACACATACAGTGGCGTAACCGGTGAAATGAGGGTGTCAAAGGTCGACTCCTCAAACAAGGTCTGTCCATCGGGAGTCTTGCCTTTTGTCAGCCACATGGACAGCCATTTCAGCATGTCTCGCGTGTTGCAGGTTATCGCGCCTGCGGCACTCCAGACTCTTGCATCTTCAGATACATTGTTTCTGGGTATGGCATACAGACCCTGCTCTTCGCTATACCCGTACCCGTTTGCCACATTGTCAGAAGCATTGTCAGGCAAACCTGCAGCAAAGCAGGACATGCCAAGCGGCTGGAACAGGCGCTGTTCAACAAGGTCGGCCCATTGGCCGTCAACCAGATTGTCTGCTACGGCAGAGGCAGTGATGTACATCACATTGTTATAAGCAAATTGACTACGAAAGCTACTCTGTGGTGTCAGAAAACGCAGGTTGTGAATAATTTCATCGCGACTGAAGCGTGAGGGAGCCGGCCATAGCATGGTGTCTCCTGCTCCCGAGGCCAGCCCGCTGCGGTGAGTCAGCAGATCACGTACAGTAAATTCCCGTGTTACCCATGGATCGGAAAGCTGAAATGCCGGTAAATGATCGGTAACTTTATCGTCCCAGTTAAGCTTGCTGTCTTGTACAAGCACGCCGAGCGACGCGGCGGTAATCGCTTTACTGACGGAAGCCAGATAAAAGTACGTGTCCGGCGTGACAGGCGCGTCGCTCTCAACATCTCTTAGCCCATGACCAGCCAGATAGACGGTTTTTCCTTCATGTAAAATGCCTACTGAGACTCCCGGCGTATTAAATGTGCTTATAGTGCGCTCAATGGTTTCTGGCAATGAGGATAGAGCGGGTGGCAGCGCACTTGTGTCTTTTTCAATTTCCTTGGCGGCGAGCGCAGAGGCGAACACCAACGCAGCAATACCTGCTCCCCGGACAACAGCGCCGGTAAAAGTAAGAAGAGAGCACGGTTTATTAGCAACTGAAGCCATAACATTGCCTCTGTAAAGGGATGAGGTGAAGCCTTTCTGAGCCGCCACTCAGCTCATTTTTTTTAGCCATGACAATGGGGCAATCCGCAGCACGAGTTGCATCCATGCCCAGGGCCATGCGGGCACATAGCAGTTATTTTTCTCTTTATCGATAGCGCTGACCAGCGCCTTGCAGCCGGTTTCAAGATCGACAATAAAGGGCACATTTTTTACCTTGGCATTGATGTCAGTGCGAATAAAGCCGGGATGTACCGTGGTGACGTTAATCGGCGTATTCATCACATCAATACGGATCCCTTCAGTCAGAGAAGTTAACCCTGCTTTTGTGGCGGCATAGACTGTCAAAGCGCGGCGGAAACCGCGAAGGGCGCTGATGGAGGAAATCGTCACCAGATGGCCGTCGTTTTGCTTACGAAAGATTTCCATGGCCGCTTCACACTGCGCCAGTGCAGCAACGAAATTTGTCATTGCGGTTTGTTTATTGGCTTCAAAATAGCCGGTGCCGACGGAAGCGCCTTTGCCCATGCCAGCGTTAATAATAATACGGTCAAGCTTGGTGAATGTGGCTTCAAACTCCCGAAAAACGGAAAATACCGCATCGTGATCGTTTACATCCAGTGCACGAATTTCTACACGACAGTCAGCATGCAGCGACTCGCATTCCAGTTTGAGTTGCTCAAGGTTCTCCAGCCGACGCGCGCACAATGCGAGGTTATGGCCGCGCTTTGCATATTCACGTGCCATGCCTTCGCCCAGGCCTGAACTGGCACCGGTGATAAGAATGGTTTTTCGCATCATGATACCCATACCAGCTGTTTAAAGTGTTTGCGACACATAGACTCGTAACGATCATTACCGCCAATTTCTACCTGATCACCCGTTGTCACAGCCTGTCCGTTTTCGTCCAGTCGCACGACAAAGTTTGCTTTTCTGCCACAGTGACAAACGGTTTTCAGTTCAAACAGTTTGTCCGCCCATGCCAGCAGGTAGTGACTGCCCTCAAAGGTTTCACCTAAAAAGTCGGTTCTAAGCCCATAGGCAAGCACGGGAACATCTAACTCGTCTACCACTTCGATAAGCTGACGAGCTTGCGCTTTCGTTAAAAACTGGGCCTCGTCAATAAACACGCAATCCAGCGGCTTCTCGCGCTGCTGAATAGAAATGGCATCAAACAGGTTGTCCTGAGGCCGATAAAGGCTGGCATCTGCCTGAAGACCAATTCTGGAGGTGACTTTGCCGCTGCCGTATCTGTCGTCAATGGCGGCGGTATAGATTACCGCATGCATGCCGCGTTCGCGGTAGTTATATGCCGACTGTAATAATGAGGTCGACTTCCCGGCATTCATCGCCGAATAATAAAAATAAAGCTGAGCCATGTTGTTTTAGTTATCTGTTGTATACCAGTCGATGAGGTCCCTGACAGGCATCGGTCTGGCGTAATAATATCCTTGCAGACAGTCTACCCCCATTGCGCGCAGGCGGTCGGCATCTTCTGCAGTCTCAATACCCTCTGCCACGGTACGGCAATCAAATTCTCGGGCAATCATTAAGGTTGCCCGGATGATAGTATCACTGCCTTCTTCGAGTTTCTGCACGAAAGCGCGATCTATTTTGATGTGATCAAACTGCAGTGAGTGCAATTGGCCTAACGACGAAAATCCGGTGCCAAAGTCATCAATCGATATCTGTACGCCACGCGCTTTAATGGCATTAACCTGCTTAAGTACCTGAGCAGTATCTTCTGCAAATACGCTTTCGGTAATCTCCAGGTGCAGGCGCTCTGGTGCCAGGCCTGTGCTATCTAGCACGCGGTCCAGGCCGCGGATAAAACCATCGTCCATTAACTGGATAACCGACACATTCACCGAGACCGCGACGGGCTCAGGAAAGTGCCATTGGGATGCATCGATACAGGCGCGATGCAGCACCCAGGTACCGATTTCATGGATAAGCCCGGTACGTTCAGCCAGTGGAATAAACTTATCGGGCGGAATATTAATACCATCAAACGACCATCTCAGTAGTGCTTCTACCGCCCACATCCTTTTCTCACCCGCGTACAGGATGGGCTGATAATGCAAAGTAAGCTGATTTTTTTCGATAGCGTAGCGAAGCCCATCACGCAAGGATTGTTCCTCGCGCAACGATACATATAACTCTTCGCTGAATACGCCAACCGAGCCGCGCGCCCTACGTTTTTGCTCGTACATTGTCAGGTCAGCTTCCTGAATAAGTTCATTGGCATCACTGCTGTGTTGCGGGTACAGCGCGATACCGATGGTGGCATCAAGGTTAATAGTATTTTCATCCAGCGAAATCGGAATCGTGATCCCGCTTCTTGCGGCCTGCGCCACTGCTACGGCAGTATTTTCAGTAGCGTAGGGAAGCAGCAATACAAACTCGTCGCCACCCCAGCGCGCCAGATGGTCTGCCTCACAGAAGCGGGTAAGACGTTTTGATACCTCTTCTAAAACCCGGTCTCCCACCTGATGACCAAGACTGTCGTTGACCTGCTTGAACCCATCCAGATCGATAAAGAGTACTGCCAGCTTATTATCCAGCTGCTGTGCTTTCTTCAACATATTTTGCAAATGGCGTAAAAAGCCACTGCGGTTCATCAATGAGGTAAGCGGATCGCGGTTCGAGAGTCGATGAATGTCGTCGGTGCGTTTAAGTACTTCCTCTTCAAGCGTGGCGTTAGCGTTATCCAGCTTGTTATTTGACGCCAGCAGCTCTTCATTAATACGGGCAATTTCGCTTCTTTCCTGCGCCATCTGGGAAAGTAAATCTGCATTTGTCGCTTTGAGAGTGACCGCTTGACGGAAAAAGGTGTTGGATTTTAATGAGGTGGACAGCATCGCCAGCCAGAAGCCAATCCCCAGATATCCAAGCAATGCAAAATTTGCTGTGCCCATCAGAATGGCGAACAGTGACATTGGCAGCAACAGGCCGGTACAGTAGATAATAACCAACAAACGGGAGGGGGCCAGAATTGTTGCTGCGCCGCCCGCCATAGCGGACAAAATCACCATAGTGCAAGCCAGCTCTATAGTGCTCATATAATCAAATAACAGGAAGCTGTAACTGCTCCAGATTATTGTTGTGATGGTCGCGCCGGTGGAAAAGCGAATACTGGCAAGGCGGGGATCGTACTCTTTGCCGCGTTGCTTTAACTGCCAGTAAATGGCGTCTAAAAAGCGCAGCACGAGCACAACGCACATACAGGCCCAAATCGTTTTTTTGGTAGCAAGGACTTCGGCCGGGTCACCAGGTTCTGAAAAACCGAAGGCAAGGCCTGACATAGCAATAAAGGTGATTAACAGCCCGGTAAACACGTTGCCGTAGAGCATCTCAACAAGATCACGTTGCATAGCGGGTGTGAGTGTAGTGGATGCTCGTTGCTGCGTTGTTGTCACTGCTATTATCTTTTTGTTAGTGATGTGCAGAAAATAACGCAAACCAGACCATTGCACAAACAACTCTGTGCGTTTATTCGGTTCAGGCAGGGCATTGTCGTCTCTGCGAAATCTCTGTCTCTTTGTTTTTACCCGGGTCTGTTGGCCTTTGCTACAAATCTGTGCAGCAAAGGTCAAAACTCCCTAATTTCATCGCAGGAACTTTCCTGACCAGTTCGCAACGTGCGTCTACTCAGACGTTGTTGTAAAAAACGTAAACCGGCGGCATCGTGCGTTGATGGCTATGTATTCTGGTTTCCTGAAACCCTATGCAGTTGTGGGAAAGCCAGATTCAAAAACGAATTTAGAAGACTAATAAAAAAGGGTAAGCACGCATGCTTACCCTTTATCTTTATCATAGTACCGTTTGTACGCTTTTGCTTACGCGGCGTTCTTTTCGTCGTCAGACATTGACGGCATAGTCTCTGAAGCCGGAAGCAGTTCCATATCGAAGGTGAACTCGTCTACACGAACAGCCAGCTTACGCTTCTCGTTGTAATCGTGCAGCAGCTCCGCTTCTTTGGCATCGATAACGCCTTTCTCTTGAAGCTTGTTAAGTGCATTTTCAAACGATACGAAAGGCACAACTGGCTCTTTACGTAATGCTTTCTGCACTTTCTTCAGCAGGTGAGCAACGGCGTGTTTCGCTTTAAACGCCTGCTCGTTAATGTCGTTACCGTCACCCGCAACAGGGCGAACCAGATGTGTAAGCTGTGCTTTCACACTGTTGTCCTGCATGGCTGCCAGTGACAACTCACGTACCAGGTCATCGCTGATGCCAGGAATGCTGTTCGAATAGGTATTCGTTAGCAAACGCATCAAACCACGTGCCGGCGTATTCGGGAAGTTGTTGATGAAATCCACCATCGCCTTCTCAGCCTGTTGCAGTGACCATTGCATTGCATACTCAAAGTAGGGCAGTGCCAGACGGCGATCTTCAATGCGCTGCTCGTAAAAACGAACTGCCGCCATTGCGCCGTACAGGTAGCTCATTACATCGCCTAAACGTGCACTTAAAAGCTCAGCCTTTTTCAGGTCGCCACCTAATACTGCCAGCGACAAATCTGCCAGCGGAGCAAGCTTGGCCGCCATACTGTTCATGCGCTTCTCGTACTTACGCACTTCTGGCAAAGCAGACTCTGAGCCGCGCAGGAATGGCAGGTAGCTCTGACCTAAACTGCGGAACGCATTTTTCACGCTGAAGCTAACGGTTTTCTTCAGTACTTTATTGAATTCTTTATCCGCGCTTGAATCATCACTGTGGATCAGGTCAACCATGTCTTTAAGGTATGGATGACAGCGCATCGCGCCCTGACCGAATATCATCAGGTTACGGGTAAGAATGTTAGCACCTTCCACCGTAATCGCGATTGGCAGCGCAGAGTAACCACTAGCCAGTGTGTTCTGTGGACCACGCTGGATGGCTTTCCCGGCCTGCACGTCCATCGCTGAGTTCATAACATCACGACCCAGTTCGGTCATGTGATATTTAGCGATAGCAGTAACCACTGACGGTTTCACGCCAAGGCCCAGACCTTCTGTAGTCAGCACGCGCATGGCTTCTAGCAGGAATGTCTTACCAGCGATATCAGCCAGCTTGCTCTGAATACCTTCGAAACGGCCGATTGGCAGACCAAACTGCTCACGGATAAAGGCATACTCAGCAGTCCCTTTTAATGCAGACTGCGCCGTAGCAACACCCATTGCAGGAAGAGAAATACCGCGACCTGCGCCAAGGCAGCTCACCAGCATTTGCCAGCCGCGACCAATATTTTTCTGACCGCCAATGATAAAGTCCATTGGGATAAACACGTCCTGACCACGGGTAGTTCCGTTGTAGAAACGTACGCCCATTGGGTCGTGGCGATTGCCCAGCTCTACGCCTGGGTGCGTTTTTGGTAACAGCGCACAGGTAATACCCAGCTCGGTTTTATCGCCCAGTAGGTGCTCAGGGTCAAATACCTTAAATGCCAGGCCCAGTACCGTAGCGATAGGAGCCAGCGTAATGTAACGCTTGTCCCAGCTTACACGCAGACCTACCACTTCTTCTCCGTTCCATTCGCCTTTAGTCACTATGGCCGCATCAGGGATCGCACCTGCGTCCGAACCCGCTTCCGGGCTGGTAAGCGCAAAACAAGGAATGTCACGACCGTCAGACAGGCGTGGCAACCAGTAGTCTTGTTGCTCGGTGGTACCGTAGTGCATTAACAACTCACCCGGACCGAGTGAGTTAGGCACCATGACCGTTACCGCAATCGCGCCACTTTTCGCTGCGATAGTCGCAACAATAGTCGAGTTAGCATACGGGCTGAACTCCAGACCACCGAATTTCTTCGGAATGATCATAGAGAAGAAACGGTTCTTGCCCAGGAAATCCAGGATCTCCTGCGGGATATGTTTGCCGTTACCCAGTTCGAAATCGTCAATCATGCTCAACAATTCAGTGACTGGTCCATCCATGAACGCCTGTTCGTCGGCACTTAATTTCGCCTTCGGGATGTCGCGCAGTGCGCGCATGTCGGGCTTACCCTGATAAATAGAAGATTCAATCCAAACATCGCCGGCGTCCAGCGCTTCCTGTTCGGTTACTGAAATTGGGGGTAAGACTTTTTTTAAGCTAGTTCTGATACTCATAATAAACTCATCCGCTCATCTGACCAGTTGTGTATTTGTATACTACCTAACTTTGAGAAAAGATCAAATGATCTGTTATCAGAAGGTTAAAAAGGCACTGCCAGTCCAGTCTGCAATGCCGGTAGAAACACTGTAATCATTTTAAATAACAACGGATTTTCGATTTTGCTCATGCTATTTAGGCAATTTGCATATACCCTAAGGAGTGTGTTTAACGATGGGGAAGACGTGTTTCGAATGACTAGAAACTCTCAATGGCTTCATGTGGGATCCCACAATCCTTGGGTGATTTTGGTGATCACGCTGCTTTTGGTCGGCAGCGTCGGTTTTGGTGCGAAAAATCTTTACTTCCGTGGAGATTACAAAGTTTTTTTTGAGCCTGATAATCCTCAACGTGTTGCTTTTGAAAAAATGCAGAACATTTTTAATAAAAGCGAGAATATCGCCTTTATGGTGGTTCCCAAATCAGGAACGGTTTATCAGCCTTCTACCTTTGAGCTTCTCCAGACACTGACCGAGGCGTCCTGGCAAATACCCTTATCTACGCGGGTAGAATCCCTTGCAAATTACCAACATACCTATGCTGAATATGATGATCTGGTGGTGACTGACTTAATCAGAGAAGGTCAGTATGGCGAAGCGCATATACAGTGGGTGAAAGCGGCGGCAGAGTCTTCTCCTGAGTTGAATGGTCGTTTAGTCAGTACATCAGGCGATGTGGCGGTAGTGAACGTCACTCTTCAATTGCCTGATGGCGATCAAACTCAAAATGTTAAAGATATTGTCAGCCAGGCCAGGGAACTCAGATCCTCGTTACTTGAAACGCATCCGGAACACGACATTTATCTGATAGGTGTCGCTGTCTTGAACAATGCGTTCAGCGAAGCGGCTCAGAAAGATGCGACGACGCTTATTCCCGCTATGTTCTTTATTATCGCTGTCATGATATGGCTATTAACACGTTCGTTAACTGCCTCACTGGCAACGATGCTGGTCATTGTCAGTACCATTGTGGTGACTATTGGCACGGCTGGCTGGTATGGAATTTTTCTTAGTACTGCCACAGTGAATGTGCCAACGATGGTGACAACCCTGGCTGTAGCAGACTGTATTCATATTATTGTAAGTGCTAACCGCCTCATGGTAACGGGATTATCAAAGCAGGAAGCCCTGGCAGAAAGCCTGCGGCAAAATCTTAAGCCAATTACAATCACCAGTGTCACTACGGCGATTGGTTTTCTCATGTTGAACTTTTCGGCAGTCCCAATTCTTGCGCATCTGGGCAATCTGACTGCGCTGGGCGTTATGCTCGCGTTCCTGTTCTCCGTTGTACTGCTACCTGCACTGCTCACGTTGCTTCCCTTTAATCCGGGAGTAAGAGAAAGCTATCTAAGCCGTAAGCTTGAAAAATTAGGCAGTGGTGTCAACCGTCGGTATAAGTTGGTTCTCATTACCAGCAGTTTATTGTTATTAGGGTCCGTTGTGCTGGCTTCAAATAATGAATTAAACGATGTGGTAGTAAAATATTTTGATAAGTCGAATGATTTCAGAATCGCCGTGGATACCCATGAAGAAAAAATGGGGGGAATGTCGACTATTGATTTTGTGGTTTATACCGGCGAAGAGTATGGGGTAACCAAGCCTGAGGTTCTGGAGGTTCTCGATGAATTTACGCGTTGGTTGAAAGCGCAGTCTGACATCCAGCATGTTCTGTCGTTTTCAGATACCATCAAGCGTCTTAATAAGAATATGAATAATGACGAGGACGGATATTACGTCCTGCCTGAGTCTCAGGAACTGGCCTCTCAGTATTTACTTTTGTATGAAATGTCACTGCCATTCGGTCTGGATATCAATAATCAGGTAAGCCTAGATAAATCTTCAGTCAGAATCATCACTGTACTTAACAATCTGGGCAGTAAAGATTTTACTGATTTTGAAAACAGAGCTCACCAGTGGTTTGAAGAAAATACGAACGGCTCTCTTACGCTAACCTCGGCAAGTCCTGCCCTCATGTTCGCGCACATCGGTGAGCGAAATATGAATAACATGGTGTGGGGAACACTGCTTGCTTTGGTACTAATTTCATTTCTTCTGGTATTTGCCCTGCGGTCATGGCGACTGGGTATAGTCAGCCTGTTAACAAATCTCATTCCTGCAGGAGTCGGCTTTGGATTATGGGCTTTGCTTTCAGGTGAGATCAACATGGCGCTTTCGGTAGTATTGAGTATGACGCTCGGTATTATTGTGGATGATACCGTTCACTTTTTGGCGAAATATCAATATGCCATCGAAAAAGGTGAGTCAGCTGAAAGTGCGCTAGAATATGTTTTCAGCAATGTTGGCGTAGCACTGGTTACCACAACTGTGGTTCTGGGCGCGGGCTTTGCGGTGTTAACGTTTTCAGACTTTGTTTTAAATGCTGATATGGGCTTGCTTACCGTCATTATTATAGTTGCCGCCCTGGTTGTTGATATGACATTCCTGCCTGCGCTATTGCTATGGCTGAATAAGAAGGGGCTGATAAAGAGGGAAAATGGGTATGTTTAAATTACAATCCCGCACGTTACTGATTACCGTGCTTTGTTCCTTGTTCGTTGTTCCATTTGCGTATTCTGACAGTGCTTCAGAAGAAGAGGGCTTACGAATAGCAAAAGAGCGTAAAGAACGTGACAAAGGATGGAACAGTAGTCATGCGGACATGACGATGGTGCTTCGCAATGCACAGGGACAGGCTGCTGAAAGAGAAATGCGAGTGAAATCGCTGGAGGTCGATGACGACGGCGACAAAGCGTTAACTATTTTTGATTCGCCACGGGACGTAAGTGGTACAGCGTTTCTAAGTGTCTCTCACGCGCTTGATCCCGATGAGCAGTGGATCTACTTACCCGCACTGAAGCGTGTTAAGCGCATTGCATCGAGAAATAAGTCGGGACCGTTCATGAGCAGCGAATTCGCTTTTGAAGATATGTCCTCATTCGAGGTAGAAAAGTATAAATACGACTTTATTCGTGAAGAGCAGTTCGAAGGTGACGACGTTTTTGTGATAGAGCAGTTCCCCCAGGATGAATTTTCAGGATATTCAAAACAGCGAGTATGGGTGGACAAAAAACACTACCGGGTAAGAAAAGTCGAGTTTTACGATAAAAAAGGCGACTTGCTTAAAACCCTGGAGTTTGAAGATTATACTCTCTACAAAGACAAATACTGGAGACCGTTACGCAGTTATATGCATAACGTTCAGACCCAAAAGTCTACCGAAATGATTACCCATAAACTCACATTTGATGTGGGTCTGGATGAATCTGACTTCGATAAAAACAGTTTACGGAGAGCACGCTAAATCGTGAGAGCGTTATATTTATGTATGGCAGGCGCAGCGCTTGCCAGTTCATCGGCGGTTGCCGAAATGGATATCAGTGGGATGGCGGGTGTGGACACCCGCTATTTCTTTCAGGATGCAGCTTATCCGGGACAGGAGCGTGTGCAGTTGTCGGCGTTTCTGGAGCCGGAAGTCTACACCGAATGGAACGACGGTCTCGACAGCTTGTTGTTCAAGCCTTTTGCCCGTGTCGATAATGTTGATAGTGAGCGTTCACATTTTGATATTCGTGAGTTGCAGTGGCTGCACCTTGCGGATACCTGGGAAACTCGTGTCGGTATTGGCAAAGTGTTCTGGGGGCAGACCGAATCACTGCATCTCGTAGACATTATCAACCAGACCGACATGGTCGAGGGCGTGGACGGCGAAGATAAACTTGGCCAGCCCATGGTTAACTTCCGCACCTTTGGTGACTTCGGCACCGTTTCCGCTTTTGTCCTGCCCTATTTTCGTGAGCGCACATTTGCTGGCCAGGATGGCCGAATGCGTCCGCCATTACCCATTGATGCTGATGGAGCGGTATATGAATCTGATGATGAAGAACAGCATATCGATTACGCCTTGCGGTGGCAGAAGTCGATAGGAACCTGGGAAGTCGGATTAAGCTGGTTTGACGGTACGTCTCGCGAGCCGGAGTTGGTCGCGCCAGATTTGACCTCTGAAAACCCGGTAGTCTTGCCGTATTACGCGCAGATTAATCAGCTGGGTGTTGATTTGCTGAAAGTGCAGGGCGCGTGGTTGCTGAAGTTTGAGGGGATTTACCGAACCGGTCAGTCGGAAGACTTCGGCGCCTTTGTGGCAGGCTTTGAGCGCACCAGTGTGGGCGTCTTCGACACCCAGTATGATCTCGGTGTATTAGTTGAGTATCAGTACGACGAGCGCGAGAACAACTACTTTGCGACCGGACAAAACGACTTGATGGCTGGCTTGCGTTGGGTGCTGAATGACATAGATGGCACCGAGGTGCTGGCCGGTATTATTCAGGATTTGGACGATACATCCACTTACAGTGCGTTTATTGAGGCTTCCAGCCGAATGACAGATAACTGGCGCTGGCGCCTCGACGGGTATTTTTTCTCGTCAGATGACATAGACGATACTTACTATTTCATCAGGCGTGATGATCACATTCAGTTTACGCTGGAATATTTCTTCTGAGTGCATTTTCGCAATAACAATCGATTATCTGCAATAAGGGACAATAATGAAAAAAGCAGTCGTCGCCACAGGATTATGTTTAGGCGCACTGAGTTTGTCAGCCTCAGCCACAGAGAGGATGTACGGTACGTTTGGCGTGGGCTATGCCGACACCGAATTCAGTCAGCAGAGCAAAGACGGTATAACCTACAACCTGGCTATTGGGCATCAGTTTACCAGCCAGTGGTATGTAGAGTTAGGTTACCAGCAACTTATTGACGAGCAGGAAAATGCCGAGAGCATGAAAGCTGATGCGTTATACCTTGCTCTTCTGGGCAAAGCCAGCAGCTATAATGGCGAACTTTTTTATAAGCTTGGTGTAATGAACGTTGACGTGGCGGGTGTCGAGAATATCGCTGCCGATGGTGTGTGTCGTGTTGGCAAAGCCGTACCGGAAGCTGCACAGTGTCGCTATGATGAGGGGAGTCTCGCTGGCCTCATCGGACTGGGCTATGATTACCATCTCGGCTTGCGTTCAATGTTGCGTCTCGAGTACAGCTATATTGCCGGTGAAAACGATCTGAAAGCGCATGTCGTTAATGTTGGCTTTCGTTACAACTTTAACTAGGGTTAACAGACCCTTATGTCGCGCCACTAGGTTGCTATAGACAATGTAACAGTGATTTGTAGCGTTGGCGGCGCAGCAGAGCATTTTTCAGCATCACCGGAACGGGGTGTATTTCTGCTGGAATAGCACGTGCGGTAATTTTCTTCGCTCTGTCTCGCTATCGCTTATCCGTTGAGCAGTAAAATGGTATTGCCGGCATGCGGAAACAACGACGTGAGTAATCTAAATCAGAGGCAGACTGGTACAAAGTAGAAAGTAAATAACAAGGATCCGTGATTCATGAAAAATGAGTTAGACAGCAAGTTCCTGTTACAGGTGTTTGACAAAATTCGTCAGTTCGGAGAGAAAGAGGGCGATAAATATCGCTTAAACGGTATTACCGCGTTTACCGACCTAGACGGCTACACACTGTTTATTGAAGATTCGCAGGTAAAACTATCGTTTGGTTTTCACAGCCAGTATCACTTTGATTATGAAGATCGTGAGCACTACGAAAAGTTTGAGAAAAAATTAAAACAGATCGATAAAGAATACTGATCTCATATCAACACAACGAGCCGGCGTTGATGCCGGCTTGTTTGTTTCTGGCGCTTTTGGCATTGAAGCGCTTTCCTTCCCACATTATGAACCTCTGCTTCAGCGCGATTCTGATACGCAAGTACTCGCGCACATGCTGGACTTGCTGGGCTTACAGCATAGCACCTTTTCGTCATTGGACTTTTTGACTTAACCCGTCAGGCCATTAAAAAATCGTTATGATTAGTCAGCTGGCTGAGTGCCTCAGCGACCCTAGACTAATTCGCACCCTCCCTAGTCTCCGGCGTCTTCTGTCGTTACAATAGCGCCATTAGTTTGATGCAGGACATTCTTTTGGCAGCAGCAATTAAAGCGCCCGAGTTTAAACTTGCCTATCTTGGCCCCTCATACTGGGGCATCTGGTTAGGTGTCATTCTTCTTAATGTTATTATTTTGCTTCCGCTTCCGGTTATCCGCTTTATCGGAAGAGGAGCGGGAAAGCTGATTGCGTTACTGGCACCTAAACGGGCGAAAGTCGCGCGCAGGAATATTGAATTGTGTTACCCGCACCTGACCGAAGCTGAAAAAGATAAACTGGTAAAAGAGAATGTTGCCCGAACTGGCATGGCGTTATTCGAAACTGCCATGGGATGGTGGTGGCCGGCATGGCGGATAAAACGCCACTTCGTGGTGGAAGGCTATGAGCACGTAGAAGCTGCCCTGGCAAAGGGCAAAGGCGTGTTTGGAATGGCACTTCATAATATGAACCTGGAGTTTGCCTGTCGTGGGCTGGGATACACCCACCCCAGTATTGCGTTTTACCGTAAGCACAATAATCCGTTGATGGACTATTTGCAGTATCATGGCCGCAATCGCTCGAATAAGTACATGATCCATAAGCGCAACGCCAAAGCATTATTAGCCGCGATGAACGAAAAAGAGCTGTGTTTGTACTTGCCAGACCAGGATTACGGGCGCGCGCAGAGCATATTTGTGCCCTTTGGCGGCGTGAAAGAGACTGCCACTACCACCGCGACGCTGATGTTTATTCGCCGCAGCGACTGTGTGCCGATACTGATAACGTCGCAATACACCAAGCGTGGCTACAACGTGAAGTTTTATCCGCCACTGGAGAACCTCGCTGAGATGGACGATGAAGCCGCACTGACGCTGTTAAACGAGCATATCGCGACCGTCATTCAGGAACAACCTGAGAGCTACCTGTGGATGCATAAACGCTTTAAAACCCGCCCCGATCCAGATTCACCATCATTGTACGATTAAGGTTCGGGCTGGCCGGGCGATAAGATAGGAGGAGGCGATCATAAACTTATTCGTATCCTCCAGAGGGTCTGTTGATCTTTGCTGTATGAATTTTGTTTGGGGTAAACGCGTTTTGATCGCGGCGCGCCGATTGTAGCCTAGTCATCTAGGCAAATGAGGCGGAACAAAGAGCAAAACGCGTTTAGCCGAACCCAGCGGGCAGCGTTTGTTAGTGATTCATGCTGTGTTATCGTCCACTTATGTAGAGTGTCTACACGGCGTGAACGCTGCCTTGCCTAAATCACTAACAATTCGCTGCAAAAATGTACAGCAAAGGTCAACAGACCCTAAGCAAGATGCAACCGATTTCTTATGCGTTGTGAGGGATCTTGACTTGCTATTCACTACCAAAAATAAAATACTTCATGCAGAGATAACGACATTGTTTTGTAGTTGAAGTAGCGGAAGTAAATCCTATGGCAAAAAAAAGCTTTTCCAGCTCACTGTTTTGGGCAAAGCATATTGGTCTTGCACTGGCACTGATCGTGATTGCGGGTATTGTTATCGTACTTCAGCGGGATAATGCCACAGAGCCTGTGCCAGAGGGCGAAACCAAGGAAAAGTCAGTCGCCAGTGGCCTGTCGGAGTTTTATCGCGAGTTTCGCATGTCTTCAACGGATCCTATTTTAGAGGAAATTGGCGACTTCGTGTTAAGCGTGGGAGACACCGAAGAGACACTGGATGAACGTCTGCAAAATATGTCCAGTCAGACCCGTCCTGTCACCCGACGCTGGACTGGCGAGCACAAGTTTCGCACGTTCAGTGCAGGCAACACATTGCGCGAAGCAATATCGGCGTACGCGCAGCAGGAAGGAATGCAGGTGATCTGGGATCTGGACCAGGATTTTGTGATTAAAGATCAGTTTCAGATGGACAATACCATCGCCGGCTCACTGGCGAAAATTGCCACGGCTATCGACAGCAATTTCGAAGGTGAGGTGAAGGCCTATCTCTGTCCGCGCCAGCGCTCTCTTGTCGTTACCGCAGAAGAAACCGACTTTATTAAACAAAACTGCTCGGTGGTAAAAGCCAGCTAATATCGCTTAAACGCAATGTGCTGCGACACCAAAAAGGTGTCGCAAGGTAATCTCGTACCCTGACGAATAAACAGTGTTAAGCGCAGAGGAGGGGATTACTTTTTCTGCGGGTTAGCTCATCCCACTTGCTATCTCTGTCTACAATCGCGCTTTTTGACTGGTCGAGTCAATTTGGCCGGTGCATTGTGTATCACCATGTCTCCAGCATGAATGGACTTTAAACGCAGAAGTAAGTTTTTACTCACCCTTGCAGTCAGGTGAGTAAAGTCAGCTAATGGCGTCAGACAAAAAAGCTAATCGCTGTGAAAAACCGTTTTCCAATGCCCGGATACTACCTGCCTGATTTCGTCTAATTCATCGTTGTCCTGCGCATACTTGCTGTCGGCCAGTGTCAGTTGATGGTACTGGTTTCGCAGCTCGAGATAGGCGTTTTGCAACTCTGTAGCCTTGGTGTCGGCAATAATGCCTGCGTGCTTTGTTGCTTCTATGATGCGAAGATTGTCAGTGTATTCGGTCAGTGCCGGTGTGGCAGAGGAATGTGCTAACACCCAGAATTGCACAATGAACTCGATATCGGTGATCCCGCCTTCACACTGCTTAAGGTCAACGCCGTCAGCAGAGGATGACAAAAGATGCTCGCGCATTTTATGACGCATGTCAGAGACCTGCGTGCGAAGTTCATTAATATCACGCTGCTGTGAGAGGATTTCTTCTCTTATCGAATTAAATGATGCCAACAGGTCAGCGTCGCCTAAAATCCCCCGTGCGCGGACCAGAGCCTGATGCTCCCAGGTCCAGGCTTCTTCACGCTGATACACAGCAAAGCCATCAACATGACAGCAGAGCAGGCCCGCGTTTCCTGAGGGGCGAAGACGCAAGTCAGTTTCATACAATTGTCCGAACAGTGTCGTGGTATTTAACAAATGCATGATGCGCTGCGCCAGTTTAATGTAGAACTGCTGGGCCTCGATTTCCTTTTTGCCATTGGTTGTCACATGACGGGGCGCGTTATGCAGAAAAACCAGATCGAGATCGGAACCATAGCCCAGCTCGAACCCGCCAAGCTTTCCGTAGCCAATTACGCCAAATCCCCGGGTTCCGGCTTCAAGGTGTGACGGCACGCCAAACCGGTCACTCACCTGCTGCCAGGCGGAATTAACCACGCTTTCCAGCAACACCTCCGCCAGTACCGTTAACTTGTCACTGACATTGGGAATGGGAAGAGAGCCGCTGATATCGCTGGCTGCGATACGCAACTGCTGGCACAACTTGAACTGACGCCAGCAGTCCATCATCAGCTCAACGTCGTCAGGATCAATACGCAGTAATGCCTGTCGCAAATCCTGCTCGTACTCCTGTTTGCTGCGAAGAATATCGGTATTTTGTTGCTCTAAATATACCGGCGTTAAGAGCTCGTCTAACAGCAAAGGGAAACGCTGTATCTCGGTGGCAATCCATTCGCTGCGTTCGCATAACCGGATAAGCTGACGCAATACATCCGGGTTTTCCAGCAACAAGTCCAGATACGTGGTGCGCCCGGTGATGGCATTGATTACGCCCAGCACCCGTGACAACACCAGCCGGGTATTGTCCACATGGCAGTCCAGCAAAATATACAGTAATTCCGGCATCAGCTTGTTCAGTGTGTCTTCACCGCGCTGGCCCATGCGGTAACTGCGAAGCTGCTGCCGAAATTCATTTAGCGTAGTAAAAATAATGCCTGCGTCGTCGCTACTCAGATGAGGTGAAAGTAAATCTCTGAACTCGTCATCGCCTAAATCCAGATTCCATGCATCCCGACACACTGCAAATCGTTCATCTTCACCGGTGTGTGCCTCATGGGTTTCTTCCACCAGTTGATTAAACTGATGATGAATGCGCGCCATCACGGCATCCAGGTGTCGTAAAAAAGCCGGGTAGTCTTCAAAGTCACACACGGTGGCCACAATTTCCTGGCCCCACTCATCATCAGGCAGGGTCTGCGTTTGCTCATCCTGCCATTGCTGGAGTGTGTGCTCGACTTTTCTCAGAAACAGATAATCCTGCTTCATTTCAGTCACGCTGGCGTCGTCTACTAACTCCAGTTCCGCTAACGCATCCAGCGTCACCTGAAGGCCTTTTTGTTGTAAAGCCGGCTCACGTCCGCCATGAATAAGTTGAAAACTCTGAGCGAAAAACTCCACCTCACGGATCCCGCCGGCCCCAAGCTTTATGTTGTCAGATAACCGTCTGCGCCGGATTTCGGTCGCGATTAACTGCTTCATGTTGCGCAGCGCATCAATGGTTGTGAAATCCAGATAACGTCGGAACGTGAAAGGGCGGAGAATATCCTGCAGGTCGTTAAAATAGGGCGATTGCGTATCATTAACGACACGGGCTTTTACCATCGCGAAGCGCTCCCAGTGTCGTCCCTGCTCCTGATAGTAATCTTCCAGTGCGGCAAAATGCATGGCAAGAGGGCCGCTTTCTCCGAAAGGCCGCAAACGCATGTCTACCCTGAATACCTGACCATCCACGGTTATCTTATTAAGTGCGCTAATTACCCGCTGAGCCAGACGCGTGAAAAACTGCTGGTTCTCCAGCGGTTTGCGCCCGCCCTCGGTTTCGCCTTTGTTGGGATAGGCGAATATCAGGTCAATATCTGAAGAAAAGTTCAGCTCCTTTCCGCCCAGTTTACCCATGGCCAGAATAAACATTGGTTGTGGGCCATGCTCGCCCATCGGTGTACCGTGCTTATTGCAAAGCGCCTGGTACTGCCACTGATATGCTGCCTCTATCAAACTGTCCGCCAGCGCAGAGACCAGTGTGAGAGAGTCTGCAATAGCTTGCGAGTTCGTTAAATCACGCCACGCAATGGCGACCATCCAGTGGTTACGGCACAGCCTCAATGCGCTTAGTAACGCCTCTTCAGTTTCTGCCTTTGCACAGGCATCGACTACCTCTTTTTGTATCAATTCGCAGGATAGTGGGGTACCGCTGTGATCAAGCAGATCCTGCACCCATTGTGGATGACGGATAAGTTGCTCGGCCACATATTCTGAGCGACCCAGTACGGTGCGGATAAGATCTTCCTGGTCACTGGAAAATGACTGGCCATTAGCGGACTCAGACAAACGTTGCCAGAATTGTTCGGCGTACTCTTCAATCAAACTGTTATTTCCCGTAGGTGTAGGCATAATACAGGCATGCGTATGAAATAAACTGACATGCAGAGTCTGGCATACTTCAATTCTCCACTCCAGCGTGCAGTTGTCCTGATTAAGGAGTGATGTAGGTGGATGCACTGTTAAAACTGGTACCGCTATCTAACGACCTGTGGATTTATCTGGCCATTGATGTGGCACTGGCGTTATTGCTTCTTGTGTTGATGAAGTGGCTGACGGGACTCTTTCGTAAAAACACCGTGACCGAAGAGTTGGGTGTAAAAGACAACTTTGCGTTTGGGATCAGTATTGCCGGTGGCATGTTGTCGCTGTGTATCGTATTGAGCTCTGTTGTGGGCCGCCATGTCGGGCAGGGGTATCAGGATGCGGCTATCGGTATGCTGACCTTCGGGGTTATCGGCATCATACTGGTGAAATTTGGCCGCTTTGCTCACGATAAACTGGTGTTAAACCGTGTCGATACCGTTGCCATGATATCTGACCGCAGCGTGAGTATCGCGCTGGTAGATGCCGCCAGTCTGATTGCCAGCGCAATCATTTTGCGCAGCATGATGTTGTGGGTAAACGGCAGCAATATGAATGCGATTATCGCCATTAGTACCGGCTTTACGGTGGTACTCACCATCCTGCTGGTAATGACCCGTATCTACGAAGCCCGGTTTGCACGTGACAATCAGAACGACTCCTTCCAGGGCGCACTTCGCAAAGGCCAGATGGCGCTGGCAATCGAACATTCCGGTAACCTGCTGGGTACGGCTTTGGTGGTATCTGCCGCGAACAAATTACTTACCTATCATCCTGCCGGATATGTGTCGAACGTCACCGGCTGGCTAATTGTCAGTGTCGTGCTGGCGATATCACTGCATCTTACGGTGATGCTGAGTAAGCGAATTATCCTGTACGGGATGAACTATCGTCAGGAAGTCGACCAGCAGCATAATGTGGGAGTCGCTTGTCTGGGTCTGACATTAAGCATTGGTATTGCACTGATTGTGAATGGGGTGCTGGGGCATTAAGGGAGAGGCGAATACGCAGGGGTCGCATCTTCACTGATCTCTGAAACTGCTTCATTCAGTGGCTCGTGTACTTCCCGATATCCCGGGGAACGGTAATGCTCACTGAAAACAGAGGTTCACGCTGACCTATCGCGCTGTGTGTCGCACACGCGGCGCCGAATCAGCGTTCTGCGAACTTATCGCTTACCCATACGGCGTCAGTATCTGAGATGGTTTTTGCTTTAAGCAGTTTCTGTTTCTGTAAACGGGAGAGTTGTTTCACTCTGTATTCGGCTTTTAACGCCTGACTTTTGTTTGCCACCTCAAACACACCGCGAAATACCAGTGGGCTTTTTCCTTTTAACGCTTTTGCGCCACCGGGTTTTTCGCCCCTGTGCTGAGCGATTCTGCGAATTGGATCACAAGTAATTCCCGTGTAAAACTGACCCAAGCGATTTTCAATAATGTAGATATACCAACGAGAGGAGTTTGGTTCCTCATTATCGGTGTTGGCTGCTATACTTGCCGACAAAATTCAGAGCCCCTGAAATAGCGATATCTTTATGATTTTACCAGATTTTAGCAAAGCAAAAATTCTCATTGTCGGCGATTTGATGCTCGACCGTTACTGGACTGGCGGTACAGGGCGAATTTCGCCCGAAGCACCGGTGCCGGTAGTGAATATCAGCGATACAGAAGACCGTCCTGGTGGTGCTGCCAACGTGGCAATTAACGCGGCCTCTCTGGGGGCGCAGGTAAGTCTGATAGGCCTTTGCGGAAAAGATGACAACGCACAAATTCTCCGTCAGAAACTGGAGTCTTTTGATATTAACTGCCGCTTTTTCCCGGTTGAGGGAATGGACACCATCACCAAGCTTCGCGTGATGAGCCGTAATCAGCAGTTGCTGAGAATGGACTTCGAAAAAAGCTTTGCCGAAGTAAGTAAAACGGAGTTAGAAAGCGCGTTTGAGCAGGCGGTGGAAAGCGCCGATCTGGTGATCCTGTCTGATTACAACAAGGGCTGTTTATCAGCGCCTCAGACGTTAATTGAAAAAGCTAAGAAAGCAGGCAAAGCGGTAATTGTCGACCCGAAAGGGTCAGACTTCGGTAAGTACAAAGGCGCGACGCTGATCACCCCAAATATGTCAGAGCTGACTGCTATTACCGGCGAGGCAAAAGACGAAGCCGAACTGGTAAAACACGCGCATGAATTGCGTGAATCATTGAACCTGAATGCGCTGCTGTTAACCCGCTCTGAAGCCGGCATGACGCTTTTTGAGCAAGGGCAGGATGAGTTCCACCTTCCGGCGAAAGCCAAAGAAGTCTATGACGTGACCGGTGCTGGCGATACGGTGGTCTCTACACTGGCGGTGGCAATGTCATGTGGGCTACCGACTCAGGCGGCTTGCGTATTGGCCAACCTCGCGGCAAGCGTTGTGGTTGGTAAGCTGGGTACGTCTACGGTAACGAATACCGAACTGGCAATGGCGCTGGGCGAACAGTCTGTGCACCTGGACGGCGGTGTGATGACTGAGGATCAACTGGTTATCGCATTGCAGTCTGCCCGTGAGCGCGGCGAGAAAGTCGTGATGACCAATGGCTGCTTCGATATTCTGCATGCTGGCCATGTGTCTTACCTGGAAGAAGCCGCAGCACTGGGCGATCGATTAATCGTGGCGGTGAACACCGATGCGTCGGTAACCAAACTCAAAGGGCCGGGTCGCCCGGTAAACAATGTATCACGCCGTATGGCGGTGCTGGCAGGGCTAAGCTCGGTTGACTGGGTGGTGCCGTTCTCAGAGGATACGCCGCGGCGCCTGATTTCACAGCTGCTGCCCGATGTACTGGTAAAAGGCGGCGACTATAAGCTGGAAGCTATCGCTGGCGCTAAAGAAGTCATGGATAACGGTGGCGAAGTGAAAGTACTCTCGTTTGAGGATGGGGTAAGCACAACCGGGATCATTGATAAAATCGTTAACCGGGATGTGAAAAAGGCCTGATATTTCGGTTTTCATAACCAGCAAAGGGTGTCAGCAGAGCGCCCTTTTTTGTGTCTTTTCCATGGCGGGAAAGGGGGCTTTACGTTAAGCTAGAAAACTCGTTGTCGTAGTTTTAGCATTAGCGGTAAATTCATGTACGAAAGTTATTACGGACTTAACTCCAAACCGTTCCAGCTGACGCCAGACCCGGCGTTTTTCTTCGCCAGTAAATGGCATAAGCGGGCTATGTCGTATTTGCAGTATGGCTTGTCGCAGGCGGAAGGGTTTATCGTCATTACCGGGGATATCGGTACAGGAAAAACCACTATCGCTAACAGCCTGCTTAATGACATTGAAGATGACATTATGGCCGCGCAAATCGTGACACCCAAGCTAACACCTGATGAGTTAGTCAAAATGGTGGCCTCGAAATTCGAGCTTGATGTCACAGGCAAATCGAAAGCGGATATTCTCAAAGATCTAGAAACGTTCCTGTTCGACCTGAGCAAACAGGGGAAACGGGCGTTACTGCTGGTGGACGAGGCGCAAAACCTGCCACTGGAAACCATCGAAGAACTGCGAATGCTGTCTAACTTCCAGCAAGCGGGCAAGCCCCTGTTACAGAGCTTCCTGTTGGGTCAGGAAGAGCTGCAGCCGATATTGCGCGCGCCTAACATGGAGCAGTTCAGACAGCGTATCGTGGCATCCTGTCACTTAGCACCGCTGACCGAAGATGAAACCAAGTCGTACATCGAATACCGTATGCATCACGCTGGCTGGAACGGCACTTCATTATTCTCTGAAGAAGCCTTCTCCCGTATTCATCAGTTCACCCGAGGCGTGCCGCGTAAAATTAATACGTTGATGGACCGCATTCTATTGTACGGATTCCTTGAAGAGCTGGAAAAGCTGACCGAAGAAGCCGTAGACGCGGTAATTGATGAAGTAAAAGAAGAAATGTTTGAGCCTGAGAAAGTGCAGGTAGAAGAGGCCAGCCAGAGCTCTGCGGACGCATCTGCAGGTCAGGAAGGTCAAGAGCCAGGCTCTTATAAGCCAGCTCAGAAAGTACTCACGCCAAACGGCAACGAAATTCAGGATGCAGAGTATTATAAGGCGATGCTGGCCGAACTGGTGGATGCGCTGGATGATGCAATCGGGCATAAGGTCAAGCTGACGCAGTATATTGATAAGCTGCTTAAGAAGAAGTACCGGACGTATGTGAGATTAAAGTCGGATGAGGGGGAGGAGTCTTAAATCCGATTTTAATTATTTGATTTATGAAATGCCGCTTAATGCGGCATTTTTTGTGAATTGGACTTATTTCAGGGAATTAACTCTGGCGTTAGTTACGTAAATCGCTAGAGCATTACTCGTAACTATAGGTTACACCAACAGAAATACGGCGGTCTGTGTAGTCATTGCCAAACTGACCACCGCCGAATCCCGCATCACCGCTTTTATCGACAAGTGCGAAATTAAGCGTCGCATTCAGATGCTGGCCAATTTCCCTGGAGACTCCAACAGAATAGCGCCAGTTTTCTGATTCACCGTTATTAAACTCTACAGAACGTTGTTCAATGTTGGCGTAGTTTACGTCAGCTGTCAGGCTGGTATAACTTCCCAGTTCCCAACTGGCATTGATACCTCCGCCATAAGTACGGCGCAGGCGATCTTCTTCCAGGTAATCATTCTCTGAATAGCGCCACGATAACGCTACCGCCAGGCGAGAGAAGTCATAACCAATTTGCGCGTTGGTACTTTTGCGAAGAATAATATTGTCGTCTAACTCAAGGTTTTGAGAGGTAAACTGTACAAGTTGTTCGCCGGCATCCGGCGTGTAATTCAGGCTGTTAGGCTGAAAACAGGTAGCGATGCTGGTGGAGCCCACAGGGCACACAAACACACCAAGGTTCTCCGGGCTTGCCAGAAGGCGGCTTGTGCTCGTCACGTCTTCAGAGTACGAAATCGAGCTTCGTACTTTTTTAGTGTTATAACTGAAATTAAAACTGCCAGATTCACCATAAAAACGCCGGCCATAGCTTGCCGCGACGGATGTACGGCTGCTGAATGCCCATTTCATATCCAGCCCGATATAGGTTTCGTTATCATCCTCACCGATATCTGAATCACTGGTATTTGCTGTTAGAGATATGTAACGGTTATCACTTTTACGGTAGGTAATTCCAGCTCCATATGAGTTGAATTCACGAGTCTGACTGAACGTATCGGTTCTGTCTGAGAGCTGATTCGCTTCGTGCTCTGCACTTACACGAAATCCCCAGTTATTGAACAACATGATGTCCGCTTTGGCCTCACCACTTCGCGTCACAAAATCGCCGTTTCCCCGGTTTTCACGATCTGTTTGCGAGTAAGCACCATTAATAGACCAGAAAACCACACGGGCTTCATCGCCTTGGTACAAGGTTCCTTGCGTGCGGTAGGTTTCACTGTCAAGGGCCACACCACTTAGGTTTTCGGAGCGTTCAGACTCGACTATTGAATACGCGGCCTGACCACGAGCGCGGATCCAGTCACCCTGGTCCAGGGTCAGGGTTGACGCAAACTGATTTGACCGGGTTTTTGCGAGATCGCCACCATTTGTCAGAAAGTCACTAACGAGAAAGTTTGCTGCACTGGCATTACGATAGTTTAGTGCCCCGTTCGCCTGAAACGACAGCAGTCTGTCGATGGCTGCCCACTGCGCAGAGTATTGGTACTCTGCATAGTCTTCAGTTTGGGTAACATCGCTGTTGTCACGCTCTATATGGGTAAGTGCGCCAGACCAGAGCCCGTTAAAGGTTCTGCTCTGATAGAGAGCACTCACCCTTGGCGTTAACTGCAACGTAGTGAGCGATCTGCGACCGAGAGATTCTGAGGCAATGTCCTGATAGATGGCTTCAGCGTCTGCTGAAGCGGTAAAATCCAGTGGCGAAGCATGTGCAGATGTCGAAACTATTAAACCTACCAGCAGAGCGACTTTCGTTTTTTTTGTTTTTATTGTGCTGAGAAGTTTCATGCCACTATGCTTCTCTCTCTGCATAGTAGTAACCGTAATACCCTGAATTTTCACTGTCAGTATGCGTAGACTTGTTAACCACAAATCCAATCGCCATATTCGGGTTCAGACGCTCTACGGCCAGCTTTATATCTGCCAGTTTTGCACGACCCTCTTCTACCACTACAACAGCCTGACCAGCAAAATTAGCCAACACGGCTGACTCGTTAATACCAATAAGCGGTGGCGTATCGAAGATAACAATACGATCGGGGTAGCGGTTAGCAAACTCATCCACCGTTTCGTGCATTTTCTGGCTCGCCAGCATTTCGGTAGACAAATGGTGTGATTTCCCTGCTGGAATAATCTTTAACTTGTCTATATTGGTGGGGTAGAGTACATCCGAAATATCTTCGACTTCACCGGTAAGATATTCCATCAGTCCTTTACGCCGCTCCAGTCCCAGTGTATTTAATACGTTGGGTTTAAGTACGTCGGCATCAACTAACAACACCGTTTTGTCCTGCTCGGCAGCAATACTCATGGCCAGGTTAGTGGCGGTAAATGTTTTGCCCTCCGAAGGCCGGCTGCTACTTACCATAATAATATTCGAGTTGTGCAGGGTTTTTGCCAGGGGACCAAAGGCGTTAGCAAGAAGTTTACGCTTTATTTCGCGGTACTCTTCATTTATCTGGCGTCGGTCACCCAGTAAAGAAATGTGGCCGTTGTTCACAAGTCTATCTAAATCAATATTAAATGGAACCAGCGTAGATGCAGCGCCGTCAGCATGAGACGCTGTAGTCACTTTTTTTGACTTCACTGGTTTCTCAGCGCTGGTTTCGGCAGACGCTACAGGCTCGCTGACTTCTCCGGCATCTTGCTCTTGTGCAGTATCTGATGCTTTTTCTGCTTTAGCACGCGCTTCTGCTTCGCGCTTACGTTGAAGGGCTTTTTCGATGGTGCTCATTTAAATTAACCCTCCAACTAAGTCAATGTTCATTATATCCGCACCCATCAGCACACCATACATTGCGAGTATCGCGCCACAAGACAGCGCGAAAACCGCTACGCGCGTTCTGTTCTTTTTCCTGATTTTCACAATATCCAGGTGAGTTACAGTGCCCCAGATTGGGTAATCCGTTAATTGCAGCAGTTGTTTTGGTCTAACTAGCACTGGCCCTAACTGACTGATCAGAAAAGCAATACCGATACCTGCACCAAAGCCTAATATTAGTACAGCGGTATACATAATAGCCCGGTTCGGTCCTGACGGCGATGTGGGAAGCAATGGCGGCTCAATAATTCTGAACTGCATTTCTTCTGCTGAAACATCAGCACGACGTGATAAGTCAGCGGATTCGCGGCGAGACAGCAGCTCTTCATATTTGCGCTTGGTGATTCCATAGTCCCGGTTTAACGCGGTAGACTCGGCTTCGATTTGTGGGATTAAGTCGACCTTGGACTCCAGTTCTGCAATCTTGCCCTGTAGGTTTTGCTCTTTTACTCGCAGTGAAGCGATATTACTTTCCAGACGGCTTACTTCCAGCTTCAGCTCGCGATTAAGCTCATTCAATGGCTGGCTGCTTTCACCGTCTTCCTGATTCATGAATGCATCAATCTCACGCTGTCTGGCGGTTTCCAAACTGTCCAACAGTGCTTTGGTTTCAATCACGTCTGGGTGCATTTCGGTAAAGCGTAATTTTAGCCGATCGAGTTCCTCTTCCAGCCCGCGGATACGCTCGTCATAACGCGTCCGAAGAACAGGTTCATCGGCATTACTCACACCAAAACCATCGGTGCCTCGATTACCTGACAACTGAGAGCGAAGCGAATCGGCCTGTTGCTGGGTTTGCTTGATTTCAAGTTGAGTTAATTCTAACTGGCTGTTTAAATCCTGAAGCGAGCTGTAGAAAGAGCCAGATAAAGGCAGAATGTCACTGTACTGACGCTTAAAGTCAGCCAGACGCTGTTCTGCTTCGCTTAATCGGGCCTCGTATTCCGCTATCTGTTCATCCAGAAAGCGTCCGGCGGTGTCAGTATCGCGACGGTTATTACCCAAGGCGCCCTCTACGAACAAATCCAGTGTTTCCTGCACAACGCGCTGTGCCATTACAGGGTTACTGTTATTGTAGGTAATGTTAAAGATGTTATCGCGTCCGGTGGAGGACAATTCGATTTGGTCGGCCAGTTTTCTCACTAAATTATCGAAAGCTGCATCCGACGTTACGCTGATATCCAGGTCACTTTCTCTGGCAATCGTTTCGACATTGGAACGACTCAGTAACGTCTTCGCCATCATCTGAATTTCCTGGTTGGCGTCGGTCTGAATAGCCAGCCCTCTCAATAATGGCTGCAGTACTGAGCGAGTATCAACAAAAACAGTGGCTTTTGACGCAAATTGGTCAGGAAGAGTGGCAACATAGGCAAATCCAATAGGACAGATAAGCCACGAACAAATCATAACGTAACGCTTTTTTATCCAGATACCTTTAATATAATCCAGTATCTGGTTCAGCGTTTGTTGTAAATCCTGCATGTAATTAAAATCCGTTTACGTCTAGTACCAGGCTTCTGGAATAATTACGATATCACCGGGAAGCATATCAACGTTTTCTGTTATCTCGCCCTCACGGATAAGATCGTCAATATTAATCTCAAAGGTGGTCTGTTCGCCATTTACAACCCGCACTAATTTAGCGTTATTGCCATCGGCAAATTCGGTTAAACCGCCAACGGCGATCATCAGGTCGAGTAGCGTCATGTGTTCAGTGTAGTTTACTGCGCTGGGGTTTGTGGCTTCACCAATTACCCGAACCTGTTCACTTAGCGGACCAGAGAACCCATTCACGCTTACTGTAACCCTGGGGTTATTAATAAAAACTGAAAGTTTTTCCTCGATTTCCCGGGCCAGCATGGTGGGGGTTCGGCCAGCTACATCAATATCCTCTACCAAAGATGTAGTTACTTTTCCGTCTGGACGAACAATGAATTGCCCTGAAATTTCAGGGTTCCGCCATACAAATATGGTTAAAGTATCTCCCGGACCAATTAAATACTGGTAGTCATTAACATCCGTAGTAAGGGATGGACGTGTGGTCGCTTGTGGCAATGTGGAGGTGCTACTGCACCCATTCAGTAGCGACAAAGAAGCCCCTACTGCTAACAAAATCAGGCTTGTTGAGCGGTTCATAAGAGATCGTCCTACACTCATTATGGGTTAATTTTTATCTTAATGTAATTTACCCTACGGCAAATACCACTATAATGCCATCATCATCTGTAGTCTATTACAATAATAACCTTTATGATGGGTAAATACGCTGTAGTTTTAGGGGGCCAAGGGTGGCGGTAAACAAGCGAAATCAAAATAAGCGCTCAAATATATTAGTAGTAACAGAAGCGTTACTCATCGCTTACATGGGGTATATAACCCAATTTATTTTAGTCCAGTTAGGAATGGCATCTTCTGTTAGCATTGAAAAGCTAGTGGTTAATGTCGGCTTACTTACCGTATCCATACTACTGTGCTCTCTTTCAGTGGGGCTCTATGAGGCTAAGTTAAGAGAGACGTTCCGGGGTATTATCCGCCGCATTTTTGTGAGTGTCGGCTTAAGCTATTTTCTGGTAGAAGTGCTAAGCCGGGCGTTTTTTGACAACCTGGTCATGCACTCGTACTTTCTTCCTGCCGCAGTCTGCTCAATTATCATCACGCTGGTTGTCTTTCGCTACTTTACTAATCGCCTAGGCCTTTTAGGCTTGGGCAAGGTTCGAATTGTGGTTTTAGGTGCCGGTGAGCGTGCGTCCATTATTGAAAAACGCATGCGCCGTGATGTAGACCGAATCGGTTTTGAATTACTCGGCTTTATTCCTATCCCGGGCGATAACCGTGAGGAAGGTATCAAGAAAGAGAAAATCGTTCATGTGAAAGTGGATGAGAACTTTCAGCAGTTTATTGCAGAAAACGATATTGAAGAGGTGGTGATAGCCTGCGATCAGCGTCGTGGCACACTACCAATCGATGTATTGTTTGAGTGTCGTTTGCGCGGCATAGAAGTTACCGACCTTCTTGACTTTATGGAACGGGAGACGGGGCAGATTGTTGTAAACCTGATGTACCCTAGCTGGGTGATCTATTCCAACGGATTCCATAGCAATAATTACCTGAGAGATGCATTAGACTACAGCCTGAATACTATTCTGGCGCTTTTCATCTTCTTTTTTGTCTGGCCGATTATGCTCATCACCGCCACCATTATTTACTTGGATGATGGCCGAAGAACCGGCGCTTCTGTTTTTTACAAGCAGGAGAGGGTAGGGCTCAACGGTAAACTGTTTAAAATAATTAAGTTTCGCAGTATGCGGCCTGACGCAGAAAAAGACGGTGCAAAATGGGCCAGCAAGAATGACAGCCGGGTCACTCGTATTGGTAACTTTATCCGCAAATACCGCGTAGATGAACTTCCACAACTTATCAATGTATTTAAAGGTGAAATGGCATTTATTGGCCCTCGCCCTGAGCGGCCTGAATTTGTGGAAAAATTGGTTCGCGAAGTGCCTTACTACAATCAGCGTCATAACGTGAAACCGGGCCTTGCGGGTTGGGCTCAGTTAAATTACCCGTATGGCGCCAGCGTTGAAGACTCAATGGAAAAGCTCAAGTTTGACCTCTACTACGTTAAACACCAGAGCTTGCTTCTGGATATCCTTATTCTTATCCGCACCGTGGAAGTGGTGTTGTTTGGCAAAGGGCGTTAATTAATGAAACTCGATAATCGCCTGAATGCGATGACGGTAGACGTGGAAGATTATTTTCAGGTATCTGCTTTCGAAGGGGTAATTGACAAAAAAGACTGGGACTCGGTGAGTCTTCGTGTTGGCGACAATACGCACCGTTTACTCGACTTGTTTGCAGAAAACGATGTGAAATCGACTTTTTTTACCCTTGGCTGGGTGGCGAAACGCTGCCCAGATGTCATCAAACGTATTGTAGATGAGGGGCATGAGCTGGCGAGTCATGGCTTGGCGCATCAACGCGCTACTACCATGTCTCGGGATGAGTTCAGAGCGGATGTGTCGCAAAGCAAAGCAATATTGGAAGATATTGGTGGCGTTGCTATCAAGGGTTATCGTGCGCCGAGCTTTTCAGTTAATGATGACAACACCTGGGTATACGATGTTATTAAAGAGCTGGGTTTTGTTTATTCCTCAAGCACATATCCGATTGAGCACGACCTTTACGGCGTGCCGCACTGGCCGCGTTTTAAATATGAACGAGAAGAAGGCATCATCGAAATTCCTATTCCCACGGTGCGCAAAAACAACGTGAACACTGGAATTGGGGGCGGCGGCTATTTCCGTTTGTATCCCTATTGGCTCTCCCGCAAGCGCATCACCCGCTTTATGGCTGAGGAGTCAGCACCTTACAGCTTTTATTTCCATCCATGGGAAATTGATGCTAACCAGCCAAGGTTTGACAATGCGCCCTGGAAATCTAAATTCCGGCATTATGTGAATCTCTCCAGAATGGAGGGGAAACTCGTTGCTTTACTGAAAGATTTTCGCTGGGGCACGATGCAGCAAGCATACGACATTTCATAATAAGAACAAGCAGGCAGGGAAACGCGACGTGGTAAAGGAAAATAGCAATAAAAGACTGGTCCTGAGTGCTTTCGTTTTCTTGCTCTGGATTATTTTTTGCTGGCAGGGTTTTGTCACTGTCGTGAATGTGTGGTGGGGAAATGAAATCTTCAACCACGGATTCTTTATTCTTCCCGGTGTGATTTATCTGATTTACCTCAAACGGTCAGCATTATTAGCACAACCGTTTGAAACGTCTTGGCTGTCCCTGTTTTTTATTGTCCCCACAGTACTGTTATATGTTGTCGGCGTGGCAGGCGACGTGCAACTATTCATGCACGCTGCGACCTTTGCATTGTTCCCGTTGCTGGTTTGGATGCTTATCGGTACCAGGGCGGCATTAACGATATTCTTTCCTCTTTGTTTTACGCTGTTTAGTGTTCCGGTTGGCGAGCAGCTAATTCCATACCTGCAGGAAATTGCGGCCGACGGCTCGGTGTGGTTGTTAAAGCTGACTGGCGTTCCATTATTCAGAAGTGGCCTCTATATTGAAATACCCCAAGGGCGCTTTTTGGTTGCAGAAGCCTGCTCTGGCGTGAGTTTCTTTATCGCCAGTGTGGTCATTGGGTCGCTGTATTCTTATCTGAATTTCCGGTCTGCAAAGCGACGGATTATTTTTGTTTTTATTTCTCTGATATTTCCGATTGTCGCGAACGTGATCAGAGTTTACGGCATCATTCTTATCGCTTATTGGACCGATATGGAATATGCCGCCGGCGCCGATCATTTAATATACGGGTGGTTCTTCTTCGCACTGGTTATTCTCTTTTTGCTCGGCATTGGTGAACTAATGAGAGAGTCTGGGGTTGAGTGGGAGTCTGCGCCTCAACAACCGTCATCAGTCTGGAAAGTAAACCTGTTTCCTATCGTAAGTGTTATCGCTTTGCTTGTTGCTAGCAAAGTGTGGGTGAATACTATTCGCCATGTAGCGCCAGCACATGCAAGCGCTTCTTACTCCTACTACAAAGCGGGTGAGTCCTGTGAAAGTGGAGAGATTGCACTTGGTCCAATATTTAATAACCCAAGCGAAACTCGTAAGTCATTCAGACTACTAAATGGTGGTTGTATGGTTACCGTTTACGAAGCATGGTTCTCTGGTGTTGATAATGAACTTATCAGCGACTTGAATAGACCTTACGATCAGCAAAAGTGGAGCTTGGTTTCAACTTCAGTTCAGTCAGTTTACAGCGAAGGCTTAAATAGCAATCTACCGGTCTACACAGTTACTACACCCAATGGCAAAGAAGCCAAATACACACTGTGGTACGAGATAGGTGAGCACGTATTTAGCTCAAAAGTTGATGCAAAACTATACGAAACAATGAATGCACTGATGGGGCACAGAGAAGCAGGAAAGCTGGTTATCATAGCGCTGCCCGTCCATGAAAACATAGACCAAGCTATTATGGATTTTCAGTAAGGTTACATCATTTAATAGCTACTTTAGAGCCTTATATAGCAATGAAAAAGATTCTACTACTGACGGAGAACTTTCCGCCCATAGAAGGGGGAAGTGGAAGATGGTTTTGGGAACTGTATTCCCGGCTATCCAAAGATAACGTGTTGATAATGGCTCACAACGTGAAAGGTAGTGCTGAGTTTGACTCGACGCACAATTTACAGATCCTGAGAGTACCTATGAACTCCAGCGAGTGGGGGCTGAAAAGTGTGACGGGCCTGAAGTTTTACTGGCGGATGGTGAAACAGGTTCGCCACATTGTTAAAGAATACGGCATTGACGAAATTCACTGTGGAAGAGTTATTCATGAAGGCGTTATCGCCTGGCTGGTTAAGAAATTAACGGGTACACCATTTTTGTGTTACGTGCATGGTGAGGACGTTGAAACTGCGGCCACAAGCCGGGAACAGGCGTTATTAGTCAAACGCGTGTGTGCCTCTTCAAAAATGCTGATTTGTAACAGCAAAAACTCAGAGAAGCTGGTTGTGAACCTGGGGTTCTCTAACAGCAATAAATGCGTGGTGTTACACCCTGGCGTAGATACTACGCGATTTGTTCCCGCCCCGGTCAATAATGACTTCAGGCAACATATGGGCTGGAGTGGTAAGCGTGTGTTGCTCACGGTTGGAAGGTTGCAAAGAAGAAAAGGACAAGACTTTTTAATTAAAGCCATGCCTGAGTTAATTACGCAGTTCCCGGATCTGTACTACGCAGTGGTAGGCAGAGGGGAGTGCGAGCAAGAGCTAAAACAGTCGGTTATCTACAATAAGCTTGAAGCTCACGTGGGGATATACACCGATCTAGATGATGAGGCGCTAATTCAGTGCTATCAGCAATGCGATGTTTTTATTCTGCCAAACCGGACCATAGGCAATGATATTGAAGGCTTTGGCATGGTGCTTGTGGAGGCACAGGCGTGCGCGAAGCCGGTTATTGCCGGCGATTCAGGTGGAACCGCGGAAACCATGATTATCGGAAAAACCGGTGAAATTATCGATTGCTCATCACCTCAGAAGCTTGCTAGTGAACTTAGTAAAGTGCTGATAAATCCAGACTTTGAAAGCTATGGAGATAGCGGGCTGAGTCATGTGCAACAGGAACTTGACTGGCAAGCACATGTTGACAAAGCGCGAGAGCTCTTTGCGTTGTGAGCGTTACCAGTAAAGTTGTAAATAGCGCGATGTTTGCAGCTTCCGCGAAGCTGATCAGTAAGCTTCTCGGTGTTATCAGTACAATGGTACTGGCACGTATACTGGCCCCCGAAGAATTTGGTTATATCGCTATCGTCAGCATAGCGCTTTATTTCTTTGATATTCTTTCGCACGCAGCCAGCGAGCAATACATTATTCAGAAAACGACAGTGAGCCGGCGGGAGCTGCATACAGCCTGGACGGCTAACCTGTTATTAAAATTAGCCATCGCGCTGGTTATCGTTTTACTCGCCCCGTGGATAGCTATTTTCTTCGAGCGACCAGAGCTGACTGACGCGTTCCGTCTGAGTGCATTAATACTACCAATACAGGCACTCAAATCGCCAATATACATTCTACTTAAACGACAGCTT
The DNA here is from genome assembly GCF_019249295.1 of Alteromonas antoniana. Lineage (GTDB taxonomy): Bacteria > Pseudomonadota > Gammaproteobacteria > Enterobacterales > Alteromonadaceae > Alteromonas > Alteromonas antoniana. The sequence goes on from NZ_JAESDH010000004.1 coordinate 257,785, forward strand.
AACTTTGCGCCTTTATTCTGGAGCTCTTTAGCTGAACGTTTATTGGCAGTTCCTCTTGTTATTACGCTGGCCTTCGCTCTGGAGAGCTTTTGGGCTTTTATTCTGACTGATATCGCTGCAAAACTTTTAGCTGTGGTGATCTCGTATTTTATCGCGAGAAAGTTACCCAGATTCACTCTTTCAGGTGTCGCGGTTCAATGGACATTCTCCAAATGGATGATGGCCAAAAGCGTGGTTGGCTATATGCGGTCTCAAATTGACACCATCGTCGTCTCGAAGGCGTTTTCCGGTGGTGTGTTGGGGAATTATCATATGGCCAGAGAGTTAGCGATGATGCCCGCTCATTTCTTGTTGGGGCCTGCTATAGAGCCGCTTCTGAGTGCGTTTAAAAATGATAAGGATGACAAAAATGCGCTAATGAATAACGTAGCGTTTTCGCTTATTGTCGCCATGATCATATCCATTCCACTTTGCGTGTTTATATGGAATTACGCAGAGACAATAGTGTTTATATTGTTAGGGGAGAATTGGGGAATAGCCGCTACAGTTCTGCCGATATTGTCGTTGCTTTTCTTTTACTGGACGCTCATGCAGATAATCGAAACGGCATTTATCGCAAATGGCAATGTCAGGCTTATTTTTGTGTCAGACGTGATATCTTTACTGCTCATTACTGTGGCGTTAACCGTTGGTGTAACTCTTTCGTTTCCGCTTGAGGGCTTGGCATGGTTGAGGGTGCTAATCGGTTTTTCTGTGACCTTATTGTTGATAGTCTTTTTCTTTAAAACCAATTTATGTTACGTTCGTGAAGTTTTCCTCGCCGCTGTTACATCACTTTTTTGTTGTGCGCTTGCTTACCTTCTGGCTGGCAGTGTAGTAGAGGTGATTGGCTTGGGTTATGGAGGCGGTGCTCAAATTTGGCAGTCCTTGTTATGGGGAACGGTATTCTTTTTAACCTACGCTATTTTGCTACTTCTTACGGGTAAGCTTTCAAACAATTATCATTTCAATCGATTGCTTAGTATTTTAGGCCCTATCCTGGCTAGAAACAGCAGGAACAATAGAAATTGCCAGTAGCTCTGTAGGTACAGTCCTGAATTATGAAGTTGTAAGGCTGTGACGCAGCAACTGGCTTTAGTCTTTTAGAACCCCTTTTAAGTGCTTATTTTTTGTATTTCGTTTTCCAGTTATCAAGACGCTTATGTGTTATCGATTCTATTAAAGTAACGTCTTCAGCCAGTTCATCTAAAACGTGTTGCGGGAGCGTGAACCGCTTTCCTTTTGGAGAGGGACGATTGTGAAATATCTCTTTTATAGACTCCGAATATCTTGAGTTCTTAACAAAATCAATAGCTTTTCCAAGGCCAATTGCTTTTAACGCTGCCTGTGTTCGAGGAAGGACTACTCTATTCACTCTTTTGTTTATAAAAGACGGTTCGAAAGATGAGTTTACTCCGATGAACTTGCAAATACTCTGAAAGAAAGTAAGGGGAGTTGAACTTAAATCATCGTAAAAGCAGGTATAAACATTGTCGTTTCCGAAAAGCTTCAACGCGCGGTTGAGGTGTTTACCCTGCAGACTCAAATCGATAACGCTCTGTTTATTTTGTATAACCTCTTCAAAACTTAAGTCTTTGTAGTCAGATTGAGAAAACAGCTCGTACTGTGATATCAGTCGGGAAACTGGCTCTCTCAGAATAAAGATAACCTTACAATCTGGGACCATGCTTTGTAATCTTTCAAGAGCTTGCGGTTCCTGATAATAGTTCGGTGTGATCTCTCCCCAGCTTTCATAATTCTCTTTAACTGTAACGGGGAAAAAACGTCGATAATAAGACTCTCCTTTGTCAAAATGATGATCAAAAAAGTGAAGCTCTTTGGTATCAGGCAGGAAAACATCAGGGTGTTCTTTCAGGCATTCATAAAGCCAGGTTGTACCAGCTCTTTGAGCCCCTATTACAACGAATTTAGGTAATAACCCTTCCATTTTCTACTTCTCTCCTTTTTTAAATTTACGCAACAGAAGTCCAATAACAATCAGTATAATAGGTAATGCCCACTTCACGATGTAAGATATTCTCTCAAAGTAGTATTTCTTTGTTACGAAGTGGCTCGCCCCATTCCAGTACTGATAATTCCCTTCTCGCATCTCCCGTTTGATGACCAGTTCGCCGTTATTGAAGTAGCCAAAGTTCTCATACTCGCGTACGAGTGTATCAGGGTTATTAACATAAAATATGAGCTCATTCTTTAAAGGTACCCCAAAGTCAGGATCTAAAAGTTGTTTTTGGCTACCATAATCAGCCTCAACCATCACGTGGCCTGGAATACTTATTATCGAATTATTTATTCCTTCCTGGTTAAGCAGTTCTGAAAGTAACATGGATGCATCGCCGCAGAGACCGATACCCCTTTCGATGCTTTTTTCCGGTATCGTAAAATGGTAACGCTCGAATTCTGAAATGGAGGTGAGGGCTCCAGCCAGGTAGAGAATATAATTTTCCCATACAGGAACACGCTGGTGGAACACGTCAGGATCATAATACTCCCAATGTACATGTGCCATGCCGTCAGCGATAACCTTGGTTAATCGGTTTGCGTATTCTTCTTTACTTTCAGAAGGTAGCTTTTTCACCTGCTCACGAAAATCGTCGTGGGAAAGCTTTAAGTCGTTTTCTTCAAAGCGAAGAACATCTGGAGCCAGGCCTTCCGGTCTTAATGATTGAGTCAGTCCATACAGGTTAATTGCCAGAAGGCTAATACCAACTAGAAGCGAAAGAGTTCCAAATAGTAAACGCATGAAAGCTTGTACACCGAGATTGCAATCTTAAAGTCTGGTAGTGTACAAGAGATATTAGTATGAATGTACCGATCTTTATCGTGATGCTCATTACAACGTTACATATATTATTACTGCTGGGTGGCATACATGAAAGTGAAAAGCGTTACTACAACTGTCTGGTGTGTCTTCAGTATCTGCCTGAGCTTCAATGCTTTTTCTGAATCTCTTTATGTAACGAACTCGCAAGAATTGCTCTCTGCGATAAAAAAGGCTCATCAACAAAAGCTCGTCAAAGAAGTAATTATTGCGCCTGGCTTATACTCGATTTCTAAACGGCTCAAACTATCCAGAAATAGCTTCACATTACGAAGCGAAACCTCTGACCCCGAGAGCACAGTGATTTCAGGGGGGGCGTCATTGGAGGAAAGTGATGCTGATGTGCTAATTGATGTTTCGGGGTCAGACATAACTATTGCAGGAGTCACTCTACAACATGCTCGCCGGCATCTGATTCAATTACGTGCAGAGACAGACAGCGATAATTTTACATTGGTAAACAGCGTTTTACGTGACTCTTACGAGCAACTGCTGAAGGTGAGTGCTGGAAATACGAGTTTTTATTCTGATAGCGGCACAGTTCTCAACAATACTTTTTACTACTCAAAAGGTATTGGTCCGCAATACTATATAGGTGGTATTGATGCTCACAGGGCGGTTAACTGGAAAGTTAAATACAACCTGTTTAAAGATATAGCCAGCCCGGCAGATAAAGTGGCTGAGCACGCGATACACTTTTGGAATAACTCAGCAAATAACAAGATTGTCGGAAACACAATTATCAATTGCGACAGAGGAATTGGCTTTGGCATGCGAGACCGTGAAAACCAAAACAGTGGAGGGCTTATTGCCGAAAATCTCATTGTTCATGATAACCCTGCCCATCCATTCGCTGACGTGGGCATCGTTTTGGAAAGTAGCCCCTATACAAGAGTTACAAATAACAGAGTCTTTCTTTATGGTCGTTATCCAAACGCCATAGAGTACCGCTTTGAACGAACTCATAGTGTTGAAATATCCGGAAATAAGGTGAACAAAAAAATAACAGCAAGGAATGGAGGCGCTGCGCTTTTGAAAGGTAATATAAAACTTGTACGATAAGTCTGAAGGTTGTCGTTTCCATGTACCCTCACAGCGATAAGAAAATTCGACTTTAAGAAAGGACGCGTTATTTATGCAATTTATTTCCGCTGTTAAATTACTGGCTTTCGTAGCAGGGTGTGCTTTTCTTTTTTCAGTTGCATTTTTAGCTTTATTTACTGAAGGTAGCGATCATTTACTGCCCGAGATCGAAGAAATTGGGTTTAATAGTGAAAGTTCATTCCAATCTTCGGAACTCGCTTGGGATGAGACTCTAGATAAATCAAAGAACATTCACGCAGGGCAAACAAAACTCATCATGGAAGGTAAGTTTCTGGAGTTTGTCGGTGGGTTTAAAATTCCTTCTCTAATTGTCGACGAGTATCGCTTCAACTCCAGGTATCTAGACTTACTTCCAGGGACAAAGGTTTGGGCATCTGGGCACCCTAAAGATAAGGTTTTCATTCTTGAAGAGCCGCAGGTATCTTTAAATGGCTTTAAAAGCATGAAGGCAGAGCTTATAGTCAAGCAGAACTATACTATAATGGCTGACTACGAAAAAATATCGCCTTCGGCAGTTCATTGGGTTGATGAAAACCAACTATTGGTTTCTGGCAGAAAAAGTTACCGGAGCGGCTACGAAGCAAACTGGCTGTTGTCTTTTGATCTGAATACCCAGATCACTAAGCCTTACAATATCACTTCGGTATCAAACATCTCCCTTAGTCCTTTCGAAACGCTTCAGGCATTTGGTGCTGGCTTCGTCAGAATTCATGACAAGCAATTTGCTGAAAAGCTAGGTACCCGTTCTATGTTTTTGATTGGCAGAGGGGGATATGATGTGCTTGGCTCACCTTTAGGACCAGCACTTGCAAAGTGGGAGACAGGAAGTTCGGATGCTACTTCTTTAATCTATTACCCTAAAAATGCACCAGCACATCGTGACCCGTATTATACCTATCCCGACAAAGACCCAAACACCTACGACAAGGTCCGTCTTCCCATGTGGAAGGCTGCTGAAGGTAGCCGAGGATTCTGGCAAGCAGGAGATGTAGGAGGAATGGCTATAATAAACAGTCCTGCAATCGAAGGGGTAATCGCGACCAAAAATTTTGCAAGAGGAGTCTTGGATTATCGGGCTCAGGGAGATAGCGGTTCGGGCAAGTACTTTCTTGTGGAAGATCCCGCTACTTTTTACAGTAATAAAGGACGTGGGAATCGGGGAGATCATCAAAGTGAAACACTTAATCAGGCGTATAACAAAGGCATGCACGCCAATACACTCCTGGTTTTTTCTCCTGATGATTTGGTCGATGTTGCAAACAAAGAACTCGCTCCGACGGCGTTAACTTTTTTAGAATATGAATGGCCTAGGGAAAATCTCCCCTGGTCCGAAAGGAGCAGAGATCCGACCCTTTTAGGTAGTGTTACCTGGGATGACAGCAGGCAGCTTCTTTGGTTAGCGGTAGGGACAATCCGAAACACGTATTTGGTAGCTTATAAAATTATTCCGGATAAAAACAGAAAAGAAATCCCCATAAAGGCTTATATTCCGTTTTAGGCGCTCTCTTTGTCCAAGTCGGTTAGTTTTCTTTCACCCATATAGCTCTTCAATACATACACATTGTAGGCCGCGGCAGCGAACATAATCAGCCAATACAGTACTTCAGCGCGCATTCTGTTTAAAAATGACATCGCTACCATGAAGGAGAGTAAAGACCCTTGAAGCGCAACTATTTTAAAATAGTCGTCAACCAGGTTGTTCTTCTTGAGATAGGCTTTAGTTTTATTAAGGTACTTCCAGGCTGACCATAACATCATAAGAAAGGCTCCCAAGCCCAAGTAGCCTACTTCGGTTAACGTTTCAAACCATGTAGAATGTACGCTTCTGTTTCTCTTGCCGCCTGTGTCAACGTCTTCTGGAATATAAAAGGGAGAGTAATAGTTAAAGCCACGGTATCCGTTGCCAAAGGGGTGATCTTTGGTCATATCCCAGGCCGCCTGCCAGAAAATCATACGTGTAGCACCCGTTTCTTTTTCGTCTTTTGCTTCTACTTCCGATGTGATTCCGGTAACTCGTTCAATAAAGTCATCGTCAGCAAGGTAGAGTGCCCCGCTAAGCCCTGCGATTGTGATAAAAACCGCCATCTTCTTCTGATGTTTGCGCTGAAAAGATGAAGTGTACATGTAATACATGAAAAACATGACGCCAATAGCAACAGCGAGGAACGCCCCCCGGCTGTTAATCAGAACTATAGCGTTAGCCATAAATACACCGGCAATTGCAAAGGCTACCTTCAATACCTTGTTGGCTGAAATCCAATAGTAATATAGCGAGAGCACCAAGGCTGGAGCGATTGCCGCAGCGAGACCATTTGCGTCGGGCGAGTCGACCAGGCCAACCCCTTCAACCCGGTTACCCGAGTTTCTGCCTATTTGGTAGACATAAAAACTTACATACCAAGCTGAAAAAATATAACCGTACAACACATAAGAGAAGTCACGTACCGAGCCTATCAGTTTGTAAGCGATACACATGATGATTATGAGCTTTATAAAGTACACCATGAATATATAGTGGAAGTCTGGTGAAATGGCATAGAAATATGCAGCTGTGTAAATAACCATTACCATAATAGCCCACTTCAAAGGCGGGACCGCCCAGATTCTGTTTTGCTTCGTTCTGCTGTGGTTTATCACTACCAGCGAAAACATAAAAAAAACAATAAAGAAAGAGTAACTGATGTCTGGTACGAGATTCCCCCACCATCTTTTTTCCGGGTTAAAAAAATAAATTGCCTGATAAACGACAAAAGAAAGCGCTAATGAGTGCCTGAATGACAGCAAAAAACCACTTATCATGGTTCCGTAAAACATAAGAACACTAAGCATTAGTTACTAAAAATCCTCGGAAATTTTCGTTTCAGATATACACGTTTTAATTGATACTGTATCTGCATTTCGCCAACGATAAGCTGGTGCAATTGGCAGTACAAACGACGCATTAAGTTTGGGCGTGTACCTTCTGTAACAGTTTTGTAGTTGTCGGCTTGCATCAGGGCATGGCACACGTATTCTATATCTTCTACTTGTCTGGCAGAAAGCGAGGCTTTCCATCGTGAACTGAACTTTGTTGTGGTTTTTTTCATCGTATTTATATTTGATGCATTCAGTTTATATCTGGCTTTTTTATTGTGAAAGTCTAGCATTTCCGGCTCGTACTCTATGTCCAAATGAGTACAAATGCGTTTGAGAGTAGGCTCTAGTTCACTAACCAAGTCTTCGTACCTGATGTAAAGGCAGTTTTCAGGAGCAAGTGCCATGAAAGCTTTTTGCAGTTCAACTTCCTCTTTCCAACGGAGGGCTCCGGTATAGGCAGTGGTCCCCAGTCCCCATTTGTTGTCGATATAACTATTCACTACACCACGAGGGTCTCTTATTATGGTGATAAACTTGGTCTTTTTGAGAAACGGCTTTAATTTATCCAGGTGCTCAGTTAACTGAGGATCTTTAAAGCCCCAATAAGTTTTGTTTGTCTCTGTCAAAAGGTCTGGAATAGATTTTCCATGTCTCTTTAAAACCTGGTCATTACAGTTGGATATGATTTCATTGGTTTTTTCTGAGTTAAATACCTCAGCAACACTGATTTCATTTTGTATAAAAAGCTTACTATGTGTATCAAGGATCCTGGTGAGTAATGTTGTACCAGATCGTTGTGTTCCCAACAGAATTACATGTGGATGACTAATACCAGTAGGATCCATTTATGCTTTCACTCTTTTCATCAGACTAAGTAACTTTTGCTCTATACCCAAAGGTTTAGACATTAAAAACCATAAGCTAGAATGGCTAATAACATACAGGATTAACCCCGATATTGCATATCCGGCAATCAGCAGAATACTGTAATACCAGCTGTGATCTAATACATCTATAGTGGGATAGAAGTAATACAATCCTGAGGCCATCACTACAGCGCTTAACATTGGTCTAATCATTAATGCTATCTGAGAAAAAGCCGAAATGCGGATCTGTGCGGAAACAAGCTGAATATTAATAATTATCAGTAATAGCTGACTTGAAATGACACCAAGGAGTAAACCGCTTAGCCCCTCCAAGTACAAGCCTATGGATACAGCCGCGATTTTGATAAACGCGAAAAAGAGGTCTCTTTGAAACAAAAGTTTAGTTTCCCCCTTTGCCATTAATGCCGCTTTTGTGACGCCGTTGATTGCAGAAAGCGCAGTAATAGATGCCAGCATTTGTACGACAATAATAGCGCCTTCCCACTCCTTGCCCAGCACAAGAAGAATAATTGGCTCAGCCAGCAGGGAAAGCCCAACGCCAATGGGTAACATAACTGAAGTGGAAATTGCTAGTGACAATCTGAATGCCGAAGAAGTACGCTCGCTATCAGCTTTAATTTGACTAAATGCGGGATATAGGCCCCGATTCAGCACCGCTGAAAATTCTTGAGTAGGTTTTCGGGCCAGCTCATTGCCAATATTAAACTGGCCTAATACCCCAGCCCCCAGGAACTTACCTATCAGCAACTGATCAAATTTCGCTGCCAATGTCAGTATGATTTTACTCAGCGTGAGCCAGACAGAAAATGAGATTAAAGCCCGCCACTTCTTAAGCGAGAAGTTTGGTTTATAAGGTCTTAAGTAATAAGAAAAAGCTATTCTGAAACATTGGTTTGCGATGTGGCCGACCACCATTGCCCAATAGGATTTAGTCATCCATGCCAGACCTATCGCCATAACAACACCGATAAGCTGAGAAAACGTATTGAGATAAAGTATCTTACTGACGTTTAAATCTTTCTCAAGCGTAATCAAAGCTGGATTTTCAAAACCACTTACCAGCAGTGACGCTGAAAAAGCAAGCGCTATTAGTGTGACACTTGATTCCCCATAAAAGACTGAGAGTGGGTATGCGGAGAGTGCGAGTACTAGGAACATCAACACACCACGGATTACATTGATAGTAAATGCGGTGTTGAAGTCATCTCTTACTGGCGTCTGCATTACAATTAAAGCCTGGTTGACTGGAATTTGTAATGCGGCTTGCAGCGCAACTGCAATTACGCTTGCCATTGCAACAAGACCAAAATCTTCTGGCGTTAATATTTTAGCGAGAATGAAAACGCTTAGCATGGAAAGCATTGTGACCAGGGCCTTCATAACACCAAACAATGACACTGTTTTTGTTGTTTTTGCCGTTAATGAATTAGTTGGTGGCAAGACTTAGTCCTTAATTTTACGTTACTTGATAGCTCTATATATTTTACCTGTGTCTCTACATTACCTGCGAAGAAAAAATCTAATTAAGCTGGCAGATAGGGAGCGCCAGTATAACCAGGTACCAGGTGATAAATACACTGCCTTCATCATTGCTCGCATTGCATTTTTGTATTCGCCCATCTCCTGACAAGCCATGGATAATTCCCACGCATAGACTTTTGCAAGACGCTGAGATATTGCTTTTTTTTGTGCAGGTGTAGAGACAAAATCAGAAAGTCCTTGATAGCCTTTGATCATGGTGAGTGCTGAGCGCTCCCGTTTCTGTGTGGACCCCGCTGTAACCAGCGAAATATGGCTATCGTGAATGTGATAAATTTGATGTGTCCTTTCTGTAAAGGCGAAGTTGTAACCTAGCAAGACCAGTTTAATCGCATAAAAGCGATCATAGGCGGTTCTGAAACTTTCATCGAATAAATGTGACTTAAAGACTTCCCTTCGAATTAGAGCACACTGTGTGCTGCCGGGCACACTGTGGACAATGGCAGTTTCACCTGCTTTGGGGTCGTTAACAATTTTTGTCATTTCAGAACCTTTCACAGGGTCAGAGCTAAGCATTACAAACGGATGTTTAGAATTATCTTCTCTGACAAAATTTGTTGCTTCAACAACTTCACGGGTGTCGTGGTCAATTCGTGTAAGACTTCCAAAAAGCCAGTCAATATCAGGATTTTCTTCTAACGTCTGTACGAATTCTTGAAGATGATAGTCAGGCCACTCATCATCACTATCCTGAAATGCAATATAATTTCCTGAAGCCAGCTTCAGCCCGTGATTTCTGGCTGCATACGGGCCAGCATTTTCCTGTTCGCGATAGATGACCGGAACAGAAAATTTGTTCTTGTTTTGCTGGATCCATTCGGCTGTTCCGTCGCTGCTGCCGTCATTGATTAGTATTAGCTCAAAATCTCTAAACGTTTGAGATTCCATTGTTTGTGCTAGCTGAGGAAGAAACTTTTCTCTGTTGTATAAAGGTACAACAACACTAACAGTCGGATTAGAATTCATTATTTTGCTTACTCGTCAGAAAATCGGTCAGCACCCTTTCACAGTGAGTCTCAATAGTGCTGAACCACTCGTCTTCAGCGTAAGACTGCCACTTATTAAGAGAAGGTTTTTCCAATACAGATAAGGCTTTATCAAAGTCTGGAGATTCCCATTCAAGAGAATTAAACAGTTGGTTTAGAACCTCTTGCGGAGACTGAGTCAACTCCTCAAAAGACAAAGATATGTCAGAATATTCTATTCCATATAGATAGGAGAGCTTCCACAAGTAATAAAATCGCATGTATGGATGAGGGGATTCATTCAATGATAAAAAAGGAAAGTGTTTACAGAGGTCCCTGCACCATACGTCCAGGTAAAACGCGTCCCTGTAAGTGTGGCAGACCGCATTTGCATTCATTAATTTTTTATCCGTAAGAAATGAGCACCATTGATCCCTGGGATGACGATACAAATGCACTATTCTGGCGTGAGGATAATTTTTCTTTAACCATCCTAAACGGAAATCAATTCTGTTGAATTGTAGTACGGCAGTACTTTTTGAATTATCTATGAGTGTATCAATATAAGCTTTCATTTTAGGCGCGAATGTGTGTTCGTCCATATGAAGGTTTTCTCTTATCCATGACTCTTCATAAAAAGATTCCAGCTTTTGTAAACCGTTATATTCGCTCCAGTAATCGCTAATACCAAGGTGTGTCGCATCGACATTCGCGCCTCTTGTCTGAGGATTGAACCATTTTCGTTCATTAAATGGTTCATAGTAAGCAGTGCAGGAGCTCTGGCTCCTGAATACATTCCAGAAGACACTGGATCCTGAGCGAAATCTGCTGGTGACAAAAACGATATTTTTCTCAGTTGGTGTCACTGCATCGTCTTTTTTATCTGCATCGTATGGAGAAGGCGTATTGACCATCGGTGCAAGCTTTTGTTTAACCTGATTTATCTTATCAAACAGAGGCTCTTGTGTTTTTTCGTGGTTGAGTGCTTTTATAAACAAAGACAACATTGCACTTTTTATTTTAGATGTCATTTTTGGCTCAGAACTTGTTTATAAATTGCTTGGTAGCTATCAGCCATTTTATCCGCAGTAAATAGCTGCTCAAAGCGCTCCTTTGCGGCTTTTTTCATCGCAGATAAGTCTGTACTTAAAAATGAGGATATAGCCTTAGCAAATGCTTCTATATCATTGTTTGGCGTAACCAGACCGTTTACACCGTGTTCGATGATTTCAGCATTACCCCCGGCGTCTGTTACAACACATGGTTTAGACAATGACATGGCTTCCAGAAGAGTCATTGAAGTGCCTTCACTTAACGATGACAACAGAAAAATATCCATTATCGCGAGATACTCACTTGGATCGGTAATGTATCCGGTGAAGATTACATTGGTGCTTATTTTCAACTCTTTAACAGTTGACTCAAGCCGCGCCCTTTCCTCACCGTCGCCGACAATTAGCAGCTTTGTATTTGAATGGTGATTCAGCACTCTGGAAAATGCGTGTAGCATCATTGTTTGGTTTTTTATGGGGTCGAGCCTGGCTATTGTGCCAATAACTTTTGTGTCAGTGTTATCAACCAATCCCTGTTTCAGCGATTCAACAGATTTATTGTCAACATGAAGTGGGTTGATGCCATTATAAATAACCTTGGTGGAGGATTCAGGTATATATTCAAACTCTTCCAAGGCGTGTTTAGTTGCTTTAGAGATTGTTGTTACAGAGTCTGTGAGTTTCAGAAGAATCGGGTTGACGATACGACGCTTCCAAGATGAGGAGTCAGGGTAAAACCGACCATGCTCAGTAAAAATCACTTTAGTCCGAGTTCCTGCTGCCGCGAGTGTACCGTAAACCCACGGGGTGTATTGATGGCAATGAATAATATCGATTTGATGCTGCTTAATATGATTTCGAACCTGCATAATCAGATTACGATCAAAGCCGGCAAGACGAGAGGTTGTTTCAATCGATACACCGCTTTGCTTCAGAGCCTCTCCCCAAGGGCCGAGCGGCGCCTCAATACAATAGATAGACATTGAACATTCAGAGGAATGGAGTCCGTAAATAATATTCTTTATCACCATTTCGGTTCCACCGATTCGCATATCGTAGGTGAGATGTAGTATTTTTATTGGCCCGTTAGATGAAGATACCATTCCTATTATATTCCTGAGTGCACCATAGAAGGATGAAGCATGCAAAATTCCGCAAGTTAATTGGCTTATTAAACTATTACTGTATAAAGCTGAGTGTTTTTATTATTTTCTGAATGAGTCCTTACTATAACTTAGCTTTGTAAAATCTTCCTGATAGGCATCGTAAACTATCTCTGCAGTTTTATCTGTATATCGGGCATCAATAGTATTTTGGCTCTTATTAGTTACAGGTAGTTCGCTTTTGATGTCCAACTTTTTAGCTATAACTTCATATGCATTGGTTAAGTCTTCGAACTTCCCGATAAAATCAATCTTTATTTTTTCCCGCTCTTCGCCTAAATACATACACTGCGGGTATAGGAAGTAGTGAGAGCGTACGTTTATTTCATTAACCCAATCAGTCACAAATTCTTCAAAGGTGGGATAGCGGGTAATAAATTTTACAGAGGTATTCGGGTGAGATTTTGCTTGCTCAAAACTGTATTTGTATGTTGAAGCTAATCGATCATACGGGTTCCGTACAATGGCAAATTTATATAGCTTTTTAAGTGTTTTATGAGAAACATAGCTATACTCATCAAGTGTGTGATGCCAGGGATCTTCCCCGTAAAGCACCTTAGATATACTGGTTCCGGCCGTCTTAGGAATATGTATAAATAATGAATTTGTCTCGGAAAAACCGTCAATCCAGCCTTTTGGTTTCTTTCGTTTTAGCCAGAAAAGTTCAAGCGCTGAAAACATGCTATTGACTTCCTTTCTCGGTTTTAGGAACGTGGGCAGCCTTTACTCCAGCAGACCAAGCTCTTTGAACTCCCCATTTTAAAGCAATATGAGGATTAACCTTTATAAGTACCTTTTCTATTAACCGACTCACTATAAACTTTCTCCAAACCCAAAAAGGAATTCCTTTAATTTTAAACCTAGATTCAAACATTTTTTGATTAGACGCATCGGTAATTCCACGCCTAAAGCGGCGATTACAAATCCATTCGTGTGTCAGGCATGATTGAGGAACTGGATGGTAGACCTTAGCGTCTGCTACATAGCATGATTTAAACCCAAGTGTGAGTAATTTTCTTTGTAAACGATGTTCCTCACCGACTCCGCCGCCATCTTTTCCTGTGGCTGACTCACCTTCGTATACAGACCCAAAGTGTTCTTGTAATTCACAAATAGACTTGCGAGAAAGCGCATGATTTCCACCCAAAAATTCAGCAGAATCCGATATGAAGTTGGTATCGCCTTGTGAAAAACCTTTAACAGAAGGAGGAACGAATTTTAATTTCCACTCAGGCGGATCTGTTTCATAAACGGGCTCAACCGGTCCACCATAGAAATACTCTTGTCCACAATCGGAAAACGCATTGAAGTAACCCTCCAATGTACTATCTGCAAATCCTAGGTCATTATCGAAAAAAATTAAGTAGTCTGCATCTGAGTGCTTTATACCTAAATTTCTTGCATTACTCAGTCCAGGTACCGGGGTGTAAATATGTTCAATAGTTGCTTTGTCGTTGTGTTCACATACTTCCTTTGCACCGGATAAAGGACCATTTTCAACTACAATTATTTTGTTGATAAAGCTAATTGATGGCAATTGGGTGAGTGCATTAATTGCGTTTTTTAGAGGCAGCACATCACCAAAATGAGGAATGATAATGTCGATTTTAATCATTAAAGGTTACTCATAAATGTAATTTCAATCTAGGTGCAGCCTAAGAGAACATCACGCGTGTTGTTATCAACTTCATGACATGCTTGTTTGGTCTCTAGCGGCAAACCGCTCGTACCACATCTGAAACATCAACATACTCCACAACTCAATCCCGTGATCTTTGACACGTCGTTGATGCTCACTCCATATTTTCTGTATTTCTACGGGCTCAAAAACAGAGGCTAAACCCTCTTTATCTCGAAGCAGCAACTCTTCACCCATATCTTTCAACTCACCTCTGAACCATTCATCCAAAGGGGTACTAAATCCCATTTTCTTTCTGTACAACAGAGAATCCGGAATAAAAGCCTTAAACACCTCTTTCAGCAAATACTTTTTCTCACCATCCCGGTACTTTTCTCTGGCTGGTAGGGTAGCGGCAAATTCTGCAACCTGATAATCCAGAATAGGGGCACGTACTTCCAGCGAGTTGGCCATGCTCATTCTGTCTACTTTCACCAGAATATCACCTGTCATGTAGGTTTTGATGTCAGTATAAAGAATTTTGCTGAGGTGGTCGGGACCATCGGCTTTATTGTACATGTCCAGCGTGTACTGACTGGGATGGTAGCCTTCAAGCTGCTTTTTTACTTCGGGCTTTGCCAGCTTATTCCAGGTTTCATCGGTCATCATGCTGTTGGTGATATAAAAACCCATTGCCGGGTCGCATGACAGGCTGGTAAGGAGTGATTTTGCCTTTTTGCCTACTGAGCCCGGAACGATACCTGCGGCTTTGGCCAGGCTTGGGAATACATGCTTTCTGACGCTTTCCGGAAACTTATTGCGCAGCTTGTTTTCGATGTCATCAGTCGTGTACTTCTCGTAACCGGCAAACATTTCGTCGCCGCCGTCTCCGGCTAGTGCCACAGTCACGGCTTTACGGGCAAGTTCAGACACAAAAAACGTTGGCACTAACGAGGGGTCAGCAAAAGGTTCGTCAAAAAAGCTGGCGATATGCTCAAGACGATCAGCCACATTCTGATGCACTGTGTACTCATGATGCTCGGTCTGATACTTCTCAGCAATTTCCCTGGCAAAGTCGGCTTCATTGAACTTTTCATCATCAAAGCCGATAGTGCAGGTTTTCACTGGTGTATCGCTGGCTTGTGCCATCATGGCAACCACGCCGGAACTGTCTACGCCACCACTTAAAAATGCGCCAAGTGGAACGTCACTTATCATGCGCTGCTTTGTCACTTTTTCCAGCAGGGCTTTTAACTGTGCTTTGTGCGACTCTTCACTTTCTGAAGAGATATTTTTAAAGCTAACGTCCCAATACTCATGAATACTGAATCCATCGTTATTCAGCACCATGTAGTGCGCCGGCGGCAACTTGTGAATGTGCTTAAAGATGCTTTTGGGATCAGGGATATACTGGTAAGCAAAGAAGTCATACACGGCATCCAGACGAATTTCTCTTGGAATGTCGTTTAGTGCCAGTATGGCTTTAATTTCAGAACCGAAAGCGAAGCGTCCGTCTTGCGAATAATAGTAAAGTGGTTTTTTCCCCAGACGGTCTCTGGCGATGAACAACTCTTGTTTATTCTTGTCCCACAATGCAAACGCAAACATGCCGTTTAGTTTTTCAAGGCAACTGACTCCTTCGCGGGCATAAAGCTCCAGAATTACTTCGGTATCGGTATGGCTTTTAAATGTAACGCCTTGTTTTTCGAGATCTTCTCTTAACTCTAGGAAGTTATAGATTTCACCGTTAAAGACGATAACCAGATTCCCATCTGCGGAAAACATGGGCTGATTACCAGCTTCTGATAAGTCGAGAATACTGAGCCTGCGATGGCACAGGCCAATATGTTCATCCAGATACGTACCACCGGCGTCGGGCCCGCGATGGAATATGGCCTGGCCCATAGCCTCCAGTTTGGCTTCTGTTCCTTCCTGGTAATGAAACTGGCTGAATCCTGCTATGCCGCACATTAAAATTTAATCCTTCTTCTTATTAATTCAACCTTGGAAGCTAGTGTACGCTCAATGATCGCAGAAAGTATTAAGGTCATTACTAGCCCAATTAGAAAGACAGTGAAAGGGGAGTTTTCTCGCGAAATATCATTCAACAAGTATGCCGCTAGAAGAGCGCCGGACCAGTGAAAAATGTAGAGTGGATAGGACAAATCGCCGAGCATTTTCGTTGTTGAATTTCTGAAAATTTTGTCATTTTTAAATAGTACAACCGTCATAAAAACGCTCAAAGCTAGGTTTGAGAAAACGCAAATAACACCAGCTTTCCATGCAATATCCTCAGGTAGGATCAATTTCGAACTAGCTGCAACTATAAGGTTCAAAAGAAAACAAACAAAGAGTGGAAACGCTAGTCGGTAGTTTTCAACAAATCTGAAAATGGCATCTTTAAAATGATAAGCACAAGCACCTAATGCAAAAGGCAGAGATGCTGACATGACTGTGCCGTAACCGATTCCTAAATGATGCGTTACATTAAAGTAAATTGTATATAGTAAACTTACCAATAACCATATAATTGTTACTGTTTTAGTTCTGGAAATTCCTAATCCAATCAAGAAATAAAAGAATAACTCTATCGTAAGTGCCCAAGTTGCAGGTGCTAAGCGCGGGGTTACTTCAATTGGCCTTTCAGCTATAAACATAAGAAATATGTTAGATAACCACTCTCGTGTTGTATCTGGTATTGCCATAGCGGCGTGGAAGTTAGTACTCTTATCCTCCCCTACCCACAAAATAATTAGCAGGGTGACAATGAGCAGCGCCCAGTAAACAGGAAATAGCCGCAATACTCTGTTTAATGCATATTTCTTTATACCCGATACGCTGTATCCGTAAGACTCATGCATAATCAATGTCATTAAAAAGCCGCTAAGAATAAAGAATGAGAAAACTGCATAGGGGCCGATAGCGTTAACTCCCAATAAATGAAAGATTGCAACGTTCAGAGCTAATATAAATCGGTATATACCCAGCATTCCTTGCTCCAACTGCAGCTACAAGCTGATATAAGGCCGAATCGTCGACCCTAATTTTATAGTTAGTCCCAGCGGCAATTTTCGCCAGGTATTTTCAATGGTGTTTCGAAGCTTGCTCTGCGAGCCCACGCCCTGAACCTGAGGCAGTTCTTCACCAGATTGTCCAAACTTCTGCCAGAACAACAACTGTGGCTCGGCGCCCCATTGTTTCTTAAAGCGGTACGTGCCTTCTTCGAATGTCGAGCGGCCAAAATCAAAGGTTTCAATGCCATTGTCGGCACAATGCTCTAATAGTGACCAGTAAAGCAACATATTGGGTGCCAGCCGGTTAAATTCGCGCAGCGTTGATGCCCACGGAATGCTTGCGGTTTGTGCGTTTTTAATCACAATACCAGCGCCTATCGGCGTGTTTTCATGATAAACAACGCTAATTACGGCATTCTTGCCGTAGGCACTGATGATGTCTTCAAACCAACGTTTTGCATGAACAGGAGACCCAAGGTCGCGCATGTTTTGAGTGTACACATCGTAAAAACCGTTGATAAATTCCCGAGTGTCTCCCAGTTGCACAGTCAGACCATTTTTTTCCGCTTTTTTTATCTGACTGCGTAGCTTTGATTTAAACGACTTAAGTAAAAGCTCACCAGATTCAGGCAATGGCAACACCATTCTGACTTTTTGTCCCGTCAGCGAGGATGTGTCGTAAGCGATCAATATAGACCGTTGTGATTCGTTTAGTGTTTGAGGCTATCTTCGTTTAAGGAGATGCGTTCTATATC